>CAVWJQ010000019.1:0-16698 GCA_963755445.1 uncultured Acidimicrobiaceae bacterium | reverse complement strand
GGGGGCGCAGCGAAGACTGACGGCGAGCGTCAGGAACCGGATGTGGACAGCTCGGCGCGTAGCACCCGCCGAGGAGCTTTCCGGTCGGCGAGTAGGGCAACTCGTCCCGGAATTCCACGACGACGGGGGTCTTCGTCGAGCGCAGCCGTTCTCGCACCCACCCTTGCAGCTCGTCCTCGGTGACCGATCCGCCGGGCGCAACACCACGACGGCCGCCACCGCTTCACCCCACTCGGTGTCGGGGATGCCGATGACGGCGGCCTCGGTGACGCCGGGGTGCGCCTGCAGCACCTCTTCGATCTCGCCGGGCGAGATGTTCTCGGCGCCCCGCACGATCACGTCGTCCAGCCGGCCCTCCACGAACAGGAAGCCGTGCTCGTCGAACCACCCCGCGTCCCGGGTGCGGAACCACCCGTCCTCGTCAGCGCGGTTTCCCCAAGTACTCGCCGGCGACCTGCTCGCCCCGCACCCAGATCTCGCCCTTCTCGCCCGCGGCAGGACGGCTTCATCGGGCCGCGCACCTCCACCTCGAGGGACGGCAGGGGACGCCCCACCGACCCGAGCCGCGCCCGCACCGCCGGGTCGGCGCTGGCGAAGGCCTCGCGATGGTCGTCGGGCGTCAGCATGGCGATGGTCGAGCTCGTCTCGGTCAGCCCGTAGGCGTTCACCAGGTCGACGTGGGGCATGTCGGGCAGCGTCCGCTCGACCAGCTCGAGCGGCATGCGCCCGCCGCCGTAGGAGAGGTGGCGCAGCGCGGGCGGCTCGGCGCCCGTCTCCTCGATGGCGTTGAGGATGCGTCCCAGCATGGTGGGCACCACCATGGCGTGGGTGACCTGCTCGTCGGCGGCGAGCTGCACCCACGCGCTGGCTTCGAACGCCGGCAGGTACATGATGCGACGTCCCGCGTAGAGGGAGCTCAACACCGCTGCGATACCGGCGATGTGGTACGAGGGCACGCAGATCAGCTGTGCCTCGGTCGGCTCGCAGCCGAGGAATTCGACGCTCGAGATGATGTAGGAGACGAGGTGGCGGTGGCGCAGGATGGCCGCCTTCGGCTCCGACGTCGTGCCGCTCGTGAAGAGCAGGACGGCGATCTCCTCGGGGTCGACAAAGGGGTGCTCGCCGGTCACCGGCTCCGCGATGGCAGCGGCGAACTCGGCCTTGGTTAGGACGTTTGTGGCGCCGATGCCGTTGAGGCGATCGACTTCCTGGTCGTCGGCGATCATGACTCCGCCCCCGACGCGGCCGAGGATGCCCCGCAGTTGTTCGTCCGGAGCGCGGTAGTTGAGCGGCGCGAACGGGATGCCGGCAAGGGCGGCACCGAAGAGGGCGACCGGCAGCGTGTCCTCGTTCAGCCCGAAGTAGCCGACGACCTCGGCGCCGCTCTTCTCGAAGTAGATGGCGGCCCGCCGGCATCGCTCGAGGAGATCCGAGGCGGTGATCCCCCCATCGTGCGAGCCCAGAACGACGCGGTCCGGGTCGCCCTCGGCCGCCATTTCGAGCAGCATGGCGATGTTCACGACTGCGTCCCCCGTTCTCGGTCGTTCAGTCCGAGGCGGGCAGCGGCTTGGCGCCCTTGACGGCAAGGACGGTGTCGCCGACCGAAATGGAGCCTTCGCCCGCCTTGGTGCAGAGGAGCTCCAGGCCCAGTTCGTCGTCGCTGTAGCGCTTCCCCAGCTGGGCCCCGCCGTCGAACCCCGCCTTGATGCTCTCGGACGTGGGCTCGGCGTCTGCCGCCAAGAACGGATGTCCCCCGCAGCGCAGGTCGACGGGGTCGGCAGGCGCCTGGACGACGACCACCTCACAGGCGTCGGTCGCACTGCGCAGTCTCAAGCCTGCCTTCAATTGGATAGCCACCGCGGTCCTTCCATGTTGAGATCGTTGTCGTTGCGATCGTTGTCCTTCGATCGTGCTTGCCGGCCCCGGCCACGCCGGAGCGGACTCAGAATCCTATTCTGCCGCCGCCGTGCACTCCGCAGCCAAAGGAGTCACCCCGTTCACCCGCCCGCGCCGCAGTACGGCCTTCCCACGTGCGCCTTTACACCGTGGCACTGGGGAGTTCCCACGTGGATCGGGGGCGATCGACGGACACCACGCCGGGTCGGCGCAGGCGAACCTGGGTCTCTTCCGCCGCCTGCCGCTGCCCCCTACGAGATGGCGCGCACCTGCCGGGCCAGCGCACCCCACCGCTCGAAGGCGTCGGGATCGCGCACCACGTCTGATCCGGTGAAGTAGCTCACGACTCTCGTCGCCACGCCGCCGTACTTGGCCACGATGGTGTCAGCGATGTCGTCCCAGGTGCCCTCGGTGACGAAGTTCTCCAGCAGGTCGTCGTCGATCTCCGCCGCCATCCCGGGGATGTCGCCCGCCCGCTGACGCTCACGGATCAGGTCGGTCGTGCCCTCGCGGTCGAGCTGCTCGAAGATGAACGCGTAGTTGGGCGTCGACCCGTAGAACGCGACCTGCACCCGGGCGAGCTCGCGCCAGCGAGCCCGCTCCTCGTCGGTGTCGCCCACCACCAGGAAGGCGGGCACAATGATCTCGAGGTCCTCCACGGCGCGCCCGGAGCGGGCGGCGCCGGCCTCCAGGTTCGGCAACACCGTCTCGCGCAGGTAGGTCGGTGTGTTGAGTGGGTGCACGTGCACGCCGTCCGCCACCTCTGCGGCCATGCGGAGCATCCAGGGGCTGACGGCGGCGATGTCGACCGGCGGATCCGCACAGTCGATCGGTCCGGGCGCCCACATCGCCGGGAGGAGCGACAGGTTGTAGAACTCGCCCTCCACCGCGAGGGGCGACCCGTGGCGGAACGACTCGAAGATCCGTTTCACGGCGAGGACGTACTCGCGCAGCCGCGGCCCCGGATGGTCGAAGACCGAGGCGTAGCGTCGCTCGATGTGCGCCCGCACCTGCGAGCCCAGCCCCAGCCGGAAGCGGCCCCCGCTGGCCTCGGCCAACTCCCACGCCGTCGCCGCGGTCACCATCGGGCTGCGCGGGAAGGCCACGGCGATGCCCGTCAGCACGTCGATGTCGGCCGCCGTCACCAGCGCACCGCAGGTGAGATACGCCGTGCGCCCCGCCTCGGTCACGACGAGACCGGACAGCCCGGCCTCGCTGGCCCGTTGTCCGAGCTTGGCGGCCAGGCGGAGCGGCTGCGCCGGCAGCATGGCGTCGAACTTCAGCGCCATGAGCCCGTCCGGTCGCGACGACGTTTCGGTGCGGTCACGCCGCCGCCGGTGGCACTGCTCGCCCGTCGCGCCCGACGGCGACCCAGTCGTTGGTCGACGGGAAGTACTCCTCGGAGTGGTCGACAGTGCCCGCGCCGGCGTAGTGGTACACCATGGCGGCACGGATGCCGTCGGAGCCGTTGTCCGTCGAGCAGTGCATCAGGTGGCTGTCGAAGATGAGCAGGTCGCCCGGATCCATCAGCACCGGCTCGGAGGCCTGCATGTCGTGGTCGACGATCTCGAAGTAGCCGTAGTTGGCGCCGGGGCGGCAATCGGGGACGTGCGTGTGCACCTGCTCGGTCTGCGAGCCGGGCAGCACATGGAGGCACCCGTTGCTGCGCGTCGCCTGCGTGACGGCCAGCCAGATGCCGACGACGGGCCGCGCCGGCTCGAAGGGGAAGTAGAAGGAGTCCTGGTGCCACGGCTGCCCCCACGCACCCGGCGTCTTGAAGATGAATTGTGACAAGAAGACATCGATATCCGGAGCGATCAGCTCAGCGACGACGTCGACAACGTCGGGCGAGTGGGCGAAGCGGGCAAAGACAGGGTCGCGGTGCAGTCGGAAGATCTTGGAGACCCCGTCCTCGGGCTGCTCGCGCACGACACCCGCCTTGTTGCTCTCCGGCAGGACCCTGACGCCAAGATGCTCCGCCAGCACGGGGTCACGGACCACGTCAGTCGCGTGTTCGAGCATCGCCGTGCAGATGGCCGGATCGGCAAAGCTGCCGATCCGGATGAAGCCCCGCTCAGTCCACGAGGCGCGCTGTTCCGCCGTCAGCACCGGCATCAGGCCATCGGCACCACGGGTGGATCGGGCAGCGCGCCGTCGGGGCGGGGCCAGGCCATTGGTGTGACGTCGCTGGCGATGACGGCACCCATGGCGATGCCGGCCCGCTCGACAGCGGGATGCGGAAAGGATCCCTCGCCCCGGGTGGACCCGTCGGCGAAGTAGATGACGGTGTGCACGCGTCGGACCGTACCGCTCCGGTTGGGCTTGGCCAAGTGGAAGGTCAGGCCGTGATGGAAGGCGACCGACCCGCTCGGCACCTCGACGAACACCGGATCGACCCCCTGCAGCTCCGAGCCGGTCAGCGGGTCGTCGCCGCGGCCGCTGAAGATGTCGACGAACTCGCGCACGCCGAGCCGGTGACTCCCAGGGAGATAGCCCATGGCGCCGTTCTCGAGTGTGGAGCCGTCGAAGGGTATCCAGGCCGTGACGGTGTCGGTCTGGACGATCGGCCAGTACGGATGGTCCTGGTGCGGGTCGGTCTCCCGCCCGCCGGCCTCCTTGTAGAGGGCCTGGTCGTGCCAGAGCCGGACGCGGTCGACGTCGAGCAGCCGGGCTGCTGTCTCGGCCAGCAGTGGATGGAACGTCAGCGGCCGGACATCGGCGCAGTCCTCCCACAGGTTCTGGCACTGCGTGAAGCTCTGCTCGTACCGGGTCTTGTCGGCGAGGTTCCGCGCGTCGTGCCGGCTGCGGCGGGCGACCCCGAGGTCCACGGCCGCCCCGAAATGCTCCAGCTCCCCGGCGGAGAGGAGGTCGGGCACCACCACGAACCCGTCACGCCTGAAGTCCTCGACCAGGCGCGGCGTGAGCGTGGCGATGGCGGTCACCCCGCCGGGTCCTCCCCGTCGCCGCGGACTTCGCGGATGTAGCCCACCAGCTCGTGCGCAGTGGAGGCGTCGAGCCACGGCGTGAGATCGACGTCGTAGAGCGCCGAGGGCTCGGGGCCCTGGTCGAGGTAGTGCGCCTCGGAAGCCATGAACCGTCCGTCGACCAGCCTCACCTCCGTCACGAGGTCGGCGTAGGGGCGCGGGCTGGCGGCGGGCGAGCCGAACCCGAAGACGCGCTCGGATCCCATCACGGCGTTGGCCGCCGCCCGGCCCGACAGGAAGGGCCGGTAGTCGTTGCGCTCGAGCTCGCCGGCGTACGCATCGAGGATGTGGAGCGCGCGGTCCAACACCGCTGCGTCGTAGCCGTAGTAGACGTTCGGAGCCGGGAGGTCACCCCACACGCCCCACATCCACCAGCGCACGGTCGGGGGCAGCGCCGCCATGGCGCGCTGGACCCCGCGGCCGACGCTCTCGTGCGCATGGTGCACGTCATGGGGGGAGGGCGAGACCACGATCGAGGCGTCGTACGCCTCGACGATCCCCGGGAGCTCGGTGGCGATCCGCCGGGTGGCCAGGGCGAGGTCACCGTCGAGGTCCAGGTTCAACGGCGGGTCCAAGAAGACGGGCACGAAGCCGGCCCGCTGCGCCGCCTCCTCCGCCTCGACCCGCCGCCGATCCCACTGGCCCGAGAAGCCCAGGCTGGCCACGACGCTGACCACGGTCCAGCCCCGGTCGAGGAGGTGGAGGAGGGCGCCGGGGCAGCCCACCGCCTCGTCGTCGGGATGCGGAGCCACATGGAGGATCGTCGGTGCCATTTCGAGCGAGGTTATGCCCGGCGCCTCGCCGCCTGCCGCCCGAATCGGGTCATTGGTCAGAGCACTCTTTACAGATTACTCTGAATCAAATATACTGACCGACTATGCCCAGGTGGTCACGCTCCAATCCACTCGCCCTCGCGGTCCTGGTCTGTCTCTACGAGAAGCCCATGCATCCCTACGAGGTGGCCCAGACGCTGCGGGCCCGGGCCAAGCAGGAGAGTGTCCGCCTCAATTACGGCTCCCTCTACGCCGTGGTCGAGTCCCTCGAGAAGAAGGGCTTCATCAAGGCCACCGGCACCGTCCGCGAGGGGAAGCGGCCCCAGCGGACCGTCTACGAGATCACCGACGCCGGCGCCACCGAAATGACGGACTGGCTCACCGAGCTCATCGGCACCCCCACCAAGGAGTACCCCGCTTTCATGGCCGGGCTCTCCTTCCTGCCGGCCCTCGACCCCGACGACGCGCTGGCGGCGCTCCGGCGCCGCGCCGAGATGCTGACCGTCAAGCTCGCCTCCCTGCGTGGCGTCGAGCGGGCGGCCCGCGACGCCGGCCTGCCCCGCATCTTCGCTCTGGAGGCGGAGTACGAGGAGGGCCAGCTCGTCGCCGAGTTGCGCTTCGTCACGGGGCTCGCCGACGAGATGCACAAGGGCACCCTCGAGGGGCTCGACATGTGGCGGCTCTTCCAGACCGAGGACTTCGATCCCGAGGAGGTGCACTTCTCCTTCGATATCCCCAAGGAATGACACCCGAGAAATGACACCCGAGAAAGAGCACCCGAGAAATGGCCCGAGGCCGCGTGTGACACCACGCGACCCCGGGCCGGTACGACCACGAGCAGTTCCACGAGGGACCTTCGCCCGAGGCAGCACTTGAGAGCGTAGGCCACCTCCGTACGAAAGGAGGCGTGCATGCACGCGCTCATGGAGGCCGACGGCCTCAGCAAGAAGTTCGGGAAGGTGCAGGCCCTCGCCGACCTGTCCCTCACCCTGCCGCCAGGACAACCGGTGGCGATCCTCGGGCCGAACGGCGCCGGGAAGACCACCTTCATCCGCATGGTGGCCACGCTCATCGCGCCCGACCGCGGCACGCTGACCGTCAACGGTCACGATGTCGTGCGCGACCCGATGGCGGTGCGGCGCATGATCGGCCTCGCCGGCCAGTCCGCCGCCGTTGAGGAGATGATGACGGGGCGGGAGAACCTCGTCATGGTGGCCCGCCTGTACGGCCAGGGCCGCGCCGAGGCGGTGGCCTCGTCCAACCGGATCCTCGCGCAGATGGATCTGGTGGAGGCCGCCGACCGCCAGGTCCGGACCTATTCCGGCGGCATGCGACGGCGGCTCGACCTCGGGGCCAGCCTCGTCGGCTCCCCCCGGCTGCTCCTGCTCGACGAGCCGACGACCGGTCTCGACCCGGGCAGCCGCAACGAGGTGTGGGACGCCGTGCACGTGATGAGCCAGCACGGGACCGACATCGTGCTGACGACCCAATATCTCGATGAGGCCGATCACCTCGCCACGTCCATCGTCATCATCGACGACGGCCGCGTCATCGCGGAGGGCACGCCGAACCAACTGAAGTCACGGGTGGGCGCCGACATGGTCGAGCTGCACACCATCGACGTCGCCACCCTGCAGCGGGCGGCCGAGGTGCTGGGGTCGCTCGGGATGGCCGAGCCGTCCACCGATCCGGCGACGCGCCGGTGCTCCATCGCCGCGCCGAGCGGTCCGAAGCTCCTGCCCGTCGTCCTCCGCGCCCTCGACGACGCCGACGTCCCGGTGGAGGACATCGCGCTGCGCCGGCCCACCCTCGACGAAGTGTTCCTCGCCCTCACCGGGCACACCACGACCGACACCACCACCACTCCGAAGGAGGACGCAGCATGACCATGGATCTCACCCTCGACCCGCCGCGCCAGGCCGCACCGATCGACGCGGTCACCAACCAGGGGGCGTCGTCTCTCGTCGCCGCCAGCCAGGTGGCCGGGCGCACGCTCAAGAAGTTCGTGCGCTCGCCCGCGCTGCTCGTCGCCGGCACGGCACAGGGAGTGCTCTTCCTCCTGATCTTCCGTTACGTCTTCGGCGGCGCGGTGGCCCACACCGGGAACCTGAACTACGTCGACTTCCTGGTCCCTGGTTTCGTCGTCACCGGGGTGCTCTTCCAGGGGATGAGCGCCGCCAGTGGTGTCGCCGATGATCAGGCCGGCGGCCTCTTCGACCGGCTGCGCAGCCTGCCCATCCGGCTGCTCTCCATCGTCACCGGCCGGGTCAGCGCCGACACCGCGCTGGTGGCCTGGGGCGTCGTCGTCATGACGGTGGTGGGGTTCGCCGTCGGCTTCCGGATCGGTGGGTCCACGGCCGACGCGCTCGCCGCCCTCGGGCTGACCGTCCTCTTCGGCTTTGCCTTCGTCTGGATGTTCATCGCCATGGGCCTCTTCGCGGGCAGCCCCCAGGCGGCACAGGGGCTCTCGTTCCTCGTCTTCCCGCTGAGCTTCGTCTCGTCGGCCTACGTGCCGGTGTCGACGATGCCGGGCTGGATGCAGGGCTTCGCCACCAACCAGCCCATGACGCAGATGGTCAACACGGTGCGCTTGCTCACCGGGGGCCCCGCGGCGCAGGAGCTCCTCGGGCACTCCGTCTCGTACTACCTCGTGCCGTCGTTGCTGTGGACGGCCGGGCTCGTCATCGTGTTCGCTCCCTTGGCCGCCTGGAAGCTGAAGACGTCGTGACGCTCAGCGCCGGTCGAAGTCGTCGTCGGGCGGTTCGCCGGTCTGGAGGACCGAGTTGACGGCGCGGCGCAGCCGCTCCTGGGAGTCGATCATCCAGTCGATGTAGAACGCGTACTCCGCCACATCGGTGATGTCGCCGTCGCTGTAGTCGGCGACGCGGAAGGCGGAGCCATCGGGCAGCTGCTCCCAGGACAGCGGCGCGCCGTAGATCGACTCGACCTGTTCCTGCTGCAGCTGCAGCACGTCGAACTGTGCCGCGCTGGCCTCGGGGGTCCCGAGGTCGACGTAGAAGTCCGAGCGCAGGCGCCCGCCGGCGGCGAAGCTCAGCCCGTAGTGCGTGCCGCGCACGGGGGAGGGGATGGTGATGAAATTCTGTGCCGGCAGGGTCGTCATCTGGGTCCAACGCGGGTGCCGCGCCCGGACCTTGTCCAGCCAGCGGGACCAGTATTCGCGGAACATGGCGCCCTTGCCGCCCCCGAGCGGACCGGCCAGCTCGGTCATCGTCCAGCCGGTCGGGTCGCGGAACCACTGGGTCCCCGCGTAGTTGCCGCCGACGCCGGTGGCCTGCTCCATGACGTGGCGGACCAGGCCGGCCGGCGTGTACGCCGCCTTGTCCACGTCCCACACCAGCGGTGCGTGCAAGTTGTTCTGCCAGTGCGCCGTCCGCCGGGCCGGGTCCATGTCCAGCCACTCCTCCAGCTGGCTCCGCAGGTCGAAATTGAGGTCGGTGCGCGGGCTCAGGGTGAAGATCGTCCCGTCGGCCACGGATTCGGTCGTCACGAGCCGGCGTACCAACGCGGCGTCCTGCACCCGCCGCTTGGAGTCGGCCATCTCCTTGGCGAGCTGGCGCTCCGGGCTGATGGTGAACTCCTCCACCTCGCGCAGGGGGTAGAGCTGGCTGACGGAGATCATCGGCACGTTGCTGCTGCCCAGTTGCCCGTAGATGTAGGAGCGGAAGGCGCTGATCTGGATGAGGGTGATGTCCAGGCCCATCTCGCTGAGCCACACCACGCTGGCGGTCGCGGCGGCCGAGAAGCCACTCGCCAGCAGGACGATGCGGGGGCGCCGCAGCGTCTGGGGCGAGAGGTCGGGCGCGTGGGCCTGCAGCTCGGCCAGCGCCTCGTCGGCGGTCAAGGGCGTCTGGTGGCGCGACTGGAAACGGGCGTAGTGATCGGCCAGCGACTCGGGGAGCATGCGGCTCGCCATGGCGGCGTACTTGACGGCCGGCACCTCCGTGTCGAGGGTCCGCCCGCTCTTGAGCTCGCCCACGACCAGGCGGCCGTCGGCACCGAGCCCCAGCACCGAGATGCGGTCGCGGCCCGCACCGGGCACCGTGGGCAACCCGTCGAACTCGAAGGTGACGACCTTGACGGCGGGGCCCAGGATGGCCGGGTTCGACAGCACCCACTCCTGCAGATCGGCGCGCTGCTCCAGGCCCGCTTCCTCGAGCGAGATCGGCTGTGCTGGCATCGCGACGGATCCAGCCACTGTGAACAGCATCTCTTCCGCCATTTCTCAGGACAGGGTAGGACGAACGGTCGTTTTTCCGCAGGTACCGAAAGTCACAGAGAATGTCAACAGATCAACAAAAGTGGTGGCCAGGCCCGTGCCGGGCGGCACGGCGACGGTGGCGCGCACGGCCGTTCCGGTGCCGCGGCGGCGAGCCGTCGCGCCCCACCCGGAGGGTGCAGCACGGTCGTCACCGTCGACGAGCCGGACGGCCCGGACGACGCCGGACAGCAACGACAGGGCAGGGAATTGTCGGAAACGTGTGCAACCGGGCCCGGTGTCTAGACCGGCGCGCCCGGCGCCACCAGCGGCCACGGCCGCTCGAGCTCGACCACGCGGGCCAGGTCGAGGAGCAGTTGCTCGGCGTGCCGGCGCCCGATGATCTGCATCGACACGGGGAGCCTGTCGACCAAACCGACCGGGATGGCGACGGCCGGGTGCCCGGTGGTGTTGGCCGGGATCGTCAACGCGCCGTTGTTCCCGACCGCCGCCTCGAACCCGTGCTCGGCGACGAGGTCGACGCCGTCGATCGTCGTCGGCATCGGGCCCTGGGCACCGAACGCCACGTCGGGGTTGGTGGCGCAGATGATGAAGTCGACCTGCTCGAAGAGCTCGGCCATCTGCACAATGATCTGGCGCCGGAACGCCTCGATGTTCTTCGCCGTGTCCACGTTGAAGTGGTTGGTGGCGATGTTGGTCGCCAGCATGATCTCGGGGGTGAGCTCGGACTCGCAGCCGGGGTAGAGGTCACCCAGGCCGACGAGCAGGCTCGCTGTCCCGGCCAATGCCCACTCCAAGCCGCCCCGGGGCAGCGCGAACGGCAGGTCGACCCGCTCGAGCCCGGCGTCCTTGATCAGCAGGTCGGCCGCTTCGCCGACCCGATCCCGCACGCCGCCCGCGACGATCGCCGCACCCGAGGTCGACCGAGACAGCCACCCGCCGCCCGGCCAAGTCCTGCTGGCCGAGTCCGGCTTCCCAGCCCCCGACCCGCGGCAGGGAGAAGGGGTCGTACTCGTCGGCGCCGTTGCAGGCGTCGAACCAGCGGGCCGTGTCGCGCACCGAGCGCGAGAGGCACCCGAGGACCGCGGTCAGCGGCTCGATCTCGGTCTTCGGTCCCTTCGGGATGCGGCCGAAGGTCGACTTCAACCCGAAGAGGCCGGTGAAGCCCGCGGGAATGCGGATGGAGCCCCCGCCGTCGCCCCCCGTGCAGAGCGGGAGCAGACCGCCCGAGACCGAGGCGGCCGAGCCTCCGGACGAGCCGCCCGGCGTCCGCTCCCGGTCGTAGGGGTTCGACGTGGCGCCGTGCAGGCGGGTGTAGGTGCAGTTGATCCCGCCGAATTCCGAAGCCGTGGTCTGCCCGACCAGCACGGCGCCGGCCTCGCGCAGCCGGGCCGTCATGGTCCCGTCGTACGCAGAGGTGCGTTCCTTGAAGACGAGCGAGGCCTCGGTGAGCGGCCAGCCCTCGACCGGGTCGAGCTCCTTGACGCCGATGGGGACGCCGCCGAAAGGAAGGCTCACGTCGGCCCGGGCGGCCGTGTCCCGGGCCCGTTCCTCGTCCACGAAGCACACCGCGTTGAGCTGCGAGGCGGCGATGGCTGCCAGCGACCCCTCGAGTGCCTCGGTGGGCGAAATCGTCCCGGCCCGGTAGGCGTCGACGAGGGAGCAGGCGTCTCCCAGCCACGGTTCTGTCATGGATGGGAGAACTGCGGCCGGCATCGACTCTTCCGATGTCCGGGTTGACGACGGTTGATCGTGCCCATGAGCCGTATTCCTAGCCCGTCCTACTCCGTCGTGCGCTTCTTGAAGAAGTGCGCCGCCAGCGGTGCCGCCACCGCCAGGATCGCCGACGACCAGATCAGCGCGGCCTCGACCGGATGCTGCATGGGCCAGGCCTGCACCATGGCGGACGGGTTCGGGTTGCCCCACAGGTCGCGGGTGCCCGCCACGACGGCGCTCACCGGATTCCAGTTCGCCACGACCTGCAGCCAGCCGGGCATGTGCTGCGTCGGCACGAACGCGTTGGACACGAATGTCAGCGGGAACAGAACGATGAAGCCGAACGAGGCGGCCGACTCGGGACTCTTGGAGTTGAGCCCGACACATGCCGACACCCACGACACTGCATAGGCGAAGAACAACAACAGTGCGAACCCACCGGCCACGGAGATGGCCGAGGAACCCGGCCGCCAGCCGACGACGAGACCGGTCACGGCGACGATTGCGGCACACACCACGGACGTCAGGAAGTCGGCCGCGGAGCGTCCCACCAGCACGGCAGAGCGCCACATCGGCAGCGTGCGGAAGCGGTCGATCATCCCCTCGTGCAGGTCGGTGCTGAGACCGACCGCCGTGCCCATGGTCGACGTCGTGAGGTTGAGAGCCAGGATACCGGCGAGCAGGAAATCGACGTAGCTCCCACCGCCCGGGATCGGGATGGCGCCGCCGAAGATGTAGACGAACAGAACGGTGAAGAGCAGCGGCTGGATGGTGACGTCCGAGAGCTGCATGGGCTCCCGGGAAATGTGGACGATGTTGCGCCGCGTCATGGCCCAGATGTCGGCCAGGGAACCGAGCGCGTTCCCACCCGCGTGCGGCCGGTCGAAGCCGGTTGCGGACGGCGTCAACGTGGTGGTTGTCATGCGCGCACTCCTTCCAGTTCGTGACGGCCTTCGCCGGATCCGACGGGGCCGCCGGGACGAGCGGGACCGGCGGCCCCGTCGCCCGCCCGCTGCCCGTCGACGTCATCGGCACCGGCGCCTTCTTCTTCGATGTGCCCGCCCGTGAGCGAGAAGAACACGTCGTCGAGCGACGGCTGCCGTACCTCGATGTTGTCCACCAGCACCCCCGCGTCGTCGAGGGCTCGAACGACCAGGGTCGCCAAGCCCGTCGATGCGTCCACGCCTGCGGTCAGCCGCCGCCCGTCGTCGCTCACGGACACGGGGCCCGACACCAGCGGCGCCATCGCGCCGACCGCGGATGCGTGCGGCTCGGCCAGCGTCACCTCGAGGCGGGCACCACGGCTCGCCTCCTTCAGTTCCTGCGGCGTCCCCTCGGCAATCACCCGGCCGTGGTCCACGACCACGATCTGATGGGCGAGCTCGTCGGCCTCCTCGAGATACTGCGTCGTCAGGAGCACCGTGACGCCCTCGCCGAGCAGTTCCCTGATGGCCTCCCAGACCCGTTGCCGGCTCGTCGGGTCCAACCCGGTCGTGGGCTCGTCGAGGAACAGGACGGGCGGCCGCGTCATGAGCGAGCCGGCCAGGTCCAGCCGCCGGCGCATGCCCCCCGAGTAGCCCTTGACGACGCGGTCGGCGGCGTCGGTCAGCTCGAACTGCGCCAGCAGCTCCTTCGCCCGGGCCCGGGAGTCGGCTCGGCCCAGGTCGGACAGCTCGCCGATCAGGACCAGGTTCTGGCGGCCCGTCAGCAGGGGGTCGAGCGTCGCGTCCTGGGCGGCGACGCCGATGTGGCGTCGCACCTCGGCCGGGTGCCTCAGCACATCGATCCCCGCGACCGTCGCCGACCCCGAGTCCGGCCGTGCCAGCGTCGTCAGCACGCGCACCGCCGTCGTCTTGCCGGCGCCGTTCGGACCCAGCAGCCCGAGGATCGTGCCGGCCGGGACGGAGATGTCGACGCCGGCCAGCGCCTGGGTCTCCCCGTAGCGCTTCGTCAGCCCTTCCGCCTGGATCATGAGTTCAGTAGCCATAGACATCCTTACCGGTCGTTAAGTAATCTTTGGTCCCGGGGGCATGGTAGTAAGTATACTTACCTGCCGTCAAGTAGAATTAGGCAGTGCATCCGGGTAAGGTGCGAAACGAGATGGCCGATCACATGACACCGCAGAGCCAGGACACGTGACACAGACGGCGGGAGAGCAGGCGGACGCCCTCGGAGAGCTGGAGGCCGTGATCGGCGCGGAGCCGGCCATCGGGCCGTTCGTCGACGCCGAAGTCCAGGTCGAGATACCTGTGGCCTCCACCGACACCCGACAGCGCATCCTCAGTGTGGCGCTCGACCTCTTCACCGAGCAGGGCTACGACGGCACCAGCCTGCGGCAGATCGCCGAGCAGCTGGGCGTGACCAAGGCGGCCCTCTACTACCACTTCGAATCCAAAGAGGACATCCTCATGGCTCTGCACATGCGGATCCATGACTTCGGTCGGGACGCCCTGATGCGGATCGGGGAGGAGCCGGTCACCCTGGCCCTGTGGGAGGAGCTGCTCGACCAGATCCTCGGCGAGATGCTGGCCCAGCGCAAGCTCTTCCTCATGCACGAGCGCAACCAGGCCGTGATGGAGAAGCTGCACCGCGAGGACCACGACGCCGAGCACGAGGACATCCAGAACCAGTTCCGCCGGGTTCTGGGGGACGAGCGGGTGCCGGTGCGGGACCGGGTGCGCATGGCGGCGTCCTTCGGCGTCGTCTTCTCGAGCCTCTTTCTGGGCGACGACTCGTTCGATGTGACGAGCAAGGAGGAATTGGAGGACATGCTCCGCGAGATCCTCCACGACGTCCTGCGAGGATGACGGGACCGGTCCGGGCGGGCAAAAGGCCAGCCCAGCATGACTACAGTTCGTGCCGGTGACTGACACTCCCGCTGACACGGCCACTCCCGCTGACACGGCCGCTCCCGCTGACACGGCCACTCCCGCTGACACGGCCGCTCCCGCTGACACCCGCTCCCGCTGACACGCCGCACGACCACCCCTTCACGATCGCCATCGATGTCGGTGGCACCGGACTCAAAGCCGACGTCCTCGACAAGGACGGGCAGCCCGTGGCGGCGCGGGTGCGGGTGCCCACGACCTACCCGATGTCGCCCGACCTCTTGGTGTCCACGCTGACCAAGTTGGTCGCCAAGTTGCCCGAGGGGGACCGCGTGTCGTGTGGCTTCCCGGGGATGGTCCGCCAGGGGCATGTCCTCAGTGCGCCGCACTTCGTGTGCACCAAGGGCCCGGGCACGAAGATCGATCCCGAGCTCGTGACGGCCTGGTCGGACTTTGACCTGGCCGGGGCACTCGGGAAGTCGATCGGCAAGCCGTGCCGTGTCGCCAACGACGCCGACGTCCAGGGTGCGGCGGTCGTGCATGGGAACGGGTTCGAGGTGGTGATCACGCTGGGGACCGGGTTCGGGACGGCGTTCTTCATGGATGGCAGCCTGATGCCGCACCTCGAGTTCGCCCACCTGGAGTTCCGCAAGGGTGAGACGTTCAACGAGCAGATCGGCGAGGCCGCGCGCAAGAAGGTCGGCGACGAGCGGTGGAACAAGCGGGTACGCAAGGCCATCGCCTATCTCGACGCGCTCTCCTTCTTCGACCATCTCTACATCGGCGGAGGCAACGGTCCCCGGGTGAACCGGCGCGACCTCGGCGAGGTGCTCGAACGGATCACGGTGGTGGACAACAAGGCGGGCATCCTCGGCGGGATCAAGCTGTGGGACGCGCACCACGTCGGTGTCGAAGGGGGATCGTCATGACCGCTGTCGATACGGAGCCACTGGCCTGGGACCCGCTCGACGAGAAGTACAAGGGCGATCCGCACTCCATCTGGCGACGGCTGCGCGACGAGCAGCCGCTCTATTACAACGAGCAGTACGACTTCTACGCCGTGAGCCGCTTCGCCGACGTGGACGCCTTCAGCCGCGACCCCAAGACGTTCATCTCGTCGCACGGGACGGTCATGGAGATGATCACGGCGGACCCGATCGACATGCAGATGATGATCTTCATGGACCCGCCGGAGCACACCCGCTACCGGCGGCTGGTGTCCAAGACCTTCACCCCGCGGCGCATGAAGCTGCTCGAGGACGACATCCGGACGCTCTGCGCCCGCCTGCTCGACGACCTGGTCGGCCGGAGCTCGTTCGACTACGTGCAGGACTTCGGCGCTCGCGTCCCGGCCTACGTCATCGCCGCGCTGCTCGGGGTGCCGCCCGAGGACCGCGACACGGTCCGGGGCTGGATCGACGAGTCGTTCCATCTCGATCCCGAGACCGGCATGTCGAACGACGTGTCGATGGCGGCCATGTTCAAGTTCATGGAGTACCTGAGCGAGACGCTGACCGATCGCCAGTCCAACCCGCGCGACGACATGTTCACCGACCTGGTGAACATGGAAGTCACCGAAGACGACGGCGTGCTCCGCCGGCTGACGCTCGAGCAAGCCGTCAACTTCGCCGCACTCATCGGCAGCGCCGGCACCGAGACGGTGGCCCGCATGCTGGGCTGGGCCGCGCTGGCACTCGACGACAACCCTGACCAGCGGGCCGAGCTGGTGGCCGACTCCAGCCTGATCCCGAACTGCATCGAGGAGGTCCTGCGCTACGAGGCGCCGTCGCCGGTGCAGAGCCGCTGGTGCACCGAGGACGTCGAGCTGCACGGGGGGAAGATCCCGGCCCGCTCGAAGGTTGTGATGATCACAGGCTCAGCCGGCCGGGACGAGCGGGCCTACCCGGACGCCGACCGTTTCGACATCCACCGGAAGTTCGACCACCACCTGTCCTTCGGCTACGGGATCCACTTCTGCCTGGGAGCGGCGCTGGCCCGGACCGAGGGGAGGATCGCCCTCGAGGAAACGTTCAAGCGCTTCCCGGAGTGGTCGGTGGACATGGCGGGGGCAGTGCCGCTCTACACGAGCACGGTCCGGGGCTACACCAAGCTGCCGATCATCGTCTGACCTGGTCGGGGGCGCCTCGGGGGCCCGGCCAAGGCTCCGGTACACTGTCCTGTCTCACCCAGCGCTCGTAGCTCAACGGACTAGAGCATCTGACTACGGATCAGAAGGTTGGGGGTTCGAATCCCTCCGAGCGCGC
>CAVWJQ010000018.1:0-39085 GCA_963755445.1 uncultured Acidimicrobiaceae bacterium | reverse complement strand
CGGGCATCGTCTTCCACGACGGCACGCCGCTCGACGCGGCCGCACTGCACCTCAACATCGAGAACAGGCAACCGGCGTCCTGACGGGGCCGGCCTTCGCCGACCGCTCACCGGCCCCACCGTCACCGGCCCATTGGCGGTCACCATCACCCTGCAGACGTCGTGGGCCCCGTTCCCCTACTACCTGGCCCAGGCGCAGACGGGCTACATCGCGGCGCCGTCCATGCTCAACAGTACCGACGGCGGCACCTCAATCCGATCGGCACCGGCCCTTCGTCTTCCAGGACTGGGTCCCCAACAGTCACATGACAGTCACCCGGAATCCCCACTACTGGCGGGAGGGGTATCCCTACCTGAACTCCATCACCTACAAGCCGATCGTCAATGCCTCGTCCCGCGCCAAGCGCTCCAGACGGGCCAGATCGACATGATGCACTGCGGCTCGCCTGACAACCTCCTGCAGTTCAGCGGCAACAAGAAGTACGCCTACTACGACAACAGCGGGCAGGTGGTCGGCCAGCCCACGGCCCAGTGCGTCATGCTGAACACCTCCGCCGCCCCGTTCAACAACAAGACGCTGCGCCAGGCCATGGCGAAGTCGTCAACACGACCCAGTACTCCAAGGTCATCAACAAGGGCGTCGACACTCCCATCAGTGGTCTCTTCCTGCCCGACAGCGAGTACTACACCAAGACCGCTTATCCGAAGCACGACCCGTCGAGCGCCGCCAAGCTCGTCAAGCAGGTGCAACAGCAGACGGGCAAGCAGCTCGACCTTCACGCTCAACTCCACCAGCGACCCCGAGACGCTGGCGGCGGCGCAGTTCCTGCAGCAGGCCTGGCAGACAGCGGGCATGAAGGTACGATCAACATCATCGCCCAGGCGACGATCATCAACGACGCGCTGGCCGGCACGTACGAGGCCACCACTCTGTCCCAGTTCGGTGCCGTCGACCCCGACCTCAACTACGTGTGGTGGAGCACGACCACCGTCGCCCCGCCCCTGCCGCTGAACATGGCCCGCAACAATGACCCCCGGATTCAGACGGCGCTGATAGCGGGGAGGACCACGAACGAGAAGGCGGACCGCATCAAGGCCTACCAGCAGGTGAACCAGTACCTGGCCCAGGACATCCCGTACCTCTGGCTGTCCCGCGACACCTGGGCCGTCGTGGCCGACCCCAACGTCCAGAACTTCGCCAACCCGACCACGGTGCAGGGTTCAAGGCCCTCGCGTTCGACGAGGGCGTGCTCTGGCCGACGCAGATCTGGATGAAGTAGGCGCTCGCTCAGCGCATTTCGACGTCGTCGAGGTACTCGTCGCGCCAGTGGGTGAAGCGCTCTTCGGGCAGGCGCAGGCAATAGGTCGGCCGCAGCGCCTCCACGAACCCGCGTTCGTGGCTCACGGCGACGATCGTCCCCGGCCAGGCGCCGAGCATCGCGCCGACGGCGGTGATGGACGAGGGGTCCAGGTTGTTGGTCGGCTCGTCGAGCAGGAGCAGGTTCGCCTCCCCCGCTGAGAGCATGGCCAGGCCGAGCTTGGCCCGCTCCCCGCCCGAGAGCGTGCCCGGCAGCTGGTCGGCCGCCTTCGACGGCAGGCCGAACGAGCCCAGCAGGGCGCGACGGTCCCGCTCCGCCTTCAGCACGGCGTCGCTGATGTTGTCGAGCGCACGGCGATCGGGGTCGATCTGCTCGTGCTCCTGGGCGAAGTAGCCGACCTCGACGTTCGTGCCGAACTCGACGACACCGTTCGACGGCTCCTGGGCCCCGGCCAGGCAGCGCAGCAGCGAGGACTTCCCGGCCCCGTTGCGCCCGATGATCACGATGTGGTCGCCCCGGCTGGCGTGGAAGGTGACCTCGGACAGGACCTCGTTGCTGCCGTAGCGGACGCCGAGCTTGGCCACCTCGAGCGGAATGCCGCCCGAGCGCGGCGGCGTCGGAAGGGGAACTTGCTCGCCTTGTCGCGCTTCTCGACCTGCGTCCGGCTCCCCTCCATGCGGTCGACCCGCCGGTCCAGCTGCTTGGCCTTGCGGGCCCGCTTCTCCGTGCTCCCCCGCATGGAGTCGGCCAGCAGCGAGAGCCGCTTGATCTCACGCGCCTCGAGCTCGGACGCACGCTCGCGCTGGGACTGGTCGGCCTCCTTCATGCGCCTCGAACTTGGAGTAGTTCCCCTTCCACTCCGTCATGTGCTGGTTCGCGATGTTGAGCACCTTGGTGATGGACTGGTCGAGCAGCTTGAGGTCGTGGCTGACCACGAGGATGGCGCCGTTGAAGCGGGCGAGCTCGTCGAGCAGCCAGCGCTTGGCCGAGCGGTCGAGGTGGTTCGTCGGCTCGTCGAGGATCATCAGCTCGGGCTCCTGGAAGAGCACGCGCATGAGGTCGACCCGGCGGCGTTGGCCGCCGGAGAGCGAGTCGATGTCCTCCAGGAGGAGCTCCTGGCGGAGGCCGAGGCCGTCGGCCAGTCGGGCCATGATCGATTCGGCCTCGTAGCCACCGTTGGACTGGAACTGCTCCTGCAGATCCGTGAACAGCTCGATGTTCTCCTCCGTCGGCTCGTCGGCCATGGCGCCCCGGGCCGTGCCCAGCGCGTCGTCGAGCACATCGAGGCCCCGGGCCGAGAGGATGTGGGAGAAGCCGGTCGGCTCGAGCCCGAGCCCGCCCGCCACCGGCGCCTGGGGAGGTACCCGAACGAGCCGAGGATGCGGACGTTGCCGCGGTGCCGCAGCTGGGGCGACGTCTCCCCCACGAGGACGGAGATGAAGGACGACTTCCCGGTCCCGTTCCGGCCCACCAGACCCACCTTCTCGCCTGCGCCGACGACGAAGGAGGCGTCCGAGAGCAGGGTACGGTCGCCGATTTCGATGGTGAGGGCTGATCCGACGATCACATCTCATTGTACGGGCGAGAACACCAGGTCGATACACTCCGCGAATGCCCGCTCTCGACCGCAAATGGTGGACCCTGATCGCCGTCTGCACGGCGACCTTCATGCTCCTTCTCGACATCACGGTCGTGAACGTGGCGCTGCCGGACATCCAGTCGTCGCTGCACGCCAGCTTCTCGGACCTGCAGTGGGTGGTGGACGCCTACTCGCTGACACTGGCCGCGTTCCTGTTGACGGCCGGCGTGGCGGGCGACATCTACGGTCGGCGCAAGATCTTCGCCATCGGCCTCATCGTGTTCTCGGCCGCCTCGTTGGTGTGCGGCCTCTCGACCACGCCCCTGATGCTCAACCTGGCCCGCGCCGTGCAGGGCGTCGGCGGCGCCATCATGTTCGCCACCTCGCTCGCGCTCATCGCGGCCGCCTTCACGGGGCGCGACCGTGGCACCGCCTTCGGCATCTACGGCGCAGTGATCGGCGGCGCCGTCGCCATCGGTCCGCTCATCGGGGGCGCCATCACCAGCGGCATCGGCTGGCGCTGGATCTTCTTCGTGAACGTGCCCATCGGCGCCATCGCCGTGCTGATCACCTTCACCCAGATCGCCAAGTCCGAGGACCTGCGTTCCAGGAAGATCGACTGGGTGGGCTTCGTCACCTTCTCGGTGAGCCTTTTCCTGCTGGTGTTCGCCCTCGTGCGCGGCAACGACTTCGGCTGGGGCAGCGCCACCACCATCAGCCTGCTGGCGGCTGCGGCCGTCCTGATGATCGGCTTCTTCGTGAACGAACGCTTTGCCGCCGACCCGATGCTGGACCTCGGCCTGTTCAAGATCCCCGCTTTCGTGGGGCTCTCGACGGTCGCCTTCTGCCTGGCGGCGTCGATCTTCGCCATGTTCTTGTACCTCACGCTCTACATCCAGGACGACCTGGGCTACGGCCCGCTGGCGGCCGGCGTGCGCTTCCTCCCGATGACCCTGCTCATCTTCTTCACGTCCTTCTTCGCCGGGCGCCTGACGGTGCGCATCCACTCGCGCCTCCTGTTGGGCATCGGGATGCTCTTCGTCACCGGAGGGCTGCTCCTTTTGGGGACGACCCACCCGGACTCGACCTGGACCGTGCTCCTCCCGGGCTTCCTCGTCTCGGGCTTCGGGGTCGGGATCGTCAACCCGGTGCTGGCCTCGGGCGCCGTGTCCGTGGTCCAGCCGCAGCGCAGCGGCATGGCATCAGGCGCCAACAACACGTTCCGGCAGGTCGGTATCGCGACGGGCATCGCCGTGCTGGGCGCCGTCTTCCAGAGCCAGATTCTGGCCCACACCACGAGCGCGCTGAACAAGTCGCCCTACGGGCCCGAGATCCTGCGCCGCGGCGGCGCACAGCTCCAAGGGGCGATGGCAGCCGGGGGCGTGCGCCAGGCACTTCCCTCCATTCCCCTCGCCGCGGCGCGCCAGGCGCTGCTCGGCGCCTACAAGGTGGGCTTCTCGAGCACCTTGAACCACCTGATGTTCATCGGGGCCGTGGTCGCCCTCGTGGGCGCCGTGTGCGGTTTCGCCCTCGTGCGCCAGCGCGACTTCGTCGTCCCGACGGGTGCGCCCACCGGGCCTCCCGCCCAGGGCGGACAGGGTCAGCCGGCCGGGGCGGGGGCGCCGGACGACGCCGTCCCCGCCGTACATGCTTGAGCCGTTCACTCTCGAAGGCCAGTTCGTCCGGCTGGAGCCGCTGAGCGAGGAGCACATCCCCGGCCTGGTCGACGCGGCGGCCGCGGACCGCTCGCACTACCAGTGGACCTACACGCCCGACGGCGTGGAACAGATGACCCGGTATGTCCTCGATGCGCTGGCCTCGGTGGCAGCGGGGGCGCACGTGGCCTTCGCCACGGTCCGGCGTGGTGCCGGGCCGGAAGGCTCCGATCTGATCGTCGGCGCCACGCGCTTCTGCGAGATCGCGTTCTGGCAATGGCCCCCCGGGGCCGTCCACCAGCGCCACGCTGTGCCCGACGTGGTCGACATCGGCTTCACCTGGCTGGCCGGGCCGGCGCAACGGACACACGTCAACACCGAGGCCAAGTTGCTCATGATGACCCACGCCTTCGAGGTCTGGGAGGTCCACCGGGTCGCGCTGCAGACCGACGTGCGCAACAAACGGTCGTGGGCGGCCATCGAACGCATCGGCGGCCAGCTCGACGGCATCATGCGGGCGGACAGGCCCGGCGCCGACGACACGGTGCGCACCTCGGCTCGGTTTTCCATCCTGGCCGCCGAGTGGCCGGACGTGAAGGCGCGCTTGACGGCGCGGCTGGGCTGAGCGGTGGACGCGGGGCGGATCAGCGCAACAGGCTCACGCCGTGCCGTGCGAAGACGAGCAGGTCCGCGGCCAGCACTGCCGCGGCCAGCGCGCCAGGGAGGGCGACGAGCGACGACGCGGTCAGGAACACTGCCCGGCTGACCCCGAGTCGGCGGGTGCGGACCGCGGGAACCGTGGCGTGACCGGCCCGGCGTGGCGCGCGCATCGACAACCGGCTCAACAGCATGGTGATCGCCAGCAACGGCACCGCGACGCCGAGGAGCCACGCCAGCCGCGACCCGTAGACAGCCGAGGTCACGAGCACGCCGAAGACCATGACCATCACCGCGGCATCGAGCGTCAGAATGGCAGTGACGCCGGCGACGTTCGCGGCCCTCATGCCCGACGCTCACCGTCGCCGAAATGGCGCTCGAGCTCGTTGGCGTAGCGCAGGCCGAGCGTCTCCCCGTGCTCGGCCAGCCACGCCGAGAGCGCCGTCGGGCCCGTGGCGGGACCGTCCGTGTCGGCCAGGCCCGCCGCCATGGCCCGGTACTCGTCGGCGGTCAGGAGGACATCGTGCAGGGCGAGCCCGAGCACCCTGGCGAAGACGGGAACGGTGGCGCCCGGCACGCGGAGGAGGCGGGCCCGGCTGCCGACGGCATCCCGTACGGCGCCGACGAGCTCGGTGAAGGTCGGCCGCTCGGGTCCGACGGCGTCAGTGACGCTGTCGTGCGTCTCGGCCGCCTTGGCCAGGCAGAGCTGCGCCAGGTCATCGACATGGATGCCCCGGATCCGATAGTCCCCCCGGCCCCCGATGGCGAAGACGGGCAGCCGGCGTAGCAGCCACGCGATGTTGTTGAGCAACACGCCGTCGCCGCCGAACAGGATGGCCGGCCGCAGAATGGCGTAGGAGAGGTCGCACTCGGCCAGCGCCCGCTCCACCAGGGCCTTGCCCCGGAAGTAGGGCAACGGCGAGGTGCTGGCGGGGTGCGTGATGCTCACGTGCACGATCCTCTGCACGCCGGCCCGGTCGGCGGCGCGAAACAGCACCCTGGAGTTGGCGACCGCCCGCTCGTGGTCCACCGTGCGGCGCGCGAAGCGCACCCAGTACGTGTTGTAGAGCGTGGTGACTCCCGCCAGCGACGCCGCCAGGCCGAGCTGATCCTCGAAATCGAGCGGGTGCACGTCGACCGCCGTCCCCGAAGGGGCGCGTCCGGGATGCCCGGTGAGGGTCCGGACCTGACGGCCGGACTGCAGCAGGGCCCGGGCCACCGAGGAGCCGGAGTAGCTGAAGGCTCCCGTCACCAGGTCGAGGCCGGTGTCACCCGACCGCCGGCGGGCCATCGCCGGCGCCGGCGCAGACCCGGTCACGGCTGCGCCGTCGTCGAGGCAGGCGCGACCCCTTCGAGGAGCGCAGCCAGGTTCTTGGCATGGGCGAAGAGGCCGAGGGCCCTGGATCGATCGCCGTCGAGGTGGGTCAGCATCTCGAGCCCGAGGTAGAGCGCGACGATCGTGTACGCCACGTCGCCGGGGGGCAGCACCGAGCCCAGTGGCGCGCCGAGCGCGCCGGTCACTGCCTGTTCGGCGAAGGCGAACCACGGCCCGAGCCGGGCGGACACCTCGGGACCCAGGCCCGGGCTGGAGGACGCCCCGGCGATCATTTCGACCAGTACCGCCACGTACCCGGCGTCCAGGTCCTCCCGGAAGATGTCGGTCGCCACGTCGACCAGTTCGGTCGGCGTCGACACGCGGTCGACCGCGGCGCCGTAGTCCTCCATGCGGCGGGCGCTGACCGAGTCGAGTGCGGCCAGCAGGAGGTTGGCCACGGAACCGAAGTGGTAGAAGATCAGGCCCTGGTTCAGGCCGGCGCGTTCGGCAATCGCCCGTGCGCTGGCCCCGGCGAAGCCCTCCCCCTTCAGGGTCTCGGCGGCGGCGTCGACCAACCTGGTCCGGGTCCCCGCCGAACGGGAGTCGTCCCTCGCCGCCACGCTGCTCGCTGTCCCGGACTTGGCCATCGGCGCCTCACTTTGAGTGGATGCTCAAAGTGTACGCTCAATATGTACGGGCGTCCAGGGACGCCTGGATGTCGCACGCGGAATCCGCACGCCGGGCTGCCCCGCCCCGGGGGGAGGCCCCGGCACGGAGGACGTTCAAGCCCGGCTGAGCGAGGCGGAGATTTTGCGCAGGTGCAAGGCGTGGACGGCGGCCTCGGCCTCGTCCTTGGGTCGCACGGCAGCCACGGCCTTGCCCGACCGGTGGATCTGCCAGGCCAGCTTGTCGGCCCGTTCCACCGTGTGGCCGAAGATCTCCACGAAGGCCTGGATCACCGTCTGAAAGGTGGTGACGTCGTCGTTCCACACGATGACGGCCCAGAGATCCTCGAACTCGAAGAAGGCGTCGATGTCCGCGTCGGCCACGACGGGGAGTTCAACGGTGGTGCCGGGTTCTGTCCGAGGCATGGGTCTCCGGGAGGGGAACGAGCGCTTCGCGGGCCCGAAATCAGGCCCGGGCAAGTGTAGTCCTGCGGGGTAGCGTGCGGAGATGCGAGCCACCGTCCTCGAAGGACCGCGCCGCGTCGCCGTCGAGAACGTCCCCGATCCCGTCCTGCCGGGACCCGAGGGCGTGATCGTGACCGTCGAGCGCACCGCCATCTGCGGTTCGGACCTGCACCTGTACCACGACGCACCGACGGGATCGGGCATCAGGCTCGGTCACGAGGCGATCGGGACGGTGGCGGAAGTCGGGCCCCACGTGCGCAGCCTGCGGACGGGTGACCGCGTGCTGGTGTCGGGCGTCATCGGCTGCGGCGTCTGCACGGCCTGCCTGGCCGGCCAGCCCAACGTCTGCCTCAACGACAAGAACGCAGCTTTCGGAACCATGCCCGACCTGCCCGGCGGCCAGGCCGAGGCGATGGCGGTGCCGTTCGCCGACTTGTTCGCACTCCCCATTCCCGACGGCGTGACCGACGACGAAGCCGTCCTCCTGACCGACATCCTCCCCACCGGCTACCTGGGCGCGTTGCGGGCCGACATCCGACCGGGCGCCACCGTGGTCGTCGTGGGCCTCGGCCCCGTGGGGATCATGGCACTCCAGTGCGCCTCGCTCTTCGGGCCGGCGCGCCTCCTGGCCGTGGACGTCGTGCCCGAACGCCTGGCCCGGGCCGAGCGCCTCGGAGCCGAGCCGATCGACGCCCGGGTCGCGCCCGGCGCGCTCCAGGTGTTGGAGGCGACCGGCGGACGGGGTGCCGAGAGCGTGATCGAGGCCGTCGGCGCCGACGCCACCATTGTGGACGCCGTCTCCAGCGCAGCCCCGGGCGGCACCGTTTCGGTGGTCGGGGTCAACCTGAGCATGGAGCTCTCCTTCCCGATGGCCCTGGTCCTGCTGAAGAGCCTCACCCTGCGCGCCGTGTTCGCTCCCATCCCGGGCACGTGGCGCGACCTGGTCCCACTGCTGCAGTCAGGTCGGCTCAGCGGCCTCGGCGAGACCTTCACCCATCGGATGGGTCTGGAGCAGGCGGCCGAGGCCTACGAGTTGTTCGATTCGCGCTGCCGACGGCGTCTTGAAGGTCTTGTTGACTCCGAACCCCTGAGTTCCCTCCGGCGCGTCGGGGGTCCGGTTGAAGACGAGCGGGAGCTTGGCCATGCCGAGCTCGGGCCGGACGGGGAACCATGGCGCCGGCGGGGGCACGATGATCTTCGTCAGTGCGTCGACGATCGGTTCGTAGTTGACCCGCCAACCCTTGAAGTTCCGCCAGGCATCGTCGGCCGTGCGCTCGAGCGGGAAGTTGACCGACTCCAGACGGTGGAACCCCTCGTCGAACTCGTGACGCGACAGGCGGATGTCCGCCGTCGGCAACGGGTCGTCGTCGTAGGGGATGCGCAGCGCCCGCGCCATGGAGCGCAGACAGTTGATCCCCATGGACAGGCAGAGCCGGGCCTGGCGCGGCGTCTGTGACGGGTTGACCGCGTGGTACAGCGCCGCCGAGTCCATCATGGCGACCAGGCCCACGAGCCAGCTGCGGCTGGAGACCGGCGAGCGGAACCAGATGAGGCCGGGGTAGTTGGCGTGACTCTCGGAGACGGCGGCGGCCCAGCGCTCCCAGTCCGAGTACAACGGCGGCAGCTCATCCATGGTGTCGAGCCAGTAGGCGCGGGCCAGGATTTCGGGTCCCCAGGCCGGGTTCCCCGAACGCGCCTCGAGCAAAGTCACCTCGGTCTCGCGGGCGGAGAACTGGGTGTAGAGCGTCGGCAGGTAGGCGATCTCCAGTGCGACGACGAGGAGGCCGATGCCGGCAGCCACGACCTCGACCACCCGCGGCCCGGCATGGCCCGACGAGACGATGCCCAGCGTGAAGACGGACGAGCCCGAGATGCCGAGGGCCGTGGCGAAGTCCACCCCGGCCGCGTACCACTCGATGAGCGCGACGCCGAGGACGATGAGGCAGAGCCAGATGACGAAGAGGAACACCATGGCCGCCGGGCCGACGAAGGACAGGACGCGGTCGCGCGTCTCGTAGTTCGGGAGCTTCGGGGCGAGGCGGCGGGCCGAACCGCCGAGGCTCCGGGCCAGCATGCGCATGGCCGGCGACGACGTGACCCTGGGCACGACGAGCGCAGTGAACACGCTCCAGGCGGTGGCGAGGACCAGGACGATGCCCAGCACGAGCGCGACCATGCGGGCGACCGACTCCACGGCGCCATCCTGCCACCTTCCCGGGGACCGGCACCCCGGGCCGCGGTCAGCGCGCGGCGAGCCTCGCCACAGCCGGGCCGCGCGTCACCAGCGCCGCCGGCACCTCTACCGGGCGCGAGCGCAGCAACTCACCGAGCCCCTTCGCCTGCGTGTCCAGACGCAGGTTCGACGCCACGCCCCAGCCGAGAATGCCGTGGACGACGAAGTTGACCGCCCGCAGGTTCGGCAACGGGTAGCGGCTGACCGGATAGGGCTCCACCTCGGGCAGGAGCTCCTTGAGGCGTGCGGTCGTGAGCTCGCGCTGCAGCCAGGCCGCGACCGCGTCGTCGTCGGCCCAGACCCCGATGTTGGCGTCCCCGCCCTTGTCGCCCGAGCGCGCGCCGACGAGCACCCACAGGGGCACCACGACGGTGTCGCCGGCCGGCGCAGCAGGCGGACCGGGCGGCCCGGTCTCCACAACGTCGTCGGCGGGGCGGTGGTCGAACGGATGGGGCGGCGTCGCCTCGACGGCCCGACCGTCGCACTGAATGCGCGTCGTCACGGCAGCGGCCCCGACCGTCGTCGGCCAGTAGCGGGCCACGCCCTGGGCGCCCGACGGCGCCGAGGTGAAGAAGGTCCCGGGGTAGCTCGAGAGGCTCGTCTCGACCACGGCGCCCGAAAAAGCCCGTCCGACCGCCTGCTCGTCGTCGCCGCGCACCGCCAGGCGGAGATACGCCATGCCGCCGCCGCTCAGGTCACCGGAGAGGTCCTCCGCCGTCTCGGCGAAGCCGTCGCGCCCCCCCGGGATGCCGGCCCACACCGTCTCCGCGGCGAACCGGGCCTTCTCGGCCGGCTGCGCGCCGGTCAGCGCCAGGGTCATGGCGTTGCGCCAGCCGGCATGGAGGTTGGCCGTGACCTTCAGCGTGGCCGGCGGCGCCTCGCCGCGCACCGGCGCGATGCGCACCCGGTCGGGGCCCTCCTGCGACAGCTCGATGCTGTCGAAGCGCGGCACGGCGTCGGGGCTGAGGTAGCGCGGCCCGCCGATTTCGTAGAGAAGCTGGGCCGTCACGGTTCCCACCGTGACCATGCCGCCGGTGCCGGGGTGCTTCGTGATGACGGACGAGCCGTCCGCTCGCAGCTCCGCCAGGGGGAAGCCGATGCGCGCCCGGTCCGGCACCTCCTCGAAGAACGCATAGTTGCCACCACAGCACTGGGCACCGCACTCAATGACGTGCCCCGCCACCACGGCGCCAGCAATGGCGTCGAGGTCGCCGTCGGACCAGCCGAAGGCGTGCAACGCCGGACCGACGACCAACGCCGCATCGGTGACACGCCCGGTCACGACCACCTGGGCCCCGGCGGCGAGCGCATCGGCGATCGGCCGGGCGCGCAGGTAGGCGTTGGCCGTCACCAAGGGTGCGTCGGCCGGCAGCACCTCACCGGTGTCGAGGTTGACGAACTTCTCACCCCGTGCCTGCAGCGCCGCGATGTCCGGCGTGATGTCGTCACCCGAGACCGAGGCGACGTGCACGTCGAGGCCCTGGCGCCGGGCCAGCTCCCCCACCGCGTCCGCCAGAGCCTCCGGATGCAGGCCGCCCGCGTTGGAGACGACCGTGATGCCCCGCTCGATGCAGGTCGGCAGCACCTCCTCGAGCTCGCGCAGGAAGGTCCGGGCGTACCCGCCGGTGCGCTCGCGCGTCTTGTGCAGGATGTACATCGTCAGCTCGGCCAGCCAGTCGCCGGTGAGCACGTCGAGCGGTCCGCCCTCGACCATGTCGCGGGCGGCGTGGGTGCGGTCCCCGAAGAACCCGCTGCAGTTCCCGATGCGCAGGACGTCCGGCGTCGTCATGCGGGCACCACGGTGATCAGCAGGTCGTGCACGTCGACCTGCTGGCCCGGTGCGCACTGCACCTGGGCCACCGTCCCAGCCCCGTTGGCTCGAAGGGTGTGCTCCATCTTCATCGCTTCGAGCACGACCAGCCCGTCGCCTTCGGCCACGACGTCGCCCTCGGCCACGAGCACCTTGGTGACGGCGCCCGGGAGCGGGGCACGGCATTCGCCCGCCACACCCCCGCGCTCGTCGACGTCGTCGTCGGTCTGCAGGAGGAAACTGGACTGGCCCTCGGGCCCGTTGACCTCGGCGCGGGGGCCGCCCAGCCGGACCCGGTAGCGACGCCGCAGCCCGTCGGCCGGCGTCGTCAGGTCGACCAGTCCGCCAGCCGTGCCGGCGACGCCGGCCGTGCCCACCGTGCACCATGCGTCGTCGATCAGTATCTCGGCGGCCTGACCGGGCCCGGCCACACGCACCTCGAGCCTCCCGACGGCGTCGGTGAACTGATCGGCATGGAGGGCGCGGCCGACGTTGCGCCATCCGCCCACCGGCACCGGGACGAGACTGGCGGCCGCCCGCTCAGCGGCCAGACACAAGGCGGCCGCGGCGGCGTGCCGATGCCGTGCGTCGTCGGGCAGCACGGCGTCACGCAGGTCGGGCCGGCGGTCGAGGTAGTGCACGTCCGCCTCGCCGGCCCGGAAGACGGCGTCGTCGAGCACCGCGCCGAGCAGGTCCCGGTTCGTCTCCAGCCCGTCCAGCTCCAACTCGCGCAACGCAAAGGAGAGCCGGGCGTTGGCCGCGGCGCGGTCGTGGCCATGGGCCATGAGCTTCGCCACCAGCGAGTCGTACGAAGGGCTGACGACGCTCCCGGATTCGATGGCGCGGTCGACCCGGAGCCCGGGGCCCTCCGGCCAGCGGACAGAGGCCGCCGTGCCGGGCGTCGGGCGGTAGTCCTCTCGCGGCCGCTCGGCACACAGCCGGACCTCCATGGCGTGACCCGTCGCCACCACCTCTGACTGGGCCAGCGGCAGGGGCAGGCCGGCCGCCACCGCCAGCTGCAATCCCACCAGGTCGAGCCCCGTCACCAACTCCGTCACCCCGTGCTCCACCTGGAGGCGCGTGTTCATCTCCAGGAAGAAAAACCCGCCGGCATCGACCAGGAACTCGACGGTGCCGACGCCCTCGTAGTGGACGGCGCTCGCCACGGCCACCGCGGCGTCCCACATCGGGCGCCGGACGCCGTCCCCCACCTGCGTGGCCGGCGCCTCCTCCACCACCTTCTGGTGGCGGCGCTGCACCGAGCATTCCCGGTCGAGCAGGTGCAGGATGCTTCCGAAGCGGTCCCCGATCACCTGGACCTCGACGTGGCGGGGAGCCTCGAGGTAGCGCTCCAGGAAGACCTCGTCCGAACCGAAGGCGGAGGCCGCCTCGCGCTGGGCCGCCGCCACCGCGTCGACCAGCTCGCCCTCGTCGCGCACGAGCCGCATGCCACGCCCACCGCCGCCGGCGGAGGCCTTGACCAGAAGGGGGTAGCCCACGCCGGCGGCCGCGCCGGCCAGGGCGGCGTGGTCCGCGCCGGTCGGCACGACGGCGCTCGGCAGGATGGGCACGCCGACGGCGGCGACCAGTTCCTTGGCCCGCGCCTTGTGCCCCATGACGCGCATGGCGTCGGGCGACGGGCCGACCCAGGTGATGCCCGCAGCAGCGCAGGACTCGGCCAGTTCGGGGTTCTCCGACAGGAACCCGTAGCCGGGGTGCAGCGCGTCGGCCCCCGCCACCGCCGCCGCCCCGACCAGCGCGGCGGCCGACAGGTACGTCTCGGCCAGCGATGCACCGGGGAGCAGCACCGCGGCATCCGCCTCACTCACGTGGGGACTGGCAGCGTCATCGGCGGCGTAGACGGCGACGGCTTCAGAGCCGGCGTCGTGTGCACCGCGGATGAGGCGACGGGCGATCTCGCCTCGATTGGCCACCAGGAGCCGGTGGATCATCAGTGCCGCACCACGCCGAAGACGGCGGTGCCTCGCACCGGCGCCGAGTGCACCGTGGCCAAGGCGATGGCGAGCACGGTCCGCGTGTCCCGCGGATCGATGATCCCGTCGTCCCACAGGCGTCCGGTCGCGTACTGCGCCGTGGACTCCTCTTCAATCTGGCTCTCCGTGGCCTGGCGCAACTCCTCGTCGGCCTGGTCGTCGAACGGACGGCCGGCCGCCGCGGCCGCGTTGCGCCGCACAATGGAGAGCACGCCCGCCAGCTGCTTGGGGCCCATGACCGCGATGCGATGGTTGGGCCAGGTGAAGATGAAGCGCGGGTCGTAGGCGCGCCCGGCCATGGCGTAGTTGCCCGCCCCGTAGCTCGCACCGACCATCAGCGTGAGGTGTGGCACGGTCGAGTTCGATACGGCGTTGATCAGCTTGGCGCCGTCCTTGATGATCCCTCCCTGTTCGTAACGCGTGCCCACCATGAATCCCGTGATGTTCTGTACGAAGAGGATCGGGGTGTCGCTGCGGTTGCACAATGCGATGAATTGCGCCCCCTTCTGCGCCTCGGGCGAGAAGAGGATGCCGTTGTTGGCCACCACGCCGATGGGATAACCGCCGATGGACGCCCACCCGCACACGAGCTGGGCGCCGTAGAGCGCCTTGAACTCCTCGAAACGGGAACCGTCGACGACGCGGGCGATGACTTCACGCACGTCGAAGGGCACCCGCACGTCGACCGAGGCGATCCCGAGCAACTCCTCGGCCGGGTACAGCGGCTCGTCGGGCGCACCGGCCGGATCGGGGCCGAGACGGGGCCAATGCAGGTGGGCCACGATCCCGCGCGCCATGCGGATCGCTTCGGGCTCGTCCCGGGCCAGGTAGTCGCACAGCCCCGAGATCTCGGCGTGCATGCGCGCACCGCCGAGCTCCTCCTCGTCGGCGTCCTCTCCGATGGCCATCTTCACGAGCGGCGGGCCGCCCAGGAAGACACGAGCACGGTCCTCGACCATCACCGTGTAGTCGCTCATGCCCGGGAGATACGCCCCGCCTGCGGTGGAGGAGCCGAAGACGACGCAGACGGTAGGGATGCCCTGCGCCGAGAGCTGCGTCAGCCGGCGGAACTGCTCACCTCCGGGCACGAAGACGTCGGCCTGACGTGGGAGGTCCGCCCCGCCGGACTCGACGAGGAGCAGAAGTGGGAGGCGGTTCTCCTCTGCCACGTCCATGGCGCGCAGGAGCTTGCGGATGGTCGTCGGGCTGGTCGTGCCGCCGCGCACGGTCGGGTCGTTGGCGATGACGAGGCACTGCGTGCGGGCCACCTCGGCCAGGGCGACCACGACGCCCCCACCGAGCGGGTCACCGGTGTGCAGCCCGGCCAGCGGGCTCAGTTCGAGCACCGGCGTGCCCGGATCGACCAGCGCTTCGAGCCGCTCGCGCGCCAGCAGTTTGCCGCGGGCCCGGTGGCGCTCCACGTACTGCGCGCCGCCGCCGGCGAGGACGTCCTCGTGCAGGCCGCGCACCTCGTCGACCAAAGCCCCCATGGCGGCGGCGTTGTCCCGGAACTCGTCCCCCGCAACGGCCAGGCGAGTCCGCAGTGCCGCGCTCATGGGGTCGTGTCCCACGCGGGACGGCGCTTCTGCAAGAACGCATCCATGCCCTCGGCGGCCTCGGCGCCGGCGAACATGTCTGCCGACATGGCCGCCGCGCTGGTCAGGCCTTCGGCCCACGCCTGCGCCGGCAACGTGCGCAGCAGCTCCTTGGTGGCCCGGACGGCGCCCGGTGCGGCCTGGCGCAATGACGTGGTGCGGTCGGCCACCCAGGCGTCGAGCGCTGTCTCGTCGGGCGTGACCGCCGTGAGCAGCCCGGCCCCCACGGCCTCGACCGCGCCGAAGCGCTCCCCGGTGAGGGTGGCACGGACGAGGAAGCGGCGATCGACCACCCGCAGTGCCGGCACCAGAATCATGGCGGGGGCCACACCGACCCGGACCTCGGTGAAGGCGAAGGTGGCCTCCGTCGTCGCCACTGCCATGTCGGCCGCCGCGATGAGGCCGATCCCACCGGCGCGCGCATGGCCGTTGACGCGGACGACGATGGGCACGGCACTCTCGACCATGGCCGTGAGGATCGCCGGCAGACGGCTGGGGGCCGCCACGCCCCGCTCGGACAGGTCGGCTCCCGAGCAGAACACCGTTCCGGCCCCTGTCAGGACGACGGCGCGTACGTCCGGGTCCGTCTTTGCGTCCCGCAACGCCTGCTCCAGCTGGGCCAAGAGGGTGGACGAGAGCGCGTTGCGGTTGGCCGGTGAGTCGAGCGTCAGCGTCCGGATCCCGTCGTCATGCTGCACGCCGATCAACACGTCTGCCACGGGTGCGCAGTGTAGGGGGGACCCACAGATGCGGTGAAAAGGGCCGGTGGTATCGTTCGCCGGTGATCGAGAGCGACGAGCACCAGCTCTTCCGCAAGACGCTCCGAGACCTCTTCGAGCGGGAGATCGAACCACACGTCGACGAGTGGGAAGCGGCGCGCACGTTCCCCGCCCACGACCTCTTTCCCAAGCTGGCCGCCGTCGGGCTGCTCGGCCTCGAATACGACGAGGCCTACGGGGGCATGGGGGCCGATCACAGCTACACGCTCATCGCCGGTGAGGAGATGGGGCGGATCAGCTGCGGGGGCGTCCCCATGGCCATGGCCGTGCAGATGTCGATGGCCACGCCCGCGCTGGCCCGCTACGGATCGGACGACCTGAAGGAGCGCTACTTGGCGCCCGCCATCCGTGGCGAGGCCGTGACGTCTATTGCGGTGACGGAGCCCGACGCCGGGAGCGACGTGGCCGGCATCCGCACCCGGGCCGTGCGCGACGGGGACGAGTGGGTCATCAACGGCGCCAAGCTCTACATCACGAACGGCACGCAGGCCGACTGGCTCTGCCTTCTCGCCCGGACCTCCGACGATCCCGGCTCCCGCGGCATGTCGCTCATCGTCGTGCCGACCGATGTGCCCGGCGTCGCCGTGTCCCGCAAGCTCGACAAGCTCGGCATGTGGTCGAGCGATACCGCCGAACTGTCCTTCACCGACGTACGCGTCCCCGTGGCCAACACCATCGGCGAAGTCGGTCGCGGCTTCCAGCAGCAGATGGTGCAGTTCCAGGCCGAGCGGCTCATGACCTTCTACAAGCAGGTGGGCTCCATCGCGCTCGCCCTGGAACGCACGAAGGACTACCTGCGCGAGCGGCGCGCCTTCGGCGCGCCCCTGCTTGCCAACCAGCACCTGCAGTTCGTGCTGGCCGAGCTGTCGGCCCGTCACGACGTGCTGAAGCAGTACGCCCGCACGACGGCGGACGCGGTGGTCCGGGGCGAGGACGCCACCCGGTTCGCCACCATCGGCAAGCTCCTGGGCTCCCGTCTCCAGCGCGAGGTAGCCGACGTCGCCGTCCAGTTCCACGGCGGCATCGGCTACATGGACGAGACCTGGACGTCGCGTTACTTCCGCGACACCCGTCTCGACTCCATCGGCGCCGGCGCCGACGAGGTCATGTTGCGCATCCTCTCGCGCATGGACGGGTACACGGTCGACTGAACGCGCCCGGGCACGCTCAGGTGTGCCGGAAGACCGCCTGTCCGCCCCCGCTGGCGACGAGCCGGCGTTCCCGCGACCACACCCTGCCGGTCCACGACAGCAGTCCCCCCTGCGCGACGGGCGAATGCGCATCCAACAAGAGCCACTCCGACGATGAACCTGTGTACTGGAACGAGGCGTAGAGGTCCAGGCTCGGTGCGATGTACGGCGGGTCCAGGTACATGTGCGGCCGCGACCCGGCGGGCCAACTCCCCACGTCGAGCACAATCAGGCTGCGGGCCGCATCGATCCAGGGGTCGTCGAATGCGGCGGTGGGTCGTGGACGCACCCAGGTCTGCCAGGTCGGGGGCAGCGGGCCGGGTGGCGGCCATTCCTCTGACCACTGGAGCAGGCGCTGGTCGAAGTTCTCCCAGAAGGGCATCGGCGGCCGGTCGGCACCGGGCCTGATGTCGGCCCACGTCGGCAGCGCCTCGGGGTCCGCGACGTCCGGGGGGACCACGTCTTCGTGTTCGAGACCCTCGACCTCGCCGACCGACCAGACCATCGCCTCGAGCACCGGCCGGCCTTCCTGGCGCAGGGCGACGCGCTGGGCCAGCACGGTGCGTCCGGCCCGCAGCGGTGTCACCTCCAGGTCGACCGGAGCAAACGACGCCACAGAGAGGTAGTGGCAGAAGAAGCTGGCCGGGCGGGCCAGATGGCTCTCGGCCCCGGCCGCCCGCAGAGCCAGGGCGGCCACGTACCCGCCACAGGGGCCCCAGATCTCCCAATCGGCATGCACCATGGCGCGGTAGCGGCCGTCGCCGGCGGAATCGACCGCCGTCTGTTCGGCAATGTCACCCACGGTCCCGACCCTCCTGCCAGCGGGACCGCTCGAGCGCCTTGACCTCGATCTCCTCACCGCGCTGTCCCGTCGTGGTCAGCCAATGGGTGAAGCCCAGGCGCTCCATGACGCGACCCGACGCCACGTTCTCCGGCTCGTAGATGCTGACGATGCGTTCGAGGCCGCCCTCGGTGAAGCCGAACTCCACCGCGGCGGCTCCGGCTTCGGTGGCCAACCCGCGGCCACGCCAGGGGCCGGCCAGGCGCCATCCCACCTCGACCGCCGGAAGGATCTCGGGCAGGAAATGCGGCACGGCGAGACCCGCCCAGCCGATCATGACGCCGCTGGCCCGATCGAGCAGCGCCTCGATCCCGAAGCCGTCGCTCTCGTAACGCGCCGTCACCCGCTCCAGGAAACCGGCGGTCTCCTCCTTGGACATGCCAGAGCGCAGCGGGTACCACCAGAACGACTCGTCGGCGTGCAGGACGGCCAGCTCGTCGAGGTCACTCAGGACGAACGGCCGCAGCACGAGGCGCGGCGTCGTCAGAGTCGGGATGCCGGGACGGTCCACCGCAGCGGGTCCCGGTCAACCCAGCGGGAGCCCGGGGGCGTCAGCCAGGGAGGGGTCACGACCCGGGCGGGCGGTCGCCGCATAGAGCTGGTCCGGCCGGAAAGAGCGGACGGCACGGTCGCCGGCACGTCCCCCGACGACCTCGACCCAGACCTCTCCCGTCTCACCGTTGGTGACGTGCGCCACGAACTCCCAGGAGGCCCCACGCAGCCGCGTCCCGTCCACGTGGACGGGATCGCCCGGCTGCAGCCCGGCCCAACGCTTCTTGCGGCGCAGGTCAGCCACGTCTGCGGCCAAGAGAGGAGGCACCGGGGAACATCACCCCCTTTTCTACCCGCCCCGGGGGATGGGCCGTCGCGTCACTCCCCCGTCGTATCCTGAGCTGATGGCGCTCGATCTCCCGCGGACACTGAGCCCGTCGAAGGTCGTCGCCTTCACCAACTGCCCGCTCGCCTTCCGCTATTCGCAGATCGAGCATCTCCCGGAGCCCCCCTCGCCCCATGCGGTGAAGGGAACCCTGGTCCACGCCGCCCTCGAGGGGCTCTTCTGGCACCACTCCCCCGGAGCCCGGACCCCCGCCGCGGCGCACGCCGAGCTGGCACGGTGCTGGGACGAGCTCCAGGCGGACGAGGAATACACGGAGCTGGGCCTCGACCCCGCCGAGGCCGACGCCTTCGTGGCTGACGCCGGCACGCTGGTCGACAACTACTTCCGCCTGGAGGACCCCAACGAGGCGCGGGCCGTGGGGATTGAGCTGGGGGTCGAGACCGTGGTCGACGGCATGCGTCTCCGGGGCATCATCGACCGGCTCGACGTGACGCCCGCAGGCGACCTCATCGTCGTGGACTACAAGACCGGCCGGGCGCCGTCGGAACGCTTCGAACGCGGGAGCATGGGCGGCGTCCAGACCTACGCCCTCTTGTGCGAGAGCCTGCTCGGGCGTGCGCCCGACCGAGGTCCGGCTGCTCTACCTGCGCCAGCCCGTCGCCATTTCGTCGGCGCCCTCGGAGCAGACCATCCGCGGCCAGCGCCGGCGGGCGGTCGCCGTGTGGTCCGCCATCGAACGAGCCTGCGACGCCGAGGACTTCCGGCCCCACGTCGGCCCGTTGTGCAACCACTGCCACTTCAAGACGTCCTGCCCCGCCTTCGCCGCGTGACCGGCCCGCAGTGAGCACCCTCGACGAGGCGGTCGACGCCGCCTTCGACCCCCTTCGGGGACGCCCGGAGATCGACCGGGCGGCCGCGCTCGTCTCCAATCTGGCCGACTACGGATTCATCTGGGTCCTGCTCGCGGGGCTCAAAGCACGGCGGCGCGGCCCGGATCGACGGCGGGCCATCGTCGCGCTGGCGGCGGCCGGGTTCTCCTCGCTCCTCGTGAGCCGGGTCGTGAAAGCGGCGGTCGAACGGCAGCGGCCCGAGGACCACCTCGACGTCGGCGTGCGCACCCCGACGAGCAGCAGCTTCCCCAGCGGGCACACCCTGGCCGCCTTCTGCACGGCTTTCGTCCTCGGCGATTCCCAGGCGGGCACGACCGCCAACGTCGGTTTCGCCACCGCAGTGGCGGTCAGCCGGATCCACCTGCGAGCGCACCACCCCACCGATGTCATCGGGGGTGCCGCCATCGGTTCGGTGCTGGGCCTCGGCCTTCGACCGATTGTCGACATCGTCACACCCGGCACCAAGGGCCGGCGTGGGCGACGGCGCGGCGGGCGGGGAATGCGACCCTCCGAGGTCGTGTTGAAGAAACTATGAAGTCATTCGCCGTCACCTGGGACTACCGCTGCCCCTTCGCCCGCAATGCGCATGAGCACCTGGCCGCCGCTCTGGCGGGCGGGGCGGACTGGGACGTCACGTTCCTGCCCTTCTCGTTGAGCCAGGCCCATGTGCCCGAGGGCGGCGCCGCCGGTGTGGGACGACCCGGCCAAGGCGCAGGACCTGTTGGCGCTCGGCGCCGGCGTGGTGGTGCGCGATCAGTACCCAGAGCTGTTCCTGGACGCGCACATCGCGCTGTTCTCGGCCCGCCACGACGAAGGACTGGATCTGCGGCAGACCCGATGTCGTGGCATCGGTGCTGGAGCGGGTCGGCGTCCCCGGCGACAAGGTGGTGGCGGAGGTCGCCACAGGTGCGGTCATACAGGACATCCGGCGCGCCCACGAGCATGCCGTCGGTCAGCTCGACGTCTTCGGTGTCCCGACCTTCATTGTGGGCGACAACGCCGTCTTCGTGCGCCTGATGAGCCGGCCCGCCGGCGACGTCGCCCTGGCCACGCGCACCATGCAGGGCGTCCTCGACCTCTTCGAGACGATGCCCGATCTCAACGAGTTCAAGTACACCAAGCTCTCACTCTGACGGCGCGGCGCGGCCGGCGCCGCTTCAGGCCCGGGCGAGCTCGCCGAGCAGCGCGAAGCCACGAGCCTGCTCCGCCGCATCGCCGACGATGGCAGCCACGAAATCCGTGGCACCGGCATCGGCCAGCCTCGTGATCGACGCGGCCACAGCCTCCTCGTCCCCGATGAAGGCGATGTCGCCCGCCGCCTCGGCCCCCTCCTTGTCCAGCATGGCCCGGTACGAGGGCAGGTTGGGGTAGATGGAGAAGGCGGCGTTGACCCGCTCACGCGCCGCCTCGACGTCGTTGGTCACGCTGATGGGGAGCGACACCACCACGCGCGGAGCAGGCCGCCCCGCCGCCTCGGCTGCCGCCGTGATGGTGGGCGCAATGTGGTCGCCGATGGTGGACGTGCCGGTCATCCAGGTGATGGTGCCGTCGGCCATGCGCCCCGTCAGCTTGAGCATGGTGTCGCCCAGGGCGGCGACGAGGACGGGCGGCGCCTCGACATCGGTGATGTCGAGCGGAGCGAAGGCGTTGGTGGTCACACGCTCCCCCTCGCAGTGCACCGTCTCGCCCCGCAGGAGTGGCATGAGCGCGGTCAGGTACTCCCGCATGTACGCCGCCGGGCGCTCGTAGCTCATGCCCCACATGTTCTCGACCACCACCTGGTGCGACAGGCCGATGCCCAGCAGGAGCCGGTTGGCCGTCGCCATCTGCACGGTCAGGGCCTGCTGGGCCAGCATCATCGGGTGCCTCGGGTACACGGGCACCACCCCGGTCCCCAGGCCGATGCCGGGCACCTGGGAGCCGGCCACGGCCAGGAGCGTCAGCGCGTCGGGGCCGAAGATCTGCGAAGCGAAGGCATGGTCGAGCCCCGCCTCCCGGTACCGCCGCAGCAGCGCCACCACGTCGGACAGCGGCTTGTCGGTCTCAATCATGCTCCCGATGCGCAGCGCTTTGGCCATGTCCCTGGTGCTCCTCGCGTAGTCTGCCGGTTGTGTCCGCCCCCTTGTCTAGGCGAATCCCCGGACGGGGGCGAGCAAGCTGAGCACGCACCCGATCGGGTTCGTCGGCGCTGGTCAGCTGGCCCGCATGGCGGGTGAGGCGGCCAGCGCGCTCGGCCTCTCCATGGCCGTCCTGGCCGAACATCCCGGCGACGCCGCCTGTGGCGTGGCGGCCGAGGTCGTCCTGGGCTCCCCCTTCGTGGCGGAGGACCTGCAGGCCCTCGCCGACCGCTGCGACGTCGTGACCTTCGACCACGAGCAGGTCGACCTCGACCTGGTGGCTGCGCTGGCAGCGCAGGGCGCCGTGGTCCGTCCCGGCGCCGCGACGCTCGGAGCTGGCCGTCGACAAGGCCCGGATGCGGACCGTGCTCGACCAGGCCGGCGTGCCTGTCCCCGCCTACCTGGTGGTGGACGAGGGGCCGGGCGCGATCGACGCCGTAGAGGGCTTCGCGGCCGCCCACGGCTGGCCCGTCATGGTCAAGGCGGCGCGCGGCGGCTACGACGGCAAGGGCGTCTGGCCCGTGGCCGACCGGACCGAGGCGGCACGCGTCCTGGCCGGCGTCGCCGGCCAGATCGTGGTGGAGGAACTGCTCCCACTGCAGGCCGAGCTGGCCGTCGTGGTGGCCCGGCGTCCCTCCGGTGCGGCCGCGGCCTGGCCGGCGGTGGAGACCGCCCAGGTGGGCGGGGTCTGCCGCGAGGTGCTCGTGCCGGGGCGGATGGAGGCCGACGTCCTGGAGGCGGCCTCGGCGCTGGGGCAGAAGGTGGCCGAGATCGCCGGCGGCGTCGGCGTCATGGCCGTCGAGCTCTTCTGGTCGGGTGGCCGGCTGCTCGTCAACGAAGTGGCGACCCGGCCCCACAACTCGGGCCACTGGACGATGGAGGGAGCGGTGACGTCCCAGTTCGAGAACCACCTGCGGGCCGTGTCGGACCTGCCGCTCGGGTCCACCGCGCCCCAGCATCCCCAGGTCGCGAGCGTCAACGTCTTCGGCGGCCCGGACGGCGCCGATCCGGCCGACCTCCTCGCCCGGGGCCTGGCCGTCGAGGGCGCCCACGTCCACCTCTATGGCAAGCAGGCCCGGCCGGGACGCAAACTGGGCCACGTGACGGTCTGTGGGGACGACGCCGAGGTGGTGCGCTCGCAGGCCTGGTCGGCCGCCATCGCCCTCGGTACGCCCGTGCCCGACGGCGTGACACTGCCCGCAGGGTCTGGCCCGGTGAGCGATCCGTCCGCACTGGTCGCCGTCGTCATGGGGAGCTCCTCGGACCTGCCCGTCATGCAGGGGGCGGTGGATGTGCTCGGGGAATTCGGCGTGGCCCACGAGGTGCGCGTCGTCTCCGCTCACCGCACGCCACGCGACATGCTCGCCTTCGGGCAGGACGCTGCCGGTCGCGGGCTCCGGGTGCTCATCGCCGGCGCCGGCGGAGCGGCGCATCTGCCCGGCATGTTGGCCTCGGTGACCACGCTCCCCGTCATCGGCGTCCCCGTCGCCCTCTCGCAGCTCGACGGCCTCGACAGCCTTCTCTCCATTGTGCAGATGCCCAAGGGCGTGCCGGTGGCGACCATGGCCGTCAACGGCGCCCGCAACGCCGGCCTGCTGGCGGTGCGCATTTTGGCCCAGGCCGACGCGGATCTCACGGCCCGCATGGCTGCCTTCCAGGAGCAGATCGCCGCCGACGCCCGCACGCAGGATGCGGCGGTGTCGGAGGCCGCCGCGGTCGCAGGAAGCGCCCGGTGATGGCTGAGCCGAACCTGGCCCAGCGGCTCGGCTACGACGGCGACGCCAAGCTCGTCATCGTCAACGCCGACGACCTGGGCTCCTGCCATTCCGCCAACGTCGGGGTCTTCGAGTGCCTGGCCACCGGGACGGTCACCAGCGCCACCCTCATGGTGCCCTGCCCGTGGGCGCGCGAGGCGAGCAGTCGCTACCGGGGTGAGGACATCGGGGTCCATCTCACGGTCAACGCCGAGTACGAGCTGTACCGGTGGGGCCCCATCACCTACGCGCCCTCGCTCCTCGGCGGTGACGGCGGCTTCCCGCGCACGATGGAGGACGTCTGGGACCACGCGGACCTCGACGAGGTGCGCCGGGAGTGCCGGGCCCAGATTGAGCGGGCCATCCTCTGGGGCTTCGACGTCAGCCATCTGGACGCCCACATGGGCACGCTGCAGCTGCGGCCGGAATTCTTCGACGTCTATCTGGAGCTCGCGCTCGAGTTCAGGCTGCCGCTGCGCATGGTCAGTGCGAGCATGGAGCGCTATCTCGGCTTTCCGGCCCGCGCCGTGGCGGCCGAGGAAGGTGCGGTCTTCACCGACCACTTCCGCTTCGTACCCGGGGTGGGCTCCCGCCAGATGTTCGAACGAGACATCGCCACGCTGCGGCCCGGCGTGACCGAGCTCCACCTGCACCCGGCCGTCGACAGTGCCGAACTGCGCTCCCTGGCCACCGACGATTGGGAGGCCAGGGTCGACGATCACCGCCTCATCTGCAGCGAGGACTGGTTCCGCCGCTCGCTCGACGAGGCGGGGGCCATCCTGATCGGCTACCGGCCGTTACGGGACCTGGCGCGGGCCGGAGGCTGAGCCGAGCCCGGTGACCGCCTCGACCACGACGACCATACGGGGCGTCTCGATCTTCTCGAGACAGCGCAAGCGCAAGGCGGACGTCTTCGACATCTCGCTCTCGCCCGAGGGGATCGTGATCCAGCGCCCGGGCCGGACCGAGCAGCACATGACGTGGGATCGCATTGCGCAGTGGGAGCTGGAGGAGCGCTCGGACTGTCTCGTGCTGACGCTGCGCGGCGGCGGCTCGGTGACGCCGCTGATGGTGAAGGGCTGGACGCTCGAAGACCTCGAGACGGTCATGCGGGATGCCACCGAGGGAACGGCGGGAGCGGAACCTGACGGGGACCCCGCGCCGGCACCGGTGGTCGAGGCGGCGCTCCCGGCGCCCCAGGCTGTGGCGGCGCCTGAGGCTGTGGCGGCGCCTGAGGCTGTGGCGGAGCCGGCAGTGGCCGGACGCAGCCGGAGCCGGAGCCACAGGTGGCGAGCGGACCGGGCCAGACGCGGGCCGCACGGCGTCAGGCGGCCCGGCGTCCGAGAGGCAGCGCCTGGAAGTCGCTCGTCACGCTTGTCCTGCTCGGGGCCCTGGCCGCCGCGGTGGTGGTCGTGCTGTTGCAGAGCGCCGGCGTGATCAGCTGGAGCTTCCTCGGCCCCGTGGCCTAGGACCCGGCCCGCACCCCGGCGAAGAGATCGTCCTCGGTCACGTCGGTCGGGCCGACCCGGCTCTGCGCCAAACGGAACTCGTCGACCGGGTGGATGTCACGCATCACCTCGGGCGGGAGACCGAACCAGAATTTCGAAGTCGGATCGACCTGCGTGGCGTGGGCCTTCAACGCCTCGGCGCGCACATGGGTGAACCCGGTGACGTCGATGGTCGTGGTGAACGGCTCGGTCCGCGTCATGCGCGTCAGCCACTTGTCGTCGAAGGGTGACTCGAGACCGAGCTCCACGAACTTCTCGTGGATCTGGCGGAAGCGCTCCCCCGACCACACCGAGTAGTAGAGCTTGGCCGGGCTGAACGGCGGCCCGGCCTCCGGGAAGCGGCCCGGATCACCGGCGGAGTCGAAAGCCAGAACGGAGATCTCGTGCACCCGAAGATGGTCCGGATGCGGGTACTCGCTCTGGTCGTCGCCGTAGGTGATGATCACCTGCGGGCGCTCCCGACGGATCACCGCGACCAGGCGCTCCACCGCTTCGTCGAGCGGGGCCTGGGCGAAGGACTCCGGCCGGGCGTTGGCCTCGGTGTCGGGCATCCCCGAGTCCCGGTAGCCGAGGAGCACGGTGTCGTCGTAGCCGATGATGTCGGTGGCGGCCTTGAGCTCGGCCATCCGGACCCGGCCGATGTCGGCCCGCACCTCGGGGGTGTCCATGGCCGGGTTGAGGATGTCGCCCTCCTCACCCCCGGTGCAACAGACCAGGACCGTGTGCACGCCCTCGGAGTGGTAGCGGGCCACCGTGGGCGCCCCCTTGGAGGCCTCGTCGTCGGGGTGCGCGTGGACGCTGAGCAGGCAAAGTCGTTCGGGCACAGGGCGACCTTAGCGGTGTGCCTGAGCAGGCCCGCCCGGTGTGTCCCCTCCCCCGCTGGGCCTTATGCTCGGTGTTCATGGCAGGCACGTTCAGTCGGATACGGGACATCTTCCGATCCAAGGCCAACAAGGCCCTGGACAAAATGGAGGACCCGCGCGACACGCTGGACCTGTCCTACGAGAAGCAGCTCGAGCAGCTGCAGAAGGTGCGCCGGGGCGTGGCGGACGTGGCCACGGCCCGCAAGCGCATCGAGCTGCAGGCCCAGGGGTTGCAGAAGCAGGCGGACAAGCTGCAGGGCCAGGCCAAGGCGGCGCTCGAGCAGGGCAACGAGGACCTCGCCCGCGAGGCGCTCTCGCGCCGGGCCGCGCTGGGCGAGCAGCTGGCCGAGCTGAAGACCCAGCACGACCAGATCAGCGAGCAAGAGCAGAAGCTGGTCCAGACGTCACAGGAGCTGCAGATCCGGGTCGAGCGCTTCCGCACCCAGAAGGAGACGATGAAGGCCTCCTACACGGCGGCCGAAGCACAGACCAAGGTGGGTGAGGCGGTCTCGGGGATCTCGGACTCCACACGCAGCGCCGGCGCCACCATGCAGCGGGCCCAGGACAAAATCGCCAGCATGCAGGCGCGGGCCGGTGCCATCGACGAGCTGCTGGCCTCGGGCGCGCTCGACGACCTGTCGCACCCGGTCGACGACATTCAGAAGGAGCTCGACAAGGTGTCGACGACCTCGCAGGTGGACAACGAGCTGGCGGCATTGAAGGCCGAGCTGGGCACCGGTGGCGGCGCCGACTCCACGGCCGCGCTCCCGTCGGCCGATCCGGCCGGCACCGCAGGTGAGGGCGCCTGATGGCGATCTCGCGCAACATCAAGTCGGACCGTGGCCTGAACTTCCGCATGCTCATGACCGGGCTCTTCCTGGTCCTGCTCTACGGGCTCGTCGTCGGCATCCTGATCGCCGTGGGCATCTCCTACGCCCTGGTCCTGGTGATCGCCCTCGTGCTGATCTTCTGCCAGTACTGGTTCAGCGCCAAGATCGCCATGTACGCCATGCACGCCAAGGAGGTGACCCCCGAGCAGGCGCCCGAGCTGCACGGCGTCGTCGACCGTCTGTGCGCCCTGGCCGACATGCCCAAGCCGAAGGTGGGCATCGCCACCACGGACATCCCCAACGCCTTCGCCACCGGCCGCAGCCCCAAGTCCTCCGTCGTCTGCGTCACCTCCGGCCTCCTGCGCCGGCTGGACGAGCCCGAGGTGGAAGCGGTGCTCTCGCACGAGCTCTCGCACGTGGCCCACCGTGACGTTGCGGTGATGACCATCGCCAGCGGGCTGGGCATGATCGCCGGGCTGCTGACCCGGGTCCTCTTCTACTCGGACATCTTCGGCGGCGGCCGACGGGAACAACAACAACCAGAACCAGGCCGGCATCGAGCTGCTCGTGCTGCTGGTCTCGGTCGTCGTGTACTTCGTCAGCTTCCTGCTGACCATGGCGCTCTCGCGCTACCGCGAATTGGCTGCGGACCGCTCGGGCGCGCTGCTCATCGGCCGTCCCTCCCTGCTCGCCTCCGCACTGGTCAAGATCACCGGGGAGATGGGGAGCATCCCGACCAAGGACCTGCGCGCCGCCGAGCCCTTCAACGCCTTCTTCTTCACCCCGGCCGTGGCCAACGGCGCCGCCCAGGGCGAGGGTGGAGGGTTCAGCTTCGGGAACCTGTTCCGCACGCACCCGACGCTCGAGAAGCGGCTGGCCCAGCTGGACTCACTGGAGCGCCAGCTCGGCCAGGCCGGCGGGCCGGCCCCCGTCTGAGCGACCGGGTGGGCCTGTTCGACACCATTCTCGGCCGCTCCAAGCCGGTCCGGGCCAACCTCGACGCGCTGTTCGCCCTCCCCACGGCGGCCCTCACCCTCCAGAGCGCCGGCGGGCTGGTGACCTCCGGTCACGCCGGGGTCTGCTGGAAGCCGCCGCCGGGCCAGGCCGCGGCCGACGCGCAGAAGGAGATCGCCGAGCTCGTCGGTGACGGGTTCGGCCAGGCCGTCGACTCCTTCGACTACGGCTGGCTCCTGCTCGACGACCCGGACCTCGACGAGCTGGTGACGAAGATCCACATGGCCAACTCGACGTTGCAGGACAACGGCTGGGGCCCTCAGCTGCTGTGCTCGGCGTTCGGGTTCGTGCCCGGAGACGGCGCGCCCGACGATGCCCGCCCCTTCCGGCTCATCTACCTCTTCAAGCGGGGCACCTTCTATCCCTTCGCTCCCGTCGATGCGGGCAAGGAGCGCCGGGACACCGAGCTCGAGCTGCGCCTGCGGACCATGGTGGGAGCGGACCTGCCGGTGGAAGCCGACCTCAGCCGGTGGTTCCCCCTGTGGGACATGCCGGTGGCCTGACGGTCGACTTTGCTTTTGTCACCTGGAGTTCGCGACCGTGTCCGGAGCGACCGCCCCGGCGTGCAGACTGCCGACAGAGGAACAGCTGGAACCGCAACCGAGGAGGCGCACTGACGTGGCAGAGACCCTTGACCGGATGATCGCGCTGGAGGGCGCGGTCAACTTTCGTGACCTGGGCGGCTACGAGGCCGGAGGCGGCATGCAGACGCGCTGGCGCACGCTCTTCCGGGCCGACGGCCTGGGCGAGCTGACCGAGGCCGACCTCTCCGTCCTCCGGGCGCTGGGGATCCGGACCGTGATCGACCTGCGCTCAGGGTCGGAACTCGAACGCGGGCGATTCGACGTCGAGGCCCATCCGGTGGCCTTCCATCACTTCCCCTTCATCGACGAGCTCCCCGACGCACAGGACTTCGACCGCCAGCCCAGGCCTCCTGGGCACGCAGTACCTGGAGATCGTGCGCGATGCCGGCGGGCAGATCCTGGGGGCGCTGGACGTGCTGGCCGCGTCCGACGCCCTCCCCGCCGTCTTCCACTGCACGGCAGGCAAGGACCGGACCGGCGTCCTCTCGGCGGTGGTGCTCTCCCTGCTGGGAGTGGACGAGCCCACCGTGGTCGCCGACTACGCGCTGAGCGGCGCCGCCATGCTGCGGCTCCGGGCCAAGCTCATCGCCAAGTATCCCGAGGGTCGCGAGACGCTCGAGAACATCGACGAGGTCTTCTCCGCCGACCCGGTGCAGATGGAGCAGCTGCTCGACCACATTGCAGCTGCAGTACGGGTCCGTCGCCGCCTATGTCGACGGGCTGGGCGCGGGGCCGGGGCTGGTCGGGAGCCTGCGCGCCGCGCTGCTCGAGCCGGTGGCCTAGCTGCAACGCTCCGTCGTCCTCGGCCCGGATGTCGGGGCGCAAGCGGTCCACGACGCCGGCCAGCGCCAGGTCCAGCAGGGTGATGCCGCGCGAGTCGTGCGTCGTGAGCACCAGGCGAACGGTGTTCCACCGGATGTCGATATCGGGGTGATGGTTGGCGGCCTCGGCCGCGGCACCGATGGCGTTGACGAAAGCCAGGGCGGCGGCGAAGTCGTGCAGCTTGACCGTGGTGACCAGTTCGTCGCCCTCACGGGTCCAGTGCAATTGCTGCTCTTCGAGCTGGGCGTCCACCTCCGACAGCGTCAGCACGGGCTCCCTCATGGGTGCGTCATCTCCTCGGGCCGTACCGCGGCGTCGAACTCCTCACCGGTCAGCAGCTCGAGTTCGAGCGCCGCCTCGCGCAGCGTCTTGCGCTCCTTGTGTGCCTTCTTGGCCACGGCCGCCGCGTTGTCGTAGCCGATGATCGGGTTGAGGGCCGTCACCAACATCAGGGAGCTCCGGAGGTGCTGGTCGATCTGCTCGTAGTCGGGCCGCAACCCCTCGACGCAGAACTCGCGGAAACCCCGGCAGGCGTCCGTCATGAGGGCGACCGACTGCAACACGTTGTAGGCGATGACCGGCTTGCACACGTTGAGCTCGAGGTTGCCACGGCTGCCTGCGGTCGCGACGGCCATGTCGTTCCCGAGCACCTGGATCCCCACCATGATGAGCGCTTCGCTCTGGGTCGGATTCACCTTGCCCGGCATGATGGACGATCCCGGCTCGTTCTCGGGCAGCGCCAGCTCCCCCAACCCGCTCCGCGGCCCCGAACCGAGCCAACGGATGTCGTCGGCGATCTTCATCAGCGAGACGGCCAGCGTGCGCAGTGCGCCATGGGTGAAGACCAGTGCGTCGTGGGCGGCCAGGGCGGCGAACTTGTTCGGCGCGGTGACGAAGGGAAGACCCGTGACGTCCGCGATCTGACGGGCCACCCGGTCGCCGAACTCGGGATGCGTGTTGAGGCCGGTGCCCACCGCGGTCCCCCCCGCCGCCAGCTCGTAGAGCCCGGGAAGCGTCAGCTCAATGCGCTCGATGTCTGCCGTCAGCTGGGCCACGTACCCGGAGAATTCCTGCCCGAGGGTGAGGGGCACCGCGTCCATGAGATGGGTGCGACCGATTTTGGTGATGTCCTTGAACTCGACGGCCCGGGCGTGCAGCGCGTCCCGCAGGGCCCCGACCGAGCGGAGCAGTCGGAACACGATCTCCTCGGCCACCGCGATGTGCATGGCCGTCGGGAAGGTGTCGTTGGATGACTGCGACATGTTGACGTGGTCGTTGGGGTGGACAGGCTTCTTCGACCCCATGACGCCCCCGCTGATTTCGATGGCGCGGTTGGAGATGACCTCGTTGGCATTCATGTTGGTCTGCGTCCCGCTGCCCGTCTGCCAGATCCGCAACGGGAACTGGTCGTCGAGATCGCCCTTGGCCACCTCACCGGCCGCCTGCTCGATGAGCCCGGCCAGGGTCTCGTCCAGCTTGCCGATGTCGCGGTTGACTGCGGCCGAGGCGCCCTTGAGGATCCCGAAGGCCCTGATCAGCGGCTTGGGCATCGTCTCGACGCCGATGTCGAAGTGGTGGAGGGAGCGCTGGGTCTGTGCGCCCCAGTAGCGGTCGGCGGGGACCTCGATCTCCCCCATGCTGTCGCTCTCGATACGGGTGGTCGTCACGGGCGACAGCTTAGGACGGGCGCCCCGGGCCCTCCGGCTAGTGACGGCTGGAGCGGGCCTCTGTCGGCCAAGGGCGCAGCTCGGGTGCCGCCTCACCGTCGAGGAGCCGGATGGCGGCCTCCCGGGTCGGCACGCCCAACTTGCGCAGAATGGAGGACACGTGGCTCCGCACCGTCGTCGGCGAGACGAAGAGCCGCTCGGAGATCTCGGCGGTGCCGGCACCCTTGCGCATGAGCTCGAGCACATCCCACTCACGCCCGGTGAGCCGGGCCGCCTGACCGTCGGGGACGGCGAGGCGGCGGTGCTCGCGGTCACGGAACTCGTCGACCAGGCGGGCCACGAGGGTCCCGGGCAGCATGGCCTCACCGGCGAGCACGCGTTGCAGCGCGTCGCCGATGGTCGCCTCGTCCAAACCCTTGAGCAGGTAGCCGGACGCGCCGGCCCGCAGCGCGTCGAAGAGGTCCTCGTCCTGACGAGACACGGTGAGCATGACGACCGAGGTGTCGGGGAGGGCGCCGCTGATCTGCGTGGCGGCGGCAATGCCGTTCCCCGGCATGTTGATGTCGAGCAGGCAGACGTCGGGCCTCTCCCGCTTGGCGCCTTCGACCGCCCCTGCGGCGTCGGCGGCTTCCACGCAGACATGGAAGTCTCCGGTCCGCTCCAGCGCGTTGCGCACCAGCGCCCGCGTCCTGGCGTGGTCGTCGGCCAGCAGGACCGTGATCGGCGCGCTCATCCGAACGCCACCGCCACCCGCGTCCCCCGTTCGGGACCCGAATCGACGCTCAATACCGCTCCCACCGAGGCCGCCCTTTCCTGCATGCTCTGGAGTCCGAAGCCACCAGCCGCGTCCTTCAGCTGGGTGTCGAACCCGCACCCGTCGTCCTCGATCACGAGGCGGAGGTGCTCGTCGCGCTCGAGACTGACCCGGATGTGCTCCGAGGCACCGTGGCTGGCGGCGTTGGTGATGGCCTCCCGGACGATGCGCAGCAGGTTCTCGCGCACCTCGCCGGACACCTCGACGTCGTCCGCCAGCTGCAGGTCCCAGGCCACGCCGAGGCGCGATCCGAGGTCCTCCACCGTTTGCGAAATGGCGTCGTCGAGCGACTGGGGCTGCGAGACCGAGAGCACGGTGATGGCCCGACGGGCCTCGTCGAGGGCCCGGTCGGCGGCGCCGGCGAGGACGCGGGCATCGGGGGGCGCCGCCGTGCCGGCTGCGGCGCCACGCGTCTTGCTGGCGATGAAGGCCAGCTCGTGGGCCAGGCCGTCGTGCAGCTCGCGGGCGATGCGGCGGCGTTCTTCGACGGTGGCCTGCTCCTCCAGGGTGCGATGGGCGGCCCAGTTCGAGAGCGCGAGCTCCAGGAAGTGCCCCAGGGCCACGCAGCGGTCGAGACACTCCTTCGGGATTGCCTGGCCCGCGGTGGCGATGGCCAGGACGCCGTGGAGTTTGCCGTCGGGACAGACCGGGACCCAGGCGCCGTGCGTGATGCCCGTCACGTCGACGACCGCCTGCAGCTTCGGCCCCGCGTTGTCGAGGTCGAGGGCGGCGGCCACCGGCTCGAGAGAGGCCGCGGCGTCGCGCAGGCCGGGGTGGTCCTCCACCGGCCAGCTCCCCTGGACGATCGTCCCGGCGTCGTCGAGTTGGGCGTCCACGATCACCATGCCCTCCTCGATCCGGAAGTAGGACGCCCGCAGAACCTCCGACCCGACCGGCCCGGCGATGCCCATGGCGAGCTGGGCTCCGAGCGCGGTGATCCGCGGCGGCTCCGACAGCTGGACCAGCTCGCGGACAGCGGCGTTGAGCGCCTCCTCCTGCTGGAGCAACCGGGCCGACCGGGTATTCGACTCGACGAGCCGGCCGCGCAGGAGGTGGATGGCGACGGAGAGCATGGCGGCGATGGCGCCCGTGAGGAACAGCCGGCGCACCAGCGTGATCGTGGCCAGCGAGGCCGGGGACGTGACGAGCGTGACCGCCAGAAGAGCTCCGAGGAGGAAGGCCACGCAAGCGGCCGTCTCCCAGCGCTTGCCGTAGAGGGCGACACCGACCACCGGCACGAAGAGCAGGATCCCGAGCCCGCTTCCCATGCCGTTGGCGGCGATCATGAGGTAGCTCACCGAGGTCATGTAGAGGGCGGCTCCGACGACGAAGGTCCTCGGGGGCATGCCGCGACGGGCCAGCAGCATGACGAGGAGCACGACGATCAGCAGCCGTGCTGACCACGAAGGCGTACCGGTCGGTCGGCCCCGGCGGCAAGGCCACGCTGAGTTGCCCCAGCAGCGCGACGATCGACGAAGGGCAGGTAACTCTTCAGGCGGTCGCGCACATCGGGAGGCGGCATCCCTCACGGTATCGGCGCAGAATCGGCTCGGGCTGAGCGCATTTCGTCGTGAAAAACCCCCGTCGGACCTGCGCCGCAACAAAGCGGCGCCCGCCCCTGTGGACAACTTTTCCGAGACGCTGGCGGACGCCGGAATCCGTCACGCGTCCAATTGCCTCAACGTTCCTCAAGAGCCCTCGGGCCGCCCCCGAAATCCTCGTTGGATCACGAAACAACTGACCCGCTTCGGAGCGGAGAGAAATGAGGCTGAGGATCGTGGAGGCAATGACAAAGAAGGCAACCCGGTGGTCACGGCGGGCGAAGGTCGTCTCGGCCGTGTCCGGCTGCGTCCTGGTGGCCGCGGGGGCCTATGCGGCGACCAACTGGGTCGTGGGCCTGAACGCCGGCTCGTCCGGTGAGGGCCAGTCCGCCACCATCGCCAACCTGAGCATCACCGCGGTGGCCACGCCGGCCCCGGGCAGCATCCTGTACCCGGGCGGTACCGGCGACGTGGTCGTGACCATCGCCAACACGAACTCGTACCCGGTGACCATCACGGCGGTGAACCTCCCGGCGAACACCGTGCAGGCGGGTGGCTTCACAACGAGCGCGCTCAGCACGGCCCAGACCGGTTGCAGCACCAGCACGAGCGCCGTGACCTGGAACTTCGCCACGGCGACCAGTGGCACATCCCACACACTGACGGCGCCCCTGACGGTCGGAGCGAGCGGAGCGTCCAACAACCCGCTCGTGGTCACCCTCACCAACGATGCCTCCATGGCGTCGACCTCGCCGGCGGCGTGTGCCAACACCTTCTTCTCCATGCCCGCTCTGACCGGCATCACGGCGACCGGTGGCGCAGCCACCTCGACCACGAGCCCGGCCACCGGCGGCTGGACGAGCTAATCGCCCCCTTTGCCTCAAGGGGACCGACCGACGGCGACGAGGAGAGCCTGCGCATGTGCCGGAGCGCTCTTCTCGTCGCCGTCGGAATTCTCGCCAGCCTGAGCCTCCTGGGGTCCTCGGGCAGCGCGTGGGGGACGCCGAACTGGGTCGTCCACGTCGCCACGACGAACTCCGGGGAGGCCAAGGCCCAGGCCCTGCCGGCGGCACCCACGCCGACCTCGTCGTGCGCGAGCCCGGCGACCGGCAAGAAGGTCACCGTGACGTGGGCCGCCGTCACGCACGCCACGGGCTACGCGATCTACCAGTCGAACACGACGGCGACCGGGACCTACACGCTCCAGACGACGGTGACCGCGCTGACGTGGACCAGTGCGGCCCTGGCGACCGGCAGCTACTGGTACGAGGTGGTGACCAACATCGGGACCAACTGGGCCAGCGCCAAATCGGCGGCGACCGCGAAGCGCACCATCAGCAGCACGACCTGCGCGTGAGGCGCTAGCCCGGCGGATGGTCGTCGGGGCAGGCGCCCGGCGGGTCGTTGAAGTCCGGGTCCGTGGTCCATGCCCCCTGCGACCAGTCCGTTGCGGCGGGGGCCAGCCCGAAGACGTCCGTCATGTCCGTCAACAGCGCGGCGGCGTAGCGGGCGCTGCCCTCGGGGCAGAGGTGGACGTTGTCGAGCTTGCGCACGCGGAGCCATTGGTCATTCGGCGCGTGCGGGTCGCCCTCGGGTGGGAGCCACGCCGAGTACGTGCCGTGCAGCAGGACGGAGTCGGCCAGCGGGAAGTACATGACCCGACCGGGGAACAGCGCGACCATCTTCGCCGCGATGTCGTTCCAGGCGACGACACCGGCCCGGCGCTCCTTGTTGTAGCTCGCCGTATCGGCCGGATTGGCCGCGGCAAGGTCTCCCGACTGCGGGAACTCCGTGAAGATGACGCCCTCGACGCCGTTGCCCGGCGCCAACATGGTGGCGACGGCGCTCCGCAGGAGCGCTGTGTACTGCTTGGGCTGATGCAGTGCGTTGGGCGTGGTCGGCCCGTACTGGTCCCAGCTCCACGAGGCCACGATGAGTTGGGCGTGGGTCTGCGCTATGAGGCTGGGGATCGATGTTGGCCAGCTGGTCGCGGTGGTGAGCCCGAAGCCCGGATAGGTCTTGGTGCTCACCGTCGCCTCGCCGGTGGACTGGAGCGACGCCGTGATGCCGAAGGAGGCATCGTGCATGACGGAGTCGCCGATGATCATCACCCGGAGGGGGTTCGCGGGCGACGGGGCCGGCGTCAGCGCAATGGGCTGCTGGCCCGTGTACCCCCCGGCCCCCGGCACCGACCCGACCGAGCCCGACGAGGCGACGTGGGTGGTGCCCGCCACGCTGGTCGGATCGGCGACGGCCGGAATGGTGGCGACGACGATCGCCACCGCGGTGACGACACCGGCCAGCGGGGCGATCCACACCCGGAGGCCACCCCGCCACTTGGCCAAGCGGACGGGACGCTCCACGAGGTAGTAGCTGGCGGTCGAGACGAGCAGAGTGACAGCGACCCGGAGGAGATTCAGGGGCCACGTCGACAAGCCGGTCCGGGTGCCGTTGAGATAGACGATCACCGGCCAGTGCCACAGGTAGATCCCGTAGGAGATGGTGCCGATGAAGTGCAGTGGCCGCCAGGCCAGTGCCCGCGCGAACGACCCGGGCTCGACGAGCCGCGCGTCGGCCACAATGAGCCCACCCAGGGCGGCGCAGAGCAGGAACCCGCCCTCGAACATGAAGTTGGTGGGCAGCCCGCCGGACGTGCCGGCCCGCACCCAGAACACCGCGAGGACCGCGGCCGCGGCCGGACCGACCCAGTGCAGGGCCCGTCGGGCCCGTGCGCCCGGCTGCCCACGCGAGGCGACCAGGAAGGCCAGGGTCGCCCCCGCCATCAGATCGAAGAGGCGGGTGTCGGTGCCGTAGTAGATGCGCGACGGATCCGCCGGTGGGTTGAACAGGACGGCCATCAGTACCGACGACCCGACGCCGAGGACGACGGTGAGCGTGACGCCCAGGCCGGCGCCAGCCCCGGCGCCCGAAGCGGAGGAGCACGAGGAGGACCAACGGCCAGACGAGGTAGAACTGCTCCTCGATCGCCAGCGACCAGGTGTGCTGGAGCGGCGACGGCGTGGAGAACTGGGCGAAGTACGACTGGTGCGCGTAAATGAGGTGCCAGTTGTTGACGTACAGCAGCGTGGCGATGGCATCGCCCCGCAACCCCGACAGATCGATGAGGCCGTTGGCCCCGGGCCCACCGAACACGGCGTTGCAGACGAGGTAGAGCGCCAGCGCCGCCACGACGAGGAAGAGGGCGGGCAGCAGCCTCCGGGCCCGACGCCCCCAGAAGGCGGCCAGGTCGATACGGCCGGACCCGGTCCACTCCTCCAAGAGGAGCGTGGTGATCAGGAAGCCGGAGAGCACGAAGAAGAGGTCGACCCCGAGGTAGCCCCCCTTGGCCCAGCCGAGCTGGAGGTGATACGCCACGACGCCGATGACCGCGATCCCGCGTAGGCCGTTGAGGGCGGGCAGATGCCGGCCTGTGACGGCGGTGGTGGCCGACGGCGTCTCGGCCCGCTCGTGCACCAGGGTGGCGTCCGTCACAGCTGCTCCATGAGGCACGTCTCGGGCGTGCCGATCACCGCTCGGAGCTTCAGATCGCCCGCGCCGGCCAGGAAGTCCGGCAGCTCGTCGCCCGCGGTGAGATCGAAGGCGATGAGGGGGCTCCGCTCCCCGGCCGGCCGGGCACGGTTGGCGGCGGCCTGCACCGGGTAGTGCGGGCCGTCGTCGACCACCTCCCCCGCCTGCCAGAGGGCGCGGCAGAGGTGGGCCGCCTCGGCCAGCTGCTCGGTGAAGGGCGGGGCGAAGCAGAGCACGCTCCGGCCCCCGCAGGCGAGGTCGAGGCATGTGAGATCACGGGCGAGCATGGCCGGATGACGCTCCGCGGGACCGAGGTCGATCCGGACCCCCAGGAGCACGTCAGGCACGACGGGAGCCAGTCCGGCCGCCAGGACGATCGGATCACCCAGGGGCCCCCCGCGCACGAACACAGCCGCCGCACCCTCGGCGGCGGCCCGGGTCGCTTGTCGGCGCAGATCGGCCACGTCGGCAGCCTGGAGGAACCGTCCTTCCACGGCGAGGCAGGTTAGGGCGCCCGAGGCCGCCCACCGGAGTCAGGCGCCTCAGGTCCGCTCCCACCAACCCCCGGCGTCGCGGGCCAGACCGGCCTGGGCCAGCCGCTCCAGACAGCCGCACAACTCGGCCAGGTCGAGCCCGGTCAGCCGGACCAGCTCGTCCAGCGGAGCCGGATCCACGCTCAAGGCGTCGTAGACGGGACGGTCCCGACCCGGGTCCGGTGCCGGGTCCCCCGCCCCCATCGTCGCCGGCGACGAACGGCCCGCCGCCGTCTGCGGCGGAACGGTGACCGCGGCTCCGCCCAGGGCGAGCGCGAGCAAGATGTCGCCCGAGGAGCACACGGGGAAGGCGCCGTCGGCCAGGAGGGCGTTCGTGCCCTCCGACGTGGCGCTGCGGATGGACCCGGGTACGGCCCCGACCGGGACCCCCCGGTCCATGGCCGCATCGACGGTGTGGCGCGACCCTCCGTGGTGGCGGCTCTCCACGACGACGACGACGTCGCTCAAGGCCGCCAACAGGCGATTGCGCACCGGGAAGCGCCACTTCTCCGTGGGGACGCCCGCCGGGGACTCGGAGACGATGACCCCGGCCGACGCCACCCGTTCCCACAGCCGCTCGTGCCGCGACGGATAGACGTGGTCGAGCCCGCCCGCGACGACGGCGATGGGCGGCGCCCCGGCGCCGCAGGCGCCCTCGTGCGCGGCGCCGTCGATGCCCAGCGCCAGACCCGAGACCACGCTCACGCCCGCTGCGGCAAGGTCGGCCCCGAACTGTGCGGCCACGCCGATGCCGTAGCGGGTCGGGGCACGTGTCCCCACCAGCGCGGCGGTCGGCCCCCCGGACAGCACGGCCGGGTCGCCCAGACAGAAGAGCACCGCGGGAGCCTGGGGGTCGTCCGCCAGGCGGGCGGGGTACGACGGCTGGCCGGCCAGGACCACCTGAATCCCGAGCTCGGTCTGCCGGCGCCAGGCACGGCGCACCGCGGCCGACCGCGTTGTCGCTGCCCTCGTTGGCCCGCATGTAGGCGAGCGGAGGCGGATCGGCCGCCAACAGCGTGCGCAAGCGGGCAGGCCCGATGGACGGCATGGAGGCCAGCGCGGCGGCGAACGCCTCCGGCGGCAGGTCCGCTGTCGCGTCCGTGCTCATGCCGCCACCACCGCACGGCCGGCGCGCAGCGACAGCGCCTCCGAGGCGTGGGCAAAGGACACCACCTCGGCGTCCGCCAGCGCGGCCACCGTGCGGGCGACGCGCGTGACCTTGTGGAGCCCGCGGGCGCTCAGGCCTCCGGCCCGCAGTTTGGAGGCGAGGAGCTCGGCGGCATCGGGAGCGAGCTCTCGCTCGCCGCTTCGTCCCTCGCCGCCACGCGTGCGGCGGCGACACGGCGGGCCACCAGGTGCGACGGCTCCCCCGGGGTGCCGGAGAGCAACTCGTCGGGATTCGGCCGGCTCAGTGGCACGACGAGGTCGAAGCGGTCGAGCAGCGGAGCCGAGATGCGCCGCCGGTACCGGGCTCGAGTGGCGGCGCTGCAAGGACAGGAGCCTTCGTAGACCCCCTCACCGCACGGACAGGGGTTCATGGCGGCCACGAGGAGGAAGGCCGCCGGGAAGGTCACCGTCCCGCCGGCGCGGCTGACCCGGATCACCCCCTCTTCGAGCGGCTGGCGCAACGCCTCGAGCGCGGCCACGGGGAACTCGCCGAGCTCGTCGAGGAAGAGGATGCCGTTG
>CAVWJQ010000017.1:0-318896 GCA_963755445.1 uncultured Acidimicrobiaceae bacterium | reverse complement strand
TCCGACCCGCAAGACTTCCGTAGTCAAGGGAAAGCAGACGTCCAGTCCCAAGGCGCTGACAAAGAACGGTCGGCAGGGCAGTGACCCCGGCTGATAATCTGAACGTCAGTCAAGGGAATGCAGTCGTCGTGCGAAGGGGCCTGCGGGCCCCTTCTGCACTGCCAGGCGCAGGGCCTGATCCCACGCTCTGGACCTCGTGACTCGGGGTAGCCCCGAACGCCGGGCTGAAGACGTGAGGCTGCAGTCTCACGACGGAGCGCTGTGACACGATTGCGTCGTATGCCTGCCTCGCCGTACTACCGATCGGATCTGGCGCGCATCCATCACGAAGGGTTCGGGTTCCACGCGGATGCGGTGGCACCCGGGATTCTGACCATCCTCGAGCCCGTCCTGGAGCGGTCCGGGCTCGTCCTGGAGCTCGGTTGTGGATCCGGGTTGTTCACGAAGTACCTCGTCGAGGCAGGCCATCGGGTACTCGCGACCGATGCGTCTCCGGCCATGGTCGAGCTTGCCCGTGACTTCGTTCCCACGGTGCCGGTCGAGGTCCTTCGGCTTCCCGAGGATCCGCTGCCGACCGCCGATGCGATCGTCAGTGTCGGTCATGCGTTGAGCTACCTCGACAGCGAGGAAGAAATCGATCGTTCGCTGGCCGCCATGGCGGGTGCGCTCGAGGACTCCGGGGTACTCGCGTTCGACATCTGCGACCTGGAGTGGGGATCTGCCCGGCGTGGGCAGCCGCCCGGGGTCTGGTTCGGAGAGGACTGGGTGCTCACGACGCGTCGCTCGGTCATCGGTGATCGGATCTTCCGGCGTGAGATGACGATGTTCGTTCGTGACGGCGAACTCTGGCGTCGTGATGACGAGACGCACGACAACGTGCTCATCGACACCGGCCGACTCCCAGAGTTCCTTGCTCGGTTCGGCGTCGACGCGGACGTCCGCCAGGCTTTCGGCAACGAGACACTGCTTGCCGGACTCGTCGCGGTCGTCGGCCGCCGCCGAGCCCCCTGACCGGGACCACCTGACGCAGATGCCCCCTATCGCCGGGTGAGGGACAATCGTCCCGATGACTAAACCGGATCAGACCTACTGCGACTGGTGTTATTCGACGCTCACTGAGGAGGACCGCACCCAGTCCCGAGCATTGGGGTTCGACAAGATTGAGACGTGCGGGTGCATCCGGCGCATCAGGACAAACCGCATCTCGGAAGCCCCTGGCGGATGGGATGGCCCCTGGCCAGCCGAGCAGATGTAGCCGCTAGCGGGGTATCCCCGTTCGCCGGGACCGGGCGCGCCTTTCGAATCAGGCACGTTGGGAGCACCGGGCTCTATGGGTTGTAGATATACGCCTGACCATTGCTCAGTGCGATCCCATACCGGTCGGGACAAGGGAGACCGATAACTGGCGGACAAAGTGGAGAAAAGTCTGCGATCCCGATCACCGGGTAGCCCAGTCCAACCCCAGCGCCATTGAATGGAGCATCGCCGTAGGTGAAGACGCCGCCGTCTGAGCTGGCGAGCCAGTAGCCCTTGTTATCAGCAGTTGCAGCCATCCCTACAACGTCACTGTCGAGGGGCTGGCCGCCCCGTGAGCCGTAGAAGTTGGCACCGCCGAAGGCGAAGATTCCCCCATCGGAGGCCACCAGCCAGTAGCCCTCATTATCAAGTGTGGCAGCCATCCCCACGATTGGGCTGTCAAGCGGCTTGCCGCCCATCGACCCAAAAAACCCGGCGTCGCCGAATGCAAAGATGCCCCCATCGGATGCCACCAGCCAGTAGCCGCCATCGTCGGGCGTCGCCGCCATTCCTACGATCGGTCGATTTAGACGATGGCCGCCCATCGATCCAAAGTACGAGGCTCGACCAAAAGCAAAGACGCCACCATCGGACCCCACAAGCCAATATGAGTTCGCAGCGAGGTTGCCAACGATGCCGACTATGGGCGCCGCAAGCGGCAGTCCCGCCACGCCAGCAAGCTGAGTGCTGCTTCCTTCTGAGTAAACCGCGCCGCTTGCGGTTACACCCAGCCCCTGGGATATATCTGCACTGTTGATATGAGGTGAACCAACAGGGCATGTATTCACCCCGGCACCACCTACCGTGATGCAACCGCCTGGACTCGCTGTTGCGTACGCTTCAATATCGGGTCCGATGATTGTTGTTATGCCTGCGAGCAAAAGTGCTGCCGAAACAGAGAGCCAGATTTGTCGGGCCCGTCGCATGACGTGACCATACGTCAGTGTGCGCAATGGAGCCAGGGTATTTGGGTACTAGCGACCACCCCTAGCCACCTGTTCATGTATTCAGTCGAGCAACGGAGGGTGTCCCCGAACGCCGGGACTGGGTGCCACCCTGCGGCACGACTGGGGCACCCGTCGCACAAGCGCTATGAAGCTCTGCGATGGCGTCTCTGGGCCAACCTCGGCCATCCTGTAGTAGTGGCTGGGAATGACCGGAGGGCCGAGGAAATCTGCACGTCCTTCTCCAGGAGGCCATTATCCAGATCAGGGCAACTGCATATCTTCGGCGTTCTGTGGGTCATTCCGTCGGGGAAGTGGACTACAGCGAAGAGATCCGGCGACTCGCGGATCTTTGCGATGGGCTTGCCGGACCGCAGGCCGGTGCCTCTCAGCGACTCAGCTATCGGCTGAGTGTGTTGTCGCCCGATCAGGCCGGATGGGTCCGGCGAAACACTGTTAGCTCACGACCACGACTTGCCTGACGCTCTCATGCGGGATGGCTGACGCGCCCCCGTACGCCGGGACTGTGGGGCACCCAGGTTCACGTCCACAGGCGTGGTGTACCGATTTGGCGCCGGTGAGCTCCTGACGGGCTGACCATCCGCCTGACGCGACGACCACCGCATCAATCTTCAAGTTCCGTCCAAAGAACGCGAAGGAGAAGATGCGGTGGAAGTCACCAACACGATGGGCGCGGCCGAGGTGCTGCGCAAGTACCTGCTCGAGGCCGACCCTGACCTGGTCCGATCCATGGTCCAGACCTTTGCCGAGGCGCTGATGTCGGCCGAGGCGTCGGGACTGTGCAACGCCGAATACGGCGAGGTCAGCCCCGAGCGGGTGAACTCGCGCAACGGCTACCGGTCGAGGCGCTGGGACACCAGGGCCGGCACCATCGACCTGGCCATCCCGAAATTGCGCTCGGGCAGCTACTTCCCCGACTGGCTCATCGAGCCCAGACGCCGGGCCGAACGGGCCCTCGTGGCCGTCGTCGCCCAGTGCTACGTCGAGGGGGTCTCCACCCGTCGCGTCGACGACGTGGTCCGCTCCATGGGGATCGAGGGGATCTCCAAGTCCCAGGTCTCAGAGCTGGCCAAGTCGCTCGACGAGGCGGTGGCGGCCTTTCGCAACCGCCCCCTCGACGCCGGTCCCTACACCTACGTCTGGCTCGACGCCTTGACCCAGAAGGTCCGCGAGGGCGGGCGCATCGTCAACGTGGCCGTCGTCATCGCCACGGGCGTCAACGCCGAGGGGCACCGAGAGATCCTGGGTCTGGACCTCATCACCACCGAGGACGGGGCGGGCTGGACGGCGTTCTTGCGCGGTCTGGTGGCCCGGGGACTCAGCGGCGTCCAGCTGGTGGTCTCCGACGCCCACGGCGGCCTGATCGACGCCATTGCCTCGGTGCTCCCCGGTGCGGCCTGGCAACGGTGTCGGGTCCACTTCGTGCGCAACGTGTTGACCCGGGTGCCCAAGGCGACCCAGTCCATGGTGGCCACCCTCATCCGCTCGATCTTCGACCAACCCGATGCCGAGCAGGTCCATCTCCAGCACGCCCGCGTCGTCGAGCAGCTCGCCGATCGCTTCGGTGACGCCGCCGACATGTTGATCAGCGCCGAGGCCGACATCTTGGCCTTCAGTGGCTTCCCCAAGGAGCACTGGCGCCAGATCTGGTCCAACAACCCCCAGGAGCGCCTCAACAAGGAGATCCGCCGGCGCACCGACGTCGTCGGCATCTTCCCCAACCGCGCCGCCGTCATCCGCCTCGTCGGCGCCGTGCTCGCCGAACAGCACGACGAGTGGGCCGTGGCCCGGCGCTACATGGGCATCGAATCCCTCGCCAAAGCCCGCCTGCGGGTGCTCGTGGGCACCACCGAGGAGGTGAACCTGGCGCAACTCGCCGACGTCAGTTAGAACAACATCCGAAGATCGATGTGGTGGTAGTCGTTACACCACGCGTTCGGACGTGGCCCAGCTACCAGGGAGTGTCTCTCTCAGGCCCTCCGTGTCAACCAGCGGTAATAGCCACGTTGAACACAAGCAAAGACATGTGCCTGCTGCACAGAGGCCAACGACGAAAAGATAGAAGCCAAACACCGCCCAAAACGCCAGGAACAAGAGAGCAAAGAGGCTCACTGACTGCACGAGTGGTCCAAGGATCACGTGGCGTCGAGACAACCGATCAAGGCGGGATGAGAGCGGATTGCGCCACCGCTCAGCGCCCCGTTCCTGCCGGAGATACATCCGCTCAACAAAGGATTGTGCTTCTGGTGCTCCCTGCCACTGGGCCATTGTCAACATCCTCGCAGAAGTGCTCCCGTACGCCGGGACTGGGGGCCACCGAGCGGCACTCATGGGACACCCGCTGAGAGCCGACAATGAAACTGTGACGGCGTCAGGAGCGACTGGCAACGGCGGACCTTCCTCGGAGGGCACCGGGTCACGCGTCACAGAGCACAGACCTCCCTCGCCGCATACCCACTCCTGGCCGAGTAGCGACCAGCTGGATTATCGCTGTGGCTCTCCGGCCGATCGTCTACGGAGCTGTCACCGGCAACCCCGCATTCTCCGGCCTGGTTGGTTTCATTCTCCTGGGGTGGTGGGCGTCCGGGTACGTCGGCTCCCTATACAGTCGTATTCGGTTCCACGACGGCCAGTTCCACGGACACCTCCTGGTGTCCTTTCATGCGGACTCGCTCCCAGGCCCCGAGGTCTTCCCTGACCTACGTGTAGTTCCCCGACGAGCGTCCTCTCAACTAGGTCGCCAAGGTTTATCGGGCGGGAAGCTGCGAATCCAGGATGAAAGACTCTCCTGGCATGCCGGCAGCCTTTCCACGCTATCTCAGCGGATCAAGGCAGCTTCTTGATACCGTGGTCCTGGATCCAACTGGTCGCGTCCGCGACGTGCCAATGAAACTCAGGCTGCTCGGCGGGGCACTGGCTATCCAACTCAGTGAGGGTCGAGGCACGTTAGATGGCGAGTTCCTTGGCTCGCACAAGCACATCTTGGAGGTGCTCCGCCGAAGTCCTTGGGCTAGTCCTGGGGCACCGCCCCCGTACGCCGGCACAGTGCGATACTTCGGCAGGACTCGGACAAGCCCGATAGGCATTATCTCCGGACGAAGCACTCCAACGCGATGATGTCGGGTTCACGGGAGGTGACACGGATCGAATGACCGGACGAGTGAGGTGAATGCATTTGTCCGACTCCTGTGTGTCGGAATGGTCGGGGTCATAACGATCGTGGCCGTGGTGACGTCTGCTCCAACGTCCTCGTCTGCTTCGGATTCGTCCGACCCAACACCACTGGGTTCAGCGGTCGCCTGCGCAACGACAACCGCATCCGCCCGCACACCAGCCCGAACGCGACCCATTGTGTCTCTGGGCTTCTCTTCCCGTTCGGAGTCGCCTTTGCGGCCGACGGGAAGCACGCATTCGTTGACTCGGCGGTCAACCTTCCTCCACCCCCTCTGGGCCAGCACCCACGAGTGATAACGCTGGCATCTCCGAATACTCAGTCACTACCTCAGGCCTGGTCGCTCTTCGTGTCGGATCCTTTCCCGTTGATGCTCTGCTCGGCATGGCCATGAGTCCAATGGAGAGGGTGCCGGGGGCGGCCAGTGGGAGTGGCGCCAGTGTCTTTTCCGTACCTCGTATCGAGCAGCCTCGCTCGAGTACATCTTCGTGGTTCCTCGGAACGTTCGAGAGCCACGGCCAGGAGCCATCGAGGCCGCCGCGTTGCCTGACGGCGGCACCGTTTTCGTGAGCCTCGAGGACAGCAACCAGTTGGCCGTGTTCGATCTCAAATAGGCCCAGAAGAAGCGGGTTCGGCTTCACCGATCTCGTCGGCCACGTGCCCATGGGCGTTGCCCCGGTGACTCGCTATCTTGCCCGGCGGGGGCTATCTGCACGCGACGAGCGAGGCGGTAACTGAACTGGGACCGAAGGGACGCCGACGACCATCAACCTGCACGACGCCGAACACACGCCCTCCCGTTTTCGTTCATCTCTGACGGGGCGGGCCGGTTGCAGTCCCGTACGTGTGGTGGCCAGCGCTGCATCGGTGTATGTCACGGCCCGGGAGAGCGATGAGCTCCTCAGGTTCTCCGCAGCCGGCCTCGTCTCGCATCCGGCGACTGCGTTGAACGGCCGAGTCCAAGTCGGCGAGGCGCCCGTGGGACTGGCCCTGGCAGATAACGGCAAGGCGCTCGTCGTGGCCGATTCGGTCAAAAGACATTTGAGATCAGCCCGGAACTCGAAGGCACGCCGCTTCTCTTCAACTATCTGGGAGCGAGCGAGATCTGCAGTCTTCTTCAATTGTGAGTTGGCGATTGCTGCGCATCGGCAATGACGAGTCCGAATTGCTATTGTGGCCTCAAGATCCTCCGGCTGCCGCGGCGTGCTGATCGAGTGCCTTCTCGAGTTCTCAAGTAGTACGAGAGACCGGCCAGACATGGTGCCCCCGTTCGCCGGGACAGGGTGACACTCGGCGGCCACCAACTGGGACGAGTCTCGAGTAACCTTTCCTGAGCAATGGACTGGGATGCCATCGGGATCAAGAAGCCATCGAAGTTGACCGTCTGGCGGGTAAGTACCTCCCGTCTGAGATTTATCTGCGCCTCACGACGGCACCTGCCCCTCCACAAAACCCTTGTGGCTGGCGTGTCATTTCAGCACTCTCAATCGCTCCAGCCACTAACTCACTCCATCGTCATGCAATGCGCCTGTACTCGCCGGTACGACGTCCTCTCGGGCCCTGATCCTTTCATCTCGCACAGCGGAAAGAGGCGAGTCACGAGCTGCCCCTATCGATGCTCCTATGGGCTGTCAAGCCCCAGTTTCTCGTGAGGGAGAAGGCCGTAGACCTCGCGGGCGACGTAGCGCTTGAGACATCGCACCGCCTCCTTCTTGGTCAGGCCTTCCTTCTTGCGTCGATCGATGTACTCGGTGGTTCGAGGGTCATAGACCATGCGGGTGAGCACGATGTGCCAGAGAGCGGAGTTGGCCTGACGATCACCGCTGCGGTTGAGTCGGTGCCGTTGGTTCTTGCCGCTGCTGGCATCGAGTGGCGATGCGCCGCAGAGGTGGGCGAAGGCCGCCTCGTTGCGCAGTCGTTCGGGATTGTCGCCGGCGGCGACGAGGAGCGCCGAGGCGGCGTCGGTCCCGATGCCGAGAGTGGCGACCAGTTCGGGCGCAGTCTCTTTGACCAAGGGCTTGAAGATGGCGTCGATCTCGGTGATCTCCTCTTCGAGGGTGATGGCCCGCCGGGCCAACATCCGCAGGCTGAACTTGGTGAGCGAGACGATGTCGCGCTTGGCCCCGGGCCGATAGGTCGAGGCCCGCTCGAGGAGATGGAAGACGTTGAGGCCCCGGAGCTCGGCTCGGATGGGCTCGGGGGCGGTCGAGACCAGGTTGCGCATCTGGTTGAGCGCCTGGGTCCGTCCCTTGCGCGCCGAGGCCCGAGCGACGCGCAAAACCCGCATGGATTCGACGTTTCCGTCCCTCGTCTTGGCCTCACCGCAGGCGTCGCCCGAGAGGGCGGCCCGGGCGGCCGAGATGGCGTCTTGGGGGTCGGACTTGCCCTTGAGCCGCCGGCGCTGGCGGTTGGGGCGGTCGACTTCGACGACGCGGACCCGTTCGGCCTGGAGGTGACGGGTGAGCCCGGCTCCATAGGAACCGGTCCCTTCGACGCCGACCAGCTCGACAGGGCCGAAGTCGCTCAGCCACCCCAGCAACTTCTTGTAGCCGCTCTCGGTCGTGGCGAAGCTCTCGACGCCGAGGAGAGCCCCTCGTTCGTCCAAAGCCGCAGCTACATGGACGTCGAGGTGCGTATCGACCCCGCCGGTGATGCTCCGTGCCAAAGTGGTCACTGTCATCCCTTCGTTGGATTGGATTGGGGTGACACCGCACCAGCGGGACGACGGACAGGACAGCGACGGGCCTGTGTCAGGCAGGCTCCTATGAGGTCACTCCGTCCGACCGGCAGGTGTCGAGTGGGTGACCGGGCCAGGCCGACGGATCGAACTAAAGACAGTCCCAAAGGACGTCAGCCGGTTTACTGGAGTCAGACCTGGCCTGGGCACCCACCCACACGCTGACCAATCCATTCACCGAAGTGGTGGATCACTCAGCGGCCGTCTCAATCCTCGCTGCCGGGTAGGTGGGACGTCTGGACATAGTCTCTGCCCGTGGTCGATAGGACCCTCCCCGTTCCCGGACAGCTTTTGGAACTCGTGCAGCAAGGGGTATGGCCTGCTGTGTGGGACCAAGCTCGGGACTTCGAAAGTGCGTACCCAGCTTTGGATGCGAGCCCGAAGCACCGAACGGAGTTACTGGAGCGGTACGGGCCGCCCAAGGTGCCGATAGAGCGGATCCGACTCATCCACCCGAATGAAACGAGGTTATGTCTCTTTCCGCCTCCATTCCTTCCGTCTCGGCAACAGACTCACTGTGCCTGGCATCTCGAAGGGCCTGCCGAAGGATTCTTCGCACCCGAAGAGATCAACCGGGATTTGATGATCGAAATCGGAGATTTCGGCCATGGCGCCGATCAGCCGATCATCCTCGATTACCAGAACGACCCAAAGGCCCCCAGCGTTTCTCGGCTCGCGTTGAACATCGTGCGGTCAGGCCCGGAAGGTCGGCGGAAGTCCTGGGACAACCACTGGATTGAGATCGCACCGTCGTTCGATCATTTCGCACGACTTCTTGGCTTCGCCTAACGAGCAAGGAGGCAAGGTCCCCGACCAGGGTCCGGTGCCCCCAAACGCCGGGAGGGTGGGATCCCTCTCACGAACCGTGCAGCTAGTCGTCCCCGGTGAGCCGGTTTGAATACGCAGAAGGCGGAGCTTTCAGATCATTGTCCTTGGCGTGATGCCTGGTGTTGTAGGGGAACTGCCACAAGAACGTCAGCAATCCGACGCCGATACTCACGGCGGCAATGGTGGCTTCGTGTCGTCCTCTGGTTCCGAGAGTAAAGAAACCGAGAAATACGGCAGCAGCGAACAAGCTTTGACATAGGGAACCGAGTAATGGGCGATCTCGACCGAACCTCTGAAAAGCGTGGCCGGTTTTCGTGCCCGCGCAGTCCCACCCGGGCGTATCTCCGGCCTAGACGATCACTGCGCTCAAAGATCCGGTCGAGCCTGGAACCCGGCATCCGCCAATCCTCCTAGTGCCGTGGTGTCAGTACGCGATTCTAGGGCTGGCCCCACACCAGGCTGAAACAGAGGCATATTGGGAGGGTGTCCCCGTTCGCCGGCACCCGGCACGTCGGTGCTGTGTCGAATGGCGGCTATCCAGCCTTGAGTGGCTGTACTCCAAGCATGGCGAGTTTGTGCCAGGACCGTTCGACGATGGCTGGGTAGGTATGCAGGTAGTACGGCAGGGCGCCACAGGCTTGGTGGATAGCTGCCCCGCGACTGCGAGCAAGCGTGGCGTCGTCGACGTCCAGGGCCTCAAGGAAGGCGGGGCGAGAGTTATCGGTGAATATTGGCGACCAGACGGCCTGTACGTCGACAGCGGGATCACCAGAGCATGCCGATCCCCAATCGACGATGCCACACAGCCGTCCGTCCTGGACAAGGCAGTTGCCCTCCAAGTCACCTTGGACCCAGAGCGGAGGGCCCTGGTGGACCGGCGCTGCAAGCGCCTCCTCCCATACAGCGAGAGCTGCCGGCGCATCGATCAAATGACTGGCCCGGAAGATCATGTCTCGGGTCGCCTCGTCATATTCCGCCAAGGGTCTGGCGCGATTTGTCGCCGGTGGTGCGTCCTTTGCCGACACTGCTTGAAGCATCCGAATAAACCCCGCCAGCTCGAGTGCGAACGTGACGGGATCGTCGATTCGGTCGAGTACCGCCCCATCACCTGGAATCCAGCGGTGGACGGCCCACCGATACGGATAGTCATTGGCCGGCTCACCCATCGCGACGGGCTCCGGTATCGCGACGGGGAGATGCCGAGCGAGTCTTGGTAACCACAGAGCCTCGAGTTCGACCTGTCCCGCTGCCCAGTGAATGCGAGGGAGACGGACAACGAGCTCGGAACCGAGCCGCCAGATGGCGTTGTCGGTGCCCCACGGCTCAACGATGACCAGAGGTAGGTGGGCAACGGAAGGCATCTGCGAGCCTAGAAGCGAGCGAACGAGCTCATCGTCCACCTCGATTTCGCCTTCGTGCATGCGGACCGTCATTGGCCCCAGTCTGCCGACGACGCGGTCGCTGTGGCAATGGGTTACGGCTGTCGGTCTGTGAAGATCTCATCCGCCGGTGCCCCATTTCGCCGGGACGGGGTGCCACTCGATCAGCGACCTAATCGCTCCTTGCTGCATCTTCCCGCCACTGGTTGATTGCGAGCATTCCAATGGGATCAGGGAGCGTGTGGTATCGAGTCCCCGCAAGCACTCCCTCGGCATAGTCGTGGATGTCCTCTGCGTCTTCCCTCCGCCACCCATGCGCCAAGGCCCAACTCTGTAGCTGATCAGGCTGGAAGTCATACCCGTGGTGCTTCAGGTGTTTACAAGTGTGGATCGTCGCCGCTTGGCTGCTCGGGTTCTTCAGGTTTCGTTCCCACTTACCCTGCCCGCCGACACGCCGCCTGATGCGCTCCCTCAGAGGCGGGTAGACGTATGAAGTCAGATGGGTCATCGCCGCTCGGACGACTGGGTCCAGGTCGGGAGGCTTCGTCGGCTCGCTCATGGGCACACGGCAAGTATCTCCTGCGACATCTGGGAGTGCGTCCGTGCTCGCTGCTATCGAGTAGGTGCGAAGGATGTCCCAATCCGCCGGCTGTGGGCGTCACCTGGTGCAGGGACCCACCGGTAGCCTGTCGCGTCATGACGCCTGGCCATACGATCAACATCGCTCCAACCACCGCTCATGTGGAAGTCCGGCTTGGCGGCCGGCTGCTTGCCACCACCAACCGGGCCATGAAGCTCGACGAGACCGGGCTGCCCACCCGCTATTACCTACCGCCAGACGACGTGCAGATGGATCTCCTGAGAGCCACGACGTTCCATACCAACTGTCCATTCAAGGGTGAAGCGTCATATTGGTCTATCGACATCGACGGAGAGATCCACGACGGCATCGTGTGGAGCTACGAGACGCCAACGGCTCAGGCCGCCGAAGTCAGAGGGATGTTGTCTTTCTACCCGGACCGCACCGAGGTGACAGTCGACGGTCAGTCACCTCGAGACTGAGCCACGAGTCGAGGGCGGTGGTGGCGCCGCATGCCCAACCCTTCAAGCGCCAACAGGCCCCTCCATCAACCAGCCGAAAGCTCGACGACAGACTGCCCCCGTACGCCAGAACTGAGTGCCGCCTGCGGCACCATGGGGGCAGAGTCCGTCCTGGGACCGTTGAGAAGCCAGAATGGTGAAACCGTATGGAGGAGGATGCGTTTCATGCCTGGTGTCTTCGTGGTTACCGACAGCTCTTGCGACCTGGAACAGGACGACATCGCTCCGCTCAATATTGAGATCGTGCCGCTGTCCATCCGATTTGGCGACGAGGAATTTACCGACCGGCTGGACCTGAGCACCGAAGACTTCTACCGGCGAATGTCGAACAGCACGGACCTGCCCCAGACAGCCTGCCCGTCGCCCGGCGCCTTTGAACAGGCATTTCGCAACGCAGGCGGCGCTGGTGCTGAGGCGGTGGTGTGTCTCAACATCTCGAGCGACCTCTCGACAACTCTTCAGTCGGCTCGCACAGCGGCCGAAGCGTGCGAGATTCCCGTCCATGTGATCGACAGCCGGACAGTATCGAGCGGGCTTGGCACTCTTGTGGTCGAAGCGGCTAAGACAGCCGCCGGCGGGGCCGACGTTGACGCTGTATTGCGACGAGTCAGTGATCTCATTCCACGCACCCACGTGCTGGCAGCCCTGAACACGTTGGAGAACCTGAAAAAGGGTGGACGAATAGGGGGAGCCGCTGCAATGGTGGGGTCACTGCTGTCGATCAAGCCGGTAATCGACCTGACCGGTGGCGTCGTCCACGAAGCCGGGAAGGCCCGGACCCGCAAACGAGCACTGCAGATGCTCTACGAACGCTTGAGCACCGCCGGGCAGATCGAGGACGTCGCAGTCATGCATGGTGGCGCCGCTGATATCGATCAGTTCCTGGATCTCATCGCCCCCCGATTTCCCCGAGAGGCGATCCGGATCGGCACATTGGGTGCGGTGGTCGGCGTGCACGGCGGACCCCAAATGATCGGTGTCAGCTGGATTGCAGCTTCGTAGGTGATCTGGGTGCCCTCATCTCCGGAGCGGATGCGGTCAGTCGCGTGAACTGGTAGGTCGACTCATCCGGGGAGCCGGATAGCCCTCGGTGTCGACGATCTGGTCGGTCACGAACCCCAAGTGCTCATAGAACCGCATGGCATGAGGGTTGGCCGTAACTTCCAGGCTCTCGAATCCAAGTTGATTCAACCGTGAGGAGATGTCCAGCACCAGCGCCATTGCGATGCCCTGCCGCATCCGTGGGGGATCGACGAAGAGGTCTTCGAGCTCTGCAACCGCGCCGGAGACCAGGTGAGTGGCAAAGCCCATGAGGGTGCCGTCGTCGTCCACGGCAACCCTCGTCCTTCCTTCTCGCACGCCTCGGTCCGTGAGGACGAGCCACTCCGGGTGTTCTTGCAATAGCCCACGATCGTTCTGATTTGACAGTGATGCTCTCCGGAAGATCCCTTGGAGCTCCGCCATGTCATTTGCTTTCGCATCACGGATGAGGAGTGGCATCGACTCGGATTGTCCCACGACAACGGACGGGTCTAGGTGTCCCCGTACGCCGGCAGTGAGGCACTGCCTGTTGTTTCGAACAGCTCCAAGAGGTGTGACACTGGTCCAATGAGCGAGAGAGTGAACCGATCCGACGGCGCAAAAGTCCTGCCTGCACGAGCGCTCAAGTTTCTTGCAGCGACGCAGGTTCTGGTAAATCGGCTCAGCGGTGGTCGCTTTGGTAACAAGAGACAAGGTCACGAGGTGTGCTTCGTAACAATGACCGGCGCAGTGACCGGACGCACTCTCACAAAGCCGGTGATGTACGTCCCGTACCGAGAGGGAGTTCTGCTCGTCGCATCTCTCGGCGGAGCCCCGAAGAACCCTGCGTGGTATCGAAACATCATCGAGCAACCCGACATCGAGGTGCGTCACAGGGGACGAGTGATTCGACTGCGGGCACGACTCGCCGACGAGGCCGAGCGAGAGTCTCTGTGGCCAATCTGTGATGCCGCCTACCCCCCTTATGCCGATTACCGGTCCAGGACCAGCCGCGCAATCCCAATTCTGATCTGCCAGCCAGGCGAGAGCGACGAAAAATCGACTTGATGCCGCGAGGATGAACTGCGGGTACTGTCCCAGTACGACGGGCGTGAGAGCAAGGTGTTCAGCCCACCTTGCTTGCAGCGTTTTGTGCCCACAGCCGGATCTGGCCTAAGGATGCGCTGCCTAGATAGTCGAAGAACACCAACTTCGAGCCCTGAACGAACAGAGCGGCAACGCTCCGACGACCACCGTCCATCGCCACCGAACCGCTAGAGGGGTTACCGATCCCATCGAAGATCGTGGTGCGATTCGTCGGGAGCCGATGAAGCACTCCCTGATGCAGGCGTGGAGGGAGCGGTCCAGGGCAGCGCTGCATCATCTCGTAGACCGCCTTCGCCCCTGCTGACGGCGCCATGATCGTCTCGTCCAAGAAAGGAACGCCATACGGCGTGCCCTCCAAATGCCGAGATACCACCGATCCTCCGAAGGTTGTTCCCCACTTCCAACACTGTGTCGGATTCCACGTATCCCTCGTGACGCCAGCTACAGACCCGTAGGACTCCTGTTGCCAACCAGGGTCGATCTGGCCTGGGGTCAGCATTTCACTCTTGAGCATTGCCACCTCCAAGGAAGATCCTGAAGGCTGCTGGGAGGTTCCCAGGGCTGCAGCTCCGCCCGTCAGGACGATGACTGTGGAGACGAGAATCGCCGGGATCCAACGTCGCCGTGCCACCGAAGCCATGGCGGAGAAGGCTACGGCAGGAGATCACGCTCGATCGTCGAGCATCCCCTAACGCCGGACCGGGACGTCTTAGTGGGGTCGCGCAGAGTGGGGTTGGATCGCCAATACCTTAGAGTCCAGTTAAGGCGCTTACTGAACGTCCAAGCCGGCCGGGAGAAGTCTCAGTAGCTTGTTGTTGGTGCGAAGACTGATTCCGTGGGCGCTGGTAGGGGTCCTTTCCTTGTGCGCGTTTGGGACGGTCGTCTTCACCGAAACAAGGAAGGCCCCGGCGACGCCCGCAACGCTGAAGGCGGCGCAGTTGTTGCCGTCGGACCTCGGGGACGGGTGGAAGCTGGTAGGGGTGAGGGCAGCAGTGGCTCCCGTCACTGAGGGATCTCCGACGTGTCCGGGAATCGGCACCGCGTTCGGCGGGCCGTTCAGTCAGGCGTTGTTCTCCAAGAACACCCGCGGCGAGCCGTCGACCCTTGAGGTAACGATCATGCAGCCTTCGACGGATCCGCAGGCTGTCTTCGAAATGATCGTCCGATGCGCATTGACAAAGGTTGCGCCAGGGCCGCCTGGTCATCGCGGTTTCCGGCTCGTACCGTCCGACCCGACTTCGGCGTTTTATGGCCTTGCTCAGAGGTCCGCCGGTGCGAACCGGCCTCTTGGGTGACGGCACCGATCACCGCTCCGATTTCGGATGGTTCGTACAAGGCGACAACCTTGTGGCGGTGGCATACCTTGGACCCGCATCGTTGTCGGAGGTCCGTCAGTGGGCGGCTGATGCGATCGACAAGGCAACAGCGAACTCGTAGCTGCTGCAGACTCAGAGCGACGAAGGGGCGCCTCCTGGCTGCCCCCTAACGCCTGCGTCCTCAGTGGGTCAACGCAACAGCCTCGGCGAACGCCTGATGGTGGCAGCCAACCGACCGCTCAGTTGCGAAGACTCGGCCGGTTATCACGTTGTCGGGTGGATTGGATCGAGTGGTTCGACCGAATGGCTGGCGAGCACCCGAGGTGTGACGAGTTTGTTGGACTCCCCCTGGCGCAGGTCTCTTTGCAGGTCAACAGTTTGAATCTTCGGGTCGTCGACGCTGAGGAGTCTGAAGCTACGACGGCAGCGAGGAAGGTCAGCGTGTTCCATTCCGACTACCGAGCGAATCGGGTGAACGTCCTAGTCCAGAAGGGTGTCGTCACTGCGGCCGCCAAGGTCTGACCCGGAGCTATGCCTCGAGTGCCCCACTTCGCCGGGACTGGGTGCCACCTTGCGACACACGTGGGCCACCCTTATCCAAGAGAAAACACGACGAGAGCGACGAGGCCGACGCCTACGTCGATCATCCACATGATCCGCATTCGGCGTCTGAACTTTGGCTTTTCAAAGTCTCTCTCCAGGCGGGCGGCGAACCCCGGACCCTTCTCGCCGAGAACTTGACGCGACTTTTCAGCCTGCCGGGCGATCCGCCTGATTACCTCAATCCCCAGGAGACCGAGGGAGGCCCAGACGAATACAGAGCCCGCAATCCCCAGGGCCAGATTGCGGTGGTGCGGGGCAGAGATCGCAACGACCGTTCCGACGAGGACCACAAAGCACTACTCGGCACGAATACCGATGGCCCTAACCACCCAGTCAGCGGTGCTTAGGGGTGTCCCCGTACGCCGGTCCGGGGCGAGGCGTCAGGCGCAGTCACTCTGGAAGGGCCGCACAACATCTTTCGGGTCGCGCGGTAAAAGGGACAGCGCTGACGAAATCTCATCAGCGCGTCGGTGTACGATCCGGTTACCTCAATTCGGGTCAAAGCGCCTCCGCTTACGGTGGCAAGGCCGGCAGCACTGTGGCAACCAGATCCACCGGCGGGACCGGCGAACCGTGGCACATGCTTCGGTTGCGTCCGACATCCGATCCGGATGGGCGACAAGGTTCAGTGCTTCTGATGCCCCGGCCTCGCAAGGCTCTCCGCCATGCACTTCCCGTCGTGCTCGAAGGAGTGCTCGGCCCTCTGATCGTGTTCTACCTCCTGCTGGTGCTGACCGGTTTCCGGGGGGCATTGATCGCTGCTCTCACCTGGTCGTACCTTGCATTGGGTCGGCGACTCGTGAAGCGTGAGCGGGTCTCGATGCTGTTGCTTTTCGGAACGATTCTCCTCACCTTGAGGACAGCGGTTGCCTTCGTCACGGGAAGCGCCTTCCTCTACTTTGCGCAGCCGACGGCGGGTACCGTGGCAATCTCGGTTGCCTTGCTCGTCTCGGCCCTGGTGGGTCGGCCGTTCACGCAACGTTTCGCACACGATTTCTGCCCGATGGACCCCGCGATCATGAAGCGGCCTCTGGTTCGTCAGTTCTTCATCCGGATCTCCGTCCTTTGGGCGACGGTCCTGATGCTGAACGCTGGGCTCGTCTTCTGGTTGCTCGTGTCCTCATCACTACGATCGTTCGTGCTGGAGCGCTCGGTGGTCACCTACGGGCTCACGGCGATCGCGATCTTCATCTCCATATCCGGGTTCATGGCGATGATGCGTCGAGACGGCATCATCGTCCAATGGGCCGGTAGCCGGACTCCCCGCACCGATCTGGAATCCTGACGCCCTCACCCGTGCGGGGGGCAATGCTTTGATAACTATGGGGAGTGGAATTTCAGGCGACGCTGGACCTCGATGGCAAGACGGCGACCGGGATCACCGTTCCCCCCGAGATCATCACCGCGCTCGACGCCGGCAAGCGGCCCAGAGTGTTGGTGACGATCAACAAATACAGCTTCTCCACCACGATCGGATCGATGAAGGGAGCCTTCAAGATCCCCGTGAGCGCCGAGCGCAGGGATTTGATCGGCGCTGCCGCAGGGGACTCCGTCAAGGTGTCCGTAACTCTCGACGTTGCTCCTGCGGAAATCGAAGTCCCCGAAGACCTTGCCCGGGTGTTGGCTTCGGATCCAGAAGATGCCGGTTTCTTCGCTGGGTTGACGCCAAGTCAGAAGAGAGCATTCATCGACCCCATAGAGCAAGCGAAATCCGCCGACACCCGGATCCGGCGAGTCGAAAAGGCGGTCGCGGCGGTCAGGGCCCGACAGAAGCGTCCTTGAGGTTCCGGCGCATCAACATGCCGATCCGTGTGCGCAATCCCTCTCGTGTTGACGGGCATAATGACGGATCGATGGAAGTCTGAGCCCGATGCACGCGATCGAACTCGTCTTCGCCATCGGGTGGGCGCTGTTCTGGGTCTACTGGCTGGTGGCCGCGTTCAGAATGAAGAGGGGACGCATCCCGTGGTCCCGTGAACTGCGCATTCGGGCGCTGATCATCGTCGTGGTGCTGGTCCTGCTCCGGCTGGGCGCGTTTCGGGACGAGAGCCTCAACACGAACCCATGGAGGGCCGGGATCGGGCTCGTTCTCTTCGTTCTCGGCCTGGGTTTCGCCGTGTGGGCCCGCGTGAACATCGGGCGCAACTGGGGTACCCCTATGTCGCAGAAGGCCGAACCCGAACTGGTGACCAGTGGCCCCTACCGTCTGACCCGCCATCCCATCTACTCGGGGATCTTGTTCGCGACCATCGGCACCTCGGTGGCGCTCAGCTGGTTCTGGCTGATCGCGACGGGCTTGGCCGGGCTCTATTTCATCTACGCCGCGACCGTTGAGGAGCGCTTCCTGGCTGAACAGTTTCCTGACACCTACCCGGCCTACAAGCATTCGACGAAGATGCTCGTGCCCTACGTCTTCTGAGCGATTCGGGCCGCCTCTCGACAGAGCGAGGGCAGACCGAGAGATCAGGTTGACAGCGTTGGGCCTGGGGTATCGCCAAGATGTGACCATTCCCCAGGAGCCGACACCCGTGGAACCTCAGCCCGAGCCGAACCCGCCTTCTCCCGTGCCCGAACCAGAACCCATGGCACGTTAGGCAGGCTCTGACACAGTCGAGGTCATCCCCGGGGAACAGTGGGCTCTTGCGGTCCGAGGAGGAGTCATGCGCAAATTGTCTGTCGTCGAGTTCGTCACACTCGATGGAGTCATGCAGGGCCTCGGCGGCCCCGACGAGGACCGAGAGGGGGGGTTCGAGTACGGCGGCTGGAGCGGACCCTATGGCAACGAGGTAGCTCAGCAAGCCGGGGACGGCATCGGCCAGACGTCCGCCTACCTCTTTGGGCGCAAGACCTACGAGCACATGGCCGCGCACTGGCCCCACGAATCCTCCGAGAACCCCATCGCGGCGAGTCTCAATGCAGCGCCGAAATACGTGGCGACGAGGACGCTGCGCCAAGAAGATCTGGAATGGGCGAACTGCCAGGTCCTCGACGGCGACATCGTCGAGGCAGTCCGCGGCATCAAGGCGGAGGGTGACGGCTTCATCACCGTCCTGGGCAGCGGCGTCCTCGTGCAGTCGCTTGTCGCGAACGGACTGATCGATACCTACCGGATCATGCTGCATCCGCTGGTACTCGGTAAGGGCAAGCGGCTCTTCCGGGAATATCCCACTCCCGTGCGGCTGCGGCTCACGGAGTGCACCGAGACCTCGACCGGCGTGCTGCTCCTCACCTACGAGCCAGAGGAACGTTCGGCAGAGGGCTCGACCTGAATAGAGACCTCCGGAGTGCGGGACGGGGTGCCCTGTCCTGGCGCACGGGGGAGCGTCCGTCTAGGCGACGATGATCCCCACGGATGCGAGGAGTATCCCGCCGATCAGGTAGCCGGTTCCGAGGGTCCTGCGATACTTCTCGGGATCGCCCGTCTGCAGGGAATTGGGCATGGTCCTCTTCAAGATCTGCGTTCCGAAGCTTCGGTAGTCGGACAGCAACGTGAGGCCGAGCAGTCCGAGAACAATCCCGAAGACGATGGCGAGCGCACCTCCCACACGGATGATTCTGTCGCAGATCGCCCCCCGCCGCCGTCGTGTGCACCCTTCCGGCGGATGGAGGCGTTCTCGGAGATCGGTCTTTCGGATTCGAATGGTTGGGTATGAGACGTACCCTGATGAGCACAGCCCACCTGGTCCGTCCGACATGAGTTCCTTCCACGAGGTCTCGGGCAGGAGCCGGATCGTCCCGAAGACCGAGCGCCTGACCCGGAGCAGTCGATGGCTTCACAAGATCGACCACTACACCTCTCAGCCGTGGGCGACACTCCTTCTCGGGACGGTCCTGGCCGCGGCGGTCGTGGTGGGTGCGATCCTCGGCTTTCCCGCCACCTGGACCACCGCCTTCGAGGTGGGAACCTCCTTCATCACGTTGATGATGGTGGTCGTCATCCAGCACACGCAGGGTCGTGAACAGGTGGCAACCCAGAGAAAGCTCGACGAGCTCCTGCGTGCCCTTCCCCAGGCCGAGAGCGGACTCATGATGCTGGAGGAAGACTCAGACGAGACGATCAAGGCCATCGAGGACCGCCAGCGATTGACAAAGCAGAACTGACCGAACGCCCCTGGCGCAGTCTCCGCGTACGGGACACGTCGTGGAGCTGGTTCCCATTGCGGGGCGCCGCGAGCCAATGGTGAGAGTCCTTGGACACCCCTGTCTGATCAGGAAAGTGGCGTCTCCCGCGACGACACGATGGCCCTCCAACCGCTGGGGCTGAGCGTGTAGTTCGAGACAGCGCCCGAGGAGAAGGAGCGCCATGAGCTCGGCCAGGCCAGTGTTGCCAAGGCGGCAGCGGTCACCGGAATGGCTGCCCGCAGGTCGTGGCTCACCGGAGTGAGCTCTTCGACGCTCCCCTTGTAGCTCGCTCGGTGAAGGGCGGCGTCTCGCAACTCTCGAAGGACCGCACGCCTTGCCTGGCTTGATTGGGCTGCGCCGAGCACCGCCAGCAGCAATTGATGGGTAGCCACCTCGCTCCGCTCGACGGATTGTGCATGAGGGTGACGACCGAGCGCAACGGCGATCAGGGAGTCGACCAGGTTCACACCTGCGCGTCGGGCGTTGGCGGGTTCCACCAGACGAGGATTGATGTCGATGAAAGAGGGGCCGTCTGCTCCGAGGATGACATCGGCGGACAGCGCGCCATGCCACTTCAACTGTGCTCCAAGTCCCGCAAGGTATTCGCGCACGATCGGAAGGTCGATGCTCTGCTTGTGGCTCGCCCCTCCGTGTGCCCCTTCCCGGACTCGCAGATTGGCCGCACTTGCGACCAGTCGGCCTTGGTCGAACACGGACTGGGCCATGACGAGGGGGCCTTCGACGCGCTCCTGCAAAAGGAACGGTTCCCCTTCCCATGCGAGCTCGGAGCGCCGGCGGATCATTCGAATGCCGCTCGTGGCCGTACCGATGGGCGATTTCGCGAAGGCTGGGAAACTGTCCCACTCCTCGAGGTCGGCGGGCTGATTCACTTTCACCGATCGAGGTTGAGGGATGCCGAGTGAAGCAAGCGTGCAAGAGGCGGAAATCTTGTCCTGCACCTGAGACAACGCTTCGAAGGTCGGAACGGCTGTCACAACAGGCGGACGCGCCGCCGCCAGTACGGCGACCTGTTCTTGGGTTGGGAAGAGCATTTCGAAAGCACCGCTTCGGTACACATCGAGCGCAGCGTCCAGCCAGGCAAAGGGGTCCGACCCGTAGGGGGGCACCTTGTGCAGTTTGGCAACGTGTCTGGTGAATCGTGTGAGTGCCAGCGGATCGGGAGTCAGAACCTCCACGCGATGGCCGGCCAGAGCGAGTTCGGTGGCAACCTGTCGGGCAGTCAGCCCCGAACCATCGGTGAGCAGGACCCGCACAGCCGCAATCTTCGCAGCCGATCGCTCGTGGCCGCGTCGCCATTGACCGACGGGCCTCGAAATCCCAAGCGGACGCGTGGAGCAGGCCAACAGAGGTTCCGCCAGCGATGACTCGGTCCCGGCTCCATGCGGCGCCCGGTGCGGAGCTTCTCGCGTCATTGAAGAGCGAGTCCTCTCGGACACACACGCCAGCCGGAGCCTTCGCCCAGATCCGTCGGCCCATCGCCTGGGAGAGGGCCGTCCGGTTAGCCTGCCACCATGGGAAATGACGGCCCCGCGGTCGGAGCGGACTCACTTCCGACGGAGGTCGGGAAGCTGATCCACGAGCTACTCGGTGAGGTCCCGATTGACTTCGGGGGAGGATGTAGCGAGGCGAAGGCAGGCAGGATCGCCGAGCTGATCATCGGATCTGGTGCGACGATCGCGGTCGACATAGGCGTCTACAGGGGCCGCTCGTTTCTGCCTATGGGGGCAGCGTTCCAGTGGCTGGGTTCCGGCATCGCGTATGGCATCGATCCCTACTCTGCGACTGCGGCGCGTCAGACCGACGATCACGAAGTGGGCGACGTCCTCGTGGGCTGGGCGGACGAACAGGATTGGGACGCGATCCGAGCACACGTTCAGGCGCTCATCGACGACAGGTCCCTTTCACGGTTCGCTCAGCTCATTCGCGAGACATCCGAAGTCGCGGCTTCTCGGTTTCCGCCTGGTTCGTTGGACCTGATCCACATCGACGGTAACCACGATCGAGCTGCGGTGGAGCTCGACTACGAGCTCTATCGGCCGCGAGTCCGCCCCGGGGGGTTCATCGTCCTCGACGACATCTCGTGGGCTTCGGTCCAATCGGTCTACGACGACCTGAGGGCTACCTCGAAGGTTCTCGACGAGGCCCGTGGGAACGGCGATGACTTCGCCGTCTTCTCCTTGCCGGGGTAGACCAGGTCGAAGAGCGGGCTGCCAACCGCCCTCAGCGCCCTGCCGGACCCCCGAGGCGCCAAGAGCACCAGGACCGGGGGCGGCTCCCGGGCGCCCCGCAAGGTTCCCCACCCGTTGCGCCGTTCCCCTTGTAGCGGACGGGAAGACGTGGTGGGGAAATGGGGAACGGGGACATGAGGACACTGGTACGCCGAGAAGTGAGATCGAGCGTCGAGACGATTCCCGAGCTGCGCCCGTGGCGCCAGGTGGGATGGATCTTCCGCGACGGTGAGGTCATGGCCATTGAGCGCCGGGGCGACCGCACGAGGCTGCGACCCGCCCCCGTGCACCACAACTAGCGACGACGCGAGCGCCGGCCGGACCGACGTCAGGCCGGCTGTTCCGCGCTCTCCACGGCCGCCACGGTCTCGGGTCCGTCGTGGGTGAGGAGCCACTGCTTCCAATGGCGGCGGGTCCGCACGAGGATCACCGCGCCGCCGATGACGAGGAGCACGCCGGCGAGCTGCACGAGGTCGGAGCCGAGCCGTCCGTCCTCGCCCAGCCAGAGGTGCTCGTCGAGCGAGCGCTCGATGCCCCACAGGATCATCGCCGTGCCGAGCACGGTTCCCGTGGGGTAGCCCGTCCGTCGTGATCCGTCCGGCCAGCGATCGAGATGCCGCTCAATGGCGATCAGGACGAGGTACACGGCGAAGTCCTCGAGCGCCTGGAAGATCGGGACCGGCAACCGCCGGCCCGCCTGGCCGGAGTAGTACATCCCGAACCACTGGTGCGTCGGGTGACCACCGCCCGCCACCATCAGCTGCGGTCCCAGCAGGCGGCCGAGGGCCCAGCAGGCCAGCAGGACGGGCACGACGAGGTCGAGGGCCCGGCCCATCGGGAGTTCCGGGCAGCGCCGACGGGTCAGGATGATGCCGACCGGCACGGCCAGCAGCAGGCCGCCGAACGAGGACAGGCCGCCGTGCCAGATGGCGAAGATGTCCCCGGGGTTCTGCGTGTAGTAGCTGAGGTTCGACAGCACGTGCATGGCGCGGGCGCCCACCACGGCGGCGAGGATGATCCAGAGGAACACCGGGACGAGCCAGTCGGTGGGGTAGCCGTTCTTCCGCAGCCGCCGCTCGAAGTAGACGAAGCCGAACCAGAACGTGAGCGCGAGCCCGATGCCGTACGTGTGGACCTGCAGCGGTCCGATGTGGAACTCGACGGGGATCGGTTTCATGGCTCGGTCCGGGCCAGGTTAGGACCCGGAGCCCGAGCGCAGGGCCCGGGGGCGGGGAGGGGCTCCATCGGGCACCGGTCAGACCCGGAGGGCGGAGCGGACGGAGGGAGGCGGAGAAGGCGGGCGCGCGTGGAGAGCGGGGCCGGCTACGGCCGGCCGGCACCGACGAAGTTGCCACCGAGACGGAGACCGGTGATCCAGACCGAGGCCCCGGTGTACGGCGCCTCGATCATGGAGCCGCCACCGACGTACATGGCCACGTGCTCGCGACCCACCGGGGCCGTAGAAGAGCAGGTCGCCCGGCTGCAGGTCGCTGACGGGCACCGGCGTCGAGTCGCCCATCTGGGCCCCCGAGTAGTGGGGGAGGCCGACACCCGACCTGGCCCCACGACCAGGCGGTCAGGCCGGAGCAGTCGAAGCCGGGGCTGGCTGAGCCCTTGGGGGACTCGGCGCCCCAGACGTAGGGGACGCCGATCTGGCTCTCGGCGGCCTGGAGGGCGCCGGCGCCACCGGGGGAGGAGGGCGGGGGAGCGGCCTGGCTCAGCGCGGCGGCGGCGCAGCGCCCGCCGCATGCGAAGCAGGTGCCGCCGTCACGGCTGCGGCAGCTGCGGCCGCAGCCTGCTGGCGTTGCTGCGCCGCCTTGGCCGCTGCAGCCGCCTCGGCTGCCTGCTGCTCCTTGACGAGCTGCTCGATCTGACCTTGTTCCTGGGACAGGGCGCTCTTCTGCGACGCAATGGCCTGCTGGTTCTGCGACACCGCGTTCTGCTCGGCCGTGACCTGCGTCTGGGCCTGGGACTGCTCGTCCTGCAGTTGGCTCACCTGTGAGTTCAGCGAGTTCTCCGCAGTGTGCAGGTTGGCGACGGCGAGAGAGATGTCACCTTGGGCGACCTTGTTGTAGGTGTCGCTGGCGCCGAGCGTCTGCTCGTTCCCGCTGAAGATGGGGTTCTGGCCGGCGGCCGTGCCGTCGGAGATGTAGTTCGCCACCGCCGCCTTGGAGAGCGTGGCCTTGTCCTGGGCGACCTGGGACTCGTCCGCCGCCACGTTGGCCTTGGTGGTCGCGATGCTCGAGTTGATCTGCGACAGGTGGTACTGCGCGGCGTCGTACTGCTGGCTCAGCGCCGACATCTGATCCTGCGCCTGGGTCAGCTGGGCCTCGATCGCCGCGGCCTTGGCCTTGGCGCTGGCGATGGCGTCACCGGCGGCGGGGCGCGCAACCATGAACACAGTGCTTGTCAACACTGAGACAACGGTCAGCGCGGGGATCCCGACCCGCTGGAGCAGACGAGCACTCCTGGGAGACCGCGGCGTGGAGTGGTGGTGAACCCGCTCTACGTCAGTCACGATGGGGAACATTCTTATCGGACGCCCTTCTTCGATTCAAACACCCTCGGTGGGAAACGGGTGTTTATGGTAGTACCGAGGGTGCGAATATGCAGTTCACCCGGCGGAACCAAGAAATTCGAACTTTTTGTGAACTCTGAGGAGATAACGGAAGCCATTGGGGGGAACTACGGTCGGGCATATGGGTGAGATGGTCGAATTCGCAAGTAATGGGTCGACGGCGGGAGGCTATCTGGCCACTCCCGAGAGCGGGAGTGGCCCGGGAGTGATCGTCATCCAGGAGTGGTGGGGCCTCGTCGACCACATCGAGGACGTCTGCGATCGCTTCGCCGCCGCCGGTTTCGTCGCCCTGGCCCCGGACCTCTACCACGGCAAGAAGGTGCGACCCGGTGAGCCCGACGAGGCCGGCAAGGCGATGATGGCCATGCAGATGGACCAGGCCGCCCGCGACATGAGTGGCGCCGTGGACGAGCTGCTGCGGCGGAGCTCGGGCGACAAGGTCGGCGTGATCGGGTTCTGTATGGGTGGCGGGCTGGCACTGGTGCTCGCCACGCAGCGCCCCGACGCCGTGGCGGCGGTCGTGCCGTGTTACGGCATCATCCCGTGGCCCGACGCGCAGCCGGACTACGCCGCCATGTCGGCCGCCGTCCTCGGTCACTACGCCGAGAAGGACGACTTCTTCACACCGGAGGCCGCCAACGCGTTGGCCGACGAGCTGCGCGGCCTGGGCAAGTCCGTGGAGATCATCATCTATCCGGGCGCGGACCACGCCTTCTTCAACGACACGCGTCCGGAGGTGTACGACGCCGAGGCGTCGCGCGCGCTGTGGGACCGCACGGTCGCCTTCTTCTCCGAACAGCTCGGCTGACGCGCTGGGCGCGGCCCGCCGCGCCACGCCGCAAGACGGCGCAGGACCCGCTCCGGAAAGGCGTCGGGACCCGTTTGTTACCATTGGGTCATGTCCGAACGATCCCGTGATCTGCCCCGGCGTTCCTGCCTCTCCACTCCCGGCTCGAACGAGAAGTTCCTGGCCAAGGCCCCGACCGTGCCGGCCGACATGACCTTCTTGGACCTCGAGGACGCCGTGGCGCCGCTCGAGAAGGAGGCCGCCCGGCCCAAGGTGGTCGACGCCATCAAGAACCTGCCCTGGGACGACCGTGTGCTCTGTGTGCGGGTCAACGCCTGGGACACCGAGTGGACCTACGGCGACGTGATCGAGGTCGTGGGCAATGCCGGCGAGCGGCTCGACGAAATCATGTTGCCCAAGGTGCAGTACGCCTCCGACGTCGTCGCGCTCGATCTGCTCCTCACCCAGGTCGAGAAGAAGTCGGGCCTGCCGGTCGGGCACATCGGGATCGAGGCGCAGATCGAGACGGCGCGTGGCCTCATCAACGTCGACGACATCTGTGCCGCGTCCCCGCGGCTCGAGACGATCATCTTCGGCCCGGCCGACTTCGCCGCCAGCATCGAGATGCCGGTGTTGACCGGTGGCATCGAAATCCCCGAGTACCCCGGCGACCACTTCAATTACGTCTTCAGCCGCATCCTCATGGCGGGCCGGGCCAACGGCCTCCAGGTGATCGACGGGCCCTTCCTCAAGGTGCGCGAGCTCGACGCCCTGCGCGACTACTCCATGCGCGCCCGCATGCTGGGCTACGACGGGAAGTGGGCCCTCACGCCGGATCAGGCGACGACGCTCAACGAGGTCTTCTCGCCGACCCAGGAGCAATTCGACCACGCCTTCGACCTGCTCGAGGCCTACCGCAAGGCCACCGAGGACGACCGCAAGGGCGCGGTCATGTTCGGCGACGAGATGATCGACGAGGCCAGCCGCAAAATGGCCGTCAAGTTCGTCAGCCGCGGCGAGCGCGCCGGGCTGACCCGCAGCGCCGGCTAGGTCCCGCCGGAGGGGATCAGCCGATGAGCCGGCGGGCGATCACCTTCAGCGCCAGCGTCTCGTCGGCGCCTTCGAAGATGGAGAGCACCCGGGCGTCCACGAAGTAGCGGCTCACACCGAACTCCTCGGCGTAGCCCATGCCGCCGTGGATCTGCATGGCCTCGCGGGTGACCCACTCGGCGGCCCGGCAGACGTAGGCCTTGACCATGGAGGCCTCCAGGGTGCCTTCGCCGCGGGCCATCAGGCGGGCCACGTGGTACGAGCTCTGTCGGGTGGCCTGAATGATCACCGCCATCCGGCCGAGCTTGTACCGGGTCAGCTGGTACTCGCCGATGGGCGAGCCGAACACCTTGCGCTCGGCCGCATAGGCCAGCGCCGCCTCGTAGGCCGCCTGCATGATGCCGAGCGCCCGCGCCGCGGTCTGCAGCCGGCCGTTCTCGAACCCCTGCATCTGCAGGTAGAAGCCCTTGCCCAAGCCGTCGCGGCCACCGATGAGGTTGGCCTCGGGGACGAACCAGTCCTCGAAGGCCAGCTCGTAGGAGTGCATGCCCCGGTAGCCGAGCGTGTCGATCGGTCGCCCCTCCAGGCGGCCGGCCGGCAGGTCGGACGGGCGTCCCGGCTCCTGCTCCTGGGTGAACACGAAGCCGTGGCCGTCACCGCGTGGCTTCTCGACGACGAACATCGAAATGCCGCGGTGCGCCAGGGAGCGGTCGGGGTCGGTGCGGGCCAGCAGCATGAGCACGTCCGCCCGTGCCGCGAAGGTGCACCAGGTCTTCACGCCGTTGATCACCCAGCCGCCCTCGACCGGCGTGGCGGCCGTGACGATGCCGGCGACGTCGGAGCCGAAGTCCGGCTCGGTCACGGCGACGGCGGCCAGAATCTCGGCCGAGGCCAACCTGGGCAGCCACTGCTTCTTCTGCTCCTCGGTCCCGCCGTAGACGAGTGCCCGGGTCAGGATCTCGGGCCGCGTGATGAGCGAGCCGCCCACGCCGAGCGAGCCCCAGCTCAGTTCCTCGGTGGCCACGACCATGCCCATGTAGTCGCTCTCCCCGCCGGAGGCGAAGCCGTCGTACTCCTCGGGGACCGAGAGCCCGAAGCCGCCGAGCTCCGCCAGCCCTTCGATGACCTCTTCGGGGATGTCCAGGTTCTCGCGGTGCACGTGCTCGGCGTGCGGCCGCACCTTGTCCTCGGCGAAGCGGTGGAACGTCTCGCGCACCAGCTCGAAGTCCTCGCCCAGGTGGCGCGGGCCTTCGGTGGTGGCCAGGTCGGCCAGCACCGCCGGATCGCGTTGCGCCGTCAGGAAGCCGGCCGCCGGCGTCTCCCAGCCGGGCTCCACGCCCCAGAGCGATTCGCGGCCGGCGACGCGCGCCGACGAGGTCCGCCACCACGTCGGCCACGAAGGCGGACGCAATGCGCGCCTCGACGTCACCGAGCGCGCCGTACTCCAACGTCGCCCGCGCCGAGGCCACCGCGGCGGCGGCGTGCGCCACGTCGTAGGCCACCACCTGGTTCGGGTCGATGCCGCCGCGCTCGCGCACGGCGGCACAGGCCTGGTCGACCAGGTGTTGGGCCAGTGCAACCGCGTCAGCGGCGCCGGCGAGGTCCGGAGCGGTGGGCGTCGTCACGGTGAGCGACCCTAATGGCTCGCCAAAGTGCCCCTTTTCCGGCCGGAATGCGGCCGTTCAGGGACGGCGGCCGATGACCGTCACGAGCGGGGGGAGGACGACCGGGTCCTCGCCGGGGTCAACCCCGGTGAGCGATTCCAGGTAGCGGGTGACGGGACCGGGGCCGACGCCGGCCGGCGCCTCGGCCCAGGCGTCGACGACCTCCAGCCCGGCCTGTCGCACGAGCGCAGGGAGCAGTGCGCCGACGTCGGGATGGCGGGCGTCGGGCATGGAGAGGGCGGCGCCGTCGATACGGCCCGCCGACGTGATCGGCTCCTGGGCCACGACCCAGCCGCCGGGGCGGACGGCGGCGGCCATCTTGGCGACCACCACCGCCGGATCGATCACGTGCAACAGGAGGAAACGGCAGAAGGCGAGGTCGACCTCTTCGGGCAGTGAGAGATCCTCGCCGGCCTGGGTCAGGGCGATCACCTGGGCGTGCGCCGCCGCGGCGGCGGCATGTGCCACCTCGTCACGCGCCGCCGGATCGCTGTCGACGGCGTAGACCCGCCCGTCCCGGCCCACCATCTCGGCCAGCGCCACCGAGACGTCGCCGCCGCCGGCGCCCACGTCGACGCAGCGCCAACCGTCCCCGAGCCCCAGACGCGACAGCGCGGTGGCCAGCGGCCGGCGGTAGACGTCGTCGCGCAGCCCGATCATCTCGCCCACGTGCTCGACCATGGTTTTGCACTCTACGGCGCAGTGGGGGACCGGCCTCGTCTTGCCCGGCTCGGCGGACCGGCGCGCCGAACGGGCGTTCCGGCCGGCGACCGGTAACCTCCCCCTTCGTGAAAGTAACCATGCTGCTGTGCGACGCGGCCCAGGTGTCCGACGGCAAGCTCTTCATTCTGGGCGGCGGCTGGAGCATGACCGGGCCCGACCCCGTGCCTTCCGCCGTTGCGCTCAAGATCGACGTCGACTGGCACGAGGCCGAGGCCTCGCACCACTGGGAGCTCTTCCTGGAGGACGCCGACGGCCAGCCCGTGCTGATGGAGACGACCGAGGGGACCCAGCCGGTCGAGGTGCGCGGGGAGTTCACCGTCAGCCAGCCCCAGGGGATTCCCGAGGGCTCGCCCATCGACGTCGCGCTCGCCGTGAACCTCGGCCCGTTGCCGCTGGCCCCGGGCACCCGCTTCGCCTGGCGCCTGATGATCGACGGCGAGTCGCTGCCCAACGCCTCGCTCGGCTTCACCACGCGTCCCCGACCCGAGCCGGCAGCCGAATGACCGTGTACGACCGGCCGTTCGGCCGCTACCTCGAGGACTTCGTCCCCGGTGACATCTACCGGCACTGGCCCGGCAAGACCATCACCGAGTACGACGACCACCTCTTCTGCATGATGACGATGAACCACCACCCGCTGCACACCAACGTGTGGTTCGCGGAGCACGAGACGGTCCAGGGCAAGAACGTCGTGGTGGGCAACCTCGTCTACTCGCTCGCCCTCGGCATGAGCGTGCCCGACGTGAGCGGCTCGTGCATCGCCAACCTCGAGGTCGAGTCGCTGCTGCACCGCTCGCCCACCTTCCACGGCGACACCATCTACGCCGAGACGAAGGTGCTCGACGCCACGCCGTCGAAGTCCAAGGACGACCGCGGCATCGTCACGGTCGAGACCAAGGCCTTCAACCAGCGCGGCGAAGAGGTCTGCTACTTCCGGCGCAAGCTGATGGTCTGGAAGACGGCCGCGGCACCGGCGCGCCAGCGTCCCTACGGCGACGACGTCTGGGACTGACGCCCCGCCCGTCCTGGCAGGCCGATCGGGTCCGGCGCTTCCGGGCCCGGCTGCTGGAGTGGGCCGAGGGGCACCGGCGCGACCTGCCCTGGCGGCACACCCGTGCGGCCTGGCCGATCCTGGTCTCCGAGGTCATGTTGCAGCAGACCCAGGTCGACCGCGTCGTGCCCCACTACGAGCGCTTCCTGGCCGCCTTCCCCACCCCGGCCGCCTGTGCGGCGGCGGGACCGGCGGCGGTGGTCCGCCAGTGGTCGGGGCTGGGCTACAACCGGCGGGCGCTGAACCTGCACCGGGCGGCGACGGTCGTGGTGGCCGACCACGGCGGGCGGGTGCCCCACGACGACACGGCCCTGCGGGCGCTGCCGGGCGTCGGGCCCTACACCGCACGTGCCGTGCGCACCTTCGCCTTCGGCGACGACATCGCCGCCGTCGACACCAACGGTGTGCGCGTCCTGGCCCGCGCCGTGGCCGGCGCGCCCCTGTCGGTCCGCGCCGCCACGGCCCTCGGTGACCGGCTGGTGCCGGCCGGCCGGTCCTGGGCGTTCAACCAGGCCATGTTCGACCTGGGCGCCACCGTGTGCACGGCGGCGCGCCCGGACTGCGCGCGCTGTCCGCTGGCGCGCCAGTGCGCCTGGCGTCGTCAGGGCGCCGCGGCGGCCGGCGCCGACCCCTGGCGGCTGAGCCCCACGGCGCGGCCGCAGAGCGCCTTCGAGGGATCGGACCGCCAGGGCAGGGGGCGGCTCCTCGACGCGCTGCGCCGGGGCGCCGTGCGCCGGAGCGCCCTGGCGGCGGCGTGCGGATGGCCCGACAATGCGGCGCGGGCCGAGCGCGTGGCCGCCGCCGTCGTGGCCGAGGGGTTCGCCCGGTGGTCGGGCGGGAAGGACCCCGCCCTCCGCCTGCGCTGAGAACAGTTCCAGGAACTCCAGGATGCGGCGGTTGACGAGGTCGGGCCGCTCCACGTGGAGGAAGTGGCCGGCGTCGTCGACGACCTCGACCTCGGAACCGTCGGCCATGAAGTCGAGCGGCGACCCCATGGACGACAGCAGCATGCACTGGTCGTCGCGCCCGTGGAGATACAGCGTCGGCTTCGGCGTCGGCAGCAGCGCCGCCGCCTGCTCGTCGGCCAGCTCGGGCACCTGCAGCGTCGGGTCCCACATGGCGCGGTAGTAGCGAAATGGCCGCCACAATGCGCTCGGGGTCGCCGATGGACTCCTTGACCCGCGCCACGTCCCACGCCCCGTCGTAGCCCGGCGACCAGTCGCGCCACAGGTCCCCGAGAAAGGCGTAGTCGTCGAGCGGCAGCGCCGCCTCGGCCAAGGGGGACAGGAAGAAGAACATGTACCAGCTCTTCTGGAGCTGCGCGTAGGTGAGCAACGACATGCCGATCGACGCCGTGGGCGGCACGGCCGCCGTCACGGCCCGCCGCCAGCGCTCGGGTTGGTGCGCCACCGCGCCGTAGGTGGCCAGGGCGCCCCAGTCGTGCCCGATCAGGACGGCGTCGTCGCCGCCGCCGAGGACCTCGTGCAGGGCGTTGGCGTCCCGCACCAGGGCGCCGACCTGGTAGCGCCCGTCGGGCGCCAGCGACGTCGGCGCGTAACCCCGCAGGAACGGCGCCACGGCCCGGTACCCCGCGGCGGCCAGTGCAGGAAGCAGGTAGCGCCAGGTGTGGGCCGAGTCGGGGAAGCCGTGCAGGCAGAGGGCGAGCGGCCCGTCGTCCGGCCCGTCGGTCAGGCAGGCGAATTCCAGGCCGTTCGCAGCGACGTGCTCCATGGGCGCAGAACGTACTGCGCCGGGGCGGGTAGCGTTGCAGTGGGTGAACGTCACGTTCTACGGCGTGCGGGGGTCGTGCCCGTGCTCGGGTGATCGGTACCGCCGCTACGGCGGCAATACCTCCTGCCTCGTCATCGACATCGAGGGCGACGAGCCGTTGATCGTCGACCTCGGCACGGGCCTGCGGGCCTACGGCGACGTGCTGCACCGGGAGGTGCGGGCGCTGGGCACCCCCATGCACGCCACGGCGCTGCTCACCCATCTGCACTTCGACCACATTCTGGGGATCCCGTTCTTCGGCCCCCTGCACGATCCGGGCGCGCGCCTCACCGTCTACGGGCCCGCCCAGCCCAAGGGCACCCTGAAGGACGCGCTGCACGCGGCGGTGCAGCCGCCCGTGTTCCCCATCCACATGGAGCAGTTCCGCGGCGAGCTCATCACCATCGACGTCGGCTCCGAGGACTTCTCCATCGGCGTCGGCCAAGGTGATGGCCCGGCCCGTCCCGCACTCGGGCGTCACGCTCGGGCTTCCGGATCGAGGCGGAGGGACGCTCCATCGCCTACATGTCGGACCACCAGGCCCCGCTGGACCGGCGGGCCATCCCCGAGACCGTCATGGAGCTCTGCCAGGACGTGGACCTGCTGATCCACGACGGCCAGTACACCGACGACGAGTTCTCGGCCAAGGCCGACTGGGGCCATTCGACCGCCGCCTACGCCGTGCACGTGGCGGCCGAGTCGGGGGCGAAGCGGCTGCTGCTCTCGCACCACGACCCGTCGCACACCGACCGCGAGCTGGACCGCATCCTCAACGGCGCCCGCCGGCTCCCGGAGGCCAAGGCCGTCGAGGACATCTCGTCCGCGCACGAGTCCCAGTCGATCGATCTCGGCAAGGCATAAGGCAGGAACGCACACATGTCGGGCCTCGACCAGGCCCGGTTCCGCGAGGTGCTCGGCCACTTCGCCACCGGGGTCACCATCGTCACGGCGCTGGAGGACGGTGTCCCCGTCGGCTTCAGCTGCCAGTCCTTCGCCGCCCTCTCGCTCGATCCGCCGATGGTCATCCTGGCGCCGGCCCGCAGCTCCACGAGCTGGCCCCGCATCGCCAAGGCCGGCAACTTCTGCGTCAACATCCTCGGCGAGCACCAGGAGGCGCTCTGCCGCTCCTTCGCCATCTCGGGCGGCGACAAGTTCGAGGGCGTCGGCTGGTCGCAGGGCATCACGGGCGCGCCGGTCATCGACAACTCGCTCGCCGTGGTGGAATGCCGGTTGGGCGACATCTTCGACGGCGGCGATCACGAGCTCGTCACCGGCCACGTGGTCGCCATGGAGATCGGCGAGGGCGGACCGCTGCTCTTCTACCGGGGCGGCTTCGGGCGCTACACCTCCTGATACCGTTCGCCCGATGCCAGAGCTGATCCCTTCCACCGTCATCGACGACGTCGTGCTGGTGCGCCCCGACGTGCACGGCGACGAGCGTGGCCGCTTCGTGGAGACCTACCGCCGCAGCTGGTTCCCCGACCGCCCCGAGATGATTCAGGGCAACCGCTCGGAGAAGCAGGCCGGCGCCGTGGTGGGCCTGCACTTCCACCTGCACCAGGCCGACTACTGGTACGCCCTGCGGGGCCGGGTCCGTGTCGTCCTGCACGACCTGCGGGTCGGCTCGCGCACGGACGGGGCGACCGAGGTCATCGATCTCGACGGCGACGTCGATCAGGGCGTCTACATCCCGCCCGGGGTCGCACACGGGTTCGCCTCCCTGAGCGACGTCCTCCTCACGTATCTCGTCGACAACTACTACGACGACTCCGACGAGCACGGGCTGGCCTGGGACGACCCCGCCGTCGGGGCCGACTGGGGCGTCACCGATCCGATCCTCTCGAAACGGGACCAGACCAACCCCCGGCGCGACGACATTCCGGACGACATCCGGCCTCGCCTCTCCTCCTGAGCCCGCCTGCGGCGGTCGCCTCGGCCTTCTGCTCGACGCCTTCCCGGAGGCCATGGAGGTGCCGTGTTCTGCGCCCCGCTCATCGGGTTGAATAGAGGGCGGTGCTAGTCGGTGGGCTGATCGTTGTCGTCGTGGTGCTGGGCGTCCTCGCGGCCGTCCTCCTGACCCGGCGCTCGCACGACGACGTCCATTCCGTCGAGCACTACCACCGCCAGCTGCACACGCTCGAGGAGATCCGCGGGCATCCCACCGACGCGGCGAACGGCAACGGCGGCGGCGCCGAGGCCGAGGCCGATGCGGCCGACGGGGCCGAGGGCGCGGTCTTCCCGGCCAGCGCGTTCCGCGTCTCGGGCTCCTCGACGGTGCGCCTCACCGGAGTCGGACAAGCCGGTGGTCCCCCCGGTCCCGCCGCCGCCCGTGCCCAATCCGTCCAAGCCCCTGACCTTCGACGACGCCAGCCCCGACCCGGTGCCCGCCACCTTCATGACGGGGAACGAGGACCGGGTCATCCACTCCATCAACCACCGGCCCCGCCGCCTGGGCGGCCCGGCTGCCGCGGTCGGCGCCGTGCTCGTCCTGGTCCTCGTGCTCATCCTCACCGGGCTGCACTCCAACGACGGGAAGCACAAGGCGGCCACCACCACGACGCACCCGGCCACGACGGCCACCAGCCACCACGAGACGACGACCACCACGAGCACCACCGCGGCGCCATCCGTCTCGGCGCCGACGGCCGCGACGACGCACACGGCGACCTACACCGTCTCCGGCGCCGCGTACTCGCTCGACGTCGCCGCCACGACGGGGCAGTGCTGGGTCGACGTCACGAACACCGCGACCGGCGCCGTGCTCTTCACGACGACGCTGCAGTCCGGGCAGTCCCACACCATCGCCGCCAGCGGGCCGGTGACGGTCATCGCCGGCGCGCCCGGCGCGTTCGCCGCCACCGTCGACGGCGCCACCGTGGCGCTGCCGCCCGGCAATCAGGCGCCGTTCACGCTCCACTTCTTGACGGCGTCCTCGACGACGGGGGCCGGCACCATCGTCAGCACGACCACGACCACGTAGGTCGGCGGTCGGCCGTCAGCTGGTCTCGGCCAGGCCGAGGGCGTCGAGCAGGAAGGCGTAGACCAGCGCCTCTTCCTTCCAGGCGTCGTAGCGACCCGAGGGCCCGCCGTGGCCCGCACCCAGCTCCGTCTTGAGGAGCACCCTGGTCGAGGGCGATGTCGCCCGCAGCTTGGCCACCCACTTGGCCGGCTCCCAGTAGGCCACCCGGGGGTCGTTGAGGCCGCCGGTGACGAAGAGGTCGGGGTAGGTGCGCGGCGAGCCGTCCTCGTTCGACGCCGTCACGTTGTCGTAGGGCGAGTAGGTCAGCATGCGGAAATAGGCCGACTCGTCCGCCAGGGGATTGCCCCACTCCTCCCATTCGCCGACCGTCAGCGGCAGCTCGTCGTCGAGCATGGTGGTCACGCAGTCGACGAACGGCACCTCCGCCACCAGCGCGCGGAAGAGCTCGGGTGCCTGGTTGGCCACGGCGCCGATGAGCAGGCCGCCGGCCGAGCCGCCCCGACCCGTCAGCCGGCCGGGCTGCGCAATGCCGGCGTCGATCAGGTGGCGGCCGCAGGCGATGAAGTCCGAGAACGTGTTGGCCTTGTGCTCCATCCGCCCGTCCTCGTACCAGGCGCGGCCCATCTCCCCGCCGCCGCGCACGTGGGCGATGGCGAACACGACGCCGCGGTCGTAGAGCGAGACCCGATGGGGCCTGAACGTCGGGTCGACGCTGATCTCGTAGGCCCCGTAGCCGGTGAGCAGCGTGGGGGCCGGCAGTTCCAGGTCCTTGCGATGGACCACCGAGATCGGGACCCTCGTCCCGTCCGGGGCGACGGCCCACTCCCGGTAGGTGGTGTAGCGGGCGGAGTCGAAGTCGCCCAGCACGGGCTCCTGCTTCAGCAGCGTCTCCTGGCGCTCGTCCAGCGTGATCTGCAGGACGCTCGACGGTGTGACCAACGAGGTGCGCCCGAAGCGCAGCACCGGCGCGTCGGGCTCGGAGTTGGCCCCGAGCCAGGTCGACGACGGCGTCTCGATCGACGCAATGATCCAGCCGGCGCCGAGCAGGTCGCCGGCGAACGGGTCGTCCTGGTCGGGCAAGGGGAGGACGCGCACCTGGGTCTGGGCCTCGGCACGCTCGCTCAGCACGAGGGCGCGGCTGAAGGCGTCGACGTCCTCAATGCGGGTCCCGGGGCGGTGCGGGATCACCTCACGCCAGGCCGCCGCGTCATCGGCCGCGCCCAGGGCGTCGTCCGGAGCCGCCAGGACCCGGAAGTCCTGGGCCTCGTCGTTGGTCAGGACCAGGAACCAGCCCCCGCCGCCGGCCGGCGTGACGTGTTCGACGGCGTACTCGACGCCCTCGCGCCGCGGCAGGACGACGCGGGGCTCGGCCAGCGGGTCGGCGGTGGGGATGGCCAGCCACTCCGCCGTGTTCGTGCTGTGCAGGCCGATCAGCACCCAGGCGGCATCGCGGGTCGTCCCGGTCCCGAGCGAGAAGCGCCGGTCGGGCTCCTCGAGCACGAGCACGTCGCCGCCGGGGTCGCTGCCCAGCTGGTGGCGCCAGAGCTGGAACGGGCGCTGGGCCTCGTCCATGCGGACGTAGAACACGTAGTCGGCCGCGGTCGACCAGGCCAGGCCGTACCCGGTCCCGGACACCGTCTCGGGGGCCGCCGGGATGCCCGGGCTGAGGGGCCGGAACTGGAGCTCGTACTTCTCGTCGCCGCGGACATCGGTCGAATAGGCCAGCCAGTCGTGGTCGTGGCTGACGGCGGCGCTGCCCACGGCGAAGTAGTCCGCGCCCTCCGCCAGCACGTTCTCGTCGAGCAGGATCTGCTCCTCCTCGCCGGGCTCGCCCGCCGGGGGCAGCTCGCCGACACCGCGGGCGGGGCGCCGGCAATGGATGCCGTAGTCCTTCCCCTCCTCGGTGCGCGAGTAGTACCACCAGGGTCCCCGCCTGGTCGGCACCGACATGTCGGTCTCTTTGATCCGGGCCTTCATCTCCTCGAAGAGGCTCGTGCGGAAGGCGGCGAGCGGGGCGGTCGCCTCGTCGGTGTAGGCGTTCTCGGCCTCCAGGTAGGCCAGGACCTCGGGATCCTCGCGCTCGCGGAGCCAGAACCAGGGATCCTCCCGGTCGTCGCCGTGGGCCGAAATGACGTGCGGGCGCCGGGGGGCGCTGGGAGGGCTGGCCATAGGATCGAGAGCCTGCCACGGCTGGCGACACGCCAGTGAGCCCGGAAGACGTTTCGCCTGGCCCGGGTAGTTGTTACTATCTGCATAGGGGAAATTCCCCCTTTTCCTCCGACATCAGGGAGCCACATGGCCACCACGGATCTCGACCTCGGGCGGTACCAGCTCGGGTGGAGCGACGCCGAGGACTACGTCTTCAAGCCCAAGAAGGGCCTGAACGAGTCGATCGTGCGCGAGATGTCGGAGATGAAGAACGAGCCCCAGTGGATGCGGGACTTCCGGCTCCGCGCCCTCAAGCACTTCGAGCGCAAGCCGATGGCGCCGTGGTTCGCCACGCAGATGCCGAACCTCGACTTCGACGACATCTTCTATTACATCAAGCCGACCGGCGGGCAGGTGGACAAGTGGGAGGACCTCCCCGACGCCATCAAGAACACGTACGAGAAGCTCGGGATCCCCGAGGCCGAGCGCAAGTACCTCTCCGGCGTCACCGCGCAGTACGAGTCCGAGGTCGTCTTCCACCGCAACCGCGAGGACCTCGAGGAGCAGGGCGTCCTCTTCTGCGACATGGACACGGCCGTGCGCGAGTACCCCGAAATCGTGCAGAAGTGGTTCGGGAAGATCATCCCGCCCAACGACAACAAGTTCGCCGCGCTGAACTCGGCGGTGTGGTCGGGCGGCTCCTTCATCTACGTCCCGCCGGGCGTGAAGGTCGACATGCCGCTGCAGGCCTACTTCCGGATCAACGCGGAGAACATGGGCCAGTTCGAGCGCACGCTGATCATCGCCGACGAGGGCTCCCAGGTGCACTACATCGAGGGCTGCTCCGCACCGGTGTACTCGACCGACTCGCTGCACTCGGCGGTGGTCGAGCTCGTGGCCCTGCCGGGGTCGCGCATCACGTACACGACCATCCAGAACTGGTCGACCAACGTCTACAACCTGGTGACGAAGCGGGCCCGCGCCGAGGCGGAGGCCCACGTCGAGTGGATCGACGGCAACATCGGCTCACGCCTGACCATGAAGTACCCGTCGGTGTACCTGATGGGGCCCAAGGCCAGCGGCGAGGTGCTCTCCGTGGCCTACGCCGGGGCGGGCCAGCACCAGGACGCCGGCGCCAAGATGTACCACATCGCCCCCGAGACGACGTCGACCATCGTGTCGAAGTCGATCTCCAAGGACGGCGGGATCACCACCTACCGGGGCAAGGTGCACGTCGACCCCGCCGCCTACGGCGCCAAGTCGTTCGTGCGCTGCGACGCCCTCCTGCTCGACGACGAGTCGATCTCCGAGACCAAGCCCTACATGGAGGTCGGCGAGCGCGACGCCCGCATCGGCCACGAGGCCACGGTGTCGAAGGTCGGTGACGACCAGCTCTTCTACCTCATGAGCCGCGGGCTCTCCGAGCAGCAGGCGATGAGCATGATCGTGAACGGCTTCATTGAGCCGGTGACCCGGACGCTGCCGATGGAGTACGCGGTGGAGTGGAGCCGCCTCATCGAGCTGCAGATGGAAGGCTCGGTCGGCTGAGCCGGCGCAACCGCACCTGCGGCGTGGCACCATAGAGCCGTGGCGATGCGCGAGGAATGCACGCACTTCCAGAGCCGGACCTACGCCTCGGGCGAGGCCGCCCGCTTCTGTGTGCTCGACCTCGCGCCCGAGGCGCCCTGGCGTTGCCCCGAGAACTGCCCCTCGTACCATCGCCGGCTGGCCGACGTGGGCTGGGTGCACGGGAGCCTGGTGGAGCCGGCCATCGAGGACGAGCCCGGTGCCGGCGGCGAGGACGTGGCGGCGTTGCTCGACTCGGCCGAGGACATCGTGAACGAGGTGGCGCCGGACGTGCTCGATTCCGTCCGGGCCGAGGACGCCCGGCGCGAGCGCTCCGAGAACCGCTGGTGGCGCCGCAAGCGCTGAGGATCAGCGGCCGGTGAACTTCGGCGCGCGCTTCTCCATGAAGGCCGTCACGGCCTCGGTGAGGTCGTCCGAGGCCAGCATCCCGGCGTTCCAGGTCGCCACGTAGTCCAGGCCCTCGGCCACGGTGCGCCCCTCGTTGGCCGCCAGCACGGCCTTGGTGCCCTGGACGGCGATGGGGGAGTTGGCCGCGATCTCGAGCGCCAGCGCATGGGCCGCCTTGTGGACGCCCGCGGCGTCGGCGGCCAGGTCGTTGACCAGGCCGATCTCCTTGGCCCGCTCCGCGCTGATGTCCTTGCCCGTGAACGCCAGCTCGGCCACATGCCCGGCGCCGATGATGGCGGGCAACCGCTGCAGGCTGCCCAGGTCGGCCACGATCGCCATCTTCGCCTCGCGCACCGAGAACACCGCGTCGGCCGAGGCCAGCCGGATGTCGCAGGCCGCGATGAGGTCGACGCCGCCACCGATGCAGTAGCCGTGCACGGCCGCCAGCACGGGCTTGGGGCAGCGCGCCACCGCGGTGATGGCGTCCTGCAGCCGGAGCACCTCGGTGCGGCCGCTGCGGGCCCGGGCCGCCATGGACGCGCTCCCGCCGCCACCACCCCCGCTCCCGCCGCCGGTGAGCAGGCCGCCCATCGCCTTGAGGTCCAGGCCGACCGAGAAGTGGGGCCCCTGCGCCGCCACCACCACGGCCCGCACCGAGTCGTCGCCCGAGAGCACGGCCATGGCCCGGGGCAGGTCCCGCCACAGGTCCACCCCCATGGCGTTGCGGGCCTCCGCCCGGTCCAGCCACAAGGTGGCCACACCCTCGTCGCCCGCTTCGATGCGCAGCACCGGTGACTCGAAATCGAGGTTCTCTCCCATGCTGCGAAAGGCTAACGCGCCAGGTAGGGAACCCAGCGGGGGGCCAGTAGAGTGCATGGGCCACATTGGCGATCCCGAAAGAGGACCGACCCCTGCACACTTTCACCGCTGAGGCTTCCGCGGCCCTCGACGGGCCCGAGTGGCTCCGCCGACGGCGGGCCGCCGGTTACGAGGCCCTGGCCTCGTGCGAGCTGCCCACCGAGAGCGAAGAGGTCTGGCGCTATACGCCCATCAACAGCCTGGTGCTCGACGACTTCGCGCCGCCGGCCGACGACGGGCCCGTCCCGGCGGGGGACCAGCTGCTCGCCGCCATCACGACGGCCCTGGGCACGGTGGCCGCCAGCGTGCTCGTGCACAACGGGCGGGCGGGTGCCTGCACGGGTTCGGGCGGGACGTTCGACTTCGGGCGGGCCGACGACGTGCCCGGAGCGGCCGAGGCGTTGGGGTCCGTGCAGCAGGGCGGCGATGCGCTGGTGCGGCTCAACGATGCCTTCGCGCCCGACCCGGTCTTCGTCGACGTCCCCGAGGGCGTGCACGTCGAGGCGCCCGTTCTCATCGTGCACTGGTGCGACAGCGCGTCGGCCTTCCCCCGCACGAGCGTGCGCGCCCGTGAGGGCGCACGGGTCTCCGTCGTCGAGGTCTTCGCCGGGGCCGAAGGCGCCGACCGGACCCTCGTGGTGCCCGTGACCGAGCTGTCCGCCGCCGACGGCGCGTCGCTCGACTACGTCTCCCTGCAGATCTTCGGTGACGCCGCCTGGTCGATCGCCCGCCTGGCCGGCCGTGGCGCGGGGAAGTCCTCGCTGCGCACCTTCACCGTCGGCCTGGGTGCCGCCTACGACCGCGTCCGGGCCGACGTCTCGGTGGAGGGGAAGGACGCCCGCAGCGAAATCCTGTCCGCCTACCTCGGCAGCGGGACCCAGGTGCACGACATCCGCACCCTGCAGGACCACGTGGCCCCGCGCACCACGAGCGAGCTGCTGTGCCAGGGCGCCGTCGCCGGCACGTCGCGCTCGGTCTACAGCGGGCTGATCCGCGTCCATCGCGGCGCCGTGCGCAGCGACGCCCGCCAGACCAACCACAACCTCGTCCTCGACGAGGGGGCGCACGCCGACTCGGTGCCCAACCTCGACATCCTCGAGAACGACGTGCGCTGCTCCCATGCCTCCACGGTGGGCCCGGTCGACGAGGACCAGCGCTATTACATCGAGTCGCGCGGCGTGGCACCCGAAGTGGCCGAGGGCCTCATCGTGCGCGGCTTCTTCGACGCCATCATCGACCGCTCGCCCGTCCCCGCCGTCGTCCCGTTCCTCCAACGCGAGGTCCACGACCGCCTTGAGGTCGCGCTGGGCGGCCAGGTCATTCCCGCCGGTGTCTGAGACCGTGCCGCTCTGCGCGCCCGACGACCTGGCCCCGGGCGAGGCGCGTCGCTTCGACGTGTCCGGCCGCCGCATCGCGCTCGTGCGCATCGGCGACGACTTCTACGCCGTCGACGACGAGTGCAGCCATGAGGACTACTCGCTGTCCGAGGGCGAGGTCTGGCCCGAGGAGTGCCAGATCGAGTGTCCCCGCCACGGCAGCACCTTCGACCTGCTGACCGGCGCCGCCTGCTCGCTGCCGGCCACCCAACCGGTGGCCGTGTACGAGCTGTCGGTGGACGACGCCAGCGTGGCGGTGGTGCTCCCGTGACGACCGAGCACGTCTTCGAGGTGCGGGACCTGCACGCCAGGGCCGGGGGCAGGGAGGTCCTGCACGGCATCGACCTCACGGTGCGCAGCGGCGAGGTCCACGTGATCATGGGGCCCAACGGCTCGGGGAAGAGCACCCTGGCCCATGCCCTGATGGGACGCCCCGGCACCGAGGTGACCTCGGGCTCCATCCTCATGGACGGGGTCGAGCTCGTCGGCCGGCCGGCCTGGGAGCGTGCCCGCGCCGGCTTGTTCCTCGCCCTGCAGAATCCCGTCGAGGTCCCCGGAGTGGGGCTGCACTCCCTGCTGGCCGCGGCCGCCGCCGGCGGGACCGTGCGGCGAGGTGGACGCCCCGTCCTCGGCCACGCTGCAGGCGCGGATGGAGGAGGAGGCCAAGGCGGTGGGGCTCGAGGCGCGCCTGCTGCGCCGGCCTCTCAACGTCGATCTCTCGGGGGGCGAGCGCAAGCGCACCGAAATGGTCCAGCTGGGCGTGATCCGGCCGGCGGTGTGCATCCTCGACGAGGTGGACTCGGGCCTCGACGTCGACGCGCTCGGCGAGGTGGCACGCCACCTGCAGCACGCCACCACCGAGTGGGGCGTGGGCCTGCTGGCCATCACCCACTTCAGCCGATTCCTGGATCAGCTCGAGGCGGACGTCGTGCACGTCCTGGTCGACGGCTCCATCGTCGACACGGGCGATGCAGCGTTGGCCCGGCAGCTCGAGCAGACGGGATACGCCGGGTACCAGGACAACGCTGAGGCCCGGCGCGCCCGGCGCGCCGGGACCCCCGTCACCGCCTGCCGCCACCTGGGCTGCGGTGCTTGGTACCGTTCTCCTCCATGGCGAACGGTCGTCCGCCGGGCGACGGTTCGGATCGCTCCCCCGAGAGGCGCCGGGGCAAGAACGCGAACGAAGAGGGGCTGGCCGCGCTCGGGCGCCAGATGCGCACCGGGTCCGGAGGCGCCGGCGCCGGCGCCGGTGCGGGAGCGGCAGCCGGCGCCGCGGCCGGGGCGAGCGTGGCCAACGAGTCGGGCCTGCGTGCCCTCGGCGCCCGCATCGATTCGACGGGGGGCAGGTCCAAGACCCGGCGCAGCGGGAAGCCCAAGTGGAGCGGGACCAAGAAGACGGTCGTGGTGCTGTGCTCGCTGCTCGTGCTCATCGCCGCCGTGGTCGGTGGTGGCTACGCCTACGTCGTGTACCGCTACGACCAGATCAACAAGGTGCACATCAACGCAGAGACGGCTGCGGCCAGCGGCGCCCCCTTCACCATCCTCGTCATCGGCTCGGACAGCCGGGTGGGGGAGTCGAGCCAGGCCTTCGGGTCGGCCTCGGTCGTCACCGGGCAGCGCAGCGACGTGGTGCAGCTGTGGCGCGTGACGCCGTCCACCAAGCAGATTCAGGTCATCTCCATCCCGCGCGACACCGTCGTCTCCATGCTGCCGCCCGACACCTCGCAGTACGGCACCTACAACCGCATCAACTCGTCGTACAACACGGGGCCCGACCAGCTGGTCAAGACGATCACGGCCAACTTCGGCATTCCGATCAACCACGTGGTCCAGGTCGACTTCGCCGGCTTCCAGGACGCCGTCAACGCGCTGGGCGGCATCTACCTCAACTTCCCCTACCCGGCCAAGGACTCCTACTCGGGCCTCGACATCACGACGCCCGGGTGCCAGCTGCTGAACGGGGCGCAGGCCCTCGCCGTGGCCCGGGCCCGCCACTACGAGTACTACGCCCACGGCTACTGGCAGTTCGACGGGACGAGCGACTTCGGCCGCATCCAGCGCCAGGACGTGTTCATCCGGTCCCTGATCACCTCGGCCAAGTCGAAGGTGAACCCGCTGACGGTGAACGCGTTCATCGGGTCGATCCATCAGGGCGTCACCATCGACGACGGCTTCGGCATCAACGAGCTGATCGGGTTGGCCCTGGACTACCGCTCCTTCGACCCGGCCAACCTGGCGGCCCAGACGCTGCCGACCGAGGCGGCCAACGGCTTCGGCGACCTCGGCGACGTGCTGACGGTGCAGCAGCCCGAGGCGCAGCAGCTCCTGGTCAACACGTTCGGATCCGACCTGACGACACCCACGAACCCGCCGCCCGACGCCGCCGGCTACCCCAACCCGCCTCCGACCATCACCCCGACCACGGTGGCGCCGGCCACCCCGACGACCGCGGCCAAGTCAGGGTCAGGGTCGGCAGCGGTCGCCACGACCACGACGACGGTGCCGCCGCCCTCCTTCAACCCCACGCCCTGCACGCCGGGCTGAGCCGCCGGCCGAGCCAGGGCGACCTCAGGAGGCTTCCGCCGCCACCTCGTCCAGGCCCTGGGCCAGCGCGTTCCAGCTCAAGGTGGCGCACTTGATGCGGACGGGGAACTTCACGACGCCCTGCAGCGCCGCCAGCTCGCCCAGCTTGTCGAGGTCGATCTCGTCGGGCTCGCTCTCGGCATCGGCGGCCCCGCCGTCACCGTTGCTGTCGGGGCCGAGGGCGGCCTCGTGGATCGACATCATCCCCTTGAAGGTCGAGATGAGGCGTCGCACCTCGTCGACCGGCTTGCCCTTGACGGCGGCCGACATCAACGAGGCCGACGACTGGCTGATGGAGCAGCCCGAGCCGCCGATCTTGAGGTCGGCCAGCTTGCCGTCTTCGACGACCATGGACACCACGACCTCGTCGCCGCACAAGGGGTTGAAGCCCTCCACCCGGTGGGCGGGCGGGGAGTCCAGCTCGCCCCTGTTCCGTGGTGAGCGGTAGTGGTCGAGGATGATCTCGCGGTACAGCTCTTCGAGGTCGGCCATCAGCCGAACAATCTACCGGCTTCCAGCAATCCTTCGATCAGCACCTCGATGTCGTGCTCGTCGCTGAACAGGGACAACGAGGCACGGGCCGTGGCCTGCACGCCCAGGCGGCGCATGAGCGGCTTGGCGCAGTGGTGGCCCGGCCGCACGCAGACGCCGAACTGGTCGAGCACCTGCGCCAGGTCGTGCGCGTGCACGTCCCGGTAGGCCAGCGAGAGCACCCCGCCCCGGTCGTCGCCCGGGCGGCGGGCCGAAGATCCGCACGTCCGAGCCCAGCTTCTCGTCCAGCCGCTCGAGCGCGACGTTGGTCAGGGCCAGCTCGTGGGCCCGGATGCGGTCCATCCCGATGTCGTTGAGGTAGGCGATCGCCGCCGTGAGGCCCACGGCCTCGGCGATGGGCGGCGTGCCGGCCTCGAAGCGGGCCGGGGGCGGTGCGGCCTTGAAGCTGTCGAGCTTGACGTCGAGGATCATGCCGCCGCCGCCGAGGAACGGCGGCATGGCGCTCGAGCAGCTCGGCACGGCCCCACAGGACGCCGATGCCGGTCGGGCCCATCATCTTGTGGCCCGAGAAGGCGATGAAGTCGACGCCGAGGTCGCGCACGTCGACCGACGAGTGGGGGACGAGCTGCGCGCCGTCGGCCACCACCACGGCGCCGGCCGCGTGGGCCACCGACGGCGATGTGGCGCACGGGGTTGATGGTGCCGAGCACGTTGGACATGCACGAGACGCCGACGACCTTGACGCCGTCCACCAGGCGGTCGAGGTCGTCGAGCACGAGCCGGCCCTCGTCGTCGATCGGGATGTAGCGCAGGTCGAGGCCGCCCAGCTCCTCGGACAGGATCATCCACGGCACGATGTTGGCGTGGTGCTCCATCTCGGTCAGCAGCACCGCGTCGCCGGCGCGCAGGTTGGCCCGGCCCCAGGACTGGGCCACCAGGTTGAGCGCCTCGGTGGTGTTCTTGGTGAAGACGACCTCGTGCGCCGGGTCGGGCGCGCCGACGAAGCGCCCGGCCACCACGCGCGCCCGCTCGTACAGCGCGGTGGCCTCCTCGGCGGTGGCGTAGACGCCGCGGTGCACGTTGGCGTGCGTGGTCTCGTAGTAGCGCGACATGGCGTCGATGACGGCCTGGGGCTGCAGCGCGGAGGAGGCCGAGTCCAGATAGACGACCGGCCGGCCGTTCACCGTGCGCTTGAGCAGCGGGAAGTCCTTGCGCAGCGCCTCGACGTTCAGCGGCGCCGGCGTGGCCGGCGCCCCGGCGCCGTCGGAAGTGGGGGCCGCCGCCGTCATCGCCATCCCTCGTAACCCTCGGACTCGACCACCGACGCCAGCTCGGGGCCGCCGCTGTGCACGATGCGACCGTCCATGAGGATGTGCACCACGTCGGGCACGAGCTCTTCGAGCAGGCGCGTGTAGTGCGTGATGGCGAGCACGCCGAGCTCGGGGCGCTTCTCGCGCACGGCCCGCACGCCGCGCCCGACGACGCGCAGGGCGTCGATGTCGAGGCCCGAGTCCGTCTCGTCCAGCACGGCGACCAGCGGCTCGAGCAGCGCCATCTGCAGGATCTCGTTGCGCTTCTTCTCGCCCCCGCTGAAGCCCTGGTTGAGGTGGCGGCTGGCGAAGGAGGTGTCCATCCCGAGGCGCTCCATCCACTCGGTCATCAGCACGCGCACCTCCAGCACCGAGACCTCCTCGGTGCCCTTGCGGGCCGCCATGGCCTGGCGCAGGAACTGGGTGACCGACACGCCCTCGATCGACTCGGGGTACTGGAAGGCGAGGAACAGCCCGGCCTTGGCCCGCACGTCGGTGGCCCAGTGCGTCACGTCCTCACCCTGCAGCAGGATGGAGCCGGACGTCACCGTGTAGGCGGGGTGTCCCATCAGCGCGCCGGCCAGCGTGGACTTGCCGGCGCCGTTGGGGCCCATCAGGGCGTGGATCTCGCCCGCCCCGACGGTCAGGTCGACGCCACGCAGGATGGGGCCGTCCTCCGCCGAGACGTGCAGGTCCCGGATTTCGAGCAGCGGGGGGGTTGTCATCTTCTAAAAGCTTACCGTTTTGGTCAGGTTTTTCGCTAGGGGCCGCCGCGACGATTCCGGCGGACTCCCCCCGGCGGCCCTCACCAACCTCGCTCGACCCATTCGCCCAGGTGAGGAGCCTCGTTGCCCACCGTGGTGGAGGTGCCGTGGCCGGGCAGCACCAGGGTGTCGGGCCCGAAGGCGGCGAAAATGCGGCGGTCGATGGACTCGATGATGGTGTCGAAGTCGGCGTCCTCGAAGGACGTGTTGCCCGGGCCGCCGGGGAAGAGGGTGTCGCCCGTGAACAGGAGGTTCGTCCCCTCCACGGCGAAGCAGATGGAGCCGGGGGTGTGGCCGGGCGTGGCCAGGGTCTTCAGGCGCAGGTCGCCCACGCTGAGCTGCTCGTCGTCCTCGAGGATGAGGTCGTAGCTGGGGAGCATGCCCGCATCGGCGCTGGTGACGGCCACCGAAATGCCGGCCTCGCGCACCGCCGGCACGGCCTGAATGTGGTCCCAGTGCCCGTGCGTCTCCACCACCTGGTTGACGCCCAGCCGCTTGCAGATCTCGAGCAGTTCCTCGTGCTCGTTGGCCGCGTCGATGAGCATGGCCTCGCCGGTGCGGCGGCAACGCAGGATGTAGACGTTGTTGTCCATGGGGCCCACCACGATCTGGTGGACCTCGGCGGTGGCATCGCTCCAGATCTGCTCCAACTGTCCCATCACCCCAGCGTCGCACATCTGGTCCCGCCGCTCTTTCGTCTGGTAGACACGCTGGGAGACGACCGCCGGCCGGTTATATGCAGAGGGAGCCCTGGCATGAATTTCGCCTTCAGTGACGAGCAGGAGGAGCTGCGCACCGCGGTGCGCCGCTTCCTGGCGGAGAAGTCGCCCGAGTCCGAGGTGCGCCGTCTCATGGACACCGACCGACGGCTACGACCCCGCCGTGTGGAGCCAGATGGCCGACCAGCTCGGCCTGCAGTCGCTGACCATCCCCGAGGAGTTCGGCGGCTCGGGCTTCACCTACGTGGAGCTCCTGGTCGTGCTCGAGGAGATGGGCGCCGCGCTGCTGTGCGCGCCGTTCTTCTCCTCGGTGGCGCTGGGGGCGAACGCGCTGCTCACCTCCGGCGACGACGAGGCCAAGAAGTCCTACCTGCCCGGCATCGCCTCGGGCGAGACGATCGCCACCTTGGCCATCACCGAGGACAACGGGAAGTGGGACTTCTGCGGGATTGAGCTGGCGGCCACCGAGAAGGGCGACGGCTGGGTGCTGAACGGCCACAAGATGTTCGTCATCGACGGCCACGTCGCCAACCTCATCATTGTGGCGGCCCGGACCGCGGCCGGCGTGTCGCTGTTCGCCGTGCAGGGCGACGCGGCGGGGCTGACCCGCACGCCGCTGCCGACCATGGACCAGACGCGCAAGCAGGCCCGCCTCCAGTTCGCCGACACGCCGGCCGTGCTGATCGGCGCCGACGGCGGGAGCCGAGGCCGGGCTGTCCAAGACGCTCGACCTCGCCGCCGTGGCGCTGGCCGCCGAGCAGGTGGGCGGGGCGCAGCACGTGCTCGACGCCTCGGTCGAGTACGCCAAGACGCGCATTCAGTTCGGGCGGCCCATCGGCTCGTTCCAGGCCATCAAGCACAAGTGCGCCGACATGCTGCTCGAGGTCGAGTCGGCCAAGTCGGCCGCCTACTACGCGGCGTGGGCCGCAGCCGAGGACTCCGACGAGCTGCCGGTGGTGGCCTCGTTGGCCAAGTCCTACTGCTCGGAGGCCTACTTCCACTCGGCCGCGGAGAACATCCAGATCCACGGCGGCATCGGCTTCACGTGGGAGCACCCGGCCCACCTCTACTTCAAGCGGGCCAAGTCGTCGGAGCTGTTGCTGGGCGATCCCTCGTACCACCGCGAGCTGCTGGCACAGCGCATCGGCATCTGAGGTGCCGGGGCCCTTCAGGCTCCGCCCCGGGCCGGCGGGCGACCTCGCCACCTACGCCAGCTCCACGCCTCCGGGCGCACCGGTCCACGGCCATGTCCTGTTGGTCCACGACCTGCCGCGCCCCAAGGGCGCCGCGGCCGACGTGGCGCTGACCTACCCGGCGCTGGCCGACCGGCTGACCCGCGAGTCGGGCTGGCGCGTGGCGACGGCCTCGTTGCGCGGGGCCGGCGAGTCCGAGGGTGACTTCTCGGCGCTGGGCTGGCTGGACGACCTGGCCTTCCTGGCCGTCGTCCGAGGTCCCCGAGGACGCGCCCCGCCTGGTGATCGGCTTCGGCTTCGGCGGCGTGCTGGCGCTGCACATGGCGGCCGGCGACGAGCGGGTGGCCGGGGTGGCCTGCCTGGGGACGCCGGCCGACCTGGCCCCGCTGGCCGGCGACCCGGAGCGGCTGCTGGAGCGCTGCCGCCAGACCGGCGTGGTCAGCTCGCCCGCCTTCCCGGCGTCGGTCGACGCCTGGGCCAAGGAGCTCTCGGTGCTGCACCCGGCCGAGGACGCCGCGTCGCTGCAGGGGCCGGCCGCTGCTGATGGTCCACGGCTCGGACGACCCCGACGTCCCCCTGTCCGACGCCCGGGCCCTGGCCGACGCCGCCACCGGCCCCTCGGAGCTGCACACCGTGCTGGGCGCCGGGCACTGGCTGCGGGCCGACCCCCGGGTCATCGCCATCCTGGTGGGCTGGCTGGAGCGCCGGCACTGAGGCCGCTCCGGGCGCCGTAACGGCCGTCGGCGCGGCGGCGATCGGACAACGGGCGGCCAACAATCCCGCCGGTCGGCCGCAGCCGGGGCGTTGCGTGCTCAAGGGCCCGCCCGGGCCGGGCCGATGACTAGGGCGTGTCGGGTTGGGGTGGAACGAAGTTCAGCGTGTCGATCGACGCCGTCCGAGGGCGGGTCGCGTCGCCGGGCAGCCCTACGACCAGGAGGCGGACGCCGCCGCGGCACTGCCGGCGCCGACGAGGTCACGCCGGAGCCGGCGCGCTACTCGACGCTCGATCAATCGCCTGGCGCAGAGCCCGGGCGGCACTCCGGGCATCGCTGGCGAGGGTCAGATAGCGGACAACGACGAAGTGACGGACACCGGCACGCGTCAGGGCGGGGATCGTCTCGGGGGTCACTCCGCCTGTCACGAAAACAGGAACACTGGAGCGTGCGCTGGCCTGAGTGACGTAGCCCAGCCCGGTCCCCGGCGCGGCCGGGCTTGGTCGGCGTGGCCTCCACCGGCCCCGCCGAGATGTAGGTGACGTCCTCCTCCGCCGCCCCCTCGAGGTCGGCCGGGCCGTGGGTCGACAGGCCCGACGATGGCCTCGGGTCCCATGATCCGCCGCGCCAAGGCGACCGGCGCGTCGTCCTGGCCCACGTGCACGCCGTCGGCCCCCACCTCGAGCGCCAGATCGGGCCGGTCGTTGAGCACGAAGGGCACGCCGTGGTCCCGGCAGACGGCCGCCGCCACGGCGGCCCGGGCCAGCAGGGGCCTGGCCTCGAGCTCCTTGTCGCGCAGCTGGACCACGTCCACCCCGCCGGCGATGCAGTCGCCGAGGAACGCGGCCAGGTCGGGCCGGTCGGGCGTGCAGAGGTAGAGGCGGCGCGTCGAGAGGTCGTGACCCCGGGGTCACGCCCCGGCTTGCGCCTTGGCCTTGGCCTTGGCCTTCATCGCCTTCTTGGTGGCCCGCACCTTGGCAGGCTCTCGGGGTCGGTGATGTCGGCCACCGAGAGGGAGCTGCCCTCCTTGCCGTAGGGGGTGGTGACCTTGCGCCAGCCGTCGGGGCAGACGCCCAGCTGCTTGCCCAGCAGGGCGGCGAAGATCTTGGCCTTCTGCTCGCCGAAGCCCGGCAGGGTGCGCAGGCGGTCCAGCAGCTCGTCGCCGCTCTGCACGCCCTTCCAGATGTTGTCGGCCTTGTTGGCGTAGTCGTCGGCGACGACCCGGCAGACGGCCTGCACCCGGCCGGCCATGGAGCCGGGGTAGCGGTGCAGCGCCGGCCGCTCCCGGAAGATGTCCCCCAGCTCCTCGGGGTCCATGGCCGGCGATGGTGGCGGCATTGAGCGGGCCCCTTGCCGCCGAGCCGCTGCAGGAGGTCGGCCGGCGAGGAGAAGGCCTTCTCGATGGTCACCTGCTGGTCCAGCACCATGCCGATCAGCAGGGCCAGCGGATCGCGGCTCAGGAGCGCGTCCGCCTTGTCGTCGCCGGTGATGTGGAGCGCAATCCGATGCCATGGGAAAGATCTTGGCACGGCGGCCCGCCAGGAACGGAAGTGGCCGCGGGCCTGCGGCGCGGGCAGACTCTCGCCATGCACATCCCGGCCAAGGTCGACTACGGCATCCGGGCCCTGCTCGCGCTGGCGGCGGCCGGGACGCCGCAGACGGCCGAGTACCTGGCCGGGGAGCAGGGCCTGCCGCCCCGCTTCCTCGGGGCGATCCTGGCCGACCTGCGCCGGGCCGGCATCGTGGCCAGCCAGCGGGGCGCCGAGGGCGGCTACCGGCTGGCCCGTGACCCCGACAGCCATCACCATCGCCGACGTCATCCGCGCCCTGGACGGCCCGCTGGCCGAGGTGCGGGGCTACCGGCCCGAGGCGACCAGCTACGACGGCGCGGCGGAGAACCTGCAGCAGGTCTGGGTCGCGGTCCGGGCCAGCCTGCGCTCGGTGCTCGAGAAGATCACCCTGACCGACGTGATTTCGGGCAAGCTCGCCGCCGCACGTGCAGAAGCTGGTCACCGACCCGGATGCCTGGGTCGCCCACTGACGACGAGGGCACGGCGCTCGTCGTCGTGCCTCGACCAGCGACTACCTGTGGTTCGTCGACCTGGCGCTCGACCAGATGCACGCCATCGTGGAGGACCTGGGCGACGAGCTGGTCAACCGGCGCCCACCGTTCCGTGACACCAACTCGGCCTACGTCGATCCTGACCCACTGCCTCGGCGTCATGGAGTACTGGGGCGGCGCCACCGTGGCCGAGCGGCCGATTCAGCGCGACCGCGCCGCCGAGTTCACCGCCAGCGGCGACGTCGCCGGCCTGCTGCGGCGCAGCGAGCAGGCCCGCCGCCGCCTGCGCGAGGACCTGGTGGGCCTGCACGCCGAGGACCAGCCGGTCAACGTGCGACGCGACCCCGACGAGCCGGTGCCCTACACCGAGACGCAAGGGCGCGGTGCTGCTGCACGTCCTGGAGGAGCTCTTCCAGCACCTGCGGCCAGATGGAGCTCACCCGCGACGCGCTCGTGGCCGAGCCGGCGGCGCTGACGATCGGAGCCGCCCGAGCGACGGTCGACGGCCCGGTCCCGATCGCCTGCAGCCTGGACGCGGCGGCGCTCGGGACGCGGGCCGAGGAGTGGCGGGCCCTGGTGGCGTCGTCGGTCACCTCGGTGGAGGCCGGACGGCGCGGCGGTGCGCCTCGTGCTGCGCGACGGCGACGCCGTCCTGACGGCCGCGGTGGCGCTGGCGCAACGGGAGAAGGAGTGCTGTCCCTTCTTCGACGTGTCGCTGGCGCTCGAGGCGGACCGGCGGACGCTCGTCCTCGCCGTGCCAGACGGGCGCCGAGGAGGTGCTGGCCGCCTTCGTGCGACGCTCGATCGTCCTGAGGCTCCGTCGTCAGGAGACGATGAAGGGGGCGGCGCCGTCGGCGTCGATGCCGAACTCGGCGATGGCCTCGGCCACCACGGAGGACTCGATCCGCCCGCCCAGGGCCAGCTGCTGCAGCACGGCGACGACCAGGTTGGCGCTGTCCACCTCGAAGTAGGACGCGCAGCGCCTCGCGGGCGTCGGAGCGCCCGAAGCCGTCGGTCCCGAGCGACAGGTAGGGCCGGTCGACGAAGCGGCGCCACCTGGTCGGGCACGCTGCGCATGTAGTCGGTGATGGCGACGACGGGGTCGGAGCCGTCGCCCAGGGCCGTCGGTGACGATGGCGGTGCGGGGCTCCGCCTCGGGGTGCAGGCGGTTCCAGCGCTCGACCTCGAGGGCGTCGGTGCGCAGGTTCGTCCACGACGTGACGGCCCAGGTGTCGGCGGCGACGTCGTAGCGCTCGGCCAGAATGCGCTGCGCGTCCGACGGCGACGCGCCACATCGGCCCCGAGAAGCACAGCGACGCCCGCAGGCCGCTCGTGCCCTTGCGCCTGGTCGTCTCGGGGCGCCGGGGCGAAGCGGTAGATGCCCGTCGATGATCCCCTGGCGCACGGCCTCGCCGTCGGCGCCCTCGGGCAGCGCCGGCATGGGGTACGTCTCGTTGTAGAGCGTGAGGTACCAGAAGCGGTCCTTGGGGTCCGCGCCGAGCATGTCGGTCACGGCCTCTTCCATGATGGCGGCCACCTCGTAGGCGAACGAGGCGTCGTAGACGAGGGCGGCGGGGTTGGTGGAGGCCAGGAGGGGCGACTGCCCGTCGTCGTGCTGGAGGCCCTCGCCCATGAGCGTGGTGCGCCCCGCGGTGCAGCCGGCGAGGATGCCGCGGCCGCGCATGTCGCCCAGCGCCCAGGCGAGGTCGCCGACCCGCTGGAAGCCGAACATGGAATAGAAGAGGTAGACGGGCACCATGGGCTGGCCCCAGGTGGCGTAGGCGGTGGACAGCGCGATGAAGCTGGCCAGGGCGCCCGCCTCGGTGATGCCCTCCTCGAGCATCTGCCCCGAGGAGCTCTCGGCGTAGTTGAGCGGCAGGTCGGCGTCGACCGGGATGTAGTTCTGCCCGTCGGGCGCGTAGATCTTCGTCTCGGCGATGAGCGGCTCGAGCCCGAAGGTGCGGGCCTCGTCCGACACGATGGGCGCCACCAGCGAGCCCACGGCGGGGTCGCGCACGAGGTTGCGCAACAGGCGGGCGAACACCATGGTGGTCGAGACCGCCTGCTTGCCCGACCCGGCGGCGAACTCCTCGAAGACCTTGGCGTCGGGCCGCAGGGCCGGGCGTGGGGCGGACCACGCGCACCGGCAGCGGGCCGTCGAGCACGCGGCCGCGGGCCCGCAGGTACTCCATGGCGTCGGAGCCCTCGGCCGGGACGGATGTAGGGCGGGTCGCCCTCGAGCGCGGAGTCGGGGATGTCGTCGGTCATGTACAGGCGGTCGCGCAGCGCGCGCACCTGCGCCTTGGTCATCTTCTTGATCTGGTGCGTGGCGTTGCGCGCCTCGATCTCGGGGCCGAGCGTCCAGCCCTTGATCGTCTTGGCCAGGATGACCGTGGGGGAGCCCTTCTGCTCGGTGGCCAGCTTGTAGGCGGCGTAGAGCTTGCGGTAGTCGTGCCCGCCGCGGGGGAGGGACACGCAGCTCGTCGTCGCTCAGGTCCTCGACCAGCTTGCGCAGGCGGGGATCGGGCCCGAAGAAGTGCTCCCGGATGTAGGCCCCCGACTCGACGGCCAGCTTCTGGTACTCGCCGTCGACGGTGGTGTTCATGCGGTCGAGCAGCACGCCGTCGACGTCCTTGGCCAGCAACGCGTCCCAGCGCGAGCCCCAGATCACCTTGATCACGTTCCAGCCCGCGCCGCGGAACACGGCCTCGAGCTCCTGGATGATCTTGCCGTTGCCCCGCACCGGCCCGTCGAGCCGCTGCAGGTTGCAGTTGACGACGAAGATCAGGTTGTCGAGGTGCTCGCGGCCGGCCACGCCGAGGGCGCCGATCGACTCGGGCTCGTCCATCTCGCCGTCGCCCACGAAGCACCAGACCTTCGGCTGGCACTGGTGTCGACCAGGCGGCGCAGGTTGAGGTAGCGGTTGACGTGGGCCTGGTAGATGGCGTTGATGGGCCCCAGGCCCATGGAGACGGTGGGGAACTCCCAGAAGTCGGGCAGCGAGCGCGGGTGGGGATAGCTGGGCAGGCCGTCGCCCGCCACCTCGTGGCGGTAGTTGTCGAGCTCCTTCTCGGTCAGGCGCCCTTCGACGTAGGCCCGGGCGTAGATGCCCGGCGAGGCGTGGCCCTGGAAGAAGACCTGGTCGCCGAAGCCGCCGTCGGCCTTGCCCCGGAAGAAGTGGTTGAAGCCGACCTCGTAGAGCGCGGCCGAGCTGGCGTAGGTCGACAGGTGCCCGCCGATGCCCTCGGTGCGCGTGTTGGCCCGCGTCACCATGGCCGCCGCGTTCCAGCGGATGTAGGCCCGGATGCGGCGTTCCTGGTACTCGTCGCCGGGGAACCAGGGTTCGGCGTCGGCCGGGATGGTGTTCACGTAGGGCGTCGAGACGGTGGCGGGGAAGTCGACCTGCTTGGTGCGCGCCCGCTCCAGGAGCTTCATGAGGAGGTAGCGCGCCCGGGCCCGGCCCCGGGCGTCGACGATGGCGTCGAACGAGTCGAGCCACTCCTCGGTCTCGCCCGGATCGGTGTCGGGGACTTGGTGGCTGATCCCGTCGAACAGCATTGCCCCACGGTACCGGGAGGCGGGGGACCACCACGACCACCGGTCGCGGCGTGTTACACATTTGTGCCATGTCGAGCGAGGGCGGTCCGATCGTCGTGTACACGGACGGCGCGTGCCGCGGCAATCCCGGACCGGGCGGCTGGGCCTGGGCCGTGCCCGACGGGGCCTACGCCAGCGGCGCCGAGGGCCACACGACCAATCAGCGCATGGAGATCACCGCGGCGCTCGAGGCGCTGCGGTCGCTCACCCCCGACGCGCCCGACGGGGTGGAGGTGGTGAGCGACTCGACCTACGTCGTCAAGTGCTTCACCGACGGCTGGTGGCGGGGCTGGCAGCGCCGGGGCTGGAAGAACTCGCAGAACAAGCCGGTGGCCAACCGCGACCTGTGGGAGCCGCTGATGGAGCTGGCGCTGGCGTCCGAGGCGGCCGTCAGCTGGCGTTGGGTCAAGGGACACTCGGGTGACCGCTGGAACGACAGGGTCGACGAGCTGGCCACCCAGGCGGCCGATCTGGGCCACGGGACGAGCGGCTGAACAGGGCTGTCACCGGTCTGAGCTGGACCCTCGGAACGGTAGGCTGCAAGCGTCACACGCTGGGCATGGAGAGGACTCCCGCCAGTGCGATCGGGTTGTTCCGGGGAGGCCGAGCGCGCCGGACGGACGTCGTGAGCACACAGGGAGAGGAAAGGCGATGGCAGGCGAGGACGAGTTCGACATCGTCGTGATCGGCGGTGGTCCCGGCGGCTACGCCACTGCGCTCTACGGCGCCGCGGCGGGCCTCTCGGTCGCCATCGTCGAGCGGGACAAGGTCGGCGGCACCTGCCTGCACCGCGGCTGCATCCCGGCCAAGGAGTTCCTCGAGACGGCTGCGGTCTACCGGACCGTCGAGGGCTCCAAGGAGTTCGGCATCGACGTCTCCGGCGTGGCGGTCGACTTCTCGGTGAGCCAGGACCGCAAGAACGCGGTCGTGGGCAAGCTCCACAAGGGCCTGGCCGGGCTGCTCAAGGGCCGCAAGATCACCACGCTGATCGGCACGGGCACGCTCAAGGCCGACCATCGCGTCGAAGTGCTCGACGGGGAGGATGCCGGCCGCGTCATCGTCGGCCGCAACGTCGTCCTGGCGGCCGGATCGGTGCCGTTCCTGCTGCCCGGCTTCGAGATCGACGGCCGCCTGATCATGACGTCGGACGAGTTCCTCGACCTGAAGGAGCTGCCGTCGACGGCCGTCGTCATCGGCGGTGGCGTCGTCGGGTGCGAGTTCGCCTCGCTCCTGGCCGACCTGGGCACCAAGGTGACGATTCTGGAGGCGCTCGACACCATCCTCCCGGGCTGCGACGAGGACATCACCCGCCTGCTCGTCCGCTCCTTCAAGAAGCGCGGCATCGACATCGTGACCGGCGTGAAGGTCGAGGGGCACACGCCGTCGGAGGACGGGACGACGACCACGGTGAAGGCGGGAGACCAGACGTTCGACGCCGAGGCGGTGGTGGTGTCGGTGGGCCGGCGCCCCCGCACCGAGGGATTGGTGGCCGACGGGCTCGGCGTCGAAATGGACCGCCGCGGCTTCGTGGCGACCGACGAGTACCAGCGCACCGGCGTGGACGGGGTGTGGGCCGTGGGCGACATCGTCGCCGGCGCGCCGCAGCTGGCCCACGTGGGATTCGCCGAGGCGATCGTGGCGGTGAAGACCATGCTGGGCGAGCCGGTGGTGCCCGTCGACTACGGCAGGGTGCCGTGGGCCATCTACTGCCGGCCCGAGGTCGCCTTCTGCGGCATGACCGAGGCGCAGGCCAAGGAGGCGGGCATCCCCGTGGTGACCAAGAAGGATCCGTACGGCGGCAACAGCCGGGCCCTGATCATCGGCGACACCGAGGGTGTCGTGAAGATCATCGCCGAGCAGCGCCCCGACGGGACGGCCGGCCGGATCCTGGGCGTGCACCTCTGCGGCCCCTGGGTGACCGAACAGCTCGGCGCCGGTTACCTGGCCGTGAACTGGGAGGCATTCCCCGAGGAGGTGGCGCAGTTCATTCAGCCGCACCCCTCGCTGTCCGAGACATTCGGTGAGACCATGCTCGCGTTGAGCGGAAGGGGACTGCACGTTGGCTGACGTGATGATGCCGCAACTCGGCGAGACGGTGACCGAAGGGACGATCACCCGCTGGATGAAGGCGGTCGGCGACGCGGTCGAGCGGGACGAGCCGCTCTTCGAGGTCTCGACGGACAAGGTCGACTCCGAGGTGCCCTCGCCGGCGGCGGGCGTGCTCAGTGAGATCCTCGTCCCCGAGGGCGAGACGGTCGAGGTCGGCGTGAAGCTGGCGGTGATCGGCGACGGCGCCGGTGCCGGCGCGGCCCCGTCCACGGACGAGCCTGCGGCGGCGGCCGAACCGGCGCCCGAGCCCGCACCCGCACCCGCTCCGGCACCGGCCCGAAGCGGCGGCGCCGGCTCCGACAGCAGCTGCTCCGCCTCCGCCTCGCAGCCGCTCCGCACCGGCGCCGGCACCTGCCCCCGCACCGGCTCCGCACCGGCGACGGCACCGCCCGCGGCGAGCAACGGGGATGGCGTCGGGCCCAACGTCCTGTCGCCGATGGTGCGCAAGCTGCTGGCCGAGAACGGCATCAGCGAGACCGAGGTGACGGGCACCGGTTCGGGTGGCCGCATCACCCGGGACGACGCCCAGCGCGTGGTCGAGGCCCGCCGAGCGGCGGCCGCCGCACGCCGGCCGCGGCCGCGCCGCCCCCGGCCGCGCACCACCGCCGTCCAGGCCGCGCCGGCCGCGCCGGTGGCCCGTGCTCCGCAGGCACCGCCCGTCTCCATGGCCTCGTTCCGGGCCGCCGGCGACCAGATCGTGCCCTTCTCCAACATGCGACGCCGCACGGCCGAGCACATGGTGCGGTCCAAGGCCACCTCGCCGCACGCGTTCATCGCCAACGAGGTCGACTTCGAGAACGTCGAGCGCGTGCGCAAGGCCTGGGGTGAGCGCTTCAAGGCCGAGGAGGGCTTCGCGCTGACGTACCTCCCCTTCGTGGCCCGGGCCACGGTCGAGGCGCTGCGCGACTTCCCGTTGCTCAATGCATCGGTGGTCGACGACTCGCTGCTCGTGCACGCCGAGGTGAACCTCGGCATCGCGGTCGACCTGTCGCACGAGGGCCTGATCGTCCCGGTGATCCACCGGGCCGAAGAGGTCACGCTGCGCGGCGTGGCCCGGCGCATCCGCGATCTGGCCGAGCGGGCCCGGGGGCGCCAGCTCAACGCCGACGACATCGCCGGTGGGACGTTCTCCATCACGAACGACGGTCCGTTCGGGACCTACTTCACCGTCCCGATCATCAATCAGCCCCAGGTGGCGATTCTGGCCACCGACGGCATCGCACGCCGGCCGGTCGTGGTGACGCAGCCCGACGGATCCGAGTCCATCGCGATCCACTCGACCGGGATCCTCGGCGTCAGCTGGGACCACCGGGCGGTCGACGGCGCGTACGTGTCGCTGTTCCTGGCCAAGGTCGCAGAGCTGCTGGGGAGCCGCGACTGGGCCGCGGAGCTCTAGGCCGACGCCGGTGCTGCGCGTCCGGTCACTCGGGACGGTTCCCTACCACGAGGCCTACGCGCTCCAGCACGCCCTGGCCACCGAGGCGGTCGACGACTACCTGTTGGTGCTCCAGCACCCGCACACGTACACGCTGGGGGCCCACGCCGACGAGCGCCACGTGCTGGTCGACCCGGCGGAGGTCGGCGCGGTGCTCGAGCGCACCGACCGCGGCGGGGACGTCACCTACCACGGTCCGGGCCAATTGGTGGCCTATCCGATCGTCACGGTGCCCGACGATCCCGCGGCCGGTCCGGCGCACGTCCACCGGCTGGAGCAGGTCGTCGTCGCCACGCTGGCCGACCTCGGCCTGCAGCGGGGCGACGGTCGAGGACGAGTACCCGGGTGTCTGGCTCGATGCCGGAGGACCCGACGCCCGCAAAATCGCAGCCATCGGCGTGCGCACCTTGCGGGTGGGTCCCGGGCGTCGGCGCACGCTCCACGGCGTGGCCCTCAACGTGGACCCCGACCTGGCCATGTTCGGCCACATCGTTCCGTGCGGGATCGCCGATCGTGGCGTCACCTCGCTGCGCGCCGAGGGCATCGACGTGCCCTTCGCCGACGTGGTCGACGCGTTCGTGGCGCGGGCCGCGGTCGCGTTCGGCGCCGGGAGCGTGCAGCGCGACGACGTCATGCAGGGACCGGCCGACGTCCCCGGTGCGCCGGCCGCGGGGGAGCGGCCCCTCCTGCGCCGCCTGCGCCAAGCGGGGGTGGCGCCCGAAGAGGGCCTCGACATCGGGCAACGCAAGCCGGAATGGATGCGAGTGCCGGTGCGGATCGGCAAGGACTACCGCCAGCTGGGCTCGACCATCCACGATCTCGGTCTCGTCACCGTGTGCGAGGAGGCGGGGTGCCCGAACATCTACGAGTGCTGGGCCGACGGCACGGCGACCTTCATGATCAACGGCGAGCGTTGCACGCGGGCCTGCGGGTTCTGCCAGGTGGACACCCGCCACCCCCTCCCGTTGTCGCCCGACGAGCCGGAGCGCGTGGCCCAGGCCGTCGAGCGGATGCGGCTCGGGCACGCCGTCGTCACCTGTGTGGCCCGCGACGATCTGCCCGACGGCGGCGCCGGTGCCATGGCGGAGACGATCAGGGCCATCCGATCCCGTACGCCCGAGACGACTGTCGAGGTCCTGATCTCGGACTGCCGCGGCGATGCCGCTTCGTTGGACGCGATCTTCGAGGCGCGGCCCGATGTCTTGAACCACAACATTGAGACGGTGGCCCGGCTGCAGCGGGCCGTGCGACCCTCGGCGGGCTACGCGCGCAGCTTGGCCGTGCTCGCCCGCGCCGGGCAGGCGGGCCTGGTGACCAAGTCCGGCCTGATGGTGGGATTGGGCGAGCGCGAGGACGAGGTGGTGGCCACCATGGCCGACCTGCGCGGCGTCGGGGTGTCCATCGTCACCATCGGGCAGTACCTGCGCCCCAGCCGTGATCACCTCCCGGTCTCGCGTTACTGGGCTCCCGAGGAGTTCGACCGTCTGCGTGCGGCGGGAGCGGCGCTCGGCGTGGCCCACGTGGAGGCCTCGCCGCTGACCAGGTCGAGCTATCACGCCCGCGAGGCGGCCGTGGCGGCGGGCCAGGGAGCCTGAGCGGGCAGAGGTCTACGGGGTGGGCTGGCTCCCCGTCGATGTGTGCTCCGTCCAGCGGGCTCCGTCCCACCAGCGGTAGGGGGCCTGGCCGCTGGTGTCCTGGTACCAGCCCGCCGGGGCCGTGGCCGGAACGGGCGCCGGCTCCCATCCGCCGTAGGTCATGTGCCCCGGGCCGTAGAGCCCCTTCGCCGCGGCGTCTTCGACCGCCTGCAGCCGCTTGCGGATGCTGAACCAGTAGATCAGGGCACGGGATGGCCAGGAAGTTGATCAGGATGACCAGAAGGAGCCACAGGATCTTCTCCTGGCCGGCCATCTTCCACTGCCAGTCCGGCCGCTTCGCGATGTCGACGAGGGCGATGACGAAGAAGACCAGCGAGCCGATGCTGATGACGAAGATGAAGATGAAGAAGAAGACGAAGAGACCGATCCCCGGTCCCGTGGTGTCGGCGACGGGCATGGCTGCCCTCAGCGTAGGAGCCGTGCGTGATCGGCGTCGAAGACCGTCGCCTCCACCGGCCGAGCCGCTTCCTCGCCGCTACGCTCGTCGGCGACCGATCCGTGTCCTGTCGACCGGCGGCAGAGCACGGGAGACCCTGGAGAGGACCTGATGGCGAGCGTCGCACAGAACCCCGAGGCCGTTGTCGAGCAGGCGGTGGCCCAACCGGTGCTCACCCCGCTCACGGCCAGTGCCGTCATCCTCGTCCTCACCATCGACGACGGAGGCGAACAGGTCGTCTCGGACCTGCTCGCCGATCTGTCGGGCCTCGCCCGCACGGTCTCGTTCCGTGCGCTGGACGGAGGCCTGGCCGTGGTGGCGGGCGTGGGGTCGGACGCCTGGGACCGCCTCTTCTCCGGACCTCGTCCGGCCGAACTGCACCCGTTCCAGGCGCTGCGAGGGCGACCGGCACCGGGCCGTGGCCACCCCGGGTGACCTTCTGTTCCATATCAGGGCGGCGACGATGGACCTCTGCTGGGAGCTGGCGTCCCTGGTGGTCGGCCGGCTGGCGGGTGCGGCCACGGTGGTCGACGAAGTCCACGGGTTCAAGTACTTCGACGAGCGGGACCTGCTCGGCTTCGTCGACGGGACGGAGAACCCGACGGGTCAGGCGGCGGCCGACGCCGTGACCATCGGGGACGGGGACCCGTCGTTCGCCGGCGGGACCTACGTCATTGTGCAGAAGTACCTGCACGACATGGCGGCCTGGGAAGCGCTGTCGGTCGAAGAGCAGGAGCGGGTGATCGGGCGGGCCAAGCTCTCCAACGTCGAGATGGACGACGAGGTCAAGCCTTCGAACTCGCATGTGGCGTTGAACACCATCGTCGAGCCGGACGGCACCCAACGGCAGATCCTCCGCGAGAACATGCCCTTCGGGTCGCTCGGCGCCGGCGAGTTCGGCACCTACTTCATCGGCTACGCGGCGACGCCTTCGGTGACGGAGCTGATGCTGCAGCACATGTTCCTGGGCGATCCGCCCGGCAACTACGACCGGATCCTCGACTTCTCGACGGCGGTCACGGGCTCGCTTGTTCTTCGTGCCGACGGCGGACTTTCTCGACGACCCGCCGCCGCTGCCGGGCGACGACGGCGATGAGGAGTGCGGGCGGCGCCGCGACCGGCCCGGACTCGAGCACCCCGGGCGATGGGTCGCTCGGCATCGGCGGGTTGGGAGATCGTCCGAGCTAGGAGCCGGCAGGGCCCGCCGCCGCTGCGCCCTCGCGCATCGGGTTGGCCGCCCCGACCCAGGTCGTCAGGGCCGACGGCAGATCGCCGTCGGCGAGGTGACCGACCCATGCGACGTAGCCGTCGGGCCGGATCAGCACAGCGGGCGGAGCGCCCACCTCACCGAGGACGGGGAGTTCCCACGCGCCTTCGTGCTCGGCATCGACCATTCGGAGCCGGTCCGCCCATGGCGACAGGTCGAAGGCGGCGGGTCCGCTGAGGTTGAGGAGCACCGGCCGCGCCGTGTGCAGCAACTCGAACACCCGTGCCGGTCCGTCGGCGGTGGCCAGGTCGATATCGGGCATGCGCCGGCCGAGCAGCGGATGCCCCTCGCCCGAGGTCGTAGTGGACGTCGAGGCCGGAGAGCATGCCGCCGAAGCGTCGGCGCGGCTCGTCCATGCCCAGGAGCTCCGTGATGGTGCCCTGCAGGGCCTCGGTGCGCGCGTCGGTGCGGCGCAGTGCGATCTGCGCCATCGTGCTCTGCAGCACGCGGGCCCCGACCGGGTGGCGCTCGGCGCCGTAGGTGTCCAGGAAGCTCTCGGGCGACACCCCCCGGAGGACCTGCGCCAACTTCCAGCCCAGGTTCACGGCATCCTGCACGCCGATGTTGAGGCCCTGCCCTCCCGGCGGGGCGTGGATGTGGGCGGCATCGCCTGCCAGGAGGACGCGTCCCTCGCGGTAGGAGACCGCCTGCCGCGTCATGTCGTTGAAGCGGGAGATCCAGGTCGGGCTGTGCACGCCGTAGTCGGTCCCGTCGGCCGCGATCAGCGCCTCGCTGAGGTCCTGCAGCGTCGGTGGACCCGTGTGCTCGAGTTGCGGTTCGGTCAGCACCACGCCGATCGATCCTCCGACCGCCCGCCCTCCGTCTGCCACCCGTCCGATGCCACCGCCCGGCCGGAGCCCGAACGGCGGCTCCTGCTCCATTTCGACCTCGGCGATCAGCCAGCTGGTGGTCGGATCCCAGCCGGCGAACTCGATCCCCGCCGCCTTTCGCACCACGCTGCGTCCCCCGTCGCAGCCCGACGAGATACTGGGCCTGCACGGACTGGCCGTTGGAGAGCTCGACCTCGACGCCGTCGGCGCCCTGCGACGAATCCGGTGACCTCACGCTCCCGGATGATCGGCGCTCCCAGCTCGTCCACCCAGGCGGCCAGTATGCGCTCGAATTCGCTCTGGTACAGCGCGAGCCCGTAGGGATGTCGGGAGGGGAAGTCGCTGATGTCCAGCGGGACGCCGGCGAAGGCCTGCACCTGCATCGCCTGTCCTTCCGCGAGGAACCGGTCGGCCACGCCACGCTGATCGAGCACCTCGATCGTCCGGGCGTGCAGACCGCGCGAGCGGGAGCTCTCGAGATTCTGCGTGGCGCGCCGCTCCACGACGACCGCGTCGATACCGGCCAGCGTCAACTCCGCCGCCAACATCAGTCCGGTCGGTCCCGCTCCCGCAATGACCACCTGGTGTCGGCTCATCGAGGACGACAGATTCATGCCACAACTCCTGGCTCCAGAGGTGCTGGCCGTGGTCGGCGCAGCGAAGGAGTCATGATGAGCACGTCCGGGTCGCTTGCGGCAAGACCCCCTTCGCGGGGTATGTTGTACATGGCGGAGATGGCGATGTTCGCCCCGGCCTGTTCGACGGCCCCCCCTTCCGGTTCGACCTCGGTCGACACGTGTGTTGCCACCGGTGACGGGCCCGTGCTTCCATCTCGTCATGACGACTCGGGCCTGGATGAGTTGGAGCAGCGGGAAGGACAGCACCGTTCGCGCTGCAGTCCGTGGAGCCCGGCGTCGAGGTGGCGGGGCTGCTGGTGACGGTCAACGAGAGCGCCGACCGGGTCGCCATGCACGCGGTGCGGAGATCGCTCCTCGAACAGCAGGCGGAGCGGTTGGGGCTGCCCTTGCACGTCGTCGCCATCCCGTCACCGTGCCCGAACGACGTCTACGAGGCCCGTATGGGCGAGGCGATGGACGTGGCCGCCGGAGAAGGCGTGCAGGCCGTGGTCTTCGGGGATCTCTTTCTCGAAGACGTCCGCCTCTACAGGGAGCAGGCACTGGCACCCACCGGCATCGTGCCCGTCTTCCCACTCTGGTCGCGCCCCACCGACGTGCTGGCGCGCGAGATCGTGCGCTGCGGCATCCGAGCCGTGCTCACCTGCGTCGATCCGGCCCAACTGTCCCCGTCCTTCGTCGGCCGCCCGTACGACGAAGAACTGCTGCACGATCTCCCGGCGGACGTGGACCCCTGCGGGGAGCGAGGTGAGTTCCACACCTTCGTCTGGGACGCACCCGCGTTCAGCTCGCCGATTCCGATCCGGACGGGTGAGCGGGTCACCCGCGACGGGTTCGTGTTCTGCGATGTCCTCCCGGCGGAGGCCGCGGGGTAGTCCACGACGGCCCGACGGTCCGTCCTACTCTCTGACCGCCATCGTCGAGTCGAGGTCGGTGGGCGCCGAGCGGGACAGCACGACCACGCCGATCGTCATGACGCAGAATGCCGCCGCCGCCGCCGCTCGCTGGAGGTTGTTGACGGTGAAGCGCTCGTCGAAGATCCAGACGCTCAGCACAATGGCCACGGCGGGGTCGACGACCACGACCAGGGGTTGCGAGACGCTCAACGGGCCGGCCTGCAGCATGGCCTGTTGGAGCACGGAGCCGATGACCCCCGCCAGGATCAGCGCGTAGACCGGCCAGTGCTCCAGCGTCCCGATGACGCCGTCGTTCGCCAACACATCGGTGGTCGCCTTGATGAAGGCGGCCATCAGGGCGAAGGTGGTGGAGGCCGCAATGGCGTAGAGCGCGGCCCTGCGGCTCGGAGAGCCCCAGCGCGCCAGGAAGGCCAGGACGGCCACGATCACACCGAAGACGGATGACGCGAAGATCCAATCGCTCGCGTCCGGGCGGAGGTGACCGCCGGTGGGCTCCGCGGTGGCGAGGAAGATCACGAGGGCCCCACAGGTGACGAGTGCGGCTGTCCATGCCGTCTTGGCGATGTGCTGGCGGACCCAGAACCGGCGGAGGAGCAACGCAAAGACCAGCTCGGTGACGAGCAGGGACTGGACGACGGCGAGCTGACCACCGTGCAGGGCGACGGCCTGGAAGAGGAATCCCCCCGCGGCGGCGGCCCAGCCCAGGAGCCAGAGTGGTTGTCGGATCAGATAACGGATCAGACGCCAGTTCCGGTGCTCATGGGTCACACCGGCGCTGGCCGTGTGCTGGGTCATCAGGTGGATCGCGTTCGACAGCGCAGCGGCCAGGGCGAAGATGATCGTCAGGGGCATGGCGTGATGTCCGATTGGGCTTTTCGTCTTCTGTCCATGACCAGCGGAGAGTCTGCTCCCTTTCGGATCCCGAACCCGATCATTCCCGTGCCGCCCGAGACGGTGGACCGACTGGGCCTCGGCGGTGGCTCGGGGGACGCCGGATCACCGGGACGGCCGTCGACGTGGCCGGACTGGCCATAATGCTCTCGGACGAGCATCGAGCGACGAGGCAGAGCCGGAGGCCACGTGTACCTGGAGTTCACGGAAGAACAGCAGGCGCTGCAGCGCCAGCTCCGCCAGTACTTCGAAGACCTGGTCGCCGACGTCGAGGGCTCACCCTCGGACGAGCCGAGCTATATCCGCTACGTCCGCCGGATGGGCCAGGACGGCTGGTTGGGTCTCGGCTGGCCCGAGGAGTACGGAGGCATGGCCCGGGGGCCCATCGATCAGATGATCTTCGTGGAGGAGTCCCACTGGGCGGGCGTTCCCCTTCCACTCCTCACGTTGAACAGTGTGGGTCCCGACGATCATGTCCCTGGGCACCGAGGAGCAGAAACAACGGCTCTTGCCCGGCATCCTCAAAGGTGAAGTCCATTTCTCCATCGGCTACACCGAGCCTTCGGCGGGCACCGACCTGGCCTCCCTCAAGACGCGCGCCGTGCGCGACGGGGATGAGTACGTCATCAACGGCCAGAAGATCTTCACCAGCGCCATCCAATATGCCGACTACGTCTGGCTGGCGGCCCGGACAGACCCCGACGCGCCCAAGCACAAGGGCCTCTCCGTCTTCATCGTCCCGATCGACACGCCCGGATTTCACTGGACACCGCTGCCGACCATCGCGGGCGACATCACGAGCTCGACCTTCTACGAGGACGTCCGGGTCCCGGCGGCGAACCTCGTGGGAGAGGAGAACCAGGGATGGAAGCTGATCACGAACCAGCTGAACCACGAACGGGTGGCGATCTGCCCGGCCTCGGGTCTGCTGAGGAGCCTGACCGAGGTTCGGCATTGGGCGCAGCGACAGCGACTGCGGGACGGGACCGCGCTGATGGATCACGAATGGGTCCAGATCAGCCTGGCCAGGGCCCACGCGAAAATTGACGTGCTCAAGCTGTTGAACTGGAAGGTGGCGTGGGCATCGGACAAGGGATTGAATCCTGCTGACGCATCGGCCACCAAGGTCTACGGCACGGAACTCGCGTTGGAGGTGTATTCGCTCCTGCTCGAAGTGGTCGGCCAGGTCGGGTACCTCGTCGCAGGATCCCCGGGGGCGATCCTGCGGGGCCGGCTCGAGAACCAGGCCCGCGGCCAGACCATCTTCACCTTCGGTGGAGGGACGAACGAGGTGCAGCGCGACATCGTCGCCATGATCGGATTGGGCATGCCGCGAGCGCCGCGTTGAGCCGACAGCGGGAGCGGCCCGAGCGTGCCCGAAGACGGGGAGCGGTACGCTTCCGTGACGTGCCCGAACGCTTCATTGTCCGAACATGCAGGATGTCCACGCTGGCGCGGCCAGTTGCTGTCGGGCCGGACCGCATCCTCCTCGGATTGATGGTCACCACCTCGTCCACGCTCAGGCCAGTCGGCGCGAGCTAGGCACGCATGGGCGCAAGCGTGGCAGACGGGGGATCGCGGTACTTCGGCTATGCGATCGACCGCCGCTACCTGCCCGTGCTGCTTCCCTTCCTCCTCAGGCCGTCACGGGATGGGGTCAGGCTCACGGATGACGGGCACTTCGTCGCGACCTTCGGTGTCGTCAAGGTCACGACACCGCTCGCGAACGTCGCGGGCGCCCACGTCACCGAGCACTACCGCTGGTGGACGGCTGTCGGAGTCCGCATGTCGAGGGCAGACGACGGTCTGACCTTTGGGACGAACAACAGGCGTGGTGTCTGCATCCACTTCAACGAAAAGGTGCGGTCGCCGCTCCGACGCAGCGGCCATTCGGCACTGACGGTGACGGTGGCCGACACCGAGGGCCTCGAGCTCGCGCTCGGCACCGGCGGCGGAGCCCCCGCAGAGCGCCTGAGCGGAGGTTCGGCTCAGGTCACCCGGGCGGGGAGAAGAATTCCAGTGCGATGTTGTCGGGATCGCGGAACGAGAGCCCCGATCCGTACGGCGCGTCGACGATGCCGCCGTTGGCGATGCCGAGTTCGTTCAGCTTCGCCTCCCACCGCTCGAGCTCACTGCGATCCGCGCAGGCGAACGCCACGTGGTCCAAGCCGGGTCGGCGTTCGTCGAACGGATCCGAGCTGTGCGGATCGGGGAACTGGTGCAGGCCCACCAACGTCTGACCTCCGAGCAGCCAGACGACGTGACGGAACGGCCCGGTGTCCTCGTCGATCACCGGCGGGCTTCCGATGAGGCCCTCGTAGAAGGGACGGCTCCGTTCGAGGTCGGTGACGGTGAGAGCCACATGAGTGACGCCGGGGAATTCGGGCACGATGTCCTCCTTGAGCGCGTGACCCCGTGACCATACCCCGGGAGCAATGCGACATTCCCGGGTGCCGCGATCGAACGGCGCACCCATCACAGGCGCACAGGTCCGGCTCAGGTGCAGCCCAGGATGCCGCCGTCAGGCGGGCGCAGCGAAGCGGGTGGCCAACACCTTGGCGGTCAGCGGGTTCTGGCCGTGGCCGACGTAGGAGGACTCGAAGTCCCAATAGGTCGCCTCGGCCACGTTGTGCGTGGAGATCCATTTCGCCATCAGGTTGACCCAGGTGGCGTTGTCGCCGCCGCACACCTGACCCGACGCGGAGATCGGCTGTCCGCTCTTGCTGCACGCTCCCCAGCCCAGACCCCATTCGGGGAGGACGATCGGCTTGTGGTGGGCCTTGGCGAACGACGCGACCCAGTTCAGGCCGTCGGGCTGCGTGACCATGTGCCTGAATTCCGCCCTGGCTCCGGGGTACCGGTCGTGATCGATGTCGTAGACGTCGAGTCCCGACGTCGTCGACGTACTTGTTGCCGGGGTAGTACGCAGGCGAGGTTGCCGACCCCGAGGTCCCCGCGGGTCGGGTTCCACTCGAAGGTGAAGTGCGACCCGGGCACGGAGCGCATGGTGGTGACGATGGCGTCGAAGTACTTCACGAAGGCGGACGCGCAGCCTTGGGCCGCCCAGGGGGCCCAGTTCCCGTTGAACTCATAGCCGAACCGGATCACCGAGACGGGAAACCCGGCCCGGACGATGTTGGCGCCGACGGTCCGGAAGTAGTGGTCGAAGTCGCCGTTCGCCCCCTGGGTGAGACCGAAACAGCTGCCACCGGACACCGCTGCGTCGGCGTTGGGCGAATACGTGTCGGGCAGCATGTTCACGCCCCAGATCATCGTGTAGCCCTTGCCCTTCCAGCTGGTGTACGGCCAGCGACCCTGCGTGATGGTGCGCCATGTCGTCCCGAGGAGGAAGTCCATGGCGTACTTCGGCTGGGCCCCGATGGCCTCGGTGAAGGCGGGCACGGTCGGTGGATATGCCGCGCCGGCATAGACGCCGAGGACGGCGTTCGAGGTCGCCGCCGCAGTCGGAGCGGCAGGGAGCACGACGGTCACGGACAGGGCGACCGCGGCGACCGGGGCGGCGAATCTCAGCAGGGCGGCGCAGGCCCTCCGGCACAATTCCGGCACTCCGGCCCGCATCATTCGCCCGCACATGTCGGACACACCCTTGCAAACAGCGGCGCCCGACGCAGGTCAGGGCATCGGCGGGCGCGGCGCGTCACATCGAAGCACGTCCCGAACAGGTCTCTGATGCTCCGCTGTGCCGGGCGAAGGCAAAAATCCCCGATCACCGCGTAGCCTTGATCCCGTGTCGCGCACCCGTCTTGCCGTGATTTCGCTGGTGAGCCTCCTCGCCACCGCGTTGCTCGGCCTCGCCGTCTCGCGGGGCTTCAATGCGCTCCGGTTGGAATGGCGTGCCCTCCACCTGCTCGGCCACCGCAACATCGACCACTACGCGGACATGGCCGATTTTCTCGCCGTGCCGGTCATTGCCGCCGTCTTCATCGCCAGCGCCGCCTACGGCGCGCTGCGCCACGTCCTCGTGCGGGTCGTCGTCCTCGCCGCCTTCGCCGCCTTCGCCCTCGTGCTGAACGAGCAGGTCATCAAGCCGGCGGTCCAGCAGAGGTTCCAGGATGGACTGAGCTTCCCGTCCGGGAACGTCACGGCGGTCTGCGCCACCGCGGTGGCGATGTGGATCGCGCTCTACCCGGTTCTCGGGAGAGAGGCCCGCGTCGTCACGCTCTTGTTCGGCGTCGGCTGGACGTTCCTGATGTCGCTGGCCGTGGTGGGCGCGTTCTGGCACACGCCGCTCGACGTCATCGGTTCGATCCTCCTGTCCGTCGGGGTCGTCACCGGCGGCGCGACCATCTTCGGGTCGAGGCCGGCTCCGCCGCCTGCGGCGGGCGTCGAGCGGGCCCGGGTGCTGGAGCGGGTCTGAAGGGCTGGCGGGTCGGGCACTAGCCTCGGCCCATGTCGACGGACGACCTCCTGGATGTGCTCGTCGGCCGCCCCGGGTGGCGTCTCGAGCCGCGGTCGACCCCTGGAGCGACGCCACTGTGGTGCTTCGTCTTCAACGGCCGGATCGAGTTCTCGGTGACGGTCGAAGCAGGGTCCATCCGCCTCTACGTGATGGACACCGACCAGGAGATCGTCTTCGACGACGCGGAGGGACTCATGGCCTGGCTGCGGGAGAATCGCGCCGAGGCCCTGCTCGAGCCGCAGACGCCCGGCACCAAGAAGTCGCGGCTCCGCCGGTTCACCGTCTGGAGCTGACGCCTCAGGGCGCCACCAGCTCAATGGCGATGCCGTCGGGATCCCGCAGCTGCAGCGAAGGATGACCGCCTTCGAGGACCACCCCGGCGTGGTCGATGCCGACCTCGGTGAGGTGCGCCGCCCAGGCTTCGAGTGAGGCCCCGTCCGGGACGGCGAGCGCCAGATGGTCGAGGCCGCCGGCCGCCGCTCGGTCGACCCGGTGCGCGGTGAGGACGCCCTGGTCAGCACCACGACGAACTTCCCGCCCCGGTGCTGGAGCGCGACGTAGCCGATGTCGGGATCGTCGGCGAAGGGGACGAGACCGAGGACCGCGCTGTACCACCTCGCGCTGGCGCTGACGTCGGCCACCAGGAGCTGTACGTGCGACAGCCCGGTGATGGGGGCGCTCGGTTGCGCGTCGTCGGCCCTGCTCATCGCCGGATCCTAGGGGGCACGGCGGCTGCAATCCATGGTCGGGCGCCCGGGCCGGCCTTCGTCCGTCCCAGCCGGCTCACAGGTGTCATGATCTGTGCCGTATCCGCCCGCCCCGCCCGACCGGCACGAGCGAGAGAGGCCCATGCAATCGATGTCGAGTCGCGCATGACGGGAACGATGACGCCCGGCGAGGGCGGCGGGGCGACGCTCGGCCCCGGGAGTGCGGCCCCGGACGCCGACGAGCGACTCCCGGGCACGCACTCGACACGGGCAGACGAGCGGCGCCGGCGAGAACGTCGCCGTTGGGTCACGTTGCTGGTGCCCCCCGTCATCGGTGTGGTCTTCGCCGAAATGCTGCTCTACGTCTCGACCGTCCACACCGGTACGACGAGCACGTTCTTCTCACCTGCGAGTTGGGCGCGCAACGACTCCGGCATCTATGTCGAGATCGCCGCCCACGGGCTGATCATGACGCACTGCGTCGGACCGGCGTACCCTCCCCACTGCCACCTGTGGGACGGTCGGCTTCGCTCCTCTCTACCCCCTCCTCATTGCGCTCCTGGGCCACCTCGGGATGTCGCTCCTCGTCGCCGGCATGGTGATCACGGTCGTGTTCGCCTACCTGACCCTGCAGGCGATGTGGGTGCTCATCGGTCCGTCGTGGTCGTTCTCGTCCCTCTGCTGCCTGGCCTTCGCGGCGTGTTTCCCGGGCATGGTCTATTACTACGCGCTCTTCCCGGTGTCGCTCCTCGCCTTCCTCGCCATTCTGTGCCTGCTGCTCTTCATCCGGCGTCACTATCTCTGGTCGGGGGTCGTCGGCGCCCTGTGTTGCTGGGCCTTCGCCATCGGCCCGCTCATCGGCGTCGTCTTGTTCGTGGCGGCCCTGCTCGTCGACCGGGGGCCCGGCTTCTGGCGCATCGTGGTGAAGAGCGCCGGGGTGACCTTCGCCGGGTTCGCCGCCTGGCTGCTCACCAATCAACTCTGGGTCGGCAACTGGCGCGCCTACTTCATGAGCCAGGCGAAGTACGACAACGGGCTGCACGACCCGATCTCGGTGTTCATCACCGCGTTCACGGGCGGCCCCGCGGCGCCCTTTCCGGAGCAGGATCCCAATCCCGGCTACGACTACCTGATCCCGAAGGCGCAATCGGCCTTTCTGGCCGTGCTGGTCATCGGCCTGGTCGTGTGGACGCTGCGACGACGGCCGGTGACCCGGACCGAATGGGTCCTGCTCAGCTACACGGTGATCTTCTGGGTCCTTCCCCTGGTCGACGGCGCCAGCCTGAGCCGGTACCGGATGGAGGCGCTCCTCGTGCCCTGCGCGGCCCTGTGCACCCGCTGCCCCGCGTCGTCCAGGTCGCGCTCGTCGTATCGCCGCCGTCCTGCCGTCGGCTGGCGACCTGCTACGAGATCCAATGATCTGAGCAGACCGAGCCGGCGTTGGCGGTGGGGCTGACGACGCTCTTCACGAGAGACCTGCTCATCTGAGCGGTCCGGCACGCACCAGCCGGGGCTCATCTCCGCCGCCGTGCCGCCGACCGGACCGACGCAGATCATGACCGTGGTGCTGCGGCGGCTGCCGCCCCGGTCGAGGTGATCCGCATCGACTCGGGCCACCTGTTGCCCGTGACCTCACCCGCCGTGTTCGCGGAGATCGTGATCGCGTCGTCGCCGCCTGAGGGCGCCATCGTCGGCACGGCCCGGCGCCGCCGCAGCAGGAGGGGTGTGGCCACGGCCAGCGCCAGGACGGCGGCCACGAGCACGGCGGCCACGATGGTGCCACCCGAGGCGGTCTTCTTGGAGGAGCCGCCGCCCGCTGCCGCGGCGGCGCTGCTCGCGCCACCGGGAGCCTGCGTCATCGCCTTGTACTGGGCCCGGGCCACCGTTTCGGCGTTGGCCGGCGAAATCGGCTGCGCGTTGCCCGACGCCGCCGAGAAGAACGACAGCAGGTCGACGTAGACGCCCGACCCCATGGTGATGGCCTCGCCGACGCCGTCCTCGTTGGTCGCGGCGAAGTAGGTGACCCGGCGGGCCCCGGGAATGGACGCCACCGGGTCCGAGCTCACGATCTCACCCGACTCGAGCGAGTGCTGGGCCGCCTGCAGGAACACCTGGGCCCCCGTCGGGTTGGGGAAGCGGACCAGGAGGTTCTGCACCTGGTTGAGGCCGCCGTCCGCCTGCCACACCCGCTCGTAGGTCGAGATGGTCTTGCCGAGGGTGGACAGCGCGCCGGCGGCGGCCGACGGGTCCGGCGCATCGGAGGCGAACTGCGAGGCCTGGAGCGGCCCCTGGGAGGTGACGGCGTAGCCCGGACCGAGGGCCGGGATCACCACGGTGCCCAGGGTGGGCGGCGTCGGCGTCGGAGGACGCGGCCGCCGGGCCGCCGGTCAGCGCCACCAGGCCGAGAGAGGACGCCTCGGCGGCCAGGGAGAGCGATGCCACCGGGCCCGGCGCGGGGCCCGGGCCATGGTCACGCGACGAAGTACTTGGCCTCTGGGTGGTGGCAGATGATGGCGTCGGTCGTCTGCTCGGGGTTGAGTTGGAACCCCTCGCTCACCGTCACGCCGATGCGCTCCCCACCCAGCAGCTCCACGACTTTGGCGTTGTCGGTCAGGTCCGGGCAGGCCGGGTAGCCCCACGAGTAGCGGCCGCCCCGGTACTGCTGGCGGAACAGGCCGGTCAGCGTCGGCCCGTCCTCGTCGGCGAACCCGAGCTCCTCGCGGATCCGGCGGTGCCAGTACTCGGCCGTGGCCTCGGCCATCTCGACGCTCAGGCCGTGCAGGAAGAGGTACTCGGTGTACTGGTTCTCGGCGAAGAGCCGGGCCGCCTCCTCCGACGCCCGGGCGCCGATGGTGCAGAGCATGAAGCTGGCGAAGTCCTCGTCACCCGAGTCCGACGGGCGGAAGAAGTCGGCGATGCACAGCCATGGCTCCTTGCGCTGCCGGGGGAACGTGAAGCGCATCCACTCCGACGAGCGGCTCTCGTCCTTCCAGATGACGAGGTCGTTGCCCTCGGCGTTGGCGGCGAAGTGGCCGTAGGACACCGACGGCACCAGCAGGTCGGCCTCCTTGGCCTTGCCCAGCTGCTCGCGCAACGTGGCCCGCACCCGGTCCTTGAACTCGGTGTCGTTCTCGCCGTTCTCGGGCCGGAAGCCCCACTGGTTGCGGAAGAGCGCGGTCAGGTTCAGGTACTCGGCCACCTCGTCGATCGGGATGCCCACGGCGATCCGGCTGCCGACGAAGGGTGGGACGTACAGCGGGTTGTCCGAGGCCACGTCGGCCCGGGCGGGCTGCCCCTCCACCGGGGTGGTGGGCTGGTCGTCGAGCCGGCTGCGCCGGGGCACGTTCTTCTCCGAGATCTCGCGGCCGAACAGCGGGTCGTCCTCGCCCTTCTTCTTCAGCTCGACGAGGCGGTCCATGGTGCGCAGCCCCTCGAAGGCGTCGCGCCCGTAGAAGAGCCGGCCGTCGTAGACCTCGCGCAGGTCGCGCTCGACATAGGTGCGGGTCAGCGCGGCGCCGCCCAGCAGCACCGGGATGTCCGACAGGGAGCGGTCGTTCAGCTCGACCAGGTTCTCGCGCATGATCAGGGTCGACTTCACCAGCAGCCCGCTCATGCCGATGGCGTCGGCCTTGTGCTCCTCGACGGCACTCACCATCTCGTTGATGCCGATCTTGATGCCGAGGTTGACCACCTCGTAGCCGTTGTTCGTCAGGATGATGTCGACCAGGTTCTTGCCGATGTCGTGCACGTCGCCCTTGACGGTGGCCAGCACCACGGTGCCCTTGCCGCCCTGGTCCGACTTCTCCATGTGCGGCTCCAGGAAGGCCACGGCGGCCTTCATGGTCTCGGCCGACTGCAGGACGAAGGGCAGCTGCATCTCGCCCGAGGCGAAGCGCTCGCCCACGACCTTCATGCCCTCGAGCAGGATGTCGTTGACGATGGCCAGCGCCGCCGTGCCCGACTCGAGCGCCTCGGTCAGGTCGGCCTCCAGGCCGTTGCGGTTGCCGTCGATGATGCGCTGGGACAGGCGCTGGTCGACGGGCCAGTCGCTGTGGTCCTCCGCCGGGCCGGTGTCGGCCTTGACGCCCTCGAACATCGAGAGCAGCTCCTGCAGGGGGTCGTAGTCGTCGGTGCGGCGGTTGTAGACGAGGTCGAGGCAGACCTCCTTGGCCCGGTCGTCGATGCGGGACAGCGGGAGGATCTTCGAGGCGTGCACGATGGCCGAGTCGAGCCCGGCCTCCACGCACTCGTGCAGGAAGACCGAGTTCAGGACCTGGCGGGCGGCCGGGTTGAGGCCGAAGGACACGTTGGACAGGCCCGAGCACGGTCGACACGCCGGGCAGCTCCGCCTTAATGCGCCGGATGCCCTCAATGGTCTCGATCCCGTCCTCCCGGCTCTCCTCCATGCCCGTCGACAGCGGCAGGGCGAGCGGGTCGAAGAGCAGGTCCTCGGGCGCCAGGCCGTAGCGCTCGACGGCGATGTCGCGGATGTTGCGGGCCGCCCGCAGCTTCCACTCCGCGCGTGCGGGCCTGGCCCTCCTCGTCGATGCAGGTGCAGACCACGGCGGCGCCGAACTCCCGGGCCAGGCGCAGGAACACGTCGAGGCGTGTGCCCGGCTCGTCGCCCTCTTCGAGGTTGACCGAGTTCAGGATGGGCCGGCCGCCCAGCCACTCGAGCGCGGCGCGGACGACCGGGCCCTCGGTGGAGTCGACCATCAGAGGCACGCTCGCCTGCGTGCAGAAGCGGCTGGCGATCTCGGTCATGTCGGACACGCCGTCGGCGCCCGTGTAGTCGACGCAGACGTCGATGAGGTGCGAGCCCTCCTTGACCTGGTCCCGCGCCATGCCGACGCAGGTGTCCCAGTCGCCGTCGAGCATCGCCTCGCGGAAGGCCTTGGAGCCGTTGGCGTTGGTGCGCTCGCCCACGGCCAGGTACGACGAGTCCTGCGCGAAGGGGACCGAGGTGTAGATGGAGGCGGCGGAGGGCTCGTGCACCGGGTTGCGCGCCGCCGGGGTGGCGTCGGCGCACGCTGGCCACGACCGCGGCCAGGTGCTCGGGCGTGGTGCCGCAGCACCCGCCGATGACGGTCACGCCGAACTCGGTCACGAAGCGGTGCAGGTGCTCGGCCAGCTGGTCCGGTGTGAGGTCGTAGTGCATGTTGCCGTCGACGACCGACGGGAGGCCCGCATTGGGGACGCAGGCGATCGGGACGCGGCTGGCCCCCGACAGGTGGCGCAGCGCCTCGCTCATCTCGACCGGGCCGGTGGCGCAGTTGAGGCCGACCACGTCGACCTGCATCGCATCGAGCACGGTCAGCGCGGCGCCGATCTCGGTGCCCGGCAGCATGCGACCGGTCAGCTCGATGGTGACCTGGCACTGCAGCGGGACGTAGCGGTCGAGCGCGACCATGGCGCGCCGGGCGCCGTTGACGGCGGCCTTGATCGACAGCATGTCGAACTGGGTCTCAATGAGCAGCAGGTCGACGCCGCCCTCGAGCAGCCCGAGCGCCTGCTCCTCGTAGGCGGCACTGAACTCCGCGTACGAGATGTGCCCGAGCGTCGGGAACTTCGTGCCGGGCCCCATGGAGCCGGCCACCCAGCGCGGCCGCTCGGGCGTGGAGAACTCGTCGCGCACCGAGCAGGCCAGCTCGGCGGCCCGGCGGGTCAGCTCGCGGGCGCGGTCGGCCAGCCCGTACTCGGCGAGGACGACCGACGTCGAGCCGAAGGTGTCGGTCTCGACGACGTCGCAGCCGACCTCGTAGAAGGAGCGGTGCACCTGGGCCACGAGGTCGGGGCGCGTCTCGACCAGCCACTCGTTGCAGCCCTCGAGGTCGGGCCCGCCGAAGTCGTCGGGGCCGAGGCCGAGCAGCTGCAGGTTCGTTCCCATGGCGCCGTCGAAGATGACCACGCGCTCGTGCACCGCCTGCAGGTAGGTCGACGCGGACGGGTCGAGCCGACCAAGGAGTTCAGGGGAGGGGATAACCACCTCACCAGGATACCGGTGGCCTCCCGGGCGCCCTCAACAGGCCCCGGTAGCATCCGCGCTGCATGGCGCCACGGATCTACACCAAGCGGGGTGACGACGGGACGACCGGGCTGCTCTACGGGGGTCGGGTGCGCAAGGACTCCTGGCGTATCGAGCTCAACGGCGCCGTCGACGAGGCGCAGGCCGCCATCGGCGTGGCCCGGGCCGCAAACCCCCGTCGCATCCGAGGTCAACGACCGCCTGGTCACTCTGGCCCGCGATCTCTACGTCCTGATGGCGGAGGTGGCCACCGCCCCGGACAACCGCACGAAACTGGTGGCGGGGTCCAGCCTGGTGACGCCGGACATGGTGGCCGCGCTCGAGGCGGGCATCGACGACCTGTTGGCCCGCTTCGACATGCCGAGCGACTTCACCGTGCCGGGCGAGAACACGGTGGCCGCCGCGCTCGACCTGGCCCGCACCGTCGTGCGGCGGGCCGAGCGCCTCGCCGTGGCCGAGCCGATCGGCGACGGCTCGCTCGTGGTCGCCTACCTCAACCGGCTCTCCGATCTGCTCTGGGCCATGGCGCGCTGGCAGGAAGGGCCCGAGCACGTGCTGTCCAAGGGCCAGGGGTGAGGACGGCCCCGGCTCGCCTGAGGACGTCAGGGTTGCGAGGAGCCGAACAGGCGATGAGGTTGGAGCGCATGCCGAACAGGTGAATGCCCGACATGGTGGGCCGCACGCCGGGCGGGAACAGGGCCAGCAGCTCCTTCGCGTCGAGCAGGTTCAGGTTCTCGGTCTTGGCCCAGTCCTCCTTGCCGAGACGCGTGAGCGCCTTCTGGTGCACGTCCTGTGGCAGCCAGTGCACGAACGGGATGTAGGTGTGCAGCTCCACCGGGTACCACCGGTTCGGCGTGGTGATGAAGAAGCGCCGCGACACCCGCAGCAGCTCCGCCAGGAACTGGCGCTGCCGCTCGCGGTCGCCGACGTGCTCGATGACGGCGGTGGAGAACGCAATGTCGAACTGCTCGTCTTCGAACGGGAGCGAGTCGCCCGAGGTCTGCACGAACGTCAGGCCCGGGTGGGTCTTCTCGAGGTGTGACGCGTCCTCAATGCTGGTGGTGGTCAGCTGCGCCGTGTGCGGGTACCACTTCTCGAAGAAGTTCGAGTCCGCCGCGCTCTGGTCCGGCGTCACGCCGACGTCGACGATGGTGGTGGTCGCCGTCGGCTGCATGGACTCCATGAAGGAGTCGAGAACTTCTTGCGCGCCGACGACGTTGAACCGGGTGATGACCCCCCGCCAGCGGTGCTGGCTGTTCGTGTAGTCGATATGCGGCGGAGTGTTCGCTGGGCGGGGCAGGCGTGACGACGTCCGGCAGCGGCGTGGCTGGCTGGGGGTCTGGCGAAGTCACGCGGCGCAGGGTCTCCTTCCCCGATCGACCGCGGTCATTCGGCAGGGCGGTCGGATCGGTGCCGGACACTCTCTCATACCGATGGGCCGTCCTCGGGGATGCGGGGCATGGCCTCCCCATCCGCCCCGGTGGATGCGGTCGGCCGTCGGCCGGGCCGGGCCGGTCGAGCGACGGCGAGCGGTGGTCCCTCCCGTCGGGCCGGCCCAGCGCCACCGCGCAGAAGAGGCGCCATTCCCCGGGGACCCCGAGCCTGTCCGCCAGCTCGGCCTCGCCCCGGAACGACGCCCAGGATGCAGGCGCCCAGGCCGGCGTCGACCGCACCGAGCAGGACCGCCATCACGCCGAAGGCGGCATCCCCGGTCCAGTAGGGCACGGGCCATCGCTCGGCCCCGTCGCCCGAGACCGGAGCCGGCCTTGTCCGGCTCGCCGTACCGCTCCACGTACGCGTCCGCCGAGGCGTAGGCGAGCAGGACGACGGGCGCCCGCCGGAGACCCGTCCCAGCGGGAGCTGGACCGGCGCCACGCGGCGTCGATCGGTGGCGTCGAAGTAGACGGCGGTCTGCTCCGGCCCCTCCAGCACGCACCCACGCCGTGCCGCGGGTGTTCCCGGCGGTCGGGGAGCGCAGGGCGTCGCCGACGATCCGGTCCACCAGCGTCCGGGCTCGACGGGCTCGGCGGCTGAAGCTCCGCACCATGGCCCGTCGCCGGATCGCCTCGTGGAGCTCCATGGCCGGCAGTTTGCCACCGCCCGGACCTGGCCAACGGGGCTGCCCGGGCCCCCCGGAGGCTCCCGGGAATGTTGACCCCGCTGGTAGTGTTTTACCCTTCGATGCCAGCCGTACGAACGGGCTGGTGCGACCCGGAGGTTCGAAAGTGCCCACTCCACGAGATCTGCTGAACGAGGCCAAGGCGTCCATCCGCGAGGTGGACCAGGCCGACGCGCAAGCGCTGCTGGAAGGCGGCGGCGTGACCTTCCTCGACGTCCGCGAGCCCGACGAGTACGAGCAGGGCGCCCTGCCCAACGCCGTCCACCTGCCCCGGGGCCACCTGGAGTTCCAGGTGGAGGGCAAGCTGCCCGACAAGGCGGCGCCCGATCGTCGTCTACTGCGCCGGCGGCGTGCGCTCGGCCTTCGCGGCCAAGACCATGGGCGAGCTGGGCTACACCGACGTGCAGTCGATGATCGGCGGCTTCAACAAGTGGAAGGACGACGACCGTCCGTGGGCGGCGCCGCAGACCCTGACGCCGGCCCAGCGCAACCGCTACCAGCGCCACCTCCTGCTGCCCGAGGTGGGCGAGGTGGGCCAGCTGAAGCTGCTGGGCTCCAAGGTCCTGCTGCTCGGCGCCGGCGGCCTCGGGTCACCGGCGGCCCTCTACCTGGCCGCGGCCGGGGTGGGGACGATCGGCATCATCGACATGGACGTCGTCGACGAGTCCAACCTGCAGCGCCAGATCCTCCACAACATGGACCGGGTCGGCGACCGCAAGGTCGACTCGGCCAAGAAGACGCTGACGGCGCTGAACCCCGACGTCAACGTCGTGACCTACGACGTGCGCCTCGGGGCCGACAACATCCTCGACATCATCGACGGCTACGACGTCATCGTCGACGGGACCGACAACTTCCCGACCCGCTACCTGGTCAACGACGCCTCGCTGCTCAAGCGGATCCCCGTGATCCACGGCTCCATCTTCCGCTTCGAGGGCCAGGTCACGGTCTTCGATCCCTACAACGGCCCCTGCTACCGCTGCCTCATCCCCGAGCCGCCGCCGGCCGAGCTGGCGCCGTCGTGCTCGGAGGCGGGCGTGCTGGGCGTGCTGCCCGGCATCGTCGGGCTCCATTCAGGCCGTCGAGACCATCAAGGTGCTCCTCGGGCTGGGCGACCCCCTGATCGGGCGGCTGCTCGCCTACGACGCGCTCGAGGAGTCGTTCCGCACCTTCAAGGTGCGCCGGGACCCGGCCTGCCCGGCCTGCGGGCCCGACGCCGGCGAGATCGTCATCGCCGAGTACGACGATCTCTGCATGCCGCACGCGCACTGATCGCGACCGGGGGCGGGCCGCCGGCCCGCTCCTGTCCACGGTTGCGCCCGCCCCGGACGCGTAGACCTGTCCGCGATGACGACGACGGGGACCGGTCGTGCCTGAGCTCGACGTCAACGAGGACGCCAGCGTCTATTACGACGGCCGGTACTGGAACAACTTCGAGGGCACCCAGCGCATGTTCGACCGGCTGATCGCCGGCGGGGTGCGCGGGCCCTGGTTCGAGGACCACTTCTCGCGGCCGCGGCCAGCCGTCCGGGCGCGGCGCTGTTCCTCAACTGCGGCAACGGGTGGGTCGAGCGGGAGATGGTGGCGGCCGGCGTCGTCGGGCGAGGCCGTCGGCATCGACTACTCGGACGACCTGCTCGAGGAGGCACGCCGCGAAGCGGGCACGCTCGGTCTTCCCCTGACGTACCACCAGATGAACGTCAATACCGCCGAGTTCCCGCCCGGCCCGTTCGATCTCGTCGTCAACTACGCGGCGGCCCACCACATCGCGATGATCGACCGGGTCTTCCGCCGGATCTGCACCATGCTGCCCGAGGACGGGTGCTTCCTGTCGTTCGACTACGTCGGGCCGCACCGCAACCAGTACTCGACCGTTGCCTGGGAGCGGGCCTGGGCCGTCAACAACGAGCTGCCCGAGCACCTGCGCCAGTCCATGGCGTACCCGAACGTCGGCGATCATGCTGCAGGTCGACCCCACCGAGGCGATCCACTCCGAGCTGATCGTCGAGACCCTGCACCGGTACTTCCACGTGGAGAGGTTCGTGCCGCTCGGCGGCGCCATCGCCTATCCGATCCTGACCCACAACGACCGCCTCTTCGCCTGCGAGGACAAGGACGAGCAGGCCTCCGTCGTGGACACGGTCCTCCGGGCCGACGAGGACTTCCTGTCCGAGCACCCCGACTCGACGCTCTTCGCCTACATCGTCGCCACCCCGAACAAGGACGTGCTCGCCCAGCCCTGCAGGACCGCTGGCCGATCTGGGCAAGCGGGAGCCGACATCGATCGTGAGGACGCATGCGCACGTGCTGCTCGGTGGCGGCTACCTCGACTCCGCCTACGTCGACTACGGCCTCGGCAACTTCGCCTTCTACGACCACCTCGCCACCGAGAACGCCAGTCGGCTCGCTCGTCATCTGCGGGCCACAGGTCGCCGTCATGGAAGGCCAGCTCGAGGCGATCCGGCGGCCGGCCCGCTGATCGTCGACGACCTGCCGCAGCCACTTTCGAGCGATCGCCGCCGCCTCCGCCCTGGCGACGTCCGACCAGGCGCCGGCCTGCACCAACGTCTCGGTGGCACCGGGCATCCGGTGGCGTCGTGCGCAGACCGAGACGCAGCCGGCGCCGGCCGCCGCGGTGCAGACGCTGAGCCGGCAGCTCGGGCTAGCGCGGCCGCCGGCCCGAGCGCAGGCGCCCGTGGACGAGCAGCTAGACAGGGGCCCATGACACCACCGACGGCCCGGACCTTCCACGTGCACGGCGTCGACCTCGCCTGGTCCGAGCGGGGGAGCAGCCCGAGGGGACGCCGACGCTCGTGCTCTGTCACGGCTACACGGGCTCCTCCCACGATTTCGCGCTCGCGGTCGACGCCCTGGCCGCCGACCGGCGGGTGGTCACGCTCGACCACCGTGGGCACGGGCACTCGACCAAGACCGGCCACGCTCGACGGCTACACCATCGAGCAGCTCTCGGCGGACCTGGCGGCGCTGCTCGAGGCCGTGGGGGCGGGCCGGTCGACCTGCTCGGGCACTCCATGGGCGGGCGGGTGGTCATGGGCCTGGTGCTGGCCCGGCCCGACCTGGTGCGCTCGCTGATCCTGATGGACACGAGCGCGTGGTCCTTCCTCCCGCCCGACGAGGAGATCCGCGACCTGGTGCAGGGGTTCATGCACGCGTTCGACCCCGCCAACGGCATGCCCGCCACGCTGAGCATGGGCGGCCCCGAGGACGAGCTCATCGAGGCCGCCACGCCGGCCGCGTGGCGCGAGGAGAAGGACGCCATCTTCGCCGGCATGGATCCCTACGCCGTCAAGGCGCTCGGCGCCGCGCTCATGGGCGACGCCGACGACACACTCGCTGCGGGCCGCCCTCCCGGCCATCGCCTGCCCGACGACGGTCATCGTGGGCGAGCACGACCATCCGCTGGTCGACCAGGCGCCCGCCCTGGCCGGCGAGGTGGCGGACGGCCGGCTCACGGTCATCGCCGGGGCGTACCACTCGCCGCAGCTCACGCACGCGGCCGAGTGGCGGGCGGCCGTCGAGGACCACCTGCTGGGCCGCTGGGCGGCGACGATGAGCGACGCCCCGGCACCGCAGGCACGACGACCGCGTCGAGCTGGCCGGCACCGACGTCGCCATCCCCCCGCTCGGCGTCGGGACCTGGGCCTGGGGCGACAAGGGCACGTGGGGGATGGGCGGCTACGACCAGTCCCTGACGGAATCGACCATCCGCGAGGCCTGGGAGGCCAGCATCGCGGCGGGCGTCGTCCTCTTCGACACGGCCGAGGTCTACGGCGGCGGCGAGAGCGAGCGCATCATCGGCCGCCTGCTGGCGGCCGAGCCGGCCGTGCGCAACCGGCTCGTCATCGCGACCAAGTTCATGCCGAGCCCCTGGAAGCTCAACGTGCGTGCCGCGCTGTTGTCGGCCGCCCGCAGCTCGCGCGAGCGGCTGGGCGTCGACGTCATCGACCTCTACCAAATCCACGGCCCGATCTCGCTGCGCTCGCACGACGCGCTGGCCGAGGCGTTGGCCACCGCGCACGGCGAGGGCATCGTGCGGGCGGTCGGGCGTGTCGAACTACTCGGCCAAGGAGACCCGCTCCATGGACGCCGCGCTGCGCAAGCGCGGCCTCCGCCTGGCCAGCAACCAGATCGAGTTCTCGCTCCTGCGGGCCATGCCGCTCCGCGGTCGGGCTCATCGGCACCTGCCGCGAGCTCGGCGTCGTCCCCCTGGCCTACTCGCCGATCGGGCAGGGACGCCTGACCGGCAAGTACTCGGCGGCCAACCCGCCGCCCAAGGGCCGGTCGTTCTCGGCCCACCCCATGGCCGAGGTGGACACGATCGTCGCCGCTGCTCCGCCGCATCGGGGCCGCCCACGGCGACCGCACCCCCAGCCAGGTGGCGCTGGCCTGGCTCATCGCCAAGGGGGCGGTGCCCATCCCCGGGGCCAAGAACCGGGAGCAGGCCGAGCAGAACGCGGGCGCCCTGGGCTGGCACCTCAGCCGCCGAGGAGCTGGACCTCCTCGACCGAGGCCTCGCTGCTACGGCACCCGGACGGTGCAACAGCGCATTTGGCAGCACGGCTGACCGCGGCGGTACCGTCTTGTGGTGATCGCCGTCCTCGCCGACACGGGACTCCCCCCCCTGGGGGGCTCGCAGTTCTTCTCCACGCAGTTCGATTTCGTCCCGGTGGCGATGATCGTGGTCGCGCTCGGCCTCTACCTGTGGGGCGTGCGCCGCAACAACGCCCTGCACCCGCGCCATCCGTGGCCGGTCGGCAAGACGATCGCCTGGGTCGGCGCGCTGTTCACCACGGGCATCGGGATCTTCAGCTTCGTCGGCGTCTACGACGGCGAGCTGTTCTGGGACCACATGATCCAGCACCTGATCCTGATCATGGTGGCCGCCCCGCTGTTCGCCGTCGCCTCTCCCTTGCGGCTGGCCTTCTGCGCCACCTCGGGCACGGCGCACATCGTCGTCACCGAGGCGTTGCGCTCGCGCGTCGCCCGGTTCCTCGGCAACCCGATCGTCGCCTTCATCCTCTACGCCGTCGTGATCCCGATCAGCCACCTGACGGTTTGGTACAACTACACGCTCACGCAGGAGAGCGTGCACAACGCGGAGCACCTCGACGTTCCTGCTCGTGGGGTACCTCTTCTGGCGCCAGATCTTCGGGAACGACCCCAACGCGCACCGGCTCCACCCCGCGCTGCAGTTCTTCTACCTCTTCATGGCCATCCCGATCGACACCTTCACCGGGTTGTCGCTGGCCGGCACGAGCCACGAGCTCTTCCCCGCCTACTTCGCCACCCACCGCGCCTGGGGCGTGTCCTACGTCACGGACCTCCATGTGGGCGGCGACATCATGTGGGTCGTCGGCGACACGCTCATGCTGTGGCCCATGATCCCCGTGGCGCTCCGCTGGATGCACATGGACGAGCGCAGGGCGGTGCGGGTCGACCGCGAGCTCGACGAGCTGGCGCGCACGCGAGGCGGCGGCGGCCGGCCCCGTGCCGGATCAGCCGCCGAGGTCCATCAGCTCGACGCGGACCCCGTCGGGGTCGGTGCAGTAGACGAACTCGAGGGCGGTCCCGCCGAGGTCGATCGTCGTCCGGCTCGACTCGACGATGGCGCCGCCGAGCTCCACCATCCGGGCCGCCGTGCCGGCCACGTCGCGCACCCGGAACGAGAGGTGGGTCAGCCCGAGCTGGTTGACGGCCCGCCGCTCGCGGGGGCCGAAGGGCGCCGGCTCCCGGAAGGCCAGGAGCTCAATGGCGGTGGGGCCGCGGCGGATGAATTGCGACGTGACGTCCACGTCGGGGAACTCCATGAGCCGGGCGAACTCGGACCCGATCTCGTGCGACTCGGCCTTCTCGAAGCCGAGGGCGTCGCAGTAGAAGCGCAGTGACCGCTCGAGGTCGCTCACGCAGATGCCGAAGTGCGAGAAAACGGGTTCCTGGGCGTCGTCCACGCCCGTAGTCTGCCTCGTGTCGCCCCGGTGCCCGGATCCTTCGTAGGCTCGTCGCCGTGACAGCGGAGAAGAAGGACCCCCAGGACAACCCCGAACGCCTGACCGACTCGGGTATCGCCATCCAGCCCGTCTACCGGGCCGAGGACCTCGAAGGGCTGGGACCCGGCCGCACAGCTGGGGGACCCGGGCGCCTTCCCCTACACCCGGGGCGTCCACCCGGGCATGTACCGCTCGAAGCTGTGGACCATGCGCCAGTACGCCGGCTTCGGCTCCGCCGAGCAGACCAACCAACGCTTCAAGTTCCTGCTCGATGCCGGGCAGACGGGTCTCTCCTGTGCCTTCGACCTGCCCACCCAGATGGGGTACGACTCCGACCATGCCCGCGCCGAGGGCGAGGTGGGCAAGGTGGGCGTGGCCATCGACTCCCTGGCCGACATGCGCCTCCTGATGGCGGATCTCCCGATGGACAAGGTCACGACGTCCATGACGATCAACGCCACGGGCGCCATCCTGCTGCTGCTCTACGAACTGGTGGCCGAGGAGCAGGGCGTGGCGAGCGAGAAGATCCGCGGCACCATTCAGAACGACATCTTGAAGGAGTACATCGCCCGCGGGACGTACATCTATCCGCCGCGTCCCTCCATGCGGCTGATCGTCGACACGTTCTCCTATTGCGCGGAGAACCTCCCCAGTTGGAACACGATCTCCATTTCGGGCTACCACATCCGCGAGGCCGGGTCGACGGCCGTGCAGGAGATCGCCTTCACGCTCGCCAACGGCATCGCCTACGTGGAGGCGGCCATCGCCGCCGGCATGGACGTGGACGCCTTCGCGCCCCGGCTCTCGTTCTTCTGGAACGCCCACAACAACCTCTTCGAAGAGGTGGCCAAGTACCGCGCCGCCCGTCGCATGTGGGCCCGCATCATGACGGAGCGCTTCGGGGCCAAGGACGAGCGGTCCAAGATGCTGCGCTTCCACACCCAGACCGGGGGCTCGACCCTGACGGCCCAGCAGCCCGAGAACAACATCGTCCGGGTGACGGTGCAGAGCCTCGCCGCCGCGCTCGGGGGCACGCAGAGCCTGCACACCAACGGCTTCGACGAGGCGCTCGGCCTCCCGACGACCCGGGCCGCCAAAATCGCGCTGCGGACCCAGCAGATCGTCGGGTTCGAGTCCGGCGTGGCGGACACCGTCGACCCCTTGGCCGGCTCCTACTTCGTGGAGTCGCTCACCGACGAGGTGGAGGAGGCGGCCAACGACGTACCTGGAGCGGATCGAGCAGCTCGGTGGGGCGGTGGCCGCCATCGAGGCCCGCTTCATGCAGGAGGAGATCGAGGCGGCCGCCTACAGCTTCGCCAAGGCCGTCGACGACGGCGAGAAGGTGGTCGTCGGCGTGAACCGCTTCACCGACGCCGAGGCCGAGGCGACCGAGGTCTTCCCGATCGACGTGACGCTGCAGCAGATCCAGATCGACCGCACCCGGTCCGTGCGCGCCGAGCGGGACCAGGCCGCGGTGGACCGCGCCCTGGCCGACGTCGCCGAGACGGCCAAGGGCGAGGGCAACCTGCTCGTGCCCATGAAGGCGGCCCTCAAGCAGATGGCGACCCTGGGCGAGGTCTCGGACGTCCTGCGGGCGGAGTTCGGCGTCTACCAACCCGGGGGCTGAGCCCGTGGCGGGGGAGGGGACCACCGCGTTCTGGCCGCTGTTCGACCTCGTGGTCCGGACGCCGCGCCTGGAGCTGCGCCTCCTGCGCGAAGACGATTTCCCCCGCATGGTCGAGCTCGTCGACAACGGGATCCACCATCCGGCGACGATGCCCTTCTTCGTGGCCTGGACGGACGCCGAGCCGGGCCGGCGGGCCCGGGAGGCGGCGCAGTGGATGTGGCGGCACCGGGCCAACTGGTCGCCGGAGAACTGGACGTTCACCGGGGGCGTCTTCGTCGACGGGCAACTCGTCGGCATGCAGGACCTCGGGGCCGAGCATTTCCGCGCCGTGCGCTCGGTCGAGACGGGCTCCTGGCTCGGCCGGGCCCACCAGGGGCAGGGGATCGGGCGCGAGATGCGCGAGGCCATCCTCCACCTGGCCTTCGCCGGCCTCGGGGCGGACGAGGCGCTGAGCGGCGCCTTCGAGGACAACGCCGCCTCCATCGCCACGTCGCGCGCCGTCGGGTACGAGGAGAACGGCGAGGCGAGAGGCCGGCGCCGGGACGGGTCGGGGCGCACCATCCGCTTCCGGCTGGGGCGGGCCGCCTGGGAGGAGCGGCGCCGGTCGGACATCGAGATCATCGGGCTCGAGGCGTGCCTGGACATGTTCGTCGGGCCGCCTCCGACCGACTGAGTCGTGCCCGTCAGGGTCGTCGCCCGCGTCTGGTCAGGTCTCGTCGAGCGGTTTGAGCAACCCCTTCGGGTCGTCCCGACCCGCGACCGCGTCCCCGCCTGGAGAACTTGCCGACCAACCAGTAGCCCCGCCGCTGCCGCACGGCACTGCGCCGGAGCGGATCGTCCGGTTCGAGATGCTCCATGGCGCCGGCGACCACCTCGTCGAACATGGCGGCGGCCTCGTCCGACCGTTTGAGGGCCAGCAGCTCCGTGGCGATGGCCCACTTCTGGTACAGGATCGTCCGCTGGTCGCCTCCCGTGCGCTCCAGGCCGGCGAGGGCCTGGCGGAACAGGTCCAGCGCCAGGTCGTGGTTGCCGAGGTAGCGGTGCGTCTGGGCCAGGTCGATCTCGGCCCGGAAGATCTCGGGGCTGTCGGGCCCGTAGGTGCGCCGGGTGGATTCGAGCACGCGCACCCGGAGGGGGAACTCGTCGCCGTAGCGGCGGAGCCTCCGGAGCGTGATGGCCAGGTTGATGGCCGTCTGCCGGGACAGGTCGCTGTCGGGCCCCTCGTCACGGTCCGAGGAGGACAGCACCCGCTCCCAGAGCCGGCGGGACGCCTCGTGGTCGCCGAGCCGGTCGAGGACGATGGCCAGGTTGAATTCGGTCCAGCGCATCCGGAGCTCGTCGTCCTGCGCCGACTTGTTCTGCAGGGACACCGACGCCGTCAGCACGCGTGCCGCCTCGCGCAGGTCGCCGGCGTCGCGCAGGGCCCGGCCGTAGAGCAGCATGGCGTCGAACGTGGTCGGGTCCGACTCGCCGTAGAGCTCCTGGCGGGCGTCGAGGACGAGCCGGGCCTCCTCGACCGCGCGGGCCTGCACCTCGTCCATTGCGCGCCGACGTTACCGGCCGGACCGGCGGCGTGGCAGGTTCAGGCGACCGCCCGCCGGTATCGTCGAGTATCTCGGTCGTGGGCGATGCGCCGCACGCCACACAGTCCGACGTGTGGATGGTCGACCGGACGAAGCGCGTCCGGGCCTCGTCGAGGGAGACGGTGAAGCTCCTCTCGTGCGGATCGATCTCGAGCTCCCAGTAGGGGCGCCACTCGGTGGAGATGCGCGCGCCCGACGGCGACGCCCCTGAGGATGCGGCAGAACCGCAGTTGGCGGGGATCGAAGATCCAGGTGCTGTGGCACGACTCCAACGTGATGATGGGCTCGAGCCTGAACGGCCGACCGTAGGAGGGACTCGGAGAGACCTGGCCGACGGCTTGGAATCCGATTGCAAGCGTGACGCGATCAGGCGATGACGACGGCCTCGAAGTGCTCCACCAGCGGGAAGGGGTCGTAGAAGTGGTGCAGCGCGGCACGCCATTCCTCGTAGGCGGGCGACTCCCGGAAGCCTTCGGTGTGGTCCTCGAGGCGGTCCCAGTCCACCAGGAGCAAGAAGCAGTTGGGCCGCTCGAGGCTGCGCTCGACCCGGAGGGAGACGAAGCCGGGGCTCGCCGCGATGTGGGCCTTGGCCGCCTGCATGGCCGCGACGAACTCGTCCTCGCGGCCGGGAATGACCTCCAAGAGCGCGTGCTCGGTGGTCATGCGCCGAGCAGCCGGGCGCGCAGTGCCGGGTCCGTGGCGGCGTCGATGGCCGTCCAGGCCAGCGCGATCGCGCCGTCGCGCACCGCGGCGTCGGCCGAGGGGGTGATGCAGGCCGCGGCGAACTCGCGCTGGTGGTTCACCGCGCCGTTGGTCTCGATGCCGATCAGTGGATGGATGGTCGGGACGGCGAGCGACACGTTGGCCATGTCCGTCGAGAAGGTGGGCAGCGGCTTCCCGTCGTCGTCCGCGTCGAAATGCCGCCCGAGCGCCTCGGCGTTGACCCGGTAGGCCGCCAGCAGGGCGGGGTCGGCCTCCATGTGCGAGTACACCGGCGACAGCTCCTCGTACTCGAGGGTGCACCCGGTGGCGAGCGCCCCCGCCTCGAAGCAGGCGTCGACCCGGGGCCGCAGCGCGGACAGGCCCTCGGCCGTCAACGAGCGCACCATGTAGCGGGCCGTGATGGAGGCCGGGATGATGTTGGCCGCGGTCGAGCTGTGCGTGACCACGCCGTGCACCTGGTCGCCCGGCGGCAGCTGCTGGCGCAGGAGGCCGATGGCCACCTGGGCGATGGTCAGCGCGTCCTGGGCGTTGACCCCTTCCCAGGGCGCCGCCGACGCGTGGGCCTCGCGTCCGCTGAAGTGCACGTCGTAGTGGGCCACGGCGAGGCAGCTCCCCGTGAGCCGCTCCGTGGGCCAGGGGTGCACCATCATGGCGGCGTGGACGCCGGCGAAGGCGCCCCGCTGCAGCATGAGCACCTTGCCGCCGCCGCCCTCCTCGGCGGGCGTGCCGAGCACGCGCACGGTCAGCCCGAGCTCGTCGGCGACGGAGGCCAGGGCCAGCCCGGCCCCCACGGCCGTGGCGGCGATGATGTTGTGCCCGCAGGCGTGCCCGACGTCGGGCAGGGCGTCGTACTCGGCGCAGACGGCCACCACCAGATCGCCGTCGCCGGCCCGGGACTCCAGCGCGGTCGGCAGGTCGTACACGCCCTCGCGCACGTCGAGGCCTCCCGCCCGCAGCGTCTCGGCCACGGCCCGCGCCGACGTGGTCTCCCCGAAGCAGAGCTCGGGCGTGGCGTGGACCGAGTGGCTCAGCGCGACGAGTTGGTCCAGATGGCGGTCGACCACCGCCGCCGCGGCATCCTTGGCCGCAGACCCGGCCTCGACCGCCGTCGTCATCTATTCGATGACCGCCACGACGTCGCCCGCACCGACGGAGTCGCCGGCGCTGACCTTGATCTCCTTGATCACGCCTTCCTTCTCGGCCGCCACGGCGTTCTCCATCTTCATGGCCTCGAGCAGGCAGATGGACTGGCCCACCTCGACGACGTCGCCGACCGCCACCAGGATCTTGACGATGGTGCCCTGCATGGGGACGGTCACCTGTCCCGATCCGCTGCCGGCCACCGCCGCGGCGGCGGTGCGCTTGGGCCGTCCCGCCACCCGGCCCGGCGCGGCCGCCGTGCCGAGGTCGGGCACCCACAGCTTCACCGAGTAGCGCCGTCCGTCGACCTCGGCCGTGACGTCGCGCTCCACCAGGGGCACATCGTCATCGGACGCGGGCGCCGGCGCCGGCGCGCCCTCCGCGTCGACGACCAGGTCGCTCAGGTCGAGCGTGTCCTCCACCCACTTGGTGGAGTGCTTGCCGGCGGCGAAGTCGGGGTGGCTCAGGATGGCCACGTGCGCCGGCAGGGTCGTGGCGACGCCCGTGACGGTCGTCTCGCCGATGGCACGCAGCATGCGGCGACGGGCCGCCTCGCGGTCGGGCGCCCACACGATCATCTTGGCGATGAGGTTGTCGTAGTACTGGGAGACGGTGTCGCCCGACTCGTAGCCGGCGTCGAGGCGGACGCCGGGGCCCGAGGCGGGGTGGAACGACGTCAGCGTGCCGGGCGAGGGCGAGAAGCGGCCGCCGCTGGGGTCCTCCGCGTTGATCCGGACCTCAATGGCGTGGCCGTTGCGCGCGATGTCCTCCTGCCGCAGGTCGAGCTTCTCGCCCGCGGCGATGCGGATCTGCCAGGCCACGAGGTCCAGGCCGGTCACCAGCTCGGTCACGGGGTGTTCCACCTGCAACCGGGTGTTCATCTCCAGGAAGTAGAACTCGCCGTCCTCGTAGAGGAATTCGACGGTCCCGGCGTTGTAGTAGCCGCACGCCTCCGAGACCTTGACCGCCGCCGCGCCCATGGCCTGGCGGACATGGTCGGGGAAGTCCGGGGCCGGGCTCTCCTCGACCAGCTTCTGGTGACGCCGCTGGGCGGAGCAGTCGCGCTCGCCGAGCCACAGCGTGTTGCCGTGCTGGTCGGCCAGCACCTGCATCTCGACGTGGCGGGGCCAGGTCAGGTAGCGCTCCACGTAGATCTCCGGGCGGCCGAAGTAGGCCTGGGCCTCGCGGGCCGCCGACTCCATCGCCTCGGCCGCTTCCTCCGCCGCCGCGACGACCTTCATGCCGCGCCCGCCCCCGCCGTAGGCGGCCTTGATGGCGACCGGCCACCCGTGCATGTCGCCGAAGGCGACCACCTCGTCGGGGGACGTCAGCGGCTCGGAGCGACCGGGGACCCCGGCCACGCCGGCCTTCTCGGCCGCCAGGCGGGAGCTGATCTTGTCGCCCATGACCTCGATGGCCTCGGGCGGCGGCCCGATGAACGTCACGCCCCGCTCGGTGATGGCCCGGGCGAAATCGGTGTTCTCGGAGAAGAACCCGTAGCCGGGGTGGACGGCGTCGGCGCCGCTCTCCTCGATGGCGTGCAGGATCGCCTCGGTGTTGAGGTAGCTCTCGGCAGCGGTCTCGCCGCCGAGCGCGTAGGCCTCGTCCGCCATGCGCACGTGCAGCGCCTCGCGGTCGAGGTTGGAGTACACCGCCACCGTGCCGATGCCGAGCTCGCGGCACGTCCGGATCACCCGGACGGCAATCTCACCACGGTTTGCAATAAGGACCTTCTGGATCACGCTGGCCTTTCCTCCCTGAGGCGGACCCTCACAATTGCACGCACCCTATGGTGTCTGCCATGTGGGACGTGGGACATCCACCGGCTCGCCGAGGTCGATTCGACCAACACCTACGTGCGGCGGATGGCTCGCCACGGGGCCCCCGCCGGACTCGTCGCGGTGGCCGACCACCAGACGGCCGGACGGGGCCGGCTCGACCGCCGCTGGGAGTCCCCGCCGGGGGCGAACCTGTTGGCCTCGGTGCTCCTGCGGCCCACCTTCGGCGGCGAGGACGTCCACCTGTGCGCCGGGGCGGTGGCCCTGGCCGGGGCCGATGCCTGCCGGGCGGTGGCCGGGGTGGAGCCGGTCCTCAAATGGCCCAATGACCTGCTGTTCGAGGGCGCCAAGCTGGCCGGCGTCCTGGCCGAGGCGGAGTTCGCCGGGCCCACCCTCACGGCCGTCGTGGTCGGCATCGGGATCAACGTGGCCTGGCCCGGCCCGCCCGAAGCGGGTGGCACCTGCCTGGACGACCATGCGCCGGCCGATCGACCGCGAGGACCTTCTCCAGCACCTCCTGAGCGCCCTGGAACCCCGGTGTGCGCTGCTCGAAGACAGCGCCGGGCGGCGTGCCCTGGCCGACGAGGTGCGGCGGCGCTGCGCCACCGTCGGCCAGCGGGTGCGGGTCACCCTGGCGGGCGAGGAGCTCACGGGCCGGGCCGGCGCCATCGACGATGCCGGCCGCCTGGTGGTCGAAACGGCCTCGGGCCCGAGGCCCGTCAGTGCGGGCGATGTGGTGCATCTGCGCCCCGACCAGGACCAGGGAGCGCCTCGGGGCCTGGGCTAATATTCCCGGCACTATGCGCCTTCTCGTCACGGGAGGTGCCGGATTCATCGGGTCGAATTTCGCTCGTTACTGGGTCGAACAGCACCCCGAGGACCATGTCGTCGTCTACGACGTGCTCACCTATGCCGGCAACCGACCCAGCCTGTCCGACATCGAGGACAGGATCGTCTTCGTCCAGGGCGACATCTGCGATCCGGCCGGGGCCGAGAAGGCGTTGCGGAGCGAGGGGATCGACACGATCGTCCACTTCGCCGCCGAGTCGCACAACTCGCTGGCGGTGCTCAACCCGGGCCTCTTCTTCCGCACCAACGTCATCGGGACCCAGACCATGCTGGAGGCCGCACGCCAGGCCGGTGTGGCCCGTTTCCACCACGTGTCCACCTGCGAGGTCTACGGGGACCTGCCCGCTCGATACGGACGAGGCCTTCCACGAGGACTCGCCCTACCGCCCCCGGACGCCCTACAACGCGTCGAAGGCGGGGGCGGACCACGCCGTGCGCGCCTACGCGGAGACGTACGAGCTCCCGATCACCATCACGAACTGCGCCAACAACTACGGCCCGTTCCAGTTCCCCGAGAAGCTGATCCCGCACTTCTGCGCGCTGGCCCTCGACGACAAGGCGCTCACGCTGTACGCCAGCACCGAGAACCGGCGCGAGTGGCTGCACGTGTACGACCACTGCACGGCCATCGACGCCGTGCTGGCCCGGGGCCGGGTGGGCGAGACCTACCACGTCGGCAGTGGGGTGGAGGCGTCCATCATGGAGGTGGCCGACCGCATTCTGGCCGCCCTCGGGAAGCCCGATTCGCTCAAGACGATCGTGCCCGACCGGCCCGGCCACGACCGGCGCTACGTGCTCGACTCCTCGAAGCTGCGCACGGAGCTGGGCTGGGCGCCCTCCATCGAGTGGGACCAGGGGCTGGCCGACACGGTGGCCTGGTACGCCGCCAACCGGGAGTGGTGGGAGCCGCTGCTGGCCCGTGCCCCCGTGGTCGAGGGCTCCTGGGGTGACGGCAAGAGCGCCGGCTGAGCCATGCGGATCCTGATCACCGGCGCGAACGGCCAGTTGGGCCGCGATCTCCTCGATTGCCTCGACGGCCGCGTCCCCGCCGGCGGTCGGCGCTGTGCGCTGCTCGGCCCGGAGGGCCCCCGGCCCGGCCTGCGCCACGAGGTGCTGGGCACCGACATCGACACCATGCCGGTGGACGACCGTGACGCCGTGCTGACCACGTTCAGCTCGTTCCGCCCCGAGCTCGTCCTGCACGGCGGCGCCTTCACCGCGGTCGAACGCTGCGAGACCGAGGTCGACGCGGCCTACGCGGTGAATGCGATCGGCGCCCGCCACATCGCCGAGGCCGCCGCGCTGGTGGGCGCGCACGTCGTCTACGTGTCGACGGACTACGTCTTCGACGGCACGTCCGACCGCCCCTACCGGGAGTGGGACGCCCCGAACCCGGCGTCCGTCTACGGCGCCTCCAAGCTGGCCGGTGAGCGCGAGTGCAGGCCCGGCTCGACCATCGTCCGGACGAGCTGGCTGTGCGGGGCCCACGGCAACAACATCGTGCGCACCGCGTTGCGCCTCGCCGCGGGCGACGGCACGCTGCGCTTCGTCGACGACCAGCACGGGTCGCCGACGTTCACCGCCGATCTGGCCCCCGCGGTCGTCACGCTCGGTCTGGACCGGCGGCCCGGGATCTTCCACGCCACCAACAGCGGCGCCACGACCTGGTGGGGCTTCGTGCGGGCGGTGCTGGCCGAGGCCGGGGCCGACCCCGAGCGCGTCCTGCCGATCAGGAGCGACGAGATGGACCCGCCCCTCCTGGCGCCCCGCCCGGCCTACTCGGTGCTCGACAACATGGCGCTGCGTCTGAGCGGGCTGCCCGCGCTGCCGCCCTGGCAGGACGGATTGTCCCGCCTCGTCCCCGCGCTTCGTGCAGAGTTGGCGCCGGCATGAGCGGCTCCACCAACGCACAGGCGACGAATCGCCGCACCGTCGCCGTGATCGGCGCCGGCTACGTGGGCCTGCCGACGGCGGCCACGCTGGCCCACTTCGGCCACCACGTGGTCCTGGCCGAGCGTGAGCAGTCCAAGCTCGTCGGCGTTGCGCTCGGGCCGTATGCCGATTGTCGAGGCCGGCCTCGACGAGCTGGTGGCCGGCGGCGTGGCGGCGGGCAACCTCTCGTTCTCCGAATCCGCCGTCGACGCGGTCGCCGGCGCCGAGTTCGTCTTCCTGTGCGTGCCGACGCCACAGAGCGCCGACGGCTCGGCCGACCTTTCCTACGTCGAGTCGGCGGCCAAGGAGATCGCCACCCACCTGCTGAGCGGCGCCATCGTCGTCAACAAGTCGACCGTGCCCGTGGGCTCGGCGGACATGGTGGAGCGGGTGATCGGCCGCAGCGACATCCGCGTCGTCTCCAACCCCGAGTTCCTGCGCGAGGGCACCGCGGTGGGCGACAGCCTCAACCCCGACCGCATCGTCGTCGGAGCGAACGACGCGCAGGCGGCGGCCAAGGTGGGGGAGCTGTTCTCGTCGACCCGGGCGCCGCTGATCGTGACCGACGCCACCACCTCGGAGACGATCAAGTACGCCTCCAACGCCTTCTTGGCCACCAAGCTGAGTTTCGTCAACGCCCTGGCCGGCCTGTGCGAGGAGGTGGGGGCCGATGCCCGCGACGTGCTCCTCGGCCTCGGCTACGACAAGCGCATCGGCTTCGAGTTCCTGCGCCCGGGGCCGGGCTGGGGCGGCTCGTGCCTGCCCAAGGACACCCGCGCGCTCCTGCACATCGCCGGCGAGGCGGGCTACGACTTCTCGCTCCTGGCCGGCGCCATCGCCTCCAACGACGAGCAGCTGTCGCGGGTCGTGGCCAAGGTCGAGACCGCCTGTGGCGGTTCGGCCGACGGGGCCACGATCGCCGTGTGGGGCCTGACGTTCAAGGCCAACACCGACGACCGGCGCGACTCGCCCAGCCTGCAGATCGCCCACCGCCTGGCCGACCTGGGCGCCACGGTCCAGGCCTTCGACCCCACCGTCGACGCCGAATCAGACTTCCCCGACCTGCACGACCTGCAGCTGCGGGCCGACCCCTACGAGGCGGTCACCGGGGCCCGTGTCCTGGTGGTGCTGACGGAGTGGGACGAGTTCCGCTGGCTGGACTTCGCCCGCGTGCGGGCCGCCATGGACGTGCCCACCATCGTGGACGCCCGAAACCTCCTCGACCCGGCGGCCGTGCGCCGGATGGGCTTCCGGTACTGGGGGATCGGGCGCCGGTGAGCCGGGTGGTGGTGGCCGGCGGGGCCGGCTTCCTGGGTTCGCACCTGTGCGACCGCCTGGTCGAGCGGGGCGACGACGTCGTCTGCCTCGATGATCTCTCGACGGGCTCGCGGGAGAACGTGGCCCACCTGATGGACCACGAGCGCTTCAGCCTGGTGGTCACCAACGTGAGCGAGAAGGTCGAGCTGCCGGACGCCGTCCAAGGTCGACGCCGTGTGCAACCTGGCGTCGCCGGCCTCGCCGCCCGCCTACCTCGCCCGCCCCTTCGACACGCTCGCCGTCGGCAGCGAAGGCACGCGCCGGCTGCTCGAGCTCGCCCGGGCGCACGACGCTCGGTTCCTGATGGCGAGCACGAGCGAAATCTACGGGGACCCCGAAGTGCACCCGCAGGTGGAGAGCTACCGGGGCAACGTCGATCCGACCGGGCCGCGCAGCGTCTACGACGAGGCCAAGCGCTTCTCCGAGAGCCTGACCATGGCGATGCACCGGACCCACGGCGTCGACGTCGGCATTGTGCGCATCTTCAACACGTACGGGCCCCGGCTGTCGGCCGGCGACGGCCGCGTCGTCTCCAACTTCATTGTGCAGGCCCTGCGCGGCGATCCCCTCACGGTGTACGGGGACGGGAGCCAGACGCGCAGCCTCTGTTTCGTCGAGGACGAGATCAGGGGCCTGCTGGCGCTCCTCGACTCGTCGCTCGTCGGCCCCGTCAACATCGGGAATCCCGACGAGCGCACCATGCTCGACCTGGCCCGGTTCGTCCTGGAGGTGACGGGCTCGGCGTCCGACATCGTCTTCGAGCCGCTGCCGACCGACGATCCGACCCGCCGCTGCCCCGACATCACCCTGGCCCGGCGCGAGCTCGGATGGGAGCCCCGGATCGGGCTGCGGGAGGGAATTGAGCGGACAATCCACTATTTCGCGGACAGAGTGCAAGACTGATCGACACATGACGGAGCCTGACGTGACAGAGACCGACACCGACGCCGACATGACCTCCGCCAACGACGCGAGCGAGCTGTCGCCACTCCGGACCTACGAGACGCTCACCGTGCTCGTGCCGGTGTTCAACGAGCGCACGACGGTGGCCGAGGTGATCCGGCGCATGCGGGCCGTCGAGCTCCCGCTGGTCCTGCAGATCATCGTCGTCGACGACGGCTCGAGCGATGGCTCCGACAAGGTCCTCGGTGCCATCGAGGACTCCACCGTGCGGGTGTTGCGCCACAAGGTGAACCAGGGCAAGGGCGCCGCGCTGCGCACCGGGTTGGCCGAGGCGCGCGGTGATCTCATCCTCATTCAGGACGCCGACCTCGAGTACGACCCCAACGACTGGCCCCGGTTGCTCGATCCGATCCTGCGGGGGAAGGCCCGGGTGGTCTACGGGAGCCGCTTCACCGGCGAGCGCAAGAACATGATGCCGCTGCACTGGTTCGGCAACCGGCTGCTGTCACTCGTGACCAACGTCTTGTACCGCACGACGCTGTCGGACATGGAGACCTGTTACAAGCTGTTCGACGCCCAGGTCCTCGAGGGACTGACGGTGGTCTCCAACCGCTTCGATTTCGAGCCCGAGATCACGGCCAAGGTGCTGCGCCGTGGCCACCGCATCTACGAGGTCCCGATTTCGTACGCCGGCCGTGAGCACGACGAAGGGAAGAAGATCACCTGGCGCGACGGGTTCAGCGCGCTCAAGGCTCTCGTGAAGTTCCGTTTCACCCGGGAGTACTGAGCACCGGGTGTCCGGCACAATCGGCGCCGTGGTGGTCGACCACGACACGGGGCCATTGCTCGAAGGCTGCATCCGCTCCCTGTTGGAAAACGGGGCGTCGCCCGTCGTGGTGGTGGAGAACGGGACGGCCGGCAGCGCGGCGCCGCATTCTCGAGGAGCTGCCCGACGGCCCCGACGCCCAGTCGGTCGAGCTGGTGCGGCCCGGCACCAATGTGGGCTACGGCGCCGGCGTCAACCGGGGCCTGGCCGCCCTGGCGGGTGACCCGGCGCCGCCCGAATGGGTCCTCGTCTGCAACGCCGACCTCGTGGTGCACCCGGGTGCGCTCACCGCGCTGCGCCAGGCGCTCGAGGCGGAGCCGGCCTGGGCGCTGGTCGGTCCGCGCGTCCTGACCGAGACCGGCGAGGTCTATCCCTCCGTGCGCAACTTCCCCTCCTTCACCGATGCCGCCGGTCACGCGCTCCTGGCGCAGTTCAACCCGGAGAACCCCTTCACCCTGCGCTACAACCCCGGCACACCCTCGGGCGACGTGGTGACGCCGGCGGGTTGGGTGTCGGGCTCGTGCTTCCTGGCCCGGCGCAGCGCGCTGGAGGAGCTGGGCGGCTTCGACGAGTCGTACTTCATGTACCTGGAGGACACCGACCTGTGCTGGCGTGCGCACGACGCCGGCTGGGGCGTCGGCTTCGCCGGCACGGCGGAGGTGACCCACGTGCAGGGGTTCAGCACGGCGCGGCATCCCTATCGCATGATGGCCGCCCACCACCGCTCGGCGCTCCGCTTCACCTTCCGCACGACGAAGGGTTGGCGCCGCGCCGCTCTCCCGCTGGCGGTGCTGGTGCTGGGGGCCCGCATGGGCATCGCCGCTCTCCGCATCGCCGTCCGTCGCTAGCGCGTTGCGCGGGCACCGGCCTCTGCTCATCGTCGCGATCGTGGCCATCGGCGTCACGGTCCTGGCCCTGGTGCTGGCGGCCGTCGTCAGCGGGCCGCATCGCGGCATGTGCACGTGGAGCCGGAGGTGACGTTCGCCCTGCCGCCGGCAGGTGGGAGCTGTGACGGGGCGACGGCACAGCCGGGTGGCGGCCAGAAGGTGCCGCTGACGGTGAGCGTGGTGGCCGGGCAGGTCGCCGAGACGGCCGACGTGTGCATCGGCGGCAAGGGGCCGTACCCATTCGTCCTCGACACCGGGGCGGGGCAGTCGACCATCGACGCCGGCCTGGCCCACACCCTGGGACTGGCGAGCGCCGGCCCGGAGACCGAGTTCGAAGGTGTCGGGTGCACCGGGACCGCCAGTCCCGTCTCGGTGGGGACCTGGTCGCTCGACGGGATCAGCCTGGCGGCCCAGCAGCTGACGGCCGCCACGCTGCCCCAGATGGGCGGGAAGGGGGAGCCCGTCGGCCTCTTGGGTTCCGACGTGCTGTCCCGCTTCGGCGGCATCCGCATCGACTTCGGCGCGGGGGCGCTGGTCGTGCCCGGCCCCGAAGGCGCTGCGCTGTCCGCAGTCCTCACCGTTCACCGGCCCGCTCGGCACCGTGCCGTCCACCCTGACCCAGGGCGAGCAGGGGACGACAGTGCCGCTCACGGTGACCCCGGCGCCCGGCGATGTGTCCCTCAGCGTGGCCGTCCGCTTCGACGGTGGCCACCCAGCGCGACTTCGTGGTCGACTCGGGGTCGTCGCAGAGCGTCGTGTCGTCGGGGGTGGCCCGGGCCCAGTCGTTGCCGGGCACCGACCTGGCGCAACGCCAGGCCACGGTGTGCTCGGTGATCACCGTCCCGTTGGTGCACAGCGGCCCGTGGTCCGTCCCGGGGCTGCATCTGCACCCCCAGCTCATCGGCTCCACCAACTTCGGCACCATCGGCCTCTCGGGGACCGTGGGGCTGTTGGGCTCGGATCAGCTGCGCCGCTACGGGTGGGTCGTCCTCGACTACACCGACGCGCAGATGGTGCTGGGCTGATCGATCAGGCCAGTGCGGCGCCGAGCGCGTCCAGGATCTCGCCGGTGCCCTTCTCGCGGATGGCGGGCGTGTCGGCGCCATCGAGGAAGACGCCCTGCTCGGTGAAGGTGAGCGTGGTACCGGAGGGGGCGGGGGAGAACTCGACCGTGGTCACCGAGACGGAGATCAGCGTGTCGTCGGCATGCATGAAGTAGCCGTAGACGATGCGCTCGTCGGGCACGATGTCCCGGTACGTCGCCTCGTACGCTGTACACGGGGCCACCGGGCGGACCGCCGCGGTTGGTCTCGGTGCCGCCCACCCGGAAGTCGAGCGCGTACCCGGTCGCGCCGGGAGCGCCGAACCAGCGCGCCTTCGCCTCCTGGCTGGACCAGGCGGCGAAGACCCGCTCGGGCGGGACCGGGTAGGTCCGCGTGACGGTGAAGCTTCCGTGCTCGGCGCTCCGGTTGGTCGTCATTCTTCAACTCCTCCTTCGGGGTCTCATCAGGACCTCGCCCAAGCGGTCGAGCCGGCGCTCCCACAGGGCGCGCTGGCCGGCGAACCAGTCCTCGGCCAGGCGCAGCCCGACCGGCTCGAGCCGGCAGGTCCGGGTTCGGCCGACCTTCTCGGAGCGGACGACGCCACACGACTCGAGGACGGCCAGGTGCTGGACCACGGCCGAGAGGCTCATGTCCAGCGGTTGGGCCAGCTGGCTGACGGTGGCGGGGCCGCCACTGAGGCGTTCGACCAGGTCACGGCGGGTGGGATCACCCAGCGCACGGAACACCTCGTCGACCGGCTGATACTTAAGCATTGACTTAAGTATTAGTGGGGCGACAGGCCCCTGTCAATCACTCGGGGCCGGACAACCCCAGCATGTCGGTGACGCCGTGGTCCCGGCCGGCCGTGTAGCCGCCGTCGACCGGGAGGGCGTGGCCGGTGACGAAGGAGGCGTCGTCGGAGAGCAGGAAGGCGGCCACCGACGCGATCTCCTCGGGCCGTCCCATGCGCCGGCCGAGCTTGTGCTCATGGACGATGTCCGCCAACGCCGCCTCCATCCCGGGGCCGAAGATGGAGGCCGTCATCGGTGTCTCGATGAACCCCGGGCAGACGGCGTTGACCCGGATGCCCCGCCCCGCGTAGTCGATGGCCATGTTCTTGGTCAGCAGCACCACGCCGCCCTTGGACGCGCTGTACGCGCTGCCGCCCGCGGTGCCCTCGAGCCCCTCGATGCTGGCCACCGTCACCACCGAGCCGCGTTGGCTGTCGCTCCGGGCCGGCTGGGAGAGCATTTGGGCGATCACGTGCTTCGCGGTGAGGTAGGTCCCCGTGAGGTTCACCGCGATGACGCGGGCCCATTCGGCGGCGGGGAGCATGTGCACCGGGCCGCCACCGGCGACGCCGGCCGCATTGACGAGGCCTTCGACGCTGCCGCCGAAGTCCACCGCCGCTCGGACCAGCTCCGCCACGGACGCCTCGTCCGCCACGTCGACGTGCTCGAAGGTCCAACGACCATCGCCCCCCGGCATCGACGGCGCCTCCGACAGATCGGCCCCGATGACGCGGGACCCCTCGGCGAGGAGTCGCTCGGCCGTGGCGAGGCCGATGCCCGAGGCAGCGCCCGTCACGATGTAGGTCCGGCCTTCCAATCCACGCATGGTGCCTCCAGATGGTTGCGCCCGGTCGACCCGGGCTGATAGGAGCAGTGCACCGTTCTAGCCCGGGAGTCCCCGGGAGCACCGTCCCCGGGGAGGCCATGCAATGAAGTTCGCACTGTTCTACGAGATCCCCGTCCCCCGTCCGTGGGAGGAGGACAGCGAGCTCATCGCCTACCAGAACACGCTGGAGCAGGCCATCGCCGGCGACAAGTACGGCTGGCACGCCTTCTGGACCGTCGAGCACCACTTCCTGCAGGAGTACTCGCACTGCTCGAACCCCGAGATCCTCTACGGCGCCATCGCCTCGAGGACCGAGAACATCCGGCTCGGCTACGGCGTCCGCCTCATGCCCCGGCCCTACAACCACCCGGTGCGCACGGCGGAGTCGGTGGCGGTGCTCGACCTCTTGTCCAAGGGACGGGTCGACATGGGCGCCGGGCGCTCGGCCACCCGCACCGAGCTCGAGGGCTTCGACGTCGACCCGGCCGTGACCCGGCAGATGTGGCAGGAGGCGCTGGAGCACATCGTGGGGTGCTGGACCAATGAGGAGTACGAGTTCGAGGGTGAGTTCTGGCGCATGCCCCGGCGCCGGGTCCAGCCCAAGCCCTGGCAGAAGCCGCACCCGCCGCTGTGGGGTGCGACCACGTCCGACGAGGGCCACACGCAGGTGGGCGAATTGGGACTCGGCCTGTGCTCGTTCGCCGTCGGGCTGCCGCCCTCGGAGGTCAAGCGCAAGATCGATGTGTACCGGACCGCCGTCGAGCAGTGCACGGCGCCGGTCGGGGCCTTCATCAATAACCAGGCGGCGACGTTCACCATGGCGCTGTGCGGTCCCGACGCCGAGAAGGCGAAGGAGGAGGCCCGGGAGTCCTTCGAGTGGTATCCGAAGACGGGTGCCCGCCAGATCGCCACGTTGACGGACTGGATGGCGGAGCGCAAGCAGGAGTTGGGGAGCTACTCGTACGCGGCCGACATGAAGAAGACCGACGACGAGGGCACGTTGGACCTGTTGAGCCTGGAGTATCTGGTCGATGCCAACGCCTGTGTCCTGGGGACGCCCGAAGACTGTCTGGCCGCGTGTCGGGAGTACGAGGCGGCGGGGGTCGACCTGCTGCTGTGCCTCGTGAACCCGTACAAGATCTCGCACGAGTCGGTCATGCAGACCATTGAGCTCATGGGGACCGAGGTGATCCCGCACTTCGCCTGATTGATCCCTGCCTTCCACCACCCCCCGCTCATCGGGCAGGCTGGTGGTGTGGGGAGGGAGTCTAGGCGGCGCTCGATGCTGTTGGCGATGACGTTGACCCTGGCGGTGCCGGCCACGCTCTTCATGCTGAGCGGTCCGGCCGGTGCGGCGCCGGAGAAGGGCACCACGTTGGTGAAGACGCCCAAGTTGGCCGAGACCGGCAAGGTGACGTTCTGGGACTGTCCCTCGAAGACGACCCTGCTGCTGGTCGTCGTCAATACCCTGACGCTGCACCCCGGCGGGACCCTCGACGTCTCGTTCACGGTGCGCAACGGCGCCAAGACGTCATGCAATTACACGGCGCCGTACGCCGGCGTCGCCCCCGGGCCCACGTCCACGTCGCTCATGGCGGGGCCCTGCGGCTCGTTGACCTTCCAGATCGAAGACGCCCATCACCACAACGTCTGGCCCGGCAACGAGGTTGTGAACTGTCCCGCGCTCGGCTTCGCCCAGCTGGCGGCCGGCGCCACGGTCTCGGGCACCGGCTCGTGGGACCAGACCAAGCCCAACAGCGCGCATCGTGTCGCGCCCGGGCATTACACGCTCGTGGTCGAGAACAAACGCTTCACTTTCCCCCTGCGCGTCGACAAATCCTGATCTCTCCGACCGTTCTTCTTTCGATGATGTCGAAAGAAGCGCGCCGGGCCCGGCTCGATGAGCTCTTCCGTGTGAAGGCGGCGACCGAGGGAGAAATCGCCGAGCTCCTGGGCGAGGAGGAGCAGACCGAGTCGTATCGCGACGAGGGGGCGACCTCCGACGGAGACCTGGGTCGTCGAGCGATACGGCGTGGCCATCGGGACCGCCCGTGCGCTGACGCAGGTGGGTGCGAAGACCCGGGCCATGCCCAAGACTCGCCGGCGCCCTCCGAGCCGGCGAGATCTCCTTCGACAAGGTCCGCGCCGTCGCCGACGTGGCCACGCCCTCGCAACGATGCTCAGCTGCGTGGCGAGGCCCGCCGACTGCAGCGTGCGTCAGCTGGCCGAGGTCGCCCGCCGGACGGCCGAACGCACAGCGCGCCCGTACGCGCTCCGAGCACGATCGTCGATTCTGCCGCTTCAACGACACCTGACCGCACCATGACCGCCCAGCTCCCGGCGGAGGCCTACGCCGCCATGCAGGCCCGTCTTCGACGCCTGGGTCCGTCATGTCCCTGACGAGGGTAAGAGCCCCTTGGATCAGCGCCGCTGCGACGGGTTCATGGAGATCATGGCCTCGGGCCGGGACGGCGACGACCAGCCCTTACTTCGTGGTAGCCCACGTTCCGTTAGTCGCCCTCGTGGACGAGAGCGGGTCGACGAGTTGGCCGGTGAGCTCGAGCGGGACGGTCTGATCGACGGCGAGACGGTGCGGCGCATCGCCTGCGACGCCACCATTGCGGTGGCCGTCGATGACGACGTCGGTCACACCATGTACGAGGGCAGGAGCCGGCGCTTTCCGAGCGACGCCCAACGCCGCGAGATCATGCGGCGGGACCGACATTGTCGATTCCCCGGCTGCACGAACGTGACCTTCACCAATGTGCACCACATCGTGCCCTGGAAGTTGGGAGGTCGGACCGACCTTCCCAACCTCGTCCTCGTGTGCCGCCATCACCACCAAGGCGTGATGCACCGAAAAGGCTGGTCCATGAAGGGCGATGCCAACGAGGAACTCATCTTCACCGGCCCGGAATGGCCGGCCCATGACGTCGCGCCCATCGCCTCGGTGGGGCTCCGTCGCCTCGCCTTCGACCGCTTAGGGCACCAACGCGATCTTGCCGACGGCGCGCCGGCCGAGGAGGTCGTCCAATGCGCCGGCCACATTGTCGAGCGGGTACTCGGCCGGGCGGACGGGGTCGAGCGTGCCCACCGCCACCATGTCGAGGAGATCGTCCAGCAGCGCACGCTGTTCGGCCGAATGGGTCATGGCCCAGATTCCCCAGTCGATCCCGATGACGGACCGGTTGCGCAACAGGACCTGGTTCAGGGGCACCGACGGGATGTCGCCCGACGCAAACCCGATGACGAGGTAGCGGCCCCGGTCGCCGAGTGCGCGCAGAGCCGGCTCGGCCAACTCGCCACCGATGGGGTCCACCACAAGGTCGACGCCCGTGCCGCCGGCCCAGGCCCGTGCCGCGTCCTTGATCGGTTCGACCGCCGGGTCCACGACCGCCTCGGCACCGGCGTCGAGTGCCGCCTGCCGCTTCTCCGCGCTCGAAGCGACGCCCAGCACCCGGCAACCCAATGCCGCGGGCCACCCCGATGGCGGCCAGCCCGACGCCACCGCCGGCGCCGAGAACGAGCACGGTCTCGCCGGGCGCCGCATGGGCCCGGTCGCGCAGGGCGAAGAGGCAGGTGCTGTAGCTCTGCGTGAACGTCGCCGCCCTTGCCGCGTCCAGGCCCTCAGGGAGAGCGATGGCCGAATGCGCGGCCACGACGACGCGGCTGGCGAAACCACCCAGGCCGACCGAGGCCAGCACACGATCGCCGACGGCCACGTTCTTGACGTCGGACCCGATCGCCGCCACGTGCCCGGCGACCTCGCTGCCGGGAACGAAAGGAAGAGAGGGCTTGATCTGGTACTGCCCGGCCACGAAGAGGCCGTCGACGAAGTTCACGCCGGCCGCCTCGACGGCGACAACGACCTCGCCGGGCCCGGGTTCGGGGTCGGGACGCTCCTCCACCTGCAGGACGGAAGGTGGTCCCAGCTGATTGCAGACGGCGGCGCGCACGAGCGGAACGCTAATGGGCAGCCCGAGAAGGTCGGCTGGGTCCGGGATCCGTCGAGGTCGGCGCGCCACGCACGATTCCTGCGCCATAACCCCTGCTCATAGTACGAAAATCTTCACAACGGGCGTTGACTTTCGGGACTCGCTTAAGGGCACTTCGACCCAGGCCGAAAGTCACATGTGCGCCTCTTCGAGCAGCCACCCCGGCCGGCCAACTCAGCCGACTCAGAGTCGTCTGCCGCCTCCTCTCGCTGGAGCGTTCGCCGCTGGGTGTGGATGAGCGGGCTGGCATCCATCGCCACCTTCGCTCTCGGGGGCGTCTACGGGGTGCCCGCTGCCGTCTCGTCTCCTGACTACGGCGCCCAGCAGTCCGGAACGGCGCTGGTGGCGTCGCATGCTCCGACGACCACGACCACCGCATCGACGACGACCACCACCGCATCGACCACGACCACCACGACCACCGTGCCTGCACCCGCTCCGGCCCCCGCACCCGCACCCGCTCCGGCCCCCGCTCCGGCCCCCGCCCCGGCTGTATTGGCCTCGGCACCCCCGGCCGCCCCGTCTCTTCCGGCCTATGGCCATGCCACGACGTGGGGCTGCGCAGCCGCACTGGCGTACCTCCAGGCCTATGCCGCCCCGGGCTTCGCCCTCGATTGCCCCGGATACGCCGAGGGCCACGAGGCCATGACCTGCCTGCACGGGACGCCCCAGTACCCGGACGCCTGTCCGAACGGGCCGACCATCGCCATCTCCGACGCCTGCCCGCAGGCCTACATGAACGAGAGTGCCAACTCCTGGTACATGACGGGCCAGCTCCCGACCGAGCAGGAGAAGTTCGGCGTCTCCTACTCCTCCATCGATCCCTTCGGAGCCTGCCCGTAAGCCACTCCCGACGGGAGGTCTACCGTCGAGGCATGGACCGGCCGATCATCCGTCCGGCGCGTCGAGACGAGTTGGTCCTGCTGCCCGCGATCGAAGCGGCGGCCGACACCTTGTTCGAACCATTGGGCATCGGGCCACTCCCCGGACCCGGCACGCCGCAGGACTTCGCCAACGCGCTCGTCGTCCTGGTGGCCGACGACCCACCGATCGGCCTCTGCCGGATCGACGGCATCGGGGGCGGGGCCCATCTCGAGCAGCTCTCGGTCCATCCCGATCACACCGGGAAGGGCATCGGGAGGGCCCTCCTGCGGGCCGCATGCGCCTGGGCCACGGCGCAGGACTTCGACGAGATCACCCTCGCCACCTATCGAGACGTGCCCTGGAACGGCCCCTTCTACGCCTCCGAGGGCTTCGTCGAGAGGGGCAACGTCGACGACTTCCTGCGCTCCAACGGTCTCGAGCCCGAAGAGCCCGTCATGGGCCGCTTCGGAGCCCGCGTCCTGATGGTCAGGAGCCTGTGAGCTCGGCGTAGCGGAAACAACTGACCATGTGGTCGTTGATCAGCCCGCTGGCCTGCAGGTGGGCGTAACAGACGGTCGGGCCCACGAAGCGGAATCCCCGCCGACGCAGGTCGGCGCTGAACGCCTCGGACTCCGGGCTCACCGCCGGCAGCTGTGCCGTCCGGCGAAACTTGTGCACCAGTGTCCGTCCACCGACGAAGCCCCAGATGTAGGCGTCGAACGAGCCGAACTCCTTCTGCACGTCCAAGAAGAGCCGCGCATTGCGCACGGTCGACTCGACCTTGGCCCGGTTGCGGATGATGCCCGGGTCGAGGAGCAGCTTCTCCACCCGGGCCGGCGTGAAGCGCGCCACCTTGGCCGGGTCGAAGCCGGCGAAGGCCTTGCGGTAGCCCTCCCGTCGTTTCAGGATGGTCGACCAGCTCAAGCCCGCCTGGGCGCCCTCGAGCACCAGGAACTCGAAGTGCGTGTCGTCGTCGTGGACCGGCACGCCCCACTCCGTGTCGTGGTACGCCACCATGTCGGGGTCGCTGCCGGCCCACTCGCACCGCTTCACATCGCTCATGGGGTCACGCTAGGGGCCGCTTGTGACGATGATCCCGTCGTCGGCGCGCTGATCCGGTAGAGCACGTGGCGCCGCAACGGGCTGCCCTCGGGCAGCAGCGGGTGGTCGAAGTCGCCGGCCGGATCACGCCGCATGCCGATGCGCTCCATGACGGCCTGCGAGCGGGTGTTCACGGTGGTCGTGAAGGCGACGATCTCGGAGAGCCCGGCCTGATCGAAGCCGTACGCGATGGAGGCCCGCGCCGCCTCGGTGGCGAAGCCGTGGGACCAGTGATCCGGATGGAGCCGCCACCCGATCTCGACCCCCGGAGCGATCGGCATCGCCGGCGCCATCCGGTGGAGCCCGACCATGCCGATGAACGGGGCGCCGCCCGCCACCTCCACCGCCCAGAAGCCCCATCCCTCCCGGGTCATCTCGGCGCTGAAGCGGTCGATCATGGCGTCGCTCTCGGCCCGGCTGGACGACGAGCCGAGCAATTCGACCACCAGCGGGTGCGTGTTCAACTCGAAGAAAGCCCCACGGTCCACATCGGTGAACGGTCGCAGCACCAGTCGCGGCGTCGTGACGACCGGGCCCGACGGCGTCGTGGCTATGACCCCGCCCCGGTCCCGCCGGCATCGGCCGCCTTGACCACGGTCTCGGCCGCCCAGCGGTAGTCGGCCTTCCCCGAAGGTGATCTTTGGATGACGTCCACGAACACCACCGCCTTGGGCAGCTTGTAGCGGGCGATGTGGCCCGAGGCCTCATCGATCACCGAATCAGCAGAAGTCGAAGCGCCCTCGGCCAATTGCACGACCGCCACGACCTCCTGGCCCCAGCGCTCGGACGGGCGCCCGACCACCACGACGTCGGCGACCGCGGGGTGACCGGCGATGGCCCGCTCGACCTCCTCGACGAAGATCTTCTCGCCGCCCGAGTTCACCGTCACCGAATCACGACCCAACAACACGATCTGCCCGTCGGCAGATGCCGGGCCCGGTCCCCGGGGATCGAGTACCGCATGCCGTCGATCACGGGGAAGGTGCGTGCCGTCTTGTCCGGGTCGCCCAGATACCCCAACGGCACATTGCCCTGCTGGGCCAGCCACCCGTTGCCCTCGTGCCCCGGCGCCAGCACGTGCGACAGGGTCTCGTCGACGACCACGGTGCCCGGACCGGGCAGGAACGACCCCACCGCCACGTCGTCCATGGACGTCACGTGCATCTGGGCGCCCGTCTCCGACGACCCCGCCGAGTCGGAGATGACCAGGTTCGGGATGCGCTCGACCGCCATGGCCCGCACGGCCGGCGTCAGCGGCGCCCCGCCGTTCCCGACGGCGAAGAAGGCGGACAGGTCGTAGGACTGCTTGTCGAGCTGCAGCAGCAGGGGGCGCAGCACCGCATCGCCCACGATGGTCATTGAATTGGCCTTCTCGCGCTCGACCACGGCCCAGACGTCGGGCGGGTCGACCCGGTGCGTGTCGTCGGGGAAGATCAACGTCGCCCCCGTCGCCATGAGCATGAAGCAGGCCCACTGCGCCGCGCCGTGCATGAGCGGCGGCAGGATCATGAGGCGCACCGGGAAGCTCTCCGCCAGCCGCTCGGTCATCTCCTCGTAGCTCGTCACGACCTTCCACGAGCCCACCTGCCGGCCGCCCATGGCCGCCATGAAGATGTCGTGCTGGCGCCACAGCACACCCTTGGGCATGCCCGTCGTGCCCCCGGTGTAGAGCACGTAGAGGTCGTCGGGGGAGGGTTCCACCGGTGGTCCCTCGGGCGAGGATGCGGCGAGCGCCTCCTCGTACCAGACCGCCCCGGGGAGGAGGGGGTGACCCGATTCGTCCTCGACCTGGAGCAGCACGTCGGGGGGCGAGTCCAGCGTGGGCAGCACCTCGGCCAGCGTCGGCGCCAGCGAGGAGTGCAGGATCATGGCCTTGGGCCTGGCGTCGTTGAGCAGGTACTGCAGCTCCTCGCCGACGTAGCGGTAGTTCACGTTGAACGGGGCCACCCGGGCCCGGTACGAGCCCAGCATCCCCTCGAGATACTCGTTGCCGTTGTACAGGGCCAGGGCCACGTGGTCCTGGCCCGACTCCCAGCCCGCCAGGTCGGCCCGTTCCCTGTGCACGCCCAGGCCCTTGCCGTGCAGGTAGGAGGCGAGGCGGCGGGAGCGCTCCTGGAGGTCGGCGTAGCTGAGGCGACGATCGCGCCACACGATGCATTCGCGGTCGGCCAGCGTCTCGACGAGCGTGTCGAAGGCCTTGGCCAGGTTGAACTGGACGGTCTCTGTCTGGGGCACGGCCTGGCACTGTACCCACCATTGAATGTGCCGCTCGGGGGATCATCGGCAAAGATCACGGCGTGGACGTCCGCAACCCAGCCACCGGTGAGGTCCTCACCACCATCGAGAGCCTGACGGCCGAGCAGACCGACGCCGCCATCGCCAAGGCGGCCGCCGCCTTCGAGGAGTGGCGCGCCGTGGCGCCGGGGGACCGGGCCCGGCTGCTGCGCCGCTTCGCCGCCGCCGTGGACGCCGACATCGTCCAGCTGGCGGCCCTGGAGGTGATCAACGCCGGGCACGTGCTCGGGAACGCCCGCTGGGAGGCGGGCAACGTGCGCGACGTCATCGAGTTCTACGCGGGGGCGCCCGAGCGCCACAGTGGGCGGCAGATCCCCGTCCCCGGCGGCCTCGACGTCACCTTCCACGAGCCGCTCGGGGTGGTGGGCATCATCGTGCCCTGGAACTTCCCCATGGCGATCGCCGGGTGGGGCTTCGCGCCGGCACTGGCCGCCGGCAACACCGTCGTGCTCAAGCCGGCCGAGCTGACGCCGCTCAGCGCGCTGCGCATCGGCGAGCTGGCGCTCGAGGCCGGCATCCCCGAGGGCGTGCTGCAGATCCTGCCGGGCAAGGGCAGCGTGGTCGGCCAGCGCTTCGTCGACCACCCGGCCGTGCGCAAGATCTGCTTCACCGGCTCCACGGAGGTGGGGCGCCAGGTCATGGCGGGGTGTGCCCAACAGATCAAGCGGGTCACGCTCGAGCTGGGCGGCAAGAGCGCCAACATCGTCTTCGCCGACGCCGACATCGAGTTGGCGGCGGCCCGGGCGCCCTACGGCGTGTTCGACAACGCGGGGCAGGACTGCTGCGCCCGCTCGCGCATTCTGGTGCAGCGGTCGGCCTACGAGCGCTTCATGGAGCTGCTCGAGCCGGCCGTCGCCGGCGTCAAGGTCGGCGACCCGACGCTCGAGGAGACCGAGATGGGCCCGCTGATTTCGGAGGCCCACCTGGCCACCGTGGCGTCCTTCGTCCCCGACGACGCACCGGTGGCCTTCCGGGGCAGCCGCCCCGACGGCCCGGGCAACTGGTTCGCGCCGACCGTGCTGGCGCCCGTCGACCCGGGCGACCGGGCCGCGACGGAGGAGATCTTCGGGCCCGTCGTCGCCGTCATCCCGTTCGAGGACGAGGCCGACGCCGTGCGGCTGGCCAACGACACGCCCTACGGGCTTGTCGGGCTCGCTCTGGACGCGCGACGTCGGCCGGGCCCTGCGCGTGGCCCGGGCCGTCGAGACCGGGACGCTCTCGGTCAACTCGCACTCGTCGGTGCGCTACTGGACGCCCTTCGGCGGCGCCAAGCAATCGGGCATCGGGCGCGAGCTCGGACCGGATGCGCTCGAGGCGTTCAGCGACGTGAAGAACGTCTTCATCAGCTCGGAATAGTCCGCAGAGGAGAAGCACATGAGCGAGACAACCCCCTACGCCAGTCGCCTGGTCGACCGGGTCGCCGTGGTCACCGGCGGCGCCAGCGGCATCGGCAGGGCGATGTGCGAGCGCTTCGCCAGCGAGGGTGCCTCGGTCGCCGTGGTCGACCTCGACGAGGAGGCCGGCGGCGCGGTCGCCGCAGCCGTCGGCGGGATGTTCGTCAAGGCCGATGTGACGTCCTCCGACGAGGTGGAAGCCCTGTACGGCGAGGTCGCCGGCCGCTACGGCGGGATCGACATCTGTTGCAACAATGCCGGCATCAGCCCGCCCGACGACGACTCCATCCTCGACACCGGTCTCGAGGCCTGGGACCGCGTGCAGCGGGTCAACCTCACGTCGGTGTACCTGTGCTGCAAGCACGCCCTGCCGCACCTGCTGGCCCGGGGCAAGGGGTCGATCATCAACACGGCGTCGTTCGTGGCCGTCATGGGCGCGGCGACGAGCCAGGTCAGCTACACGGCGTCCAAGGGCGGGGTGCTGGCCATGTCGCGCGAGCTCGGCGTGCAGTTCGCTCGACAGGGCGTGCGCGTCAATGCGCTGTGCCCGGGGCCGGTGAACACGCCGCTGCTCCAGGAGCTCTTCGCCAAGGACCCCGAGCGGGCGGCGCGGCGGCTGGTGCACATCCCGATGGGGCGCTTCGGCGAGGCGACCGAGATCGCCGCCGCGGCGGCGTTCCTGGCCTCGGACGACTCGTCGTTCATCACCGCGTCGACGTTCCTCGTCGACGGCGGGATCTCCGGGGCGTACGTCACGCCGCTGTAATTCCGAGGTCCCGGTCGATGGCGCGCAGCAGTTCATCGGCGCGCTGCATGTCGGGGTGGTCAGCAGGGAGCACGCGGCTCCTCCTGGCGACAAGGTCCTCGCACGCCACCTTGGCGTCCTTCGGCTCATCGATTCGTTGCAGGGTGCTGGCCAGGTTCTCCAGCGAATGCAGCGTCCTCGGGTCATCGGGTCCCAAGGTCCGGTCCCTGACCTCGAGGATGCGCCTGCGCAGGGCCGACGATTCGCGCCCCAGCCCCATCTCGAGCAGCGTGGTGGCCAGGTGCGAGCTGGCCGTCATGGCGTCCTCGCCCTCGCCGGCACCCTGCTGTTCGTAGCCGTCGACGGCCCCTTGGAGGAGCCGGCGCGACTCGGGAAGCTCCCCGAGGCTGCGCAGCGTGCATCCGAGCCAGTCCATGGCGAGCAACGTCTGCTCGTGATCCGGTCCCAACGCATCCGTTCGACCGGCCAGCACGTGCTCGAAGAGGGGAAGCGCTTCTCGATGTCGGCCGAGGCGGTCGAGGTCGAACGCCTGGATCCCCTCCGCCGTCAGCGTGCTCGGAGCGTCCGGTCCGACGTGAAGCCGGAGGTGCGACACGAGATCCGACCTGAGCTCGAGTGCCTCGGCGTAGCGGCCGAGCCGCTCCAGTCGTTCTGCCACCTCGACCTTGGCCTTCAAGGTCATGGTGGAGTCGGGACCACGATGACGGACCGACCAGTCGAGCGTGTCCCGCGCGGCCTGCAGGGCTGCCTCGGGATCCGCATCCATCTTCTCCGCGGCGCGATGCGTCGCCTGGGCGATGCGATCTCGCAGCCAGGGGACGGCTTTGCGTTTGGATGGGCCCATCAGCCGCCGAGGCTGTCCCGCAGCTCTTGCAACTCGTGGCGGAGGTCCGCCACCTCCGCTCGGAGCCCGGCCAGCTCCGACCGCAGGTCCTCGTCGACGTCGTCCCGGGTCGCTGCCGTCGTGGCGGCACGATCCGAAGCCCGACGGAACATCATCGGGGACGAGCGTCGTGGCCCAGCGCTCCTCCTTCTGCCCCGGCCGGCGCCCGACGTTGTGGGCCAGCGGCTCCTCCCGGCCGTGGAGGAGGTCGAGCTCGTGCTCCACCTCCTCGAGCCCGTCGAAAGCGGCCATCCGCTCGGTGCGGATGCGGAGCTCGCCGATGGTCTGGGGGCCGCGGAGCAGGAGCACGGCCAGAATGGCGCACTGGCGGGCATCGAGGCCCAGCGCCTCGTCGAGGACCTGGCGGTAGCGGACGACGGAGCGGCCGTGCGAGGGCAGCACGAAGCGCACCAGCTTCTGGTCCTTCAGCTCGTCGAGCGCCGCCAGGACCGTGGTCTCGTCGTAGCCCACGACCGGCTCCCGGTTCGAGGTCTGGTTGCAGGCCGCCTGGAGGGCGTTGATCGTGAGCGGGTACTGCTGCGGCGTGGCCAGGCCCTTCTCGATCGAGCGCGCCCAGGACGCGGGCGCATTCGGGGCTCAGCTGCATGCGACGGAGCATACGGCCGCCGCCGTTCTCCTTCCCTGAGACTGCAACCCGGGCTACGGTGACCTGGTACAGCGGCCCGCCAGGGGCCGGGGGGTAGGAGGTTGGAGGGGACATGACCGACCTGATCGAACGCGTCGATGCGGCGTTCACCGCGGACTACGAGGCGCCCGGGTCCGCAACCCGAGAACGGGGTGACGGGGGGACCAGCCGCCCGCTGGCCATCCTGCTCGCCGTCACGCTGGGCGGCTCGGCCGTCCTGCTCTTCGCCATGTCCTCGGGCCACCTGAAGGGCACGCAGGCGACCATCGGGATTCTGGCCGCGCTGGCCCAGGTGGCCCTGGCCATCGGCGCCATCAGCCGGCCGTCGCGGCCGGTGTTCGGGACGGCAGTGGCGGTCAATGCCGCCGTCGCCGTCTTCTGGCTGGCCGTGGAAGGGCCGCACTCGGTCTCGGCGGTCACCGCCGGCATCGGGGTGGCGCTGGCCGGCATCGCCGTCGTGGTCGCCGCCGCGCTCGCCATCCGCCCCGACCTGGGCAGCACGTGGTCCTCTGCCACGTCGGTCTTCGGGTCGGTGCTGCCGGTGGCCGTCGCCGGCCTGACCATCGGCGCGCTCTTCGCCACGTCCGCCGCCATCACTCCACCGACCGCGGCCGCCACGAAGGCCGCTGGCGCGGGAGGGGCCGCCGCTTCGGGCGGGAACGCATCGGCCGCGCTGGCGCAGGCGACGACGGTCCAGGTGCCGGGCGAGAACTCCAAGACGTTCGCCAGCACGCTGGCCGGCAACACGAGCGAGAAGTCCGAGAACGCCAAGTGGGTGCCGCTCGGCGCGGCCGACCAGGCCGTTCTGACGGGCCAGCTGGCCCAGTCGTACCAGGCCGCCATGCGCTACCCGACCGTGGCCTCGGCCAAGGCGGCCGGCATGATCCTGGCCGGTGGCATGGCCCCCGGTGTCGGTGCCCACTACCAGCTCATCAGCGCCGACGGCTTCAAGGGCATCAACCCCGACGGCATCGATCAACGCCCTGTACCCGGCGTCGTGGATCTACGCCAGCGTGGCCGACAACGCGCCGGTGGTCGGCGTCATGTACGAGTCGCTGAACGACACCGCGCCGTCGGGCTTCATCGGGCCCAACGACCACTGGCACCGCCACTCCGACGTGTGCGTGAAGTTCAGTGGCGGCAAGATCGCCGTCCCGTTCGCAGCCGACCAGGACATCACGCCGAAGGAGTGCGCGGACGTCCAGGGTGACTTCATGAAGAAGACGGTGTGGATGGTGCACGCCTGGGTGGTGCCGGGTTGGGAGAGCCCCCAGGGCGTCTTCTCGCACGACAACCTGCACGTCTACTGCCCGGGTAACACGGACCTGACCAACGCCATCGGCTTCTGCGACCGCCAGTCCTGACGCCGGCCTCGTCCGGGACCGGTCGGGTAGGGACATGAGGGGATTGCGGCTGCGCGGACCGGTCGCGGCCGGTGCTCTGGGCCTCCTGGCCGTGGTGGGCTGGGCCACGCCGGCGGCGGCCCACGCTGCGGTGACGGCTTCGTCGCCCGCGCAAGGGGCGCATCTGGCCAAGATCCCGCACACCGTCACCATCAACTTCGACCAGCCCGTCCAGCCCGACGACGGCGGCCTGATCATCCTGAACTCGGCGGGCCAGCAGGTGCAGGTCGAGCTCGGGGCACCCGTCGCCGGCCACGCTGTCGGCCACGCTGCCGGCGTCACTCGGCTCGGGCGCCTACGTGTCGGACTACACCGTGACGTCGGTCGACGGTCACGTGGTCAGCGGGGGGATCGTGTTCCTCGTGGGCCACGTGAAGGCCGGCTCCATCGCGGCGCTGGCGCGACCCCGGACCTCGTTCACCAACTGGGTCGACGACTTCGGGCAGTTCCTGGTGTACGTCGGCGTGCTGGTGGCCTCCGGGCTGGCGTTCTTCCTGGCCTTCATCCTCCGGGGCGGGGACGAACGCCGACGGCTGCGGCGGTGGACCTACGTGGCCGGCGGCGGTGGGGATCGTGGGGATGGTGGTGACCGGCGCCGCCCAGTCGGCCCTGACGGGCGGCGGCTTCTCGGCCGTGGCGCACTGGAGCATCGACACGCAGTCGTTCGGGGGCAAGTTCGGCGAGCAGTGCGGCGCGCAACTCGTCGGGCTGGCGGCCTGTGTGCTCTCGCTGCACCTCCGCCGCACCATCAACCGCCAATTCGCCGCCTTCTACGGGCTCCTGGTGGCGGCGGGAGCCTTCGTCCTCTTCGGCCACGCCCTCGTCTCGCAGGAGCGCTGGCTGAGCATTCCGGCCGACATCGTGCACGTCGTCTTCGTCGCCATGTGGGCGGGCGGCCTCGTCGGTCTCGTCACCGTGCTGCGCAGCCGCACCCGGGCGGCGCGCCTGGCCGGGCAGTTCCAGTCCGGTGGCGTCGGAGGCGCGACGGCGGGAGGCGTCGGCACCGGTGCGGCATCGTCCGCACTGACCCGGGCCGCGGGCAGGAGGCACGTCCACGGCGCTCCTGGAGCGGCCGGCACCCGCCACGACCCCGCAGGCGATGGCAGCCGATGGGCGGCGGCGACGATGGCGGTCTGCTGGCCGACACGGCGGGGGTGGTCGGGCGCTTCTCGAACATGGCCGGGATCTCGTTCGCCGGGATCCTCGTCGCCGGCACGCTGCTGGCCATCGTCGAGGTCGGTTCCGTGGCCAACCTCTTCGAGACCGGCTACGGCCAGCTGCTGCTGCTCAAGATCGCCATGGTCGGCCTGCTGCTCTTCCTGGCCTGGTACAACCGCTACCTCCTCCTGCCCGGGCTGTTCTCGGCGGCGGCGAGCGCCCGGCCCGCCGAGTTGGCCCGGGGCTGGCAGCGACTCGTCTCGACGGTGCGCCTCGAGGCGCTGGGCATGGTCGCCATCCTCGGGGTGACCGCGGTGCTGGCCAACGGGACGCCGAGCAACGGCGCCAGCTCGCCCCCACCCGTCCCCTTCACCCAGACCCAGGCCTTCGACGGGGGACACGTGACGCTGCACATCACCCCGAACGCCGCACTGGTCAACGACTGGACCGTGCAGTTCACCGGCCCGGGCGGGGAGCCGGCGAACCTGGCCGAGAGCGTGTCGGTGTATCTCGTCCTGCCGTCACAGAACGTCGGTCCGATCGAGACGGACATGCACAAGGTCGGGGTCGGGCGGTTCGTGCTGACCAACAGCCCCAACCCCCCGATCGTCGGGAAGTGGCAGATCGTCCTGCAGGTCCAGGTCTCTGAGTTCAGCCAGCCTGACGTCAGCTTCGTGGACACCGTGCAGTAGCGCCGTCACGACGGCAGAGGAGGCTCGAGAAATGATGCGGAAGTTCGGACTGGTTGCCGTGTGCGCGCTGGTCTTCGTGCTGGCCGACGCCGGCCTGGCGGCCGCCCACGTCACGGTCAGCCCGACGAGCCTGCCCCAGGGGACCGACGACGCCATCCTGACCTTCCGCGTCCCGAACGAGTCGACCACCGCGGCGGTGACGGGGCTCAAGATCCAGTTCCCGCTCACCCACCCGATCGTCCTGGTGAACCCCGAGGCCGGATCGGGCTGGCAGGTCAACGTGATCAAGTCCGTGCTGCCCAAGCCCATCACCACCGACGACGGGACGTTCACCTCGACCACCAGCGAGATCGACTGGTCGGGCAGCACCATCCCCGTCGGCCAGTTCGGTGAGTTCAACGTGCTGGCCCAGGGCGTCCCGTCGGGAACGTCGCAGCTCGTCTTCAAGGCGATCCAGACCTACAGCGACGGCAGCGTGGTGTCGTGGATCCAGATCCCGAGCAAGGCCGTGCCCGACCCCGAGCACCCGGCGCCGATCATCACGTTGACCAAGGCGGGCGGCGCGGCGTCGTCGTCGTCGACCGCCACGACGGTGGCCGTCGCTGCGGCACCCACCACCTCGGGATCGGGGTCCGGCACGAACGCCTGGGAGATCGCGGCACTCATCCTGGCCGGCTTCGCGGTGGTGCTCAGCCTCCTGGCCGTCTGGCTGGGCCGGCCGCGCCTCGGGGCGTCCGACTAAGTCGGGCCCGAGACCTCCAGCGGGGCGGCCAGGTACGGGCCTGCGGGTCCGAACCCGAGGTGCGCCATGGAGACCGGCCGGGGAGGCCCGGGCAGCGGCAGGGTCGAGCTGAAGGGCGTGTAGAGGAGCCACAAGCCCGCCGCATTGGCGAAGACCGACTCCTCGCCCGGGCCCTGCCCCTGCGAGTTGGAGCCGAGCAGCGGCCGCGGGGACTGGTCGCTGCAGGGCCCGAGCGGCCCGGCGCAGCGTGCCGCGCCGATGGAATACCCGGGCTGGTTGAACCAACCGCCGGAGTAGAAGAGGTAGTAGGCGCCGCGGACCAGCTCGAGCTGCGGCGCCTCGACGATGTGTCCCTGCCAGGATTCGTCCGGGCTGAAGATCGCAGTCGGCTGCCCCAGGAGCTGCACCCCGTCGGCGCTCAACGGTTGGCTGTAGATCTGCGTGTCGGCGGTGCTCGACCGGGCGTTCTGGTCGGACTTCCAGATCATGAAGGGCTGCCCGTCGGCGTCGTCGAAGACGCGGGGGTCGATGGAGCCGCCGAGCGACTGCTGGCAGATGAACGGCACGGGCGAGGCGATGTACGGGCCGGCGACCGCGGTGCTGATGGCGTCACCGATGCACATGGTCGAGGGCGACACACCCTTGAGTTCCGACGTGAAGTACAGCAGGAAGTGATTGCCGAACTGCGCCACGTCGGGTGCCCACATCACGCCGGGCTCGGCCCAGGCCGGCGGGTCGGGGAGCGCATCGGTCGGGGCGCCCCACTGCCCCACGGCCGCGCCGGAGCGGACCGGCACGTTCTGGGGCACCTTGTCCTGTGAGGTGAAGAGGTAGTAGCGGCCGCCCTGCTGCAGCATGAACGGGTCGGGCTGGTCGGCGCCCGAGTTGATGGTGAAGCCCGGGGACGACGGGTCCGAGAGCGCCGGCGGGTCGAAGTAGGGCGTCTGCAGCCCGACGGCCGTGTCGCCGGCCGCGGCGCCCAGCGCACCGGTGGAGAGGTACTGCGTCGGTGAGAGGATCGTCGGTGCGGGCGCCGGCGTCGAGGACGCCGAGCCCGAGGACGGCGCCCAGGGCCGACCCGCCGAGCACCGTCAGGAGCCCGATGGCGATGCCGTGCCGATGACGTCGTCGGGTCGGGCTCACGATGGGGAAGAACTGGGGACGGAGGAGGTCGTTCTTGGGGATGACGCAGAGAAAGATGGGGAGAACATAGGGATTTCGCGATACGCCATTGACCCTGTGTTGTGGGTGGCGCAAGGTGTCCCCAGTTCGGAAACGACAGCCCACCGAACCTCAAGCGAGCACCGCAAGGTGGGAGCGAGGGAAGCCCGAAGGGAAGCCGCAAGGCGGAACGGGGGGAAGCCGAGAGAACGCTGCAAGGCGGGATCGAGGGAAGGGAGCGAGCCCCGCAAGGGGAGCGTGACCGGAGTGGGCGGGAGGATCCGACTGGAGATGGTCCGTGGTGCGTCACGGTGGCTTCCCTGGAGTCGCCGTGGCCGGCTCGGGCCGGGGTTGTCCGACACGACCCCGGCACGGTGCCAGCGGCCCATCGTTGACGTGGCCCCGAGGAGCACGGGAGGCTTCGGCCGAACGGTTACTCGGGGTTGCGTCGCGTCCGGGCCCATGTCGGGCGCGACCGGGCCCCCCTTTGCTGCTCCGTCCCATTCCCCATGTCTGGGTAACGGCCGTGAGGGCCCTACCCGGCGAAGGTCGAGGGAATCTTCGATCAGCCCAGGGAGGCCCAGAGCCTGACCGGGCGCTCGCCCGCCGCCACCTGGCGGTTCAGCTCGGCCTGGACCAGGGCCAGGTCGTCGGGATGCGTGACCCCGATGCAGCGACCCTGGGCCGGCAGCACCTTGAACGAGCTGGTGGCCAGGGATTCGCCGACCACCTCGGGCAGGAGGACCTCGGCCTCCTCGGAGGCGTCGGTGGCGGCATCCATGGCGGCCTGGAGCGTCTTGTGGAAGGCCGGCGTGAAGCCCCACAGGTTCATGGAGACCCGGGCATCGGGGGAGAGCTCGGCCGGTTCCCGGCCGTCGCCGGCCACGAAGCCCCCCTCGGGCGTCCGTGTCACCTGTCGCCGCTCGTCCACGCCGATGAGCGTGCCGTCGTCGCCGACGCGGCAGATGCCCCGGGTGACCGGCGACGTGCCCACGACGGCGTCCGCCAGGCGGTAGCCCACGAGTGCGTTGGCGTCGGGGTCGGCCTCGCAGGTGGGTCGCCAGCTGGGCGCAGGCCGCCCGGCCGTAGATGTCGTCGGCGTTGCCCACGCCGTAGGGGCTGTCGCCCACGTGCTCCGACGCGCTCAGGACGGCGTTGACGGTGCCGAGCGGCGCCGGCTGCAGCGGCGAAGCGCACGTCGACCGCGCTCGGGCCACGTGCGCTCGACGTGGTAGCGGATGGCCGGCCCGGTGCTCGGGCCCAGGACGAGCACGATGGTGCCGAAGCCCGCGGCGACCGCGTCGGAGGCCACCAGGTCGATGACGGCCTCGCCGTGGGGGCCGACCGGGGCCAGGGGCTTGCAGCCGCCGTAGCGCCGGGCCCGCCCCGCCGCCAGGATGACCAGCGCCGGACCCGCCCCGGCCGCGTGCTCGCTCACGTGCTCCAGCGGAAGACGGCGCTGGCCCACGTCATGCCACCCCCGAAGCCGGTGAGGAGCAGGTGGTCGCCGTCGTGGACGCGGCCGGTCTCGATGGAGTCGTACAGCGCCAGCGGGATGGAGGCCGACGAGGTGTTGCCGTAGCGGTCGATGACGACGGCGGTGCGCTCCTCGGGGATGCCGAGGCGCTGGCAGGCGGCCTGGATGATGCGCATGTTGGCCTGGTGCGGCACCATCAGGGAGATGTCGTCGGGGCCGAGGCCGGCGTCGGCCATGGCCCGCTCGGCCGACTCGACGACCACGCGGACGGCGCGGCGGAACACCTCCTTGCCGTCCATGAAGAGGGTGCCGCCGTGCTCGCACTTGAGGAGGTGCTTGAGCGACCCGTCGGAGTTCAGGTTCCAGCTGATGAGGTTGCCGGGGCCCTCGACCGGCTCCACCACGACGGCGCCCGCCCCGTCGCCGACGATGATGGCGATTTTGCGGTCGTCCATGTCCGTGATCTTCGAGAGGGTCTCGGAGCCGATCAGCAGGATCGGGCCCGAGCCGATGGAGATGAGGCCCGCCGCCGTGACCAGCCCGTAGACGAAGCCCGAACAGGCGGCGTTGAGGTCGAAGGCGCCGCCCTTCATGCCGATCCCGTGCTGGACGCTGGGCGCGGTGCCCGGGACGATGCCGTCGGGCGTGGTGGTGGCCAGGATGAGGTTGTCGATCTCCTCGGGCGTCCTGCCGGCCTTGCCCATGGCCGCGACGGCCGCCTCGATGGCCAGGCCCGAGGTCGTGCCCCCGATGTGGCGTTCACGGATGCCGGTGCGCTCCACTATCCAGGCGTCGCTGGTGTCGAGGTTGACCGCCATGTCGTCGTTGGTGACGACCTTGTCGGGAACGGCGATGCCCCAACCTGTGATCTTGATGCCCGTCACGCGGTGGATCCGGAGCGTACGGCGTGGATGCCCACGAACCCTGCGTCCCCGTAGATGATGCCCCCCGTGTTGACGGCCACGCCCAGGCGTGCCCCGGCGACCTGGCGGTCACCGGCCCGGCCCCGGAACTGCGTGGCCAGCTCGACCACCTGCGCCAGGCCGGTGGCCCCGAGCGGATGGCCGCGGCCGACGAGGCCGCCGCTCGGATTGACGACCAGACCGGGGGAGTCGATGCCGGTGTCGCCCGCCTCGGTGGCGGGGCCGGCCTCGCCGGGGGCGAAGAACCCGAGGGATTCGAGGGCGTAGAGCTCCTCGGCCGCGGTGGCGTCGTGCAACTCGACCAGGTCGACGTCGCCGGGGCCGAAGCCGCAGGCCTCCCAGGCCGCGTCGGCGGTCTGCGTCAGCCGGTCGTGGTAGTCGATCGAGCCGTTTCCTGAGCGCGCCACCGAGCCGATGATACGGGGCGCCGAGGCCGGGGCGGTGACCGCCGGGCCGCCCAGCACCACGGCGGCCGCGCCGTCGGTGAAGGAGCTGCACATGAGGCGGGTGAGCACGCCGGCCACCTGGGGCGACTCGAGGACCTCGTCGATGGTGACGCGCCGCTGGAACTGGGCCAGCGGGTTGCGGGCGGCGTGCTCGAAGGCCTTGGCGGCCGCGGCGGCGATCTGGCGCACGGTGGCGCCGACCTCGGCCATGAGGCGGTGGGCCCAGCCGTTGTTGAGGCCCATGAGGATGCTGCCGGCGGGGTTGTCGTCGGCGTGGCGGCGGTCGTGCAGGTCGTGGCGGTACTCGGCCGGGAGCCCGTCCTCGATCCCGGCGATCGTCCCGGCCCGGTCGCCGGTCCACATCTTCTCGACGCCGAGGGCCAGCACCGGGCGGTCCTGGGCGATGGCCGCCATGGTGGCCAGATGGAGGGAGGAGCTGCCGCCGGCGCACGAATTGTCCACGTTGACGATGGCGACCTCGCTGAGGCCGGCCTTGCTGAGCCAGGTCTGGCCCTTCATGCACCCCTGGTCGCTCAGGCGGCCGGCCATCGCGTTCCCCACGATGACCAGGCCGAGCTCGTGCGGCGAGACGCCGGCGTCGCCCAGCGCCTCGTGCACCACCTCGTAGGCCATGGTCTCGGGCTCCTGGTCGCGCCGGCTCATGTCGCTCATGCCGGTGCCGAGGATGGCGACGTCGGTGGGGCTCATGCCGACACCCCCGCCAGTGCCGCTGCGTCTGTCGTCGTGTCCACGAACGCCTCCCGAAGCTGGCCGAAATGCTCGACGGCGGGTGAGCCGGCCACCATCACCAGAATGTGCCGGGCGCCGGCATCGGCGTAGCGGCCGAGCGCGGTGGCGCAGGACTCGGGCGAGCCCGCCACGAGGTGGCGGTGGAACGCCTTGGGCGGGAGGCGGTAGAGCTCCGACAGCCACTGGGCGCCCCGGACGGGCGCCTGGTCGTCGTCTCCGACACAGGCAAAGACGACGACACCGGCCTGCACGGCCTCGGGATCTCGGCCGGCCTCGGCCGTCTCGCGCCGCAGGGCCGCCAATGCGGTCCCGTACTCGTCCGGGGCGAGGAAGAGCGGCACCCAGCCGTCGCCGACGGCGGCGGCCCGCCGGCGGGCGGCGGGACTGGCGCCCCCGAACCACAGGGGAACCGGCGCTGATGCCGGCTCCTGCACGTAGTCGGCGCCGCCCTCGTCGGGGCCGGCCCAGGCGCGGCGGAGCCCGGCGACGCCCTCGTCCATGAGCTGCCCGCGCCGGCGGTAGTCGACCCCGGCCCGCACGTACTCGTGCTCGTGGATGCCCACGCCCATGCCGAGGACGAAGCGCCCGTCGGAGAGGTGCTGGAGCGCGGTGGCCTGCTTGGCCACGACGGAAGAGGGCCGGAGCGGCAGCTGCAGGACGCACGTCCCGAGGAGGGGGCGGGTGGTGGTGGCGGCCGCCACCGCGAGCGTGGTGAATGCCTCGGCGATGGGGTGGGGCCAGTAGAGGTGGTCGACGGCCCACAAGGAGTCCGCCCCCGTGGCTTCGGCCCGGCGGCACAGCTCGGCCACGTCCGCCGCCGTTCCGGTCGTACTCGCGGTACTACCGTCGTCGGTGGAGAGTTCTCCCTGCGTGGTGGCGGGGAGGATGAAACCGAGGGAGGGTCGCGCTACGCCATTTCCTACCAGGGTCACACCGACATAATACGCCGGTGGCCGCGGGCGTGACTATTCAGATGCGGGAGCGGCCGCAGGCGGGTGCACCGCGCCGGATGCTCCTCCGGGAGCGCCCAGGACCGACAGCGTGCAGCGGGCCTCGCAGATGGTGCGACCGTCGTCGTCGGTGAGCGAGATGCGCCAGACCTGAATGGTGCGCCCGACCCGCACCGGCGTCGCATCCGCGGTCAGATGGCCGTCGCGCACCGAGCGCAGATGGCTGGCGTTGAGCTCGATCCCGACCACGCTCCGACCGGGCTCGGCCGCCAGCGCGGCGCCGAAGCTGGCGGCCGATTCGGCCAGGAGGGCGGAGACGCCCCCGTGGAGGATGCCGTAGGGCTGGTGCACCTTCCATGTCACCGGCAGGCGCATGACCACACGCTCGGGACCGGCCTCGAGGATCTCGACGTCGAGGAGCTCGTGGATGCTCGCGCTGCCGTCGGGCAGCGGACGCACGGAGGGGGGGTGTGGTCATCGCCGAAGGTTAACGGCGCGCCGTTAGCCTGACCGTGTGCCCGATGTGGTCGACCTGCGCAGCGACACCGTCACCCGGCCCACGCCGGCCATGCGCCGCGCCATGGCGGACGCGGTGGTCGGCGACGACGACTACGGGGAGGACCCCACGGTCCGGCGGTTGGAGGAGGCGTTCGCGGCACGGGTCGGCAAGCCGGCCGCGTTGTTCGTTCCCTCGGGCGTCATGGCGAACCAGATTGCGCTCCGCGTGCTCACGACGCCGGGCTCGGCGGTCGTGGCGGGACGGCGCCAGCACGTCGTCGCCTACGAGTTCGGCGCGGCGGCGGTGAACGCCGGCGTGCAGTTCATGCGCGCTCGACGACGGGGACGGGACCATCGACGCCGACGACGTGCGGTGGGCCCGTCAGGCCGCGGCGCACCATCAGCCCGAGGTGGCGCTCGTCAGCATCGAGAACACGCACATGGCCGCCTCGGGCGCTCCGTGGTCGATGGACCGGCTGCAGGCGCTGGTCGACGCGGCCGGTCCCGTTCCCATCCACATGGACGGGGCCCGCCTCTTCAATGCGGAGGTGGCGACCGGCATCGACGCGGCGGCGTGGGCGGACCCGGTCGACGACGGTCATGTGCTGCCTGTCGAAGGGCCTGTGCGCGCCCGTGGGCTCGCTGCTGGCCGGCCCCGAGGACGTGATCGGCGAGGCGCGCCTGGCCCGCAAGCGCCTGGGCGGGGGCATGCGGCAGGCGGGCGTGCTGGCGGCGCCCGGGCTGCTGGCCCTCCACGACATGGTCGGCCGCCTGGGCGAGGACCACGCCCGGGCGGCGCGCCTGGCGGTGGCGGTGGCCGAGCGCTGGCCCGCCGCCGGGCTCGACCCGTCGTCGGTCCGCACCAACATCGTGGCCTTCTCCCACCCCGAGCCGGAGAAGCTGCTGGCCCACCTGGAGGGGCAGGGCGTCCTGGCCCACGCCATCGCGCCCGGGGTCGTGCGCTTCGTCACGCACCACGACATCGACGACGCCGGCGTCAGCGCGCGCCATCGACGCACTGGAGGAGGCACCGTGAAGGTCCGCATCGGTATCAGCGCGGGCGGGGAGGACCTGGGGCCCGAGGCCATGGTGGCGTTGGCGCAGGGCCTCGGCGCCACCGGCTTCGACTCGCTCTGGCTGCCCGAGATCCTGCACGCGGCCGGGCCCCGACCCGCTGGTGGGGCTGGCCTGGGTGGCGGGCGCCTGCCCGGGCCTCAAGATCGGCACGACCATGCTGCTGCCCGGACGCAACCTGGTCTGGTTGGCCAAGGCGGTGGCGACGCTCGACGTGCTGTCGGGCGGCCACTTCCTCCTGACGTTCGTGCCGGGCCTGGCGGTCGGTGGCGAACAGAGCGCCATCGGCATCCCCAGCGCCACGCGATCGGAGCAGATGGAGGACGCGCTGCCGGTGCTGCGGCGACTCTGGCGCGGCGAGGTGGTCAGCCACGAGGGGCCGGCCGGTTCCTTCACCGACGTCTCGGTCTCGCCGCAACCGGCCCAGGACCCCTTCGACGTCTGGCTGGGCGGGAACGTCCCGGCCGCCCTCGAGCGCTGCGGCCGGCTGGCCGACGGTTGGCTGCCCGCCTTCTGCACCCCGGCCGACGCCGCCGAGGGCAAGGCGGTGATCGACCGCGTGGCCGCACGAGCACGGGCGCGCCATCAGCCCCGAGCACTTCGGGGTCAGCCTGGCCTACGCGCCGGAGGGCTCCGATCTCAGCGCGCTGGCGTCGTCGCCGTTGGCCCGGCGGGCCCGGGGCCGTCCGCTGGAAGACATCATCCCGGTCGGGCGCGGCGGCCTGCGCCAAAAGCTCGAGCAATTCCTCGAGGTCGGGTTCTCCAAGTTCGTCGTGCGCCCCATGGCGCCGCCGGGGGAGTGGCGGGCCGAACTGGAGCAGTTGGCCGACGCGGTGGGCGATCTGCAGACGTGACGTGACCGGGGCCGCGCCGGCGACCCCTACGCTGCCAGCCATGCCCGAACGGCCCCTCACCCTCATGGCGGTCCACGCCCACCCCGACGACGAAGCCATCAGCACGGGCGGGATCCTGGCCCGCTGCAGCGCCGAGGGGGTGCGGACGGTGCTGGTCACGTGCACCAACGGCGAGCTCGGCGACGCGCCCGGTGGGATCAAGCCCGGCGAGCCCGGACACGACGAGTCGGTGGTGGTGCCCCTGCGGCGCGAGGAGCTCGAGGCCAGCTGCGAGGTGTTGGGCGTGTCGAACCTGGAGCTGCTCGGCTACCACGACTCGGGCATGGAGGGCTGGCCGCAGAACGAGGCCGCCGGCTCCTTCTGGCAGACGCCGGTGGCGGACGCGGCGGGCCGCCTGGCCGCGCTCATGCGCGTCTACGAGCCCGACGTCGTGGTCACCTACGACGAGAACGGCTTCTACGGGCACCCGGACCACATTCAGGCCAACCGTGTCACCCACGCCGCCATCGAGGAGTGGGGCGCCCCGACGAAGCTGTACTACACAGCCATGGCCCGCTCCCGGCTGCACGGCTTCCGCGACATCATGGCCGAGGCCGGCATGGAGCTTCCCGACGAGGTGCAGGAGAACCCCGACTTCGGGACGCCCGACGAGCTCATCACCACGACGGTCGACGTCGGCGCCTTCACCCGGCAGAAGTACGCGTCGCTGGCCGCGCACGCCAGTCAGAGCGACAACATCTTCTTCCTGAAGATGGGCGAGGACGTCTTCGGTCGGATCATGGGCTCGGAGAGCTTCGTGCGGGTGCAGGACCCGACCGGGGCGCCGGTGCCCGAGGACGATCTGTTCGCCGGTCTGCGCGATAGTCCCGAGCCGGGCCTGCGCCCCACCGGGAGAGAGGGGACGCAGAGCCCGGTCCGGTGTGGTCCCTACGTCGCGTTGCCGGCCGGGGTGGTGCCGGCGCGAGCATGGGGAACCGATCCGACGAGACACAGGGCGGCGGCGGCGACGAAGACGACCGCAGCCAGTATCTCGATGGTGAAGGCCTCCTTGGCGAAGGGGGCCAGCCAGGAATCCTTGAAGCCGAAGAGCCCGACCCCCACCGACAGGAGGAAGCCGGCGATGGTGGAGAGGACGAAGCCGAGCCCGATGACGGCCGCCCAGAGCCGGCGGACCACCACCACGCCGATGCCGATGACCAGGCCGGCGATCGACTGCAGCAGGAAGAGCGGGCCGATGGTGGGAATGGAGCGGTAGCCGCCGGTCTCGCTCCACAGGTGGAAGTGGACGGCGGCGGACCAGATCAGGAGCGCCCCGCCCACGACGAAGGCGACGGTGGCGGCCAGGTCCGAGGGGCGGCGGGAGCGGCCGGGGCCGACCGCCAAGAGGGCGCGGAGCTTGTCCATACGAGGCATCCGGAGGCGGGCCGGGTCGTGGATGTCGGCGCTGGTGGTGGCCACGGACGGGATACGGGCGGGGGCGCCCGCCGGGATTGGTGAATCCCCAGCTGGGGCCCGTCCGTATACCGGTGGATGAGAGAATCCGGCGTGGTCGACGGCGAGCTGTCCGACGAGGCCCTCCTGGCCGGCATGGCCGTGGGGGACCAGTCCGCCGCGGTCACCTTCACCCGGCGCTACCAGCGGCGGGTCTTCGGCCTGGCCTATTCGATGACGAGCGACGCCGGGCTGTCCGAGGACGTGGCCCAGGAGGCGATGGTGCGGGTGTGGCGCCACGCCCCCGTGTTCGACCCGCGCCGGGGCTCGGTCACCTCCTGGGTGCTGACCATCACCCGCAACCTGGCCATCGACGCCCTGCGCCTGCGGCGCGCCGTGCCGATGGACCCCGACGACTTCGCCGCCACCGCCCTGGCCAGCGCCGAGCACAACCCCGAGGACGCGGTGCGCCGCGGTGACGTGCGCCAGCTGGTGCGGGGCGCCCTCGCCACGCTGCCCGAGGAGCAGCGCCGTGCCGTCGTGCTGGCCGCCGTCTACGGCAGGACGGCGCTCGAGATCAGCGAGTCGGAGGGGATTCCGCTCGGCACGGCGAAGACGCGCATCAGGACGGCGTTGATCAGGCTGCGGGCGGCGGTCGAGCGGGCGGAGGGGACGACGCGATGGGTGACGAGCGGGGGTGCGAGGCGTACGAGGACGAATTGGCCGAGCTCGCGCTGGGCGTGCTGACCGGCCGCGAGCGGTCGCAGGTGCTGGCCCACGTGGAGTCGTGCCCGCGCTGCGCCGAGGACCTCGAGATCCTGTCCCGCACGGCCGACACGGTGCTGCAGGCGGCCCCCGACATGGAGCCGCCGTTGGGCTTCGAGGTGCGGCTCTTCGATCGGATGGGGGTGACCGATGCGGCGCCCCGCCGGCGCCGGCGCCTCCGCCCGTCGCGCTGGGTGCCGGCCGTGGTGGGCGTCGCCGCGGCGGCCCTGGCGCTCGGCGTGGGCCTCAGCGTGACGTCGTCGTCGACGTCGCCGCCGCAGCAGCAGCCGCGCGACGTCACATGATGCAGGGCCAGGTGGTGAAGGCGGCCCTGGTGTCGAACGGCGAGACGGTCGGTCATGTCATGACCTTCGGCGGCGACAAGCCGTGGCTGTCGATGATGCTGGACGACTCGAGCGCCCACGGGACGGTGCGCTGCGTCGTCGTGACCGAGGACGGCAAGGTCCACACGGTCGGGACCTTCGAGACCCGCGAGGGCTACGGAGCCTGGATGGCCCCGCTCCACGTCGACCCGGCCACGGTGCGCACGGCCGAGGTGGAGTCGCCCAGCGGGACGGTGATCGCCACCGCCACGCTGGGCTGACCCCGACCCCGTTGCTTAGTACCGGTAGGTGTCGGGCTTGTACGGGCCCTCGACCGGGACGCCGATGTAGTCGGCCTGCTCCTGGCTCAGCGTGGTGAGCTTCACGCCCAACGCGCCGAGGTGCAGGCGGGCCACCTTCTCGTCCAGGTGCTTCGGCAGGACGTAGACGTCGTTGACGTACTGGCCCGTCTGGTTGAAGAGCTCCATCTGCGCCATCGTCTGGTTGGTGAACGAGTTGGACATGACGAAGCTCGGGTGTCCCGTCGCGTTGCCCAGGTTCAGCAGGCGGCCCTCCGACAGAATGATGATGGCGTGGCCGTCGGGGAAGATCCACTTGTCGACCTGCGGCTTGATGTTGACGCGCTCGATCCCCGGCGTGTTGGTCAGCCCGGCCATGTCGATCTCGTTGTCGAAGTGACCGATGTTGCCGACGATGGCCTGGTGCTTCATGCCCGCCATGTGCTTGGCGGTGATGATGTCCTTGTTGCCGGTCGTCGTGATGATGATGTCGGCCTGCGGGAGGATGTCCTCGAGCGTGGTGACCTGGAAGCCCTCCATGGCCGCCTGCAGCGCGCAGATCGGGTCGACCTCGGTGACCACGACGCGGGCGCCCTGGCCGGCCAGCGACTCGGCGCAGCCCTTGCCGACGTCGCCGTAGCCGCAGACGACGGCGACTTTGCCGCCGATGAGCACGTCGGTGGCCCGGTTGATCCCGTCGATCAGCGAGTGGCGGCAGCCGTACTTGTTGTCGAACTTCGACTTGGTCACCGAGTCGTTCACGTTGATGGCGGGGAAGAGGAGCTCGCCCTTCCGCGCCATGTCGACGAGCCGGTGCACGCCGGTCGTGGTCTCCTCGGTGACGCCCTTGATCCCGTTGGCGATCGACGTCCAGCGGCCCTGGTCCTCGGCCAGGTTGCGGGCCAGCGCGGTGAGGACGACCTCGAACTCCTCGGAATCGGCGGTGGAGGGGTCCGGGACGCTGCCGGCCTTCTCGAACTCGACACCCTTGTGCACGAAGAGGGTGGCGTCGCCGCCGTCGTCGAGGATCATGTTGGGGCCGCCCTCGCCCGGCCACAGCAGGGCCTGCTCGGTGCACCACCAGTACTCCTCGAGCGTCTCGCCCTTCCAGGCGAAGACGGGCACGCCCTGGGGATCCTCGACCGTGCCCTTCGGGCCCGACGGCGACGGCCGCGGCCGCGTGGTCCTGGGTGGAGAAGATGTTGCAGCTGCACCAGCGCACGCGCGCCCCGAGGGCGGTGAGCGTCTCGATCAGCACGGCCGTCTGGATCGTCATGTGGAGGGATCCGGTGACGCGGGCGCCGGCCAGGGGCTGGGATTCGCCGTACTCGGCCCGCATGGCCATCAGTCCGGGCATCTCGTGCTCGGCCAGCTCGATCTCCTTGCGGCCGAACGCGGCCAGGGAGAGGTCGGCGACCTTGAAGGGGTCGGGGGAAGTCATTGCATGCTCCTTTGGGTGGGACGTACGTGCGCAGGCGCGCACCACTGGGCGGGCCGGACGGCGGAAGCGCAACGCACGTGCTCCGACCTCTGTCGGAGGCCGCGTACCCGGACCCAATCCTAGGCGCTGGAGCCCCAAGGAGCGAAGAACCGCGATTGGCGGGTCGCCGCGCCGCGTCCGCCGGACCGCTGCCGGCGGCCGGACCAACCCCTCTTGCGACACGGGGGTGCCGCTACGGGCCGTTGCGCCCGGGTTGCCGTCGGGTGGAACGGGCCACCCTGCAGGTGGAATCCCTTGACCCTCAACCTCTGAGGCGTCACCGTCGTGCCCAGGCGGTCGGGACGCGCGGATACGACGCGCGGAGAAGACACGTGGAGCAGCGGTCGAGGAGACCGACGCCGGCTCCACAGCACAGAGGGGAAGAAAGTGAAGCGGGGTCGCATCATTGGGCGCGGCAGCAGTTCGGGCGCTGCGCCGGCGGCGTCCTCGGACTGACGCTCTCGTTCGCCGTGCTGAGCGCGCCGGCGCCCGTTGCCTCGGCCACGTCGGCTCCGGCGGCATACGGCACCGGGCACCTGGTGGCGGCCGACCCGTCCGGGGGCTACTGGACGGCCACTCCGGCCGGTGCCGTGACGCCGCACGCCGGCGCACCCCAACTCGGCTACCCCGCGGCCGGCGGCCTCGCACTGAACAAGCCGATCGTGGGCATGGCGTCCACCACCAACGGAGCGGGCTACTGGCTGGTGGCCTCCGACGGCGGCATCTTCTCCTACGGGAACGCCCACTTCTTCGGCTCGACCGGCGCCATCCACCTGAACCAGCCCATTGTGGGCATGGCCCAGACGCCGGACGGCGGCGGCTACTGGATGGTGGCCTCCGACGGCGGCATCTTCTCCTACGGTGACGCCCCCTTCTTCGGCTCCACCGGTTCCATCCACCTGAACCAGCAGATCGTGGGCATGGCGCCCACCGCCGACGGCGGCGGGTACTGGCTGGTGGCCTCCGACGGCGGCATCTTCTCCTACGGGGACGCGGGGTTCTACGGCTCGACCGGCTCCATCCGCCTGAACCAGCCCATTGTGGGGATGGCGCCGACCCCCGACGGTCACGGGTACTGGATGGTGGCCGCCGACGGCGGCATCTTCACCTTCGGGAACGCGCCGTACTACGGATCACTGGGCGGTCAGGGATCGAGCGCGCTCGGCCTGGTGATCTCCGCGGCCACGGACGACTACTCGGTCATCACGTCCGACGGTCGGGCCCACGCGTTCTCCGCCCCGCTCACGACCTCGGGAGCTGCGCCGGCGCCGACCACCACGACACACGCGTGTCGCTCCGCCAACGACGACGACCACGGCACCCCAGTCCAGTCCCAGTCCCAGTCCTCGGGCTTGACCACGGGCGCCTACACGGCGGCCATCCAAGGCGGGTCCACGCGGGGCGACTGTGCCCCGAGCACGACACCGACCGCCAGTAGTGACCCCGCGCTCGACACGGTTTTCGGCAACCAGGCCGGTCCAGGGTGGGTCGGTGGCGACATCGGGTACTCCACGGCTCTGCCCAACGGCCGGGTGTCCTTCGTCTTCGGGGACACCTTGATCGGGTCCGCCCAACCGAGCGGTGCGGTCAACCTGAAGGCCTTCGTGCACGGCAGCGAAATGGTCGGGACGTTGCCGGATCTCCAGACCTCGGTCACCGGGTCGATCTCCTCCCCGCAATCGTTGATCCCCGACGCTGCGCCGAACGGGTGGCAGACGGCGGCGACCTACATGGAGAACGGGGAGCAGCTCATCTTCGTGAACGGCTTCCAGATGGTGCAGGGGAGCCTCTTCCAGAACTTCATCGGGTCCTCGGGAATCGCCGTCATGTCGCTGGCGTCCGGACAGCCCGTGTTCAGTTCCATCGTTCCGCTTCCCACCGACCCCATTACGCAATGGGGCGTCGCCATGACCCAGGCCGGTGGCTATGACTACGTGTACGGCGAAGCCTTCAACACCGCCACGAACGTCTGGTCCGGCATGAAGCTCGCCCGGGTGCCGGTCGGGTCGTCACTCGACACCGCCCAATGGACCTACTGGACGGGATCGGGCTGGGTGGCGGGCGAGGCCAACGCGGTGGCCGAGCCCTTCCCGTTCATCACCGGCATCATCCCCCTGCAGAACGGCAGCGGGTTCATGGGCGTCGGGGTCGGCGGCACGTACGGGCAGGCGATGCATGTCTCGGTCACGTTCGCGTGCTCGCCGACAGGCCCCTGGAGTACCGCGCAGACCATCTACACGACTCCCGAGACCACCGAGTACCCCGACGAGTTCGCCTACATGGCAACCCTGCACCCGGAGATCTCCGACAGTGGGGGTCTGGTGCTGTCCTACAGCATCAACTCGCTGGACGGTCTCTCGGCTCTCGAGCGGAACGCCCACCTCTACCAGCCCCGCTTCATACAGATCAGCGGCTGAGGTCTAGGCCGAACGCAGATCGTCGTCCTGGGCGGCGCTGCTCCGGGTGATGGTGGCGTACGAACCCTTCGTCGAGACGTACTCACGTTCGACCGACCAGCCGAACTCGTCGGACCAACGCTGCACGACGCTCTTCTCGGAGGGTCGCTCGAAGTCGTCGAGGAGGATCCTGGCGTTCGGGGCCAGGTACTCCCCGCAGATGGGAAGAAGGCCGAATCGTCCGCCCTGTGACGTGGCGATGGGCCCGTCACAGATGACCAAGGTCACGTTCTCGACGGGCGTGCCGAGGTCGTACCAGTCGAAGGTCCCGAAACTGCGGAGCGGGCGGACCCGATAGTCGACCTTCTCCGCCCGGGCCAGCCCGAGACACCAGCGCACGTGGCGGGCCCACCAGGACGAGTTCTCGAGCGACACCACCTGGTTCCCCGTCCGTTGCGAAATGGCTCCCACGACAATGGTGCTGAGCCCGCTGCCGCATTCGAGCACCGTGCCCCGCGTCGCCGCGCTGGCCTCGGCGACGGCGACCAGGTACTCGACCGCGGCCGAGTTCGGGTTGGCCCACGCCCAACGGAGCCGCCGCAGGAACCGGGGATCGCAGATGTCCTCGGTCTGCATGGTGCGTAACCGCAACAAGAGGAAGGCCAGCACCGGCCGCTTCACTGTCCGCGCCGCGGCTCTCCAGAGCCCCCGCAAGCGCGTTGGTCTTGGGTTCGACCTGCGTCTGCAGGTCCATGGTCTGTATCCCGTTGTCAGTCATGCATCCTCCCATCGGCCCGTGCACCGGGCCGCTCGATCCCCGCACCATTACGTGAGGTCCCGCACGTCGACGAGGCGTGCCGGCCTCAAGACGTCTTCAGACGTCGTCGGACGCTCTTCCGCGGAGGAGAGGAGGTCCCGACAGAGCGCCAGCGCGAGGACGGCCGACGCGCCGTTGCCGACGAGCCAGGCCCAGCTCGCCCCTTCGATCCCGAACGCGGCCACGAGCATGGTCGCCGGCAGCAGTATGACGACGACGAAGAACGACGACAACGCGAGATTGCGCCGCTGCTGGTGGCGCACCCGCGTGGCGGACAGGATGACGGTGAAGACCGCCCAGGGGATGGCGGCGACGCTCAACGCCGGGAGGATGTCGGCGCCGGGGTTGTAGGAGGACCCGTAGAGCACGGGAATCAGTCTCGAGCCCAACGTGCAGACGAGAGCCAACAGGGCGGCGAGCGCAAGACCGAAGCGGAGCGCGGCCCGAGTCTGTGCATGGAGGTGGCCGCTGCGGTTGCCCTCGACGAGCAGCGCCTGGCCGATGCCCTGCACGACGAGGAACAGCACGGTCGCGATCGTCCAGGCGACATAGAACGACGCGTTCTCCTGAGGCGACACGATGAGCAGGACGATGACCGGAAGGGCGTAGAAGGGCCCCTGCACGGCCAGCTGCGCGGCCCCGTTCACCGCGGCGAAGTTGAAGGCCTGCCTCGTCTCGCTCGGAAGGGGTCGGAGGGGGAACGAGAAGCTCGAGTCGCGCACGTCGACGAGGAGCCAGGCCACAATGCCGCAGAGCGCCGGCGCACCTGCCGCCACCAGAAAGATGCCGACCGTCGACGTGGTGATGCTGTGCACGAAGATGAACGGGATGCGGACCAGGAGGATGAAGACGGCTCGTGCCACGACCCACGTCCGGCGACCCTGGCTGATCAGGCGGACGTCGAGCACGGTGCCGATCGAGATTCCCGAGACGATGACGCCGAAGAGCAGCACCGCGGCCAGGAGGCCGATGTCCGAGAGCGCGTGCAGCTCCCGCGGCACGATCGCGAAGTAGATGGCCGCGCCGACGAAGGAGCTGACCACCGTGAGGACGATCGCCCAATTGAAGAGGACGGACGGTGATCGTCGACCGCTGACCCCGTAGCGGGCGACCGCGATGGGGAGTCCCAGCCCGGTGGCGTAGTTGACGAATTGGATGGAGCTGAACAGCGCCGCCGCCTCACCCACCCGCGTGGCCGGGGCGACGCGGGCGATCAGGACCCAGAACACGAAGCCACCGAAGGCGGCGATGGCCGCCGCGGTGGAGAGCGAGAACGAGCTGCGGAACAGGGGAAGGTTGCTCCGCAGGAGGGATGCCTTCTGCTCCCTCTCGGCGCTGATCGACGGTGCTCACGGAGCGGCCGCCACCAATGCACCCAGCCAGTTCCGCAGCTCGGCGGCCTGGTTGACGTCGTCGAACCGCTCCTCGACGCAGGTGCGATTGCGCCGGCCCATGTCGTCTCCGGCGGCGCCCATGGCGGTCACGATCCCCTTGGCCAGCGCGTCCACGTCTCCTTGGGGACAGATCGCGGTTCCAGCTCGGGATCACCTCGGGGACCGCGCCGGAATCGGTGATCACGACGGGCAGGCCGGAGGCCATCGCCTCGACCGACGCAAAGCCGAATTGCTCCGCCCAGAGCCACCGTGTCTTGGGCGCGATGATGAAACTGCGGGCCTCCTGGTACACGCCGGTGAGTTCGTCCCTGGGCACCTTGCCCCGGTACGCGATGAACGGCGTCCTTTCGGCTTCGGCGGTCACGTTGGCGCGCAGAGGCCCGTCACCGACGATGACGAGACGCAGGTCCGGCACGTGCAGCGCGGGCCTGCCGAGCCGCCGCCATGATGTCGAGGATTCCCTTGTCCGGGCGGAGCTCCCCGACGAAGAGCAGGACCGGGTCGGCGGCCCTGCCACCTTCCTTCGGCGTGAACCGCATGGCGTCCACCCCCGGAGCGATGACCACGCACTTGGCCGGGTCGCATCCCATGCCGACGGCGGCCTTCCGTCCCATCTCCACGCTGCACACGACGGCGTCGGCTCTCTTGCTGACGTACCGGCTGAACTGGCGCCAGGGCGGCACGGTGACCAGGGGCCAGGGGTCCAGCACCTCGGCGACGGTCACCACGTGGGGGACTCCCAGGCGCGTGGCCAGCCGGCTGGCCTGGACGCTGCTCGGGCTGTGCAGCTCCAGGGAGAGGACGCAGTCGACCGGTCCCGGGTCGAAGTGGGCGAACTCGCGCCCGCGGTACCAGTTCAATCCCGTGGTCCAGCGTTCCGGCGCCCCGAAGTAGGGCAGCTTCCACGCCGGCAGCCGGATCAGGTTGGGTGCCGGCTGACGCGAATCGAGGCCCACCAGGACGACCCGGGAATCCTGCATCCGCTGGTAGGAGGCGATCCGCGGCTCGGAGACCTTGCCTGCCGCCAGACAAAGCAGCACATTGAGCCCCGATGCGCCCTGGTGCCCGAGGCGGTTCTCGGACGCCAATCGATGGACGGTCATAATAACTTTGCCCCTTACGCTTTTCCGTTGGCCGATGCGATGTGATCGTCCGCACGCGAGGGGACACGGATGATCCCCAGCACGTTGTGGCGGATGTCGACCGGCGCGCCGACACGCTGGACGAACTCGGCGTAGGCGGCTCCTGCGCCTTCGTACTTGTTGTCCGGTGTGCAGTCGTCGACCACGATCACGCCGCCTGGCGCCATGCGCGGGTAGACCTCGGCCAGGGCGCGGGCGACGGGCCTCGTCAGGTCCACGTCGATCAGACAGAAGCTGATGTTGCGGTACGGGCTGAAGTCGAAGGTGTTGACGTCAGCCTGAATGGACGTGACCCGCGAGACGTGGTTGTTCTCCATGGTCTGGTCGAACCACTCCTTGCGGTAGGCCCGGAACACGTACTCGTATTGGCTCGTCGGATGCCCTCGTTCGACCTCGACGTCGATATCGTCCTGGGTGAACCCGGCGAACGTGTCGAGGCACTTGTACTGGCGGGTGTCCTCGAGGTCGTCCAGATGCTTGTTCAGGAACACGGTGGTGTGTCCCGCGGCACAGCCGATTTCGAAGATCGGGCCCCCGAGCCCGCTCGTCTCGGTGAGCAGCGTCGTCAGGAGCGCGAGGTCGCGCGGCCGGAACATGTAGTCGTACCGGTAGAACAGCGTCCTGTGCAGGCCCGTGTGGTACGCCACGGTCTTGATCGCATTGGCCACGTGCATGCGTGTCGGGGCGAGCACGGCGTTGACTCGGCCCCCACTTGCGTCGGCCCAGTCGCGCTCGGGAACGGTCTGTGTCATTGGTTTCCTCCCTTGTGTTCGGCTTCTACCGAGACGCCGCTCTCCGAGCGGGGTCGTCGTCCTTGCTGGTTCGAGGCGGCATCGACGAATGCCGCCTCCCATCGGTCGACGCAGCGGCTCCAGCTCAGGTCCAGAGCCCTGCGGCGTGCCGCCGCCCCGAACGCCTCGCGCTGCGCCTCGTCCCCGAGGAACTCCGTCATCGCCCGTCCGAGCGTCTCGGGGATGTCGTCCTCGTGGTGCGGGCGGATCAGACGGCCCGTGACGCCGTCGATGAGTGCGTCCCTGATGCCTGGCGCGTCGATGGCCAGGCTGGGCGTTCCGAAGGCGGCACCCTCGAGGACGGACATCCCCCATCCCTCGTGATGCGCGGCGCTCAGGACGACCCAGGCCCGGGCGAGCAGGTCGAGCTTCTCCGTCTCGTCGACACGGCCCAGGACCTCGACGCGTGGGATCGAGCGCGCCTGGCGCCGTACGTCGTCGAGGAGCGGTCCGTCCCCGGCCACGACGAGGCGGCCCGGGATGTCGCGCTGGGCCAGGCGCCACGCCTCGAGCAGCAGGTCGACCCGCTTGTGCGGGACCAGGCGGTTCAGGGACAGGAGGAGCGGCTCGCCCGAGCGCGCCACGCTGGCTTCGGAAGGCGCGTCGACCCCCGACTCGATGACCGTGATCGATTCTTCCCGGATGCCGATGGCGGCCAGGGACTGCCCCGTCGACCGCGAGATGGCCACGAACGGCTTGTTCCGGTAGACGAACGGCATACCACGCCGTTCGAGGGAGCGGAAGACCCCGGCCACCGGAGGCGGGAAGCGGGTCGCCCACTGATCCGTGTGCACGTGGTGCACCACGCAGACAGAGGGTCGCCGCCTCCAGAGAGGCGAGAAGTAGGGCATGCCGTTCTGCACGTCCACCACGAGGTCGGCGTCGCGGAAGTGCCGGGTGCAGATGGCCGGCGCCCGGAGATACTGCGAGTAGGTGCCGCCGGCGTCCACGACCCCGTAGGCATGCTCGGACAGTGGGCCGCCGCACACGAGGGTGACACCGTGACCCCGATCGTGCAGTCCGCTCAGCACGCGATCGAGGAGCACCTCGGCCCCGCCGGCTGACGGGTGGGCGAGGTCGCGCCAACTCACCGCCACGATGTTCAGCGAGCGGCGTCCGGTACCGTTCGCGGTGTCGCCCTGGTTGCGTGTGATGACGGTCATGCGCGTGCAGCCTCCCGGTACCCCTCGGCGATGCCCGATGCGATGGCCCTGACGGTCTGCATCCGGGTCGCCAGCGGTGCTCTGACCCGCAGGCACGAGAGTGCCGAGGCCACCCCCCACAGTGGGAGGAAGATCAGCAGCGTCGTATAGCGGGGCAGCCCGCTGGTGTGACGACGGCAGATCCGGACCCGCGAGCGTGCCATGAGATGCGCCCGCTCCCCACCGTGGACCAGCGTGCTGCGCACCAGCTGCTCGCCCGGGTCCTCGGAGACGTTGCCGTAGTGGCGCACCCGCGCCTCGCGGACGATGATCCGTTCGAGTCCGAGGGCACCCACGCGTTCGGCCAGGTCGTACTCCTCTCCGCAGATCGGGAATTCGCGATCGTCGAGACCATCGACGCGTTCGAGCACCTCGCGGCGGAGGGCGTACATGTCGGGAACGCTGTCGGTCGGCCACGTCGCCTGGGTGCCGGGGGGCTCCGTCTCGCCGATCGACATGCAGCGGGTGATCCCAGTCCACTTGGAGACTTCGAGGCCGGCGCACCAGATGGTCTCCTGGTCGCCCGAGAAGATGACCGGTCCCGCCAGGCCGACGCGCTGGTGCTCGCAGGCGCGCGCCAGTTCCTCGATGCAGCGTTCGTCGACTTCGTTGTCGTCGTCGATGAAGACGCAGATGTCCGCCCGGCTGGCCCGCCAGCCGGCGTTGCGGCCCCCGGTGGCATTGATGCCGAGCCCGGCGTGGACGAGCTGGACGCCCGGCGGGAGCGCGGCGCGATCGACTGATGCCAGCGGGTCGTTGTCGACCACGATGATCTCGTCGGGGACCAATTTGCCCGCACGCACGCTGGTGAGCAGCCGGTGGAGCAGTTCAGGGCGCCGGAATGTGAGGATGACGGCGGCCACGGTGCTCCGGGGATGGGTCTCCTCCAGCGGCGGGGGCGCCTGCTCGGGCACCGGGACTTCGGCGGCCGCCTGGGCGACGATGAACGGGTCACCGGCTTCGGCGAGAAGCTCCATGATGGGTTCCACCTCACTTGTCGTCGCATGGGACTTCCTCATGCAGATGCCCATGGACAGGACCATGGTCAGGGCTTGGGTCCCCAGCACCACGAAGGAGAATTGCAACGGACTCGGCCGGAAGCGGCCAGACGGCGACCATGAGGGCGATGCCCAGAGCGAGCGGCGGCCACGGATGCCGCACCCCGCGTGCGATGCCGGCGCTGATGGCGATGCCGGTCACGCCGGCGAAGGCCATGGAGAGCCCGAGCAGCCCCATCTCGAGGGGATCCGCCGGGGGCCGGCCGAGCACGTCGGCGATGAGGTGCCGCCCCATCACCAGGGCGCCGGCACAGGCGGCGCCGAAGGCCAGCGCGACCCCGGCTGCGCCCAACACGAGCCGGCGGTCCGGGCGTCCGCGCATGGAGGGGAAGATGAGGGGACCGATGGCCAGCAACGCCAGGTACACGCCCTTCGACGGCACGGCGGCGAGGTCGTAGGAGGTTGCGGCCCGGTGGGCCAGGACCGACGGGGCGATCAGGACGTCGAGCTGGACGAACAGGCCGAGGAGGGCGAGCGAGGCCGAGGTCGCCGTGAGCGACGTGCGTGGCCGGTCCTGCAGGGTCACGTCGGTGCGCCAATCCGGCAGGGCCAACAGGGCGATCGCCGTCCCCGCGCACAGGCCGAACGCGAGTCCCGTGGCGCCGAACAGAACACCGGCGACGGCACCGAGCGCGAAGCGGGCCACGCCCTCGATGGCGAGGTTGATCCCGAGCGCCTCGAAGCGATGGCGGCTGAGCATCGCACCCTGACGGACGGCGAGGGGGATGCCGATCACCATCTGGATGGTGACGATGGCGGCGGCCAGGACCTCGACGTGCAGCAGGTAGGCGAGGACCGGCGCGGTGGCGAGTGAGCCCACAGTGATGAGCAGGGCCGAGCGGGGACGGAGCGCCGGGGGTGGATGACCGTCCGCCACCAGCGACGCGCTGCGCAGCATGATGCCGGCGGGAACCAGGGAGACCACGAAGGCGAGACCCAGGAGGGCGGCGATGGCGGTGAAGCCGGCCTGGGAGACGTGGCGGGACAGCACGGCCAACAGGGCCACGGTGGAGGCCCCGTAGGCGACCGTGCCGAACCACAGCACGGCGCTTCCCGTCGTCGACGGCCGGCCCGAGGGGGCGGCATGCGTGGCGCGCTCGCGCACGCCCTGGGTCCCCGTCATCGCGCCCGCTCCCCGGTCGGGAGTCCGGCGGGCGGCGCGGGGTCGGCTTCCTCTTCGGGAAGCACCAGCGCGGCCAGGACGGCACCGAGCGCGATGGCCGCGAGGAGCTGCGCGGGCCACCCGAACGCGCCCACGCCCATGGGTGGTTCGGCACCCGGGATGGAAGCGACGGCGATGCCGGCCGCGACGAAGGCACACCCGGCCACGACAGCGAGGACGCGGCGGCCCCAGCGCCGGCCTGCGTAGGCCAGGGGCAGGAAGACCAGGGCGAGCGGCCCGCTGACGATGGCGAGCACGACGAAGCCGGCGATCCCGACGGCCACCCGGGGCAACGGCTTGCGCTCGGGGGCCGGTGGCGGGGACCGCCTGGCGCGGCGGGCCAACGCGAAGGCGGCCAACGCCGCGACGAAGAACGCGCCCACGAGCAGGGCCAGGCGGTACCAGGCATCGGCGGGGAAGGTCATGACGACGGTGCCGCCGGCGCCGGCCGGAACGATCCAGCCCTGTTGCCAACCGTCGAGCCGGACGGGTGTCAGCGACCGGCCGTTCAGGACCGCCTTCCAGCCGGTGTTGTAGTTCTGGGCCACGGCCAGGTAGGACTCGGCGCCGGGCCCGACCTTGATCTGCCGGTCGGCCGCTCCCCAGGTGCCGACGATCCGTGTCGACCTGCTGGCGGGAGTCTTGGGCTCGGTGGCGGGCAACGCCTGCAGGGAGGTCACCTTGAACGCACCCCCGAGGCGACCGGCCTGCAGCACGTGGTCGCCCGGCGGCAATGGTGGTCGGCCCGTCGCAGACGGCCAGGCCCATCGGCCGGAGGTTCTCGAGGTCGGACAGCGTCCCGCGCACCTGGGTCGGGAGGGCGCGTCCGTCGAGGGTGACCGTCGGCCCGCTCCCACACGGCAGCACGACGGTGTGGTTTGCCGCGGTCGTCGCGGTCACATGGCCGAGAGCCGGAATGGTGAGCCGAGCGACGCCGACGGGGAGCACGAATCTCGTCCCGCTCGCAGGAACGTGACCGATCTGGCGCGCCACCTTCACGAATTGGACGGTCAGGGTGTCGGTGGTCGTCGGCGGGAACGAAATGACGCCGCCGCGGGCCGGCACGCTCTCGAGGACCTGACCGCTGGGACTCGAGATCTTCACTTCGATCGGTCGCGCTGCGCTGCGCGTCGGCGTCAGGTCGAGAGAGCTCACCGTCTTGGCGCCGGACCAACTGAAGGTGAGCGAGGGTTGCGCGTCACCCTGCCCGGCTATCCAGGGTCGACCGGACGACGTGAGGAGGTTCGTGGCGTCGAAGCGTGGGAGTTGGCCGAGGGTCGAGGAAGCGGTGACCCGCACGTTCGAGGTCACGGCGGGGAGCAGTGCGTTCAGGGCGGTTCCCGGCGTGGGTGTCGCCTGGCCGAGCATGGACACGGCGGTGGCGGCGGGTGCGTTGAACCGGCGCACCATCAGGGGGTCGTCGTCGTTGCTCTGCCCGAGCGTCAGGTTGGCGTTGGTGAGCGGGGAGTCGAAGGCGAACACGACCTGCCCACCGCGCTGCGCGAACGCGGCGGACTCGTCGGCCGGCGTGCTCAGGGCGGGGGTGTAGTGCACCCCCGGGATGGCGACCGACGTCAGGCCCGCTCCCAGTGGGAACACGCTGATCGGTCGGACGAGGGCGCGCTGCACCGTGGTGAGCGTCACCCGCAGCCACGAGCTGGTCCCGGGGCTGACGGCCACGGTGTTGGAGCCGGCATGGATCGTCCGCTCCACGGTGCCCTGCGCCGTCGAGATCTCGATGCCCGTGACCTTGGGCCGTTGGGCCCCGTCCGCCAGTGGGCGCACCGTGATGTCGTGCAGTCGACGTTGCGCCCGAATTCGATCTGGACCCACTGGCCGACGGAGTTGTCCTTGGCGTCGGCCACCCATGCGGTGGCGAGGTCGTCGTCGAATGCGGCCGACGGCCCCTGCGCGGAGTCCAGGACCAACGGGGAGGAGGAGAACGACGACGTGGACACGCTGGCCGCCCCCAGGGGCTCGGCCACCGTCTGATGCTGGGTGCCGTCGACGACGGCCAGGTTCTGGGGAATCTGGGGCTCGGCGATCGGGCTCCGCTGATCGGGCCCCAGCACGTAGGACTGATCGTTGCGGATGGAGCCGTAGCCCGAGTCCCGGCGTTGGTTGCCGTCCGTGTCGGCCCAGGTGGCCTTGGGATTGGCGGCGGCCGCTCCGCTGCCGACGTCGCCGGCGAGAAAGGCGGCGCGGCCGGTGAGGATCTTCTCCTCGAGGAGAGCGAGAAGCGATGAGGGCGAACCGCTCACGATGACCGGATCGGAGACGGGATAGGCGTGGACCGCGGGTGAGGGCGGCTCGACGCGATAGATCTGGACCGACCGCAGGCCGCGCGTGAACGACGAACGGTCATAGACCGGCATCCCGGTGGGATTCGCCTGCCGCTGCGAGATCACCGGTCCGAACGATGCGACCAGCTTGAGCCCCGCCGTCTGGGACAGCACCTGGCGCACCTGCGCCGGCGCCGGCGCCTTCGTCGCGGTGAGGTCGAGGTCGTTGCGGACGACGACGTAGTCGAAGCCCGAACGGGCGAGGAACTGCGCCATCCCCGGAGCGGCGACGCCGGAGTCCAGTGACGACTCCACGGCATCGAGGATCTGGTCGTTGCCGTTGGAGCCGACCGGGACGAGAGAGCGCACGCTCCACGAGGTCTCGGTCAGCGTCGTGAGGGGCTCGTCGATCGGTCGTCCCCAGGTGTACTCACCGAAGGAGGCACCTGGAGCCAACAGGGCGGTGCCGTGATCCTGATGCGCGCCGAGCCAGTCGGCGGTCTGGGTCCAGTAGGTGGGGATGGCGCTGAACGAGCGCTGGGGGTAGAGCTCGCGGTTCCAGAACGGCGTGGCGGCCAGGACCACGGCTGCGACGACGACCAGCGCGAAGACCATGCGGCCCATCCACCCCGCGCCCCGCACGGTGAGTCGCGCGTCCTTGCGTTCCCGGGCTCGGCGGCGAAACTGCAGCGGTTGCGACACCACCGAGGCGAAGCCGAGTGCCACCGGGAGGGCGACGTCGGGCGAGAATTTGCTGACGTTGCGAAGGACGGCCAACTGCCCGCCGAGCAGATGCTGCACGGGGTCGGCCAGTGGCCCCCCGAGAGCACCGCCGTAGCCGGCCGCGATCACCAGCACGCCCACGGCCAGTGTGGCCACGAGAAAGAGACGCTCGGGTATGCGCCGGATCAGCCCCGCCAGCCCGAGGGCGACGACGACGGTCGTGGCGAGAATGGGGCCAACGGTGGACACGAGTGTCCAGACGCCCCGGATGAGGGGTCCACCGATGGTGAAGTAGTCGACCCAGAAGGACGCGCCGTGCAGCGACTCGAAGAGTGACGTGGTGGCGGTGGTGACCTTGGCCGTCTCCGTGTAGGGCAGGTAGTTGTAGCCGAAGCGGCTCTGAATGGACAGGGCGGCGGCCCACCAGAAGCAGGCGAGCACGAGGGCGACGACCCACCATGTGATGAGCGCACGCCGGCGCCGCCCCGGCTGGCGCGTCAGAAGCCAGATCGCACCGACGGGCAGGGTGGCCAGGACGACCGTCGAATTGACGCCGCCCATCAGCGCGACGGCGACCCCCGAGGCGCACGCGGCGCGGCGGGGCGACCCTCCCGAGGCCCCGCGTACGAGGGGCACGAGGACCCAGGGGAGCAGGACGACCGCGAGCAGCGACGCCGAGCTGGCGGACCACGTGACGACGATGGGAGCCACCACGTAGGCGACCGCGCCGAAAATGCGGCCGGTGCGGGTGCCGATCCGCAGGGCCTCGGCCAGGCGGACCATCCCCCAGAAGCCGGTGGTGAGGAGAAGGGCCAACCAGACGCGCTCGGAGACCCAGACCGGGCACGTGGAGGATGTGGGCTGCGCCGAAGAACAGGCCCATCGGGAAGATGTAGCCGAAGTCCAGCGTCTTGATCGATCCGCTCCACATGCTCTGGTCCCAAAGGTGGAGGGCGTTCGCCATGTAGGCCAGGGGCGCCATGAGGACGGGCAGCTTGGTGTCGGAGACGATCCGACCGGGTTCCTGGACGAAGGTGGCCGCCAAGGCGCACATGGCCCCGACGACCAGGACCCAGCGACTCACCGGATCGGGCACCCCGATGCCGGCGTGCACGCCGCCTCCGGTCGTCGAGTCCCGTCGCGAGGAAGGGAACGACGACGTCGCCACGCGGGGCGCGATCGTCGACGGCCGGGACGCTCCGTATGGGCTCGACGTCCCGGCGGTCCGGTGATGGGTGGGGGCTCGTCATCGGCTGCTGTGGCGATGTTCCGCGTGCGGGGAAGTCATGCGATGGCGCGGGCGAACCTGGAGTCAGCTCGTTCGAGCACCTCCATCGTCAGCTCGACCTGCTGCAGGCGGCGTGAAGGAACTTTGGCCTGTATTTCGCGCACCCGGTCGGCCGCCACCGTCGGGGGGACGCAGGGGAACAGGGCGATGACGCCGCCGTCCCAGGAGAGCACGGTGTCGACGGGGCGGACACAGAGGCGCAGGAGGTCGGCGCCCTCGTCGGGATTCGTGTCGGGCATGACGACACCGTGGATGGGTGTCTGCCCGACCCTCCGGCGCGTCCGTCCGACGTCGAAGAGCATCTTCAGGGAGTCCCTGATGACCTTGACCTTGCTCCCGGCCATCTCGGTCCAGCGCACGGGGACCTCAGCGGTCTCGAGTCCCATCCGGGACGCCCGGGTCAGGACCTCGATGTCGAAGGCGAAGCTGTCCACCTGCGCGCCGTGGAACAGGAGTTTGGCCACGGAGCCGTGAAAGGCCTTGAAGCCGCACTGGGTGTCGCTGATCGGGAGGTCGACCGCACTGGCGACGACGAGCCCGAACGTGCTCGTCATCAGCCGGCGCAGGCCGCTCTTGTCCTGCACCACCGACGAATCGTGCGGCGCGCGAGCCGATGGCGACCGGGGTCACGTGCAGCGCGTCGATCAGGAGCGCAAGATCACCGGGCTCGGTCGCCATGTCGGCATCCATGTAGGCGATGATCTCGCCCCGCGCCTCCACGACCCCGGCGCGCACGGCGGCCCCCTTGCCGCTGTTGCGCGGGAGCCTGATGATCCTGCTGTGAGGCAGCGATGCCAGCTGGAACGAGGCAACCTCCGCCGTGGCGTCCGTGCTGCCGTCATCGACGACGATGACCTCGGTCTCCTCGTGAGGGATGACGTCGAGCAGCCGGGGGATGCTCACGGCGAGCCGCTCAGCCTCGTTGTAGGCGGGAACGACCAGGCTGAGGCGCGGGGCAGGTGTCGTCCGACGACAGGCTGGCGATGTGGGCCCGGTCCTCCTCGGTGATCGTCATGACGGCGCACCCCCTCCGCCTGTCGCAGCGCCGACCGGGGACCGTTTCACGGGGGTCCCGCCCGGTACCGGGAGATGGACCCGTCGGGAGCCACCGATGTTGGTCAGGGTGGCGCGTGTGTCCTCGGCCTGGCGACGGAGCACGAGGGTCAGGTTCCACGTCGCGACCTCGCGCAGACCCGGCACCCGTACCAACGGTGCGGTCCAGTGTGGGTAGTAGCGCGGGTACGCATCGAGGACCTCGACATCCGCGCACGCCTTCGCCCACTGCAGCACGCTGCCGATCGACAGTTTGTAGAGGCCGACGCCGTAGCGGTTCTTCGGAGGCTCCCCGTAGCGCCGCTCGTACCGGGCGGCCGCCCATTCGCCCCCGAAGTAGTGCCACGGGGCGGTCTCGTGCCCTCCCCAGGGCGAGAGCCAATTGGTGAAGTTGACGAACACGAGACCGCCGGGGCAGACGACGCGGACCATTTCGCGCAGCATCTGCTGGGCGTCGGGCACGTGCTCCAGCACGTTGGAGCTGTAGGCGACGTCGAAGGCGGCGTCGAAGATCGGCAGTGCGAGGCCGTCCCCCTGCACGCCGTGCTGGAGGCGGCGCCCGTGCTCGACGATCTGGTCCCAGTCGTATTCGACCGTCAGGGCCGAGGCGCCGGCATCGACGATGGCATCGCCGACATAGCCGGACGCCCCGCCGATATCGATGAACCTGGCGCCGGTCAGCTGGCAGTAGCGCGACATCTCGAGGACGGCGTCGTCGGCCAGGAGCTTGTAGAAGCTGACAGGATCCTTCTGCTCGTGCAGAAACCCCTTGAACAGCTCAATCGAGCGTGTCATGCCTCGCATCTGGACGAACCTCCATTCATGTCAGCTGTCTCGTCCGTCCGAGTCAGCAATGGGTCCCGCCCCTGGTACACATGAGCCGCCTTCGCCGCTGCCAGCAGGTGTCGATGGACGAAGTCGTGTTCTGGAATCTCGCCGACCTTGCCGAAGGCCAGCCGGCAGATCGTGGCCAGTTCGCCGGCCGTCGAACCGGCGAAGGTCCGCTGCATGAGCGCCACCGAGGCCTCGTGCAGGGCAGTGCGCACGGCGGCCTGGTCGGCGCCGTTCTTCCAACAGCGTTCGAGCACGGCCAGGGCCAGGTCCATGGCCGGATCGGGGTCCTGCTGCAGGGGGACGCTCTCGACGAATGTGCCGGAGAGACCAGAGACGGCGCGTCCCGCTTCGAGGGCGTTGAAGAGTGGCGACCCATCGGTCTGGAGGGGATCGAAGGTGCCGGGATAGAGGCGGTCCTCGTAGCCGGGCTCGTAGCCCGAGAACGAGATGGTGGAGGTGCTCGCCTCGTCGGCCACCACGCCACGCGCCAGGTCCGAGAGGTCGTGCGGCCATCCGATGTCCGACAGAGCGAACAGCCGGGGAGCCGCATGCACCGTGCGTGCCGCGATGGCCAGGAGTTGGGCGGCCTCGCGGGCGGACTGCGCATAGAAGCCGATGCCCGGGGCGTGCAGGCGGATGGATTGGCCTGCCCTCGCCCACTGCCGCAGCCGACCGTAGATGAGCGAGTTGTCGACGACGTGGGTGAAGCGCACCGCGGAGCAGGAGAGGCCCCACCAGCCGGGCGCCTGCGAGACGAGGTACTCGCCGATCTTCTTCGATGCCGCGTAGATCTCCGGGGCGTAGTAGCGCAGCGCCTTGCCGGTCGAGGCGGTGACCACCGAGGTGACACCGGCCCAGCCGGCGGCAGCGAGGACCGACATGGTGCCCAGGACGTTGGCGGAGACGGTCTCGCCCACCTGCTGCTCGGCCAGAGCGGGTTGCCGCTGGCCGGCCAGGTGGATCACGAGCCCCGGATGGATCGTCCCCATGATCTGTCGGAGCGAGGCGGCGTCGCGGATGTCGGCCGACCGGTAGTCGACCCGGTCGACCCGCCGGTCCGGCGCCGGGGGGCGCCTCGAGATGCTCGTCAGTCGCGGGACGCCGCGGCTGCGCAGCAGCTCCAGGACCGCAGTCCCGATGCAACCGGTCCCGCCGGTGACGATGACACTTTCCGGCAGCGCGAGCTGCAGTTGATCGAAGTCAGGGATGCCGCGGTCGCGCACGGCCTCGAACGCGGCGAGGGCGTCGACGGCTCGCGGGAGCGGCAACGAATGTGCCGCGTCGTGCTCGCCTTCCAACGAAGGCAGGGAGCCGACGTGTGTCGACTCTTTGGTGGTTGGCACATGCCAGAAGTACCCCTTGGGCGCGAGCCGTAACAAATCCCTGCCAAGTTTCTGCCACGTAAATTGCCGCAAGCGGTGGTGCAAGGCGGGCTTGATGGAGCACGCGTGCCAGCTGTCGCAGAATTCGTTCGAGTCTGGTGCGCGTCAACGTCCGTAGCGGCGCGGGATATGTGAAATCTGTTGCGCGCGTAACGCGCTGGTTACCGCGCGAACGTCAAGTGAATGCGTGATGAACAGTGTTCGAGGAGTACGCGAAAACCGGAGTCCAAACGTTCGGTTACTCGCGTTTGTTCGCCCGCGTCGTAGGTGAACGAGCGTTCGCGTCAACAAGGGGTGCGGACGCCGACCGGCGTGCCGCGAGGCGACGCGCCCGATCCTCTGCGGCACGCTGTCGCCGCCCGCGCCACGCATGCGCAACGACACGGAGGATGTCGACGGCACCTGTCGCTCAGTGCTGAGCGGTCCGCTGGTGCCGTCGCCCGCCTCGAACGGTCAGCGGGGAACGGGCGATCCGGACGTGAGCGATAGGTAGGTGCTGTCGGGGGCGCTGCCGGGCCGGACCAGGGACGAGGGTGACGGGCGCGTAGTGTGGTGCCCCGGTGGAGGGCGGTGTCCTGAATGGACGCGGACCCCCTGCCCCCGTAGCTCAGGGGATAGAGCATCGGTTTCCTAAACCGTGTGCGAAGGTTCGAATCCTTCCGGGGGCGCTCTCAGAAGTGGGATCTGGTCCCAGAACACGCCAGTTGGCCTCGCCGGTGTGAAGCAAGGCTCAGTGCTGCAGGAGAGTCGAGGCCAGATCATGGCGTCATCTCTTCGCCGGGATCGCTGACCGAGGCGTTCAGCACCGTGGCGAATGCGCTCCAAGCGAGGTAGGGCAAGAGCAGCGATGCCGCCACAGGGTCCTGGCGCCGCAGCGAAGCGATTTCAGCCGCCAGAGCGCAATCCAAGAGTCCGATGATCACCAGAGACGAGCGCTTGTCCCGCACCCCGAAGAAGACGGCCGGCCATGCGGCGTTCAGCGAGAGTTGGACCAGGTGGAGCGCCTTGGTCCGGCCGGAGGCGGAACGGAACAGCCTCCAGCCGGCGACCCCCATGGTGAGGTAGAGCACGGACCACACCGGTCCGAACGCCGACGCCGGTGGCGCCCAACGTGGCTTGGTGAGGCGGGCATAGACCTTCGGGGCGTCTTTCGCCGCGAGCCCACCCGCTCCGGCCGCCACTCCCACCGGGAGGACCGAGAACCCCCACCGTGCCAGATCCATCAGTTCCTTCTACCAGGGCGCGCCGGCGATTGCCCACGTGACGGTTTCCGAATGGGATGGACGCACGCCCGAAGGTTCGCGATCGCGCATGGCTCGCACGTGATGTGTCAGGACATCGGACCACCGGCCATCAGCCCTGGTCAGGGCGGTCGGGACCCCGACGGTGCGGGCTCATCCCACCAGATCGATGAAGCGCGGCTGGTACAGGTGGTCGTTCTGTTCGAGCGCCGTGATCCCGTTCAGGGTGTCCACGCTGTAGGAGACGGCCAGGCCGGTCGCCGTGAGCTCGGGGTGGAAGGTGGCGGTGTAGGCGATCTCGTTGGAGTATTCGGTCAACTCCGGCACGCGGTACACGTCCACCGGCGTGCTCCAGGGTCCGGTCGGCGAGCAGGAGAAGGTGAGCGAGACCGACGATCCCACCCCGACGCCCATGAATCCCGTGCCGTTCTTGAGAGGGATGACGCCGGTCATGAGCGGAAAGCCCGGAGGGGTGACGGCATTGTTTTCCCCCGGGACGAAGCTCGACCCGTTCCAGTACGTCCACGCATTCGTGTCCAGCGTGTCGCCGACGGGTACCCGGGCGACCTTCATGCCGTACCAGGTGTTGGTCACGTAGTTCATGTCGGTGCCGTAGATGTAGTCGTAGCCCCCGCTCTGGGTCATGGCGTTGCCCCATTCGGTGTTGGCGTCCGTCGGAATCAGCTCAATGGTGCTGAACTTGGGCCTGCCCGTCGCCAGCGAGAGGACGGCGATCCCGGAGCGGCCCGTCAGCGTGGAGTACGCGCTGCCCGCAATCTCGTCCCCTTCGTTCACGAAGACCAGTTGCTGACCGTTTTCCATGTAGGTCGCAGTGACCCCCCACGAGGCTTGGCCCGCATCGGGAACGAGTGACGTGGGCGCGGATGGGGTGCCCCCGACATCGAGGGTCAGGTCGGGCATGGTGCCCGACAGCGCGCTGTTGTCGGGCAACCCGACGAAGGACGCCTCCCCGTCTGGCTGCGCGGTTCCCACGAGCGTGCCGGAGAAGACGAACGACTCCTGGTTGTTCGGCAACGCAGTGGAGTAGACCTCGTCCCCGCCGACCCAGCCGGGACCCTGCTGGTTCTCGAAGAGCGAAGTCAGCGGGACATCCGGCGTCGCGATCGGTGTCGTGGCAGGGGCACAGTCGTTCTGGGCCGGCCCGCCCTCGAAGGGTGCCGCGTAGGCGCCGGTGGTCATACCCCCCGGAGCCTGTGGCTCCGTCGTCGAGATGGTGGGATCGGGGCTCGGGGCCGGAGCGAACGCATGGGCGCCCCCGTCGGAGGTGATGAGGGAGTAACCGCCCGTGGATGGCGTGACCACCATGCCCAGCACGCTCGCCTGCGCACCGCCCAGCGATCCATAGAAGGGCGCGTCGCCATAGGAGAAGATGCCGCCGTCGGAGGCGACCAGCCAGTAGCCCCCGCCGTCGGGGGTCGCGGCCATGCCGACGATCGGCTGATTGAGATGGATGGAGCCCGTCGAGCCGTAGAACCGGGCGTCGCCGTAGGAGAAGATGCCGCCGTCGGAGGCGACCAGCCAGTAGCCCCCGCCGTCGGGGGTCGCGGCCATGCCGACGATCGGCTGATTGAGATGGATGGAGCCCGTCGAGCCGTAGAACCGGGCGTCGCCGTAGGAGAAGATGCCGCCGTCGGAGGCGACCAGCCAGTAGCCCCCGCCGTCGGGGGTCGCGCGCCATGCCGACGATCGGCTGATTGAGATGGATGGAGCCGGTCGAGCCGTAGAACCGGGCGTCGCCGTAGGAGAAGATGCCGCCGTCGGAGGCGACCAGCCAGTAGCCCAGGACCTTTGTCCCTGCCATGCTCATGATCGGCCGATTGAGGCGCAGCCCCGATGCAGACGGGGAGCCCAGCTGCGGCGCGCCGCCGTGCGGAAGGACGCCGCCGCCGCTCGTCGCCGTCCAATACCCACCCGAGGGGTCCGCCGCCATCAGGTGCCCGGCACCGTAGGCCGTCGGTTCGCCGGCGGCCGCGGGCGACGAGCCCGTTCCGGCCGCGGTGAATCCGGCCGCGGCGAAGCCACCAAGGAGCACCGCCGCCACGAGGGCGACAGCCGACCGCTTGTGCGCACGCAACCGCACCTGATTCCCCCTCACGAAGCCCCTTCCCGGAGAGCCGACATCTGGCCGAGATGTGACTGAGGCTCGCCACGCGACGTTGACCCGTCCCTGCCGCCCCGTCAACGAATTTGGGCCGGCTCGTGGGTAGCGCCACCCGGCCACAACCGGGTCGCAACCGTCCGTTGTCAAAGACGTCGGGCACTGCGGTTGCACGTCGTCGGCGCGGCGCCCACACGCGCACGCAGCAGAACTCTGCGGCGATTCAGTTCGAACGCAGGTTGCAAATGGCGCCCGTCGAAGCCACCCAGGGTCCGGACGTGCGATTACCGTCTCTGACCATGTCTCTCAGCAGGGTCTCTCCAGGTCAAGCAGACGCGATCGCCCGTGCGGCCTCGACGGTCGTCACCATCGGCGGAACGGTGTCGGCCTCCGCGGCTGACAGGCGCGGCATCACGAGCGCCTTGGCGACCGTGTTCGGTGATTCCTCCCCGCGCGACGTCGACAGTCTCGTGCCCGTGTCGTCGGGCGAGGTGGTCCGCCTGCTCGAGAGTGACGAGCTCAGGCTCGACCTCGTGCGGGTGCTCGCCGTCCTGGCCCTCCTCGACGGGATGGTCGAGAAGGGCAAGATCGAACTGGTCCTCGACTTTGCGACTGCGTTGCATGTCCACGCGGAATTCGTCGACGTGCTCCACCAGTTGCAGATGGACCACGCGCGGTGGGTCGGCTACGACATGATCCGAGCCAACGTCTTCACGATTCCGGGCGTCCCCTGGGTCCCGGACGATCCCTATGGGCCCTTCCTGCCGTACGCCGGCGACGGCACCGATTCGATCCTGTCCGATCGGTACGAGCGACTCGGATCACTGGGCGAGGGGTCCTTCGGCCGAGCCTTCTACGACCACTACAAGGGAAACGGCTACGCCTTTCCGGGTGACGCGGAAGGCATGGTCGAGTCGTGGGCGACGCCCCACGACTGCCTGCACATCCTTTCGGGTTACTCGACGTCAGCCCAGGGCGAACTCCTCGTTGCGGCATTCACCGGTGGTGCGCTCGACCCGTCGATCGACTTCATGGAGAGCCACATCGTCCCGACGATCCTCATCTACCACCTGGGTATCGACATCAACAAGGGGCTGAACGCAGGGGATCGCGATCGCATGCAGGCCGATCCGACCTGGGCCGACAACTACGACGGGAACGTGCATCTCGGCCTCGATGCGGAGAAGCTCTGGGTGGCCTGGGAGCGTGGCAGGACGATGACGGAGAACGTGTACTCCGGGCATTGGGACTTCTGGGCCCACGTGACGACGCCCCTGTCCGAGCTGCGCAGCCAGTGGGGCATCCCCGACCTGGAACCCGTGTACGCCGCCGTCAGCGACGATGACGTGCGTCGCGGCGACTTCGAGCGCCCCGGCATGCCGACACCGCCCGCCGTCTCGTCGGTGCCCATCGCGGATCGACCACCGGCTCCGGATGCGGGCGGCTCGTCGGTCTGAGGTCCGAGTCGCTCCCCGGGTCGCCGCAGGCCGTCCGGTACATGCGGCCCCTCATCAACCTGCCTGACTCGAAGCCCCGGTCTTCGTGCGAGTCAGACTGTGCCGGAGGTCAGTCGCATGTCGGGTCATCAGGAATTCAAGGCGCTGTCAGCCGAGGAAGTGGAGCGGGCGGCCGAGCGGATCGCCGAAATGGAGAAGTGGGCCCGTGAGGCGTATCTGGCCACCAAGCACGTCGAGGACATAGAGGACATCTGGGTCCGCTACTTCGAGGCCGAGCACCATCTCCATTGGATCATCCCTCCGGCGACCGAGCCCGAGGATTCCTGAAGGCTCCCTTCGGGGGACTTACGAGACGCCCACCCCGCCGGCGATGCGGTCGCCGAGCTCCTTGTCGACGTTCCGCCAGTACGCGACGGCACGTTCGAGCACGGGCTGCGAGACCCCCTCGCTCAGGTGTCCGACCACGTTGGAGACCATTCGGTCCCGCTGGGCGTCGTCCATGATCTCCCGGACGAGCGTGCCCGCTTGTCCCCAGTCGTCGTCCTCGGCGTGGAGCGTGTAGGCGGCATGGATGAATTCGCCGTCCGCCTCCCATCGCTCGACGTAGGGGTATCGCTCCGGGTCGGCGGCCGGCCCGCCCTTTGAGTTCGGCGCGTAGACCGGGTCGGCCACCTTCTCCACCCGCATGGCGCCGTCCTTGCTGTAGCTGTGGACGGGGGAGCGCGGCGCGTTGACCGGGATCTGCTTGTAGTTGACGCCCATGCGGGCGCGGTGCGCGTCGGCGTAGGCGAAGACACGGGCCAACAGCATTTTGTCCGGGCTCACGCCGATGCCCGGGACGAGGTTGTTCGGCTCGAACGCGGCCTGCTCAATCTCCGAGTGGAAGTCGGTCGGGTTGCGGTCGAGGGTGAGCCGTCCGACCTCGTGCAGTGGGTAGTCGCCGTGGGGCCACACCTTGGTCAGGTCGAAAGGATTGAACCGGTAGTCCTTCGCCTCGGCGAAGGGCATGAGCTGGACCCGCAACGTCCAGCTCGGGTAGTCGCCGCGCCCGATGGCGTCGAAGAGATCGCGCCGGTGGTAGTCGCCGTCCTCTCCGGCCAGCCGGTCGGCATCCTCCTGGGTCAGGAATTCGATGCCCTGGTCGGTCTTGAAGTGATACTTGACCCAGAACCGCTCGCCGTCGGCATTGACCCACATGTAGGTGTGGCTCGAGTAGCCGTTCATGTGACGCCACGACTTGGGGATGCCGCGGTCACCCATGAGGATGGTGACCTGATGGGCCGATTCGGGGGACAGGCTCCAGAAGTCCCACTGCATGTCGTGGTCGCGCAGGTCCGAGTCGGCCCGGCGCTTCTGGGAGCGGATGAAGTGCTGGAACTTCATCGGATCCCGGAGGAAGAAGACCGGGGTGTTGTTCCCGACCATGTCGTAGTTGCCCTCGGACGTGTAGAACTTCAGGGCGAATCCGCGTGGGTCCCGCCACGTATCCGGGCTGCCCCGCTCGCCGGCGACCGTCGAGAAGCGGATCAGGGTGTCGGTCCGGGTGCCTGGTTGGAACACCGCCGCCTTGGTGTACGGGCTCACGTCGGCGGTGACCTCGAAGTGGCCGAAGGCGCCGCCCCCCTTGGCGTGCGGCTGGCGCTCGGGAATCCGCTCCCGGTTGAAGTTCGCCATCTGCTCAATGAGGTAGTGGTCCTGCAGCAGGATGGGCCCGTCCGGCCCCACGGTGAGGGAGTGCTCGTCGCTTGCTACCGGGATTCCCGCGTCCGTCGTCGTCGGATGCACGTCATGGTTCGCCATGATCGCCCCCTTGCTCGGTTGTCGTCACCACGACTCTAAGCCAGTCCCTGTTGGCGTGGAGCGGTGACCTGCCGTCTCTCGGGAGATCGGGTCGCCACGCGGGCGACCAGGCGAACCACGAAGTGGAGTCGACGGCCGGTGGTGTCACCGGGACGCACCCGTCCCGGGTGCGCATCCGACGAGTTCGAGATCCCTGGCGCCCACGGACCGGCACATACCCACGGGTGCGCCGTGCAAACGGCCCGTGCACGTGCGCGTGACGGGCGCCTCATCCGTTACTCGTCAGCGACGCCCTCCAACGCAACCCGCACGGAGATCTCGGGGTAGACGCGGACCATCAGCATGCTCGGTGGCTTCATGCCGAACTCACGGATGTCGAACACGTCCTCTCCGCTGAGTGTGATGCCGTCGTCGTGCACCTCGATCCGCATGCCGTGTTCGAAGGTCCGGGTCTTGCCGTGGAAGGAGACCTCGCCGGTGACGACATAGTCCGGGTGCGGCCCGGCCGGGGCGATGCGGGTGAGTCGGCCCGCAATGGTCGGATAGCGGCGCGCATCGACGCGGCGTCGCAGCTCCCGGTCGTAGAGCTGGTTCCCCGACGTGAGGCGCTCCACGGCCAACTCCAACTCACCCGACACCGTCTGCTCCAGATCGAGTGATCCGTCGGGGCGCGTCGCCGCTTGGACCCAACCCGTGATCCCACGCGTCTCGGTGTTGATCGGATGGAGGCTGGACCGTCCACTGACCCACACGCAGGAGCGAACCGAGTCGAGGGTGTAGCGAATGAGCGCCATCTGCTTTCCGTTCCCCGGGGTTCTGTCCACCCGGATCCACTGCACGCGAACGACGAATACTGACATAGAGTCGCCGCATGGCCCGTTTGGACATTCCCGCCGGCGAGGGCGGGGATGCGGTGCAGATCTGGTCACTGCAGCCGGAGCTGGGTGCGGCCGCGACCCGGTTCGTGCATGCCGCCTACAACAAGAGCATTCTTCCCACCCGGGTGCGCGAGGCGGCCAGGATGCGGATCGCTCAGCTCAACGAGTGCACCGTGTGCCTCGGTTTCCGGGCGGACACGGTCAAGGCGCAGGGGCTGGACGAGACCTTCTACTGCGCCGTGGGCACTCCCGGTGAGGACGGGCTCAGCGAGCAGGAGCGCCTGGCCGTCGAGTACGCCGAACGATTTGCCACCGACCACACCAGCATCGACGACGACTTCATCGAGCGGCTGCGCGGCTCGTTCACGGACCCCGAGATCTTCGACCTGACCGTCTGCCTCTCGGCCTTCCTCGGGCTGGGGCGGACGCTCCGGGCGTTGGGCATCACCGAGACCTCTCTGACCGACGTGTAGTCAGCGGTCTCCGTCGGCCGTCGGCCGCTGCTCGGCGAACGGGGCGTCGCGGTCTTTGACGGCCTGGCGGAGCCCCACCTCTCCGATGTGCTTCGAGAACGCCTTGGCCTCGGGTGCCCGATGGCCGATGGCGTCGTTGAGCGCAGCGAACCGCTGCAATTGGGAGCGCCCCATGAGCTCGACGCCCATGTTCACGACCCTCTTGTTGGCCACCAGGAGGTCGCGGCCGATGAGGGCCATCCGTTGGGCCAACTCCAGCACGACCGCGTCGAGCTCGTCGGCCGGGGCCGTGTCGACGACGAGCCCGATGTCCCGGGCCATCGTGCCCGAAATGGTGTCACCCGTGAGCACGAGACGCTTCGTCCACTGCGGGCCCAGGTGGTAGAGCCACATGTTGGTGGGCGGGACGCCCATGGAGCGCACCGGCGGAAACCCGATGGAGGCGTCCTCGGCGGCGACGACGAGGTCGCAGTGCAATGCCAGATCGGTCCCGCCGGCGAGGCAATTCCCTTGGACCTGGGCGATGACGGGCAGGGCGCAGTTCCAGATCCGGGCCCATCCGTCGCCGAGGGCGAGCATGGCGGTCACGTCGCCTTCGATCGCGGCGGGCTGGGCGAAGTCACCCGGATCCGTGTCCTCGGCGATGAAGCCGTAGCCCGAGGAGAACGATCTCCCGGTGCTGCGGATGACGATGACGCTCACCTCCGGGTCGGCCTCCGCTTCCTCCACCGCGGCGAGCAGCTCGCGGATGCAGCGGGGCGTGAGCGGATTGTGGTGATCCGGGCGGTTCAGCGTCAGGCGCCGGACACGGCCGATCTCCTCCACGGTCAACGTGGAGAAACTCGTCGTCACGCCGGCTCGACTCCGGGCTCCAGGCGGGACTTGAGGACCTTGCCGCTCTCGTTCCGGGGGAGCATGTCGACCACGGTAATCCGGCGCGGCACCTTGTAGTCGGCCAACCGAGCCAGGAGGAAGCGCGCGCAACTCTTCGTCGGACGTGTCGTCGCGCAGCACCACCCAGGCCGCGACGTCCTCGCCCAGGACCGCGTGCGGCCGGCCCGCCACGGCGGCCTCGATCACAGCGGGGTGCTCGTAGAGGGCTGCCTCCACCTCCCCGGGCACCACGTTGTGACCGCCCCTGATGATGATCTCCTTCTTCCGTCCGACGAGCCAGAGATGGCCGTCGGCGTCGACGGATCCCAGGTCGCCGCTGCGCAACCATCCGTCGACCGCGCCAGGTCCTCGGCGTGCCCGTCCTGGTCCCCGAGCGCAGAACGAGCCGGGGCCGTCCCCCTGATCGTCACCTCTCCGACCTCTCCCGGGGGAAGCATCGTCGCCGTCGGGACCGGTGATCCGGACTTCCACGCCGGGGAGGGGGAGACCCACCGACCCCAGGTGCCGTCCGTTGTCACCCATCGGCATGGCCGTCACCGCACCGAACTCGGTCATCCCGTAGCCGCACAGCACCTCGCCTCCCGGGAGCCCGGCGCCGAAGCGGCGCAGCGTGGCCGCGGCAATGGGGGCGCTGCCCACCGTGACGACCGCCAGGCTCGAGAGGTCGGCCGTGGCGAACCGGGGTGAGGCGACGATGAGCTCGACCATGGCCGGCACCAGGAAGGCGGAGACGGGTCGCTCCCGTGCCACGGCTTCGATCCAGGCCGCCGCGCTGAACTGCGGCAGGAACCACCCGCTCAATCCGCCGCGGAGTGGCCCGGTGACGAGGAGCGACCCGCTGGTCGTCGCGAAGGGCGAGGAAGTCAGGAAGCCGAGGCCCAGCCAGTCCGACGGCACGCGCGCCGTCGTCGAGAGGCCGCCGTGCCGTACGAGCACACCCTTGGGACGGCCGGTTGTCCCCGAGGTGTACATGATGTCGGCCACGTCGTCGGGGTCGTTGGCCGGTCCCACGTCGCTGTCGTCGTCTGCGAGCAGGTCGTCCCAGTCGCAGGTCGCTCCCGGGCGCCGTGCCCACGACCGTGCGGACGGCCGCCCGGACCTCCGGCACGACCTCGCTGCACAGCGCGACGGTCGCTCCCGCGTCCTGCAGAATCCGGGACAGCTCCAGGGGGCCGAGGCGGGCCAGCAGCGGAACCGCCACCGCCCCCGCCTTGTGGATGCCCAGGTAGGAGATCAGCCACCGCAGCGGCTCCTCGTTGCCGATGAGGAGTCCCACCCGGTCCCCGCGCGCCACACCCAGGCCCTGCAGGCCGCGGGCGAGGCGATTGGAGCGACCGTGCCAGTCGGCCAGCGTGAGCTCCTCGCCGTCGGCCAGGTTCCGCCACGCCACGGCGTCCGGGAAGGACGCGGCGAGCCGCGCCACCAGCTCCGGCTGCAGCACCGTCACGTCCGAGTGCCCCGTCGGTGCATCAGTAGGGGGCGCCGCCCTCGAGGATCTGGCGCGGGTTGTCCACCAGCATGGTGTCGATGGCGGCGTCGCTGATGCCGCGGGCCCGCATGACGGGCAGCACCTCGTCGGAAATGTACGTCCAGCGCCAATCTCCCGGCGTGTCGGACATGGCGCGGGGGAACCAGTCGACGAAGCACATGGCGTCGTGCGAAAGGACGATCCGCTCGGCGTACCCGCGGGCGCACAGGCGTGCGACCGCGTCGACGCGCTCCTCCAAGGTGATGCCGGGCAGGCCGAAGTGGTCGAAGCCGAGGTAGGAGCCGTTGTCGATCAGTTGCAGGTGGTAGTCGGTGTTGACCGTCCCGCCGCTGTGGCCGATGACGACCCGGGACAGGTCGACACCCTCCTCCCTGAAGATGCGCTGCTGCTCCAGGCCCCAGGGCTCAGGGGGTGTCGGCGTATGCGTGGTGATGGGCACGCCCGTGGCCCGGTGCGCCTGCGCCACCGCCCTGAGCACGCGCTCCACGCCGGGCGTGATGCCGGGACGATCCGACGCGCACTTGAGGATGCCGGCCCGCACGCCGGTCTCGCCGATCCCCTCCCGGATTTCGCGGAGGAAGACCTCCACCATCGGCTCGGGCCCTCCGAGGATCGTTCCCGGTCCCTGAAAGTGAAAGAACATCGGGACCTCGTTGTAGGTGTAGACGCCGGTCGCCACCACGACGTTGATTTCCGGGACCTGGTCGACGATGGCGGCCACGCGTGGGATGTAGCGGCCCAGCCCGATCACGGTGAGGTCGACCAGGGTGTCGATCCCGTGGTCCTTGAGCTCGCGCAGCTTCCTCACGGCTCGTTCCTGCTCCGCCGCCTCGTCCCACTGGTCCGCCGTCTTCTCGATCTCGGGGCTCAACACGAAGATGTGCTCGTGCATCAGGGTGCGCCCGAGCCGGGCCCCCTCGACCGGTCCTCGCACCGTGTTGACCTCGGCCATCGGCTCCCCTTGCCCGTCTCCAGGCGCCCCGAGGGCGCCGGGCGGATCGTAGCGGGGGCGCCGCGATCTCACAGCGACTCCACAGCGGGTTCTGGGTCGGCGGCGAACCGGGCATGGTCGGATGGTCATGTCTCCAACCGAGGAGCGTCACCACATGTCAGAGTCCACCCAACCGAACACACCAAGCGACCGAGATCGGGCCCAGGCGCGACTGCGCACGCTCACCCGGGGCGCCATCGCCGCCGCCGCCGGCGCGACGGTCTTCCTGGGGGTCGTGGTGTCCCACGAGTCCGCAGCGTCGAAATCCACGCGACGCATCACTCGAACAGCACCTCGGCAGGCTCCGGCACGACAGGATCGAGCGGCAACACGGGAGCGGCGTCTTCGTCCAGCCCGACGAGCACTTCCTCGTCGGCCACGGTGACGTCGGGGGCGTCGTCGTCGTCCTCCACCCCGGCGTCCTCGTCCTCGTCGTCTCCTCCACCCCGACGTCCTCGTCCTCCACCCCGACGAGCAGCTCCTCCTCGCCCACGGTGACGTCGGGAGAGTCGTCATGACGGAGCCCACGCCCACCACCCGCTCGTTCCGCGCCATCGGCACCACGGCCACGGTCGTCGTGCAGGATCCCGCCCGGGCCGACGAGGCCGCAGCTGTCTTGGCCGCCGAGCTGAGGACGATCGACGCCACCTGCAGCAGGTTCCGGCCGGACTCGGAGCTGCAGTTGCTCCATGACGATGCGGGGCGAACTGTCGAGGTGAGCCCGCTGCTCTTCGAGGCGCTCTCGGTGGCCTGCGATGCAGCCGAGAGGACGGGAGGCGCCGTCGACCCCACCGTCGGCAATGCCCTCGCTGCACTCGGGTATGACGCCGACCTGGACGAGGTCCGGGCCCGCCTCAGCGCGCCGCCCCGGGCGCTGGGCCGGGTCGTGGGCTACCAGCACGTGCAGCTCGATGCGCGCCATCGCACCGTGCGCATCCCTCGTGGTGTCCGCCTGGACCTCGGCTCGACGGCCAAGGCCTGGGCCGCCGACAGGGCCGCCGCCCGTATCGCCCGCCGTATCGGCGCGGGCGCACTGGTGAGTCTGGGTGGTGATGTCGCCGTGGCCGGTCCGCCCCCACAGGGCGGCTGGGCCATCGGCATCGCCCGCGCCTCGTCGACGCCTCCGGCGGAGGCCGACCAGGTCGTGGCCATCCACCACGGTGGCCTGGCCAGCTCGGGCACCACGACCCGGACCTGGAAGGTGGGCGACCGCCCCGTCCATCACATCATCGATCCGCGCAGCGGGGATTGCGTCGAGCCGTACTGGGACGTCGTCTCGGCCACGGGGGACAGTTGCGTCGATGCCAACGTCGTGACGACCGCCGCCATCGTCTGGGGCGCGCGGGCCCTCGACGAACTGCCCCGCTTCGGGCAGGCGGTCCGGCTCGTGCGTTCCGACGGAGCGGTCATGTCCGTCAACGGGTGGCCACTGGAGGAGGCGGCGTGAGCTCGACCTCGCTCTGGTACGCCACGCGGGCGAGCGGCCTCGTGGCCATGCTCCTCCTCACGCTGACCATGGTGCTCGGCATCACGACCACGACCCGGGCCCGGGCCCGGCGCTGGCCCGGGTTCGCGCAGCAGGAACTGCACCGGCGCATCTCCATGATCGCCGTCGTCTTCCTCGGGATCCACGTGCTCACCAGCGTGCTCGACACCTACGTCCACATCGGCTGGGCCGCCACCGTCATCCCCTTCACATCGAGCTACGGGAGGCTGTGGGTCGGCGTCGGCGCGATCTCGCTCGACCTGCATGCTCGCCGTCTTCGTGTCGAGCCTGTTGCGGGCCCGGATGCGTCCAGGGACGTGGCGCGCCATCCATTGGCTGGCCTACCTGAGTTGGCCCGTCGCGCTGGCCCATGCGTTCGGCATGGGGACCGATGCCGGCAAGAGCTGGGTCATCGCGCTCGGCGCGGCGTGTGTGCTCGCGGTCGCCGTGGCCTTGGCGTGGAGGCTCCGTGAGAGTGCCCGACAGGCTTCGCTCAGGACCGCCCATGCATCGCTGGACGCCGTGCCGCCCAAGCACCTCGCCTTGACGGTGCCACGCAAGAAGGGATCGTCACATGCCTAACGCCGGCGAGGTCCTCGCCACGCACCACCGACACGGACACGGACAGGTACCGGTTGTTGGGCCATCCCACCGACCTGGGGGCCCACATCGCCGCCCTGGGCCCCGCCCCGCTGCCGACCGGCGCGAGCCGGGGCTGGCGCGACGCATTCCTCGCCATGTTGGAGGCGTCGGGTCTGGGCGGCCGGGGCGGGGCCGGGTTCCCCGCCGCCATCAAGCTCGCGGCAGCCCAGGGCGGTGGACCCGGCGGCACCATCGTCGTCAACGCCATGGAGGGCGAGCCGGCCAGCGACAAGGACAAGCTCCTTCTCATCCGTTCGCCACACCTCGTGCTGGACGGCGCACAGCTCCTGGCGGCCGCCACCCGAGCGCGCCACGTGACGATCTGCGTCCCGGAGGGGCGCCACCATGTGGCCGCGGCCGTGCGGCACGCCCTCGACGAGCGCACGGCCGCACGGTGCGCGCCGGTCCCCGAGGTGATGGTGCATCCACCGGACCGCTTCACCGCCGGGGAGGAGTCCGCGTTGGCGGGCTGGGTCGATGCGGGCCGGTCCCTCCCGTCGTTCCGGCCGGACAAGGGCGTCCCCCTCCGCATCGGACGCCACGCCGCCCTGGTGCACAACGCCGAGACACTGGCGCACGTGGCCATGATCGCCCGCACCGGGCCGGCGGCGTTCCGCGCCCGTGGTCTGGCCGAGGACCCCGGGACATCGTTGGTCACCGTCACCGGTGCGGTGGAGCACCCCGGCGTGGTGGAGATCGAGCGGGGCACCCCGCTGATCGACATCGCGCGCCGGGCGCTGCCGGCCGGCGAGCCGCAGGCCCTTCTCGTCGGCGGCTACGGCGGCGCCTGGGTCGCTCCCCGGCACTTCACCACGCCGTACGCCTCGCTCTCCCTGCGTGCGATCGGCGCCATGGCCGGCGTCGGCATCGTGGTCGTGCTCGGGCCGACCGCCTGTGGCCTCATGGAGTCGGCGCGCATCGCCACGTACATGGCCGGCCAGAGCGCGGGCCAGTGCGGACCGTGCGTCTACGGGCTGCCGGCCATCGCCGGCGACCTGACCCGGCTGGCCCGAGGGGAGGCGGATGCCGGCCTGCTGGGCCGGCTCGACCGCAGGCTGCGCGAGGTCGACGGCCGCGGCGCCTGCCGCCACCCCGATGGCGCGGTGCAGTTGGCGCGCAGCGCGTTGCAGGTCTTCGCGGACGATGTGGCGGCGCACGCGGCCGGGGCGCCGTGTCCGTACTGGAACCGGGCGTCGCAGCTCCGCTTCCCGGTCGACGCCGCGACGAAGGCCCGGTCGTGATCCGCATCCTCGTCGACCCGGTCGCCTGCGACGCCTACGGCTACTGCGCCGAGCTGCTGCCCGAAGCCATCACGCTCGACGAGTGGGGCTATCCGGTCGTCGACGGCACGCCCCTCCCGCCCGAGCTCGTCAACGCCGCCCGCCGCGCCGCCCGGGACTGCCCGCGCCGCGCCATCACGTTGCGGGAGCGCAAGAGCGGTCACTGAGACGGCGCCGGCGTCACAATGGCCCGATGATCCGACATGACGCCGCACGGTCCGGTGATCCGACCCGCCACCGAGTCCGACCTCGGCCGCATTGTGGAGCTGCTGGTGCTCGGCGCGGTCCCCGACGGGCCGCCGAGCGCCGAGGACCCTCTCGATCTCGGGCCGTACCGTGCGGCGTGGCGCCACATCGCCGACGCCGACGACGGTGGTGTCGTGTTGGTGGCGACCGATGCGGACGAGGTCGTCGGGGTCTGCCAGCTCATCGTCTTCCGCCACCTCCAGGCCCACGGCGGCCTCTGCGCCGAACTCGAGTCGGTGCACGTGCACCCGGACCACCGGGGGGCCGGGGTGGGGGGCGCCCTGCTGCGCGAGGCCATCGCCAGGGCCCGCGGGCTGGGTTGCTACCGGGTGCAGCTGACCTCCAACACCGGCCCGCCCCGACGCCCACCGCTTCTACGAGCGGCTCGGGTTCGTGCCGTCCCACGTCGGCTTCAAAATGCCGCTCCGGTGAGCCCGGAGCGCATCTGCTTGACCCAGTGAAGTAATCGTGTAATCTCGTAATATGACTCAAGCAAGTGGTGACAGCGGACGGGGCTCACAGCGGGGGAGGCGGCGTTCGGCCAGCCCACCGCCCTCGGGGCCCGAGCAGGAGCGGCTGATCGGGGCCTGGTTCGCCGGGCGGGTGCCCGGCACCTGGTTCGCCGAGAGCCCGACGATCGGCATCGACAGCGACGAGATCCAGGTGGTCGGGAAGCTCGCTCCGCCCCAGCTGCCCGACGGCGCCGGGGAGGACGAGGTGCGGGTCGCCGAGCAGGCGCGCATCAGCGGATTCCGCGAGGAGACCCGGGGCGCCCGCATCCGCATCGCCGACGAGGCGCAGCCGGCGTTCCGCCGCGTCGTGTCCTGGGGCGCGGAGTGCGGGAGCTCCCGTGTGCTGTTCACGACGGCGGGGGTGCCGGTCATGACCCGGCTCAGGATGGACGACCGCCAGGCGCTCGACACGTTGATCGACGCCGGCGTGGCCCGCAGCCGCAGCGAGGCGCTGGCCTGGTGCGTCCGTCTGGTGGCCCAGCACGAAGCCGAGTGGATCGGTGAGCTGCGCCAGGCCATGTCCGCCGTCGAGGAGGTCCGCAACAAGGGGCCGAGGAGCAGCGCCGGCAACGGCTGACCGGTGAGCGTGCGCGCGGCGTGCCAGCATCTTGGCATGGCACTTGCTCACTTCCACCAGGTTCAGGCCGACCTCCGCGAGCCGTACCGCGCGCTCACCGAGGCCATTCCCGATGTGATGGCGGGCTACGGCGCGCTCCACGACGCGGCCTTCGTCGAAGGAGCGCTCGACGTCGTGACCAAGGAGCTCATCGCCCTGTCCATCGCCATCACGCGCGAGTGCGACGGGTGCATTGCCGCCCACGGCCGCAACCTGGCGCGCCTCGGCGCCACCACGGAACAGGTGGCCGAGATGATCGCCGTGTCCATCACCATGAACGGCGGCCCGGGGCTCGTGTGGGGCCCGCGTGCCCTGGAGGCCTTCCTCGAGTACGAGAAGAGCTGAGGCGCCGACGAGCACCGGCCTGCCTGACCGGCCGCGGCCCGCCGGCGTGGTCAGCGCGCCGTGGCGGGCGCCGGCGTGTAGCGGCAGTCGAGGTGCTTGATGCCGTTGATGAACGGCGACAGCAGCCGGTCCGGCTCACCCACGGCCTGAATGTCGGGCAGCCGCTCGAACAGGTGCCGGAACATGACGTCGATCTCCTGGCGGGCCAGGTGGGCCCCCAGGCAGAAGTGCGGCCCGGCGGCGCCGAACCCGATGTGCGGGTTGGGGTCGCGCCGGACGTCGAAGGTGAAGGGGTCGGCGAAGACGTCCTCGTCCCGGTTGGCCGAGTTGTAGAACATGATCACCTTGTCGCCCTCCACCAGCTCGACGTCGCCGAGCACGGTGTCCTGCGCCACGGTGCGGCGCATCCAGATGACGGGGGAGCCCCAGCGCACAACCTCGTCCACGCCGGTGGCGGCGATGCCCGCCGGGTCGGCCTGCCAGAGCGCCCGCTGCTCGGGGTAGGTGGTCATGGCGAGCAGCCCGTGGCTGATGGCGTTGCGGGTGGTCTCGTTGCCCGCCACCACCAGCAGGATGAAGAAGGCGGCCACCTCGGTGTCGGTCAGCGCCTCGCCGTCGACGTTGGTGTTGACGAGGGCGGAGGTCACGTCCTCGGTCGGGTGCTCCCGGCGGTAGGTGGCCAGGTCCGTCATCAGCAGGTTGAGCTGTTGGGCCGCGTTCATGAAGGCGACCATCGGGTCCTCGCCGGGCGCCACGTACTCGGGGTCGCCGGCCGAGAGGATCACGTTCGACGCGTTGAACACGGTGTCGTAGTCGGCGGCGGCCGATGCCCATCATGTCGCAGATGATCTCGAGCGGGAGCCGGGCCGCCACCTCGACGACGAAGTCACACGCGCCGCGGTCGGCCACCCGATCGATCACGTCGTCGGCCCGCAGCTCGATCTGGTCTTCGATCGACTTGATCATGCGCGGGTTGAAGGCGGCGGACACAATGCGGCGCAGCCGGGCATGGCGCGGGTTGTCCATGTTGATCATGGAGCCGAAGAAGTCGAGCATCTCCTCGGGCATGTCGATGATGGAGGTGGCGCCGCGGCCCGACTGGAAGATCTCCGGATGCCGGCTGGCCTCGGCGATGTGGGCGTGGCGTGTCAGCGCGTAGTAGCCCTTCCCCTTGGGGATCACGTAGCTCAGCGCCTCGGGGATCTCGGGCTCCTCGTAGAACGGCATGGGACGTTCGCGCCGGAGCGTCTGGAAGGCGCCCTCCCGCTCGTCCCACGGCCGGGCCCAGAACTCGGTGTCGGAGAGGTCGATCTCGTCAGCGGTGAGGACGGCGCGTGGTTCCACGAACGGCAACCCTATCCACCCTCCCTACACTGCGACCATGTGCGACACCCTCTGTGCCCCGGGTCGGCGCGGCATGGTGTTCGCCAAGAACTCCGATCGCCCACCCGGCGAGGTCCAGATCGCCTGGCCCTTCGGCCGCCGCTCTTCGGTGGGATGCACGTTGCGCACGCAGTACCTCTCCATCGGCGACACGGGCGCGCACGCAACGTTCCTCTCCTGTCCCACCTGGCTGTGGGGCGCCGAGCACGGCGTCAACGAGCACGGCGTCGCCATCGGGAACGAGCGTGTCAGCACGACGCATGACGCGGCGGCGGCCAAGCCCGCGCTGATCGGCATGGACCTGGTCCGCCTCGGCCTCGAACGCGCCCGCACCGCCGCCGAGGCCGTGGAGGTCATGACGGACCTCCTGCGCACCTGCGGGCAGGGCGGCATCGCCGACGCCGCCCACCACGAGGCCTACGACTCCTCCTTCCTCGTGGCCGACCCGACGGAGGCCTTCGTGCTGGAGACGGCGGGCTCCGACTTCGCCGTGGCGCGCGACCCGGCCGGTGTGGCCATCTCCAACCGGATCACCCTGCCTGACTTCGATCGGTTTCGCGACGCGGCGGAGGACACCGCATTCGCCGATGTCCGCCTGGCGGCCAGCCGCCGCTTCCTCGCCTCGGCCGATTCCGGCGGCCTCACTCCGGCCGCCACCGCGGCCCACCTGCGCGATCACGGGACGGGGCCCTGGGGCGCGCCCGGTGACGGCGGCCCGGTCCACCGGCCGCCGCTCCGGGTGGGACCCGACAGCAGCGGCGTCACGGTCTGCATGCACGTGCGCGAGCTGAGCGTCACCGCCGCCTCCATGATCGCCGAACTGCCCGCCGATGTGGCCGAGGGGGCGCCGCTGCGCGTGTACGTGGCGCTCGGGCAGCCCGTGCGCCAGCATCTACGTGCCGGCCTTCCCGCGCACGGCCGCCGGCCCACCGCCGTTCGTGCCCTTCGAGCTCTCCGGCGAGGACATGTGGCACGCCGCCGACGCGCTGCGGCAGCTGGTGGAGGCCGACCCCGAGGCACTCCCCGTCGTCCGCGAGACGCTGACGCCGGTCGAGGACGAGTTGTGGGCCGAGGCGGACGACGTCCTCGAGGATCCCGCCCGCTGGGCCGACGTGGGCGGTTCGTGGGGCGGCCGTGCCCTCCATGCGCTGCGGTCCTGCATCCCCTCCTTGGCCTAGACGCGGCGGTACGCTGCGCTTACACACCCGTGTGTGCTCTTACTCGCCTAGGGGGTTGCCATGACGAATCGTACTGACAAACGACGAGATCGCGGTCGGCGATGTCGTCAGCACGCAGCTCGAGAAGATGTGGGGCTGGTACCTGGCCGGCGGGATCATCTCCATGATCTTCGGCTTCTTCGTCATCAGCTACCGGCACGCCAGCGTCTACGCCATCATCTACCTCGCCAGCGGCTTCTTCATCGCCGGCGGCCTGCTGGAGCTCATCGGCGGCCTGCGGGCGGTGCGCCAACGCTGGCCGATGATCATCTTCGGCCTCATCTGGATCGGCGCCGGCATCGTCGGCTTCGTGTGGCCGCACATCACCATCTTCATCGTGGCCGTGTTGGTCGGATGGGGCTTCCTGGTGCTCGGGATCTTCGACATCGTGAATTCCATCCGCTACCACTACCTGCCGTACTGGTGGGCCTACCTGATCCGCGGCATCATCGCCGTCGCCATCGGCTTCCTCTGCATCCGGCATCCCGGCGCGCCGTTGACCGCGCTGGTGGTGCTCATCGGCATCGGGGCCATCGTCTTCGGCGCCGTCGAGCTCATCGGCGCCTTCTCGGCCCGACACGCCACGAAGCACTGGGAGGCCTTCAAGGCGCAGTCGCAGGTCGTCTGAGCACGGCGGGGGAGGAGCGGTGCGCCTGGCCAGCTTCTCCCTCGGAGGCGGACGTCCTCGGCCCGGCCTCCTCGTCGGCGACGAGATCGTCGATCTGAGCGACCCCGCCGCGGGCCTGCCACCGACCATGGCCGAGCTGCTGGCGCTCGGCCCCGAGGGATTGGCGCGAGCCGGCGCGGCGGCGACCGGCGCGGCCCCCCGGCATCCCATGGAGACGGTGCGCCGCCACGCACCGGTGCCCGACCCGCCGGCCATCCTCGCCATCGGCATGAACTACCGCGCCCACGTCGCCGAGCTGGGCCGCGAGCCCCCCGAGTGGCAGTACTGGTTCACCAAGCAGCGCACCGCCATCGCCGGGCCGGGCGACGCCATCGTGTTGCCGTCCGTGTCGGACATGGTCGACTACGAAGGCGAGCTGGCCCTCGTCATCGGCCCGCGCTGCCAGCACGTGCCGGCGGCGCGGGCGTTCGAGGTCGTGGCCGGCTTCACCATCATCAACGACGTGAGCACGCGGGACTGGCAGTGGCGGACACCCACCTTCATGATGGGCAAGTCCTTCGACACCCATGCCCCGTGCGGCCCCGAGCTGGTGACGGGCGACGAGCTCGGCGACCCCGGGCGCACTGGGCATCCGCACCTGGGTGAACGACGAGCTGCGTCAGGACTCGACCACGGCGGACCTGATCTTCGGCTGTGCCGAGATGATCGAGTACCTCACGACGGCGTTCCCGCTCGAGCCGGGCACCATCATCGCCACCGGGACGCCGGCCGGCGTGGGGGCGGGGTTCGATCCGCCGCGCTTCCTGGCGGCCGGGGACACGGTCCGCATCAGCATCGAGGGGATCGGTGAGCTGTCCAACCCCGTGGTGCAGGGTGGGCCACCCGAGCCCGTCGGGCTCGACTGAGGTTCAGCTCCCCGCCTGGGCGGCGCGCAGCCGCTCGGCCAGGCTCGCCATCACCTGCAGGGCGAAGTTCGGCGTCTCGCCGACGAGGAAGAGGAAGCGGTGCTTGTCGATGACCGCCACCGTGCTGTCCTCGACGGCGACAGCGGTGGCGCTGCGCGGCGAGGAGTCCACCATGGCCATCTCGCCGAAGGTGTCGTCGGGCCCGAGGCCGAACGAGTGGCCGTTGGCCATGCGCAGCTCGACCCGGCCCGAAATGACGCCGAACATCTCCTGGCCCGTGGAGCCTTCCTCGAAGATCACCGTGCCGGCGGGAAGCTCCCGTGTCTCCTTGGCGCCCTTGAAGACCCCCAGAACCTTCACGCTCATGGCTCGTACCCCTTTCGATCGGCGGGCTGGTCTGATGCGGGCCGCCTGCGTTTGGATCGTAACCCCGGTGCCGGGCTGCCCGCCCTTGTGTGACGGGCAGGTGAACGGGCAGGTGAACGGGCGGTCGCCGCGGCACGGCAGAATGGAGGGGTGACCGACACCCAGTCCCAGTTGAGCGACGCCGAGCGCGCCGATCGCCTCGAGAAGCTGCAGGGGATCATGGACCTGATGCGGCCGGCGGTGCAGGCCGACGGGGGTGACCTCGTGCTGGTCCGGGCCGACGTCGAGACCGGCGTGGTCGAGGTCCAGCTCCAGGGGGCCTGCAGTTCGTGCGCCATCAGTTCGGCCACGCTCTCGGGTGGCGTGGAGCGGATCCTGCGGGAGCGCCTCGACTGGGTCACCGAGGTCCTGGGCGGGGTCGACGATTCGCTGAGTCTCGACGAGAGCGCCGCGCTGGGCGCCGGCGGTTACGTCCCCAGCCTGTAGGCCTCGTCGGGCCGCCCCGAGGGAGCGGCCGCGACCCCGAGACGATCAAGCGGGGTGGACCAGCTCCCGTGCCACCGGGGACAGCACCGAGCCCAACTCGGCCACGAGTGACAGCAACAGGTCGTCGACCGAGATCATCCCGGCCAGGTCCGTGTCCTCGAGCACCGGCAGCCGGCGTGCGCTGGCCGTCTTGAGCACGTCGACGGCGGCGAAGACGTCGTCCGAGCCCTGAATGGTGACGGGGTCGGCGGTCATGACGGCCTCCACGGCGGCCGACGGCGGCTTGCCCTGACCCACGCCCCGCACGGCGATGTCGCGGTCCGTGACGATCCCGACCAGGCGGTCGCCGTCGACGACGAGGAGCGAGCCGACCCGGTGGCTCCCCAGCAGCTGGCCGGCCTCCTCCAGGGTGCATCCGGGAGGGACGGTCACCGGAGCCGTCCGCAGGCACTCTCTCACCAACATGGCTGTTCACCCCGTTCGCTGTGTCCGAGCAGTCGTCTCACCGGGCCCACAGTAGGGGAAACGGGCGGCGCACCTAGCTGGGCTTGGGTTCCTTGGGCAGGCCGAGTGCGCGCTCTCCCACGATGTTGCGTTGGATCTCGGCGGAGCCACCCCAGATCGTCTCCGAGCGCGAGAAGAAGAAGAGCGACTGCAGGTTGTTGACCGGGTAGCCCGCCCGGGCCCGACGGGCCCCGGGGAGGAGCGCGTCGGAGAAGTTGTCGCCCTGCAGGATCTGGCTGTCCATGCCGAGGATGTCCATCGCCAGCAGCATGGTGTCCTGGTGCGCCTCCGACCAGAACATTTTGTTGCAGGCGCCGAGCTTGGCCGTCGTGTGCGTTCCGTTCAGGACGTCGGTCAACGTGCGGTAGCCGTTGATCTGCATGATCTTGATCTTCGACCACGACTGCACCAGGCGCTGGCGGATGAGCGGGTCGCTGTCGCGTCCCCGCGCCTGCGCCTCGGCGAGGATCTGGTCGAACTCCTTCTGGAAGCGCCGGTGCCCGGTCGTCGACGACGTGCCGCGCTCGAAGCCGAGCGTGGTCATGGCGACCTTCCACCCGTTGTTGACGCCACCGATGACGTTTGTCCTTGGGGCAGCGCACATTGGTGAAGAAGACCTCGTTGAACTCGGCCGAGCCGTCGATCTGCTCGATCGGGCGCACCTCGACGCCCGGCTGCTTCATCGGGACGAGGAGGTAGGAGATCCCGGCGTGCTTCGGCGCGTCGGGGTCGGTGCGGGCGAGCAGGAAGATGTAGTCGGCGTAGTGCGCCTGCGTGGTCCACACCTTCTGGCCGTTGATGACCCACTCGTCGCCGTCCAGCTCGGCCCGCGTCTTGAGGCCGGCCAGGTCGGATCCGGCGTCAGGCTCGCTGAACCCCTGGCACCACGCGATCTCGCCCTTCAGGATGCCACCGATGAACTCTTGCTTCTGCTCCTCGGTGCCCCACTGCAGGATCGTCGGGCCGACGAGCGTGTCGCCGAAGAAGTCGGCGCGCAGCGGTGCGCCGGCCCGGGCGAACTCCTCGTTCAGCACGACCTGTTGCAGGAGGCTCAGACCCTTGCCGCCGTACTCCGCCGGCCAGCTGGCGCAGATCCATCCGCCGGCGAACAGCTTGGCCGTCCACTCCTCGTTGAAGACCTTGCGCTCCTCGGGCGTCATCGAGAATTCGGGGCTGCCCCAGCCCTCGGGCAGGTTGTCCTTGAGCCAGCCGGCGATCTCGGTCCTGAATTCCTCGGCTTCGGGTGGGTAGCTCAGGTCCATGACAGGCACGGTACCTGCCTCGTCGAGCGTCCGGCGACCCGGTGCGGGCCCGGTTGCCCTGGGTGGAGGTCGGTAAGATGTCGGCGGAATGTTGGCGTGATCCCTCCGCACAGGGACGACGGAGAAGGAGGTGCGGCCATGTCGAGGGGCGAACCCCCCAGTAGAACGGTCGGCGCATGCCCCCACTCCGTGCCGTCGCCGATTCGCTCCACGCGCACGGCCTGAGCCCCGCACGCGGGGTGGGCACGGAGGCAGACGCCGTTCGCTGATCCTCCGGTCGGCACACCGTGCCGCCGGACACCCGATCCGAACCCACCGAGGACGCCACAGGAGGTAGCTCCATGGCCACGCCACCGTCCACGAGCGCGCCGAGCCGCTCACGTTTGATCCCAGGACGTTCCCGCGATGCGGAACGACCGCCACACCAGCGCCGCCGCCGCACGCGTCGCATCCTCGCGTCCGAAGGCGTGTTCGACTCCATCGTGTCGCTGGCCGGCCTGCTGGGCCGCCCCGTCAGGAACCAGACCGGCCAGGAGATCGGGCGGCTGGACGATGTCGTGGCCCGATGGGCCGACGGCCAGACCTACCCGCCGGTGAGCGGTCTCGTCATCCGGGTCGGGCGCCGGCTCGCCTTCGTCCCGGCCTCCGCCATCGACCGCATCGGTCACGCCGAGGTGGTCCTGCGGTCGTCCCGACTCGACCTGCGTGACGTCATCCGACGCTCCGGGGAGGTACTGCTGGCGAAGGACGTCCTCGACCATCAGCTGGTCGACGTCGAGGGCGTGCAGGTGATCAGGGCCGCCGACCTGTACCTGGCCGAGGTCATCGGCCGCATCCGGCTCGTCGGGGCCGATGTCTCCAATGCCACGTTGCTGCGTCGTCTCGGACCGCGTCGCTGGCGTCCACGCCCCACTCCCGATCGTGTCATCGACTGGGCCGCCATCCAACCGTTCACGGAGGCGGCCAAGGATGTGAGCGGTGCGGCAACGCACGTGCGCCTCAAGACGACGAACGAAGGCCTCCACCGGCTGCGGCCCGGTGAGCTGGCCGACCTGCTCGAGGACCTGCGGCGCGACGAGCGACGCGAGCTGCTGGCCGCGCTGGGTCCCGACGAGGCCGCCGACGCGCTCGAGGAGATGCAGCCCGAGGACCTCGAGCAACTCCTGCGCGAGTCCGACCCCGTCGAGGCCGGCCGACTGGTGGCCGCCATGGAGCCCGACGAGGCGGTCGACGCCCTGCGTGACCTGCCGCTGGCCGTGCGGGGCGAGGTGCTCCGCCACATCCCCGCGGTGACCGCGCTGGCGCTGCGCGAACTGCTCGGCTACGAGGAGAACGAGGCCGGCGGCATCATGACGACGGCGCTTGTCACGGCCAAGTCGGGTGAGAAGGTCAAGAAGGTCGTCGACCGCCTCTCAGAGGCGCGGGCCCACGGGGCCGACCTCGATGCCGTCGCGGTCGTCGATGACGACGGCCGGCTCCTCGACGACGTCTCCGTCCTCGACGTGTTGCTGGCGCTGCGCGCCTCCACCGACACGCGGATGTCGGCGCTGCTCGGTGACGAGGACGTCGTGACGGTGAGCCCGCACACGTCGGCCAGGGAGGCCGCCGCCCAGCTGGTCGAGGCGAGGCGGCACTCGATGGTGGTCGTCGACGACGACGGGTGTCCTCTCGGGCGCATCCTGGCCGACGACGTGCTCGACGTCCTGGTGCCGACGAAGGGTCGCTTCCACTTTCCGCGCCTTCTGTCATGAAAGTGCAGGTCTCGCGGCGGTGGTTGATCTACCTGGCCGCCGCCGGCCCGGGGCTGATCGCCGCCGCCGCCGGCAACGATGCCGGTGGCATCGTCACGTACTCGTCCGCCGGGGCGCAGTTCGTCTACCGCACCCTCTTCCTGATGGTGCTCATCACGGTGGCCTACGTCATCGTGCAGGAGATGGTGGCCCGCCTGGCCACGTACACCGGCAAGGGCCTGGCCGCCCTGATCCGCGAGGAGTTCGACCTTCGGCTCACCGCCTTCGCCATCACCGCCTTCGCCATCGCCAACGTCGGTCTGATGGTCACCGAGTTCGGCGGCATCGCCACGTCGTTCGAGTTGTTCAACGTGTCGCGTTACATCTCGGTGCCCATTGCGGCCGTGGCGATCTGGTCGCTCGTGCTCTTCGGTTCCTATCGCTACGCCGAGCGCATCTTCCTGCTGCTCACCCTCGTGTTCATCGCCTATCCCATCGCCGCCGTGCTGGCCCATCCCAATTGGCACGAGGTGGCGGCCAACACCGTGTGGCCGCATTTCGTGGCGTCGAAGTCGTTCCTGCTGCTCTCCGTCGCCCTCATCGGCACCACCATCACCCCGTACATCCAGCTGTACGAGGCGGGTGCCGTCGTGGACAAGGGCGTGAAGCCGGAGAACTACCACTTCCAGCGGGTCGACGCGATCACCGGCGCCGTCCTCGCCGCCATTGTCGCCATGTCGATCATCATCGCCACCGGGGCGACCATCGGGGGAACGGGGCCCCTCACCTCGGCCACCACGGCCGCCGAGGGGCTCAAGCCGGTCGCCGGCGCCTTCGCCACGACGTTGTTCGGCATCGGATTGCTCGGTGCCTCCGCCCTGGCCGCGGCCGTGGTGCCCGCTGTCGACCTCCTATGCCGTGGCCGAGGCGATCGGGGTCGAGCGCTCGGTCTCGTCGAGCTTCCGGCAGGCCCCCGTGTTCCTGGGCATCTTCACGTTCCAGATCGTCATCGGCGCCGCGGTGGTGCTCGTCCCGGGCAACCTCATCACGCTGATCCTCAACACCCAGGTGCTCGAAGGCGTCATCACGCCGATGACGCTCATCCTGATCCTGGTGCTGGCCAACCGCCGCTCGCTGCTCGGGTCGGCGGCCAACGGCCCGGTGGCCCGCTGGGTCGGTGGATTGGCCATCGTCTCGGTGGCGGCGGTGGCGGCGGTCTACGTCGTCCTGACGGTGCTGGGCTGGCTCGGACTGACCTGAGCCCGAGCTGAGGACAGGGCTCCCGGCGGCGCCGTTTGCGCAGGACGCGGGGGTTCGGGGAGGCTAGAGGGTCATGGTGCGTCGTGTCGGGACATCCGTTGCCTAAATCGCCTCGCCAGAAGTGGATTGAGACAAAGGAGTCCTGGGAGCGCTCACGGCACATTGAGCTGCCCGCCTCGATCCCGGCTGCACCGCCCCGGCCTGGGGGTTTGCGTGTCGCTTTCCTCATCTACCGGGGTAACCCCCGTTGCGGTGGGCAAGGGGTCTACACCCGTCACCTGACCCGCGAGCTGGTCGCCCTCGGTCACTCCGTGGAGGTGTTCTCGGGCCCGCCCTGGCCCGACCTCGACGAGGGGGTCGGATTCACGCCGGTCCGCGGCCTCGATCTCTACCGCCAGCCCGACCCGTTCCGCATCCCGGCCTGGAGCGAGTTCACCTCCCGGGAGGACTGGTCCGAGTTCGGCATCATGTGCACGGCCGGTTTCGGGGAGCCTCTGGCCTATTCACTGCGGGCCCGTCAACTTCTGGCCGCAGCGCCGCGACGAGTTCGACGTCGTGCACGACAACCAGTGCCTCGGCAACGGCATGCTGGGCATGGTCGAGGACGGCTGGCCCCTCCTGACGACGTTGCACCACCCGATCACCGTCGACCGCGAGCTCGCCCTCTCCCACACGACGAACCCGTGGCAGCGCTTCACGACCCGCCGCTGGTTCGGTTTCCTCGGCATGCAGGTGCGGGTGGCGCGTGCACTGCCCGCCGTGGTCACGGTGTCGCAGAACTCGCGTCAGGACATCGCGGCGCAAATGGATGTGGCGCCCGAACGGATGACCGTGGTCCCCGTCGGCGTGGACCACACCGTCTTCCGCCCTTTCGACGACGTGACGCCCGTGCCCGGACGGATCATGGTCACGTCGAGCAGTGACGTCCCGATGAAGGGCTTGGTGCCACTCCTCGAGGCGGTCGCCAAGCTGCGCACCGAGCGCGACGTGGAGCTGACCGTGATCGGCCGTCCCAACGAAGGGGGCCGGGTCGAAAAGGCCATCGCCCGATTGGGGCTCGCCGATGCCGTGCATTGCGTGAGCGGCATTACCGACGACGAGCTGGCCCACCTCTACGGCGAGGCGGAAGTGGCGGTCGTGCCCTCCCTCTACGAAGGGTTCTCCTTGCCGGCCATCGAGGCGATGGCCTGCGGGGTCGCCCTCGTGGCGACGACCGGCGGGGCCCTGCCCGAAGTCGTCGGCACCGACGGGGAGACCGGCCTGCTCGTGGCACCCGACGACCCGGGCGCCCTGGCGGGCGCCATCGCCCGCTTGCTCGACGACCCGGCGCTGCGGGCGCGGCTCGGTGCCGCCGGACGCGAGCGGGTCATCAGCCGGTTCACCTGGCAGATCACGGCGGCCGGGACCGCAGCCTGCTACGACGCGGTCATCGCCGGGGACCCGCTCCCCGGCGCGCCGTCGGGCGCGGACGACGGTCCGGCGTCACCACTCGTGCAAGGAGCAGCCTGATGTTGACGGTTGACTACGACCGCCTCGGGGTCGGACCGGGGGACCTCGTGCTCGATCTGGGTTGCGGGTTCGGTCGTCACGCCTTCGAAGCCGCCCGCCGCGGTGCCTCGGTCGTCGCGCTCGATGCGGGACCCGAGGAGGTGGCACAGGTGCGCGGCACCTTCGCCGCCATGATCGAAATGGGGGAGATCGACGCCGGCCACCCGGCGACCGCGGTGCAGGGCGACGCACTCTCGCTGCCGTTCGCCGACGGGACCTTCGATCGCGTCGATCGCGTCGGAGGTGCTCGAGCACATCCCCGACGATTCTGCCGCCATGCGCGAGCTGGCCCGCGTCCTGCGCCCCGGCGGCGCCATGGCGGTGACGGTCCCACGCTGCGGGCCCGAGGTCGTCAACTGGGCGCTGTCGGACGAGTATCACGACACACCCGGAGGGCATGTCCGCATTTACCGTCGCTCGACGCTGGAGCGCCGGCTCAGCTCGGCGGGGCTGGAGCCCACGGGCTACCACCACGCCCACGGGCTGCACTCGCCGTACTGGTGGCTGCGCTGCCTCGTCGGTCCGTCCAACGACTCGCACCCCGCGGTGGAGGCGTACCACAAGGTGCTGGTCTGGGACATCGTCAAGGCTCCGTTCCTGACCCGTACCGCCGACCGCGTCCTGAGCCCCGTCATCGGGAAGAGCCTCGTGCTCTACCTGACCAAGCCGGCGACGAGCGTGGCGGACCTGGGCGACTCGCGCCCGACAGCTGCCTCGCGGCGTGCCCGGGCGGCGCGGCCCGACCACACCGAGCCAGGGAGCGGCCGCATGACCACCGAAGAGATCCGATCCGCCACCGTCCCGGAGGTACCGGGCGTCCTCACGAGTGCGGACGTGCTGGCCTCGGGGCAGGCCATCGCGGCGATCCAGCGCCATGACGGGCAGATCCCGTGGTTCGTCGGCGGTCACTGCGATCCGTGGAACCATGTCGAGGCCGCCATGGCGTTGACCGTGTGCGGCTTGGTCGACGAGGCCGTCGACGCCTACCGCTGGCTGGCTCGTCAACAGATGCCCGACGGGAGCTGGTTCAACTACTACCAGGGCGACACGGTGAAGGATCCCAGGCTGGACACGAACGTGTGCGCCTACCTGGCGGCCGGCGCCTGGCACCACCATCTCGTCACCGGTGACGTCGAGTTCCTCGGCGAGCTCTGGCCCACCATTCAGAAGGGGATCGACTTCATCCTCCGCTTCCAGCAGCCCGATGGTTCGGTGCTGTGGTCCCGTGACTCCGCAGGCCGTCTCGAGCGCTACGCCTTGCTGACCGGCTCCTCCTCCATCTACCACTCCATGCGGTGCGCGGTCGCGATCGCGGAGTGCCTGGCCAAGGACAGGCCGGACTGGGAGCTCGCCGCCGGTCGACTGGGCCACGCCGTGGCGCATCACCCGGGGGCGTTCGCCCCCAAGGTCGAGTTCGCCATGGACTGGTACTACCCGATGTTGTCCGGCGCGCTCGAGGGCGACGCCGGTCGTCAGCGCATTGCCGAGGGATGGTCGACCTTCGTCATGGAAGGGTTCGGCGTGCGCTGCGTGTCCACCGGCGACTGGGTCACCGCGGCCGAGACGGCCGAATGCGTGCTGACGCTGGACGCCCTCGGCATGGAGGGTCCTGCGATGGACCTCTTCACGTGGGGCCAGACCCTGCGGTTGGAGGACGGGTCCTACTGGACCGGCATGGTGTTCCCCGACCGGGAGACGTTCCCCAAGGACGAGCGCACGACCTACACCTTCGCCGCCATGGTGCTGGCGGCGGACGCGTTGTCCGACACCACCCCGGCCGCCGGCCTGTTCCGGGGCGAAGGGTTGCCGGCCGCACTCGACCTGGCGGAGCCCCACTGCGGCGACGCCATCGAGGGTTGCACCATGGCCGATCCGCCGCATCGTTCCTCCCGGGGCTGAACGCCGCTGAGGACGTTCGCCGGACCGGTCGGGCGGCCGATCGGCCACACGCGACCGGGTAGATTCACGCAGGATCCCGATGTCCCCCGCCCACCGCGTGCCAGCCGTTGTCTGACCTGACCGCTGCCGAGGACCCGCGGCTGACGCGCCGGCGCCGCCTGACCCTGGTCGCCATGTGCATCGCGCAGGGCATGACGTTGCTCGACGTCACCATCGTCAACACCGCGTTGCCGTCCATCCAGCGCGAGCTGCACATGACCGCGGGCCGGCTCGAGTGGGTCATCAGCGCCTATGCCCTTTCACTGGCGGCCTTCATCCCTCTCGGCGGCGCGCTGGGAGACCGCTTCGGACGGAAGCGGTTCTTCCTGGCGGGCATGGTCGTCTTCACGCTCGGCTCGGTCGCCTGCGCCCTGTCGACCTCGGACGTGGCGCTCATCGGGTCCCGGGCCCTCCAGGGCGCGGGTGGCGCCTTCATGTCGGCCCTGACGCTCGCCATCCTGACCGAGACCTACCCGGTGGAGCGTCGGGCGGGCGCCTTCGGCATGTGGGCGGCCATCTCCGGCCTCGGCTTCGGCCTCGGTCCCGTCGTGGGCGGCGCCCTCCTTTCCGTCTTCAGCTGGTCCTCGGTCTTCTGGGTCAACGTGCCGTTCGCCGTGGCCGGCTTCGTCATCGCCTACGTCGCCGTCACCGAGTCCCGCAACCCCGAAGGCCGCGCGCTCGATGTCGTCGGGATGGTCGCCATCGCGCTCGGCCTCCTCGGCATCACGTTCGGGCTCATTGAGTCGTCCAGCCACCCGTGGGCCTCGCTCGACGTCGCCGGCCCGCTGGTGGCTGGGCGTGGTCCTGGTGGTGTTCTTCGTCCTGTGGGAGAACCGGACGTCGTCGCCCATGCTCCCGCCGAGCCTGTTGCGGGCCCACAGCTTCGTGTCGGGCTGTGGCGTCTACCTCCTCACCTACCTGGCGCTGGCCGGGGTCATGTTCTACGTCACGCTGCTCTTCCAGAACGTCGAGGGATGGTCGCCCTTCCGGACCGGGGTGTCGTGGCTGTCCATGAACATCCCGTTCATCATCACCGCGCAATTCGCCGGCAGGTTCCGGCGCCGCTTCCAGCCCGTCGTGATCGTGGTCGGCGGTTGCCTCGCCGGCGCGGTCGGCGTCGCCGTCCTCGCCCTGCTGTCGGACACCACGTCGTTCGCCGTGGCGTTCGTCGGCTACGTCTTCGTGGGCATCGGTTGGGGGACGCTGGTCCCCGGCGTGGTCAACGTCGCCATGCGCGACGTCCCGCCGGAGGTCGCCGGCGGGGCTTCGGGGCTCGTCAACGCGGCCCGTCAGGTCGGGACGTCGGTGGGGCTGGCCGTCCTCGGGACGATCGGGGTCCGTGCCGCCACGACCGCCTGGGCCACCCGCACCGCCGGCGTGCCCGGAGCGTCCGCTCAGGCGCAGTCCGTCGCCGGCGGGCAGATCACCACGGTGACGCATGCCCTGGGGGCGCAGTACCGGTCCGATGCGGTGGCGGCCTTCGTGTCGGGGTACCACCTCGCGTTGATCGTCGCCGCCGTGGCGACGCTCGCCGCGGCGGCGGTGGCAGCCGTCGGTCTGCGTTCCGGGGCCGGAGCCGTCACGACGGCACCGGCCGCCGCTGCCGGGCCTCCCACCGTCGAAGGGGCGGACGCCCGGCCGTGACGCGCCCGGACCGCGCCCGTCGAGGGCGTCAGCCGGGCAGCGAAATGCGGCGCAGGACGCGCAAGCTGCCGCAGGCGCCGTCGTCGGTGAACTCGCCCGAGTCGAGGGCGGCGCAGTACAGCTCGTAGGGCGGGCGCCCGCCGTCGGCCGGGTCGGGGAACACGTCGTGGATGGCCAGCCATCCTCCCAGGGCGACGTGCGGCGACCAGCCCCGGAAGTCCGCCCAGGCGGGATCCTCGCCGTGACCGCCGTCGATGAAGCAGAAGGCGAGCGGGCGGTCCCAGCGCGCGGCCAAGGTGGGGGAGTCGCCGACGATGCCGACGACGGAGGACTCGAGCCCGGCCCGGGTCATGGTGCGGCGCCAGTGCGGCAACGTGTCGAGGCGACCGACCTCCGGATCGACCAGGTCCGGCTCGTGGTATTCCCAGCCCGGCTGGTTCTCCTCCGAGCCGCGGTGGTGATCGATGGAGAGCAGGGCGGCGCCGGTCGCTTCGGCGGCGGCACCCAGGTACACCGTCGACTTCCCGCACCAGGCACCGATCTCGACGAAGGTGGTGGGCGCCGCCGCTGCGATGTCGGCCTGGCCGGCGCGCAGGGCGGCGGCGAACAGCGCTTCGCCCTTCGTCGTCGGGCATGAACCCCCGGGTCTGACGGGCCGTCTCGAAGAGGGCCTGGACGCGTGCCGAGTCGAGGGCGTCGTTGCCGGACGAGCTCCCTGTCATCAAGAGGTGGGACCGGCGGCCGCCCGGAGCGATGCGGCCAGCCCGCTCCGCTCGCGTGAACCGAACGCCACGTTGACGCGCAGCCGCTCCACCGACTGGGCGACCCGGCGCGGGCCCGACGGGATCGGGTGGGCGTCGAGGAACGCGATCGCCTCCTCGGCGAATTCGGCGTCGCCGCAGAGCGCCGGCACCGACTCGATGATGCGAGGGGGGGCGTTCTTCGGAAAGCGCTCGAGCACGGCCTCCCAGTTCTCGGTCAGCCGGGTCCACACGGCCTGGTTGCCGACGGGGTTGGTCAGGAGCGAGCCCAGGACGGCGAACCCGTTCTGGCTCCGCACCTCGGTCATGGCCAGGTCGAAGGTGCGGAGGCACAGGTCGACGTCGGGGAATCCGGCGAGTGCGCCGAGCGATCGCATCTCCTCCTGGGGTGTCGATGCCTTGCGGTAGCGCTCCAGCAACGCGTCGTAGTCGCCGGGGCGGAGGAGCTGTGCCACCACGGCCAGCGTCGCCGACTCGATGTCGGGCGGGATCGGATCGCCGGTACCTCCACCGATGGGCGAGGCGTCGAAACGACGGGCCGCCTCGGCCCGCACCTCGGGATCGGCGCCCACCGTCCCCATGAGGTTGATGGCGAGCGCACGCAGCGTGGGCGTGCGGTCGCTCTCGCCCGGAATGGCCTCGAAGCCCAACCGTCGGTGGGTCGGCCCGATGAGCGCCCGGACGGCCTGATGGAGCGCGTCCTCCTGTTCGGCCGGCGCGATCCGCTTGGTCAGCGCGAACGCGCTGCCCACCGGCGCCCAGGCCGCCGGCTCGGTCTCGTCGCCGAGCCGCGCGGCCAGTGTCAGGAACTCCTCCAGTGTGGAGAGGCCGGCGAGGGTCGTCGCCCACGTGTCGGCCAGCAGGTTGGCCCGCTCCAGCGGTGTGAGGTCGGGCAGGTGCTCGGCGAGTGCCGTCCGGTGCGCGGTCTCGTAGCCGACCCGGAAGATGCCCCAGCCGCCGGCGTTGACCACGGCCAGGCCCTGGCCGGCCTCGGCGATCTGCTCGGGCTCGGCGTCGAGGACCAGGTGGCGCAGCGGCGCGCCAGGCTCGCCGCCGGCCGGAAGCGCCCGCACCGCCACGGGCACGCGCCACTCCTTGCCGATGGACGAGGTGGCGCCGGCAGGCACCGGTCCGAGCGCGAAGGGTTGCTGGCTCAGTGTGTCGCCGTGCAGCGAGACCAAGGGGTGACCGCCCTGCAGAATGAACGTGTCCATCACGTCGCGCACCGGTGCGCCACTGGCGTCCTCGAGAGCGTCCCAGAGGTCACTGGTCACGGTGTTGCCGTAGGCGTGGGCCTTGAGGTAGGTCCGCACGCCGTCGCGGAAGACCTCGGGCCCGATGTGCTGCTCGAGCATGCGGAGCACGCCGCAGCCCTTCTCGTAGGTCAGCACGTCGAACATGCCCTCCGCCTCCTTGGGCGGCCCCACCGGGTATTCGATCGGACGGGTCAGGTGGAGCGCGTCGACGGCGAGCGCAGCCTCGCGGGAGGGCGCGAAGCCGATCCAGCGGTCCCAGGACGGACGGAAGGCGTCGACGCAGAGCGTCTCCATGAAGGTGGCGAAGGCCTCGTTCAGCCAGATGCCCTCCCACCACCCCATGGTGACGAGGTCGCCGAACCACATGTGCGCCAGCTCGTGCGCGATGACGTCGGCGACCCGCTCGAGCTCGGCGCGCGCCGCTTCGTCCTTGTCGACCAGGAGGGCGGTGTCCCGGAACGTGATGCAGCCCAGGTTCTCCATCGCCCCGGCGGCGAAGTCCGGGATGGCCACCAGATCGACCTTGTCGCCCGGGTACGGGATGTTGAAGTACTCCGTGAAGAAGCGCAACGCGAACGCGCCGACCTCGAGCGCGAACTCGGCCAGCGGGAGCTTGCCCGGGGTGCAGACCACCCGCAGCGGCACGCCGTCCACGTCGACGGTCTCGGTCATTTCGAGCTTGCCGACGACGAACGCCACCAGGTACGTCGACATCTTCATGGTGGGGGCGAAGCGGATGCGCTGCTTGTGGCCGATCTGGTCGACCGCGACGACCGGTGAGTTCGAAATGGCGTCGAGGTCCGGCTCCACGACGAGCGTGACTTCGAAGACCGCCTTGCGGTCGGGCTCGTCGAAGCAGGGGAAGGAGCGCCGGGCGTCCACCGACTCGAACTGCGTGGTCGCCATGGTGTGGGTCTCGCCATCCGGCCCGGTGTAGGTGGACCGGTAGAAGCCGCGCAGCTTGTCGTTGAGGGTGCCGCTGAACCGGCAGCTGATGGTGCACGAGCCGGGGGGCAGCAGCTCGGCGGGCTGGAACGTCACCTGCTCGAGCTCGTCGTTGAACCGCACGCTGCAGAGGACGGTGAGACCGTCGGCCGTCAGGACCTCGACGTCACTGATCGCCAGCTCGGCGGCATTGAGCACGATCTCGTCGGCCGTCTCGTGGACGATGGCGTCGATCCGCACCGTGCCCGAGAAGGTGGCCGTCGCAATGTCCGGCTCGAGCTCGATGTGGTAGATCTCCGGCTCGATCGTCCGGGGCAGACGGAACGGTTCCGAGGCCGACGCGACGGATGACGTGGGGGTTTGAGGCATCCATGCAGGCTACCCGCGGTGCCGCGGGTAGGTTCTCGCTCCGTGCCCGCTTCGGAAGCCCAATCAGTCAACGAACCCGCCAGCCACGACCTCGACGTGGTGGCGATCGGATCGCCCCTGCTCGACGTCATCGAACTGGCGACCGACGAGCAGCTGGCCCAGATCGGTTTGGAGAAGGGGTCGATGACGCTCGTCGACCTGGCCACCGCCATCGCGGTGCAGGACTTCATGGGCGACCCCCGTTACGTGTCCGGCGGATCGGTGGCCAACACGACGGCCGGGATCGCCGTGCTGGGCGGCACCGCCGGCTTCGTGGGGGCCGTCGCCGACGACGAGGTGGGCCGGACCTACACCGAGAACCTGCGGGCGGCCGGTGTCGAGTTCGAGCCGCACCTGAGCGAATCGGCGGAGGCGGAGGGGCTCGGCACCGGGCGCTGCGTCGTGCTCATCACCGAGGATGCCGACCGCACCATGGGGACCTACCTCGGAGCGGCGGCGACCATGACGCCGAAGGGTGTTCCGACGTCCCTCGTGGAGCGCGCCTCCATCGTCCTGCTCGAGGGCTATCTGTGGGATGTGCCGGCCGCCAAGGAGGCCATGCGTCACGCCGCAGCCACGGCCCACGCGTCCGAGGGCTCGGTGGCACTCTCGCTGTCGGACCCGTTCTGCGTCGGGCGCCACCAGCGGGAATTCCTCGATCTCCTCGTCGACGACGTGGACATCCTGCTCGGGAACGAGGAAGAGGTCACCATGCTCTTCGGGGCCGGTTCGTACGAGGACGCGCTGGCCGCGGCCGAAGAGACCGGACTGCTCGTCGTCATGACCCGGGGCGCGCAGGGCGCCACCGTGCTGACCGCCCGCGGGCCCGAGGAGGTCCCGGCGGCCGCGGTGAGCCAGGTCGTCGACACCACGGGCGCCGGGGACCTGTTCGCCGCGGGGTTCCTCTTCGGCCTGACGCACGGCCTCGGCCCCGTCGAGAGCACCGGGCTCGGTGGGCTGTGCGCCGCCGAGGTGATCTCGCACACCGGCGCCCGGCCCGAGGCCGACCTGAAGGCACTGGCGGCCGAGGCCGGCCTTCTCCCGGGCTCGCCGGCGGCGTGAGCCTTTCCATCGGCATCGTCGGGCTGCCCAACGTGGGCAAGTCCACGCTGTTCAACGCGCTGACCAACAACGAGGTGTTGGCGGCCAACTACCCCTTCGCCACCATTGAGCCGAACGTGGGCGTGGTGGCCGTGCCCGATGCCCGGCTCCAGCAGCTGGCCGACCTGTACGACGGCGCGCCGGTGGTGCCCGCCACGGTGACCTTCGTCGACATCGCCGGGCTCGTGCGCGGTGCCTCACAGGGGGAGGGCCTGGGCAACCAGTTCCTCGCCGCCATCCGGGAGACCGACGCCATCTGCCAGGTGGTACGCGCCTTCCACGACGACGACGTCGTCCACGTCGACGCCCGGGTGGATCCGACGGGCGACATCGAGACCATCAACACCGAACTGATCCTGGCCGACCTCCAGACGGTCGAACAGCGGCTGCCACGGCTGGCCCGGGAGGCCAAGGGGGATCCGTCGCTCCGGCCGACCGTCGATGCGGTCGCCGCCGCCGAAGCCATTCTCAGTGCCGGCCGCACCGTGGCCGAGGCGGCGTCGAAGGGCGAAGTGGACGTGGCGCTCCTGCGCGATCTGCATCTGTTGACCGCCAAGCCGTTCATTTACGTCTTCAACGTCGACGAGGGGGCGCTCGGCGACGCGGCGTTGGCGACCAGCCTGGCCGAGAGCGTGCGTCCCGCTCCCGCCATCGTCCTCTGCGCACAGATCGAGGCAGAAGTGGCCGGCCTCGACGCCGCCGACGCCGCCGAGCTGTTGCAGAGCTACGGCCAGGAGGAGTCAGGTCTCGAACAGCTCGTCCACGTCGGGTTCGCCACCCTCGGTCTGCAGACCTATCTGACCGCTGGTCCCAAAGAGGCGCGGGCGTGGACGATTCACGTCGGGGACACCGCGCCGAAGGCGGCCGGCGTGATCCATACCGACTTCGAGCGCGGCTTCATCAAGGCCGAGGTCATCAGCTTCGAGGATCTCATGGCGGCGGGGTCGGTCGCGGCCGCCCGCACGGCGGGGCGGGCCCGCATGGAGGGCAAGGACTACGTGATGCGTGACGGTGACGTCGTGGAGTTCCGCTTCAACACCTGAGACTTGTCGAATCGAGTCGAAGCCGTGGCGGGCCCGGTCCGGCGCCGGACCCGGGATCGAGGCTCCCAACAGCGGTTGCGCCGGTCGCGGCATGCTCCCAGCCAGGGACGCCCGAGTGGTGTTGTCAGTCCGTTGTGCTGCCCATAACGTCGGGTCCGTGACTTCTGGTGAAAGGCGGCGGCTGCTGCAATTGGGTTGTCTTTCCGCAGTCCTTCTCGCACTGCTGGCCCTGTTCGTCACGGTGTACAACGAAGACCAGCCGATCAGCGTGCGCGGCCAGGCCCTGCTGAAAACCGCTGCCCGACTGGGGCCCACGACGACGGTGGCGAGTACCACGACAACCTCGACGACGCGGCCCTTGGCGACGACGAGCACGACCTCGACGACGACTTCCTTCGAAGAAGCCGAGCGCCACCACCAAGAAGCCGGGTACCACCACGCCCCCCAAGGCCAGTGCGTCGAAGGTGTCGACCCTGCCCCAATCGGCGCTGTTGTCCACGACCACGACCCCGCCCACCCGGGCGCCGGCCACGACGACGACGCAACCCGCTGTGACCGCGACGACAGCACCCGACACGACGACGACCGTCCCACCGGACACGACAACGACGGCGCCCCCGACGACTGTCCCACCGGACACGACGACGACCGTCCCACCGGACACGACGACCACCACGGGCCTCCTCGGCCTGTGATCGACGGGCGCCCCGGTTGCGGCGCCCGTGGGGCGACGCAGGGTGTGACGACCTGAAGGGGAAGCGCCCGACGACTCTCCGGGCGCAGGGGTGAGGGAGTGCCCCAGGGAGACTCCGGGGCGAGCTACCGCGGCAAGTTCCGAATGGGTGTCGTCTCGGGGCACTCCCTCGGTCCCTGGACTTTCCGCTGCAGAGCGGTTGCAAACTCACCCGAACGGGTGAGTTTTTGTCGCCGCCGGATGGGTAGTACTGGAGGCGTCGATGCCCAACCCGCCAGGGAGGATGGCATCAGCCTGGCGCCCCTCGTGGGCGCCAGGTCGCGTTCGGGTGCTCGACCTCCGATCGCTCAGCCGTTGGCATTGCCGTTGGCGTTCGACCCCGTGACGGTGAAGCCTTTCGTGACCTGCTGCCCCTTGGCGTCGAGCACGTACCAGAGGCCGCCGTCCTGGTCGATCGCCTGCCCCATGACCACGCCCGGCGAGACGTCGCCGTTGTAGGTGTAGAGCGGGTGGCCGCCGTAGGACAACTGGGTCGAGCCGTCGGGCCGTCGGAGCGTGCCGACGAGGGCGCGATCGACGCCATGCCCGACGCGCACCGGGCCGCTGTCGATGAGCGGCGGCCAGTCGAAGACGCAGCCGTCGTTGAGGCAGGCGCTGTGCGTCGGCGTGTCGGGGACGAAGTCGTACAGCGTGTCGCCGCCCCCGGTGGCGAGGATCGGGCCGGCGGGGGAGTGCTGCAGGGTCAGGGTCAGCGATGTGTCCGTGGTCGGCGGGGACGACAGTGTGGTCACGCCGTTGCCGGCGCAGGCGCTGCACAGCAGGGCGAGGCCGGCCAGTGCTGCCGGCACGGCCAGGGCGGAACGGCGCAGCCGGCTTCCCATCAAGAGCCGGGCGCAGGAATGTTCGTGCCGAGCAGCCAGCCGATGGCGTCGAGCGCGTCGGCCGTGGTCCAGTTGGGGCCCTGGGGGTTCTGCAGGTTGCGCAGGCCGCCGTCTGTTGAGGAGCCCGCGCAGCTTGGCGTTGAGCAGCCCCTTCTCGTCCGGTGCGGAGGCGTTGACGAAGCGCTCGCGTCCGGACTGGCTGATCAGGATGTAGCCGTCCGTGTGGTCCACGTCGTAGGTCAGCGGCTGGCCCGTCCACCAGTCCGTCTTGGCCGGCTGCTCCTCGGGCACGACGTTGTAGTCGACGCCGAAGGGCTTCCAGAAGGCGGCGATGTTGCTGGGCGTCCCCGTCCACAGGTCCCAATCGGCGCCGAACTCCTTCTGGTAGGCGGCCAGTCGCGCCACCGTGTCGCGGCCGGGGTCGACGGTGGCCTCCACGAAGACGACGCGGTTGGAGAGGCCGGCCGCGCGCAGATCGCGTTGCAGCGTGATGTAGGCGCCGGTGATGAGCGGGCACTCGTCCTGGCACAGCGACAGGAACGGCGCCAGGACGACGACCTTGCCGTGCAGGCCGGCGAGCGTCACCGCATGTCCCTGCTGGTTGACGAGCGCCACGTGCTGCGGCGTCGGCTGGTCGAGGACCAGCCCCTCGTTGGCCGGAGGCGCGCCGGGCGCGGACGATCCACAGGCGGCCAGCAGCACACCGAGAGCGAGGGCGACGGCGAGAACGGTGAAAGGGGCTCGACGTCGAGCGAAGCCGGTCAGGCGTCGTCCTCCCCGGGGGGCAAGAAGGTGAAGGGCAGGTCGGCCAGTGCGATCAGCCTGGAGGCGATCCAGCGGGCCAGGTCGTCGAAGAGGGGCACGAGCGACGACGGCTCCTCGAGCTGCTGCTCGCTGAATCGGAGCGAGCCCTCGTAGGTCGCCTCGGCCGCCCAGCGCGTCGTGGCGCCCGGCTCGTCCGCGTCGTCGGCCCCGGCGTGCACCTGCTCAATGGTCGTGGCCGTGCGGACCAGGTCGGCCGGCTCGCCCAGCGGCCCGGCGGGCGGCAGGGCCGTCATGACCTTCTCGGTGTCGGGCGCCTCGGCCATGCGCTGCACCCGCAGCGCCACCTCGATCACGACCTCGGGCAGCTCGTCGGGCGGCTCACCGATCGACCAGCTGCGGTAGGAGGTCTGGCTCCAGGTGGGCCAGTCGAGCGAGATATCGGCCCGCACCCGCGGCGGCTGCTCCTCGCCCGGGAGGCTGTAGGAGGTCTCCCAGGACACGTCACCCAGGAAGACGTCGACCTGGAAGCGCTCCTCCACGGCCTGGCGCTGCAGGAGCGCACGGTCGAAGGAGGAACGGACGGTGCCGATGAGGTCGACGAGGAGATGATCGAACACGCCGCACGAGGATAGGCCCGCCACGGCGGCCCCCGGCCTCGCCCGTCGGGCCCGGCCCGGGCAGGCGACGGCTGTTACCGTCGGGCTCGTGGGCGATGCGTCGTTGTGGCTCGAGCGCAGGGTGATCGCCTACGCGCATCAGGGCGGCGCCTGGGAGTCCCCGTCGTCCACCTTGCACGCCATCGACCACGCGCTCGAGGTCGGCGCGACGGGCATCGAGCTCGACGTCCATGCCACGGCGGACGGCGAGCTGGTCGTCTGCCACGACGCCACGGTCGACCGCACCACGGCCGCCCAGGGCACCATTGTGTCGTTCACGCTGGCGCAGCTCCGGGCCATGGACTTCTCGTACTGGTGGATGCCCGGCGCCGACGTGACGCCGGGGCGCCCCGACGGCCGACTACCCGTTCCGCGGCCGGGCGCCGGGCGACCGGGCGTTCGGCATCGCCACGCTGCGCGAGGTCCTCGAGCGCTACCCCGGGGTGGTGCTGAACCTCGACATCAAGCAGACGGCGCCCGTGGTGGCGCCCTACGAGGAGGCACTGGCCCGGCTGCTGGCCGAGTTCGGCCGCACCGACGACGTGATCGTGGCCTCGTTCCTCGACCCGGCCACCGACGCCTTCCGCACCTTCGCGCCGGACGTGCCGACCTCGGCGGGCACCATGGCCACGGCGGCGGCGTGGCAGGCGGTGCAGGCGGGGGAGGACCTGCCCGAGAGCCCGGCCGTGGCCTTCCAGGTGCCCGAGCGCCAGGGCGATCTGGTGATCGTCGACGAGGCCTTCGTGGCGGCGGCGCACCGCGCCGGCAAGGCGGTCCACGTGTGGACGGTCAACGACGCCGCGTCCATGGAGCGCCTGCTCGGCCTGGGCGTGGACGGCATCATCTCCGACGTGCCGACCACGCTCTGCGGGGTCCTCGGGTCAGCGGGAGTTGCCTGGAACGGAGGGTGAGGCCTCCGGCCGTCCGGAGGACGGGCCGGGCCCTTGACGCAGCTCTAGCCGCGGCCGCAGTTCGGCTTCTTGCCGTGGTTGGCCTTCTTCTTCTTCCTGAGCTTGCGCTTGACAGTTCGCTTCGACATGAGGCGAAGATCCTAGACGGGATATGCCAGGCGGTCCGGTAGCCTCAGGCGGATGCGGTCCGGATGGCTGCTGCGGGACGGCGATGTCGTGTGCGCACTCGAGCTGGCCGACTCGCCAGCCGAGCGCGGCGCGCTGCGCGGTCGCCCGGGCTGCGAAGGGGCCCTGCACACCGAACCCGCCCGTACCGTCCACACCGCCGGCATGAAATTCCCCGTTGACGTGGCCTTTCTCTCCACCGACCTCACCGTGGTGCGGTTGACCCGGCTGAAGCCGTGGCGGCTGGCCATGGGGGGCCCGAAGGCCAGGAGTGCCGTGCAGACCGAGGCCGGGTCCTTCGAGCGCTGGGGCGTGCGTGTGGGTGATCAACTCGAGGTACGCGAGGTCCCGGACAGTCCGAACGGTTCCGCACGCGGCACGACATGAGCACCGAGCGGGGCGGCCGGCTCGTGCTGGTGGCCACGCCGATCGGGAACCTGGGCGACCTCTCGCCCCGGGCGCGCGCGGTGCTGGCGGAGGCGGACCTGATCTGCTGCGAGGACACGCGGCGCACCCGGGCCCTGTTGTCCGCCTCGGGCATTTCGGCCAAGGGGCCCACGGGCGACCGGCTCCTGTCCCTGCACGGGCACAACGAGGCCTCCCGGGTCGACCGGGTGGCCGCCGCGGTGGCGGGCGGGGCCACGGTGGCGGTGGTCAGCGACGCGGGCACGCCCGGGGTGTCGGACCCGGGGGCCTGGTTGGCCGCCCAGATCGCCGCCGCCGGAGGGACGGTGAGCACGGTCCCGGGTCCCTCGTCGGTCCTCGGGGCGCTGGTCGTGAGCGGCCTGCCGGCCGAGCGCTTCTGCGTCGAGGGTTTCCTGCCCCGCAAGGGCCCCGAACGCCGGCGCCGCATCGGCGTGCTCATGGCCGACGCCCGGACGACGGTGGTCCTGGAGGCGCCGAGCCGGGTGGCGGCCACGCTGGCCGATCTGGCAGCCGTCGATGCGGAGCGGCCGGCCGCCGTGGTGCGCGAGCTCACCAAGGTGCACGAGGAGGTCTGGCGCGGGGCGCTGGGAGAGGCGGCCGCGCGTGTTCGCCGCGCGCGAGGTGCGCGGCGAGGTGGTCCTGGTGATCGGCGGCGCCCCGGACGCGGCACCGGCGGACGAGGAGGCGGTGGAGGGCGCGGTCCGGGCCGCGCTCGACGACGACCCGTCCGCCGGCCCACGCCAGGTGGCCGAGCTCGTGGCGGCCACCCTCGGGGTGCCACGGCGGCGGGCCTACGAGGCCGCGCTCCGCATCCGGCAGGAGCCGGACGGAGGCGGGGACCCGTCGGGCCCCTCGTAAGGGCGCCGGTACGCTACCGGCGGTGCCCCCCTACTACCTGACGACCCCGATCTATTACGTCAACGACGCGCCGCACGTGGGCACGGCGTACACCACGGTGAACGCCGACGCCCTGGCCCGATGGCACCGGCTGCTGGGGGACGACGTCTGGTTCATGACGGGAACCGACGAGCACGGTGCCAAGATCGTGGAGGCGGCCGAGGCCAACGGCACCACGCCCCAGGAGTGGACGGACCGGACCTCGGCGCGCTTCGTGGAGGCGTGGCGGCGGCTCGACATCGCCAACGACGACTTCATCCGGACCACCGAGCCGCGCCACTACGAGGTGGTCCAGCAGTTCCTGCAGCGCATTTACGACAACGGGTTCATCGAGCTCGGCTCGTACTCGGGTCTCTACTGCGTCTCCTGCGAGGACTACTACCTGCGAGGACCAGCTCGTCGACGGCAAGTGCCCGGTCCACGGACGCGCCGTCATCGAGATGAAGGAGGACAACTACTTCTTCAAGCTCAGCCAGTTCGAGGACCGCCTGCTCGACTACTACGACAGCCACCCCGACTTCGTCCGCCCCACCTCCAAGCGCAACGAGGCCCTCGGGTTCATCCGCGGCGGCCTGCGTGACGTGTCGATCACCCGCACCTCCTTCACCTGGGGCGTGCCGGTGCCGTGGGACAGCGGCCACGTCTTCTACGTCTGGTACGACGCACTCATCAACTATCTGACGGTGGCCGGCTACGGCGGCGACCCCGCCGTGTTCGAGCCACGCTGGGCCGCCGCCCACCACCTCATCGGCAAGGACATCCTCAAGTTCCACTGCGTCTGGTGGCCCGCCATGTGCATGGCCGCCGGGCTGGAGCCGCCGGCGGAGATCTTCGTCCACGGCTACCTGCTGATGGGCGGCCAGAAGCTCGGCAAGACGATGATCGCGTCCGGGCTGGCCGGCGGCGAGGGCGCCGAGGCGCTCAGGATCACGGACGTGTCGCCGCTGGCGCTGGCCGACGACTTCGGCGTCGACCCTCTGCGCTACCACCTCCTGCGCGAGGTGGCACTCGGCGGCGACGGCGACTTCTCCTACGAAGGCATCGTGGCGCGCTACAACGCCGACCTGGCCAACAATCTCGGCAACCTCGTGTCGCGCGTCACGACGGTCGTCACCTCCAAGAGCGGTGGCATCGGCCCGGCCTGCAACCCCGACAGCGAGCTGGCGTCGGTGGCGGCGGACGTCCTGGAGGCGGCGACGGCGGCCTGGTCCCGCTGGGCGCCGCACGAGGCGCTCGAGGAGACGTGGCGGCTGATCGGCGCCGCCAACGCCGGGCTCGAGTCGGCCGAGCCGTGGAAGATGGAGCCGGGGCCGGCCGTCGATGCCGTCCTGGGCGACGCCCTGGAGGTCCTGCGCATCGTCGCCGTCCTCATTGCGCCGGCCATGCCCTCGACCGCGGTCGAGGTCTGGCGCCGGATCGGCCTGGCCGGCGACCCGTCGACCGCCGCCGTCCCGTTGGACGCGCGTTGGGGGGGCTACGGGGGCGGCGTCGCCGTGGTGAAGGGGGATCCCCTCTTCCCGCGCCGGAAGGGCTGACCGTGAGCGGCTGGTTCGACTCGCACTGCCACGTCCAGGAGGAGTACCTCCCCGAGGATCCGGTCGAGGGCACGGACCTGGAGCCGGTTCTGGCCCGCGCCGCCCAGGCCGGGATCACGCGCATGGTCTGCATCGGCACCGGTGTGACCACGTCGGAGCAGGCGGTCGCCGTGGCCCGGGCCACGGCCGGGTCCGGGTCCGAGCCCCGGGCGTGGGCCTCCATCGGCCTGCACCCCCACGAGGCGAGCGAGGGCGTCGACGCCGTGGCCGCCCTGTTGGCGCGCGAGCTGGCGACGCACGACGGCGCCGTGGTGGCCGTCGGGGAGTGCGGGCTGGATTACTTCTATGAGAATTCTCCGCGCGACGCGCAACGCGCCGCCTTCGCGGCACAGATCGAGTTGGCGCACGCGCACGACCTGGCGCTCGTGATCCACGCGCGTGACGCGTGGGCCGATCTGTTCGATGTGCTGGGCGCCGAAGGCGTGCCCGAACGCACGGTGTTGCACTGCTTCACGGGCGGTCCCGACGAGGTCGAGCGCTGCCTGGCGGCCGGCATGTACGTGTCGTTCAGCGGCATCGTGACCTTCAAGAACGCGGCCGACGTCCGGGAAGCGGCCGCGCGCTGTCCGCTCGACCGATTGCTGGTGGAAACCGACAGCCCGTTCCTCGCCCCGGTGCCGCACAGGGGCCGAACCAACGAGCCGGCCTACCTCCCGTTCGTCGGTGACGCCGTTGCCGCGGTGAAGGGCTGCACGGTCGACGAGGTGAGGGAGCGCAGTGCCGCCGCCGCGGCCATGGTGTTTTCCACAGGGGGCTAAACCACGCGCTGTTGCGCGTAATACGAGAACCTTGTGACCAGGGTGTTTGACGTTGAATTCGACAAGAAACCCGGTCTGAACAGGGAGTTCATCTAAATATCGCGGAGCGCAGGGTGCGTGACCTGGGAAAAGAGCGCGCGAAAAGGTTTCCTCCCTTTTCGGGTTTGCGTGCTTCGCGTTTGGTTATCTAACTTCTTCAGATTCCCCTCGCCACTCGTGTGTCGGCGCGGGTGCACTGAGTCGCCGGAGAAGGGTGGAGCCCTGCGGAACCAGAGCACTGGGGGGAGGCGCCTCGGCGTTGCTGCAGCTCGTTTGCGGCACATTGATCGGCGCGCCTCTCCTGCTGTTGCAAGGCGCGTCAGCGCACGGATCGCGGTCACAGGCCGCGGCACGGAGCGCGCACGACGCCACGTCGCACGTCGCGCATCAGGCGTCACGCAATGGCGTGAACCTGTCATCGAACCTCGTCGCCTACCAGGCGCCGACGACGACGTCGACGACCGCGCCCGCAACGACAACGACAGCACCACCGACCACGACGACGACGGAGCCGGCGACAACCACGACGACCGCACCACCACCGCCGCCCACAACCACGACGACCACCGCGCCGCCACCCCCGCCGAAGCCGGCGGCGACGAACAGGGAGGGTGGTGAGGCCACGTGGTACTCGGCCGCACCGGCGGGGTACTGCGCCAGCCCGACGCTGCCGTTCGGGACGGTGCTCACCGTGGTGAACAACGCGACCGGTGCTTCGACGGAATGCACGGTGGACGACCGCGAGGCTGCGGGCTACCCGCGGGTGGTCGACATGTCGCCCTCGGGCTTCTCGCAGATCGGCGACCTCAGCCAGGGAGTGGTGGACGTCACAATCTCCTGGTGACCCTTTCCGGCGCCGACATCGCACAGCTGCTGTCGGCGCACGGTCTCCAGCCCAGCCGGGCCCTCGGACAGAACTTCGTCGCTGACCCGAACACCGTCCGGCGCATCGCGCGCCTCTCGGGCGCCGGCCCCGGCGCCCACGTGCTCGAGATCGGGGCGGGCCTGGGTTCGCTGACCCTGGCCCTGGCCGAAACGGGAGCCGACGTCGTGGCCGTCGAGACGGACCGCCATCTGGTCCCGGTCCTGCGCCAGGTCGTGGCGGAGGCCGGGGTCGAGACGGTGGAGGGGGACGCCCTCGAGCTCGACCTGGCGGCCCTCCTGGCCGAGCGGAGCCCCGAGCCCTGGAGCCTGGTCGCCAACCTGCCCTACAACGTGGCCACCCCCCTGGTGCTCAGGGTCCTGGTCGAGGTGCCGGCCGTGACCCACCTGCTCGTGATGGTGCAGCGGGAGGTGGGGGAACGCATGGCGGCCGGAGCCGGCGAGGACCCCTACGGGGCGGTCTCCGTCCGGATCGCCTATTTCGCCCGGGCCGAGGTGGTGGGCCGGGTCCCGGCCTCGGTCTTCATCCCGCGGCCCCGGGTCGAGTCGGTGCTGGTCAGGTTGGAGCGGCTGCCCCGACCCGCCGTCGACCCCGCCCTGGTGTCCTACGACCGGTTGAACGCGGTCGTCCGGGCCGGCTTCGCCCAGCGCCGCAAGATGCTGCGCCGGTCCCTGGCCGGGGTCGTCGACCCCGCCGCCTTCGAACGGGCGGGTGTGCGGCCCGACGCCCGGGCCGAGGAGCTCGACGTGGCCGCCTGGGGCAGGCTGGCGGCCCTGTGACCGATGGATCGGTGGGATCAGTGGGCGAGGACCCGTGACCCGGCTGCTCGCCCCGGCCAAGCTGACGGTGTCGCTCCAGGTGACGGGGGTCCGGGCCGACGGCTATCACGAGCTGCTGGCCGAGATGGTCACCCTCGACCTGGCCGACGAGCTCGAGCTCGACCCGCAGGGGTCGGGTCTCACGGTCGACCTCGAGCCCGGCGTGCGGGCCGACGGGCTGCCGGCGGCCGGGCAGAACCTGGTGGAGCGGGCGCTGGACGCCTGTGGACGCACCGCGGCGGTCCGGCTGACCAAGCGGATCCCACTGGGGGGCGGGTTGGGCGGGGGATCGGCCGACGCCGGCGCCGTGTTGCGCTGGGCCGGGTGCACCGACCCCACGGTGGCGGTCGACCTGGGAGCGGACGTGCCGTTCTGCGTGGTCGGGGGACGGGCCCGGGTCGAGGGGGTGGGGGAGAAGGTGACGCCGCTCCCGTTCGAGCCCCGTCAGTATGTGCTGCTCCTGCCCCCCTTCGGCGTGGACACCGCCGCGGTCTACCGGGCCTGGGACGAGGACCCCAGCCACGACGGGCCCAATGCGCTCACGACGGGGGCGCTGGCCGTCGAGCCCCGCTTGGCGGCCTGGCGCGACGCCCTGGGCACGTGGGCCGGCCGTGAGCCGGTGCTGGCGGGCAGTGGTTCGACCTGGTTCGTCGAGGTGGGCGCAGGCGACGGTCCAGGTGGAGGGGAGGGGGCAGGGCCTGGAGCGGACCTTGCCCGACGAGCTCCGCGTCGGGTCAGAGGTTGGGCGGCTCGTGCGTGCCCGCACCGTGCCGGCGGGCTGGGAAGGGGACTGAAGGAGGGCGGGAGCGGGAGGCGGAAGTTACTTGCCGGCCCGGCGCTGCCACCGGGTGGCCTTCAGCATCTTCTTGTGCTTCTTCTTGCGCATCCGCTTGCGACGCTTTTTGATCAGTGATCCCATGTCGTGCGGCAGGCTAGCGGTCTCCGCGGTCGACTGCCAGGTCGGCCCCGCCGCGAGGAGGCAGGCATGGGCTTCGACATCGTCCGGCTCGACCATGTGCAACTGGCCATGCCCCCCGGCGGGGAGGCGGAGGCAGAGGCGTTCTACGCAGGCCTTCTCGGGTTCACCCGCCTGCCCAAGCCCGAGCCCATGGCGTCGCGCGGCGGCTGCTGGTTCGAGTCCGGCCCCGTGGCCGTGCACCTCGGCGTGGAGGAGGACTTCCGACCTGCGCGCAAGGCCCATCCGGCGCTGGCGGTGCGCGACCTGCCCGCTCTGGAGGCAGTGCTGCGGGCCGCCGGGGTGGCGGTGCGGCCGAATCCCGACGCCGCACCTGGACACGGTGCCTACATCGACGATCCCTTCGGGAACCGGATCGAGCTCGTCGCTGCAGACTGAGTTGCGTCCGGTCCGGGTCAGCGATTGCGATGACCCCTCGAGACCCGCCGCGCCTCTTCGAAAACTATAAACAAGGTCGTTAATCGTTCTGGAACACATGCCCGGCCGCGTCTGATCGGCGGAGCGGACCGAGCCGGCCCGAGATTGCGCGCGCCGGAAGCGCAGCTCACAAAGATGGAGGCGCCGGCAGGGACGGCGGCGGACCGTCCCCACCGGCGACGCCGGCGGCGGGAGGGGACTCCACGCCATGGCGGGAGGGGGACTCCGCGCCACCGGGGATGCTGCCTGACAAGTCTGCGCTTCGCACCTTGGCGGCAGGTTGGCGCTTCATAAGAACGGGCGAAGAATCGTGCCCCCGCAGGGCCGGGGCGGTGCCTCAGAGGCTGCCGTTGGGCTCGGGCACGGTGTCGATCTCCGGCGCCTGACCGGTCACGGCGGCATCGCCGGTCACGGGAGCGGCGGGGGGCTCGGCCGTCCCCGCCACCGTGGGCAGGCGCATCGTCATGCGGGCCCCGCCCCGGGGGTCGTTCTCGGCCACGATCGTCCCCCCTTCGGCCTTGACGACCTGCGCCACGATGGCCAGGCCCAGGCCCGACCCCGGCAGGCCACGGGCCTCGGGGTGAGCGGTAGAAGCGGTCGAAGATCTGCGGCAGGTCCGCTTCGGCCACGCCCGGCCCGTGGTCGCGCACGACGACGGTGCCCTCGTGGCACTCGACCTCCACCGCCTCGCCGGGCGGGCTCCACTTGCGGGCGTTGTCGAGCAGGTTGCCCACGGCCCGGCGCAGGCCGTCGTCGCTGCCCACGACCCAGCAGGGGGACGCGTCGAGTTCGAAGTGCACGTCCTGGGCGCGCCCGTGGGTGTTCTGCACGGCCACCTCGTCCTGCACGAGCAGGTCGAGCCGCAGCGGCTCCCGCGAGGCCGGCCCGCGGTCGCCCCGGGCCAGCTCGGCCAGGTCGCCCACAATGTCGGTCAGCTCCTGCAGCTGCACGAGGACGTCGTCCACCAGCACCGAGCGGTCCTCCGCGCTCAGCTCCTCCACCCGGCGGATCACCTCGAGGTTGGTGCGCAGGCTGGTCAGTGGCGTGCGCAGCTCGTGCGAGGCGTCCAGCACCAGCTGGCTCTGGGCGCGCCGCGACGACTCGAGCGCCTCGAGGAGGCGGTTGAAGGTGCGTCTGAGTCGGCCGAGCTCGTCGGGACGCCCCGGCGAGAGCCGGCGTGTCACGTCGGTCGTCTCGGCCAGGTCCTCGACCGTGTCCGTCAAGGAGTTCAACGGGACCAGCGCGGTGCGCGCCACCAGCCAGCCCAGCGCCACCGCCAGCACCACGCCCGCGAAGGCCACCGCGCCCAGCAGCAGCGCCAGCTTCTTCAGCTCCGAGTCGACGTTGAGCAGGGTGGCGATCTGCAGCGCGCCACCGTCGGCGAGGATGCCGTCCGGGACGCTCGTGCCCGGCGGCAGGTGCTCGACGTACTCGCGCATCTCGTTCCCGTCCACGACCACGGTGGTGAAGAAGGACGGCGCCAGGTCGACGGCCACCAGCCGCACCTGGCCGGTCACGGGGAGGCCGCCCCCCGAGACGACGCCGCCCGTGGTGTCGATCACCTGGCCCAGGGTGGCGGTGGTCGAGCCGATCTCCTGGCCGGAGAGGAGCTTCTCCGCCGCGGTCTGGAGCGAGCTGTCGGCCGCGTTGAGCAGCGTGTGCGCGCGCCACGAGGAAGGAGCCGAGCGAAGCGGCCAGCACCGCGACCACGACGGCGACGGTGGTCGCCAGGACGAGCCGGGTGCGGAAGGTCACGTGTCCCGCAGGACGTAGCCGACGCCGCGCACCGTCTGGATGCAGCGGGGCTCGCCACCCTCCTCGAGCTTGCGACGGAGATACCCGACGTAGACGGCCAGTGAGTTCGTCCCCGAGTCGAAGTCGAAGCCCCAGACGCGGTTCAGCAGCACCTCTCGGGTGAGGACCTGGCGGGGGTGGCGCAGGAACATCTCGAGCAGATCGAACTCGATCCGGGTGAGGGCGAAGCTCCGTTCACCGCGCTGACCTTCGCGCGTGGAGAGGTCGAGCATCAGGTCGCCCACCCGCAGCAGGCCGCCCTCGCCCTCGAAACGGCGGCGCAGCAGGGCACGCAGGCGGGCCAGCAGCTCGGCCAGCGCGTAGGGCTTGACCAGGTAGTCGTCGGCACCGGCATCGAGCCCCTGCACGCGGTCGTCGACGGCGTCGCGTGCGGTGAGCATCAGCACCGGCGTGTCGTCGCCGGCGCTGCGCATGCGCCGGCACACCGTGAGGCCGTCGATGTCGGGCAGGCCGAGGTCGAGGATCAGCGCGTCGGGCGGGGCCTGGGCCAAGGCCTCGAGCGCCTCACCGCCCGAGGGAACGCCCACCACGTCGTAGCCCTCGAGCCGCAGGGCACGGTCGATCGACCGGCGGACCGCGGGGTCATCGTCCACCACCAGGATGCGCACGACCACAGAACCTATCGCCGCGCCTCGGCCGGGCCCTGCCTTGCCGCGTGTCTAACCTGAAGGCGGCGCCCGCCACGGTCCGGGGTAGTTCAATCGGCAGAACGTCGGCCTTTGGAGCCGGATGTTGGAGGTTCGAGCCCTCCCCCCGGAGCCCCACCTCCGAAAGAGCGAGTCAGCGACCCGTGGCCTTGTCCCGCTCCGCCAGCTGGGCCAGGTAGTCGTTGTAGGCCGCCATCTCGGCGTCCTCCTTCAATTCCTCGGGCGTCTCGGGCGCCGGTGATCGGCTGCGGTCCGGCGGTCGCGGCGTCCGGGCCGCCGGGATCGGCTGCGGCGGTGTCGCCCGGCGACCCCTCCGGAGCGGGCTCGTGCACGAAGCGCCACCACATGTAGATGGCGTAGGCCGCGAACAGCGGCCACTCGAACACGTAGGCCCAACTGAGGCTGTTGCCGTTGAGCGCCCGGCTGACCTGCCACAGGCACAGGGCGAGGAAGGCCGGCACCACGATCAGGATGACGACGTGGAGCTTGACGGCGCGGCGCGAGAACCAGACGTTCTTGTCCATCAGGCGTGGTGTGCATCGGAACTGCGTCCATCAGGCGCCCCGGAAGAGGAAGTCGTCGATGATGCCGGCGAGCTCCAGCGGGCGGTCGCCCTGCACGCTGTGGCCCGCCCCCTCCACGCCGATGACGGTCGCCGTGGGCTGGCGGCGCAGGAGCTCGGCCACGTCCTCGTCGTCGACCACCGACCAGGCCAGGCCGCGCACCAGCAGCAGAGGGACGGTGAGCCCGGACACGGCGTCCCACAGGTCGCCGAACTCGGGGTGCGCGGCGGGACCCGACGGCTCGGTGCGGAAGCGGGCGTAGCGCCAGACCCAGCTGCCGTCCTCGCGCTGCACGGCGTTGTGCAGAATGCCCCGGCGCAGCGACGACTCCGAGCGGCCCGGGTTGTGCTCGATCGTGCGGGCCAGCAGCTCGTCGAAGCTGTCGAAGCTGGCCGGGCCGTTGACGAAGTTGGTGATCGGCGCCGCCTTCTCGGCGTTCACGCCCGGCGTGACGTCGACGAGCACCAGGGCGCGCACCAGCTCGGGGGCGTGGGCGGCCAGCGCCAGGGACGAGACGCCGCCGAGCGACATGCCGACGACGCCACGGGCCTCGGGCGCCAGCTCGGCGATCACGGTCGCCAGGTCGCGCCCGTTGCCGACGGCCGAAATGGAACCGTCGAGCCCGCCGTCGGAGTGGCCGTGCCCGGGCAGGTCGATGGCCAGGAGCGGCCGGCCCAGGGCCAGGGCCACGGTGTCCCACGTGTGGGCGTTCTGCGCCCCGCCGTGCACCAGCACGAGCTCGGGCGGTCCGCTGCCCCAGAGCAGGCTGGAGACAGCGCGGCCGGGGGAGACCTCCACGTCGACCCGGCGCACCGTGGGCGGCCCGTCGTAGGGCAGGCCGTACTCGGCTGCGTTCTCGTGGAACAGCCCGAACTCGTCGTAGGGCACCAATTCCGGCACGCCCACGAGTGTCCCATACGCACGCTGAGCATTTCGGCGGGCTAAGAATGCGCGATGCCCGAGCGCCGTCTTTCCGCCGTCGTCCTGGCCGCCGGGGAGGGGACCCGGATGCGGTCCGAGCGCCCCAAGCCCCTCCACCTCCTGTGCGGGCGCCCGATGATCCTCCACGTGCTCGACGCCATGGCCGAGGTGGACGTGCGGCGGGTCGTCGTGGTCGTGGGGCACCGGGCCGAATGGGTCACCAAGACCCTGGTGCAGCACGCCCCGCCCACCATGGAGATCGAGTTCGTGGAGCAGCTGACCCGGACCGGGACCGGCGATGCCCTCGCCGTGGGCCTGACGGGGCTGCCCGACGACGATGACGACGAGACCGAGGACGTCGTGGTCCTGCCCGGCGACACGCCGCTGCTGCGCCCCCAGACCCTGGCCGCGCTGGTGCGGGCCCACCGGGCCGAGGACGCCGGCGCCACCCTGCTGACCGCCGTCGTGGAGAACCCGCTCGGCTACGGCCGGGTCGTGCACGGCAAGGACGGGCACGTGGTCCGGGTGGTCGAGGAGGCCGACGCCACCGAGGAGGAGAAGGGCATCGACGAGGTCAACACCTCCATCTACTGCTTCCGGCGCAGCATCCTGGCGCCCACGCTGCGCCGCCTCAGCCCGGCCAACGCCCAGGGCGAGTACTACCTGACCGACGCCGTCGGGGTGCTTTCGAGCGCGGGCTACCGGGTGCGCTCGCTGGTGCTGCCCGACTCCATGGAGGCGGCGGGCGTGAACGACCGGGCCCAGCTGGCCGTGGCCGAGGCCGAGCTGCGCGACCGCATCAACGAGCGCTGGATGCGCCGGGGCGTCACCATGTGGGACCCCGAGCGCACCTACGTCGACGCCGAGGTGCACCTGGAGGCGGACGTCTCCCTGCTGCCCGGGGTCATCCTGCGCGGCGACTGCGTCGTCGGCGCCGGAGCCGAGATCGGGCCCAACAGCGTCCTGACCGACACCAGCGTCGGCGACGGCGCGGTGGTGTCGGAGAGCGTCTGCACCCTGGCCACCATCGGTGCCGGGGCACGCATCGGCGCCTACAGCGTGCTGCAGCCCGGGTCCGGAGGTGGGCGACGGCGTGGAGCTGGCGCCCCATTCGGTGGTGGCGGGCCCCGAGGGCTGAACGGGCCGCGCTCGCCGCGGATCGACCCGAACGGCGCCGATCGGGCCGAACGGCCCGGCGACGCGACCCGTGGCGGCGCAGTAGCGTTGTCGGATGTGGAGTTGATCCCGCGGCGTCGCCTCGAGCTGATCTCCGGGCGTGCGCACCCGACGCTGGCCCGCGACATCGCGGGCCATCTGGGCGTCGAGCTGGGCGAGGCGAACCTGCGCGAGTTCGCCAACGGCGAGATCTACTGCAAGTACGACATCTCCATCCGCGGCTGCGACGTCTTCATCGTGCAGACCCACGCCAGCCCGGTGAACGACTCGCTCATGGAGCACCTCATCATGATCGACGCCGCCAAGCGGGCCTCGGCCAAGCGCATCACCGCGGTCTGCCCCTACTACGGCTACTCGCGCCAGGACCGCAAGTCGACCGGTCGTGAGCCCATCACGGCCAAGCTCGTGGCCGACATGCTCTCGGCGGCCGGCGCCGACCGGGTCATCAGCGTCGACCTGCACTCCGGGCAGATCCAGGGCTTCTTCGACACGCCCTTCGACCACCTGGTGGCGGCCCCGGTGCTCGAGTCGTACATGCGCGAGAACTTCGGGGGCGACGTCGTCGTGGTGGCGCCCGACGCCGGGCGGGTGAAGGTGGCCGAGCGCTACAGCCAGCATCTCGGCTTCGACCTGGCCCTGATCCACAAGACCCGGCCGCGCGGCACCTACAACGAGGTCAAGGCCCGCCACGTGGTCGGTGACGTCGAGGGCCGCCACTGCGTCCTGATCGACGACATGATCGACACCGCCGGGACCATCTGCGCCGCCGCCGAGCTGCTGAACGACGCCGGCGCCTCGGACATCTCGGTCATGGCCACCCACGCCGTCCTGTCCGACCCCGCCGTGGACCGCCTGAAGGCGGCGCCCATCTCCCGGGTCGTGGTGACCGACACCCTGCCGGTGGCCGAGGACCGGATCTTCGACAAGCTCGAGGTCCTGTCGGTGGCCAAGATCATCGCCGACGCCATCGACGCCGTCTTCGAGGACACCTCGGTCTCCGAGCTCTTCGGCGGGGACAACCTGGTCTAGGGGCCGGCGGGCCGGGCCGGTGGTCCGGCCGGGCCCGGTGCGGCTACGCTGGTAGGCCGTTCGCCGGAGGCACTACGCCGTCCGCGACCACCGTTCTCGCCACCTGAGGAGATTCGTCATGGCCGAAGTCGTACTCGCCGCCGAAGTCGGGCGCCCCACGGGCTCGCGCGCCGTGCGCCGCCTGCGGCGTGAAGGCAAGATCCCGGGCGTCATCTACGGCCACGGGACCGACCCGCTGCCGGTGGCCATCGTGGCCCGCGAGCTGCGCATCGCCCTCAACAGCGAGGCCGGGGCCAACCAGCTGCTCTCCCTCGACACCGGTTCGGGCACCTACCTCGCCCTGGCCCGTGAGATGCAGCGGCACCCCGTGGCCCAGACGGTGACCCACGTCGACTTCATCATCGTCCGCCGCGACGAGGTCATCAGCGCCGACGTGCCGATCGTCCTCGTGGGCGAGGCGCTCGAGGTGCAGCACGGCGACGGCCTCGTCGACCAGCAGATGTTCACGCTGGCCATCAACGCCCTGCCGACGGCCATCCCCTCGGCCATCGAGGTCGACATCACCGAGCTCGTCATCGGCGGCCAGATCCGGGTCTCCGACCTGCCTCTCCCCGACGGCGTCACGACCGACGTCGACCCCGAGTCCGCCGTCGCCATCGGACAGCCGCCGCGTGTGGTCACCGAAGAGGGCGAGGGCGAGGGCGAAGGCGAGGAAGGTGCCGAGGGCGGTGCCAGCGCCGAGTCGTCCGGAGACGCGTCGGCCGAGGCGGGCAGCGAAGAGAGCTAGGCCCTGCGCCGCCCCTTTGCCCGGTCCGAGCACCGGGGGACACCGGCGGACCTGCTCGTCGTCGGGCTGGGCAACCCCGGAGCGGAATTCGCCGGGAGCCTGCACAACGCCGGGTCCGACACGGTGGAGCTGCTGGCCGAGCGCCACGGCGCCTCCCTGCGGGCCGAGAAGGGCGTCCAGGCCCGGATGGCGGTGGTGACCCTGGCCGGACGGCGCGTCGCCCTGGCGGTGCCGACCACCTACATGAACGACTCGGGGGTGGCCGTGCGCCAGCTGGCCACACGGTTCGGGATCGACGAGCCGGCCTCCGTCGTGATCGTGCACGACGAGCTCGACCTGCCGCCGGGCACGGTCCGCCTGAAGGAGGGCGGCGGCCTGGCCGGGCACAACGGGCTGCGCTCGGTGCAGTCGCACCTGCATTCGCCGGACTTCCTGCGCGTGCGCATCGGGGTGGGCAAGCCCCCGAGCGCGGCCCAGGGCGCGTCGCACGTGCTGCGGCGTCCCCCCAAGGCGGTGCGCGAGCTCGTCGACGCGTCGGTGCAGACGGCGGCGGACGCCGTCGAGCGCATCGTGGCGGACGGGATGGACGCCGCCATGCTGTGGTGCCACTCCCTGCCGAGCTGACCGATGACGTATGACCCCACCTGACCCGACCACTGACCCGACCAGACCGATGACCGCCGTTCCCCCCACGACCGAGACGAGCACCGACCCCGGCGCCGGCAGCCTGGCCGCCGTGCCGCGCCTGCTGCGCGGCGACCCCGTCCTGGGCGTGCTCATCGGTGCGGCCGACGGCACCGTCGCCGTCCCCGAGGCGGCCCAGGCGGTGGTCGCCGCCGCGCTGGCGGCGTTCACGGAGCGCACGCCGTTGCTGGTGGTCACCGCCACCGGCCTCGACGCGGAGCGGCTGGGCGACGACCTGGCCTGCCTGATCGCCTCCGAGGAGGACCGGGCCGAAGAGCCCGACGCCGGATCGGTCGTCGGCGCGTTGGCGGGCCCGGTCACGGTCCTGCCGGCCTGGGAGACGCTGCCCTTCGAGCGGGTCAGCCCCGAGACCGAGACGATGGGCCGCCGCCTGGCGGTGCTGCACGCGCTGACCGGCGAGCCCGACCCCGGGCTGCCGCCCCCGCCCCGGGTCATCGTCGCCCCGGTCCGGGCCCTCCTGCAGCGCCTCGGCCCCCTGGAGGGGACGGCGCCCGTGGTCATCCGCCCGGGCCAGCAGGTCGACGTGGCCGAGCTCCTGCCCCGGCTGGTGGCGATGGGGTACCGGCGCGAGCACCAGGTGGAGCACCGGGGGGAGTTCGCGGTGCGCGGCGGCATCGTCGACGTCTTCCCCTCCACGGCCGACGTCCCCGTCCGCATCGACCTCTGGGGCGACGAGGTGGACCGGCTGACGGCGTTCTCCGTCAGCGACCAGCGGTCGTCCCACGACCTGCGCGCCGTCGCGCTCTACGGCTGCCGCGAGCTCGTGGTGACCCCGGCCCTGGGCGAGGCGGCGCGCGTCCTGGTCGCGCGGCGTCCGTGGGGCGCGTCGATCTGGGAGCACCTGGCCGAGGGCGTCCAGTTCGACGGCATGGAGTCGTGGCTGCCCTTCCTGGACGACGCGGCCCGCGTCCTGCCCGACCTCCTCGGGGCCGGGAGCCAGGTCGTGCTGGTCGAGCCGCGCCGGATCCGCGACCGCGCCGTGCAGCTGCTCGACGAGGAGGCGGCGCTGGCCGAGACGCTGGCGGCGACCTGGGGAGCGCAGGAGGGCGAGGAGGGGGCCTTCCCCCGCCTGCACGTGCCCTTCGAGCGCCTGCTGAGCGAGAGCGGCGCCGGCGTCACCGCCCTGCCGCCCGTGCCCGAGGGCCCCGACACCGCCGCGCTCACCGTGCGCCGGTTCGACCCGGTGGCGGGGGACCCCGCCCGTCTGGCCGCCGGCGTCACGGGACTGGTCGGGCAGGGCTACGCGGTCACGTTGTGCGCCGCCACACCGGCGGGCGCCGGGCGGCTGTCCGCCGCGCTGGCGGCCGAGGGCGTGCACGCGCCCGTCGTGGCGGTCGCCCCCGGGACGGCGGGTGCCTGCGTGGTGGCGGCGCCGCTCACCAGCGGGTTCATCCTCCCCGAGGCCAAGGTCGCCGTGCTGTCCGAGACCGACGTCACGGGGCGGCGGGTCCCGCACCGCCGGGCCCGCCCCCGGGCGCGGGCCGCCGACGGCTTCTTCGACGACCTCGAGGCCGGGCAGCTTCGTCGTCCACCGCCAGCACGGCGTGGCCCGCTTCGAGGGCGTGACGACGAGGACGATGGGCGGGACCACCCGGGACTACCTGATCCTGCAGTACCGCGGCTCGGACCGCCTCTACCTGCCGGTCGAGCAGATCGAGGCGATCACGCCCTACAGCGGCGGCGAGTCCCCGACGCTCTCGAAGATGGGCGGGTCCGACTGGCAGCAGACGCGGGCCAAGGCGCGCCAGGCCGCGGCCGAGGTGGCGGCCGAGCTGGTGGAGCTCTACCGGCGCCGGCTGGCCGTCGAGGGCAGGGCGTTCGGCCCCGACACGCCGTGGCAGACGGAGATGGAGGGGTCGTTCGGGTTCGTCGAGACCGAGGACCAGCTGAAGGCCATCGCCGACGTGAAGGCGGACATGGAGGAGCCGCGGCCGATGGACCGCCTGGTCTGCGGCGACGTCGGCTTCGGCAAGACCGAGGTGGCGGTGCGTGCGGCGTTCAAGGCGGTGCAGGACGGGACGCAGGCCGCCGTGCTGGCGCCCACCACGCTGCTGGCCAGCCAGCACGCGCAGACCTTCGCCGACCGCTTCGCCCCGTACCCGGTCCGCGTGGAGCTGCTCAGCCGCTTCCTCTCGCCGGCCGAGCAGCGCAAGGTCGTGCAGGGCCTGGCCGACGGGAGCGTCGACGTCGTCGTCGGCACCCACCGCCTGCTGGCCCAGGACGTGCAGTTCAAGGACCTCGGGATTCTGGTGGTCGACGAGGAGCAGCGCTTCGGGGTGACGCACAAGGAGGCGGTCAAGCGCATGGCCGAGGGCGTCGACGTGCTCACGCTGACGGCCAGCCCGATCCCGCGCACGCTGGAGATGGCGCTGACCGGGATCCGCGACCTCTCCATGGTCAACACCCCGCCCGCCGACCGCCGGCCGATCCTCACCTACGTCGGCGAGCACGACCCCTCGGCCATCAGCGAGGCGCTCCGGCGCGAGATGCTGCGCGAGGGGCAGGTCTTCTACGTCCACAACCGGGTGTCGGACATCGACCGGGTCGCCCGCGACATCCGGGCCATGGTCCCCGAGGCCCGGGTGGCCGTCGCCCACGGCCAGATGGACGAGGGCAGCCTCGAGACCGTCGTGCTCGACTTCTGGGAGCGGCGCTACGACGTGCTCGTCTGCACCACCATCATCGAGTCGGGGATCGACATGCCCTCGGTCAACACGCTCATCGTCGACCGGGCCGACCTGCTCGGGCTGGGCCAGCTGCACCAGATCCGGGGCCGGGTGGGCCGCAGCGGCCAGCGGGCCTACGCCTACCTCTTCCACCCGGCCGACCGGGTCCTGTCCGAGCAGGCCTACGAGCGCCTGCGGACGATCGGCGAGCACACCGAGCTCGGCTCGGGCTTCAAGATCGCCATGCGCGACCTCGAGATCCGGGGCGCGGGCAACCTCTTGGGCTCGGACCAGTCGGGGCACATCGCCGCGGTGGGCTACGACCTCTACGTCCAGCTGGTGGCCGAGGCGGTGGCCGAGGCCCGGGGCGAGCCCCGGCCGACCCCGTCGACCGTGTCCCTCGACGTCCCCGGCGACGCCCACCTGCCCAAGGACTACGTGGCGGCCGAGGACGCCCGGCTGGAGGCCTACCGCCGCCTGGCCTCGGCCACCTCCCTGGCCGACGTCGACGACATCGGCGCCGAGTGGGTGGACCGCTACGGGCCCCTGCCGCCGGCGGCCGACGGCCTGCTGGCCCTGGCCCGGCTGCGGGCCGCCGCGTTGGCGCGCGGCATCAGCGAGGTGGCCATGAGCTCGGTGCGCGCCGCGGGCGGGCGCCCGCCGACGGTGCGGGTCTCCCCGGTGGCGCTGCCGGCCAGCGCCCAGGTGCGGCTCCGGCGCCTCGTGCCGGGGGCGACGTACCGGGAGGACCTGGCCCAGCTGCTGGTTCCCATCACCAACGGGGATTCGGCGCCCGACGCCGTGCGGAGCCTGATCGAGGAGTTGCTCCCGCTGGCCGATGTGAGCTCCGGCGAGGACACCTTGTAAGGTGCGCGGCGCGTGAAGCGACTCATCGTCCTCCTCATCGTCCTCGCCGGCGGCCTCGCCTGGGCGGCGTTCTCGGTGCCGTCGAACGCGGCGACGGTCAACGGCACCGGCATCAGCCAGGCGGACCTCAACTCCGACGTGAGCGCGATCGCCGACAGCGCCTACTACCAGTGCTACCTCAACTCCGAGGCGTACCTGTCGTCGAACGGGAGCGAGCAGCTGCCGTCGGTCGTCGGCGCCGGCACGGGCCAGTACGCCGGGGACCACCCGACGGCGACGACGGGGTTCACGGCCAACTACCTCGAGACGGAGATCGGCCACCAGCTGCTGCTGCAGGTGGCCGAGCAAGCGCAACGTCACCGTGACCCCGGCCGAGCTGGCGACGGCCCGCACGAACCTGACCGGGCAGATCACGAACGTCATGTCCGCAGATCCTCCAGACCCAGCAGGGCCAGGACGTGCGCTACGGCTGCAGCCTGACCGGGCCAGCCGCTCACCGGGAAGCAGGTCCTCGACACCATGCCGGCGTCGTTCGTCGACGAGCAGGTGCAGTTCGTGGCCACGGCCGCCGCGCTGGAGGAGGACCTGGCCGGCGTCGGCTCGAGCGACAGCCGACCTGCAGCGCTACTACAACGCGCACCAGCGCGGACTTCGACTCGGCCTGTCTTTCGGCGGCGGCCTTCGCCAGCGAGAGCGAGGCGCAGGATGCGGCCGCACAGGTCGCCTTCGGCACCCCGTTCTCCACGGTGGTCGTCGAACACGGCCAGCAGCGGCGGCGGCGATCAGGGCTGCGCACGTGCTGGCCGACCTGGAGTCGGCCCTGCCGGCGTCGGCGCACATCCAGAGCCTGGCCACCGGCGCCGTGTCGGACCCGATCTCGGCAACGGGAAGTACCTCCTGCTGCAGATCACCTCGCGCACGCCCACGCCCTACGCCAAGGCGAAGGCGGCCGTGGCCAACGCCGTCCAGGCGAAGGGGGCGACGGCGACGCAGAACGGCACTCACCGCCGCCGAGCGCCGCTCCGCGGTGAGCGTCAACCCGCAGTACGGGGTCTGGGTGCCGGTCAACGCCTCGGTCCTGGCACCCCTGGCGCCGGAGCCGACGGACGTGCTGAACGCCAGCGCCAACGTCGGCCGCGTGCGCGCCGGCATCGGTCTCGGGCGCGGCGTCGTCCATCCCCTTCCAGCGGCTGAGCGTGGCGCAACGCCCCCACGTCACGGTGGTGGGCCTCGGGCCGGCCGGTCCCGACCTCGTCGGGGACGACGTCGCGCACGTTGCTGCGGGGCGCCGCGGGGACGGGCCTTCCTGCGCACGGCGCGCCACCCGGCCGCGGCCGGGTTCGCCGACGTCCCGTCGTTCGACCACCTCTACGAGTCGGCGGCCACCTTCGACGAGGTCTACGCCGGCATCGTCGAGGCCCTGGTGGCCGCGGCACTGCGAGGCGGGGCCCGACGGCGTCGTCTACGCCGTGCCCGGCTCGCCCCTGGTGGCCGAGCGCACCGTCGAGCTGCTGCGGGCCGACGGCCGGGTGGAGGTCACCGCCCTGCCCGCCCTCTCCTTCTTGGACCTGGCCTGGGTGGCGCTCGGTATCGACCCCCTGGCCGAGGGCGTGCGCCTGGTCGACGCCGAGGCCTTCGGGCCCGGCGCTGGCCGAGCGGGGCGGCCCGTTCCTGGTGGCCCAGTGCTGGTCCCGCCACCTGCTCTCCGAGGTCAAGCTCGCGTTGCCGGACGACGAGCGACGTGGAGCCGCCCCGGCCGGTGCTGCTGCACCACCTCGGTCTCGACGACGAGGTGGTGATCGCCGTCGACTGGTGGGAGCTCGACCGCACGCTCGAGCCCGACCACCTCACGTCGCTCTACATCCCGGCCTTCGTCCCCGCCGGCGGCCATTCCGCCGGCGCGGAGGTGGCCGGACTGGTCGACCTCATGGACACGCTGCGCGAGCGCTGCCCGTGGGACTCCGTCCAGACCCACGCCTCGCTCATGCCCCACCTCGTCGAGGAGAGCTACGAGGTGCTCGACGCGCTGGCCGGGCTCGGCGACGGTGACGCCGTCGACGAGGCCGACGCCTTCGCGCACCTGCAGGAGGAGCTGGGCGATCTGCTCTTCCAGATCGTCTTCCACGCCCGGCTGGCCGACGAAGAGGGGCAGTTCGATCTGGCCGACGTGGCGCGTGGCGTGCACGACAAGCTGGTGCACCGTCACCCGCACGTGTTCGGCGACGTCGAGGCCGACACGGCCGAACAGGTCGTCACGAACTGGGAGGCGATCAAGAAGAGCGAGAAGGGCCGGCGCAGCGTCACCGAGGGCATCCCGGCCGGTCTGCCCGCGCTGATGCTGACGACCAAGCTGGCCCGCAAGGCGCGCGCCGTCGGGGTGGAGCCCGACGCGGCGGGACGGGCGAGGCCGCGAGGGCGCTGGCCGCCTTGACGGAGCAGGCGGCCGGGTCCGATCCCCAGGCGGACGATCCGCTGGCCGCCGACGGAGCGGCGACACGCACGTTGCGGTCGGCGAGCTGCTCTTCGCCGTGGCCAACCTGGCGCAGCGGCTCGGCGTCGACCCTGAACAGGCGCTGCGCGACCGCGCGCTGACGCTGCGCGCGGACATCCTCGCGGCGGAGGGCGTCCCCGAAGACCAGGTGGGCAACCGCTAACGTTGCGTTCCGGTGTCCCACCAGGGGAGACACCAAGGAGAGATGTCGTGAGCACCATTGAGCACGTGATCGGGCGCGAGGTTCTCGACTCCCGCGGCAACCCGACCGTCGAAGCCGAGGTGCTGCTCGACTCCGGTGCGCGGGGCCGTGCCATCGCCCCCTCGGGCGCCTCGACCGGCATCCGCGAGGCGGTGGAGCTCCGCGACGGCGGCGACCGCTTCTCGGGCAAGGGCGTGCTGCAGGCCGTGGCCAACGTCAACGGCGAGATCGCCGACGCCGTCTGCGGCCTCGACGCGCTCGACCAGCGCGCGGTCGACCACGCCATGATCGACCTCGACGGCACGCCGGACAAGGGCCGGCTCGGCGCCAACGCGCTGCTGGCCGTCTCACTGGCCAGTGCCAAGGCCGTGGCGGACGACCTGGAGATCCCGCTCTACCGCTCCATCGGCGGGTCCAACGCGCACGCGCTGCCCGTGCCGATGCTGAACGTGCTGAACGGCGGCGCCCACGCCAACAACTCCGTCGACTTCCAGGAGTTCATGCTGATGCCGGTCGGCGCGGCCTCGTTCAGCGAGGCGCTGCGCTGGGGCACCGAGACCTACCACGCCCTGCGCACGATGCTGGCCGAGCGGGGCATGTCCACCGCGGTCGGCGACGAAGGCGGTTTCGCCCCCGACCTCCCGCAGAACGAGGATGCGGTGAAGCTGCTGCTCGAGGCGATCGAGCGCGCCGGCCGGGTGCCCGGCGAGGAGATCGCCCTCGCGCTCGACCCCGCGACGAGCGAGTTGTGGGACGACGGGTCGTACGTGCTGGCCGGGGAGGGCCGGACGCTCAGCTCGGCCGAGCTGGTCGACTACTGGGTCGAGCTGGTCGACCGCTACCCGATCGTGTCGATCGAAGACGGCATGGCCGAGGAGGACTGGGACGGCTGGGCCGCGTGCACCAAGGCGCTGGGCGGGCGGGTGCAGCTGGTCGGCGACGACATCTTCGTCACCAACGCGACGATCCTGGAGCGGGGCATCCGCGAAGGGGTGGCCAACGCCATTCTGGTCAAGCTCAACCAGATCGGCACGCTGACCGAGACGCTCGACACGGTGGCGCTCGCCAACGGGGCGTCGTACGGCACGGTGATCTCGCACCGCTCCGGCGAGACCGAGGACACGACGATCGCCGACCTGGTGGTGGCGGTCAACGCCGGCCAGATCAAGGCGGGTGCGCCGGCACGCTCGGACCGGGTGGCCAAGTACAACCAGTTGCTCCGGATCGAAGAGGACCTGGGTGAGTCGGCCGGCTTCCCGGGGCTGGCGGCCCTGGCGGGCGTCGACGGGGGCGGGCATGGCGCGCGGTAGCCGGAAGGCGAAGCCGTCGGGCGGGCGCGCCAAGGCGAAAGGGCCGCTGGGCAGAGCCCGGCTGGCCTTCGTGGGGTCGATCGTGGCCTCCGCCGTGGTGCTCTTCGCCTGGTTCCCGGCCGGCTCGCTGCTGAGCCAGCGCGCCAGCCTGCACGGGACCGAGGCGGAGCTCAACGCCCTCCACGCGCAGGACGCCGCACTGGCCCAGGAGAACAAGAACCTCAGCGATTCGGGCGAGATCGGGCGCATCGCCCGTGAGCAGTACCAGCTGGTGAGCCCCGGCCAGCAGGCCTACGAGGTCCTGCCGCCCTCGGGCGCCGCGGCCACCGGCACTCCCTACGCCGGCGACCCGGGAACGAGCGGCCCGGTGACTCCGTCGGCGACTCCCGAGCTCCCGCCCGGCGGCGTCACCACGACGACCACCACGGAGCCGGCCGCGGCGCCTGCCGCCACCGCGACGCACCCGCACGCGACCTCCCCGTCATCGGGTGGATTCGTCTCGCGCATGGTGCACGCTCTCGAATTCTGGCGTTGAGCTCCGGAGCCGGCGGCGCGGAGCCCCGTCAGGGCGCCGAGAGCGACGCCGCGGAGGTCGCACGCCTGCTGGGACGCGACCCCGAAGGTGCCTTCACCGTGGTGGTGCGCAGTGCCGGTGGTCGGCCCGTGGTCATCGCCAACGAGCCCTTCCTGCGCGACGGCACGCCCATGCCGACGAGGTATTGGCTCGTGGACCCCGAGCTGCGGGTCCTCGTCGGCCGGCTCGAGGCGGCGGGGGGCGTCCGTGAGGCGGCGCAGCAGGTGGACGAGGCGGCCCTGGCGGAGGGCCATCGCCGCTATGCCGCCGAGCGCGACGCGCTGATTCCCGATGACTGGGCCGGGCCCCGTCCGAGCGGGGGGGTCGGCGGGACCCGCCAGGGGGTCAAGTGCCTGCACGCCCACCTGGCCTGGTGGTTGGCGGGCGGGGACGACGTGGTCGGGGCGTGGGTGGCGGTCCGACTCGATCTGACCCGGCCGCAAGCTTGAGCACATCGGGCTCTGTGATACTCGGCGGCGTGAACGACGCCGGCGCACTCGCAGCGGTCGACTGCGGCACGAATTCCACGCGGCTCCTCGTCGTCGGGCCGGCCGGCGAGGTGCGGGCGCGGGAGATGACGATCACGCGCCTGGGCCAGGGGGTCGACGCCACCCGCCGGCTGCAGCCCGAGGCCATGGAGCGCACGTTCGCCGACGCTCCGGACGTACCGCTCCATCATGGACGCCGAAGGGGTGGACCGCGCCCGCCTCGTGGCGACGTCGGCCGTGCGGGACGCCACCAACGGGGACGCGTTCCTCCTCCCGGCCGCCGAGATCGTCGGCGCGCCGGCCGAGCTCCTGTCGGGTCAGGAGGAGGGACGGCTCTCCTACGCCGGGCGCCACCGGCGACCTCCCCGCCGGTGACGCCACGGTCGTCGTCCTCGACATCGGCGGGGGATCGACGGAGTTGGTGACCAAGGTGGCCGGAGAGATCCTGGCGGTCTCCCTCGACATCGGCTGCGTCCGGCTCACCGAGCGCTTCCTGCACGGCGACCCGCCGACCCCGGCCGAGACGGCGGCGGCGGAGCAGGCCATCGGGGCGGAACTGGACCGGGCCACGGCCGCCATCCCGGCCCTGGTGGACGCCGGTCGGGTCGCGACAGCTCGTCGGCCTGGCCGGCACCGTGTCCGCGTTGGCCGGCCTGGAGCTGGGACTGGCCGCGTACGACCGGGCGCGCATCCATCACGCGGTGCTGACGATCGACGCCGTGGCGCGCTGGTGTGACGTCCTGGGCGCGGAGCCGGCGGCGGCAGCGTGGCCGTCGGCTCGGCCTGCCCGAAGGGCGCCAGGACGTGATCTTCGGCGGCGCGCTGGTGCTGCGCGAGGTCATGCGGCGCTTCGCCCTCGTGGCGTGCACCGTGTCGGAGGCCGACATCCTCGACGGCCTGGTCATGTCGATGCGTCCACCCGCCCCGTAGAAGGCGGTCCGCGTCGACGGTTCAGGTCTTGATCGCCTGCTGGAGGTCGCTCCAGAGGTAGACGCCGTGCGTCGAGACCGGTGGCTTCCCGACCACCCAGGTGATGAAGTCGCGCGCGTTCGCCTCGTCGCCGCCGGGTCCCATGATGATCGACTGGGCGTCCCAGTTCCGCCATTCGGCGGTCAGCTCCTTGCGGATGTCCTCGGTCCTCGGGACGGCCGCCCCGGACTGCAGCGACAGCAAGGTCGACGACGTGACGGTGGGCGAGCCCCAGTTGGGTGAGACGGGACCGGCGACCGGCACCAGGGCGTAGACGTCGGGCATCTTGAAGCGCATGCCCGCCGAGGCCTGCCACAGGGTCGAGTCGGCATCGACCGGCGACGTCGGGGGGTAGACGATCGCAACGGAGCTCTGCGGCACGGCGTTGACCGCGTCGGTGGTGAAGAAGGACGGTGTGTCGACGACGAGCTCGGGGTAGGGGAGCGCCGGGATGAGGGGCACCAGGACGACGGCGGAGACGATCGCCGCGACGGGAAGTCCGACCCAGCGATTGGGCCAGCGCGGCCACCGTCGCAGCCACTCGACCGACACGCCGAGCACGAGAGCGCCGAAGAGGAAGATGAACACCGAGAACCGCGCGAAGACGGCGCCGCCGAAGAGCGGGAGATGGCGCAGGATCCCCCCGGGCAGGTGCACCTTGGTGACCTTGTTGTGGACGAGCAGGGGAGATCCCATGGAGAGCACGTAGGCACTCAGGACCAGAAGGATCGAAATGACGACGACCTTGGAGCGACGGCCGACGACACCCGCCGCGAGGAGGAGGAGGATGAACGGAATGCCGATGTAGGCGCCGTTCTCGGAGAGATTGTTGGCGAACTGGTTGGAGATCACGGCGGCGCTCGTCGGCGCAATCAGCTGGTTCGACGTCGGCAGCACGGCGGAAAGAAGGTCCGACTGGTACTGCCCGGAGGGAATGACCAGGTTGTAGTGCAGCGGGCCCGAGAGCGCGTAGTGGATCGGAAAGGCGAGCACGACGGCGGCCAGTCCCAGGGCCAGTGCCGCACCGGGCAGTGCCGCGAGTCAGGTGCGCGCGCACGTCGCGCCAATTGAAGAGGGCGATCAGGATGCCCGCGATGGCCGCCATCACGGCCGTGGTGGCGAGCACCTCGCTCGCGATCAGGTACTGCGCGATGAGAAGGAGGCCGAGGACGGGTCCGAGCACCCGCTGCGAAAAGCGCTGACGGATGAACATCTCGTCGAGCACCAGGAAGATGAACGGGACGAGGCACACGAACATCGTGTGGATGTGGGCGCCCCCCTCCGCGACGATGTAGGGCGAAAAGCCGAAGCACAGGCCCCCGAGGAAGGCCGCGGGGCGCCACGCCACCCAGTGCCGCACGAAGCAGTACCCGCCGATGGCGGCGCTGAAGAAGGCGAGGGTGATGACGAAGTTGGTGGCGGCGACCGGGCCCCACACCGCGGTGATGGGACTGACGATGATGCCCAGGAGGGGGATGGCGACGTTCGCCGAATAGTTGACGCCGTACGGCACGTTGACCCAGTGGCTGAAGAGCGGGTTCACGCCGTGGGAGACGGCGAAGGGCGTCCACGCCAGGAGCCATGTGTTCAGCTTGGGATCCTGGCTGGTCTGCAGCGCCCTCGTGGCGCCCATCGACCACGCGTTCCAGTTGGCCAGGATCGCCAACACGAGGTACGTGACGACGACGAGGCTCGTCGCCAGCACGTCCGCACGCGTCAAGGAGAGGACGGGAGTCCTCATGGGTTCGGAGTCGTAGGCCGGCGCCTCTGCCTCGCGCTGATCGGCGGCGACGTGGGTCATGGCAAGGAAGGGATGGGAGGTCGAAGCGCAAGCGTGCGGGCGATCCCGCTGCTGCGGGAGGCCCGGCCGGCCTGCGGGCGGCGTCGATCGACAGTGTCAGGCCGCACCATGTGCGAAGGGAATCTAGCCTGCGGCCGGCCGCGGTCGCGGTCATGGCCGGACGTCGGTAAGGGGGCCGCTGACCCTAAAAAAGCCCCAGATCACGGAGTGAATCGGTCACTCCGCCCGCATAGGCCTGCGGTGAATACACCTGGCAGCTCTCGAGAAGATGGGCGCTCAGCAGCGTGGAGCCCTCGGGATCGGCGAGGAGCCGGGCCAAGAGTCCGGCGCATTCCTCGACGGTGTCGAAGGTGGTGTCGCTGCCGAGCGTGTGGACCACTTCACGGGGGCCGCCCTGCCCGTAGACCACGGGGATGCAACCGAAGCTCGCCGCCTCAATGGGCGTGATGCCGAAGTGCTCGAGCCGTTCGGGGAACTCGTCGGGATCGACCCCGAACCCGGCGGCATGGACGAGGGCGGCGGACTTCCCGTACAGCGCGGCGAGGTCGGCGCGTCCGATGTTCGGGTAGAAGGTGCAGGGGAGCCCACTGGCCAGGCTCTGCAGTTCGTGGAACCGCTTCCTGCCCTCGGGGCTCGGGTGGATGGCTCCGGCCAACGCCAGGTCCACGCCTTCCACGCCGAGCTCGAGCATGCGGCGGAAAGCCTCGATCACGATGTCCTGGCGCTTGTTGTGCCCGCCGGTGAAGAAGCGACCGACCGTCAGGATGGTGCGACGCTCGGGCCACGGAAGTGCCGGTCACGCTGCCCGACCACATGGCGTGGGGATGGAGCAGTCGTATCGGCGGCGCTTCCAGCCCGTAGTGGCGGATCAGTCCGTTGATGTTCCGGCGGACGAATCCCGAGTAGGCCCAGATCTCGTCGTAGTCGGCGAGCAGGTGTCCGTGCTCCTCGACGATGCGGTCAGGTACCCAGAAGGGGAATTGGATGTGGTACACGCTGCGCTTGCCGAAGGCCCGGACGGGCGGCACGATCGAATTGCCGATGACGGCTGCGAAGCGACAGCTGCCGGGCTCCACCATGTCCCACGGCAACGCCGTGCCGATGACATTGTCGAAGCCGAAGGTCGCCTCAATCTGGCGGATGCGGATGGTGCTGTACCGGTCCGGTGAGGCGAACACGACATTCGACGTCCCGGCGACGGAGGAGAGCACCGACGCCAGCTCGAACAACATGCGCTCGCCGCCGCCGGGCACGAGCTGGTACGGGGAGTAGAGGACATACTGCGAGTCCGACGCCGCCGGCCGGGCGACGCGTGGCTCGAGGTCCGACGTCCCGCGCTCGGCGATCTCGGGCTGGGGGGCCAGGGCAAGGTTGGCCAAGTGCGCCGTCTGCCGCGCCTCGAGCCAGGGGCCCCACTTCTTGACGAAGCGCGCCCGGTTGATTTCGGAGATGTCGTGCAGCTTCAGCCGGCTGTCGGAGGTGGTCTTGCTCTCAATGTGGATCACCCGGGCGTTCGGGTTCACCATGACCTTGCCGCACTGTGTCCAGAGCTTCAGACACAGATCGGTGTCCTCGTAGTACGCGGGCTCCCACTCGAGACCGAACCCGCCGACCTTGAGGAAGTCGGACGCGCCGCATCATGAGACAGGCGGCCGAGCAGTAGTCGACCAGGCACGGCGTGTCGTAGTGCTCGGGGCCCCACACGGCCCCCTTGCCGATCTGCACGGCGTCGCCGGTCGGGACGATGATGCCACCGACCTCCTGCACCCTGCCGTCGGGGTAGAGGAACATCGGGCCGACTGCGGCAACCGAGGGGATCGCTCCGCATCGTCTCGCACAGTGCCTCGATCCAACCCGGCTGCACGAAAGCGTCGTTGTTGAGGAAGACGATGTAGTCCCCCTGCGCGAAGTCGACCCCGATGTTGTTGCCTTCACCGAAGAACCGGTTGATCCCGACCTCGACGAGGAGGAAGTCCTCCTGTCGGTGGCGTTGGCGGAGAATGGAGAGCTCGGCCGGCGTGGACCCGTTGTCCACCACGATGATCTCCCTGATCAGCTCGCTGCGGGCCGCCGCCAGCGCGTCGAGACACTCGACGGTCATCGCCGCCTGGTTGTAGTTGAGGACGATGACCGAGACGTTGTGGGAGAAGGGGTCGAACTCGGAGGCCACTGTGCCGTCCGGGCTAGTTCTCGGGCCGAGCGGGAGCCGCCCGCTTGGCCAGCATCCTGGAGAGCAGGCGGACGGGCGCAGTGACCCGCCACGACGTTGAATGGCGGATGCCCGTCGATGCGCGCTCTGCGCGTCGGCCGCGAGGCCCGCGTAAGCCTCGACCCGTCGTTCCCCGTCCTGGAGGAGCACGTCCTTCTCGGCCAGCTGGGCCTCGTAGCGCGCCGCCGAGGTCGAGATCTTGGAGGAGAGATGATCGATCCGGTCGAGGAACTCACCGACCAGGTGCTCACGTTCCCGTCGGGCCGCTTCGATCTGCACGGAGAGCTCGCTCCGTGCCTCGGCCACCTCGACCGTCAGCCTCTTCGTTTCCTCCTCGTAGACCCGGAGGGCCGAGCGAAAGGCCTCGCGCTCGGCCTGTTGTTGCTCGATCACCTGGCCGATGAGAGCGCGGACGGCCTGCGAGCGCTCCGGCTCGGCCACAGGGAGCAGTTCGAGCTCGGCGGAGCCCTGGGAGGCCACGGCCATCTCCCCTGTCGGTGAACCGGCGTCAGAGGTCATGAGGGCTTTCCCCGGCCCGTGGGAGCCGGACCGGAGGCATGGGGGCAGAGGTACGGGCTTGACCAGGTCATATGGTTTTCAAGGCCTCACGATGTGCGCAAAATCGACGTCCGACGACCGGTCATCCTAGTGAATCACCGGTGGCGCCCCCGGGGTTCGGGGATCGCTCGGACAACAGTCCCTCGAGCCGCCGCACCAGCGCGTGGGGATCGCCGTACCGCTCGTCGGCGTAGCGCCGGGCCGCATCCGAGGCCCCCGCCCGGTCGCGTCGCGTCCCGAAGGGCGCCGACGCCTTCGAGGAGCTCAGCCTCGTCCCCGAAGGCGGCACTGCCCGTTGCAACCGCGTGGGTGACCGCCGGGCCCGATCCGGCGGGGACGATGATCGGGGTCCCGAAGCGCATCGCCTCCACGCAGGCACGGGCGATGAGCCCCCCGGGCGCCAGGTCGACGCACACGTTGGCGTGCGCCAGGAGCCGCCACAGGTCCATGCGTGTGTCGACCGAGACCCTGCCGCGGAGCGCCCTTCCCTTCCAGGCTGATGCCACCGCATCCTCGAGCACCACCACATCGGCATCGGGGAAGGCGCCGCTGAGCCAGGCGGCGGCCGGAGGCGGCTCCGCCTGTTCGCCGGTGCGATCACCCAGGACGAGCAGGTAGTCGGTGAAGCCGAAGCCGTGGTGCCGGTCCCGTTCGGCCATCCGGTTCACCGGGACATGGACGCCGACGCTCTCACCGCCCACGACGGCAAGCTGCTGCCACGTCGGTCTCGCCGGGGGCGCCGTCGCCGGAAAGGAAGTGGACCGCTGCCGGCCGGGCGTCCGCGAGCAGGGTCGTGACCTCGCTCGTCAGATGGTCGACGATGACGATGGTCTCCGTCGGCCCGTCGGCGGGCCACCGCAGTGCCCCCGACTGGCCGATCGCCTGCAGATCGAACGCCCCGTCGGCCTCGCGTCGTCCAGGGACGCCGGGCACGAGCACGGCCACCTCACCGCAACGGCTGGCTGCTCCGGCGATCGACCGGGTGACGAAGGCCAGTTCGCTGCGACGGTCGAGCCAGTGGCAGCCCAGGACGACGGCTGCCGGGCGGCTCACGACTCACTGCCGCGCAGCGCGTCGACGCTCCGTCGCAGCGCGACGACCTCGGCGCGCAGCTGCACGATCTCCCGGCCGAAGGAGTCGGCCACGTCCGCCGTCACCGCTTCCTGCGCGGTCAGGCGGTCGGCCAGTTGGTCGCACTGCGCCACCACGGCCTCGGTCGCGCCGGCCAGCGCCGCCAGGAGGCGACGGTCCGAGCGGCCCGAGACGCGGCCGGCCCAGGCGCGGAGCGATCGGGTGGTGCCGGCCGTGTTCCAGTCCGACCACACGCGACGGAACGACCGCACCCCTTCGGTGTCACCGGGCCGGCCCAGTGGCGGCGGCGCATCGGCAGGCTGGCGCAACATGGGAGGGGCGGCAGCGGGCCCGTGGGCTAGTGGCTCGTGAGCGTCGCGTACCATCGGTTCCAGTCGTCTTCCTCTCCCGGGTGGGCGAGTCCGCACGACGGATCCGCACGAGTGAGGTGTGGGTTGTAGTAGCGGTCTCCGTCGGCAATGTACCCCTTCCACCGCTCGACGAACTCGAGGACGTCACCCACGCCCCCGGCCGTGCCCCGGCTGGGCGACTCGTGATGGATCAGCTCGGCTGCGGGCTCGTAGACCGTGCGGAGGCCCAGGGCAGCGGCACGCAGGCAGTAATCGACGTCGTTGAGATCGACACCGAGCGACTCGTCGAACCCGTCCAGGACCTCGAAGACGGAACGCCGCGTCGCCAGACAGGCACCCGTGACGGCCGAGCATTCGCGCGCCGTCGTCGCCATGCGCAGGTAGCCGGCTGCGTCTTCGGGCAGTCCGCCGAGCACATGTCCCGCCGCACCCGTGAGTCCCACCACCAGGCCGCAGTGCTGCACGCGCGCGGTCCGGGTAGAGGAGCCGGGCCCCCGCCGCGCCGACGTCTTCCCGCAGCGCCTGGGCGCAGAGTGGCGGTCAACCATCCACTTCGGTGCGCCTCGATGTCGTTGTTGAGGAAGAGCAACAGGTCTCCCCGCGCCTCCGACGCTCCTGCGTTGTTGAGCGCCGCCCAGTTGAAGGGCCGCGGATCGCGCAGCACCCGGACGTCGGGACGGGCGCCCAGCCGTTCGACCAGCGTGAGGGTCTCGGGGTCTGACGAGCCGTTGTCGATCAGCACCAGCTCCACGCTGGCGTGCAGACGGGTCGTCGTTCCGATGGAGTCGACGCAGGTGCGCAGGAGGCGCGGCTCGTCACGGAAGGGGATCACGATGCTCACGGAGACGTCGGTCCGGGCCGCCCGCACAATGCGGTAGTCGTCTGCGTCGGGGCCGGCTTCGACCCCGGCCCCATCCTCTCGCCGGCGGAGTGCCTCCTGCAGGTGGCTGACGGATGGTGGCCCTGCGAGCGGTGGCGTGTTCTCGGTGCGATGGCAGAGCACCTCGGGTATGTGGACCACCGCATCTGCGGCCTCGGTCGCGGCGAGCGCACACTCGTGCTCGAGTGCCGCGGTGCCGGTCCCGTGGCCACCAGGCGGGGCAGGTTGTCCGCGACGACGGCCCCCATGGCGAGGGGCCTGCCGACGTAGGCGCTGGTCAGCAGGAACTCGGGCGAGAAGTCCGGCTTGAGTCGCGGTGCCGTCGGAGTGCCGTCCGACGTCGAGAGCGTCCTCATCCGCGTAGACCACGTTCGTCGGCGTGAGAGCGGCGCTCAGCAGCGCGCTCGCATCGGGAGCCCAGACGTCACCCGGGAAGATCAGGGCCTTCGGGCGCCCTGGACCGCTTCGGATCCCGATCCCGAGCAGCTCGCGATCCGAGCCGGATCCGCCGCCACCCAGAATCCGCACGCGTTGCCTGCTGAGAAAGGAGGTGGAGGCATGCACGACCTCCCGAATTTCGGGCAGCCGCTCCTCGGGGGTCACGACGGTGAGCGACCAGCCCCCGCGCTGGAGGCGCAGGGCCTCGAGCGTGCGCCGCACGGCGGCGGGAGCGGCGTCGGACACGGGCATGACCAGGCAGAGGACGGCCTTCCTGGACGACCGCGTGGCCCGGGCCCGTTCCGTCTCACGGGCGGCGGACCAGGCTGCATACGGGCCGGGATCCTGCGAGACGTCGGGAGCGAGGGGCGGCAGGGCCCTGGGGGCGTAGAGCACCCTTTCCACGCGGGCAATCTACTGGAACCCGGTCGGGTGGACGGCGCGTTGGCGCAGGTGAGCGTGGACCTGTCACGATTCGCCGATGGGGATATCCGACCGCCTCCTCATGGGGCCGGGACCTTCGAATTCCTACCCAGAAGTGACCATGGCGCTGGCCGGTCCCGTGCTCGGGCACCTCGATCCGCAGTTCCTGGCCATCCTCGACAGCACGAACGACCGTCTGCGGCAGGTCTTCGGGACGCAGAACGGGCTGACCCTCCCGCTGAGCGGAACCGGATCGGCGGGCATGGAGGCCTCCTTCGTCAACTTCGTCCGCCCGGGCGACGTCGTCGTCGTCGGGGTCAACGGCGTGTTCGGGGAACGCATGTGCGAGGTGGCGGACCGACACGGGGCGGAGGTCGTCCGCGTCGACGCAGAGTGGGGCGAGCCCATCGACCCGGAGCGACTGCTCTCGGCACACCCTGATCCGGCGGTGATCGCCGTCGTGCACGCAGAGACGTCGACCGGCGTGCGCAACGACATCGCCTCATTGGGCCAGGCGAAGGGTGACGCGTTGCTGCTGGTCGACACGGTCACCTCACTCGCCGGCATCGAAGTGGCCGTCGACGACTGGTCCGTCGACATCGCCTACAGCGGGACGCAGAAATGCCTGGGGGTCCCGCCCGGGCTGTCGCCGTTCACCGTCTCGCCGCGGGCCCTCGATCGTCTCGTCGAGCGGCCCTCGAGCTGGTACCTCGATCTGAACCTCCTGGCGCGCTACGTGAACGACACCTCCGGCGGGGCCCGGGTGTACCACCACACGGCGCCGGTGGTGATGGTGGCGGCACTCCACGCCGGGTTGGGCGCCCTTCTCGACGAGGGACTCCCCGCATCGTGGGAACGGCACGCCGAGTGCGGGCGCCTGCTGCAAGAAGGGCTGGGTGACCTCGGGCTCGAATTGCTGGTGGCGCCCGACCACCGTCTGCCGCAGCTCACGACCGTGCGGATACCGGCCGGTGTTGACGACGCCCTGGTGCGGCGCGAACTTCTCTCCGTCTACGGCATTGAGATCGGTGCCGGCGCGGGCCGGCTGGCCGGGCAGATCTGGCGCATCGGCTGCATGGGGCACACGGCGCGCCGGAGAAACGTCGTCGCCCTGCTGGGCGCGCTGAAGGAGGTACTCGGACGATGACTGCGGCCAGGGCGGTGCGCCATGCGCCGCTGGAGCTCCGGGGAAGGCGGGTCCTGCTGCGCTCGCTGACGGAGAACGACTTTGCCGCCTGGCACGAGGTGCGGACGCGGTGTGCCGGCTGGCTGCTGCGGTGGGAGCCCCGTCCCAAGGGCGCACCGGCGCCGACGGAGGACCGCCCCAGCTTCGCCGCCCGCTGCGGCATCCGGGAACGTGAGCGGCACCTCGGCACGGGCTACGGCTTCGGGATCTTCGTCGGCGAGCGCTTCGCGGGTGAGGTGACCCTCTCCTCCATTCAGCGTGGGCCCTTCCAGAGCGGCGTCATCGGGTACTGGGTCGACGAGGAGCTGGCGGGACGGGGCCTCGTGCCCGAGGCGGTCGTCGTCGCGCTGCGCTTCGCCTTCGAGGCGATCTCGCTCCACCGCGTGGAGATCGCCATCATCCCGAGGAACACCGCCAGCCGGCGAGTGGTCGAGAAGCTCGGCATCCGCGAGGAGGGCACCGCGCTGCGACTGCTCGAGATCGACGGGCAGTGGGAGGATCACGTCCGCTACGGCATCACCGCCGAGGAATGGGCAGTGCGCGAGCAGGAGCTGGTGGAGGAGTGGCTCGAGGACTGAGCCTCAGGTGTCGCTGCCGGTCACGACAGACGGCGAATGGCGGAAGAACTGCTCCACGTCGTGCTCGTAGGTGTACGACGACGGTTGCTTGCCCGCCTGGCGGCGGAGCCGGAGGGCCCGGATGAACGTCTGCACGGCTCCGGCGGTCGTGGCGTTGTAGGTGAAGCCGGTGGCGGCAAAGCGCCTCGTGTCCACGCCCCGGCCGTAGCGCAGGAGGTCCTGCAGTTCGGGCGGCAGGTCGAACAAACGGGCCAGCGGGCGGATTTTGAAGGGGCTGTAGGGCGACAGGGGCACCAGCCGGGTGCCGCAGATGTCCGCCACCTCGCTCCAGGGGAGCCGGCCCTCGGCCGCCACGTTGTAGAGACCGGGGATGCCGGCCTGGGTGACATGGAGCAGGGCGCGGACCACGTCGCCCTCCTCGATGAATTGCAGCAAGGGGTCGAAGCCGAAGATGGACGGGCACACCGGCCGGGCGAGGTTCCGGCTGATCGGCGTGGTGAGATGCTCCCCGAGGACGTTGGCGAAGCGGAGCACGGTGACCAGGGTGCCCGGATTGTCCTCGGCAAAGTCGCGCATCAACCCATCGGCCTCGACGAGGGCACGCTCCACGCTGTTCCTGGCCGTGCTGCTCCGAGGTGTGTCCTCGGCGAAGGTGTTCGGATCGCTGGCGGCGGAGCCGTAGACCAGCGTGGACGACTTGACCACAATGTGTCGCACCGACGATCCGGCGGCGCCGGCCGCGGCCAGCAGGTTCAGCGTCCCGATGACGTTGATCTCGTGCATGGCCCGGGTCGGCGCCGACGAGGAGTCGGTGATCATGAAGGTGTGCAGGATCGTGTCGACCTGGGTCGCCTTCACGATTCGGTTCATGATGGAGTAGGTCTGGTCGGCCCGGACGTACTCGGCTCGCTCGAAAGGGACCGACGGCACCCGCGTTCCCATGCCCAGGATCACGTCCATGGCCGGATCGGTCTCGAGCGCCTGGACCATCCGACCGCCCCAGAAGGTGTCGGCTCCCGTCACGAGGACCCGTCGACCCACGGCCGACTCAGCCGAACCACACGCTGCGACGGTCGCGCAGCATGTCGTAGATGGATTCCTGGAGCAGCGAACGGATGCGTTCGGACTCCTCCATGATCCGGCTCTTCGAGTACCGCTCCTGATCGGCCGGAACGTCGAAGGACACGGGCGGCAGGACGCGCAGCTTGAACTTGGCGGGGAACGGTGTCACGACCCCGAGCGGTCCGAGGGCGAGCAGGTTCGCCGTGATCGGGAAATACGGCAGGCCCAGGGCGCGGGCCACCGTCGGCAGCCGCAACACGACCGGCATCGCCTCCTCGGCGCCCACGACCGCGATCGGAATGACGGGCACGCCGGCCCGCATGGCGATCTCGACGAAGCCGCCGCGCCCGAAGCGCCGGAGTTGATAACGGTCGGTGAACGACTTGGACGTTCCCTTGGTTCCTTCCGGGAAGACCAGCGCGAGCTGCTGCTGTTCCCGCAGGAGCCGGTAGGCGTTGGCGGGGCGAGCGGAGACGCCCCCCGCACGCGCCCACAAGGTCCCCACGACCGGCACGGTTCGGAAGAAGTAGTCGGCCATTCCGTAGACGGGCCGCCCCAGCTCCTTCTCGATCCCGTGCATGATGACCGGCGCGTCGGAAGGGATGGCCCCGGCATGATTCGCGACGAGGAGCGCGCCGCCCTCGGCGGGAATCCGCTCGAGGCCTTCCCACTCCGTGCGGAACCACCTCGAATAGATGGGCTCGTAGATGGCGCGTGCCACCGCCCGCGTCCGCTCGGAACGCCCCCACTCGTCGACGTCGGAAAGGCGCGGATCCTCCGGCTCGTCCAGGCTGCCGGACGCGATGCGGATCGGCACAATGGCGGTCGATCGGTTCTGTTCGCCGACAACCTGGCGCCCGCTGGCCACCGGGCCATCGTACTGATCACCCGGCCGACGGGATCCCCGCTACGGCCGGGCCGCCCCGATCAGGCCCTCGGTGAAGATGGGGGAGTAGGACACGGTCGATCCCGTGAACGGGGCCTGAATCACCGTGTCCGTCCCGTAAGGCCCCGAGCCGGCGTACATGACGACATGGTCGACCTGGCTGTCGCCGTCGAGGTTGTAATAGAAGAGCAGGTCACCGGGCTGGAGGGCGTCGAGCGACACGTGTGTGAGAGCGGGCCACTGGGTCTCGGTCACTCGCGGGATCGACGCCCCCGCCTGGGCCCAGGCCCATTGCACGAGTCCCGAGCAGTCGAAGCCGACGCCCGGCTGCTCACCCCCGAAGACGTAGGGCACGCCGAGCTGCGACACCGCCGCGTGCACGGCAGCCATGCCGGCACTCCCCCCGGTGGCGGAACCGCCGACCGGCCCGGCACCGCCGGCCTGATTGGCCGCCGCCGTCGCGGCCGCAGCGCTCGAGGAGCCACCGACGGCTCCAGCCACGGTGGCGGCCGTTGCCGCCGCGGCGGCTGCCTGTTGCTGCTTCGCCGCGCTGCGGGCCGCGGCCGCCGCGGCGGCCTCCTGCTGCGCTTCTTGGATGGCGGCCGTTGCGACCTCCTGGGCCAGTTGGCCCTGCACCTGACCCAAGGTGGCCTTCGTCGTCGCGGCTTCCTGCTCGTTGGCCTGCGCGAGCGACTTCGCCTGGGCCGCCTCCGACTGAGCCTGGGCCGCCTCCGACTGTTGCGCCACCTCCTGTGCCTGCATGGTCTTCTCGGACTGCAGCAGCGCGGTCTCGTCCTGGCTGAGGTTGCCCACGATCTGCGACGTGTACTGGTTGCGCGCCTGGCTCAACGATGCCGAGGTGGAGAAGTACGAGGCGAGGCCCGACACGGGCGTGCCGTAGACGTAGGCCGCCACGGCATCCTTGGAGACGAGCTTGCGGTCCACGTTCACGGCCGAACGCGCGTGGACGATGTTGGCGGCAATGGTCTGCAACGCGGCCTGCGCGTCCTGCAGGGCCTGCTGGGCGGTGTTGTACTTATCGTCGAGGATGGAGGTCTGCTGTTCCTCTTGGGACAGCGTCGCCTCTATCTGGCTCACCTGTGACTGTGTGGTGTTGATCTGCGACTGGTTCGGCGCAGGCCCGGGCAGCGTGGTGGAGGTGGTCGCGCCCGCGTTCGCCGCGGCCGTCCCCGTGGACAGCAACGCGGCGAGCACGCCGACCACCATGGTCAGCCTGACAAGAGGAGTCCGCCTGCGGACAGTGTCCCGACAATTCACTGCATCCACGGCGCAACAGCGTAATGGCCACTTCGTGGCATGTTCGGTATCCCCATCGTTTCCTTCCGGTTGTGTCCCGAGTTCGCGCGCTGTTCACCCTCCGTTTGTGTATCGGCCCGATTGGCCGTTCGATTGACCCTTGACGTTTGCCTCCGTAGGGTGCTGGTGCGTGCAGGGAGTCGTCACCGTTGCTCAGGGCAGGCTGAGAGGCGTCTGGCGTGAGGACCACTGGTCGTTCTCGGGTATTCCGTACGGCCGGGCCCCGGTGGGTGCGTTGCGCTGGCGACCCCCGTTGGAAGCCGAAGGGTGGGGCGAGATCCGCGACGCATCGACCTTCGGACCGATCGCCCCGCAGTCAGCCGCCGTGCCTGGCGTCACGAGTCCCTCGGACCCGTCCTCGTCGGAGCCGCACAGCGAGGATTGCCTCTCGCTCAACGTGTGGACGCCCGAGCTTCCGGCGGCGCCGAGCGCTCGCGCCGGGCAGGCCCGACCGGTCATGGTCTTCATCCACGGAGGTGGCTTCACCTCGGGGAGCGGGTCGGTCTTCCTCTACCGGGGTGGCGAGCTGGTGCGAAACGGCGACGCCGTGGTGGTGACCATCAACTATCGGCTCGGCGCGCTCGGCTTCCTGGGTCATCGATCCCTGGCCGATCCGGACGGGCTGCTCGGGAACTGGGGCGTGCAGGATCAGCTCGCCGCACTGCGCTGGGTGCGCGACAACATCGCCGTCTTCGGCGGTGACCCGGGCAACGTGACGATCTTCGGGGAGTCCGCCGGGGGATTCAGCGTCGCCACGTTGCTGGGTACGCCGGCCGCCAAAGGGCTCTTCCGGCGCGCCATCGTCCAGAGCGGCGGCGTGCACGTGCACACCGTGGCGGAGGCGGAGCGATCGGCCGATCGATTGGCCGCCATGCTGGGTGTGGCCGTCGTGCACCCGGGAGGCTTTGGAGGGGGTACCCGCCGCCGAGCTCGTGGCGGCGACCGAGGAGATGGGAAAGCGGAACCCGGATCCCGGGATGATCCCGCTGCCCTTCCTCCCTGTCGTCGACGGTGTTCTTCTTCCCGCCCATCCGCTGGAGGCGGTGGCCAATGGCGCGGCAGCGGGGATCGATCTGTTGATCGGGACCAACCGGGACGAGCTGACCCTCTTCGGCCTCGGCAACCCGGCATTGATGGCACTCGACGCCGACGGAGTGACGCGTTGGGTCGAGAATGCAGTGCCCGACATGTCCGCACTACAGGTGGTGGACGCCTATCGCTCCGCCCGCGAGTCCCGGGGCGAGTCGATCGAGCCCAACGCGCTCTGGGTCGCCATCGGAACCGATGTCGTCTTCCGTTGGCCCAGCCTCCAGCTGGCGGCCGCGCAGGCCGCACGTGGCGCACGCGCCTACGTCTATCTCTTCGATTGGGAGTCACCGGCGTTCGGCGGGATCCTGGGTTCGTGCCATGCGCTGGAGCTGCCGTTCGTGTTCGGGGCGGTCCGCCTGCCTGTGGTGCAGGTCTTCTCGGGGAGCGGCCCTGCGGTGGAGGCGCTCTCCGCCCAGATGCAGACGGCATGGCTCTCCTTCGCCAAGACCGGCGACCCCGGTCACGAGGGCATCGGCGACTGGCGACCCTGGGGACCGGCGGACCGCGCCACCATGATCTTCGGGGCACACACCCGGCTGGTGTCGGCGCCGGGTGACGAGGAACTGGCCGTCTTGGAGCAGGCCCGGCCGCTGATTGGCGTGCCCGACTAGGTAGACCCGGACGCGAAGAGGCCCCGCGACGAAGACGGCGTGCGGGAACCCGCGGCGAAGATGTCGAGATCGGTCAGGTCCACTCGGCTGCGGTCACCCACCACCGGGCCATCCTCCCGACGGAGCCGGACTGGGTCAAGAATGGTGCGAAGGGGGCGTAGCCCAACAGGCAGAGGCAGGGCGCTTAAACCGTCCCCAGTGAGGGTTCGAATCCCTCCGCCCCCACGAAGCTGGTCGCAGACCGTTCACCGGCGTGAGCAGTGACGCCGTCGAGGTCGCGGTCCTCGGGCCGGTCGCGGTCCGGGGTGCCGCGGGACCATTCCGCCGGGCGGCCGCGCTCGAGCTCGTCGTGTACCTGGCCTTCCACCGCCACGGCGTCCGTCACAGCGAGTGGTCCCTGGCGATCTGGCCCGAGCGGGCCGTGTCGCCGTCCACCGCGCACTCGACCTCCTCCGACGCCCGGCGCGCCCTCGGGCGGGACGTGGCGGGCCGCCCCCATCTGCCGCGCGGGGTGGCCCTCTCCCTCGGTGGTTCGGTCACGACCGATGTCGAGCGCTTCGCGGCGCTGGCCGGCGCTGACGACCCGCACCAGCTCGCCCGGGCCATGGGGCTGGTCCGGGGCCCCCTCTTCTCGGGGTTGCGCCGGACCGACTGGGCCGTCTTCGACGGCACCCAGGCTGCGATCGAGGCGCTGGTCGTGCGCACCGCACTCCGCGGCGCTGAGGGCTTCGTGCGCCTCGGCGAAGGGGAGGACGCCGAGTGGATGATCCGACAGGCCCTGCACGTGAGCCCGTACGACGAGCGCCTCTACCGCGCACTTTTGGTGGCCACCGCCGCCCAGGGCAACCGGGTCCGGCTCCACTCGGCCATGGCGCAGCTGCGGACCCTGGCGGGAGAGGCACCCTGCCCACCAGCCCGGACGACGGCGCCCGCCCCGCCGGAGTGCCTCCACCCTGCGACGACGGCTCTCTACCGTGACCTGCTCCTGGGGTCGCCTGCCGCGGGAGGGCACCCCGCCAGGCTGTAGGGTTGCCACCCGCCATGGCGAGAAGCTCTTCTGGAAAATCGGTCGCACGCGCCGCCGCAACGGGCGGTGGCACCACTTACCGCGGGCAGATGCCGGTGAACTGGTACGCCGCGCTCATCATCATCGTCATCGTCGGGATCGCGTCCATCGCCGTGGCCAAGTACAACTACAACCAGACGGCGGCCGTGGTGGAGCCGGCGGTCGGGACGTCCTGGCACGCCGGCCTGGCCTTCGACATCTGCGGGACGATGGAGTCGGCACTGCCGGCCTCGCCGTCCACCGCCACGACGGGCCTGACCACCACGGGCAGCGGGGTCCTCGCCATCACGCCCAAGAAGGCGAGTGAGGCCGGCAACAACGCGACCCTGGGGAAGTTCGCCGGCGGGTATACCGGGTTGACGTTGACCAACACCAGCCTCAAGTACCCCTCGTCCAAGGTCCCGGCCTACAGCAACGGCGACAAGTGCCCGGCCGGAACCCCCGATGCCGGCAAGACCGGCGTGGTGCTGGCGCGCTCCTGGGTCATCTCGACGAGCACGTCCAAGAGCGGGGAGCAGCAGGAGACCGGCGGCGCCACGACTGACAAGCCCGCCGATCTCAAGTTCTTGAACCGCCAGCTGATCACGACCGGCTTCGCCCCCCAGGGGACCCAGCTGCCGAAGCCGCCGGCTTCGACCATTCTCGCCCTGCAGCAGGTCCTCGCCGGTGGTTCGGCGCCGGTGGCCACCACCACGACGACGGCCGCCGGGACGACATCGAGCACGGCGCCGTCGGCCACGACCACCACGTCGGCGCCGTCCACCACGACGTCGACCGCAGCGCCGTCCACGACGACGACGAAGCCTTCGTCCACCACGACGACCAAGTAATGAAAGCGGTTGTCCTCGTGGGCGGCGAGGGGACGAGGCTCCGACCTCTGACGCTCTCGGCGCCCAAGCAGATGCTCCCGATCGTCGGGGTACCCATGATCGAGCGGGTGCTCGGCCACCTCGCCTCGCACGGTATCGAGGACGCCGTCCTGTCGCTCGGCTATCTGCCCGATGCCTTCCTGCAGGCGTACCCGGACGGCCGGGTCGCCGGCATGGGGCTGACCTACGCCGTCGAGCCGGAGCCGCTCGACACGGCAGGCGCCGTGCGCTTCGCCGCCACCTTCGCCGGCATCGACGAGACCTTTGTCGTCGTCAACGGCGATGTGCTGACGGACCTCGATCTGACGGTGCTGGTCGCCTTCCATCGCGAGCGCGGCGCCGAGGGCACCATCGCGCTGCACCCGGTGGCCGATCCCTCCGCTTTCGGCGTGGTGCCGACCGACGACCAAGGCCGGGTGTTGGCCTTCGTCGAGAAGCCACCGCGCGACGAGGCGCCCACGAACGAAATCAACGCCGGGACCTATGTGCTCGAGCCCTCCGTGCTCGCCCGCATTCCCGATGGGGGCCGCGTCTCGATCGAGCGCGAGACCTTCCCTGCCATGGTGCGCGACGGTGGGCTCTTCGCCCGCTCCGACGAGAGCTACTGGCTCGACACCGGGACCCCGGCTGCGTATCTGGAAGCGAACTTCGACTACCTGCAGCAGAAGCGCGGCCCCATCGTCTCGCCGGTGGTGACGGACCGGGGCGACGGGGTCCTCCTGCAGGGTGAGAGCGACCTGGAGGGAGCCGTGGCCGGCCCCTCTGTCATCTTCTCGGGCTGCGTCGTCGAGTCGGGCGCCCGGGTCGAGCGCAGCATTCTCGGCGCGGGGACGGTCGTGTCGTCGGGTGCGGTGGTCTCCGATTCGGTGCTGATGGAGGGGTGTCACGTCGCCGCCGACGCCAAGGTGGCCGGCTCCGTCATGGGGCCGCGCTCCATTGTGGGACAGCGGGGTGACGTCCGGGCGGTCTCCGTTCTCGGCGCCGATGCAGTCGTCTCGTCAGGGACGCTGGTCGACGGCGAGCGGGTGTCGGGCTAGAAAGGCCGGAGGATGCGCACGCTGGTCACGGGAGGCGCCGGGTTCATCGGGTCCAACCTCGTCGATCGGCTTCTTGTCGAGGGACACGAAGTCGACGTCGTCGACGACTTCTCGACCGGCTCGCTCTCGAACCTGGCCGAGGCCCGGGGCAGCGCCGGGCGGGCGCTCACCATTCACCATCTGGACATCAGCGCGCCGGCGGTCATCGAGCTGATGGCGCGCCGCCGGCCCGAGCTCGTCTTCCACCTGGCGGCGCAAGCCGACGTGCGCGTCTCGGTGGCACGGCCGGCGTTCGATGCCACGGTCAACGTGGTGGGATCGCTCAACGTCCTGGAAGGGGCGCGGCAGGCCGAGGCCGAACGCGTCGTGTTCGCCGCCAGTGGCGGCACGCTCTACGGTGAGCCCTCCGACGAGGACCTCCCGGTGCGCGAGTCGCACCCCCAGCAGCCACTGTCGCCCTACGGGGTCTCCAAGAAGGCCGTCATCGACTACTTGGTGGCCTACCGCGAGCTGCACTCCCTGGAGTTCTGCGCCCTGGCTCTGGGCAACGTCTACGGCCCCCGGCAGAATCCGCACGGCGAGGCCGGCGTGGTGGCCATCTTCGCCGACCGCGTGCTGCGGGACGAGCCCGTGACGATCTTCGGCGACGGCGAGCAGACCAGGGACTACGTCTTCGTCGATGACGTCGTCGACGCTTTCGTGCGCGCCGCCACCCGTGGCGGCGGACTTGTCTGCAACATCGGGACCGGCCGCGAGACATCGGTCAACGAGCTCGTCGCGGCCATGGCGACCCAGTCGGGGAACGAGGTCAAGTCGGTCCTGGCGCCGTTGCGCCAGGGCGAGTTGATCCGGTCATGCCTCGACGTCGAGCGGGCGGCCATTCAGCTCGGTTGGCGCTCCTGGACGCAGCTCGACGACGGGGTCCGCGCCGTCCTCGAGTTCGTGCGCGCCACCACCGAGGACTGACTTCAGCGAAAGAGGTCCTCGTCCGGGGGCCGAATGACCTCCGCCCGCACCGAGGCCGGGCGCAGCCACTCCCTCGGGACGCCCCGCACGACGGCCACGGGCACGCCGCGATCCTTGCCCATGACGAGCTCCGCCGCTGAGGCCAGCTCGTCGGCCACGCAGATCTCCGTGGCGACGAGCTCACGACCGCCCGCGTCGGTCGTGCCCTTCAAGTCGATGACGGCGGCCACGCCGGCGCACCCGATCGCCACGTCCGTGACGCCCCGCCGCCAGGGACGTCCGAAGGTGTCCGAGACGATGACGCCGAGCGGCGCAACGCCGAGGGCGTTCTCCAGGCCGGCCCGGATGCGCCGGGCCGAGCGATCCGAGTCTTCCGGCAGGAGGGCCGCCGTCCCGTCGGCCACGTTGGAGAGGTCGATGCCGGCGTTGGCGCAGATGAACCCGTGCTTGGTCTCGCTGATCACGAGGTCGCCGCGCTGGCGCAGCACCCGCACCGACTCCTGGCGCACGAGGGCGAGCTTGGCCGCCGGATCCGCGTGGTCGAGCTCGACCATGCGCCCCTCCGCCTTGGACACGATCTTCTGCGTGACGACCACCACGTCACCCGACGCCAGCTCGGGACCGTCGGGATTGGCCGGCGCGACGGCACCGGCGATGAGTGCGGCCAGGTCGGTGCCGGGCGCCACCTCGCCCAGACCGGTGACGGGAAGCACCAGCACACCCTCAGGCCGGGGCATCGACCACCGTCCGCGCGAGCTCTTCCGCCCGCTGAGGTGAGTCCATCACCGTCGGCGTCACGACGCACCGGACCCCTTCGGCCTCGACGGCGGCGGCATGGTGCGCGTCGGCGACGTCCACGACCAGCGTGCCCACCCACGGGGCGTACAAACGGGCCACTCCGACCACGGACGGCTCGGTTCCCAATTCGGCCATGAGGCGGTCGGCCGGTCCCTTGAGGGCAGCACCGGCCACAATCGGCGAGACCGCCACCACGTGCGGGCGTCGAGCCGTCAGCGCTTCGCGCACGCCCGGGACGGCGAGAACGGGCCCGATGGAGACCACGGGATTCGACGGGCAGACGACGATGCGCTCCGCGTCGCGCAGCGCCTCCATGACGCCGGGCGCCGCCTGTGCCGCCTCGGCTCCGTCGAAGCGCACGGCGCGCACGGCCACGTCGTGGTGCAGGCGGACGAAGTAGTCCTGGAAGCTGACCTCGGTCCCTGCCGGGCCGAGGGTGCTCGCCTCGGCGAGCACCACGCGGGTGCGCAGCGCGTCGTCGCTGACCGGCACGAGGTGCACCGCAATGCCACGCCGCCGTGCCAGCTCGGCCGTCACCGCGCTGAGCGGCGCCCCGCCGCGCAGACGGCCCGTGCGGAAGAGATGCGTGGCCAGATCGCGGTCGCCCAAGCGGAACCAGTCGTCACCCCCCAGACGCCCCAGTTCCTCCATCACCGTCCAGGTCTCGCCCGCCACGCCCCAACCGGTCTCGCGGTTGTCCATGCCGGCCAGGGTGTAGGTCACGGTGTCGAGGTCGGGGCTGATGGCAAGGCCGTGCAGCTCCGTGTCGTCGCCGACGTTGACGATCGCCGTGATGGCATCGGGCGGGACGACGCGCACCAGGCCTGCGAGCATTCGAGCGGCCCCGACGCCGCCGCACAGGGCCACCAGCACGTGGTGAGCATAGGAGCGTCCGGAGGCGGGCCATTCCGGCCACCCCTGGTACCATCGCCGCCCGCCATGCCAGTGCGCATCCCGTCGGATCAGCACGAGACCGTTGTGTCGGTCCTGCGGGAGGCGGCACGGGTCAACGGGGACGTCGAGGCGTACGTCGAGCCCGACATCGGAGCCGGCCGGCGAAGCCTGACGTTCGCCGAGTGGGATCGTGCCGCCGAGGGCGTCGCCGGCCACCTGGCCCGCCTCGGGGTGGCCAAGGGGGACGTCGTCTGCCTGTTGCTGCCCTCCTCTCTCGACTACGCGGTGCTGTACGCCGGCCTGCTGCGATTGGGGGCGATCACCTCGGGCATCAACCCGCGCATGGGGGCGGGCGAGGTGGCGTCCATCGTGGACCGGGCGGCGCCCGTGCTCCTGGTGGTCGACCCCGAAGCGGGTGGGCATCTCGACGCGGGCACGATCGAGGTGGTCGCCCGCGCCGAGACGCGCCATTGGTGGGACGAAGAGGGGCCCGACAGTGTGCCGAAGCTGGTTTCGTCGGATCCGGTCGCGGTGGTGTGGACGAGTGGCACCACCGGCCGGCCCAAGGGTGCCCTCTTCGATCACGCCAACCTGGCCGCGGTGGCCCGGGGAACCGACGTCCTGAGTCATCCGGGGGACCGGAGGCTCTCCCCGCTGCCCTTCGCCCACGTGGGCTACATGACGAGGGCCTGGGACGAAATCGGCAACGCCGTGACGACCATCATCACCCCCACCCCGTGGCGGGCGGACGAAGCCATCCGCGTCATGGCCGACGAACAGGTGACGGTCGCGCAGGGCGTCCCGACGCAGTGGGCCCTCATGCTGGCCAGTGACGCGCTGGCGGGGTCCGATCTCCGGTCGCTCAGGGTCGCCGGGACGGGCGCAGCCCGCATGACGGCGTCCATGGTGGCGGAGGTGCGCGGCCGCTTCGGCGTGCCGGTCGTGGTGCGGTACACCTCGACGGAGTCCTCGCTGGGGACAGGTACGACGTTGACGTCGACCGACGAGGAGGTGGCCACCACCGTGGGCCGTCCCGTGCCCGGCGTCGAGCTCGCCATCGTCGACGACGGGGGAGAGCCCGTGCCCGCCGGGTCGGTCGGCCGCGTGCTGCTCCGATCGGCCGCGGCCATGCGCGGGTACTGGGGACGCGGCCCGGGCCGGGGCGCGCGGCGACCGACCTGGTGGATGCCGCCGCGACGGCGGTGGTGCTCGGCCCTGACGGCTGGCTCACGACCGGGGACTTCGGGCGGCTCACGCCCGAGGGCAACCTGCAGCTGTCCGGACGCGCCCACGAGCGCTACATCCGCGGCGGCTACAACGTGTACCCGGCCGAAGTCGAGGAGACCCTGTCCTCGCACCCGGCGGTGGCCCGGGCGGCCGTGGTCGGCGTCCCCGACGAGGTCCTGGGCGAGGTGGGCGTGGCCGTGGTGGTGCCTGCGGAAGGGGAGACGCCCGACCTGGCGTCGTTGCGCGCATACTGCGCCCGGGAGCTCTCCGACTACAAGGCCCCCGACGCGGTGGTGCTCGTCGACGAGCTCCCGCTGACGCCGATGATGAAGGTCGACCCCGTGCGCCTCGCCGCCCTGGCCTCGCAGGGGGCCGAGGAGCGCCGGCTGGGCCTGGAGCGAAGTCGTCGTCCCGGTGCCGGGGTGCTAGGCAATGGCCCCACCGGAGAAGAAGACGAGAAGGAGCGCGCATGAGCCCCACGACACGAGTCGGGGAGTCCGATCCCAATCGGGGGACGGCCCCCGAGGCGATCACCCCTGGTCGCTACACAGGCCGCGTGGCAGTGGTCACCGGTTCGGGTTCGGGCATCGGCCGGGCCACGGCGCGCCGGCTGGCCGCCGAGGGCGCGGCCGTGGCCTGTCTCGACGTCACCCAGGATTCCATCGCATCCGTGGCCGCCGAAATCAATGCGGAGTCCGCCGAGGCGGGAGGGCGCGCCATCGCGGTGACGTGTGACGTCACCGACGAAGCGGCCGTCGCCGCCGCTGTCGCCCGGGCCGGCGAAGAGCTGGGCACCATCACGAACCTCTGCAACATTGCGGGCATCGGCGGGTTCGCCCACACGCCCGAGCAGTCGTTGAGCGGGTGGGACAAGATCATCGCGGTCAATCTGACGGGGACCTTCCTCATGTGCCGCGCCGTCCTGCCGGGCATGCTCGAGAACGGCGGGGCCATCGTCAACACCATTTCGACGGCCGGCATGAAGGGCCAGCCCTACTCGGCCGCGTACTGCGCGTCCAAGGGTGGCGCGCGGCTCCTGACCATGGCACTGGCGGTCGAATACATGGCGCGCGGTGTGCGTGTGAACGGCGTGGCGCCCGGTGGGGTCGACACGCCCATCATCCACAACTTCGGCCCGCCCGAAGATGCCGACTGGAAGCTCATTGAGCGGTTGATGTCACCCATCGGATTCGCCTATCCGCACGAGGTCGCCGGAGCGTTCGCCTACCTCGGTTCGAGCGAGGCCGACTACATCACCGGAGCCATCCTCTCCATCGACGGGGCGATCACCACCTGAGCCCGTCCACCTCGCCCCGGGCCCCGGAACCGGCACGCCTGCGCGTGGCACTCGATGCCACGCCGTTGCTCGGGCTCCCCACGGGCGTCGGAGCGTTCTGTCACGGCGCGCTGGCGGCGCTGGCGCTGCGTCCGGCTCTCGACGTGCGGGCGTACGCGGTGAGTTGGCGCAGACGCCGGCTGATCGAGTCACATCTCCCACAAGGGGTCAGGGCGCATCAGCGGCCCATGCCGGCCCGGCCCCTGCACGCGCTGTGGGCGAGCCGCGACCGGCCGCCTCTGGAGTGGTTCGTGGGCGCCGTCGACGTCGTACACGGCACGAATTTCCTGGTGCCACCGACGAGTCGCGCCGCCGCGGTCGTGTCCGTGCACGACCTCACCCCGTTGCATCACCCGGAGCTGTGCAACGAGGCCACGCTGGCCTACCCCGGATTGATCCGCCGCGCTCTCGGGCGGGGCGCCTGGGTCCACACCGACTCGGCCTTCGTGGCCGGCGAGGTCCAGGAGGCATTCGGCGCCGACTCCTCCCGCGTCCGCGTCGTCAATCCGGGCATCCCGGTGCTGCCGGTACCCACCGAGGCCGAAGCCGCGGCGGTCCTGCAGCGCCTCCTCCCGGCGGGGGTGGCACGCTTCTGCCTGGCCATCGGCACGGCCGAGCCGCGCAAGGACCTGCCGGGCCTGGTGCGCGCCTTCGACGCCGTGGCGGACCTCCAGCACGACGTGGCCCTCGTCCTCGCCGGGCCCCCGGGGTGGGGGGAGCAGGCCCTGGATGCCGCCATCGACGCGGCGAAGAGCAGGGAGCGGATCGTCCGCACGGGCTGGGTGGCGCAGCCTGACCTGGCGGCGCTGCTCGCCGGAGCCAGCGTGTTGGCCTACCCCTCCCTGTACGAAGGCTTCGGGTTCCCGCCGCTGCAGGCCATGCGGGCCGGCGTGCCGGTCGTGGCGACCAGCGCCGGCTCGTTGCCCGAGGTGCTGGGCGATGCCGCGGCACTGGTCGAGCCCGGCGATCACGAAGGGCTCGTCGAGGCGCTGGCCCGTTGCCTGGGCGACGAGGACGAGCGCCGCCGTCTCATCGCCGCCGGGACGGCTTGGTCGTCCCGCTACTCGTGGCAACGCTGTGGCGAGGGACTCGATGCGCTCTACCGCGATGCGGCGGCAGGCCGTGGCTGAGCGCGCCACGCCGTCTGTGCTCCTGGCGGTCGAGCAGCTGCGGCGGCGCGTCCCCGGTGGCGTCGGCGTCTACGCACGGTGCCTGCTCGGAGGCTTGGCCCAGGCCGCCGACGAAGGCGAGGGAGTCGACGTGGCGCTGCTGGCCAGTCGGCCACCGGGCGGCCGGGCCGACCCGCTGGGTGCCTTCGACCTTCCTTTGCACACGTCGCGGCTGCCGAGCCGGCTCCTGACCAGGGCCTGGGACCACCGGCTCGCACGCGCCCCCGCCGGGTTCGACATCGTCCACTCGGTGTCCCTCGCCTCACCGCAGTTGCGCCGCGCCAGCCCCGAGCATCTGGTCGTGACGGTGCACGACATGGCGTGGCGCCGGCACCCCGAAGCGACGACCCGGCGCGGCGTGCGCTGGCACGAGGCGGCCCTGCGGCGGGCCGTCGGGTCCGGGGCCGCCCTCGTGGCGCCCTCACGGCTGGTCGCAGCCGACCTGACGGCTGCGGGCGTGGCGCCGGAACGGATCACGGTCGTGCCCAGTGGCGCCGACCATCTCCCCGCGCCCGACGTCGCCGGTACCGACGCCGTCCTGGAGAAGGTCGGCGTCTCGGGTCCGTTCCTCCTGACCGTGAGCACACTCGAGCCGCGCAAGAACATCGACAGGCTGGTGCAGGCGTTCGCCCGCGTACGCGACTCGCTCCCCGGGCCGTGGCCGCTCGTGATCGTGGGGCCGACCGGATGGGGCCCCGGCCCGGCGCACCCGGCTCCGGCGGACCACGTGGTCTTCACCGGCCCCGTCCCCGACGCCGTCCTGTCCGAGCTCTACCGGCGCGCCAGCGCCTTGGCCTATGTGCCACTCACCGAGGGGTACGGGCTTCCTCCTCTCGAGGCCATGCACGCCGGCATCCCGACCGTCGTGTCCGACGAGGTGCCGAGCGTGCACGACCTCGACGCGCCGGAGCCGGCCCCGGCCCGCGTCGTCGACCCCCTGGACGTGGACGACATCGCCCGCGGGCTGGCCGCCGTCCTGACCGACGACGCCCTGCGGGCCGAATTGATGCGCCGGGGTGCCGCCTACGCGGCGACCAGGACGTGGCGCGGCACGGCCCGCGCACACGTGGAGCTCTGGCGGTCCTTGTCATGACGGACGAAGACGTGTCGGGCGGGCAGCTGCGCGTCTCACTCGACGTCTCGGCCGTGCCGGTCCGGCCCGGTGGAGCGGGGTACTACACCATGGCGATCGCCCAGGGTCTCGATCGACGCGACGACGTCGGGCTCTCGCTGGTCACCCGGCGAGACGACGAGCAGCGCTGGCACGCGGTGGCCGGGCGGGCGCTGGTCCGCGGCGCGGTCCCCGACTCGCGGCCGGGCCGGCTCGTGTTCGAGCAGCTCCGTCTCGGTTCCGTGCTGCGTTCCATGGGGGTCCAGGTGCACCACGGACCGCACTACACCATGCCGTCCCGGTCGCCGGTGCCCTGTGTCGTGACGATCCACGACTGCACGTTCTTCGACCACCCCGAGTGGCACGTGCGCTCCAAGGCGGCCTTCTTCCGCCGCGCCATCCGCCGCGCCGCCCGCCAGGCCGCCGTGTTGATCTGCGTGAGCCGCGTGACCGAGGAGCGGTTGCGGGCCTGGTGCGAGGTGCGGGGGCCGGTCATCGTGGCGCCGCACGGGGTCGACCACCAACGTTTCACCCCATTGGAACCCGCAGAGGGCGCCGATCGTGAGCTGCTGTCCACGCTCGGCGTGCCCGTCGACCGGCCGATCGTCGCCTTCGTGGGCACGCTCGAGCCGCGCAAGGGTGTCGCCCCTCTGGTGGCCGCGTTCGACCAGGTGGCCCGTCGCCATCCTGACGCGGTGTTGGTGTTGGGTGGTCAGACCGGTTGGGGGATGGCCGAGACCGAGCGTGCCCTGGCTGCCGCGCGCCATCCCGAGCGCATTGTGCGCACGGGCTACCTGCCCGATGCGGCGGTGCCCGCGTTGCTCCGTCAGGCCGCGGTGGTGGCCTACCCCGCGCTCGAGGAGGGGTTCGGGCTTCCGGCCCTCGAGGCACTTGCCTGCGGCGCGCCGCTTGTCACCACAGAGGGCACCGCCATGGCGGAAATGGCCGGCGGCGCCGCTCTCCTGGTCGCGCCCGGCGACGTCGCCGGGCTGGCCGACGCGCTCGGAACGGCGCTCCAGGAAGGCCGGGCGACGGCCCGCCGTTCCCTCGGGATCGCCGTGGCGGGGGAGCGGACCTGGGAGGCCAGCGTCGCGCTGCACCGGCGTGCCTATGCGCTCGCCCTCGCGGCCCCGCAGTAGGGTTCCGCGCATGCGCGCGCTGATCACAGGCGGAAAGGGCTTCGTCGGGCAGTGGCTGGCCGCTCACCTGGAGGACAGTGGCGACGAGGTCGCGGTGATCGACATCGAGACCGACGTCGCCGACGGGGACGCGGTGCGCCGGGTCATGGCCGACGTGCGGCCCGACGCCGTCTACCACCTGGCCGCCATGACACACGTGGGTGAGAGCTGGGAGAACCCCAGCCAGGTGCTGCGCGTCAACGTGCTCGGCACGGCCGAGATCCTGGCTGCCGCCCGTTCCCTCGAGGGCCCCGTCCGAGTCCTCGTCGTCAGCTCAGCCGAGGTCTACGGCGTGGTGACACCCGAGCAGCTGCCGTTGGATGAGGACACGCCCACCGAACCGGCCAGCCCCTATGCGGCCAGCAAGCTGGCGGCCGAGGCGGTCGCCCTCCAGGCCTGGCGCGGCTTCGGGCAACCCGTCGTCGTGGTGCGGCCTTTCAACCACATCGGCCCTGGGCAATCGCCGAATTTCTTCGTGCCCGCCCTGGCCAAGCGCATCGTCGAGGCACGGCGGAGCGGGGCGCGATCCCTGTCGGTGGGCAACCTCACGACGCGGCGCGACTTCACCGACGTCCGCGACGTGGTGGCTGCCTACCGCCTCCTGATCGAACGCGGTGCCAGCGGCACCGTCTACAACGTCTGCTCGGGGCGGGACGTGGCGATGTCGGATGTGGCGGGCCAGCTCCTCGAGCTGGCCGGTGCGGAGCTCACGCTCCAGACCGATCCGGCGCTCCTCCGCCCCGTCGACGTACCCGTGTTGCGGGGCACTGCGGGGCGGCTCACCGCCGCCACGGGCTGGGAGCCCCGCATCCCCCTCGCGACAACGCTCGCCGACGTCCTGACCTCCTGGGAGGCGGACTGACGGCGAGCGTTGTCGGTGCGAGAAGCGGAGTGGCTCAGGCGCTCACGCGCTGGCGGATCTGAATCCGGACCTCGCGAGCCTGCTGCTTCGCCTTCGTGGTGACCTGGGAGACCGAGGAGGGCAGCTTGTCCTCCAGCGGTTGCAGGGTCGTCTCGACGAACTGCACGGCCGTCTCGGCCATGTCGTCGATCTGGTGGATGCCCTTGGCCACGCCCTGGCGCACCTCGCCGATGCGCTGGTCGAGAGCGAAGTCCTTGGAGAGCCGGTTCTGCAGCTCGACCCGCTGGACCTGGGCCCGCTGGTAGCCGAGCACGCCGAGGCCGACGGCGACATATGCCGCGTCGCGGGCGAGGTCCGTGACACCCTTGGAGATGTTGGTGATGTTGGTAGGTACTTCAGGCATTTGGAGCCTCCTGTCTGGTCGGTTGACACCGATGTTGGAGACACAGGTGCCGCCGGCAGGCCACTGCAGTCTTGTACAACTGTATCACATTCGTTAAACAGTAGCAAGCACTGGAGGTGCTTTTCGTGCCTGAAGGGGTGAATGCCGCACCGGATAGCCTCGGCCCCCTGATGGACGCCCAAGTGCCGGCCGTGGTCGCCGTCGTGGTCACGACGGACCCCGGTCCCTGGCTCGACGAGTCCCTTTCCTCGCTGGCGGCCCAGGACTACGAGGAGCTCTCGGTCCTCGTCCTGTCCACCGGGGAAGACGATCCCGGGGTGGTGGAACGGGTCGCCCGTGTCCTCCCGGACGCCTTCGTCCGGCACCTGCCCGGCCGGCCCGGCTATGCCGCGGCGTCCAACGAGGCGCTGGGGATGGTCGAGGGGGCGGCGTTCTACCTTCTCCTCCACGACGACGTCGCGCTCGACCCCGACGCGGTGCACAAGCTGGTCGAGGAGTCGTTCCGCTCCAACGCCGGCGTGGTGTCCCCGAAGTTCGTGAACTGGGACGACCCTCGGGTGTTGCTCCATGTCGGGATGAGCTGCGACAAGACCGGCGCCGTGGTGGACCGCATCACCGAGGGGGAGGTCGACCACGGGCAACACGACGCCGTGCGCGATGTGTTCGTGGCCCCGGGCGGCTGCATTCTGGTGCGGGCCGATCTCTTCGCAGAGCTCAAGGGATTCGACGCCGGCATCGTCGCCATGGGCGAAGACCTCGACCTCTCGTGGCGCAGCCAGGTGGCGGGCTCCCGCGTCGTCGTCGCGCCCGATGCGAGGGTGCGCCATCGCGAGGTCGTCGCCGGTGGGCTCGAACCGCTGGAGGTGGCCGGCGAGGCCGGCGGCCGCCATCCCGTGACGATGCAGTCGTTGCAGCGTCGCCACGAGCTACGCGCCGTCCTCAAGTGCTACACCCGCATCCACCTCGTACGGGTGCTGCCCCAGGCCGCGTTGCTGGCATTCGGGGAGATCGTCATCGCCATGCTGGCGCGCGATCGTGACCGGGTCCGTGCCGTCGCCGGCGCCTGGCGCTGGAATTTCCGCCGCCTGACCGAGTTGTCGGTGCTGCGGGGCGAGCTGGCGGAACACCGCCTCTTCCCCGACGCCGAGGTGCGGCGGTTGCAGGTGCGCGGCAGCGCCCGCCTCTCGGCGTACTTCAGCCGCCTCTCACACCAGGGCTTCGAAGCGGCCAATGCCGTGGCCGTCCGGGAGCGGCCCGAAGGCGAGAACGAGCACACGGCGGAGGTCGCCGTCCTCACGGGCAGCGTCGGATTGGCCTTCAGCGAGGACGCCGACTTCGACGACCTGGACGACCTGGGCCGGCGCGCCGGCCGGGACCGCTTCGGGCGCCGGGTGCGGTCGGCCCCGCTCAGCACGGGTCGGCAGCGCGCCCTGGCGCTGGTCGTCGCCCTCGTCATCATCGCCATCGGGACCCGCGACCTGTTCTTCGGGACATTGCCGCTCGTGGGGCAGTTGGCTCCGCTGCCGTCGTGGTCGACCAGTTGGCACCACTTCTTCTCGGGCTGGCAATCGTCGGGGGTGGGCACGACGGCGCCGGCCTCTCCTGCGTTCGGACTGGCCGGTCTGACGGGGACCGTGTTCTTCGGCGCCATGGGCACGTTGCAGCGGGTCCTCCTGCTCGGCTGCATCCCGCTCGGCGCCTGGGGCGTGTCGCGCTGCCTGAAGCCGCTGGTGTCGCCGCGCGCCCGGGTGGTGGCGGTGATCTGTTACCTCGGACTGCCACTGCCCTACGGCGCACTCGGCACGGGCCGCTGGGACGGGTTGGTGGCGTACGCCGCCTTCCCCTTCATCGCGTTGCGCCTGGCCCGGGCGGCCGGCGTCGATCCCTACGCCGTCGAGCCCGGCGCGCACTGGCGGAGCCGGCCTTTCGGACAGGTGGTCCTCCTGGGCGCCGTCATCGCGGCCGCCTCCGCCTTCGCGCCGGCGGTGCTGCCCATGGTGCTCGTCATGGCCGTCGCGTGGGTCCTGGGCTCGCTCATCATCGAGCGCGAAGGAGCCGTCGTGGCGGGTGCTCGTGGTGGCGCTGCAGGCGGTGGTCGTCGCAGCTGATCCTGGCCCTGCCCTGGGTGATCGGGACCGCGTTGGCAGGCAAGGGATCGGTGGCCATCTTCGGCCTCCCGCTCTCCGGTGCCACGGCCGCCACGTGGGGCGACATCCTGCGCTTCGCGGTCGGCCCCGCCGCACGGTCGCCCTTGGCGTGGCTCCTGGTGCTGGGCGCCGCACTGCCGCTCGTCATCGCCCGCGGCACCAGGCTGACCTGGGCGGCGCGTCTGTGGGTGACGGCGCTGGCCTCCTGGGGCATGGCGTACGCCACCAGCCGCGGCGATCTCGGATCCTTCACCCCTTCCGAGACGGTGGTGTTGGCACCGGCCGCGCTGGCGGTGGCCATGTGCATCGGCATCGGGATCGCGGCCTTCGAGAACGACCTGAGCGGGCGCGAGTTCGGGTGGCGCCAACTCGTGAGCGCGGCCGCCATCGTGTTCGTCGTGGTCGGCCTCCTCCCGGTCGTGGGTGGTGCCGTCGGCGGGCGGTGGGACCTCCCCTCCCAGGGCGTGGAACAGCCGCTGGCCTTCCTGTCCCAGCCCAGCACCGGGCGTCTCGAGGGTCCTGTGGCTGGGCGATCCCCGGGCCGTGCCGTCCGGGGGGTGGTCGGTCGAATCGGGACTGGCGTACGCACTCACGCCGCAGGCGCTCCCCACCACGGCACAGGTGTTCGCTCCGGCCGGCCCGGGCCCGGCCGATGACGTGGCCAAGGCGGTCCGGCTGGCGATCGCCGGCGGCACCGTGCACCTCGGCCGGCTGCTGGCACCGGCGGGCGTCCGCTACATCGTCGTGGTGGACGCATTGGCGCCGTCCCTGGTCGGGGCCTCTCCGGCTTCGGTCGAGCGCGCCGCGCACCGCCTGGACTGAACTCGGACCTGCTCCAGCAGAACGACCTCCAGGTCGTCCCCGGTGTGCTCGGCGCGCAGGTGTACGAGAACGGCGAGGACATGCCGGTCACGGCCACGCGTGCCGACGCGCTGCCCGTGCCGGCGTCGACTTACCCGAGCGTGACGGATGTGTCCGGCTGGCAGGCGGTGCTCAGCGCGCTCTCGGACGGCTCGGCCGCCACCGGGGCGGTCCCGGCCGGCACCCTCTACGCCGGCTACGCCCCGGCCGGGGCGTTCGCACTGCACGTGGACGGCCAGACGGTGGCCCGGCGGCCCGCCTTCGGCTGGGCGGCCCAGTACGCGGTGACGGCCAAGGGCGGGGCCACCTTCTCGCTCTCGCAGTTCCCCCTCGATCCCGCTCGCCGTCTTCCTGGAGCTGGCGGCCTGGCTGGTGCTGGCCCTTGCCGTGATCGGCCGGCCCCGCCGGGCGCGGGAGACGTCAGCGGCCTCCGTCCCCCTCGTCGCCGAGACGTTGCTCGTCAACGAGACGGTGACGCTGTGACGCCGGCCCACGTGAGCCGCGAGCACCGGTGGCGCGTGATCGCACTCGTGGTGCTCGTCGTCGCCGGCGTCGGCATCGCCGTCGGCGTGCGGGGAACGCCGGCACCGGTGAGTGCCGCGCCCAACCCCGGCGCGCTCGTCGGCGCGCCCGACGCCGAGTCGACCTCCTGGTATTGCACGGGGCAGTCGACGACGGGGGGTGCCTCGCCGGGCTTCCTCGTGCTCACCAACACCACCGCGACGCCCGTCACGACCGACATCACCGCCATGTCCGACACCGGCGCCACGGCACATGCCGCCACCGCCGTGCCGCCGCATGGCGCAATAGCGCCGGCCATCCCCGCGCTGGCGTCGGGTTCGTGGGAGTCCGAGACGGTCACCACGTCGGGCGGTGGGATTGCGGTCTCCCAGACGATCAGCAACGCGCTGGGCTGGTCCCAGGCTCCCTGCCAGAGCACCACCTCGAATCAGTGGTACTTCGCCGGCGGCTCCACCGCCGCGGCGAATCAGCTCTACGTCTCGCTGCTCAACCCGACGTCCACCCCGGTCGTCGTCGACCTCAGCTTCGTGACACCGGCGGGCACGGTCCACCCGATCAACTACCAGGGGATCGTGTTGCCGGCGGGGCAGGTGGCGGTGGAGAACGTGACCTCGGAGGTCCAGCAGATCTCCACCATCAGCACGGTCGTGACGACCCGCACGGGCCGTGTCGTCGCCGCAGAGGTGCAGGAGCTCGTGGGTGGCGGGGGGACCTCGGGCGGCGTGTCGCTCGTCCCGGGTGCGATGGCGGCCCAGTCGCACTGGGTCATCCCGCAGGCCCAGGAGGTGCCGGGCGCTGTCGACCGAGATCGACGTGTTCAATCCCGGGAACACCACCGAGTCGGTGACGGTCGATTTCCGTCTGCCGTCGGGCCCGCTCACACCGTTGACGCAGAAGATCCTCCCGGGGACGACGTGGCCCATCTTCACGAGCACGCAGACGCGGATCCCCGCCAACGAGACGTATTCCACCGCCATCGAAGCCACCGGGGGCTCGGGTGTGGTGGTCAGTCGGACGGTGAGCCTGCCCAACGGCGCCGTCCCGCCGCCGCAGGCGGGCATGGTGGCGGCCGTGGGCGGCTCGAGCACCGACTCGCCCAGTGGCGAGTGGGTGGTGCCGCCGCCGGGCACGAGCGACAGCCCGGCCGTGACCGGCGCCGCGCCGGCGTACCTCGCGCTGTTCAACGCCTCGACGTCGACCGAGTCCTACAGCGCGGCGGCCACCACCGCCTCCGGGGACAAGGTCGTGGCCACGGGCACCGTGGCGCCCGGGTCCTCCTTCGTCGTGTCCGGATCCCCGCTCGCCGCAGCCGGTCTGAACCCGATCGTCGTGCGTTCCTCGGGTCCCATGGCCGTGAGCGAGGACGCGGGCCCCAGCTCGGGCTTCGGCGTGGTGTCGATGCCGGGCATCCCCCTGGCCGCCGCTATCGGCGCCTGAGCGGCCCGCTCAGAGGTTGTGGCGCTGGTAGCGCCGCCACAGCACGCGGCCGGCGGCGAACACGACGCCCAACAGCAACAGGGCGAAGAGCAGCGGTCCGGCAATGCGGATCACGCCCTCGACGCCGGTCACGAAGCCCCCGACGCTGGCGTGCCATGCCCGCACCACGCCGGACTCGGGGAGCGGGCCCGGCGCGGGTGCCGGCGAACGCTCGTCGATCGCCACGGTCAGCGTCGAATACGAGGTCTGGCTCGTCAGCAGCTGCAGCTGACCCTGCAGCTGTTCGATCTGGGACTGAATGGCATTCAGCTGGTCCTGCACCGCCAGCACGTCACCCACGGTGGAGGCCTTGGCCAAAATGGTGAGGTACTGCTGGCGACTGGCCTGCAGCGCCGTGATGCGCGACTGGAGGTCGACGTACTGGCCGGTCACGTCCGTCGCCTTGGTCGTCAGGTCCGACACCCGGCCGAGGGACTCGGCGTGTGTGAGAACGGTGGCGAAGTTCTGTACCGGCACCTGGAGCGTCACGCTGCCCGACGGGGTGCCGCCGCTCGCCGGGCCTGACTGCGTCTGCGAGTTGGCCACGAAGCCGCCGTCGGCGCCCGCCAGCGCGGTCAACTGGGTGACCGTCCGGCTCAGCTTGCCGCGTCCGACCGTCAACGTCATGGTGCCGGTCTGCTCAATTTTGGCCGACTGGCCGACCGCACCGTTCGGCAGGCCCGGCGCGCCCGTGGTGGGCGTCACGGTCGGTGCGTTGTTGCGCGCCAGTCCCTGCGTCCCCGAGTTGGTGCTGAAGGGGGCCGCCGCGCTGGCCTGCGGTGCGTCGCCGGCCGCGCCGGCTGGCGACGGTCGTCGTGGTGGAGGCCGGGGCGGAGCGAGCGGGCGCCGTGGCCGATCGGTGCGCCGGCCCAACCGCGACCGCTCGGGCGCGCCGGGCTGCGCACGGAGCTGCCGACCGCCCCGGCCAGGACCAGCAGGACGACGAGGGCGGCGGCGACCGAGAGCACGCGGTGGCGCCCGGCGACTCGTACCAGTCGGTGCACGCGGCCGGGCGTGTCGGGGGCGCCGGGGAGCGCCGGGTCGTCGTCGGGGTGGTCGTGCGCGTCGTCGTCCCTGGGCCCGGGCCGCTCGGCCCGTTCGAGAATGTCGGCGGCGCCGGTGTCCGGCACCTCGAAGGTGGCCGCGGCACCGGCCAGGAGCGAGGTCAGGCGGTCGTCGTCGAGCATGGTCATCGGGCGGTCTCCTCGGTGCGAGGTGCGTCCCCGGCGCCGGCCAGGGCGCACAGGGCGGGGTCGGCCGCCAGGCGGCGGCGGGCTTCGTGCAGGCGGGACTTGACGGTGCCCGGGCGGCGGCCGATGGCGAGGGCGATGTCGCGCTCGCTCAGGTCGGCGTAGTAGCGCAGCACGACCGGGACCCGCAGCGACAGGGGCAGCTGCTGCAGTGCGGCCAGGACCGTCTCGGCCACCTCGCCCTGCTCGGCTCTCTCCTCGGGGTCCGTCCCGGGCGCCGGGACGTGGGCCAGCGGCTCGTCACCGGCGCGGCGGTCGCGGTGGGGGATCTCGCGGCGCAGCTTGGAGTAGCAGGAGTTGACCACCACGCGGTAGAGCCAGGGCCGGATGCTCGGAAGGCCCGAGAGCGAGTCGCGGAAGCGCCAGGCCCGCAGGTAGGCGTCCTGCACGGCCTCCTCGGCGTCCGCCCGGTTGCCCAGGATCAGGCAGGCGGTGCGGAAGGACGCCACGTAGCCGTCCTCGAGCCAGTCCGCGAGCTGGTGTTCCACCATCCCCCTTCATGACGCTGCGTCACCCGGATCGGTTCGATCCGTCCCCGTCCGACCCATCCTGGTCGAACCGGTGCGCCACGCCTAGCGGGCGGCTGGTCCCTCCGGGGCGCCCGAAGCCGGGTTGGCCGGCGGGGGCCAGGGCGGGGGAGCCCACGTCTCGGGGTCGGAAGCATGACCGGGCACCGCCACCGGTCCCTGGCCCTGGTCCGCAGCCGGGCTGCCGTCCGTGACCGGGTGGTGGCCGTGCTCGTGACCTTGCTCGTGGCCGGGACTGCCGTCGGTCACGGCGTGTTGCCCGTTGCCGCCGCCGGCTCCGTTGGTGGCCCCGTTGGCCCCGTTGGCGATCGGTGCGGTGATCGCCGCCTCGTGGAAGTGCGGGACCGACTTGGCGCCCTCGGTGTGCACGGGGGAGCCGTGCGCCTCGTCGACCAGGCGGGCCACCTCGGCGCCGTCGATGATCTCGTTGTCGAGCAGGGCCCGGGCGATGGCGTTGAGACCGCCGCGGTGCTTGCTCAGCACATCCATGGCGCGCGTCTCTTCGGCCCGCAGGATGCGCTCCACCTCGTCGTCGATGATCTTGGAGGTGTCCTCGGAGTAGTCACGCGTGTGCATGAGGTCCTCGCCCAGGAAGACCTGGCCGGCCGAGCCCCACGCCATGGGGCCGATGGCGTCGCTCATGCCCCACTCGCGCACCATCTTCCGGGCGAGCTCGGTGTTGCCGACGAGGTCGTTGGCGGCGCCGGTCGAGAGATCGCCGTAGACGAGCAACTCGGCCACGCGGCCGCCCATGCGGACGCAGAGCGAGTCCTCGATGTAGTCCCGGGGGTGGATGTGACGCTCCTCCATGGGGAGCTGGTGGGTGACGCCGAGGGCCATGCCCGTCGGGAGGATGGTCACCTTGTGCACCGGGTCGGCGTTCTCGAGCACGTAGGCCAGGACGGCGTGACCGCCCTCGTGGTAGGCGATGCGCTCCTTCTCGGCCTCCGAGAGCACCATGGACTCACGCCGTTGGCCCAGCAGGACGCGGTCTCGGGCCGTCTCGAAGTCGGCCATGGCGATCTCGAGGCTGCCGCGGCGGACCGCATGCAGGGCCGCCTCGTTGACCAGGTTGGCCAGGTCGGCGCCGCTCATGCCGGGTGTGCCCCGGGCCACCACGCTCAAATCGACGTCGTTCGCCATGCGCTTGCCCTTGCAGTGCACGGCCAGAATCGGGAGCCGCTCCTCGAGGTCGGGCAGGGGCACCACGATCTGACGATCGAAGCGACCCGGCCGCAGTAGGGCGGGGTCCAGAATGTCGGGCCGATTGGTGGCCGCGATCATGACCACGCCCTCGGAGGTGTCGAAACCGTCCATCTCGGAGAGCATCTGGTTGAGGGTCTGCTCACGCTCGTCGTGGCCACCACCGAGGCCGGCGCCCCGCTTGCGCCCGATGGAGTCGATCTCGTCCACGAAGACGATGGCCGGCGCCTGCTTGCGGGCCGTCTGGAACAGGTCACGCACCCGGCTGGCGCCGACGCCCACGAACATCTCCATGAAGTCCGAGCCGCTGACCGACATGAAGGGCACACCGGCCTCGCCGGCCACGGCGCGGGCGATCAGCGTCTTGCCTGTCCCGGGCGGGCCGACCAGCAGCACGCCCTTGGGGATTTTGGCACCGATCTCCTTGAAGCGGGCAGGGGTCTTGAGGAAATCGACCACCTCGCTGATCTCCTGCTTCACCCCCGTGTAGCCCGCCACATCCTCGAACGTGGTCGAGGGCCGGTCGCTGCTGAACGTCTTGGCCTTGGAGCGGCCGATGGACATGATCCCCGACATCTGGCCCTTGGTCTGGCGGCCGATGAAGTAGATGAACGCGGCGCCGATGGCGATGATGAAGAGATAGGGGAGGAGGTCGGTGAAGAGGTTCGACGACGGGGTCGGGAAGCTGACGGCGACGCCGTTGTTCCGCATCTCGGTGACGTCGTTGGGCAGGGAGGGGCTGGGGCCCTGGACCGTGTAGGTCGTGCCGTCCTTGAGCTTGCCGGTGATCTCGCCGGTCGAGTTGGAGATCTGGGCCGTCGACACCTGCTTGGACGTCACGTCCTGGAGGAACTTTGTGTAAGAGACGGACTTGGCGTTGTTCGTCTTGATCGTGCCCACGGCGAGCAGGACGGCCACGATGCCGATGGCCAGGACGCCCCAGAGCCAGCGCCAGTTCTGCCCCGAGGTTTGTCCCTGCTGAGGGGTCCCGTCCCCGCCTGCAGGCGCGTTCGGCTTGCCTGCCGGCTTGTCCGCACGCTGGGGGCTCACGGCGTCCATGCTATGCGCCGACCCCGGGTTGTGGTGACCGCCCCGTCACTTGGCGCCCGGGTTGTCTCCCTGCAGGTAGGGGCGCTGCGGGCACCGGTATCGTCTGTCCGTGACCGATTCCGAGCCCGGCGGGGCGGCTGCCGGCCCGGACGACGCACCGGCGCGCCCACCCGGGCCCGCTCCGGCCGGGTACGTGCCCCGCGAGTCGGTCCAGCAGGCGCCCCCGGAGGATGCCCCGCCACCACCGCCACCACCGCCCCCTCCGCCCCCTCCGTCGATGCCTCCGTCCATGCCGCCACCACCACCGCTCCCGCCCTACGACCCGACGTTCACGTTCCTGCCGCCACCACCTTCGGTGCTGCCCGAGGCCGACGTCCCCTTCCTCGATACGCCGTGGGTCCCTCCGCAGACGAGGCGCCAGGGCTGGATGTGGCTCCTCTACGCCTTCATCGGCTTCGTCGTCGGCCAGATCGGTGCGCTGATCTTCGGCTACATCGCCGGCGCCATCGCCGGGAAGACCGGCGCGCAGATGACGGCGATCGAAAAGGCATCGGTGCCACCCGAGTGGTACGTCGTCACGACGCTGCTCGGCCTCTGGGTCGGCTTCATCGGCGCGCCGTGGCTGGCCAGCCGTACCCAGGGCACGCGCCACTTCTTCCGCGACCTCGGCGTCCGCTTCCGCCTCATCGACCTCGTCGGCATCGCCATCGGCGTGGGCGGCCAGATCCTGGTCGTCATCATGTACGCGCCGTTCCAGCACGACATCAAGAACTTCAACGGGCCGTCGCAGAAACTGACGGGTGCATCGCACGGTGCAGGCTTCGTCGTCATCGCCATGGCCACGGTGCTGCTGGCGCCGGCGATGGAGGAGCTCTTCTTCCGTGGGCTGCTGCTGAAGGCGCTCGTTCGACTGTTCACGAAGTTGGGGGCAGTCGGCGGCGCCCGGGTTGCCGGCGTCGTCCTGGCCGTGATCGTCGACGGGCTCCTCTTCGGCCTCGCCCACGGTGAATGGATTCAGCTCGCCGGACTGGCCACGTTCGGGGCCATTCTCGCCGCCGTCTCGTACCGGACCGGCCGCCTGGGCATGAACATGGTCGCCCATGCCACTTTCAACCTGGTCGCCATCATCGCCATTGCCTTCAACGGGAGCGTCATCTTCCACTGATGCCGCAGTGCGAAGCGCCGTGTGGGCGCCCCCTATGGTGGGGCCCGTGAGCACCCCCGAGAGCCGCATGGACCAGGTCTTCAAGGCGTACGACGTTCGCGGCACCGTGCCCGATCAGCTCGACGCCGACATGTGCCGCGCCATCGGACGTGCCATGGCCCTTTTCGTCGACACGCCGCAGATCCTGGTGGCCCGTGACATGCGCGAGAGCGGCGTGGAGCTGGCGGCGGCCTTCTCCGACGGTGCGCGGGCCGAGGGAGTCGACATCGTCGACCTCGGCATGGCCTCGACCGATTTCCTCTACTTCGCGTCGGGCCACCTCGACTCGCCCGGCGCCATGTTCACGGCGTCGCACAATCCGGCGCAGTACAACGGGCTCAAGCTCTGCCTGTCCGGGGCGCGCCCCATCGGGCGTGACACCGGCCTGGCCGACATCGCGGCCGGTGCGGCCCAGCTGCTCGGTGAGCCCCTCCCGCCCCTGAAGGGGAGCTGGCGCGAGCAGAACCTGCTCGACGAGTGGGCCGACCACGTCGTGTCCTTCGTCGACGTCGGTTCGCTGCGCCCGCTCAAGGTCGTGGCCGACACCGCCAATGGCATGGGCGGCCTGGTCGTGCCGATCGTGTTCGAGCGGCTGCCCTTCACGGTGGACATCCTCTTCCCCGAGCTCGACGGCAACTTCCCGAACCACCCGGCCGACCCGATCCAGCCCGAGAACCTCGTGGCCCTGAAGGCGGCCGTCCTCGAGCACAAAGCGGACATAGGGCTGGCCTTCGACGGGGACGCAGACCGTGTCTTCCTCGTCGACGAGAGGGCAGAGCCCGTCTCGGGCTCACTGACGACGGCGCTGGTGGCCGCCTCCATGCTGGCCAAGCACCCGGGCGAGACGATCCTCTACAACCTCATCTGCTCCCACGTGGTCCCCGAGGTCGTGACGGAGCTGGGTGGCCGGCCCATCCGCACCCAGGTCGGCCACTCCATCATCAAGAAGGTGATGGCCGAGACCGGGGCCGTTTTCGGCGGCGAGCATTCTGGGCACTACTACTACCGCGACAACTTCCGGGCCGACTCGGGCATCATCACCGCCCTCCTGGTCCTGGAGTTGCTCAGTCAGAGCGGGCAGCCGCTCTCCGAGATGCTGCAGCCGTACCAGCGCTACGTCGACTCGGGAGAGATCAACACCACCGTGACCAGCCCAGCCGCCACCGTGGCCGCCATCGCCGAGCACGAGCGCAAGGCCGGCGCGTCCGTCGACATGTTGGACGGCCTCACCGTCGAGCACGGCGACTGGTGGTACAACGTCCGCCCCTCCAATACCGAGCCGTTGCTGCGCCTCAACGTGGAGGCGAAGACGGCCGAACGCTGTGCCGCCCACGTGGCCGAGGTCCAGCAGCTGATTGCCACCAACGCCGGCCTCGCGGCCGGCCCGAACTGAGGAGCTCCCCATGAGCCTCGATCCGCTCCTGCTCGACGTCCTGGCCTGCCCCGAGGACAAGGGGCCACTGCTGTGGTTCGACGACGAGGACGTCCTCTACAACCCGCGGCTGCACAAGAGCTACAGCGTGGTGGACGGCGTGCCCGTCTTGTTGATCGACGATGCCGTGACGGTGGGTGAGTCCGAGCACCAGCGCCTGATGACCAAGGCCGAGACCAACCAGGTGCGGGCCACCGGTCCGACGTCTGCGTGAACGGGGCGGCCCCCCTCGACTCGCTCGGGATGTGGGAGGCCACGGTCGCCCTGCCCGAGCAGCTGTCCGGGGCGTCGCGGGCGGCGAAGGACGCGTTCGCCGGCCTGACCACTGACACCGGCGCCGGCGTACGCGGCGTCGCCGCCTTCGGCCTGGGCACGGGCGGGACGGCCTGCGCCGCCGTGGCCGCCCTCACGGCTCCCGACCTGACCGTTCCCTTCTGGGTGGGCCGCGGCTCCGCTCTGCCCGCCTTCGTCGACGAGTCGACGCTGGTGCTGGCGGTGTCGTCCTCGGGCCGCACCGAGGAGACGCTGACCGCCGCCGAGAAGGCAGTCGAGCGGGGCGCCCGCGTCGTGACCATCGGTGGTGAGCCGACTGGGGCGTTGGCCCGCCTGGCTCAGGCGGCGGGCCTGCCCTGGTGCCCCGTCAGGACCTCGACGGACGTGGCCCCGGCTCGAGTGGCCTTGGCGGCGACAACCGTGCCCCTTCTGGTCGCGTTGGCCGGGGCCGGGCTGCGTCCCGACTGGACGGCCTCCGTTGACTCCGCCGCGAGCCGCGCTGGCCCGTCGGCGCGACCTGCTGGTGACGCCGGGCGGCGCGCCGGCCGAGCTGGCCCGTCGGTTGGGCCGCACCATTCCGCTGGTCTACGGCTCCGCCGGGACGTCGGCGGTCGCCGCGCACTGGTGGAAGTCCCAGGTGAACCTCAATGCCAAGGCCCCCGCCTTCGCTGCGACGTTGCCGGAGTTGACCCACGACGAGCTGGCAGGGTGGGGGCAGGGGGGCGACGTCACGCGCCAGACGATGTCGTTGGTCCTTCTGCGCCACGCCGGCGAGGCGCCGCGCACCGTCGGCTAGTTCGACGCGGTGCGAGCGGCGACCGACGAGGTCATGGCCGACGTGTTCGAGGTGACAGCGGAGGGCGAGGACGAGCTGAGCCGCTTCTTCGACCTCACCCTGCAGGGCTCCCTCGTCTCGCTGCACCTGGCCGCCCGCGAGGGGGTCGACCCCGGACCCGCGCCCGCGGTCGACGAGGCGCAGGCCCGAATGCTGCCTTCGGCGTAGCCCGGCCGGGCGCGGACGGGCCGCTCTAGCGGCGGCGGAGCCAGAGGGCGCCGCCGGCCCCCGGTGCCAATGCGGGCACCTCGCCCACCATGAAGTCGTAGTGCTGCTTCGTCAACCAATCGTTGAAGAGGACGATCTCGAACGCCGGATTGAACAGCAGGAAGGCGTGCAGCAGGTAGCCCTCGCTCCACGCCCGCCCCTCGTCGACCCAGATCTTCGGGTACTCGAAGGGCCAGAAGATGTCATGGATGTGGACGTAGACACCCGACGGCACCATGGGAAGGATCCGGGTGATCAGGTGGTGGGCGTCGCTGCCCGTCTTGACGACGTGGGAGCAATCGATGAACAGCACGTCGTTGGGCTCGAGCTCCTTGAAGCGCTCGACGTCGACGTCCTGCACCTGACTGACCATGACTTCGACGTCGTCGCCCGGGCGCAGCAGCCGGTTGAGATGGTCGGGCTTCGGCTCGATGCAGGTGACGCGCAGGCGCGAGTCCAGCCAGCGGTCGTTTGTGTCGAGTGCGAGGGCGGTCGTCCAGCCCGAGCCAACCTCGAGGTAGCGCGAAGGACGCACGTGACGCAGGATCGCCTGCAGGATGTAGCCGTCGCCCTGGGCGTAGAAGTCGTTGTTGGTGAAGTAGCGCCGGTCGGGCTCGGGCTCCGCATGGAGCGATTCGTCGTTCATGAGGGGGGCCAACGTCCTCAGGAACGCCAATTGGGCCTCTTCGTTCAGGTCCAGGCCCTCGAGGTGATCGGTCTGTCGGAAGATCCGGTCCTGCTGCACCTCGATCTCTTGCAACGTCGGGACCGGTGAGTAGAAGTGCCCGGGGGGTACCCACTCCAGGAAGGGGAGGACGCCGTCGTCCATGATCCGCCCGGTCCACGTGTCGACGGCCGGCACCGGATCGGGTGCCGACTGTGGCCGTGCGGCTGCAAGGTCGCGCTGCCGTTCGAGCTCGCGCTGCAGTGCTTCGATCTCGTCGGTACGACGCAGCGTCCGCAGTTCGCGGTCGATGAAGGGGATCCTCGTGACGGCCTGCCGCCAACGTCTCACACTGTGGTCCGGCACCGCACCTCCGAGATCGGCTCTCCGCTGCCGTCACGGTCGACGGCGGCGGTGGACACGGAAGGTACCGCTAGTTGAGGCGCTCCACGATCATGGCCATGCCCTGGCCGCCGCCGACGCACATCGACTCCAGGCCGAACGTCTTGCCCGTGTCCTCCAGCGCGTTGAGGAGCGTGGTCATGATGCGGGCACCGGTCTGGCCGAACGGGTGGCCGAGCGCGATGGCGCCGCCCTTGACGTTCAACTTGTCCCAACTGATGCCGAGGTGCTTGGCCGAGGGGATCACCTGGGCCGCGAAGGCCTCGTTGATCTCGACCAGGTCGATGTCGTCGATGGTCATGTTGGCCCGGGCCAGGACCTGACGGCAGGCGTCCACCGGGCCCAGGCCCATGATCTCGGGGTTCAGTCCCGTCACGCCACTCGCCACGATGCGGGCCAACGGCGTGATGCCGAGCGCCTTGGCCTTGGTGTCGCTCATGACGATGACGGCGGCCGCGCCGTCGTTGAGCGGGCAGGCGTTGCCGGCCGTCACGGTCCCACCCTCGCGGAAGACCGGCTTCAGGTTGGACAGGCCCTCCAGGGTCGTCCCGGCCCGCGGGCCGTCGTCCTTGGTGACGACCGTCCCGTCGGCCAGGGTGACCGGGATGATCTCGCGCTCGAAGAACCCGTTCTTCTGGGACTCGACGGCCCGGGTCTGCGAGAGCAGAGCGAACTCGTCCATCTCCTCCCGGGTGACCTTCTCGAACTCGGCCACGTTCTCTGCCGTCTGACCCATGGCGATGTAGACGTCGGGCAGGCCGGCGCCGGGGCTCCAGGGCTCGGTGACCGCCGGGTGCGCGGACCTTGGTCCGCTCCTCGGCCGGCGGCGAACGCCTCGTTGTGGGGGCCGGTGTCCGACGCGCCGTGCGCGTAGCGGCTCACCGTCTCGACGCCGGCGGCGATGAAGACGTCGCCCTCACCGGCGCGGATGGCGTGCGCCGCCATGCGAATGGTCTGCAGGGAAGAGGAGCAGTAGCGGTTGACCGTGACGCCGGGCACGTTGTCCAGCCCGGCCAGGATGGCGGCGACCCGGGCCACGTTGTAACCCGCCTCGCCGGCCGGCTGGCCGCAGCCGAGCAGGACGTCCTCCACCTCGGAGGGGTTCAGCTGTGGCACCTGCTCCAGCACGGCTGCGCAGGACCAGCGCGCTCAGGTCGTCAGGCCGGCACTCGACCAACGAGCCCTTGTTGGCCCGTCCGATCGGGGTGCGGCCGGTGGCGACAATGACGGCTTCAGGCATGGTGATGGCTCCTCGGTTTCGATGCGGGCTCGATCGTGCGCCTTGGGGAACCCGCCCCGGGGCGGATTGCAGGTTACTCGCCGGTAGCGCAGGGCTCTCCTGCCCCATTGGCCGCCTGAGTGGGGCGGACTGTAACGTGTTCTATCGCGCCGAGCCCGGACGGGCCGGGCCGGCGACGACATGGCGCTGACGTGGGCTGATGCAGCCCGGCCACCCGGGAGGGACACGATGGAAATTGCCTTGACCGAGGAGCAACAGGCGCTGAAGAGCGAGCTGCGCGCCTACTACCAGAACCTCTTGACCCCGAGCTCGAGCAGGAGCTCTCCCACGCGAGCGGTATCGGTCCTGTGGTGCGCAAGGTCGTCAAGCAGATGGCCAGCGACGGCTGGCTCGGCATCGGCTGGCCCACCGAGTGGGGCGGGCAGGGCCGCTCGGCCATTGAGCAGTTCATCTTCTTCGACGAGTCGATGCGCAGCGGCGCGCCGGTTCCCATGCTGACGATCAACACCGTCGGCCCGACCATCATGAACTTCGGCACCCAGGAGCAGAAGGAGTACTTCCTCCCGAAGATCCTGGCGGGCGAGATCCACTTCTGCATCGGCTACACCGAGCCGAACTCGGGCACCGACCTGGCCTCGCTGACCACCAGGGCGGTGCGCGACGGCGACGAGTACGTGATCAACGGCGCCGAAGATCTTCACCAGCCTGGCCGGTGACGCCGACTACATCTGGCTGGCCACCCGGACCGATCCGAACGTGGCCAAGCACAAGGGCATCTCCATGTTCCTGGTCCCCATGGACACCCCCGGCATCCGGGTGGTCCCGATGAAGCTGCTCGGCGACCACAACATCAACTACACCTTCTACGAGGACGTCCGCGTGCCGGCGACGGCCTGGTCGGCGGCGAGAACCAGGGCTGGAACCTCATCACCAACCAGCTCAACCACGAGCGGGTCACCCTGTGCTCGCCGGGGATCATCGAGCGCGTCCTCACCGACGTCCGCGCCTGGGCGCAGAACACGAAGCTGCCCGACGGCCGCCGCGTCGTCGACCAGGAGTGGGTGCAGGAGCACCTGGCCCGCGTGCACGCCGAGCTCGAGTTCCTCCGCCTCATCAACTGGAAGGTGGCGTGGCAGGCGACGCAGGGCACCTCGACGTGGCCGACGCCTCTTCCATCAAGGTGTTCGGCACCGAGTTCTACCTGCGGGCCTTCCGCTCCCTCATGGAGATCATCGGGCAGGCCGGCTACCTCACGCGCGGCTCACCCGCCGCGGTGATCGCCGGCCGACTGGAGATGTACGCCCGCTCCATGATCATCCTCACCTTCGGTGGCGGCACCAACGAGATCCAGCGGGACCTCATCGCGATCTTCGGCCTCGGCATGCCGCGGTCGCTGCGCTGAGCCCGCCGAGAGCCAGGAGAGCTGCAATGGACTTCAACTACAGCGAAGAGCAAGAGGCTGTCCGCCAGCTGGCCGGGCAGATCTTCGGCGAGCGGTCGACGCACGAGCGCCTGAAGCAGGTCGAGGCGGACGCCGGCGACGACGGGCCCTTCGACCGCGAGCTCTGGAAGGAGCTGGCCGACGCCGGCCTGCTCGGCATCCACCTGGGCGAGGACGTCGGAGGCGCCGGGCTCGACTTCGTCGCAGCATGCCTGGTCGTCGAGGCGGCCGGCCGGACTGCGGCCTATGTCCCGGTCGTCGAGACGATGGTCTACGGCGCGCTGCCCCTCGACCGTTTCGGCACCGATGCGCAGCGCAAGACCTGGCTCTCGGGCGTGGCCAGCGGCGAGACGATCCTCACCGCCGCCATGGCCGAGCTGGTCGGCGAGGTGATCCTGCCCGGTGGGTCCGAGCCGGCCACCACGGCGACAGCCCAGGCCGATGGCTCGTGGGTGCTCTCGGGAACGAAGGCCTGCGTGCCGGCGGCGCTGGTGGCCGATGCCATCCTGGTTCCGGCGACCTGCCGGACCGCGGACGGCACGTCCGCCGGTGCCGGCGTCTTCATCGTCGAGCCGCGGCGCCGACGGTGTCACCTTGACCGCGGCAGACCACGACGACGGGCCGGCCCGAGGCCATCATGGAGCTCGACGGCGTGCGCGTCGGTGCCGACCGGCTCGTCGGGGAGGGCGCCGACGGCGCGGCCGTGATCGACTGCATCACCGAGTTCGCCACGACGGCGCTGTGCGTCGAGGAGGCCGGCGTCTGCGCCGCCGCCTTGGAGCTCACGGCCGAGTACACCAAGACCCGGGTGCAGTTCGAGAAGCCGATCGCCACCTTCCAGGCGGTCGGGCAACGCGCCGCCGACGCCTATGTCGACACCGAGGCCATCCGGCTCACCGCGTGGCAGGCGGCGGCGCGGCTCGCGGCGGGACTGCCGGCGTCGTCCGAGGTCGCCATCGCCAAGTACTGGGCCGCCGAGGGCGGCCAGCGCGTGGTGCATGCCGCATCGCACCTGCACGGGGGTGTCGGGTGGACCGCGACTACCCGTTGCACCGCTACTTCCTCCTGACCGAGCAGATCGAGTTGACGCTGGGCGGGGCCAACGAGAGCCTGCGCCGGCTGGGTCGGATCCTGGCGGACGAGCCGGTCTGACCGGCAGCGCGGCGCGCCGCCCCGGTGGCGCCGTCCTCGTGACGGTACGTGACCATGGCGCAGACATTTGAGATCGGCTGCGTCTTTCGTGGGGACGATCGGCGCTCCATCAACCTGATCAGCGCCGGCATACTTGGTTGCGCCTGGCCGATTCGATGCTGAGCTCCTGAAGAGCTTTTATCGGGTCGGCTTGGCGATGCTCATGCGAGACCGCGATCAACGCACCGAAGATCGGCGGACGGGTGCTTTCGTCCTTCACTTCGCTGGTTCAGGTCGCTGTATCTCATAGCTGATCCCGTTTCGCATAGACCTGATCCGAGTAACTCCTCATGACATGATGCCCCCCGCATGACATCGGCGATCTTTCATGGACTGTTATGCGCATAGGCGCCAACCTCACAGGTCTCTCGTTCCTCCTGCCACTCGCACTGATTGGGTCGATCCTGGCTGTCCGTTACCTGGCCATTCGCTACGTGAGAGCGCCCAACACTTCGGCACATGGATGGCCGCTGCGGCCGGAGGCTACGTCGTCTTCCTCACTTGCGGACTGGTGGCGGCCGAATCACTCGGAGCGTTCAATGCATTGACCCGTGTCCCTTTGGCATGCTGGTGGACTGCGTACGCGATTGCGGGTTCGCAATATCCATCGTGCTCCGTCCCACTCGACCTCGACGGCGATCTTCACACCTGTCGCCGTTGGTTCTCACGGCAGTGGTCGCTTTCGCGGTGGTGCTCGCGTTTCTGTTCTGGCTCGGCACTGTGGCCGCTCCGAGCAACCTTGATGCAATGAACTATCACCTACCTCGAGCAGCCGAGTGGGCCACGAACCACAACGTCAACAACTACGCCACGACCATCGACCTTCAGGTATATGACGGACGGCTCGCTGAGTACTTCATTACGCAGCACCTCATTCTCGATGGAACTGACAGGTTGCTCTTCATTCCTCAGTTTCTTGCGTATGCAATGGCCAGCATTCTCGTTGCCGGTTTGGCCAGGTTGCTTGGAGGCGGGCGTAGAGGTGCGCTCTGGGGCCTTCTTCTTGCGGCCACGATGCCTGTCGCCATCATGGAGGCGACGACAGAGCAGAATGACTTGGTCGTTGCGTCCGTCGTCCTGGCTGCCTACTACCTCGGCGCGGTTCTCTGGCGGCTCGACAGGGCCGAACCAGCGGTCCTGATCCTTTGCGGAGCGGCAGCTGGGCTCGCTATCGAGACGAAGGCGTTCGCAGTTCTCGTCCTTCTCCCGCTCGGGATTGCTCTCGTTGTGATGGCCTGGCGTCGGCGATGGGTTTCCCCCAAACGGGCAGGCTGGGTTGGCGTTGCGCTCGCCGTTTGCATCATCCTCACGCTCCCGATGACGCTTCGCAACTGGGATGTCTATCGAAATCCGAGTGGCCCACCAACTGGCTTAGACGTCGCGTCCATGAACCCTGCAGGTCTGATGACTGCTGCGACACAGAGCACGCTCTTGAACGTCGACTCGCTTTACTACAACATCAACGTTCATATCGATAACGTTGAACGGTCGGTCGGAAATGGCCTCGGATGGGCGCACCCCAATCAAAGCTTCTCGGTTTCAACGTCGTGGCCTGTCCCCATTGCAACGCCGACAGAAGACGGATCGGGAGATTTCGTCGCATATCTAGCCCTTTTCGTTGCCGGTATCTCGCTAATTTCCCGTCGGGTTCGGTCGGCGGCGTTCAAAACTGGTGCCGGCATGACCTTCATGCTTCTCGCCAGCGGCGTCGGTCTCGCTGCCATCCTGTTTCTTCTCAAGTGGCAACCCTGGGGCGCGCGATTTCAGCTCATGGCGCTCTACCCACTCTTGGCTTGCGTAGCCGTGATTCTTTCCGGCATCAGGGGGCGTGTTGCCACAATTGCGCTGTGTACTGCCTTGATCGGGCTCAGCGCAATCCTGGTGCCATCGGCCGCCTTGAGGGATGTCGGGAAGCCTGTGATCGGAAACATCCCGTCCAACTATCTCGCACTCCCCAGGACCACACAATACTTTCGCTGGTGGTGTTCAAACCTCTTGGCTTCTTATACCGACGCCGTCCACGAAGTCTTTGCCCACCATCAATCATCGCTTGGGTATGTCTCGCAAACCCGTGACTTCGAGTATCCACTGTGGGCACTCATGAGCCAACAGGCTGACGGCCGGCCGGTCCACGTCATTCCTCTTGACGTCACGAACCTCACCAAGCGCTACGACACCAGGCTCACAGTTCGTCCGTACGTGGCGCTCGTCACTGGCCCATCCGTGGCCGGGGAAGAAACCAACGCAAAACCGCTCCTGCAGATGGGCTACACGAAGCAGTCCGTGGTTGCGAGCGGCTGCGAAACAGTCGGCGTTTACGTGTTGTCCAACGCAGAGTCTCATTCGCGGTGAGATCGGGCCCTCTCCGAGCCGCCCGATGGATCCCGGCAGGGGGAATGGCTCATCGCGTGAAGGTCGATCCGGGTCCAGAAGGATGGAAGGACGACCGTCCTGCTTTCATCCCCGTCTCGCTTCCTGCTGACCCGTGGCGGATAATGTGCTCACGGTGATGCGGCTATCTCGCTCTGCGCACTCCAAGGCCTCATCGGCTCCCCTCCAGGAGGCCTTCGATCCCCACAGAGAACAGCCTGAGTCTTCTTCGCCTCGTCTTCGTGGGAATGGTCCTTCTTGACCACGCCTTTCCGCTGGGCGGATTCCACGGCAGTACGGATCCGATGTGGGGCTGGACGATAGGCCAGGAGAGCTTCGGTGGACTGGCCGTGTTCGGATTCTTCGTCGTGAGTGGGTTTCTCGTCACTCGCAGCTTCGATGGCTCACCCAATTTCCTCAGCTACATATGGAAGCGGTTCCTTCGGATCTTTCCCGGGTTCTGGGTCTGCCTGCTGGTGACCGTGCTGGTTTTCGCACCTCTTGCGTTCTGGTTCGAACACAACACGCTCCAGGGTTACCTGCATACCCACACCGACTCTCCGTCTGGCTATCTCAAGAACAACGCCCTCCTCTCCATGAACCAGTACAACATCGACGACCTTCTGGGCAATAATCCCTACGCCCACGTCCACGCCGGGTTTCAGGCTTGGGATGGCTCCTTGTGGACCCTCATCTATGAGTTCAAGTGCTACCTCGGCGTGATGGTTCTGGGCATGATCGGGGTCTTCCGCAAATGGCGACCAACCGTCCTCGCTGTTGTCGTTAGGCCTCTGGGCTCTCCAACTCCAGCAACTATCTCCACCCGGGCTATCTGCAGGGCACGTTCCTGCTCGGAGATCCCAACATGGTCCTCCTGGCCTTCGTCTTCAGCCTGGGGATGATCTTCTACCTCTACCGGGACAAGATCATCATCTCGAACACGCTTGCGGCCGTTGCTCTCGTGGTCTTCATCGCAGGCATGCGGTTGGACCTGTATTACGGAGTCGGGGTGGTGATGTGGGCGTACCTCTGCATGTGGGCCGCCGTGCGCCTTCCGTTCCACAACGTCGACAAGTACGGCGACTTCTCCTACGGCCTCTACATCTACGCCTTTCCCGTTGAACAGATGATCTCCCTCTATCATGTGAACTCCTGGGGATTGCTTCCCTACGTCCTCTTGGCGCTGGCAGTCGCGTTGGTCCTGGCCGTCGGGAGTTGGTACGGGATCGAAAAGCCGGCCCAACGACTGAAGCGGGTGAATTTCCGCCGCTCCCGCGGGACGGATCCACCGAGCGATCCGGTCGTGGCGGCAGGGGACCGAGTCGCCATCAACCCGACCGCGCCACACACAGTCGACGAGCTGGAGTCGAGTGTCTCCCGGGGCGATGGCATGCAGGATGCGACGCCTTTGGGGGCAAGCCTGGGCAACGCCGGCCTCTCCCGCCCCGGGTGCCGTCGGCCATGCGTGAGGGAGTCGCCAGGTGGCACGCACGCCCGTGAGCGTCAGCTCAGATATCTCTTCATCGATCCACGTAAAGAGGGACTCGAGCCCCCGCGCCAGCGGCCAGGCGGGCTCGGTACTGCAGCTCAGACCGTGCGGAAGACTGTGTCGGCAAATGCAGCACGCACGTCACCGGGACGAAATCGACCGCTGACGACGGGGCTGGGTGCTCCGTAGTGCGCCGCCGTCGCGGACGCGAGTTCCTCGATCGTCGTGGCCGCGCCAGCGCCGATATCGACGAAGCGCTCGCCTTCCGGGGGCTGGTCGATTGCCGCGGCCAGGGCGGCGATCACGTCGTCGATGTAGACAAAATCCCGAAGAATGCGGCCGTCCTCATAGACGTCCAGCTCGTCTCCCTGTTTGGCCAACCTGGCGAAGAGGGTCACGATGCCGGTGTACGCATTCATCAGAGACTGCCCGGGGCCGTAGACGTTCTGCAGACGGAGCACGGAGAGCGAGATACCCGTCGCCGCTGTCCACGCTGAGCACATCAATTCCTGCGTCAGCTTCGTCGCGCCGTAGATGCTCGTCGGCCTCGCCGGAGTCTCATCCACTCGATTCGCCAGCGGCGAGACCGATTCACCCGTCGGGGTGACCGGATCCCACCGGGAAGCCTGCAGATCCGCATGACGTCGAGGTCCGGGAGCAAACACCCTTCCCTCATCCGTTCGCCAGAGACCTTCGCCGTACACGGCCCGTGAAGATGCGAGGACGATGTGCGCCGGCCGAATGTCGTGGCGCGTGAAGGCATCCAACATCTGCGAGGTTCCGACAACGTTGACTGTCGCGTGACGAGTTGCTTCGGTCAGTGATTGCCCGGTTCCCGTCTCGGCGGCGAGATGGACGACGGTGTCGGGGCGGACCAATTGCAAGACGGCATCCCAGTTGGCGGCGCTTGCCACGTCCATCGGAAGCAGATCCACCTCGTCCGGCAATCGCCGAGGTCGCCCCGGTGCGGTATGCACCTGCGGATGCAGGACGTCCACCGCGACCACCTTCGCTCCCGCGCGCACGAGCACTTCGGAGAGTGCGCAACCGATGAACCCGGCGCCCCCGGTGATCAAGACGTCAGAGGACATGCGGTGCTTCCCTCCGCTCATCGGCTCCATGTGGTGTCATTGTGCGGCTGGTGTCGCGGTGCACCTCAGCGGCGAGGCCTGATCAGCCGCCCGACCGTGTGCCGGAATTCCCTGACGGGCTTCGTCATCTTCCAGCTCATGGACGTATGCATGCGTTGGAGCTCTGCCTGCTGGCGGTCCGCCTGATCCCTGGCCACGTTGCGTTCGATGGTCGTCTGTTGCAGATCCTCATTGAGCTTCAGAATCTGCCCGCCCCGATCGCTCGACTCTTCCCGAGCGACATTTCGCTCGAAAATGAGGTGGTCGGTCATCTCTGCGTCGCATGACCAGCTCGTCGTACAGGCGGTGGTAATCGCTCAGCGTCCCTGGAGGCATCGGCAAGGTTCGTTGGTCGAAGCGGGCCAGGACCTTGTCTCGAGCTCTGTGCCATTCATCCTTGCTGTGAGTGGCAAACGAAGAATGCGCGCTTTGCCAGCGGCGGTACAAGGAGGTCACGTCGGGATTGTTCGTGACGCCGCAGAGCAGGGCCGTCTCGAGTATGACGTCCCAATCCTCGACCACGGCCAGGGTTTCGTCGAACCGCACCCCCATGTCGGTGAAGCAGGTGCGAGGGATTGCGTATCCGCAAAACGGCGAATTGTTCTCGTACAGGTGCGCCCAGAAGTCGAACGTGATCGGGAAACGGGATGGAGGTACTGCCAATCGTCGTATAGCCCGGGGCACCGTCCCAGGTTGTCGCTTCGATGGGCTGCTCGGCGACCAAGGTGCGGATGGCGGTTCCAGGATTGGCCGACGCACTCCTGTGAAACTCTTCGACCCACTGAGCAAAGGCGATGTCATCATCGTCGAGGACTGCCAGGTAGGCGCCTCGAGCGTTTTGTACTCCGACGTTCAGCGGTCTGGCTCGGCCGCCGCCCTCGACCCGCACGATCCGCACCTTCTCCGAGAATTGGGTGTCGAAGGATTCGACGAGGAGGTTGAGTTCAGCGAGGTCAGCGTCCTTCATGTCATGCGCAAGAATGCAGGACCTCGAAATCCTGGGACGTCTGCGCCGCCAACGAAAGCAGCGTTTCGATCAGGGTCGACCTGTCGCCGCCCCTGCGTGCGCACCAACACGCTCAGGAACGGATCCGTCTCGGTGTCCTCGGCGAGGTCAATGACGGAGTCGGCTGGAGAGTAGGCCCGAACGAACTGGTTGACGATCGCGCCTTCAGCGGCCTGATCCCTCATCTGAAAGAGCAGTCGATGAATAGGGGTGCCGCGAGTGAGGACGGGGACATTCTCCGGGAAGCTCTGATCCGATCGACTCAGCTCGAAGTCATTTCTCCCCACTTCGATCCAGCCCGAACTTGCCATGACGCGATCGAGATGGGCCGGCGAGTAGAAGGCGACGTGTGTCTCGTCCAGCAGCCCGGTCGGGGTGTAGTCGAACCTCCCGATGAGCATTTTGGCGGCAACGTCAAAATGCGTCGTGTTTGGGACCGAGATCAGCAGCGGAGGGCGGCCGTTGGACATGGAAAACGTGTGAATGAGACTGAGCAGTGCAGGGCCGGTCGTGATGTGTTCGAGGAAGTCGATGGCGGTGATCGCAGCAACAGGGCGACCGTCGAGAACTGACTCTATGAGCGGCAGCACGAGCGTGGGATCGGACAAGTTCCCCGCCTTCGCTTCAAACCCGCGGCCCACGAGGTCCTGAACACTTCGGCTGTCCTGATCCAATCCGATGTACTCGAGCCCGAGGTTGCGAATCGGCTCGGCAATGGCGCCGAAACCGCAGCCGAGGTCGACGACGACCTTTCCGCCAGACGCACGATGCGCACCGACAAGATCCACCACATGCGAGTAGACCGATCCCTCGACGTACGGTCTCCGATAGCGCGTCAGACACTGACTTCAAACCGATGCTTGCCGTAGAAGTACCCCACGAACTCGGCGACGAGCCCCTCGGGGTCGATGGGAGTCGGCAATGTGCCGTCCCTTTCTCGGTCACGGAACGTCTGGACGGCCTTGCGATGCGGAATCTCCCCGGTCGTCAGCAGCTCTTCGGACCACAGCTCGACCAGGTCCGGCCGCGAGTACTTCCAGGCCATCAGCAGCGCTGCTTCCGCCGCGTAGTACCGCTCCGAATCACCGACGACCATCCGGCCGTCCGATTCAAGCCGCTTGTCGTGGTACGCCCGCGCCGATTGTTGGTAGACGATTTGGTATCCGGCGAGCCGCGTCCGCCAGCTGAAGTCGACATCGTCGCAGTAGAGGAAGAAGGTGTCATGGTCGAATCCACCGACGTCATCGACCACCTTCGAACGGACCATGGTGCAGGCGGTGGAGGCCCAGCTTGTCGTGCCGTCGACGGGATTGAAGTACTTCGGATGCTCCAGAGGAAGTTGGCGGGCTTCGACGATGCCCACTTCCGGATTGGCTGAAAGGTTTGAGGAGTTCACACAGCAAGTCCGGGCAGGCGTAGACATCGGGGTTGATGATCAAGACGTAGTCCGTGTCGGGGTCGCGGAAATCGAAGAGCGCGTTGTGCCCTTTTGCCGATCCGAGATTCTCTCCGAAGAATTCGTATCGAAAGGTGTCGATACCGAAATCCTGCAGTGACGCCGCGAGCTCCCGTTCTCCATCGGAGTCGAGGGACCGTCGCGGTGAGCAGTCGCCAAGGGTCAGCGTGATCGATCGGAACGAGTCCTGACGAAGGGCGTACGCCGCAGCGGCTCGAAAGCCCCGAATGAAGCTGTCCACTTGTTCGGGCGTCGGGCAGTACAACACGGTCTGGACCCACAGTTTCGGGGCTTCTGGACTTTCGTCCGATCGACTTGTCGTCTCCACGGCTACCAATGTATTGGATTGCGGCCGGTGCCCCAGTGTCGGGGATCTTTCGGCACTCAGTCGGCGCCGGCTGGGTCGGGCGGCAGGTGCGGCATGGGGTTCGAGAGCCCGAGGCCGTAGCCGGCCAGGAAGATGCCTGCCTCCTTGTGGCGCGGGTATCCGCCGGCCAGCTTGTGAAAGGCCGCGGAGTGGTCGGCATGGGTCAGGTGCGCCACTTCGTGCACGAGGACCGAGTCCAGCACCCACTCGGGCACCATGCGCAAGCGGTGACTCAGGCGGATATCGCCCGAGTAGTACGAGCAGGAGCCCCAACGAGCCGTCTGATTGGTGACCCAGCGGACCGAGGCCGGACGTGCGCCGACCAGGTAGCGGTCGCTCAACTCAATGGCGCGGGCGAGCAGCCCGTCGTTGTCGAGGCCGGATTGCAGGCGGTGCTTCGTGAGGAGACGCTCCACCAACCAGTCGACCGTCTTCTGCCGGCTCTCGGCACTGAGATGCGCGGGGACCGAGACGACGATGCGCCCGGCGACCCACTTCGCCTCGGACGTCTTCTTGCGACGCTTGCTGATACGGACCTCGATCTCGGGCGCCTCCTCGATGGCGTCGTCCGACGGCTCCTCGTGCGTGGCTTCGGGTGCTTCGAGGGCCGGCGTCGGTGCCGGGGTCGTGGACCGTGCCCGGCGTGAAGGGCTCCGGGGTCGACCCGGGCCGGGTCAGTTCGGAGAGGTCGAAAAGCGTCATGGTCGCATTGTGGCCCACCGATGTCACCACACAATGAATGGTTCGCCCGTCCGGCCGGGTGCCTGGGTTATCGTCTCACAGCCGCCTCTCAAGAAGAGGCGCAGCGTGGTGGACGGGCGGGAGGACACGTGATGGCAAGCGCGGCGGTTGGACGGTCGGGCCGGGGGTTCCGCGCCGCAACTGGGGTGATCGACCGAGCTCGGTCATCACGGTGGCGGCGGGAGAGAGGCGGTGCGACCGATGACGTCCACGGCGAGCTTCTGTGAGAGCTGCGGGAACCTGCTCGGCCCGAACAGCCAGTTCTGCGACAAGTGCGGCACCCCCGTCGGGGCAGCGACGCCGTCGGCCGCCGGCTCGCCGGGCCAACCACCGCAGCCGGTCGCTGCCGCGGTGGCACCACCGCCGCCCGCCGCTCCCTACGTCGCCCCCGGCTCACATGCCGCCGCCTCCGGGCTACGGGCAGCAGCCTCCGGGCTACGGGCAGCCGCCGGTCGGTCAGTCGACGAACGGGCTCGCCATTGCATCGCTCGTCCTCGGGATCGTGTGGGTCTTCGGCATCGGTTCGATCCTGGCGGTGATCTTCGGGTTCGTCGCCAGGAAGCAGATCCGCGAGAGCGGTGGTCGCCAAGGTGGCGGAGGCATGGCGATCGCCGGCATCGTCCTGGGTTTCGTCGGCGTCGCCGGGCTGGTCCTCTGGATCATTCTCGCCATCGCCCTGACGAACAGCATCAACGACTGCTTCAACCAGGCCAACAACTCGAACAATCCCTGCGGCATCAACACGAACACGGGCAACAGCGGGGGTCTCTTCAACTCCGGTTCGACCGGCAACACCGTCGGTCCGGCTGCAGCACATCGGGCGCCGCCCGACCAGCATGGCCGGACGCCGTACGGCACGGCCAACAGCGCGACCAGCCCGGGCATCAACGTCTCCCTGCTGCGGTAGAGCCCGGCCGAGGGGCGGCGACGGCACAGACCGATCATGCGTTCATTGCGCCAAAAGACCTGGTCAGCGTTCGAAAACTCCGCCCGGAGCGCGCAGCCCGGCCCGACCGCCCGTCCGGCGGTTCCCGTCACATCGGCATCCCCCGTTTCGAGAAATGAAGGGGTTACTCTTTTTTTATGACGACCTCGCCAGTGCCAATGACCGGGTACCCGATGCAGTTGGACATCGATGCGCCAGACAACGTCGCCCGATGGCGTCCGCTGGTCCACTGGCTGCTCGCCATCCCTCAGGTGATCGTCCTCTACCGCTGGCGGATCGTGCAGAGCGTGGTCTGGGTGATCGCGTTCTTCGCCATCCTGTTCACCGGAGCGATGCCGGAGAGCCTCTTCGGCTTCATGGCGATGACCCACCGCTACCAGTGGCGCGTGGCGTCCTACATCTGGTTCATGCGCGAGGGTTACCCGCCGTTCGAGTTCATGACGGTGGACCAGGACCCCGGCGACGATCCCGCCCGCTTCTCCGTGGAGCGCGCCCCACAGCTCAGCCGGGGCCTCATCTTCGTGAAGTGGCTGCTGGCGGTCCCGCACTACATCGTGCTCTTCTTCCTCTTCATCGCCGTGTACGTCGTGGTCATCATCGGCTTCTTCGCCGTGATCATCACCGGGAAGTGGCCAGACAGTCTGCGCACGTTCGTGATCGGCGTGATGCGCTGGGCCTACAGGGTCAGCATCTACACCTACCTGATGACGGACGAATACCCGCCGTTCAGTCTCGACTGAGCACGGGTCGCTCCTCCGGAGCGAGTGTCAGCCGAGCACGAGCTCGGCCATGGTGCGCAGCGTGGCGACGTCGCCGTTGATGAGCATGGTGGTGGCACGCGACTCGCGCCAGGCCTCGAGGTCGTCACGGATCTTCTCCACGGGACCGACCAGGGCGATCTCCTCCACCAAGCTGGTGGGGACGGCAGCTGCGGCATCGTCCTTGCGGCCGTCGAGGTAGGCATCCTGAATTTTGGTGGCGGCCTCCTCGTAGCCCATGCGGGCGAAGACGTCGAAGTGGAAGTTCATCTCCTTGGCGCCCATGCCGCCGATGTAGAGGGCGAGATACGGCCGGAAGCCGTCGGCCGCGGCGTCGGTGTCGTCGCTGATCACCGTCGGCGCGAAGGCCAGCACCTCGAAGTCGTCGACACTGCGACGTGCTCCCGGCCGGGCGAAACCCTCGTCGAGCGACGCCTCGAAGGAGGACATCGCACGTGGGGAGAAGAAGATGGGAAACCAGCCGTCCGCGATTTCCGCCGCCAGGGCGATGTTCTTCGGTCCCTCCGCTCCCAGAATGATCGGGATGTCGGCCCGGAGCGGGTGCACGATCGACTTCAACGGCTTGCCCAGGCCCGTGCCTCCCGGATACGGCAGCGGGTAGTGCGGCCCGTCGTTGGTCACCGGCTTCTCGCGGGCCAGCACCTGGCGCACGATGTCCACGTACTCGCGGGTGCGGGCCAGGGGGGCGGGGAAGGACTGGCCGTACCAGCCCTCGACCACCTGCGGGCCCGAGACGCCGAGGCCGAGCACGAAGCGGCCGCCGGAGAGATGGTCCAGGGTCTGGGCCGCCATCGCCATCGCCGTCGGCGTGCGCGCCGACAGCTGGCACAGCGACGTCCCGAGGCGGACCCGCTCCGTCTGCGAGCCCCACCAGGCCAGCGGGGTCAGTGCGTCGGAACCGTAGGACTCCGCCGTCCAGACGGAGTCGTAGCCGAGGCGGTCAGCTTCCATCACGAGCTCGACGGCGTTGGGCGGCGGTCCCGCACCCCAGTACCCCATCTGCAGGCCGATCTTCATCGTCTTCACGTGTGACTCCTCTCGGCTCTCCGGCGCGTCCGGCCGCGTGCCGGCAGTGTGTCAGAACTTGGCGACGATCTCCTCGGCGAACCAGTGGACCGGGCCCATCCGGGCCGCCAGCGCCTCGTCGTCGGGAGTGCCCGGGGCGACGTTCACGAACATCCAGGGCGCGCACACGAAGTCGGTGACGCCGGCCTCCACGAAGCGGCGGTAGAGGTCGACGCTGGGCCGCTCGTTCAACGACAGGTAGATCGTGAAGTCGTCCTTGTCGCGCCCGGCCTTTTCCAGGGCAGCGTGCAGCTCGGCGAGGTGCATCCAGGCCTCCTCCTCGCTGTAGGCGCCCGCCGCGATCCAGCCGTCGCACAACTCGGCCGTGCGGCGCAGGGCGACGGGGGAGTGCCCGCCGCAGATGAACGGCACCGGCTCGGAGGGGGCGGGCTCCATCTGGCACTCGGGGACGTCGTAGAAGTCGCCGTGGAACTCGACCCAGCCACCGCTCCAGAGCGCGCGGAGCGCCACGATCATTTCGTCGAGGCGCTTGCCGCGGTTGGCGAAGTCCTGCCCGGTGAGGTCGAACTCCTCCTTGCTCCAGCCGACACCGATGCCGAGCCGCAGTCGGTTGCCCGACAACACCGCGGTCGTGCCGACGGACTTGGCCACCGTCATCAGGTCGCGCAGCGGGGCGATGTAGATGCCGGTGGTGAAGAGCAGGTTCTCCGTGGCGCCGGCGCAGGCGGAAATGACGGACATGGGGTCGGGCCACGAGGTGTGGTCCTCCCAGCCCGGTGCGCCGTCCTCGGCCTTCGAGTAGGTGTAGCGCGAGGTGCGCTGGCGGGGGTTGAAGAGGTGGTCGGACACGTAGAGGCCCCCGTAGCCCAGTCCGTCGCAGGCCTTGGCCATCGGGAGGATCTGGCTGGTCGGGAGGAAGGCGACAGCCTGGTGGAATCGGACTTCGCGGTCGGCCATGGCGGGGCTCAGCGGGCCCGGGCGGGCAGCGGCGTGCCCCCGACGGGAGCGGACGGGGCGAAGGCGATCGGGATGTGCTTGGTCCCGTTGATGAAGTTCGACTGCAGCCGTTGCACGTCGCCGTCGAGCCGCATGTCGGGGATGCGGTCGAGCAACCGGTCGAACATCACCATGATCTCCATGCGGGCCAGGTTGGCGCCGAGGCAGAAGTGCGGCCCGCCCCCGCCGAACGCGATGTGGTTGTTGGGGGAGCGGGTGATGTCGAAGGTGTCGGGGTTCTCGAAGGCCGACTCGTCGCGGTTGGCCGAGGTGTGCCAGAAGACGACCTTGTCGCCCTCCTTGATCTCCTGACCGTGCAGTTCCATGTCGGCGGTCGCCGTGCGGCGGAAGTGCATGACCGGCGTCACGTAGCGGAGCATCTCCTCGACGGCGCCCGGCAGGAGCGAGCGGTCCTGGCGGAGCAGCTCCCACTGGTCCGGGTGGTCGAAGAAGGCCGTCATGGCGCCCGACATCAGATTCCGCGTCGTCTCGTTCCCCGCCACGATCAGCAGGAGGAAGAAGAGGTCCAGCTCCAGGTCGTTGAGCTTCTCGCCCTCGACCTCGGCGTTGAGGAGCACCGAGACGAGGTCCTCCTTGGGCTGGAGCCGGCGCGCCGTCGCCAGCTCCTCGGCGTAGGCGTACACCTGCATGGCCGATTCGCCGGAGTCGGCGCCCTCGACCTGGTACTCGGGGTCTTCGGCGCCGATCATGCGGTTCGACCAGTCGAAGACCATGCGCCGGTCCTCCTGGGGCACGCCGAGCAGCTCGGCGATGACGAGGAGCGGGAGCTCGGCGGAGATCTCCTCGACGAAGTCGGCCGTGCCGCGCTCGCACACGGCGTCGATGATGCCGTCGGCGTACCCGACGATCTGCTCTTCGAGGTCCCGCACCATTTTGGGGGTGAAGCCCTTGTTGACCAGGCGGCGGTAGCGCGTGTGCATGGTCGGGTCCATGTTGACCATCATCAGCTGCTGCTGGGCCAGCTGGTCGTCGTCCATGTCGGGGAAGAGCGAGCCGCGCCGGGCCGACGAGAAGTTCTCCCAGTCCCGGTTGACCTGGACGCAGTCGTCGTAGCGGGTGATGGCCCAGAACCCTCCCCGCGGGGCGCCCTCTTGGGGGTGCCAGAAGGCGGGAGCCTCCCGGCGGAGCTCGGCGAACCACTCGTAGGGCACCCCGGCCACGAAGTTGCGCCCGTCGATGAGGTCGATCTCCTCGAGGCTCAAGGCCCCCCCTTTCGCGCACGCCGGCGACCCACCCCAGCCGACCGGTGCCTGCCCTTTTGAGGCTATTTCTAGAACGTGTGTCAGTGATCATAGGCACAGGCGTCCGTCCGGCCGCCGCCGGACGGGTCAGGGCCGCGGAGGCGACCACTGGGGTCGTCTCTCAGCTCTTCCCCTCGGACGCCTCGGCGCCGAACAGCGCACGGCCATTCGAGACGCCGATGGCGGCCCGGTCCCGTCGTCACCCGGTCGGGTGGGCTGCCGCACATGACGCACCAAGACGCTCGAAGGGAAACATGCGACGGGAAGAACCGGCACGCCCCTTCTTCGCTGCGGGGTATGTTCGCCGGGAGGCCGTCGGAGCTCCCGACCCGGGCCACACGAACTGAGGACGGCGGCGTTGACCTATTGCCTGGCCCTGCGGCTCCACGAGGGCATGCTCTTCCTGTCCGACACCCGCACGAACGCGGGCGTCGACAACGTCGGCACCTACCGCAAGATGCACGTGCTCCAACCCGCCGAGGACCGCCTCTTCGTGATCGAGTCCGCCGGGAGCCTGGCCACCACGCAGCAGGTCCTCGACCGCATGGCCCGGGACCTGGCGGCCGGCGAGGCGACGGAGAGCCTGGCCACGGTCGGGCATCTCTTCGAGGCGGCGCTCTACCTCGGGCGGGTGAGCCGCGAGGTGGCGAACGAGCACAAGGAGGCGCTGGGCCAGGTCGGGGCCGACGGCACGGCGACCTTCATTCTCGGGGGGCACGTGGGCGACGAGGACCCCGACATCCTGCTCGTCTATCCCGAGGGCAACTACATCCGCGCCTCGGACGAGCGCCCCTTCCTGCAGATCGGTGAGAGCAAGTACGGCAAGTTCATGCTGGAGCTGGCCGTGGAGGCGCACGTCGACCTCGTCACGGCGGCCAAGATCGCGCTGGGCTCCATGCTGAGCACGGCGGCGGCCAACCTGTCCGTCGGGCCGCCCTACGACATCGGCTTCTACTTCAACGACACGCGGGCGCTCAGCCAGTTCCGCATCGACAACGACTCCCCGCTGCTCCAGAAGCTGCAGAAGGTGTGGGAGCGCCATCTCCTCGACGGCATCGCCAAGCTGCCGGCGATCACGCAGGACGACCTGATCGAGGTCGAGGACCCGACGGCGTAGCCGGGCACCGGGCCGCGTCGGCAGGCCCGTCGAAGGTCGCAGGAGGAGGAACCCGCATGGACGACGGCAACGCGGCGGCCGAGGACCCGGTCGACCGAGTGGGTCTCGACCGGGAGCCTCCCGTCCGACGAGGACGTCCGCGCCATCGTCGAAGCCGGCTACGAGCGCTTTCGCGACGTGGGCGAGGGGGAGGTGGCCGACTACATCCCCGCCCTGGCCGAGGCCTCGCCCGACGCCTTCGGCGTGTGCGTCGTGGGCGTGCGGGGGCGCGTCTTCGAGATCGGCGACGCCGAGCAGGAATTCACCATCCAGAGCATCTCCAAGCTGTTCGTCTTCGCCGCCGTCTGCGATCTCTTCGGGCCGGACGAGGCCCGCCGCCAGCTCGGGGTCAACAGCACCGGGCTGCCGTTCGACTCGGTCATGGGCGTCGAGCTCAACGAGGACCGCACCATGAACCCGATGGTGAATGCCGGCGCGCTGGCCACGACCAGCCTGGTGCCGGGGGACTCGGCCGAGGAGAAGTTCGCCCGCATCGTCGACGCGCTCTCCGTGTTCGCCGGGCGCCCGCTCACGCTGGACGAAGCGGTCTACGAGTCCGAGACGGCGACCAACGACCGCAACCGGGGCATCGCACATCTCCTCAACGGCTACGGGCGCATGTACAGCGATCCCGACGTCACCACCGAGGCCTACACGCGGCAATGCTCCATACGGGTGTCGGCGCGCGACCTCGCGGTCATGGGGGCGACGCTGGCCGACGGCGGGGTCAATCCGCTGACCGGCGTCAGGGCCATCGCGCCGTCCACCTGCCGGCGGGTCCTGCCCGTCCTGGCGACCGCCGGGCTCTACGAGCGCTCCGGTGACTGGCTCTACGACGTCGGACTGCCGGGAAAGAGCGGCGTCAGCGGGGGCATGGTGACCGTGTCCCCCGGGAAGGGTGGCGTGGGCAGCTACTCGCCCCTGCTCGACGAGGCGGGCAACAGCGTGCGCGGCCGCCTGATGGCGGCGTACCTCTCCGACCGTCTCGGCCTGAACCTCTTCGCTTCGTCACCTGTTCCGAGAAGGGCCGTTCGGGACGGAGGGTTGACATCCTGCATTCACAAGTGAATACTTGTAAAAGAGATTCATTGTGAATGACCCGAGCCCGAGAGGATGCCCGCCATGACCACGACCACGAACACGACCAGCGACCGCACGCAGACCGAGGGGACGGGGCCCGCCCCGGACTTCACGAGCACGAGGACTTTCGCCGCGCCGGCGGCGGCGGTGCTGGCCGCCTTGCGCACGCCGGAGGCGATCTCGTCCTGGTGGGCACCGGCCACGGGCTCGGCTGCGCCCGGGGACACCATCGAAGTGGCGTCACGGTCCGGCGGTCGCATGCTCGCCATGCGCGTCGAGCCCACCGAGCGAGGCCGGACAGGTCATCTGGTCCGTGCTCGAGGCGGACCTGACGCAGGAGTGGGCGGGCACCACCATCGTCTTCGCGGTGGAGGACGCGCCCGGCGGGAGCACGCTCCACTTCCGCCACGTCGGCCTCACCGCGGCGTGCGAGTGCTTCGACATGTGCCAGGAGGGTTGGGGGAGTGCGCTCGACCGCCTGGTCTCCTTCGTCGAGTCCGATGAGGTGCCCTACGCCAGGGACAGCTTCCAGGCCGCCAAGACCGTCGCCGCGTCGCCCGCGGCGGTGCTGGCGGCGTTGCGCTCGCCCGAGGCCATCACGTCCTGGTGGACGCCGACGGCGGGATCGGGCGAGGACGGCGGCACCCTCGAGGTGTCGTTCTTCGGCGGGGACGAGACGGTCCTCATGCACGTCGAGCCCGCCTTCGAGCACCGGGTCGTCTGGTCCGTGCAGGCGGCACCGCTCACCCCGGACTGGGTCGGGACGACCATCTACTTCGACGTGGCCGAGGCGGGTGACGGCGCCATGCTGTACTTCCGCCACGAGGGCCTGACGCCCGCGCTCGAGCTGCTACGACATGTGCCACCGGGGCTGGACCCACTACCTGGCCAGCCTCGTGGCCTACGTCGAGGGCGGCCAACTGGCGGACGCGCCGGACAGCTTCGTGTCCACCCACGCCGTCACCGCCTCGCCCGAGACGGTGCTCGCCGCGCTGCGCACGACCGAGGGCGTCTCGGGCTGGTGGGGCCCGGCATCGGGCTCGGCCGACACGGGGGGCACGTTCGAGGTGTCCTTCCTCGGCGGGCGCCAGGTGATCCGCATGCACGTGGAGCCCACGCTCGGAGCGCCGGGTGGTCTGGTCCGTCGAGGGGGCGGCGCTGACGCCCGACTGGGCGGACACGACCATCGTCTTCGACGTGGAGGCGACCGGCGACGGGTCCACCATCCGCTTTCGCCACCAGGGCCTCACGCCCGCGCTCGAGTGCTTCGACATGTGCCACGAGGGCTGGACCCACTACGTCGAGAGCCTGGTCTCCTACGTCGAGACCGGACAGGGTCAGCCGAGCCGCGAGGCCTCGTGAGCGCGGCGGGCGGAGTGGGCACCGGCGGTGCCCAGCGGCGACAATGGTCGCCTGATGCCGGTCAGCCCAGACATCGCACCGACACGACATCGACAGCCCCGCAGGGACCGACGCCGTCCTGCGGGCGCTGGCCGATCCGCACCGGCGCGACATCATCCGGCTCATCCAGTCCACCGAGATCCCGGCCGGGCAGATCGCGGGCCACTTCACGCTGACCCAGCAAGCGGTCAGCCAGCATCTCGGCGTGCTGAAGAAGGCCGGCCTGCTGGAAGAACGCCGTGAGGGCACGCGCCGCCTCTACCGGTTCCACTCCGACGCGCTGACGCCCGGTGCGCGAGCTGCTCGACGAGTTCTGGCCCGACGCGTTGCAGCGACTCAAGCGTGCCGTCGAGCGGGACCACCCGAAGGAAGGCGGCGTGACGCGCCGCGTGAGCGCACCGGTCACCGCCACCGTGCGCATCGCGGCGCCGCCCGAGGTCGTGTTCCCGTACTTCACCGACCCGGCGTTGGCCGTGAAGTGGATCGCCGACGCGGCCTACCTCGACGCCCGGCCCGGGCGGCACCTTCTCGGTCGAACGTGCGCGGCAACCCCGCCCTGGGCGAGTTCGTCGGGGTCGACCCGCCGCACCGCGTGGTCTTCACGTGGGGCATCGAGGGGCGGGGTGACCTGCCCGCCGGGGAGCAGCACCGTCGAGGTGGTCTTGCAGCCCGACGGCGACGAGACCGTCGTCACCCTCACCCACCGGGACCTCCCCACCGAGGACTACCGCCGGTCGCACCGAAGAGGGGTGGACCGAGTTCCTGGGCGTGCTGGCGCAGGTGGCGGCCGCCGATCCTCCCGGCTGATCAGGTCCGGCCGCCGCGCCGGCCCGGAGCAGGTCGGGGCGGCGGCCTCCCATCGGGCGCCGCCCTGCGCCGCCACGGCCCGGGCCCCCCAAACGAGAACGTGTTACAGTTTTTGTCGCGCGGCCTTGACCTGGCAGGGACCGCTGAACGCACGCGAGGCTGCCCCACGATGAACCTCGAAGAGAGCCCCGAACAGCAGCAACTGCGGGCCGAGTTGCGGCAGTACTACGCCGATCTCCTGACCGACGAGGTGCGCGCCGGCCTGGCCGAAGGCGGCGAGGGCGGCGAGGCCTGGAGCCAGGTCGTGCGCCAGATCGGCAAGGACGGTTGGCTCGGCATCGGCTGGCCCAAGGAGTTCGGCGGGCAGGGTCGGCCGGCGACGGACCAGTTCATCTTCTTCGACGAGACGCGGCGGGCCGGTGCGCCCTTCCCGTTCGTCACCATCAACACCGTCGGCCCGACCATGATGAGCTTCGGCACCGACGAGCAGAAGTCGTTCTTCCTCCCGCAGATCCTCGCCGGCGAGTTGAACTTCGCCATCGGCTACACCGAGCCCGAGGCGGGCACGGACCTGGCCTCGCTGCGCACCCGCGCCGTGCGTGACGGCGACGAGTACGTGATCAACGGGGCCAAGATCTTCACCAGCGGTGCCGACCAGGCCGACTACGTGTGGCTGGCCTGCCGCACCGATCCCGATGCCCCCAAGCACAAGGGCATCTCGATCCTGTGCGTGCCCACGACGTCGCCCGGCTTCGAGTGGTCGATCATCCACACCGTCGGCGGTCTCACCACGACGCAGACCTTCTACGACAACGTGCACGTGCCGGTGACCAACCGCGTGGGCGAGGAGAACGAGGGCTGGCGCATGATCACCACCCAGCTCAACCACGAGCGGGTGGGGCTGGCGGCGTGGAGCGGCCTGGCCATTTCGCTCTACGAGGACATCGTGGACTGGGCGGCGGCGCAGCCGACCGACGACGGCCGGACGCTCATTGAGCAGCCGTGGGTGCAGATGGACCTGGCCAAGTGCCACGCCGAGCTCGAGGCCATGTGGCTCTTGAACTGGCGCATGGCCGTGCACGTGAACGACGGGGAACTGACCGGCGCCGAGTCGTCGTCGATCAAGGTGTTCGGGACCGAGCGGATCATTGAGGTCACCCGGTTGCTGCTGGGGATCGTCGGCGCCGTCGGCTACCTGGTGCCGGGCTCGCCGGGCGCCGTGCTGCGCGGCCGGGTCGAGGCCACGGGGCGCCAGGCGCAGATCAACACGTTCGGGGGCGGCGTCAACGAGGTCCAGCGCGAAATCGTGGCCACGGCCGGGCTGGGCATGACCCGGGGGCGCGGTGACGGCGCTGCCGGCTCGGGCTCGGACTCGGGCTCGGGCGCGGGCGAGCGCCTCGAGGAGCTGGCCGCCTTCCCCGACCACAGCGCCCAGCTGGCCTCGCTGGTCGGCCAGGCGGCGGGCGCGCCCAACCTGTCGCCCGACGCGGTCAACGTGCCGATGATCCGGCACTGGGTCGAGGCCATGGGCGACCACAACCCGGTGTACGTGTCCGACGACGCCGCGCGCGCCGCCGGCTACGACGAGCTGATCGCGCCGCCGACCATGCTGCAGGCCTGGATCATGCGGGGGCTGCGGGCCTCACTGCTCACCGAGGAGGCCCGGGCCGGGGGCGCCGAGCAGGGGAGCGGGCCCAACGACAAGATGATGACCCTGCTCGACGACGAGGGGCTCACCTCGGTCGTCGCCACCAACTGCGAGCAGGACTACGGGCGCCCGCTGGTCGTCGGTGACCGCCTGCTGGTGCGCTCGGTCATTGAGGCGATCTCGGACCCCAAGCGCACGGGGCTCGGCACCGGGCGCTTCATCACGACCCGGCTCGACTACGTGGCCGTGCCCGACGCCGACGTCCCGGTGTGGGTCTCGGGCGACGAGGTGCAGAAGCTCTACGACGCCGGCGAGCCGGTGGCCACCATGCGCTTCCGCATCCTCAAGTACCTGCCGCCGGCGAAGAAGGCTGCGGCGGCGTCGGCTGCCGGCCGCTGCGGCCCGTCCGCCCCGCCCACGCCCGGCCATCACGCAGGACAACGCCTTCTGGTTCGAGGGCGCCCGCGCCCACAAGCTCCTCATTCAGCACTGCACCTCGTGCGGCACGCTGCGCCACCCGCCGCTGCCGGCCTGCGCGGTCTGCGGCTCCCTCGAGTGGGACACGGTCGAGTCGAGTGGTCGCGGCACGCTCTACTCCTTCGTGATCGTGCACTACCCGCAGGTGCCGGCGTTCGAGTATCCGCTGCCCATCGGGCTGATCCTGTTGGAGGAGGGGACGCGGGTGGTCGCCAACCTCGACGGCATCGACGCACGATGCGATCGAGATCGGCATGGCGCTCCGGGCCGAGTTCGTCGACTACGACGAGGACCTGTCGCTGCCCGTGTTCGTGCCGGCCGCGGACTCGGTTGGCGCCGGAAAGGGATCCTGATGGACTTCAAGCTGACCGACGAGCAGCTGGCCGTCTCCGAGGCCGCCGGCGGGCTCTTCTCGGGTCTGGTCGACGCCGAGAAGATCGCCGCGGTCGAGGCCGGCACCGACCGCATCGACCGCGACCTGTGGAAGGCCCTGGCCGACGCCGATCTCCTCGGGCTCGCCGTCCCCGAGGCCGACGGCGGCGCCGGCTACGGGTTGATGGAGCTCTGCCTCCTGCTGGAGGCGCAGGGGAACGCCGTCGCTCCCGTGCCGTTGTGGGCGACGCTGGTGCTGGGGGCGTTGCCCTTGGCCCGCGACGGCTCCGCGGCCCAGCGCGCCGCCTGGCTGCCGGGCGTCGTCGCCGGCGACGTGATCCTGACCGCGGCGCTCTCCGGCGCGGCCAACAGCCCGACGTCGATGCCGTCGGTGCAGGCACGCCCCTCGGGCGACGGGTTCGTCCTGCACGGCACCGAGCTGGCCGTGCCCCAGGCCCACCTGGCGGACCGCATCGTCCTGCCGGCGCGCACCGAGGACGGTGGCGTGCTCCTCGCCCTGCTGGACCCGGCGGCGCCGGGCGTCACGCTCGAGCGTGCCGTCACCACCAATCGCGAAGTCCACCCGCACCTGCACCTCGCCGACGTGGCGCTCGGAGCGGACGACGTCCTGGTCGGTCCCGCCGGCGGACGGGCCGCGCTCGATGCCGCCTTGGTGACCTCCACCATCGGGCTCTGCGCGCTGCAGGTCGGCGTGTGCGAGGCGGCGCTGACCAGGACGGCGACGTACCTGAACTCCCGCCAGCAGTTCGGCCGGCCCCTGAGCACGTTCCAGGCCACCATGCTGCGGGCGGCCGACGCCGCCATCGACATCGAGGCGATGCGCGTCACGTGGCAGAACGCGGCATGGCGGTTCGACACCGGCCGCGACGCCGCCGACGCCGCCCGGGTGGCCAAGTGGCAGGCCTCGGAGCGGGGGCAGCGGACGGTGCACGCCACCCAGCACCTGCACGGGGGCATGGGGGCGGACATCTCGTACCCGATCCACCGGTACTTCCTCTGGGGCAAGCAGATTGAGCTGCTGCTGGGCGGCCCGAGCGCGCAGCTGTCGAAGCTGGGCGCCGACATCGCGGCGCAGGCGCTGGCCCGGGCGGAGACCCGGTCGTGAGCACGGCCGGGTCGGCACTCGACCTTTCCGGGCCGCTGTTCTCGACGGTCGCCGTCGGCGACGAGCTCCCGACGCTGGAGCTGCCGATCACGCGCACGCTGATCGTCTCGGGTGCCATCGCCAGCCGCGACTACCAGGACGTGCACCACGATTCGGTGCTGGCCACCGACCGCGGCTCCAAGGACATCTTCATGAACATCCTGACCACGAACGGGTTGGTGGGGCGCTACGTGACGGACTGGTCCGGCCCGCGCAGCCGGCTGTCGGAGGTCAACATCCGGCTGGGCGCCCCGAACTACCCCGACTGCGTCATGACGCTGACCGGCTCGGTGACCGCCAAGGGCGAGCTGACCGAGGACGGGCGCTACGGCACCGTGACCGTCGCACTGCGCGGTGCCAACAATCTGGGTGATCACGTGACCGGCACGGTCACCGTGTTGCTGCCGGTGGCGGAGCAGGCGGGCGCGTGATGGCACACTCGCACTCCTTCTCGGGCGCCACCGCCATCGCCGGCATCGGGGCCACGGAGTTCTCCAAGGACTCGGGCCGCTCGGAGCTCCGACTGGCCGTCGAGGCGGTCGCCGCCGCGCTGGCCGACGCCGGCATCGCCCCGTCCGAGGTGCAGGGCATGGTGACGTTCAGCTCGGACACCAACCCCGACATCGACATCGCACGCAGCCTCGGCATCGGCGACCTCACGTTCTTCAGCCGCATCCACTACGGCGGCGGTGCGGCCTGCGCCACCATTCAGCAGGCCGCGCTCGCGGTCTCCTCGGGGGTGGCCGACGTGGTGGTCTGCTACCGCGCCTTCAACGAGCGCTCGGGCAGCCGCTTCGGCACCGGCGTCCAGGGGCGGCCGCCCCTGCCGAACGCGGAGAACGCGCACATGGCCTCGTACCTCCCGGTCGGCCTGTTGACCCCGGCCTCGTGGGTGGCCATGGCGGCGCAGCGCTACCTGCACGAGACGGGCGCCACGAGCGAGGACCTCGGTCGGGTGGCGGTGGCCGACCGCAAGCACGCGGCGACCAACCCCAAGGCGTGGTTCTACGAGCAGCCGATCACGCTGGAGGATCACCAGAACAGTCGCTTCATTGTGGAGCCGCTGCACCTGCTCGACTGCTGCCAGGAGACCGACGGGGGACAGGCGCTGGTGGTCACCTCCCTCGAGCGCGCCCGTGACCTGCAGACCGACCCGGTGGTCATCCGCGCCGCCGCCCAGGGCTCCGGCGCCGGCCAGGACATGATGACCAGCTACTACCGCGACGACCTGCTGGGCTTGCCCGAAATGGCGGTCGTGGCCCGCCAGCTGTGGGAGACCTCGGGGCTCGGGCCCGACGACATGCAGGCCGCCATCCTCTACGACCACTTCACCCCGTACGTGCTCTACCAACTGGAGGAGCTCGGCTTCTGCGCCAAGGGTGAGGCCAAGGACTTCGTGAAGGACGGCCGTCTCGAGCTGGGCGGCGCGCTGCCGATCAACACGCACGGCGGCCAGCTGGGCGAGGCCTACCTCCACGGCATGAACGGCATCGCCGAGGGCGCCCGGCTCGTGCGCGGCACCTCGGTCAACCAGGTGCCCGACGTCGAGCACGTGGTGGTGACGGCGGGCACGGGCGTGCCGACGAGCGGTCTCGTCCTCGGCGTCGATCGCTGAGCCGGCTTCTCCGACACCGCAGGCCCCGCTCGTTCCCGTCCTCAGCTGAGCTGTCCCCGGGTTCGTGCCCGGCTCGCGGGTCAATGCCGGATCGGTGCGGGCGCAGGCCGGTCAGTGCCGGCTCAGTGCCGGGTCGGTAGCGGACTCTCCGATCAGATGGGCCGGTCGCCCACGGCGGCCTCGAGTGCGGCGGCGGCCTCGGCATCGAGCACCTGGTACGCCCCGCCCTTCTCGGCCTGCCACAGCACCGTCTCGTCGCAGTTCCAGCGCTCGGCCCGCAGTGAGCGCTTGAGCACCTTGTTGGTGGCGGTGGCCGGGAGCTCGGCGCTCATGCGCACGAAGCGCGGCGTCCACTTGGTGCCGAGATCACCCTGGGCGGCGAGGAACGCGAGCAGCTCCGCGCCGTCGAGTGCGTCGAGACCGGGCCGCAGTTGGACCGCCGCCATGACCTGGTCGCCGACGACGGGGTCGGGCACGGCGTAGACGGAGGCCAGCACGATGTCGGGGTGACGCTGCAGGATCCGCTCGATCGGAGCCGAGGCGAAGTTCTCCCCGTCCACCCGCAGCCAGTCGTGGTCCCGCCCGGCGAAGTAGAAGAAGCCGGCGTCGTCGCGGTAGGCCAGGTCGCCCGTCCAGTACCAGCCCTCGCGTAGGCGGGCCGTCTCCGCTTCACCGTTGCGCCAGTACCCCTCGAAGCCGGCGCCGCCGGCCTTGGACACCAGCTCGCCGATGGCCTCCTCGGCGTTGAGCAGCCGGCCGTGATCGTCGAAGCGGGCCGGCGGGCACTCGGCGCCGGTGGCCGGGTCGAGCACGACGGTGCCCTCGGGTGCCCGCCCCAGTGCGCCCGGGGGCGTGTCGGGTGTCCGCTGCACCGTGGCGCCCCCCTCGGTCGAGCCGTAGGAGTCGGTGACGGCGACGCCGAAGCGTTCGGCGAAGCGCGCCACGTCGTCGGTCGTGCCCTTCGTTGCCGAAGGCGCGCACCAGCGGGTTGTCGGCGTCGTCGGGTTGCTCGGGCGTGGCGAGAATGAAGGACAGCGGCTTCCCGACGTAGTTGAAGTACGTGGCGCCGGCGGCCCGCACGTCGGGCAGGAAGCCCGAGGCCGAGAAGCGCCCCGAGGAGGGGAGCGCGCTGGCCGAGCCCGCCATGAGCGACGGTCCCCAACCGGCCATGAGCGCGTTGGAGTGGAAGAGGGGCATGGAGAGGTAGCAGACGTCCTCGGGCACCAACGCGTACATCTGCGCCACGATCGCCCCGATGCGGGCCAGCCGGCCCTGGCTGCACAGGCAGGCCTTGGGCGCGCCCGAGGTGCCCGAGGTGAAGAGGAGATAGCCGAGCGACTCGGGTGTCACCGCCCGATCGGCCACGCTCTCGGCGTCGGCCGACGTGTACGCCTCGAGCGTGCGCTGCGCCTGGTCGGTGTCGAGCACCAGCACGCGCTCGTTGGCGTGGCCGCACCTCGCCCAGTGCGTCGCCGATGCGGGCGCCCTCCACCAGGGGAAGGTAGGTGGAGTCGGTGATCAGGAACTGGCATTCGGTGTGGGACAGGTCCCGCACCAGGTCGTCGCCGCGGTGCGTGGGGTTGGCGCCGACCACCACGGCGCCGGCCAACGCGGCCGCCTCGAGCCAGAAGATGAACTCGGGCACGTTGTCGAGCATGAGGGCGACGTGGAAGGGGCCTTCCTGGCGCCCGGCCTGCAACCAGGCCGCCCGCGCCGCGGCCCGGGCCACCACCTCGGCGTGGCTCAGCCGGAGGTCGTTGGCCACCAGTCCGAGCCGGTCGACGTCGGCCAGGGCCAGGACGGCGCCGGTGATGGTTTCGGCCAGCGGCGCCGGGATGGCGCCGGGTCCGGCCGGTTGGGCCTCAGCAGGGGTCACTACATCTCCAAACGTCGCTGACCAGGGATGGAAGTCCCATTACTGGAACACGTTGCATTTTAATCAGGCCCGTGTTACCGTCGCTGGAGCGCCGGCGGAACGGACCGCGGCACCGTAGACGAGGACGTGCAACCCCATGGAATTCGGCATCTTCAACGCCGCGTGCGTGCTGCCGCGGTACGTCGAGCAGCACGGAGCCTCGGCCGAGCACGACCGCATCATGGACGAGGTCGCCTTCATCGTGGCGGCCGACAAGGCCGGCTTCAAGTACACCTGGGCGTCGGAGCACCACTTCCTCACCGAGTACTCGCACCTGTCGGCCTCCGAGTCCTTCCTGGCCTTCTGCGCCGCCAAGACGAGCAACATCCACATCGGCTCGGGCATCTTCAACATCACGCCGCCGGTGAACCACCCGGCCCGCATTGCCGAGCGGGTGGCCATGCTGGACCACCTCTCCGAGGGCCGCTTCGAGTTCGGCACCGGCCGCGGCTCGTCCACCACCGAGCAGAAGGGCTTCGGGATCAACGACTCCGAGCTCACCCGTGAAATGGTGGCCGAGACCCTCCCGCAGATCGTGCGCATGTGGAAGGACGAGGACTACAGCTACGACGGCAAGTTCTTCTCCATGCCCTCGCGCAACGTGCTGCCCAAGCCCTACTCCAAGCCCCACCCCGCCATCTGGATGGCGGCCGGCAGCCCCTCGACCTTCGACCTGGCCGCCGAGCTCGGCGTCGGCGTCCTGTGCTTCGGCTTCTCGACGCCGGACCAGCTGACGCCGCTGGTCGCCCGCTACAAGGAGAAGATCGGGGACTGCAAGAACCCGGTCGGCGGGTTCGTCAACGACAACGTCATGATCACCACGACCATGATCTGCATGGAGGACGGCGCCAAGGCCCGCAAGACCTTCCTCGAAGCGGACTCGAACTACCACCTGAGCCTCGTCTTCCGGTACCTCGACACCTTCCCCAGGCCGCCGGGCATACCGGAGTGGCCGGCGATCATCCCGGCCATGGACGCCGACTCGCTCGACAGCGTCATCGCCTCGGGCGACGTCGCCGTGGGCACGCCCGAAGAGGTCAGCAAGGCGATCGAGCGCTACGCCGCCACCGGCGCCGACCAGCTGTCCTTCGGCATGCTCTCGAGCTCCATGTCGATCGAGTCCTGCGAGGAAGCCGTCGAGACCTTCGGCAAGCACCTGCTGCCGAGCTTCGACAAGGACCCGATCCACCGGACCACCGCGCAGCGGCTGGCCGCCGGCGGCTCCTGAGCTCCTAGCTCTCCAGCGCGGAACTCGCCGGCCCGGAAGCGGCGGTCGATCTCCTCGGCCACCTCGGCGGGCCCGCGTCCGCCCGCGTCGACCCGGTGGCGCTCTTCGACGCCCTGGCGCTCGAACTGGGCCCACAGGTCGTCGACCACGTCGGCATCGGCCAGCGCGCCGGCGTGCTGCGGCTCGACCCGGCGGTCCACGACCCGCTGCTGCACCACCTCGACCGGCGCCCGGAGCACCGCGTAGTGCAGGGCGACGCCGCGTGACGTGCCCGCCGCGCTGAACAGGTCGAGCATGAACGGGTAGAGGATGCCCTCGGCCACGCAGACGTAGCCCTCGGCGGCGAAGGTGGCGCAGGCCTCGGCGGCGGCGTGCAGCACGGCGCGGTTCTGCGCGTGCGCCTCCGGGCGCCAGGCTCCACGGCGCCGCGCCGGATCTTGGCGAAGAACCAGTCGAGACTCGAGACAGACCGAGGGCTCGTGGCGGTCGGCCACCAGCGGCGCAACGGTGGTCTTGCCCGTCCCGGGGGAGCCGGTCAGGAGGAGGAGGGGCGCCGGCTGGCACGGATGCATCTTCGCGTGGAGTCTCCGGCCCGCGCGCGGGCCGAGCCGACGGGCCGAGCCGACGGGGCCAGGTCAGCCCTCTGCCGCGACCCCCACGACCGGCTTGTTCAACACGACACTGCCCTCGGATCCGCTGAAGTTGGCGTCCCCGTAGTTGAAGATGCCGCCGTCGGAAGCCGCGATCCAGTACCCGCGCCCGTCGGGCGTCGGCGTCATGCCGACGGCCGGCTTGCGGAGCGGCACGCCGCCCGCAGAGCCGAAGAAGCCGGCGTCGCCGAAGTTGAAGATGCCGGCGTCGGAGGCGACGAGCCAGTACCCGAGCCCGTCCGGTGTCGACGCCATGCCGACGATCGGCTTGTTCAGCGGCTTGCCGCCCATCGACCCGTGGAAGGAGGCGTCCCCGAAGCTGAAGATGCCCCCGTCGGACGCCACCAGCCAGTAGCCCAGCCCGTCGTGGGTCGCCGCCATGCCGACGATCGGCTTGTTCAGCGGCTTGCCGCCCATGGAGCCGAAGAACGAGGCGTCCCCGAAGCTGAAGATGCCCCCGTCGGACGCCACCAGCCAGTAGCCGCCGCCATCGGGAGTCGACGCCATGCCGACGATCGGCTTGTTCAGCCGCTGGCCCCCCGTCGACCCGTGGAAGGAGGCGTCCCCGTAGCTGAAGATGCCCCCGTCGGACGCCACCAGCCAGTAGCCCCCCTTCGACGGCGTGGGCGCCATGGCGATGACCGGCTGGTTCAGCCGGGTTCCACCGGTCGAACCGTAGAAGTTGGCATTGCCGAACGTGAAGATGCCGCCGTCCGAGGCGACGAGCCAATACGACGAGTTGGGCGGAGCCGGCGGCGGCGGGGCGGGCGGGCCCGGCAGGCCGGCCGATCCCGAGAAGGCGGAGACCTGGTCGGTGGAGGGCGCCAGGAGCAGCCCGTCGCCGACCGAAGGAGTCGGGAAGTGGTTGGCCTGGCCCCCGACCGAGACCTGCTGCACCTTCGCCCCGTTCGCCGGGTTCAGGCCGTACAGCGACGACCCGCCGATGGACCAGACGAGCCCGCCTGCCGCGATCGGGGGGCCATGCGCTCCGGATGAGGTCTGCCAGAGCGTGCCGAGCGGGCTGGTCTGTATCGCCTGCACGCCGCTGCTGCAGGGAACGTAGACGACGGTCCCCGAAATGGCATCCCCACCGTCGGAGGTGCTGCCGCAGGCGCCGATGGGCGAGCCGATCTGGCCGCCGATCCCTCCCAGCGACGTCTGGTTCAGCAGGTAGGCGGTGGACGACTTGCCCACCTGCAGGACGGTCCCGTTCGAGAGCAGCGCCGGCGGGCTCGATCCGAGATCGAGATCACCCGAGTTGTCGGACGACCAGGTGCTCGGCGCGAAGTACTGCGTGCGGGTCAGGCTCGACGACAGTTCCAGAACCGAGTCGCTGTAGTCGTAGGGGGTCGACGACGAGCCGTTCCCGGTGGTCGTCCAGATGTTGCCCGCCGAGTCGACCTCGGGTGCGGCGCCGCCCATCCACACGGCCCCGTCGTGCCCGATCGGCACCGCCTGGTAGTAGCCGGGCGTCCCCCCGCCCTCGGGCACCGAGACGACCCAACCGCTGTAGGTCGCGCAGTCACCGTCGTTGCCGCCGTAGCCGAAGACGACGTTGCCGTTGCTCAGGTTCAGACCGGTGCGCTGCAGGATGTCGGCTGGGTTCTGTCCTGCCGGGTCGACGGCCACGTCGAGGTCGACAGTCCCGCTGTACAGGTTGAAGCCGAGAAGAAAGTGGGCGGGCGCGCCGCCGACCAGCTCGTCGGCCACGACGAAGATCTCCCCCCGAGCGGCATCGACCACAGGCGTGCCGGTGATGCCGACAGTCGGGCTGATATCCCCGCAGGGAAGGTCACCCGACGGCACCGGGGTCCCGACGTGGGTCGACCACAGCACCGCCCCGGTATTGGCCGCCAATGCGTAGACGGTGTCGTTCTCCGTCGCCACGAAGACGCGGCCGGTGGCCTCGAGCGGCTCGCCGTAGACCTGGCCGTCGAGGGCGGGCGACGTCCAGGCCGGGTTCGGCGGATTGAAGGTGACCCCCGAGGTGTCCGCGCCCGTGCCCAGGGCGTCGCCGTGGTACACGGTCCACGACGAGGTGGCGTCGACGTGCGCGCACGCCGGCGGCCGTCGCCTGCGGGGCGACCACGCCGCTCAGCCCCAGGAGCAGCGCGATTCCGGCGGCAGGCGACGAACAAGGCGCGCCCGGCAGCGAGCGGCGTCGGGGTCCGTCGGTGGTTGGGCTTGGTATCGCGGTCCCCGAGTGATGGACGCACCGTAACGCGCCCTGATTTCGGTGTCGATGATGTTGTTCAGGATTTGGACGGGGCCGGCACCGCCGCACCAGGCTGGGCGCCCGGCGTGCCGGCGTTCACGATGGCTGCAGCCCATGTGTAGTCGGGCTTCCCCGAGGGCGAGCGCTCCACCTTGTCCACGACGTGGAGGCGGCGGGGCACCTTGTAGCCGGCGACGAACTCGCGGCACCGCTCCTGAATCGCCTCGAGCGTCGGCGCCTCGTGGCCGGGCCGCGGCTCGATGATGGCCGCCACCGTCTGGCCCCAGCGCTCGTCGGGGGCGCCGCACACGATGGCGTCGAAGACGTCGGGGTGCGAGCGCACGGCGGACTCCACCTCTTCGGGGAAGATCTTCTCGCCGCCCGAGTTGATGACGATGGAGCCGCGCCCGAGCAGGGTGATGCCACCCGTCGGCCTCGACCGTGGCGTAGTCGCCCGGCATGACGTAGCGGGTGCCGCGCACCTGAATGAACACCTCGGCCGTCTTCTTGGGGTCGTTGTAGTAGCCCTGCGGGATGTCGCCGGCCCGGGCGATCTTGCCGATGACGCCCGACCCGGGCTCGACCGGATTGAGGTCCTCGTCGAACACCACGGTCTTGCCCAGCAGCGTGCACGGTCGGACCGCTCTTCATGGCGGTGTTGTTGGCGGTGACGACCGTCAGGCCGTTGTTGCCGCCCTCCGACGAACCCACGGCGTCGGTGATGAACAGGTTGGGCAGCTGCTCGAAGAACTGGTCCTTCACCGGTGACGAGAAGAGGGCGGCGGAGGACACGACCGCCACCAGCGTCGAGAGGTCGAAGTCGTCGTCGCGCCTCGGCCAAGCGTCTCCACGAGCGGCTTGCCCATGGCGTCGCCGGTGATCATGACGGAGTTGACCTTCTCGGCGCCGACGAGCTCCCACACCTCGCGCGGGTCGAACTTGGCCATGAGGACGATCTTGGAGCCGACGAAGCTCTGACCCATGACGCACCACTGGGTGGCGCCGTGCATCAGCGGGGCCACCGGCAGGTGCACCATGCCGCCACCGGCGCCCTTGGGCGCCATGGTGGCGGGGTCGGTGACGCGCTCGTTGCTCATGGGGTCGATGCCGCCGCCGAGCGCGTAGAAGACGTCCTCGTGGCGCCACACCACACCCTTGGGCATGCCGGTGGTGCCACCGGTGTAGAGGATGTAGAGGTCGTCGCCCGAGCGCGGCCCGAAGTCCCGCTCGGTCGACTGTCCCGCCGAGCGCGTCCTCGTAGGGCACGGACGCCGGGTGCGGGCTCCACGTCGCTGCCGTCCTCGATCACGATCACATGCCGCATGTCGGGCAGCTCGGGCAGCAGTGCGGTCACCAGGGGAGCGAACTCACGCTGGTAGACGAGCGCCTTGAGATCGGCGTTGCCCATCAGGTAGCGCAGCTCGTCCTTGACGTAGCGGTAGTTGATGTTGATCCAGACGGCGCGCAGCTTGAAGACGGCCCAGGCGGTCTCGACCCACTCGACCGAGTTGTAGGCGTAAATCCCGACGTGGTCGCCCGGCCCGATGCCCTGGGCGGCGAGATGGTGGGCCAGCTGGTTCGCCCGCGCCTCCATCTCGGCGTAGGTCCGCCGCTTGCCGTCGGCGACGAGGTACTCCCGCTCGGGGTAGGCGTCGACGGCGGCCTCGAACAGGTCGGCGAGGTTGAACTCCATCGGCCCGAGATTAGAACACGTTCTTGTTCTGCGGGCAATCGGGCCCGGCGCAGCCCGCCTCGACCCGGGCCCGGGCCCAGCCGGGGCCCGAGACCCTTACCCGGTGATCCCGACGATGGGCTTGTTGAGCACGATGGAGCCGGTCGAGCCGTAGAAGGTGGGGCCGTTCGTGGTCGGGTAGGTGAAGACCCCGCCGTCGGATCCGCTGAGGTAGTAGCCCCCGGCGACCGCCGTCATGCCGACGATCGGCTTGTTGAGCTTGATGGAGCCCGTGGAGCCGTAGAACGGCGGGCCCCCGGTGGTCGGGTAGGTGAAGATGCCGCCGTCGGAGGCGACGAGGTAGTAGCCGCCGGAGACCGGCGCGGCCATGCCGACGACGGCTTGTTCAGCTGAATGGATCCCGCCGAGCCCTGGAATGTCGCGTTGCCGTAGTTGAAGATGCCGCCGTCGGACGCCACCAGGTAGTAGCCCAGGCCGTTCGGTGTGGCCGCCATGCCGACGATGGGCTTGTTCAGCTTCAGGCTTCCCGTCGAGCCGTAGAACTGGGCGTCGCCGTAGCTGAAGATGCCACCGTCGGACGCGACGAGCCAGTACCCGGCGCCGTCCGCGGTCACCGCCATGCCGACGATGGGCGCGTTCAGGTGCAGGCTGCCCGCCGAGCCGTGGAACTGGGCGGAGCCGAAGTTGAAGATGCCGCCGTCGGAGGCCACGAGGTAGTAGCCGTCCCCGGCCGGCATGACGGCCATGCCGACGATCGGCGTGTTGAGCGCGCGTCCCACCCAGGGAGCCGAGGAACGGCGCGCCGCTCCCGTAGGAGAAGACCCCGCCGTCAGAGGCGACGAAGCGGTAGCCCGAGCGGGCGATGGGGGCGGTGATCACGAAGGGGCTCGGGCGTGCCGGTGGTGGAGAACCCCGTCGCCACACACTGCCAGTCCGTGACGCAGGAGACGCCGTTCAACTGGGTGTCCGTGGCCCCCGGTTGGTCCGGTGTCGTCGCCAGCGCCCAGGTGGCGCCGTCCCACACCAGGGATTCGTTGCTGTCGCCCGGCGAGGGGGAGGTGTAGCCGACGGCCGAACAGGATGTCTGCACTGAAGCACGCGATGGCCTGGAGGTGGTTGCTGGCCGTACCGGAGTTGGGGCTCGAGACGATGCTCCAGGCCGCGCCGTTCCAGAGCTCGAACAACGTCTGGTAGGTGGTGCCGTTGTAGCCCTGTCCGGCGGCCATGCACCACGAGGGACCGATGCACGACACACCGTTGAGGTCGACGCTGGTCTAGCCGGTGGGATTGGGGTTGGGAACGACCGTCCACGCGGTGCCGTTCCACTGCTCGGTCAGCCCGAGGTCGCCACCGCCGACGTGCCGACGGCCATGCACATGGTGGACGCGGTGCACGAGACGGCGTTGAGGAATCCGCCACCGGCCGGGTTGGGCGTGGTGTCCAGCGTCCAGGTCGGTGCCGTTCGAGCTGCAGGCGACCGGCGTGTAGGTGCTGCTGCCGAAGTAGGCCTGTCCCACGGCCACGCAGAAGTTGGCGCTCGGTGCACGAGACGCCCAGGAGGGACGTGCTGGTGGCACCGGTCGCATTGGGACTGCTCACGGTGGTCCACGTCGTGCCGTTCCACTGGTCCACCAGGGTGTTGGTGCCCGCAGCCGCCCACGGCGACACAGGAGGTCGTCGAGCTGCAGCTGACCGCCAGGAGCGCCGCCGATCCGGACGGTGCCGGGTTGGGCATCACGGTCCATGCGGTGCCGTTCCACAGTTCGATGAGCGGCGAAGGGCCGGCGCCGGCTTGTCCCACTGCGACGCAGAAGGACCCGTTCACGCACGAATCGCCGAACAAGATCGCCGTGGTGACCGTCGGAGTGGTGGCGACGGTCCAGTTCGACGCGCTGACGGTGGCCGGTGTCGTCAAGGGAGCCGCACCTCCCGGCGCAGCGCCGAGGAAGAGCCAGGCGCCCATGAGCGCGCGAGGCCAGGACTGGAACCGCATTGCGGACAACGGATTTCACGTGCACCCCTCTGACTCGGGCTCCCCGTGCGCGGGCCCGCGTGGAGGTGAACACTACTTGGACGCGCTCGTCGGATTGAGTAATACCCGGGTTTTTGCGCGTCTGTTGCGTTGCCGGGCAGGCCTACTCGAACAGGTCGGGATCGCTCCGGCAGATTTCGTCCCACAACGGCTGGAACGACAGCCACCCCGAGTACGGCGAGGCGGCGAACTCGACGCGTGTAGCGGGCACCCTCGTCGTCGATGAGGAGCGGCGTCCCGGCCGCCTCGGCCAACAGCTGGGCCTGGCACGAGCGCTCCATGGTGATGAACCACCACGCCGCCTCGTCGACGGTCTGGCCGACGGTGAACAGCCCGTGGTTCCGGTGGATGGTCGCTTTGTGCGGGCCGAGCCCTGCCGCCAACGCCTTGGCGGCGGCCTCCTCGATGACCACCGCACCGCCACCTTCCTCGCACACGGTGTGGTCCTCGAAGAAGACGCAGGCATCCTGCGTGATCGGATCGAGCGGGCGCCCGAGCGCGGACCAGGCCTTGCCGTAGACGGAGTGGGCGTGGGCGGCGGCGATCACGTCGGGACGCGCCGCGTGCACGGCGGAGTGGATGGCGAACGCGGCGGGGTTGACCGGTCGGTCCCCCTCGACGACCTCGCCCGTGTGGCTCACGAGGATGAGGTCGGAGACCCGGACGTGGCGGAAGCTCATGGCGAACGGGTTGACCCAGAAGTGGTCGGTCAACTCGGGATCCCGCGCCGTGATGTGGCCGGCCACGCCCTCGGAGAAGCCGAAGCGACCGAACAACCGCAGCGCGCCGGCCAACCTCTGCTTGCGGTGGAGGCGCTCCTCCTCGACGGTGGCGAACTTCGGAGGGACCGGGGCCCGCAACTTCCGGGGCACCGCCGCGTCGACGTCGGAAAGGGCCTGTGCCATGCCAAGAAACTATCGTCTGACCATGGCCTATCCGACCGCCGCCTCCCTGGACATCGCCGCGCCCGCCGAAAAGGTCTGGGCGCTGGTCTCCGACCTGCCCCGGATGGGGGAGTGGTCGCCGGAGAACGCCGGCGGCAAATGGGTCAAGGGCGCCACGGGACCTGCCCTCGGTGCCGTCTTCGTGGGTACCAACAAGAACGGCATCCGGCGCTGGACCACCAACGTGACGATCATCGGGTGCGAGCCCGGCGTGCTCTTCGAGTTCGCCGTGACGTCGGGTCCGCTGAAGGTGGCGACGTGGCGCTACGAGTTCGAGGAGACCGAGACGGGCTGCCGCGTGACCGAGTCCTGGGTCGATCAGCGCAAGAAGTGGTTCGCCACGCTGGCCCGCGTCATGGGCGACCACAGTGCCGAGCACGCCGAAGCGCGAGATGAAGACGACGCTGGCCAACCTGGCCGCCGCGGTCGCGGTCGCGTAGCCGAACGTCCCGCCGCTCCCCTTCGGCTCTCGTCTTCAGCTCTCCAAGCGTCGCACCACGTGCGCCGCCGCGGCATCGTCACCCGGCGCGCCCCGCTCCTCCAGGCGCTCGACCACGGCCCGCCGGTGCGGCCCGTCGACGTTGCCGCCGTACTTGAACTTGGCCGACACCTCCTCCACCGCGATGGAGAGTCCCGAGGATCCCCAGCAGCCGGGCCGCGTGGGCCTCGGCGGGATCGGCCACCTCGACGCCGGGCTGGAGGCTGGTCAGCTGGCGCCGCAGAATGGCGGCCACGCTGCCCGGTGCCGTCCGCTCGTCGTGCACCGTCGCCGTGCCGGCCAGCTGCACGGCGCCGTAGTACGTCGTGGGGATCCCGAGGGCGGGGTCCTCGTCGCCGATCACCTTCCACGACGACGGGATGAAGGCCCAGTCGCCGGCCACGCTCAGCAGGACGCGTGGGTTCTCGGCCAGGGCGGCGAACATCGGGTTGGCCCGCACGAGATGCAGCCACACCGTGTCGCCCTCCAGCACGAACTGCGTGGGCACCACGACGGGGAGGTCACGTTCGCGGGCCGCCCGGGCGCGACCAGGTGGCCGAAGGAGTGGGACTCGACGAAGGGGCGCCACTCCTCCTCGCCGAGCGTGGCGTCGACCGGCGCGATGAACATGCCGGCCAGTCTGGCTCAGCCGGCGGCGACCCCGACGTCCCGCCGTCTCCGGCGTCCCGGCGTCTCCGGCGTCCCCGGCGTCCCCGAGTTCGTCCATCGACTCGGCCCGGTGGCGCTTGTAGTCGACCTTGCCGTTGGGCGCCCGCCCGATGGTGGTGACGGTGCGCACCCGACGGGGCGCCTTGTAGGAGGCCAGCCTGCTCCTTCACGTGGGCGATCAGCTCGGCCTCACCCGGATCGGCCGCCGACGGATGCAGCTCGACCACGGCCACGATCTGCTCGCCGTAGGTCGGATGGGGCACGCCCACCACGACGGCGTCGCGCACGGCCGGGTGCGTCTTCAGCGCCTCCTCGACCTCCTCGGGGAAGATCTTCTCGCCGCCCGAGTTGATGGAGGCCGACCCCCGGCCCAGCAGGTGGATGGTCCCGTCGGCGCCGACCTGGGCGAAGTCGCCGGGGATGGAGTAGCGCACGCCGTCGATCACCTTGAAGGTGCGCTCCGACTTCTCCTCGTCCTTGTAATACCCGAGCGGGTTGCGCCCGCCCAGCGCCAGCACGCCCACCTCGTCGGAGCCCGGCTCGCACCGGCCGGCCGTCATCGGTCAGCACCTTGACGTCGGGGCCCAGCGTGAACGACGCCGTCTTGGCCGCGGCGCCGCTGGCCGAGACCGACACGCCCATGCCCGAGCGCCTCCGACGAGCTGAAGGCGTCGACGAGGAGCATCCCCGGGTGGTGGGCCAGCAGCGCTTCCTTCACCGGCTCGCTCCACATGGCGCCCGACGAGATGATCATCACGAGCGAGCTCAGGTTCCATGCGCCCGGTCGCTCGTCGAGCGCGGCCAGCAGCGGGCGGGCGAAGGGATCGCCCACCCAGACGACCGCGTTCACCTGCTCCCGCTCAATGGTGTCGAGCAGCTCCGTGGGGTCGTACTTGCGCGACTCGAGCAGGCAGACCCGCCCGCCCTCGGCCAGGACGGTGTTGGAGGGGAAGTTGCCGGTCCCGTGCATCAGCGGGCAGGCCGGCAGGATGGTCACGCCGCCCGGGCTGGCCTCGAGCGCGGCTGCGCACGGCCTCGATGCCGCCGTCGACGGGGTAGTGGCGCACCGCGCTGTCGATCAGCCGGGCGAAGAGATCGTCCTGGCGCCACATGACGCCCTTGGGCATGCCGGTCGTGCCGCCCGTGTAGAGCATGTAGAGGTCGTCGCCGCTGCGGCCCCACGGGGCGCGACACCCGGTCGATGGCGGACTTGGCCGCGTCCTCGTACGGCGTGGCCCAGTCCGGGCACGGTCCCGAGCCGTCGTCGACCCAGAGCCATCCCTTGACGCCGGGCACACGATCGAGGATGCCCTCGATGCGGTCGGCGAACGCCCCGTGGAACACGACGGCGATGGCGTCGGCGTTCTCCCACAGGTAGCTCAGCTCGTCGTCGCCGTAGCGGTAGTTGGTGTTGACCGGGACGAGCCCGACCTTGACGGCGGCGAAGGTGGTCTGCAGGTACTCCGGACGTGTTGTAGAGGTAGATCGCCACCTTGTCCTGCTGCACCGCGCCCAGGTCGAGCAGGAACTGCGCGACGCCGTCGGCGCCGCGGTCGAACTCGCGCCAGGTCACGTTGCGCGTCACCCTGGGTGACGGCGATGGAGTCGGGCTGCACGTCCGCCACCGTCTCCCAGACGTCTGCGTAGTTCCAGTTGCTCACGTTGCCGCTCCCATCTCCGCATCCCCCCGCCGTCCGCCATCGGCAGAGATGCATGAAGCGAGGCGTTGAGCCTACGCTCCGCGCGTGGACCTCGGCCTGCCCGGCGACGACGACCCCCGTCGCATCGCGGTGCGGGACTGGCTCGACGCGCACCCGCACCCGACCGGCCGCCAGCTGGCCGAGGCCGGTTACGTGGCGCCGCACTGGGCCGCGCCCTACGGGCTCGATGCCGATCCGCTGACCCAGCTCATGATCGACGAGGAGCTCCGGAGGAAAGGCGTCAGGCGCCCGATCAACCCCATCGGCATCGGATGGGCGGGGCCAACCCTCATGTATGCGGGCACGGAGGAGCAGAAGGACCGCTGGCTCTGGCCCCTGCTCAGCGGGGAGGACTTCTGGTGCCAGCTGTTCTCCGAGCCCGGCGCCGGCTCGGACCTCGCCGCGCTCACGACCCGGGCCGAGCGCGACGGCGACCATTGGGTCGTCAACGGGCAGAAGGTGTGGACGAGCTACGCGCACATCGCCAAGTGGGGGATCCTGCTGGCCCGCACCGATCCGACGGCCACCAAGCACATGGGGATCAGCTACTTCGTCTGTCCCATGGATGCGCCGGGGATCGACATCCGCCCGCTGATCGACATGACCGGCGAGCACGCCTTCAACGAGGTGTTCCTGACGCGATGTGCGGATCCCGGCCGACCACCTCGTCGGGCCCGAGCACGGGGGATGGGAGCTGGCCAAGGTCACCCTCGGCAACGAGCGTGTCTCGCTGTCGGGGGAGGGGGCGCTGTGGGGGATGGGCCCGACGGCGGAGGATCTGGTGGAGTTGGTGCGGGGCGCCGGCGGCGGCGCCGGCGACCCATCCACGCAGGGACCGGTTGGTCGACGTCTGGATCGAGGCCCAGATTCTGCGGGTGCTGCGCCTGCGGATGGTCTCGGCCGTGCTGGCGGGGCGGGCGCCGGGTGCGGAGGCCTCGGTGCGCAAGGCCATCGCCGACGCCCACGGCCAGCACATCATGGACGTGGCCCGTGATCTGGCCGGCCCTTTCGGGATGCTGGCCGGGCGCCGGGGTCGGGCCCGCCCGGGGCGCCGTCGACGACCCCACCTGGTCCCGTGGCTTCCTCTTCTCGCCCGCCCTGACCGTCGGCGGCGGCACGGCCGAGGTCCAGCGCAACATCGTGGCCGAAAAGGTTCTCGGTCTGCCGCGAGATCCCTGACCCTGCACCGTTACCCACTCGGTACGGGGGTGCGTCGGCCCGCGCCGAGCGACCGCACGCTGCGAGTGCGCCGCCCGGTTGCAACGGCCGTCGTGCGTCCCGTGCCGGACAGCGACCGGTATCGGTCCACGAGCGGGAGGGTTGTTGCGATGCGGAAGGTGTCTTCTGTCCGGTGCGCTGGCGTTGATCGGCCTGGCGGCGCCGGCCGCCTCGGTCCTGGCTCCCGCCGCCGCCTCGCCGGCTGCGGCGGCGGCTCCATCCCACGCGGCGGCCTCCACCTCGGCCGGGAAGCCCGTGCCCGGGCTCTACCACGTGCCGATCATCGGCAAGGTCACGCTGCCCGGCGTCTTGGGGTCGGTGCTCGGCAGCGGGCGCAACGGCCTGCGCCACGCCACGGCCGTCTGTCGTCCAACTGGGCCGGCTACGCCGACACCAACGACACCTTCAACTCGGTGTCGTCGTCGTGGACGGAGCCGACCGTCAACTGCGCCAACACCAACAGCGGACTGAACGGCCTTCTCGTCCTTGAGCAACCTGCTCGGCGGCCCCGGCGCGGCCTCGGCCTTCTGGGTCGGCCTCGACGGCTACAACTCGACGAGCGTGGAGCAGCTCGGGACGGACTCGGACTGTGACTCGGGCACCCCGTCGTACTACGCCTGGTACGAGATGTACCCGAACCCGTCGGTGACGCTGCCCAGCCAGTATCCAGTGAAGCCGGGTGACCAGATGACGGCGTTGGTCGCGGCCAACTCGACCGGCACGTCGTTCACGCTGTCGATCAAGGACGCCACGGCGGGCTGGACGTTCTCGACCACGCAGACCGGCAGCGGCTTCGCCCGCTCATCCGCCGAGGTGATCGCCGAGGCACCGTCGTCGTGCAGCCTCCTGTTCTGCAGCGAGGTGCCGCTGGCCGACTTCGGTCAGATCAACTACTCGGGCTCCTCGGTGATCAACTCCGCCGGGACCAAGGGCTCGTTGGCGACCTTCAACGCCAACGAGATCACCATGGCGAACAACGGGACGACGCTGGCCACGCCGAGCAGCCTGAGCTCCGACGGGTCGTCGTTCTCGGTGGCCTGGAACGCCTCGTAGCTCGGCTGCGGTGCCTGGCCTGCGGCCTGAGCCGGCCGCTCGGGTGCTCTACGGCTCGAGCGGCCCGGCGTTGGCGAAGCCCTGCCGGACGCCCTGGCCGGCCCGGGCCGTGAGCGCCTCGGGCTCGTAGAGCATCAGGTAGGCGTTGCGGGCGTGGTCCCGGGAGCGGTTCCGGAAGACCATGGCCAGCTCGGCCGGGTCGTCGGACTCGTCCTCGTGGACGAAGACCTCGAGGATCGGCGTGTTGGTCATGAGCTGGGCCGTCATGATCCCGGTCGAGGCCTCGTGGGCGCAGACCTTGTCGACCTGCTCCTTGCCGGGCATGCCCAGGGCGACCACAATCCGGCAGCCGTCCTCCTCAATCATCTTCTTGGCCGCCACGGCCAGGTCCTTGAAGCCCGGGACGGTGCGGCGCAGGGTGGTGAATTGCGTGCCGTAGCCAGGGCATTCGGACAGCTCGTCGAGTGCCTCGCCGCCCATGTCGTAGCGGGCGAACATGGTGTCAACCACGCCGATCAGGTCCATGAACCATTCTCGCGCAGAGCGTTCGCCTGGTCGGGCCGGCGTCCGCTGGTCCACAATTGGCCGGTGAGCGCCCCCGATCCCCAGACGACCGAGCAGCAGCACCGGCACCGCCGACCCGGAGCCCCGGACCTGGGCCGAGCGTGATGCGGCGGTGGTCTGGCACGGGTTCACCCAGATGGCGGCCTACACCGGCAACGCGCCCCTCGTCATCGAGCGGGCCGAGGGCAGGGAGCTGATCGACGCCGACGGCCGCCGCTACCTCGATGCGATCTCGTCCCTCTGGGTCAACACCCTCGGTCACCGCGTCCCCGAGCTCGACGCCGCCCTCGCCGCCCAGGCCGGCAAGGTCGCGCACTCCACCATGTTGGGCAACGGCAACACGGTGGTCGTCGAGCTGGCCGAGGCGCTCGCCCCCGTGGTGCCCGGTCGACGACCCGCACTTCCTGTTCGCCGCGGATGGGGCGGTGGCGGTCGAGCAGGCGCTCAAGATCGCGTTCCAGTACTGGGTCAACCGCGGCGTCGAGCGGCCGCACCCGCTTCCTCGCGCTCGGCGATGCGTACCACGGCGACACCATCGGCTCCCTCTCGCTCGGCGACGGTGGCGTGTTCAGCGCCGTCTTCGAGCCGCTGTGCTTCCCCGTCGTGCGCACGCCCGGGCTACGTCGACCCGGGTTGGGCCGACAAGGCGTGCGCGGCCATAGAGGCCCACGGCGAGGAGCTCGCCGCGGTCGTCATCGAGCCGCTGGTGCAGGGTGCCTCGGGCATGTTGTGCGCCTCCGCGTCCGATGTGCGGCGGCTCGGCGAGGCCTGCCGTCAGGCGGGCACCCTGCTCATCTGCGACGAGGTGGCGACCGGATTCGGGCGCACCGGGACGCTGTTCGCCTCCGAGCAGTGCGGCGTGCGGCCCGACCTCATGTGTGTGGGCAAGGGGATCACCGGCGGGTACCTGGCCATGTCGGCCACGGTGGCGTCGGGCGAGGTGTTCGGCGCGTTCCTCGGCGCCGACCTCGGGCCCGAGACCTTCTACCACGGGCATTCCTACGGCGGGAATGCGTTGGCGGCGGCGGTCGCGCTCGAGCACCTGCGCCTGATCGACGCGTGGGATGTGTTGGCGAACGTGCGGGCCCGCGCCGAGCAGTTGTCCTCACTGTTGAGTGAACGGTTGGCGGATCGGGCCGAGGTGCGCGAAGTGCGCCAGCGTGGGCTGATGGTCGGCGTGGAGCTGGCGCCGCCCGCGCCGGGGCTGCGCTGGGGCCGCCGGGTGTGCGCCGGCGCTGTGGCCCGGGGCGTGCTGCTGCGGCCGCTGGGCGACGTCGTCGTGCTCATGCCGCCGCTGACGATCACGGCAGTCTGAGATCGTGCGGATGGTCGACGCCCTCGTCGGGGGACTGGACGACCTGGCGCCGACCCGGCCGCCGCCACCGGCGCCGCCCGGCACCCGCCGACCCCGGCGCCACCCCATGACCGACACCCCCTGGGACGACCGCATCCGGGCCTCCCTGGCCCGGGTCGTCGACGAGGGCCGCTGGCGTGCGCCCCGGGAGTTCGACGCCCTCGGCCCGACGGGCCTGCTCGAGGGCGGGCCGGTCGTGTCCTTCGCGTCCAACGACTATCTCGGTTTGAGCGTGCACCCGGCCGTGGTGGCGGCCGCGCAGAGTGCCCTCGCCCGCTGGGGCGCCGGCTCCGGGGCGTCGCGCCTGGTCACCGGGAGCCGCCCCGTCCACGGCGAGCTCGAGCGCGAGCTGGCCGACTGGAAGGGGACGGAGGCCGCCGTCACCTTCCCGACGGGCTTCGCCGCCAACCTCGGCGTCCTCAGCACGCTCGGCGGGCCGGGCGTGCGCATCCTCTCGGACGAGCTGAACCACGCCAGCATCATCGACGGCTGCCGGCTCTCCCGCTCAGCCCTCGCCGTCTACCGCCACCGCGACATGGGCCACCTGGAGGAGCTGCTGGCGGACGGCGCGCCCATGCCGCACCATCGTCGTCACCGACTCCGTCTTCTCCATGGATGGGGACGTCGCCCCCCTCGACGAGCTCGTCGCCCTCTGCCGGCGCCACGACGCCCTCCTCATCCTCGATGAGGCCCACGCCGTCCTCGGCCCCGACCTCCCGCCTCGACCGGACCGACCCGAGCCCGGCGGGATGGTCGTGCGGGTCGGCACGCTCTCGAAGACGTTGGGCTCGCTCGGCGGTTTCGTGGCGGCGTCCCGGGACGTCGTCGACCTCATCGTCAACCGGGCCCGCTCGTACATCTTCTCCACCGCGCCGACGCCGGCCGACGCCGCGGCGGCCCTCGCCGCGCTCCGCGTCCTGCGCTCCGCCGAAGGGGCCGCCCTGACGGGCCGCCTCGCCGCCCTGATCGACCGGGTGGCCGAGGCCGGCTTCGCACCGCCCGGACATCCGAGCCCGATCATCCCGGTGGTGCTCGGCAGCGAGCAGGCCGCGCTCTCGGCGTCGGCGGCGCTGCTCGAGGACGGGCTGTGGGTCCCGGCCATCCGGCCGCCCACCGTGCCGGTCGGCACCAGTCGCCTGCGGGTCACGCTGTCGGCTGCGCACAGCGACGACGATGTCAGCCGGTTGTTACAGGCGCTGGCGCTGTTGCCGCGCCCGGCCGCCACGCCCGCCGCACGCTGACGCGGCGTGCGCCCCCGCCGACGTGGTCGCCGTCGTCGGCACGGGGACCGATATCGGGAAGACATGGGTGGCCGCCCGTCTCCTGACGCAGCTGCGCGCGGCGGGCCTGCAGGTGGCCGCCCGCAAGCCGGCGCAATCCTTCGACCCGGGCGACGACCCCGCCGGGCCGCGATGCGGCCGTGCTCGGCGCCGCCACCGACGAGCCCGCCGGAGCAGGTCTGCCCGCCGCACCGTTGGTACGAGACGGCGATGGCGCCCCCGATGGCCGCCGAGGTGCTGGGGCGCCCGCCCTTCACGATCGCCGACCTCATGGCCGAGTTGGTCTGGCCCGACCGACGCCGTCGACGTGGGCCTGGTCGAGACGGCGGGCGGGGTGCGCTCCCCTCTGGCGGCCGACGGCGACTGCCTGGACTACTGCGCCGCGCTGGACCCCGACGTCGTCGTGCTCGTCGCCGACGCGGGTCTGGGCACCATCAACGCGGTCCGCCTCACCCTCGACGCCCTGGCGCCCGCTCGGCGTAGCTCGCATCGGTCGTGGTGTTGAACCGTTTCGACGAGCGCTCCGATCTGCACCGCCGGAACCTCGAGTGGCTGCGGGACCGGGACGGACGACAGGTCGTCACCGTTCCCGGCGGCGATGCCGCAGCTCGCTCGACATCGTCCGCGGCTAGCTCGTCGGAGCCCGTCCGCCGGCCCGATCGAGCCGGATCCCGCCGCACGCGCCATCCGCCGCTTACGCTGCATCGCGCAGTGCGACGGTCATCCGCTCGGCGGACCTCGGTCACGTGCAAAGGGTCTGGTGCTCCTGTGCTGCGGCGGCCCTCGTCCTGCTCGCCGGCTGCAGCAGCGCCGGTCGATCGGGTCAGGCCACCCGTCCGACCTTCAGCGTCAGGCCCGAAGCCTCTGCCCGTGCCGGCCAACTCCCCGTCCCCGCGGGCCGCCTGCCCACGAAGGGTCCGATCGGCCTCGATCCCTCCAAGTCCGACGGCGTCCAGCTCGACGTCCTGAGTGGCCTGCTCGACGACACGCCCATCTTCGACGGTGACTTCGCCGATCCCTTCGCGTTGCGAACTGCTGATGTCCTGTACGTCTACGCCTCCAACACCGAGACCACGCAGTACGCGCCCGGCGCACACGTGCCGGTCATCTCGCTCGGCCGTGATTCGGGGTTCACGGGCCAATACCTCGGGGACGCCATGCCGACGCTCCCGAAGTGGACGGTGTCGGGGTTCCAATGGGCGCCATCGGTGTGGACCCGACCGGACGGCACGTATGTCATGTACTACTCGACGCCGGCGACGATTCCGCTCGGCTGCTTGTCCAAGACGCCTCCGACGGGATGCGTGAAGACCACCAACGGGCCGTCCAGCGCGATGTGCATCTCGCGCGCCACCAGCGCCAATCCCGCCGGTCCCTTCACCGATGACTCGTCGTCTGCGTTCGTCTGCCCGCTGGCGCAGGGAGGCGCCATCGATCCGAGCGTGTTCGTCGCATCCGACGGCACCCCTTGGTTGCTGTGGAAGAGCGACGGGGACTGTTGCAACATGCCCACCACCATCTATTCGCAGCAACTCTCGGCCGACGGCCTCTCGGTCGTCGGTCCGGCGCACCGGCTCATCGGGGCGACACAGAGCTGGGAGGGGAATCTGGTCGAGGGGCCCTCCATGATCCAGAGCGGCAACACCTACTGGCTCTTCTACTCGGCCAACATGTGGGGAACGGACAACTACGGCATCGGCGTGGCGCGTTGCACCTCCGTCGTCGGCCCCTGCACCAAACCGCTCGATCATGCGTGGCTCTCGTCGGCGGCTTCCGGGGGACAGAGCGACCCGGGTCCCGGCGGAGAGGAGTTCTTCCAGGTCGGCGGTCTGATCTGGATGGTGCATCACGGTCTCGCGCCCGGCCAGAGCGGGGACAATGCCCAGCGACGGCTGTACGTCGACCTGCTCGCCTTCCCGAACGGCCAGGTACCCCGTCTCGCCCCCCGGCCACCGGCCGCCGCCCTGGCCGAGGCGCTCCTCTACTTCGGAGATCCGCACGCGCCATCCGCAGCCGGACGAGGCGTTCCTGGCCCTGCTGCGCAAGGTCCCGAGCGAGTTCTCGCAGCGACACCGACCAGACGCTCGTGGCGGACGGGCAGCTCGCCTGCGCCGGCCTGGCCCACGAGAAGAGCGCCGACGAGGTCATCAACTCCCTGACCGCCCGTGGACTCGATCAGTTCGAAGCGAGCCTGGTCGGGATCTCCGCCACGGAGTACTTCTGCCCACAGGACAGCCTGCAGGCGTTGAAGGACGTGCAGGAGGAGTTGACGCAGGGATCCGAGCTAGCCGATCCGCGGTCCGGCCACCCGGCCGTTCCGGCCGGTGCGGCGAGACCTGCCGTCGTGCAGCCGTCGCGACCGTTCGCTCGCTGGTGCGACCGTTCGCTCCACGTGACCAGCGAACGCAACGCGCGAACGAGCCAGGCGACGCGAAGGGCGGCGGTCTGCGCCGCCGGCCGCCGTGCCGCAACTTCGGTGGCGACCCCCGCTCGCAGGAGCTGGCGGAACGGATCGTGGAGCGGGCGGCGCGGATCTCGGCGCTGCACCGGGAGCAGCTGGCCGACATCGCCGAGTTCGACCAGGCGGAGAGCTGGCGCGGCGACGGCGCCGTCTCCATGATCGCCTGGGTCACCGCGCAGTGCCGCGTCAGCACGTCGACCGCCCGCCAGTGGGTGCGCTCGGCCGTCAACCTCGAAGTCGCTGCCCTGCCTGGCGGAGGGGCTGGCGTCGGGCGAGCTGTCGCTGGACCTGGTGGAGCCGTTGGCGGAGGTCGCCTCGCCTTCGGACGATGCCGCTTTACGGGAGGCCTCACGACACTGGAGCGTCAGCCAGGCGCGTGAGCTGGCGGCCTGGCACCGGGCGCAGAGCAGGAAGCCGAGGCGGAAGCGGCAGCCGCAGCGGCGACCGCAGCGGCGTCGGGACGGATCCATCAGGATCCGAGTTGGCGATACGTGAGAGCGAGGCGGCCCGGGACTTCGAGCGCCGGACCCTGCGCTTCAACGACACCCAGCACTCGATGTGGATGGGATTCACCAAGGAGGACTACGCGGCGGCCAAGTCCGTTCTCGTGCGCGGGTGGTCGACGCGGAGAAGCGGCGACAGGACGGGGACACAGGCAGCTCGACGCCGGGTCCGATCCGCTGGGCTACGTGCCCTACGACAAGCTCCTCTACGACGCCTGATCGACTCTTCGACCGTCGGAGCTGCGCCAGATTCAGCCGGCAGGAGGACTGGGTCGCTGCGGCTGGGCGCTGCGGCGGTGCGGCGCCGCAGTCCGGCCCCGCGTGGTGGTGCATGCGCCGCTGGAACTGCTCATCGGGTGCTCGAACGAAGGCGTGGCCGAGATCGCCGGCGTCGGCCCCGTGCCCGTCGAAGTGGTGCGGCGGCTGGCCTGTGACGCCAAGGTGGATCTGGCCGTCGAGGACTCCACGCGGCCGATCCTCCATCAGGGTCGGGCCCGACGGGATGCGACGCCGGTACAGCGGATCGAGATCGACCGGCGGGACAAGGGCTGCCGGTTCCCGGGCTGCAGCTACACGGAGTTCACCGACGTGCACCACATTCAGCACTGGGCCGACGGTGGTGCGACGGACATGGACAACCTGGTCACCCTGTGCGGCCGGCACCACCGGGCCGTGCACGAGCTGGGCTGGTCCGTGTCGGGGGACGCCGATGCCGTGCTGACCTTCACGAGCCCGCACGGGCGTCCCATGCAGTCGGTGCCTTCGCCGACGTGGCGGCGATCGTCGGTGGTCCGTTCGGCGCAGGCAGAAACCGGGACGGAACGGGCCGATGCGGCGTTGAGGCGGGCAGACCGACGGATGAGGCCACAGGCGGGTCGGCTGAAGGCGATCAGGAGAGTGGAGCTCCGGGTGACCGGAGTCGCGGCAGCGCGCCACCCAACCGGTGGGGATCACCTGCACGGTCATGCGGCGGCCGCATTCGGGGCAGAAGCGGGGAGGATCGAGGGCGCGGCCGCAGCCGGCGCACTCGGTGGAGGGCTTGCCGCAGCCGGTGCAGTGGGTCGTCATGGCGAGGCGTGCACCGGATGTCAGTCCGATGGTCGGTGCGGCGGATGCGGTTCAGATGGCGGCGGTGAGGGCGCCGATGGGCATGCGGAGGTCCTCGAGCATCTGGAGGTCCTCGTCGGCGGAGCGGCCGAGCGTGGTCAGGTAGTTGCCGACGATGAGGGCGTTGATGCCCGCCGTCATGCCGATGGCCTGGAGGTCGCGCAGGGTGACCTCGCGGCCGCCGGCGTAGCGGAGGATCACCGAGGGCAGGGCGAGGCGGAAGAGGGCGATCCAGCGCACGGCCTCCCAGGCGCCGAGGATGGGCTGGTCGCCGAGCGGGGTGCCCGGGCGGGGGTTGAGGAAGTTGAGCGGCACCTCGGTGGGGTCGAGCTCCTGCAGCTGGGTCAGCAGCTCCACGCGCTGGGCCACGGTCTCGCCCACGTTGATCAGGGCGCCGCAGCACAGCTCCATCCCGTGGGACTTCACGAGGCGGCAGGTGTCGGCCCGCTCGTCCCACTGTGTGGGTCGAGACGATGTTCGGGAAGAACGAGCGCGACGTCTCGACGTTGTGGTTGTAGCGGTGCACCCCGCCTTCGGCCAGCCGGCGGGCCTGGTCCTCGGTGAGGATGCCGGCGCTGATCGCCACGTTGAGGCCGGTCTCGTCGCGGATGACGCGGGACCAGGTCGAGGATGCGCTGCATGGTGCGCTCGTCGGGCCCGCGCACGGCGAGCACGATGCAGAACTCCGAGGCGCCGAGGGCGGCGGTCTCGCGGGCGGCGGCGAGGACCTCGGTCGGTATCGAGGAAGGGGGTGGCCTTGACCGGCGTGTCGAAGCGCGAGGACTGCGAGCAGAAGTGGCAGTCCTCGGGGCAGCCGCCGGTCTTGGCGGACAGGATGCCCTCGATCTCGACCTCGGGCCCGCACCAGGCCAGCCGCACCTGGTGGGCCAGCGAGGCCAGCGCCATCACGGCGCCGTCGGGCAGCGCGGCCAGGGCGGCGAGCTCGTCGCCGGTCAGGAGGCGGCGCTCGTCGAGGAGTGCGGTCTCTGCTCCGGCGATCACAGCCCTGTCCGCCGCACTCAGGGCGACCTGGGGCGGAGGCGGCGACGCCGCGAGCGGCATCGGCGGTGGCTGAACGGAAGGCGACAGGGCTCGTGGTGGTCACGGCGCCCACGGTAGTGGCAGGGTGTGGGCCGCCGGAAGTTGGGCGGCGCGCTGGGAGGAGTGGTCATGGCCTGGGATTTCTCGACGGAGCCGGAGTTCGAGGAGAAGCTGGAGTGGATGCGCGGCTTCGTGCGCGAGGAGGTGTTCCCGCTCGAGACGCTGATCTGACCTACGACCAGGTGCGGGTGCTGATCCGGCCGCTGCAGGAGCAGGTCAAGGCCGCAGGGGCTGTGGGCGGCGCACCTGCCGCCGGCGCTGGGCGGCATGGGGTTCGGGCAGGTCCAGCTGGGGCTGATGCACGAGATCCTGGGGCAGTCGCCGCTAGCGCCGGTGGTGTTCGGCAACAACGCGCCGGACTCGGGGAACGCGGAGTTGCTGGCGGTGGGGATCGAGGCGATCGGGGAACGAGGCGCAGCGGGCGCAGTGGCTGCAGCCCTTGTTGGATGGGAGTTGCGGTCGGCCTTCTCCATGACCGAGCCCGACACGGCCGGATCCGATCCGACGCTGTTGAAGACGTCGGCGGTGCGGGACGGCGAGGAGTGGGTGATCAACGGGCACAAGTGGTTCACGTCCAACGGGTCCGTGGCGGATTTCCTGATCGTGATGGCGGTGACCAATCCGGACGTGCATCCGTACTCGGGGTCGTCGATGATCATCGTGCCGGTCGCCACGCCGGGGGTCGACATTGTGCGGGACGTGTCGACCATGGAGGACCCGCATACGCCGTACGGGCGCTTCGGGAACCACGCCGAGATCGTGTACCGGGACGTGCGGGTGCCGGCGGGCAACCTGATCGGTGTGGAGGGGTCGGGGTTCGTGCTGGCGCAGCACCGGCTCGGGCCGGGCCGCATCCATCACTGCATGCGCTGGCTGGGGCAGTCCCGCCGGGCCTTCGACATGCTGTGCGAGCGGGCCGTGTCCCGGTATGCGCACGGGTCGATGCTGGCGGAGAAGCAGACCATCCAGAACTGGGTGGCCGACTCCATGGCCGAGATGCAGGCGGCCCGCCTGATGACGCTGCAGGCGGCCTGGAAGATGGACCAGGAGGGGGCGGCGGCGGCCCGGGTGGAGATCGCCATGATCAAGTACTTCGGGGCCAAGGTGCTGTACGACGTGATCGACCGCGCCATCCAGGTGCACGGGTCGCTGGGGTTCTCCTCCGACCTGCCGCTGGAGTCGATGTACCGCAACGCCCGGGCGGCCCGCATCTACGACGGGCCCGACGAGGTGCACCGCCAGACGGTGGCCCGGCGTGTGCTGAAGGGGTACACGCCGCACGAGGTGCCGACCGAGCACATCCCGACCCGGACGGCGGAGGCGCAGCGGCGCTTCGCCGACCTGTTGGCGGATCTGACGGTGGACGCGTAGGCGTGTAGGCGGATGGGTCGTCGGGGATGGGGCATGAGGGGTGTGGTGCGAGGCGGGGGCGAGTGGGTCGTGTCGTCGGTCTGGTGGGGCGCTGGTGCTGGCGGCTCGTGCTGGCGGCGTGCGGGTCGTCGGGGCCGGGCTCGACGTCGGGCTCGACGACCCATCCGAAGCACACGACGACGTCGACCACGAACGGCGTCTCGGCTCACGACGTCGACCACTCGACCGACGCCGACACGACGGTCGAGCACCCCGACCACGACCTCGGGGCCGATGGTGACGGCGACGCTGCCCGTGGTCGTGTGCCAGACGACCTCGGGCGTGACCACCACGACGGCGGACCTGCCGGGATCCGTCTCGGTCAGCGTGCCCGCCGCGGATGCGCCAGCAGGGGAACCTGGCCGTCTACAGCGACGAGACCGGACGCTGATGCTGCTCGGGCCGACGGTGGGGTGGACCTGCACCGGGTCGTTCGGCGCGGACGGCAGCGGGCTCATGGCGCTGGCGCCGGTGGGGACCACCGTGCCGCAGTCGGGCACGACGTGGCACCTGCCGGCCTCCTCGTCGACGCAGGCGATCGTCGCCATGGAGAGCGGTGGCAGCCCGGTCCAGGGTGCCGAGCTCGTCTGCCCGCTGTTCAGCGCCGCCCAGGCAGCGGCGCAGCAGAACCTGGGCAAGCCGTGCGCCGGCGGCCCGCGCAGGAGCACGTCATCGAGGATCTCGTCGGTCGCCGTCGGCTTCCAGGACCCGCCCGGCGTGGCCGGGATCGGGTTCCCGTCGGGGGCCAGAATCCGGCGAACGGGGTCGGGCTGTACCAGCCGAAGCCGACCGAGGCGACGGCCTATCTCGCCACCTGCACCTTGCCGGCATCCCAGCAGGATCTCTGCACGGCGGTGCTCAACCACTTCGTGGCGACGTTCGGCTGAAGGCAGCTGGCGCCGGGCGGGACTGGCCTGACGGCGCTGGACCGGGCTCAGCCGCGGGAGTGGGTGACCGCCTCGATGTTGTTGCCGTCGGGGTCGCGCACGAAGGCCGCGTAGTAGGCGGGCGCGTACTCGGGCCACAGCTGCGGCTCGTGCAGCGACTCGAGCCCGAGGGCGACGGCGGCCTCGTGGAAGGCCCGACGGCGGCGCGGTCCGGCGCCTGGAACGCGATGTGGGTCTCCCGGAACCCGTCGCCCGTCTGCTGTCGGCCGATCCAGAACGACGGCGACGGCGGGATGCCGTAGCCGATGGCGTCGCCGACCTCCATGACGCGCCCGACGCCGAGAGGGGCGAGGACGGCGTCGTAGAAGGCGGCGCTCCGATCGAAGTCGGCGCACTGGATGGAACGTGGGCGAGCATGGGCCAAGTCTGCCACTCCGGCGCATCTGGTCCATGATTGTGGCGCCGGTCGCAATGCCGGCCGTGCGAGGTCCAAGGCGGTCCGATGCGCGCTCCGCTGCGGGCGCAGTCGGATCGATGCGTCTGTGGGACCGCCGACCTGTCTTCCATGATTGTGCGCCCGTCGCAGCCGGCCTCAAGGTCGTTCGTCACTCGCTGCGCTCGGGCGCTCCACCTTGACCCCGTCTGCTCGCTGGCGCATCGTCGGGATCAGCAGGCCGACGGGGAGTCTGATCGATGGACCGGGACAGGTCCGAATCAGCCTGACGTAATCTGCTCGGCCGTGGGCGCTGAGACCATGCTGGCGGACACCGACTGGGCCACCATTGCGTCGTTCGCCACCGCGCTCGGGACGTTGGTGCTGGCGTTCGCCACCTTCGCGGCCATTCGGTCGTCGAACCGTTCGGCCCGCATTGCCGAGCGGTCGTTCGAGGTGAACCTGCGGCCCGGTGTTGGTGACCTCGCGCCTCGAGGATCCCGTCCAGAAGATCCGCTGGGTCGACGACCACTGGGCACAGCTGCGGGGGAGTCGAGGCGAGTGTCGAGCTGGTGGACGGGAGCATCTATCTCGCCATCTCGCTGCGCAACGTGGGCCCGGGGCTGGCGGTGACCTTCGGCTGGGCGGCGTTGGTGGGCTACCGGCCGAGTGCCGACTATCCCCACGCGGAGCCCGAGGCCTTCCGCACGCAGACGCGCGACCTCTACATCGCCCCGGGCGACATCGGGTTCTGGCAGGCCGCCATCCGGGAGGCGGACGACCCGGACTACCCGGGACTGCGCACGTGCATCGAGGAGGTGGAGCCGTTCACGATCGAGCTGCTCTACGGCGACCACGAAGGCGGGCAGCGCACGATCACCCGCTTCGGCATGATCCCCAGGGACACCGGTGACGAGACGAAGTGGTTCCCGGCCGTGGCGCGTCACTGGAATCTGGATCGGCCGGATCCCCGGTAGCGGTCCGCGCCGGGATCGGTCCGGCGGATCAGGGGCGGAGACCCCGCAGCAAAGCCTCGACAGAGGCGGTCGTAGCCGGCGTCCTGGTCCTCCACGAAGCCGAGGCCGAGGAGTTCGAGAGAGACCCAGCCGTGAATGGTGGCCCAGATCAGCTGGGCCGTCTCTGTCGGCTCGCCTTCGGCGATGACGCCGGCCCGCATGGCGCGCTCGACGGCGGCCACGAGGTGTTCGTAGGCGCCGGTGCACTCGCCGAGGGCGTGGTCGCTCGGCTCGAAGCCCGGGACGGCCCGGAGGAACATCAACTGGTAGGCCATCGGGTGGGCGAGGGCGAGGGCCCGGTAGCGGCGGGCACCCTCGAGCAACGCCTCGGATGGGTCCGCGATCTGCGCCATGGCCTGCATGGCGGCACCGAGGCGTTCGAAGCCCTGGATGTAGAGCGCTTCGATGATCCCGGACTTCGACTCGAAGTGGTTGTAGACGCCCATCGGGGCCACGCCGGCGGCGGCGGCGATGCGGCGCACCGAGAGGCCGTCGGGGCCCTCGGACTCGAGGATGTCAGCGGCCGAGGCGAGGAGCGCCCCCTCCATCCCGGCGCTGGGGGTCCTCGTCCTGGTGCCGGCGCTTTTCGTCATGGCTCTAGCCTACTGAAGAACATCGTGCTATAACTTTAGCACAGCGTTCTACAACGGTGGATGCCCTTGCCCAGATCCAGAAGGAGCCCTCGATGTCCGGATCAAGCCTGGAAACCAACGTCATGGCGCCCGTCGGGGGTGGTGCCCCATCCGGGACAGCGATCCGGCTGGGATCGCGGCGCGATCGGCGCTGGATCGTGCTCCCCGTCCTGTGCCTCTCCGTCTTCCTGGTCGTGGTCGACAACACCATCGTCAACGTGGCGCTGCCGACGCTCAACCGCACGCTGGGGGCGTCCATCACCTCGCTGCAGTGGATCGTCGACGCCTACAGCCTGGCCTTCGCCGGCCTGCTGCTGGCCGGCGGCGGGATCGGGGACCGGCTCGGCCGCAAGGGCACCATGCAGGTCGGGCTCGTCTTCTTCGGCCTGTTCTCGGCGGCGGCGGCCTTCTCGGACTCGACCGGCACGCTCATCGCCACCAGGACGCTCATGGGCGTGGCGGCCGCCTTCATCTTCCCGGCCAGCCTGGCCATCCTCACGAGCGTCTTCCCGGACCCATCCGAGCGGCAGAAGGCGCTCGGGATCTGGGGCGCCACGTCGGGCATCGCCGTGGCCTTCGGGCCCATCGTCGGCGGGGCGCTGCTCGAGCACTTCTGGTACGGGTCGATCTTCCTCGTCAACGTGCCGATCGTCGCCGTGACGCTGCATCGCCGGCGGGCTGCTTGATCCCGCGGCTGCCCAAGGTGCGCCAGCACCCCTTCGACATCCGGGGCGTCGTCGTGTCGACCGCCGGCATCTTGCTGTTGGTGCTGGCCATCATCGAGGGGCCGCAGTGGGGCTGGGCCTCGGCGGGGACGCTGGCCTGCTTCGCGCGGCGCCGCGGTGCTGCTGACGGCGTTCACGCTGCTCGAGCTGCGCACCGAGGGGCCGCTGCTCGACGTGCGGGTCTTCAAGATCCCCCGCTTCACCGGCGGCGCGCTGTCGATCTCGGTGGCGTTCTTCTGCCTCTTCGGCTTCATCTTCCTCATCACGCAGTACTTCCAGTTCGTCAAGGGCTACTCGACGCTGTCGGCCGGCCTGCACACGCTGCCGTTCGCCATCGTGGCCGCCAGTCTTCACCCCGATCGCCGCCGTGGTGGCGTTGCGGGTGGGCACGCGGCTCGTCGTCGACCGTGGGCTTGCTGCTGATGGGAGGTGGCCTCGTCGTGGCGGCTTTCAACTCGTCGGAGGACACCACCTACTTCGGCCCGATCATCCTCGCCATGGTGCTGCTGGCGTTGGGGCTGTCGTCGATCACGGCGCCGACGGCCGAGGCCGTCATGGGCTCGGTGTCCGACGACCAGCGCGGCGCCGCCGCCGGCGTCAACAACACGACCCGTGAGTTGGGTGGCACGCTCGGGGTGGCGGTCTTCGGCTCCATCTTCGCCTCGTCCTACGCGCCGAAGATCATCAGCGCCTTCCGCCCGCTGCCCATCCCGGCGGGGCCCAAGGCCGAGGCGCACCAGTCGATGGCGGCCGCGCTGGCGGTGGTGGGCCACGCCCCGCGGGCGGCCCGGCCGGCGTTGGAGTCGATCGCGTTCAACGCCTTCCACAGCGGGCTGCAGGTGGCCTGCATCGCGGGCGCCGGCGTGGCGGTGCTCGGTGCGCTGGCGGCCTTCAAGCTGCTGCCGGGGCGGGGAGCGCCGGAGGTGCAGTTGGCGGCGGAGTCGGCGGCGGAGTCGGCGCGTCGCGTCGTCGGCGCGAGTGACGGTGTCAGTGACCGGGATCGCCGTCGACACCAACCCCGACCGCTATCCGGAGTACGTGCCCTACGTCAGTGCCTGAGGAGCCGGATCGCGGCTCGCGTGATCGGCTCCGGACCGAGTCGTGGCCGTCTACGAGAAGACCAGCGAGGCGCGCCGCACGCCGGCGATGACCGGGCTCGGGGTGCGCTGCACCGGGCCGGCCAGGGACAGGGTGTCGAAGCGGTCGAGCAGCTCGCCCAGGACGACCCGGCCCTCGAGCCGGGCCAGTGCCGCCCCGAGGCAGAAGTGCGGCCCGAAGCCGAAGCTCACGTGCGGATTGGGATGGCGGTCGATCCGCAGCTCGCCGGCGTCGGGCCCGAAGACCTCCTCGTCCCGGTTGGCCGAGGCGTAGACCAGAAGGACGGGGTCGCCTGCGGCCACGTCGACGCCACGGATGGTGGTGGCGGCCGTCGCCGTGCGCATGAAGGAGATCACGGGCGTCGTCCAGCGCAGCAGCTCTTCGACGGCGGCCGGGATCAGGGACCGATCCGCCTGCAGGGCGGCCCACTGGTCGGGATTCTCCGCCAGCGCCACCAGCCCGCCCGAGATCAGGTTGCGGGTGGTCTCGTTCCCCGCCACCAGCAGCTGGATCAAGAACATGGCCAGCTCGGCCTCGGTCAGCTCCTCGCCGCCGCTCTCGGGGTCGGACGCCGACGTTGGCCAGGACCGACACGAGGTCGTCGGCCGGCGTCCGGCGCCGCTCCTCGGCCACGCCGATCAGGTACTCCCACATTTCGATCTGGTACGCCGCCCGCTGCTCCTCCGTCTGCTCGACCTCGCCGGGGATGACGGCCTCGGACCAGTCGAAGAAGCGCGGCCACTGCGACCCGTCCACCCCGAGCAGCTCGCAGATCACCAGGAGCGGGAACGGGATGGAGAGGTCCTGCACGACGTCGAAGGCCACGCCGGCTCTGGATCTGATCCAGGAGGCCCGTTGCCTTCGCGGTCACGCCGGCCTCCATGAGGCGCACCATCGAGGGCTTGAAGCCGGGCTGCACCAGCCGCCGGTAGCGGGTGTGCTGCGGCGGGTCCGTGTGCATCATGGTCGGCGGTGTCTCGTAGGTCGTGCCGATCTCGTCGGTCAGGATGCCGCGGGACGAGCAGAACCCCCCGGGGTCGGCGCCGATGTGCGACACCTCGGGATGGGTCGTGACGGCCCAGAAGCCGCCGCGCTCGTAGTCGACCCAGCACACGGGGGCCGTTCGTCGGAGCTCGGCGTACAGGGCGAAGGGGTCGCCGCTCGGCGTACAGCGCCGGGTCGAGGAGGCGGCCGGCGTCGGCGGTCCCTGGGCGGCGGTCTCATGGACGGCGTCATGGATCGCTCAGACGATCAGGCCGTTGGGGCGCGGGTCGCCCTGGGCCTCGAGCAGCGCGTAGTACGCCTCGAGCGTGCCGGGCCCGTCGGAGACCGATTCGACGGAGCCGTCCTCGGCCAGGTTCAACAGCGCGCCCTCGATGATGAAGCAGACGTCGGTGTCCTCCGTGTTGTCCTCGGGCACGTGCAGCGTGTGCACCGAGTTGGCCGGCTCGTAGAGGTAGGAGCCGGGATAGATGTAGAAGTCGTACTCGAGGTAGTGCCAACGACCGGCCGAGGTGTAGGCGTCGACCGAACCGGTGTGGCGGTGCGTCTGCAGCTGCACGCCGGGCTTGAAGCGGTTGAGGATCACCCAGGTGCCGTGGTTCGAGTCGTAGCGCACGACCTTGAGCAGGACGCCGGTGCCGGTGTCGGCCCACGGTGCGTCCTCGATCGAGACGAGGCGGACGGCGTCGGCCGGATGGGCGGGGGTGGTGATCGACATGTGGAGCGGCTCCTTCGTGGATGTCGTGGGTCGGATCGGTGTCAGGTCGGATTCGGTGGTGCAGTCGGATTCAGTCGGGCAGGGCGGCGAGGAAGTCGAGGTCGATGGCCGCCTCGAGCGCGGCGGCGGTGCGCAGCACGACGAGATCGCCGTGTTGGGGCCCCACCAACTGCAGGCCGATCGGCAGGCCACTGCGGCTCATGGCGACCGGCACGCTGGCGGCGGGGGAGCGGGTCATGTTGAAGGGATAGGTGAACTGCACCCAGTTGGCGGTGTTCACCCCGTTGACGGGGCTGACCATGTCGTCGGCCAACGGTGCGAGGGCCGAGCACGTCGGCGTGACCAGAATGCGGCAGCTGTGGAACAGCTCGACCAGGCGCAGGTTCATGCGGTGGTAGTTGTCGAAGACCAGCAGCAACTGCTCCGCCGTCGTCGCCTGGGCGGCCTCGACGTAGTGGCGCAGGACGGGATGGACCTCCTCCCAGCGCGGGTGCCCCATGAAGGGTCGCAGGGTGCGCAAGGTGGCCGCCCCCGTCATGGTGAGGAAATCACCGACGGGGTCGTCGTCAAAGACAGAATCCAGCACGACGACGTCGGCGCCCAGTGACTCGAGCACCCCGACGGCGCGCTCGCAGGCCTCGGCCACCTCGGCGTCGACGGTGGCGTAGCCGAGGGTGGGGGCGTAGGCGACCTTGACGGGGACGTGGGCGTCGTCGAGGGCGGCCAGCCAGTTGGCCTCGGGGCGGGGCAGCGAGCGCAGGTCGGTGGGGTCGGGGCCGACGGCGACGTCGAGGGCGAGGGCGACGTCGGCGAAGCGGCGGGCCATCGGGCCGTTGGTCGAGAGGTCGGGCCAGCCCGGCGGGTTGGGGCCGCCCGACGGGACGCGGCCGAGGCTCGGCTTCATGCCGGCCAGGCCGCAGCAGGCGCTCGGGATGCGGATGGACCCGCCGCCGTCGGATCCGGTGGCCAGCGGCACCATGCCGGCCGCCAGCGCGGCGGCCGCACCGCCCGACGACCCGCCCGGCCCGCGGGAGTGGTCGAACGGGTTCAGTGAGGGGCCGAAGATGCTGTTGGTGGTGTTGCCCATCCAGCCGAACTCGGGCGTGTTGGTCTTGCCGACGACGACGCAGCCCGCCGCCCGCAGGCGGGCGACGAACGGGTCGTCGGCGGTGGCGGGCGGATCGTCGGCGTAGAGCGCCGAGCCGTAGGTGGTCGTGTAGCCGATGGCGCTCTGGAGGTCCTTGACCCCGAGCGGGATGCCGGCCAGCGGCCCGGGGTCGGCGCCGGCGGCGATGCGCTGGTCCAGGGCGTCGGCCTCGGCCAGGGCCCGGTCGTCGTCGACGGCGACGAAGGCGTTGTAGGTGGGGTTCGAGCCGGTGGATGCGGTCGAGGGCGGCCTGGGTCAGCTCGCGGGCGCTGACCTCCTTGGTCCGGACCGAGCGGGTGAGCTCGGCCAGCGGTGTGGTGCGGAAGTCGATCTCGGTCATGACGCCAGGCCCCCTCTCTTCCCCTGCAGTTTTCCCTGCCGGGACGAGTCCGGCCAGCCCGGCGCAGTCAGCTGCCCGGATCCGGGCTATCGCCGGCCGAGGGGGACAGGCCGGCCACCGCCTCGGCCAGGTCGACCCCGATCGGGATGACCGCCGGCGCCGGCACGGTGATCCCGTTGTCGACGTAGCGCTGGATGTGCGCCCGGCACTGCGCCACCGACCCGTGCACGACGAGATCGTCCACCACCTCGTCGGGGATGGCGGCCAGCGCGCCCTTGCGGTCGCCGGCGGCCCAGGCGTCCCACATCGGCTGCAGGGCCGGGCCGCGGCCGAGCCAGCGGTGGAACTCGGCGTAGGCGTGGACGTTCAGGTAGGCCGTGATCATCCGGCGGCCGATGGTGCGGGCGACGGTGGCGTCCTCGGTGACGATGACGAAGATCCGGGCCACGATCTCGCGGGGGGCGCCGCCCGCCGCCTTCGTGACCTCGGCCACCGACGTGGCGACGTCCTCGGCGCTGAGCCAGTTGAGGATGGCGCCGTCGGCCTCCTTGCCGGCCAGGTGCAACATGCCGGGTCTGAGCGCGGCGAGATAGATGGGCGGCAGCTGTTCGGGGAGGCGGGCCAGGCGGAAGCCCTTGACCTTGAACGTCTCGAAGTCCTCGGTCACCTTCTCGCCGCTGAAGGCCAGGCGCAGGAAGCGCAGGGTGTCGCGGACGCGGCGGTACTGGTTCTCGAAGGCCAGGCCGTTCCAGTCCGCCACGATCACCTTCGACGAGGCGCCCAGCCCGCAGAAGAACCGCCCCGGCGCGGCGTCGGCCATGGAGGCCAGGCTCTGGGCCAGGAGGGCGGGCCCCCGGGTGTAGGCGGGGGTGATGGCCACGCCGAGGTTGAACCCGGGCTCCCAGGCGGCGGCCAGGGCGAGCGGCGTGAACCCGTCGGAGCCGTCCACCTCGGCCGACCACAGGTCCGTGTAGCCGAGCTCACGCAGGCGGGCGAACCATTCGCGGTGGGCGTGGAGCGGGATCCCGTCGAAGGGGATCGTGATGCCCGGTCGGGCTGGGAGGGGTCATGCGCTGAGGTGCTCGGCGGCGGTCGTGGGCGTCCGGGGCGGCGGTGGCGGCCGGGGCGGCGGTGGCGGCCGGGGCGGTCGGGACGTCGGATGGCGTCGGCAGCGCGTCGGAGCCGGCGGGGGCCGGGCCGGCTGCTCCGTTCGAACTATCCGGACCCGACCCGGTCGTGGACGGGCCGTGCTGGAACTCGGCGTCGTCGAAGGACAGCGCCAGCTCGGTCGCCTCCTCGTCGTCGCTGCGCGGGCACGGGGACGCCCCAGCGCTCCATGCCCGCCTCCATGTGCCGGATCACGGTCTCGATGACCTCGACCCGACCATTGCGCTTGCTCTCCGACGAGATGACGTCCCAGGGCGCCAGCGGGCCGTGGGTCAGCCGCAGCATGTCCGCCACCGCCTCGTCGTACTGCGGCCGCTTCTCCCGGTTGCGCCAGTCCTCGTCGGTCAGCTTCCACGCCTTGAGCGGATCGTCGCGGCGGCGTTCGAACCGGCGCAGCTGCTCCTCGTCCGACATGTGCAGCCAGAGCTTGATGACGACCATTCCTTCTTCGGCCAGCGAGTGCTCGAAGTCGGCGATCTCCTGATAGGCGCGGCGCCACTGCACCTCGGTGGCGAAGTTCTCCACCCGCTCGACCAGCACGCGCCCGTACCAGCTGCGGTCGAAGATGGTCATGCCGCCCCATCCGGGCAGCGGCGGCCAGAAGCGCCACAGGAAGTGGTGGCGCAACTCGTCGGGCGTCGGCGCCGCGAACGGAGCCACGTGCACGTGGCGGGGGTCGAGCGGCTCGACCAGCCTCTTGATGGCGCCACCCTTGCCGGCGGCGTCCCAGCCCTCGAAGACGATGCAGACCGGCGGCCCGAGGTTGCCGTGGTTGAGCTGACCGCCGTTGATGAGCCGCAGGTGCAACAGGCGGCGTTGCGCCTTGCCGAGACGCTTCGCCTCCTCGTCCTTGGAGAGCTTCAGCGAGAGGTCGCAGTCCTCGAGCCGGGGATAGGGCAATCGGGGGGCGGGCAGTCGTGTCGCTGTCGTGCGTGGCTGTCGTGGGAATGGCCGTCATGGGAGCCGCTGTCGTGGCCGCCGTGATCGTGCTTGCTCACGTTGCCTGTTGTAGCCGATCCGCTCGACCCAGGGCGACCACCTGGCCTGCAGCGCCGGTGACAGGCGGTGGCGGCGGCCGGTGGCGGCAGGTCGGTGGCCGGGGCGACGTCGGTGGCCGCTTCGGCCGCCTCCACCACCCGGCGCACCAGCGATCCCTCGCCGGCGATGACGAGCAGCTCCTGATTGGAGAGATGGCTCACCCGCCCCACCTTGCGCCCGGAGGGGTCGAAGATGCCGATGCGGGCGCCGACGTATCGAGCCGAGTCGAAGGTGAGCGTCGCCACCGCGCCGCGGCCGGCGCACATCGCTTCGAGCTCGTCCATCCCGAGCCACGACTCGTTGTTGTAGGACAGCACGAGCAGGTCGCAGTCGACCGATCGCACCACCGACGCCAGCGCCGCCGGCATCGTCTTCTTCGAGTTGAACGGCGAGTGCGTGGACGGGTCGCGGGCGTCGAGCCGCTTGCGGGCCACGCCGTAGGCCTCGGGCGCGTCCCAGGCCACCAGCGTCTCCCACACGTGGTAGTTGGTGAAATACCGGTGCTGGTTGTACGGCGGATCCAGGTACGCCAGGTCGAAGTGGCCCAGCGCCGGGCCGGGCGCGGCGGCCGACGTCAGCTCGACCGCGTCGCCCTGGATGGCGCGGCCCGGGCCGTCGAGCAGCTCGGGCACGCGCAGCTCCAACGGCTTGGCCGAGCGGGGCGCCCACTGCTTCACGTAGGCCATCTGCACGCCGGTGGTCGAGTCGACGCGGTCGGCCGCCTCGATGAGGGACGTCAACAGGAGGGGGAACAAGGGTGACCCCGCATACTCCGAGTCGATGGCGTCGCGCACGGCATCTATCCGAGCGGCGTTGTGCGGTTGGAAGAAGCGGGCCTGATGGCTGAACGTCTCGGTGACGTAGCCCGGTTTGCCGGGGAGCGCGTTGAGGCGGGCGACGGCCGCCCGCGAGCGCCGCGGCGTCGGTGGCGGCGGCGTCGGTCTCGATGTAGGTGCGGGCGAAGGTGTGCGCGTAGCGGGCGCTGTCGACGGCGGTGACGTGCACGCCCTGGGCCTTGAAGGCCTGGGCGACGCGGGTGGTGCCGGTGAAGAGATCGAGGGCGGTGGTGGCGCCGGAGGCCTGGCAGATCCGCGTGAGGACGGGGACGAGGCGGCGCTTGGAGCCGAGGTACTTGATCATCGGGGGCTTCTGGGGGTCACTGGGGCCACCCTACGATGGGCGGTCATGGTGCCTGGGGACCATCCGGAGAGTGCCGGGTCGGGTGGGTCCGGTGGGTCCGGTGCGGTCGGGTGCGGGTGGATCGGGTCGGGTCGGGCGGGTCGGGCGGCGTCGCACTGGGTGCGGTGGCATGCGGCCTATGAGGATCCGTCGTCGAACCTGTCGCTGCGTTTGCGGACGGTGCAGTCCATGGTGGGTGCCGCCCTGGACGAGATCCCGGCCGCTCCGTGCAGGGCCCATCCGGGTGGTGAGCCTGTGCGCGGGCCAGGGGCGCGACGTGATCGACGTCGTGGCGAGCCATCCGAGGGGGCCGTCGGTCTCGGCTCTCCTCGTGGAGCTCGATCCGGCCCTGGTGGCCTTCGCCCGGACGCGTGCGGCCGAGCTCGGGGTGGCCGACCGGGTCCGGGTGGTCGAGGGGGATGCGTCGCAGGCGAGCCTGTACGCAGACGCCGTGCCGGCCGACGTGGTGCTGCTGTGCGGGGTCTTCGGGAATATCAGCGCAGCGGACATCACCCGCACCATCGAGGCGATGCCGGGGTTCTGCGCTGCGGGAGGCCACGTCGTCTGGACGCGGCACCGGCGCCCGCCCGACCGCACGCCGTCCATCCGGGCCGACTTCGCCGCCGCCGGCTTCACCGAGCTGGCTTTCGAGTCCCCCGACGGGGCGATCTTCGGGGTGGGCCATCACCGTCTGGATGGGGCGACCGCTCCGTTCGACTCCGGCCAGCGGCTGTTCCAGTTCGTCGGGGACGGCTGGAATCCCGCATGAGCGTGGGCGACCCGGGGCGACGCCCGAGGGCCCTGGCAGGAAGGCGCAGCGCAGCGAGCCGAACGCCACCACCTCCATCCGCTCGAGCTGATGGCGGTGTCCTGGCGCACGGCCAAGATGGAGCCGGCGCGGGTCATCGTCCCGGGCCTCATCATCTTCGGGCTCGACGCGATTCAGGGCACCTTCTACACCGAGTTGGCCGTCGACCACCTGGGCATCGGGTCGATCATCGGGGCCGTCCTGTTCGCTTCCTCCGCCCTCGGGCTGACCTTCTACGCCGGCATGCTCGAGCGTCTCGTCGGCTCGGTGGAGCGCAACGAGGCCGCCCAACCCATCCTGCAGGTGCTGCGGACGCTGCCATGGGGTCGATTGCTGCTGGCCGAGGCGATCCTGGTCCTGTTCAGCGCAGTGGCCTCGGTGCTGCTGGTCGTCCCGGGCCTCATTGTGGGGACCCTGTTCGCCCTGGTGGGGCCGCTGATCAACCTGCTCGACAGCTCGGTGCCGGCTGCCTTCCGGCGCTCGTTGCAGCTGGTCTGGCCGCACTTCATGCTCGTCTTCCTCTTCATCACGCTGCCGCTGGCACTCGAGCACGAGGTCGTGGTCTTCGTCGCCGAGCTGATCCCCCACGAGCACATCTGGGCGATCTTCCTGACGACCTTCATCCTCGGCGACCTCTTCGGCATGGCGCTGGGCCTGATGGAGGTGACGTTGGCCGAGCGCCTGGTAACCGGTGCGCAGGGGCCCGGTGAAGGCCTACTGTCGGCGGACGTGGAGCTGCGCGATCCGCCCCGTCAGTCCAATCCGGGGCGGCCGTCCACGGCGTGATCGCCGAGGGTGCTGGTGCAGGGCAGGCCGAGCCGAGATGACGAAGTCGAGATGACGAAGTCGAGATGACGAAGTCGAGATAACGAAGTCGATAACGAGTCGAACAGAGCAATCATCCGAGGAGGCCACCATGGAAGAGACGATCCACGGAACGACGATGCCGGTGCTCGAGCTCTCGCTCGCCGACGGGGAGTCGATCGTGTCCGAAGCCGGCGAATTCTCGTGGATGTCCGATGCCGTCCAGATGGCCACCAACACGGGCGGCGGCATGGGCGGCAAGGGGATCATGGGCGCGGTCAAGCGCGCCGTCTCGGGCGCCTCGTTCATGATGACGACCTACACCGCCCAGGGCGGCCCGGGCTCCATCGCCTTCGCTTCGAAGGTGCCGGGCCACATTCTGCCGATCGACGTGGCGCCCGGGAACGAGTTCATGGTGCACCGGCACGGCTTCATGGCGGCCACGCCCGGTATTGAGCTGTCGATGGGTTTCCAGCAGTCGTTCAAGGGCGGCATCTTCGGCGGGGAGGGCCTCATCCTGCAGAAGATCGGCGGCACCGGTCGCGCCTTCGTCGACCTCTCGGGCGAGGTGATCGTGTACGACCTGGCCGCCGGGCAGTCGATGCGCGTCCATCCCGGCCACGCCGGGCTCTTCCAGGCCTCCGTGCAGTTCACGACGCAGAAGGTGCCGGGTCTGGCGAACCGTTACATGGGTTCCGACGGGCACCACTTCGCGGTGCTGACCGGCCCCGGCCGCATTTGGCTGCAGTCGATGCCGATCGCGGTGCTGGCCGGCGTGATCGGCGAGTACATGCCCGACGACCACCGTGGCGTCGAGGGTGCGGCCGCCGGCGTCGGGGCGGCCAAGGTCCTCGGCGACATGTTCAAGTAGCTCGGGCCGTCCGCCGGAATCGGTCCGGCGGGAGGGCTCGG
>CAVWJQ010000016.1:0-160716 GCA_963755445.1 uncultured Acidimicrobiaceae bacterium | reverse complement strand
CCGCCATGTCCCAGGTCCGTGTCCACAACTTCTCGATCTCGCTGGACGGCTTCGGTACGGGCGAAGGCCTGAGCATCGAGGCACCGTTCGGACACGCGGGCCAACGTCTGCACGAATGGATGTTCGTCACCCGGTGGTGGCACCAGTATGGTCGGCCAACCCGACGGGACGAGCGGAATTGATGACGCATTCCTGCAGCTGCACGATGTGGGGATCGGCGCCGAGATCATGGGCGCCGGGGAAGTTCGGCCCGCCCGGTTGGCTATGAGGATCCCGATTGGAAGGGCCGGCGGGGCCCCAACCCGCCGTTCCACACGCCGACCTTCGTCGTCACCCACCACCCGCGCTCGTCCATCGAGATGGAAGGTGGCACGACGTTCCATTTCATCGACGCATCGCCGGCCGCGGCGCTGAGAGCCCAGCCCGCGAGGTGGCCGGTGGCCTGGACGTTCGCATCGGTGGGGGACCGACGATGATCCGCGACTTCCTCGCCGCCGGGCTCATCGATCAACCTCCACGTCGTGGTGGTTCCGATCCTGCTCGGCCGGGGCGTCCGCCTCTGGGACGGACTCGAAGGCCTCGAGAAGGGTTACAACTCCTTTTAGGCCATCTCGTCGCCCAGCGGAGTCACGCATCTGATGTTCACGCGTCGATGACGCAGGCCACGACCGCGGCCCGCAACGTCTCGTAGACGTCGGCCGGTTCGGCCAGGGCCGAGACACGTCGACCCTGTCCACGGGTCGCGAGGCGAGCCGGGGCGGGCCGGCTGGCCCCAGAACGGGGGTGTGGTCGCCGCCACGACGTGAGTTGTCGGAGGGTTGTCCAGGCACGGTACGAACGGCCCTATGGATGTCGGATCCGATCGTAAGAATCGCTGCAGAGGGCGGTCCCGGCGCACCACGGTGGTGCGTGTCTGATCTGACCCGCCAACGATCGTCATGGACCAAGAACACGACATCCAGCAATGGCTCTTGAAGGCGGCGGCCGATCTGCGTCGGGTCACCGCCGCCGAGACGCGGTTCTCCGCGGCGATGAGCATGAACCACGTGACGATGCTGGCGGCGGCGGACGAACTCGAGGCAGCCACGAGGGAGGCGATGGCCTGGATGCGCGGAAACCCCTGTCCCGACCGTGAGGTCGGCGGCCGGGTCGGGCTCATGCTCAGCACCTGTGCCGAGGTCGCGGCCACGGCCGAGCGGGCCCTCACCGACCCCTGCGACGACATCGAGGCGGTCTTCGGCCGTCTCGGCGACCTGCTGGCCATCATCGATTTCCACTCGGAGACCCTCAAGACCTGGTGGCAGCGGTGCCGCGGGCTGCGAGCCATGGCTCGCTCAGGGCTGCGCCTCCATGTCGACCACGACGGGCGGGAGGGCGAGCCACCGGCGGTACTGAGGTTCAGGCGCAGCGTGGACCCGGCGAGCGGAGCCGTGACGGTGAGCGGTCTGCGTGGCGGCGCGGCGTCGGCGCCGCAGGCCGCCGCGCGCATCGGTCGAGAGGGTGCCCGAGGAGGGCGTCACTGCCAGCCCGCCGAGATCCGGTGCGCCTGCCAGTGGACCGTTGCGGCCGTCGTCCCGGCCGGCCCAGGCCGAGCGTGATGTCGCCGGCTTTCCGACCGTCGCCGTCGCGGCGCCGCTCGGCACCGAGAGAACCCGACGGCCGGGAGCTGCCCGGTCCCGTAGGAAGGCGGCGCGTCCTCGGGGGAGGAGGCCCACGATCGTCGGCGTGCCCGACAAGGTGTAGTGCAGGGTCCCGCCGGTGCTGAGGGCGGAGGCCGGCAGCCAGGGGAGGTCCCAGATCCCGCCGCCGGTGGGGCCGCGGGCGCCGCCGCAGGTCGTCGGGCGGCGGGCGGCCGGACCCCGGAGACCGTCAACGCGTGGACATACGGCCCGGAGGCGGCCGCCTCCGGGGCCCGCTCGACGAGGTGCCGGCCGTTGGGCAGCGTGATGTCGACGGAGGGGAAGAGCGGGCTGGCCAGCGACAGGTTGGCCAAGCCCGGGGTCACGGGGAACAGCCCGAGCGCCGCCCACACGTACCACGAGGACAGCGCCCCCAGGTCGTCGTTCCCGGGCTCGTCGACCGGTGCGTCGGCGTACTCGCTGTCGGCGATGGCGCGCACGAAGCGCTGGGTCTGTTCGGGCGATCCGAAGGCAGTCGAACTCCCATGGCGCCCATTCGTCGGGCTCGTTGCCGGACCAGTCCTCGGGGACGTTGCGGGTGGCGTTGAGGGATGCCATGAACGTCTCGAGCTTGCCGGCGGCCGCGGCATCGCCCCCCATCAGCGAGGCCAGCGCACCGAGGTCCTGCGGGACCGACCACGTGTACTGCACGGCGTTGCCCTCCTCGAAGCCCGTCTGGCCGCCCGGCTCGAGCTGCGACGCCTCGAACGCCGCGCCGGCCGGGAAGCTGCCGTCGGCGCCGCGGGCCTGGATGGAGCCGGTGGCGGGATTGAAGAGGTACTCCCAGTTGGCGGCACGCGGCGCGCATGGTGGCGGCCAGCGGCGTGTCGTGCTGCGCCGTCGGCCACCTGGGCGATGGCGAAGTCGTCGATGGCGTACTCGAGGGTGACCGAGCCGCCGATGGAGTAGTCGATGGACGTCAGGTCGAGCGAGCCGGCGTTGACGTAGTGCTGCGACAGGTACTGGCTCAGGTACTGGCGCTCGATCTCGAGCCCGTGGCCGGTCTCGGTCTGGGTCGCCCCCTTGACCATGTACGTGAGCGCCAGCGGGACGTCGAAGTTGTGGACGCCCATGGCCAGTGCGTCGGCGATGATCGGGTCGGCCGAGTCGCCGTTCATCTGCGACTCGTCGCCGCCGACGATGGCCCACTTGGGAAGCCAGCCGGTCTGCTGCGCGTCGTCGACGAGTGACTGGACCATGTCTCCGACGGCCTGGGCGTCGCCAAGGGCCTCGAGCTGCACCTCGCTGCGGTAGATGTCCCACTCGGAGAAGTTGGCGTACACCTCGCGGCCGCCCGACGCGTGGACCTTGCCGTCACTGCCCTGCGTAGCGACCGGAGACGTCCGAGACCACGTTGGGGAAGAGGAGCGAGTGGTAGAGGGCCGTGTAGAAGGTGTGCTGCTCGGCCGGCGGTGCCGCCGCGGACGGCGATGCGTCCGAGGAGCGCGTTCCAGCGCTCCTGCGCCTGCGTCGGCGACCCGTTGCACCGACCAGCCCGGGATCCTCCGCCTTGAGGTTCTGCAGGGCGTCCTGCGTGCTGACGAAGGAGATGCCGACCTTCATGAGCACCTGTCGCTCCTTGGTCGTGTCGAAGGTGACGAAGGAACCGCAGGTGGTGCCGGAGCACGTCGTCGTGCCGGGGGCGATGCCGGCGCTGCTCCACGTCCCGGCCGACGAGAAGGGCCGGTCGAAGAGCGCCACGAAGTGCAGCGTGTAGGGGGTGCCGGTCCCGCAGAATTGCCCGCTCGACACCTGCCCCTCGACCTCGTCGTGGCCCACGACGTGCACGCTCGCCGCCGTGACCGGGTTGCTGCTGTCCGCCACCTTGAAGAGCACGTTGGACTGGGTTCCGGCCGGAAAGTCGAAGCTCGAGATGCCGGACCGCGTCGTGACGGCGAGCGAGACGGAAATGGGAGCCGGCCTCCGGCTCCGAGCACCACCTGGTAACGGCCGGGGGAGGCGTGCTCCTGCTGGTGCGAGAAGCTGGCGACGGTCGTGGCGGGCGAGGTGACGGCGCCCTCGGTGGGCAGGATCGGGACGTCCTGATACGACGGGCACCCGGTCCCGCTCAGGTGGGTCAGGCTGAAGCCGTTGATGGCGGAGTCGCCGTAGGCGTAGCCGCCGCCCGCCTGCACCGTGTTCGGGCTGGTGTCGGGGCTCCACTGGAGCATGCCGAAGGGGACGTCGGCCCCGGGGAACTCGCCGACGGTGCCCGGGCTGACCGGACCGGTCCCCGTGCCGTCGAGCGGATGGACGAGGGCCGCCGGGTCGGCGTCGGCGGCCGCGGGCGGTTGGCCGGCCGCGGCGGGAAGTCCGGAGAGGGCCGGTCGTGGCCATAGGCGCCGAGCACGGGCAGCACCGCCAGCGCCACGACCACGAGCGCGCGGCGGGGGGACGGACCGGGCCGTTCATCGGCGAGGACCGTAGCAACGGGGACTGCGGAGCGACGGGCCGACCGGGGGCGGCAGGCCGGACGCACGCCGGGAGGCATCCGCGGTTCGTGTCACAGCGCGCTGGCATGCTCGGCTCGTGGGTGGATGGCCGACCGGAGAGGTGCTGGGGCTCGATTTCGAGACGACGGGGATCGACCGCTTCAACGACGTCCCGGTGTCCTATGCGCTGGTCTCGGTGGTCGAGGGCGTCGTGGTCAGGAGCTGGTCGGGTCTCATCGACCCCGGCCGCGAGATCCCGCCGGATGCGACGGCGGTCCATGGCATCTCGACGGAGCGGGCGCGGGACGAGGGCATGCCGCTCCCTGCGGCCATCTCGCTCGTCTCCGATGCGGTGGTGGCCGCGTCCGGGCGCGGCGTCCCGCTGGCCGGAATGAAGCTCGACTACGACCTGACCATCCTGGAGACGCAGGCCCGGGACCTCTTCGGGTCGGGCCCGGTCGAGCGGGGATGGTGCGGTCCGGTGCTCGACGCCGGGGTGATCGACCGCCACTTCGATCCCGACCGCGAGGGTCAGGCGCACGCTGACCGATCTGTGTGCGCACTACGGCATTGAGATCGGCCACGCCCACGATGCCGTGGCGGACGCCACCGCTTCCATCGAGGTGCTCTTCGCACTGGCCGTGCGCTACGACGGATCTGTGGGAGTGCGACCTCGCGCGGCTCCACCGCGACCAGATCGACTGGCACCGGGAGTGGACGGAGAGCTACGACTCCTGGCGCCTGGCGGAGGGGAAGATCCCCATCGATCCTCGCGACTACGTGTGGCCGGTCGCTCCGGTGGTGCTGCCGGCGGCCTGAGGCGGTCGTCAGGTCTTGAGCAGGTCCCAGACCATGTCGACGCCCTCGTTCTCGGCGAGGACGACCTTGGCCGGGTGTTGCTTGTCGATGTGGCCGACGAGGCCGTTGTAGACCGAATAGCCGATCAGCTCCTGCAGGCGCCGGGGGAAGGTCTTGACCAGGCGCCGGCGGGACGCCCGAGCTGCTGGTTCTCCTGCTGGCGGATGTAGCCGGCGCAGTAGTTCATGGCGATGCCCACCCGGCGGGTGTCGGTGCGGTTGGCGCCGCCGCCGTGCCAGAGGCTCCCGACCCAGACGAGCACGCTGCCCTTGGGCATTTCGGCGGGGATGGTCTCGTAGTGCTCGAGCGGATTCGGTGGCTCGTCGCGCAGGTGGCTCCCCGGGATGAGGCGGGTGGCCCCGTTCTCCTCGGTGAAGTCGGTGATGGCCCACATGGTGTTGCAGATGATCGGCACGTGGGGGCGGGTGAGGGGGATGAGCTGATCGTCGGCGTGGATCGGCTGGGCCTGCTCGTCGGGCCCGATGGCGATGGAGGAGAGGGACGAAATCAAGAGGCCCGGATCGAGCACGGCCTCCACCACGGGCAGCACGTTGGGGTGCACGGGGATCTTCTCGAAGGTGGGCCCGTGGACGAGGAGGTTGTACACCCGCATGGTGCGCACCCCTTCGAAGAGGTTGTCGGCCGGCACCGTGCCCAGGTCGTGCTCCAGCTTCAGGAGCGCCTCGTCGATTTCGTCCACGAGGTCCGGCTCGATGGCGTCGGGGAGGATGGTGTAGCCCTCCTCGGCGATCCGGGTGAGGTGGGCTTCGAGGTCGGGGAGCGGGCTCACGCTCGTGCGGTCGGACGGGCTCTCGGTGGGGGTCACGCTCCCAATTGTAGGGAGGTTGGCCTCCCGGTTGCCGGGGAGTGCCGAGAGTGGGCGGCCGGCAGCCCAGGGGCGAATTGACCCGGTGGTAAGGTCTCGCTCCACACGGGCCGTTGGCGCAGTCTGGTAGCGCACTTCATGACACGGAAGGGGTCACAGGTTCAAGTCCTGTACGGCCCACCAATTGCAGAGCGTGTCTCTCGTGCTCGAGGTCCGGCTCCAGTGCTGAGGTAAAGAATCACGGGCGCCTGTCGAGACCAAGACAGGATTGTGGTGGAGGTGCCCGATGCGGGACGGTGGTCGCAAATTGAGGAACACGCTGATGGGGGCCTCAACCCTCGTCGCGGCCATGCTGATTCTTGGGGAGACGGGGGCGGGTGCATCGTCCGGAGCGGTGGTCAAGGAACCGCAGTACGGATTCTCCTTCCACCTTCCCGCCAACTGGAAACAGGTGCCTCTCGACGGGAGTGACGTCACCGCACTGCTGAACTCTGCGAGCCACGATGATCCCACCCTCGCCAACGCATTGAGCAGTGAGGTGACGTCGGGGGCGGCGAAGGGGATGAAGGTGTTCGCGGTCGGGCCCCTGGCCGGATCGACGGTCCCGAATGTCAACGTCATCGTCACTTCATCCGCCGGCGCACCCACCGGACGCGCTTTGCGCAGGCCGCAGTGGCAGAGGCAAAGATCGAATTCGCTCAAATCGGTGCGAGCCATCTCAGACATCGACCGTCAACAGTCATCTCGGGTTTGTCGCCGAGGCCACGTACCAGCTGAACCTGAAGTCTTCAACGGAGTTCGGCCGCGCAGTTCTACCTGCAGCACGGGGCAAACGTGGAGATCGTGACCATCACCACCTCGAGTCACGCAGCCACCGGATCGAACGCACAGTTCATCATGAACAGTTGGCGGTGGTAGTCGGTCCTGCGGCCTCAGAGACCTGCTGCGGGTCATCCCCGCCGGGAGCGTTCAGGAGCGGCGCAGCGATCCATACCGTGCCACGACGAGCTTGCCGATGAGGGTGTAGCCCTTCGTGGTGGCGTGGATGTTGCCCTGCGCGCAGAACCACGTGAGCGTGCAGACGCTGGCCACCGCGGCCGGAATGGTGCCGTACGTGCGGTGAGTGCACCGTTCTCGTCAGGGGCACGTAGGCCCCCGTTGCCTTCGTGACGTCCACCAGGCTTCCCTTGGCCGAACCGTAGGCCTTGGCCAGGGCCGGGTTGATGAGGGACCTGAAGGCCACCACGGAGAGCTTGGCAATGGAGAGCGCCGCGGCGCTGGCGGGGTGTGTGGGATAGACGTAGCTCCCGAGGATGACGTCCGGATAGGTCAGGCCGATCAGGGGGACCTTCGGACCGGCCGCGGCCCGGAGGGCGGCGGCCAGGGCCGTGACGTTCTTGGTGATGCCGGCCGACGGCGGTCGCGACACAGGGAACGGGGTTGGCCTGGCTCGCACACGCAGTGACGTCATTGCCACCGATCGACACCGTGATGAGGCCGATATGGCCCTTGTGCGCATTGAGGAAGGAGAGGGCGGCCGCTTCCTGCGTGGTCGAGGGGTACGTCACCCCGCCGACCGTGTGCGGGAGGACGTCGGGGCACCCGAGAGACGAGACCAGCGATGTGGTCGTGGCTCCGCCGCAGCCGAAGTTCACCAGCGTCAGCCGGGTCGCCTTCGCCACCACCACCGTGTACCCCGGCGTGGATCCGCGGTCCGGCTGGTAGCCGACCGAATAGGAGTCGCCGAGCGACACGTAGTACGTCTCGGGCTTGGCGGCCTGGGCCGCTGGTGCGGTGCTCAGAGCCCCCGTGAGGACGCCGCAGACGACGGCCAGTGCGGCAACGGCCCTCATCCCGTGTCGAATGTGACGCACGCATGCTCCTTCGTTGGCGGGCCTTCCATCCTCCCACGGCCCTGTTGTCCGGGGTCGGTCATCAGCGGGCGCGGTGGCCGTCATGCAGGCACGGGTGTCCGCTGGGGGTCGCCTTCAGTCGATGCCGAACCAGCGCCGGCGGCGCGAGGCTCCGAACTCGATCTTCGATGCGACGATCTCCTCGGAGGCCGCCGTGAACGAACCGAACGGTGTCGGCCCCGAAAGGAAGTTGGCGTCGAATCTGGCGACGCGATCGCCACCGAATTCGATGTAGCACGTCGCCGTTCCCCGGTAGGGCGCGGGGGCCTCGCCACCCTTGATCTGGTGGATCAGCACCTCCGCCAGAGTGCGGGCCTCGCCTTCGGCGATGGCGCCGACCCGAGGCACGGGCGCGCTCGTGACGTCGCCGACCGCGTAGACGTTCTCGAACTTCGTGGCGAAGGTGCGGTGGTCGACGGCGATCCACCCGTCCTCGGACAAGGCGGAGTCCTCGACGACCCGGGGTGCTCGGTGCACGGGGATGCCGAGGAACAGGGCGTAGGGCATTGTGCGCCCGTCTTCGAGCGTGGCGATCTTGGCGGCGTGGTCGAGCGCGGTCACCTTCGACTGCGGGCACCATTCGATATCCCGCTCGCCCGCCGCCTCCAGGATGCCTGCGGAAGCCTCGGGTGAGATGGGAATGGGCATCCCCATCGGGCTGACGATCTTGATGGTCGACGTCGACCGCAGGCCCCGCTTGTCCAGGTAGTCATGCAGCATGAAGGCCGTCTCGAAGGGCGCCGCCGGGCACTTGAAGAAGTTGCCCAGCACGCCGATGATGACGTCGCCTCCGCCGAAGGAGGGCAGCATCTCCCGGACCCGAGCCGCTCCCTCGACCGTGTAGAACTCGGATCCCTCCTCGACCATGCCCGGCGTCGCGGCCGGATCGAGGTCTGCGCCCAGCGCCACCACGAGAATGTCAGGGTCGTACGTCGCGGCATCGGTCGTCACGCGACGGCTCTCGGGGTCGATGGTGAGGATCGTCTCGCGTGCGAAGCGAACTGACGGCTTGTCCAGGTGCGAGTAGGGGACACGCACGCTGCCCAGGTCCTTGCGACCGAACATGAGGTCGAGCTTCGAGAACCCGAACACGAAGGCGTCGCTGCTGTCGACGATCGTGATGTCGACCTCGTCGGCCACCTCGTCCGACAGCATCGTCGCCAATTCCAGCCCGGCAAACCCGGCGCCCAGGATGAGCACGGTCTTCATCGCGTTCTCCATTCCCTCGCTGCGGCCGAAGTCTTGCATGAGCAGGCTCGGAGTGGGCTGAACGACTGCGCTCCGACCTACGGGCGCAGTTCGAGCCCGGCGAAGTCGCCGGCGTCCCGCCACTCGGCGAGGAGCTCGAAGAACGGCATGGGCCCCTTGCCGTAGGAGCTGCCGATGAATCCGCCGGCGGCAGGCTGGCCCTCGTTGTTGTAGTAGCCGGGCGTGCACTGTTGCTGGAAGGCCCGGATGTCGCGCGCCGACTCGGACAGCTGCACGAGCCACTGCTCTTCGCCCTCCGCCGTCGCCTCCACGACGGCGACGTCATGTTCGACGGCGAAGCGCAGGACGTGGCAGAGGTGGTCGCACGCCTCCTCGAGGAGGTGGGGGTAGTTGACCGTGAAGCCGCCCTGGGTGTGGCCCAGGACGAACATGTTGGGAAAGCCGTGCACGTGCATGCCGTGCACGGACCGGATGCCGTCCTGCCAGTGCTCCGAGAGGCTCTGCCCGCGTGAGCCGACGACGTCGTAGCCGGCCCGTCTGGTGTAGTCGGTCCCCACCTCGAACCCGGTCGCGAAAATCAGGCAGTCCGAGCGCGTACTCGCGGTCACCGACGACGACGCCGTCGGTCGTGATCGCGTCCACGCCGCGGCCGTCGGTGTCGACGAGCGTGACGGTCGGGCGGTTGAAGGCCTGGAGGTACTCGTCGTGGAAGCAGGGTCGCTTGCAGAACTGTCGGTACCACGGCTTGAGGGCCTGCGGCCGTCGCCGGATCCTCGACGAGCTCGTCCACACGCGCCCTGATCTGTTCCATCTTCTCGAAGTCCGCCATCTCCATGACGGCGGCCAGATCACGGCCGGCCCCCGACGACTGGTCGCGCATCCGGTTGACCAGCCGGGCGAGAATGTCGGTCCAGCCGTCGTTGACGAGGTCCCGCTCCGCGAAGCCGCCGGAGGTCAGCAAGGTGAAGTTCTCCATCCGTTCGCGCTGCCATCCGGGCTGGAGGGAGGCCGCCCAGTCCGGATCGGTGCGGCCGGTTCGCCCGGACGTCGATGGAGGAGGGCGTGCGCTGGAAGACGAACAGCTCGCCCGCTGACGCGGCGACGTGCGGGACCACCTGCACCGCGGTGGCGCCGGTGCCGATGATGCCGACGCGCTTGTCGGAGAGGCCCTCCAGGGCGCCGTTCGAGTCTCCACCCGTGTAGGCGTAGTCCCACCGGCTGGTGTGGAAGGAGTGGCCTTCGAAGGTGTCGATGCCGGGAATGCCCGGGAGCTTCGGTCGGTGCAGGGGGCCGTTGCCCATCACGAGGAACTGGGCCGACATGCGATCGCCCCGGTTGGTCGTGATGGTCCAGCGCAGTCGGTCGTCGTCCCATTGGATGGCGGTGACCTCGGTGGAGAGGCACGAGCGCTCGTACAGGTTGAAATGACGGGCGATGCGCTGGCAGTGCTCCAGGATCTCAGGGGCGCGGACGTATTTCTCGCTGGGGACGTAGGAGGTCTCCTCCAGCAGCGGAAGGTACACGTAGGACTCGACGTCACACTGCGCCCCCGGATACCTGTTCCAGTACCAGGTGCCCCCGAAGTCGCCGCCCTTCTCAATGATTCGGAAGTCGTCGATGCCCGCCTCGGAGAGCCTGGCGCCGGTGATGAGCCCGGCGAACCCACCACCGATGATGGCGACCCTGACGTCGTCCGTCAGCGGAGGGCGGGCGACCGGGTCCGTATAGGGGTCCTCCAGGTACGACGCGAACGATCCCGCCAGTTCGACGTACTGGTCGTTCCCGTCCCGCCGGATTCGCTTGTCCCGCTCGAGCTGGTACTTCTCGCGCAGCGCGTCGGGGTCGAAGTCCTCGTCGGGCGCGGTGGTGTCGGCGTCGTTCACGTTCTGGTGCCCCCGCGGCCTGTGCGCATCTGCGTCGATCCCACCCCCACTCGTCCTCGGCGACGCAGCGTAGCCCCGAGGCACGGCGGGCCGGACCGTCCGTCAGCCGTGGCAGGCCCGTGATCATCCCTGTCCGCCCCCGTGGCCGTGCCCATGTCCCCGGGAGAAGGGCGACGCGGCAGCGGCTGCGCCGGCGCTGGTGCCGTCGTCGATGTCGTGACCGTCGCACCGGTCGGCTGCAGGACGGTGACGGCGTCCCGATATTGGCCCGACGTGATGCCGCCTCCGTCGAGGAGCACCCCGGCGAGGGAAAGAGCCTGCTGCGCCGACGACTCCCGGTCGGCACCGGGTGGTTGCGCGGCCGTCGCCTGCAGGGCGCTGGCGAGGGCGGCGTCTCCCGGGAACCCGCCGTCGGCCAGCGATGCGGCCAATGCGGCGATCGCGGAGCTCTGGGCGTCGGTGGTGGATGTGGTGCTCGGGCGGGTGAGGGCCCGGGTCTGCGGGCTGGTCCGTGCGGTGGTGCACGACGGTGCTGGCGGGACCGGTTGGCTGGGCGTCCTGCTCGAACAGGAGGAAGGCGGCCGCGGCGAGGGCCACGAGGGCGAAGGCAACCAGTGCGAGGCGCCGGCGGCGGAGCCCGGGACCGCGGCCTCCGCTGCGGCGACGGTGCAGGCGGGGGGAGGAGTGCGGTGCCGGCGGCCGGCCTGCCCGCCGGTGGCGCCGATGGTCGCCGTGGCCGCTCGTGTCACCCGCTGCCGTCGGCTCGGCCGGGGCGTGCAGGGCCTCGAGCATTTCGTCGGCCGATGCAAAGCGGTGGCGCGGGTCGTCGGCCAGCGCGCGCCGGGCCACCGCGCCGAAGGGGACGGGCAGCCTGTCCGTCTGCGGCGCCCCGGGGCTGAGGCGTTGCCCCGTCAGCATCTCCACCATGACGGCGCCGACCGAGTAGAGGTCGGACTGGACGGTCGCCGGGTGGGCCGCCCTCCGCTCGGGAGCGAGGTAGCCCGGGCGTGCCCAGCACGACGCCGGTCATCGTCATGTCGTCCGTCAGCGGCGCGGGCATCCGTGCGGATGTCGAAGCTCTTGGCGATGCCGAAGTCGGTGATCTTGGTGTGCCCGTCCTGCTGGAGGAGGATGTTGCTGGGCTTGATGTCACGGTGCAGCACGCCGCACGAGTGGGCGGCACGCAGCGCGGCGAGTGTCTCGGACACCACGAGCATGACGCGCTGCGAGGAGAGGGGCCCCCGGGCGACGACCTCGTCGCGCAGGGTGGCCCCCGGCAGGCGCTCCATGACGAGGAACGACGACGCGTGATCCTCGCCGAAGTCCAGCACGGCCACGATGTGCGGGTGGAGGAGCCGGGCCGCGATCAGCGCCTCCTGCTGGAACCTCTCGCGCATCCCGGGCAGGGCGCGGGTCTCGGCCCGCAGGATCTTGACCGCGGCCGGGCGCTCGAGGCGCTCGTCGAAGGCGTCGAAGACCCGGGCCATCCCCCCTTCGCCGAGGAGGCCGTTGATGCGGTAGCGGCCGCCGATGAGCGGCGACGTGCGCGTCTCCACCCGGGTTGTGTACCCCGAGGGGCGGCTCCCTACGCTCGGCCCGGGCGGGGCGCCGGTCCGGCGTGACGCGGCAGGGGCCGGATCGGCGCCATACCGCCGTGTGGCCTGCTCAGTCGGCCAAGGCGGCCATCTCCCCCAGCATGGTCAGGGCGTCGGCGGGCGACCGGTCACCGAAGTCGCGGTAGAGGGCGTGGACGTTGGCCACGACCCGCTCGCCTTCGCTCCAGCCCGCATAGGGCCCCAGATCGATGTCGCGGGCCGCCTCGAGCGGCGACATCCCGGCCTCGTAGCGCGTCCTGGCCTCGCTGGTCAGGAACTCGAAGTATCCCTTGAGTTCCACGAGGGCGGCCGTCGTCGCCAACGGTCCGTGCCCCGGCACGACGACGGTCGGCTGCAGTGCCAGCACCTTGTCGCAGGCCGCGATCCAGTTGGCCACCGGCCCGGCCCAGACGATCGGGTGCCCTCCGTGAAAGAGGATGTCCCCGGTGAAGACGATGCCGGCCTCGGGCAGATGGACCACCGCGTCGCCGGACGTGTGGGCCGGGCCGACCTCGAGCAACGAAACGGCGCGGCCGCCGACCTGCAGGTCGAGCCTGTGCTCGAACGTCCGGGTGGGCACGGCCAGCGGGATGTCCTCGAAGGAGAAGGGGGAGAAGATCCGCTGCGCGAACCGGCCGGCGGGCCCGAGTGCGTCGGCCGAGCGGAGCATGGCCGCCATGGTGGACGGCGGCAGCTCCAGCATCTCCTCGGCACAGCGGGCCGTGGCGATGATCTCCGCAGTCCCCAGGAGCGAGTTGCCGTAGCAGTGGTCGCCGTTGGCGTGCGTGTTGACCACGGTGTCGATGTGCTGTGCCGCCGGCGTCGTGGCGCGCATCAGTTCGAGCATCTCGCCCGTGAGGCGAAGGTCGAACAGCGTGTCCACCAGGAGGGAGCTGCCGTCCCCGGTGATCAGCCCGGCGTTGGACCACCCCCAGCCGCCGTCAGGCTGCAGGTAGGCCCAGACGCCGTCAGCGAGTTCGTGCAGCCCCTTGGTGTAGCCCATCGCCCGAGAGCGGACGGGCTAGTAGACCCAGACGGTCGTGCCGATCGGGTCGATGTTGGCCGCCCAGATCCAGTTGATGGCCTCGTTGCTGATGCGGGCGCAGCCGTGCGACACCGGCTACGGGCGGCACCGAGGAGTCACCGTGGATGGCGTAGCCCTGGTAGAAGAACCGCGGGCGGAACAAGGTCCCGAGAGAGTCGGTCACGGTCCCGTCGACCACCCGGAAGGTGCTGAACACGCCGGAAGGCGTGATGGCGACGTTGGTGGCGCCGTCCTGCGTGTAGGTGTAGCCGCCGCCGGTCGAGGTGTTGAGCGTCCACAGCAGGTGGTTGTTGTTGACGACCATGATCAGGTCGTTCGCCAGGTTGATCTGGATCTCGTAGCCCGACTCCGCCCGGGGATGGGGCACGACCCCGGCATTGAGCGCGGCCCAGGTGGCCGGCCCGACGACGCCGTCGCGAGGCAGGTTGGCCGCCTTCTGCAGGGCCCAGACCGCCTGCTGCGTGCTGTCGTCGAACGAGCCGTTGGTGGTGTCGACCCAGTAGCCCAGGGCGTAGAGCTGCGACTGCAGCGTGGCCACCGCCGGCGCCGGACGAGCCCAGCTGCACGGTGGGCGGAACGGGCGGGGGCGAGGTGGGCAGGAGCCAGTACCCCTGTCCCGAAGGCGTGGCGGCAATGGCCCGGATGGGGTTGGCGTTGGCCTGACCGCCCATGGAGCCCAGGAACGGCGCGGTGCCGTAGTTGAAGACGCCGCCGTCCTTGGCGGCCATCCAGTACCCGCTCGCCGTGGCGGCGATGCCGACGATCGGAGCGTTGATGCGGTGATCCGCCGGCCGAGCCCAGGAACGGCGCGGTGCCGTAGGCGAAGATGCCGCCGTCGGAGGCGACGAGCCAGTAGCCGTTCCCGCCCGGTCCTGCCGCCATCCCGACGACCGGCTGGTTGAGGTGGATGGAGCCCGTCGAGCCGTAGAACTGCGCGTCGCCGTAGGCGAAGATGCCGCCGTCGGAGGCCACGAGCCAGTAGCCGCCCCCGTCGGGCGTCGCGGCCATGCCGACGATGGGCTGGTTGAGGTGGATGGAGCCCGTCGAGCCGTAGAACTGCGCGTCGCCGTAGGCGAAGATGCCGCCGTCGGAGGCCACGAGCCAGTAGCCGCCCCCGTCCGGCGTGGCGGCCATGCCCACGATCGGCTTGTTGAGCCTGATGCCGCCGGCCGAGCCCAGGAACGTCGCGTTGCCGTAGTTGAAGATGCCGCCGTCGGAGGCCACGATCCAATAGCCCTGCCCGTCGTGGGTGGCGGCCATCCCGACCGGCGGGGCGTTCAGCGTCAGCCCGCCGTTGGGGCCGAAGAAGCCGGCGTCGCCGAAGTTCACGGGCTGGGCCACGTTGTCGGGGTAGGTGGCGGCCGATGCGCTGCCGGGGCCCAGGGCGAGGACGGCCGGGACCAGGGTCATGCAGCCGACCAGGGCCGCCAGGAGGGAACGCACGCGCCTCTTGGTCGGCGCAGGAGATGCGCTGGCGGCTTGGCGGTCGGTGGTGGCGTGGGCCGGCATGGGGCTCCTTAGGGTCGGCTCCGGGGTGTGCGTCCGTGTGCACCCGCCCGTGGGTGCCGTGCGCTGAGGCCGTGGTCTGGTCGAAGGTGTCGCTGAACTGTAATGCGACTCTTCGCTGGTCACACAGCCGGGGCAGGGCCGGGGCCCGTCAGCCGGGTCGCTCCCAGCGCACCACGTCCTCGAGTTGGCCGCTCTCGACGTCGTAGACCAGCCCGGCGATCACCTGGAGCCGCGACAGGTAGGGCGTCTCGGCCAGCCGCTCCACGTCCTCGCGCAGCGCAGCCACGTGATCGTCGATCGGCAGGAAACCCAGGTCGGCTCCGGTCAGCTCCCGGAGTTGGGCGTCGTCGACGCCGAAGAGACCGCACTTGGTGTGCTGCATCACCACGGCGGTGTCCACGCCGAGGACCCCGCTGGAAAGGGCGAGGCTGCGCAGCACGTCCTCGGTGACACGGCCCCCCGCATTGCGGATGACGTGCGCCTCCCCGAGATGCAGTCCCAGCACGGCGAAGACGTCGATGCGGGCGTCCATGCACGTGACGACGGCGATGTGGCGGCTCGGACGGGGGTCGGCCACGTGGGCCCGGGCGGCGGCGTAGGCCTGGTTGGCGCTCAGGAGTTCGGCGATCTGTGGCATGCGTCCGCTGGACCGTAACAGCACGGCCGGCCGTCGTCCGGCGTCAGCCCGACCCGGCGAACCCCTCGCCGTGGTGCTGGTCGAGCGTCGGGACCGGTCGCGTCGCGCCGGGCAGGGGGAGGCGGATCGGGAACCGGGGGAACGGGGCGGACGCCAGCATCCCCCGGCGGTCGAGCACCGGCGCCACCGGCACGCCGGCGGCGGACAGGAGGCCCACCAGCTCGTCGCGGGTGCCGGCGGCGATGGCCCCGGCGACGGCCTGCTGGAGCTCGGCTCCCCGCCGACACCGGTCGTCGAAGCCGAGGGCCGGAGACCTGCGCCGAGCCCGAGCGCCTGGCACAGACTCGCCCAGAAGTGCTGCTCGTTCATGACGCCCAGCGCAATCTGCCCGCCGTCCGCCGTGGCGAAGAGGCCGTACCCCGGGATGACCACTGCGGGGCCGTCGCTGCCGGGCCCGTCGGCCGGTCTGGCTCCGGCGGGTCCGGTCCAGGTGGCGAGCACGTCGGTCATGGAGACGTCCAGGTAGGCCCCTTCGCCGCTGGTCATGCGGCCCAGGATGGCGGCGCAGATCCCGAAGGCGGCGGTCATCCCTGCGGCCAGGTCGGCGGTGGGGAGGGGCGGGTTGCCCGTGGCCGTCCCGCCCTCGGGCGTCAGCGCCCCTGCCCACGCGTGGTAGTTCACGTCGTGGCCGGGGAGGAGGGCCCGCGGGTCGTGCTGGCCGTAGCCGGAAATTGAGCAGTAGACGATGCCCGGGTTCAGGGCCCGCACGGACGGCTCGTCCATGTCCGAGCCGGGCCAGGACCCCGGGGCGGAATCCCTCCACGACCACATCGGCCTGTGCCGCCAGCGCCAGCGCGGTGGACGCGGTCGCCCGCGTCCTTGAGGTTCAGCTCCAGGCTGCGCTTCCCTTCGTTGATGGCGGCGAAGAGCCCGGGGTAGTGCCGCATCGGATCACCGCCCGGCGGCTCGACCTTCAGCACGTCGGCGCCCAGGGGGACCAGCAGCGACGTGGCGTACGGGCCGGGGCGCCAGATGCTCAGGTCGAGGACGCGCAAGCCCGAGAGAAACGCCGCCGCTTCAGCCATCGGGCCCGAGTCTTGCATCGGGCGGCGGGTAGCCTCGCAGCGTGCTGGGATTCTTCTCGTTCACCGAGGTGACCGATCCGTCCGCCCACGAGGCCTACAACGCCTGGCACCAACTCGACCACCTGCCCGAGCAGTTCACCATCGAGGGCATCAACTTCGGCCAGCGCTGGGTGCGTTCCCCCCGCTGCCGGAGCGCCGAGGCGGCGACGGGCAGCCTGCTGGACCGTTTTCACTACATGACGCTGTACCTCCTGCGCGACGAGAGCCTGGTGCCCCCAGTTCTTCGAACTGGCGAAGGAGCTGGCCGCCAAGGACCGCTTCTTCCGGGCCCGGCGGGCTCTGTTGTCGGGGCCCTTCCCGGTGGTGGGGCGCTGGGCCGCGCCGCGGGTGGCGGTCTCCCCGGAGGCCGTCCCGTTCCGTCCCGCCGTCGGCGTCCACGTCGTGGTGGGGCCGCCCGTCGACGGCGGGCGGCTGGTGGAGCACCACGGGGTGGCCGGCGCCTGGCAGTTCACCGACGCCGAGCACCAACGGAGCATCACGGTGGCCTTCGTCGACGGTGACCTCTGGCAGGCCTCCGCGTCCCTCGGGACGGCCGGCGCGGCGTCACCCGAATGGGCGGGGCCGCTGGAGCGAGTTGATGCCTTCCGCTGGGATTGGTTCGCTACGCTGACGCCCCAATGACCAGTCAAAGCAAGTCGAAGGCCCAGCGCAGGGCCGAGAACCAGCGCAACGCCGCCGAGAAGCGCGCCGCCGAGCAGCGGGCGAAGCGGATGCGTATCGGGATCCGTGTCGGCGGCGCCGTCGCGGTGATCGCGCTCGTCGTCGTCCTCGTCGTGGTGGTGACGGGCGGTTCCAACGGCGGCACGCCGCCCACGGCCAAGAACCCCCACATCGCGCTCGAGCCCATTCCCGCCTCCATGTCGTCGTCGTGGGTGCAGCCACCGGCCACGACGCCCGGCCCCGAGACCGTCCCGGTCCCGAGCGGGCCGAAGCTGGCCACGCTGCTCAACGCGGCCACGGGGCAGACGGTCGACGGCATCCAGTGCCAGACCAACGAGAAGACGACCACCGCACGTCCACACCCACCTCACCATCTTCGTGAACGGCAAGGCGCAGGTGATCCCCTACGGCATCGGCATCCCCGGCTTCCAGGCGGCCAGCACGGCGCAGGGGCCCTTCGTGCAGACGGGGAGCTGCTTCTACTGGCTGCACGCGCACGCCAACGACGGGATCATCCACGTCGAGTCGCCGAGCACCTCGGACACCTTCACCCTGGGCCAGTTCTTCGACGAGTGGGGCATCCCGCTCAGCAAGACGCAGGTCGGCCCGGCCAAGGGGAACGTCACGGTCTTCTTCACGTCGCCGGGCCAGAAGGCGAAGCTCTACACCGGCAACCCCAGGAACCTCCCGCTCGGCGACCACTACCAGATTCAGCTCAATGTCGGGACGCCGATCGTGGCGCCCGTCCAGGTGACCAACTGGGGCGGTCTGTAGATCGGTGGAGGCCGATGCCGTCGTCGTCGGGCTGGGCCCGGGCGGCGAACAGGTGGCGGAGGAGCTGGCCGAAGCCGGCCTCGACGTCGTCGGCATCGAGGCTGAGCTCGTCGGCGGTGAGTGCCCCTATTGGGGGTGTGTCCCGTCGAAGATGATGGTCCGCGCCGCCGACCTCCTCGCCGAGGGCCGGCGCATCCCGGGCCTGGCCGGCACCTCGGTGGTGACGCCGGACTGGGCCCCCGTGGCCGCGCGCATCCGGGAGGAGGCCACCGACTTCTGGGACGACGCGGTGGCGGTCGACCGCCTGCGTGAGAAGGGTGGCCGTTTCATCCGGGGCAGGGCGACGGTCACAGGTCCCATGTCGGTCGAGGTCGGCGGCGAGACCGTGACGGCCCGTCACGCACTCGTCCTGTCCACCGGCCAGCAGGCCGACATCCCGCCCATCTTCGCTGACGTGCCGCACTGGACCAACCGCGGGGCGATGGCCGCCGAGGCCGTGCCGCCGTCGCTCGTGGTCGCCGGCGGCGGGTCGGTCGGCCTCGAGATCGGCCAGGTCATGGCACGCTTCGGGGCACGGGTCACCATCATCGAGCCCGGCCCCCGGCTGGCCGGCGGCGAGGAGCCCGAGGCATCCGAGCTGATCACCGACGTGCTCCGCCGCGAAGGGGTGGACGTGCGCACCGGCGCCGCCATCGAGGGGGTGCAGCCGTGGGGGGAGACCGGGGCCCGCGTGGACCTGGCGGACGGGACGTCGGTGGAGGCAGAGCGCCTGCTCGTGGCCACGGGTCGGCGCAGTCAACCTCGCCGGCCTCGGCGTGGCCGTGCTGGGCCTCGACGAGGAGGCAGGCAGCCTTCCCGTGGACGGGCGGATGCGGGTGGCCCCCGGCGTCTGGGCGGTGGGCGACGTCACCGGAAAGGGCGGGTACACCCATGTCGCCGCGTTCCAGGCGCGGCTCTGCGTGGCCGACATTCTGGGGCGGCCGCGGCCCGACGCCGACTACCGCGCGGTGCCCCGGGTGACCTTCACCGATCCCGAGATCGGCGCGGTCGGGCTGACCGAGGCGGAGGCGCGCCACCAGGGTGGCGACGTGACCGTCTACGACCAGTCGATCGCCTCGGAGGCCCGCGGCTGGATCCACCGCGGCGAGGGGCTGGTGAAGTTGGTCGCCCGTGACGGCGTGCTGGTCGGGGCCACGTCGATGGGCCCGAGCGGCGGCGAGGTCCTGGGCCTGCTCTGCCTGGCGGTGCATGCGCGGGTTCCCCTCGAGACCCTGCGCTCCATGCTGTTCGCCTACCCGACGTTCCACCGCGCCGTGGACTCGGCGTTGTGGTCACCGCCCAGGAGCGAGGAGAAGATCGCCGGCGCCTGATGGGGGAGCAGCGACAGGTGGCCCTTCGCCGGGGACCACGTGCACCGAGGCCTGGGGGATGTGGCGCTTGAGGAAGGTCCGGTAGCCGGGCGGGCCGGTGTCGTCCTCGGCCCCTTCCCAGATGTCGACGGGGACCTTGACGTCCTCGAGGGAGAAGCCCCACGGGTCTCCGAAGATGCGGTAGTCCTGCACGCAACCCTCGGTGCCCTGGCGCATCGCCTCGCGGACGAAGGCCAGCGCGTTGTCGGGCGGACCCCATTCGGTCAGCACGGTGCGGTCGGCCGGAGGGAAGGATCGCATGACCGCACGCAGCAGCCGGGCGTTGCTGGCGTTGACGATGCTGACCTTCATGAGGGTCGAGGCCAACCAGGGCGTCCGCTGGCAGAGGAGCAACAAGACGCGATCCTCCGTGCTGAGGCCGCGGGTGGTGCCGTAGAGGTCGAGCGGGACGGCGCTCGACAGGAGCGCGGCGGCGGTGACGCGACCGTCCATCTGGGCGGCGCAGATGGCGGCGTACGGGCCGCCGGCCGACCAGCCCATCACGGCGAACTCCCCGATGCCCAACGCCGCCATGAGATGCGTCACGTCGGCCGGCCAGTCGACCAGGCGGCGCCCCCGTTGGTAGGTGGAGAGGCCCATGCCGGGGCGGTCGGGGGAGATGAGGCGCACACCCATGTCGACGGCGGCCTCGTGCGCGGGCGCCGCGTCGAGACGGGAGCTGAGTCCGCCGTGACAACTCAGGACGGGGAAGCCGGAGGCGACGCCGTACTCCTCGTAGGCCAGGACCCGCCCGTCGGGCAGGCGCACCGAGTCCGTCATCGCGGCGAGGTTCCGTCCGCAGCGACGAAGCGGAAGCAGGAGTCCGGGGGCCGGCGCCGGATCCGTCCGGGTTGAGCAGGTGCCCGCACGAGACGACGCTATAGGGTGCGGGCATGAGTCCGAACGTCGACGAGCTGGTCGATGCCCTGGTGGCCGACTTCCCGCCGGGGACGACACCGCCGCAGGAATTCCTCGGCGAGCAATTCGACCGCGGCCTGGCCTGGCTGCACTTCCCACCCGGTTCCGGTGGCCTCGGCCTGACACCCCGGGACCAACAGCGGGCACAGTCCCGCCTGCACGCCGCCGGTGCGCCGGTCGCCGGCACGCGCAACCCCATCGGCTACGGCATGTGCGCGCCCACCATCGCCACGCACGGCACGCCCGAGCAGCAGGAGCGCTACCTGCGCCCCCTCTTCACCAGCGAGGAGATCTGGTGCCAGCTCTTCAGCGAGCCCGGGGCCGGATCGGACGTGGCCGGGCTCTCCACCCGCGCCGAGCGCGACGGTGAGGAGTGGGTGCTCAACGGGCAGAAGGTCTGGACGACGCTGGCGCACGTTTCGTCCTTCGGCCTCATCGTGGCGCGCACCAACCCCGATGTTCCCAAGCACAAGGGGATGACCGCCTTTCTCGTCGACATGAAGGCGCCCGGGGTCGAGGTGCGGCCGCTCTTCCAGATCACGGGCGAAGCCGAGTTCAACGAGGTCTTCTTCACCGACGTCCGCATGCCCGACGCGGCCCGGCTGGGGGGCGAGGGCGACGGCTGGCGTGTCGCGGTGACGACGCTCATGAACGAGCGTGTCTCCATCGGCGGCGCCGTCACGCGGCGCGGCGGCGGGCCCGTGGCCGAGGCCATCAAAATCTGGAAGGAACGCTGGCAGGGGGACACCTCGGCCCATGCGCTCGCACTGCGCGACCGGCTGGTCTCGAGCTACATCCGCATGGAGGCCCTCTCCATGACCAACTCCCGCGCCGCCCAGACGCGCAAGGCGGGGACGCCCGGGCCGGAGGGCTCGGTGGCCAAGTTGGCCTACGCCGAGGAGAACAAGCGGATCTACGACCTCTGCATGGACCTGCTGGGTGCCGACGCCATGCTGTTCCCTTCGGGATACCCGATGGTCCGGCCGGATCTGGTGGGGATGAACTCGCCCGACGCCCGCAAGATGTTCCTGCGGGTCCGGGCCAACTCCATCGAGGGTGGCACGTCCGAGGTCATGCGCAACATTCTCGGCGAGCGGGTCCTCGGGCTCCCGGGCGACGTGCGGACCGACAAGGAGCTTCCCTGGAAGGACGTTCCGCGCAGCTGAGCGCGCCGGTCGTGACGGGAGCTGACCTCACAGCAGAGAAGCGCGTGGCGGCGACGACCGCGGCGGCGCTGGTCGAGAACGGCATGGTGGTCGGGCTCGGCACGGGCTCGACGGTGGCCGAGCTGGTACCCGCGCTGGCGGCCCGCCGGCTCGACATCACCTGCGTCGCGACATCCCCGGCCACCGAGGAGCAGGCCACGCGCCCTCGGGCTGGTCGTCAAGCCCTTCACCGACGTCGACCGGCTCGACATCGCCATCGACGGCGCCGACCAGGTGGATCCCGCCGGCTGGCTGGTCAAGGGTGGCGGCGGGGCACACACCCGCGAGCGCATCGTCGCCGCCGCGGCCGACCGCTTCGTGGTGATTGCGTCCTCGGACAAGCCGGTGGACGCGCCTCCATGCCCCGGTGCCCCTCGAGCTCCTGGCCTTCGGCCTGGCGGCCACGTTGCGCGAGCTCCCTGAAGCGGTGCTGCGCGACGCGCCGTCGACGCCCGACGGCGGTGTCCTCGCCGACTATCACGGCGAAGTGGGCGACCCGGCGACGCTGGCCGCCCGGCTCGATGCGGCGCCGGGTGTCGTGGCCCACGGGCTGTTCCCACCGTCCCTGGTGTCGACCGTGTTCGTCGCCCGGGGCGACGAGGTGGAGATGCGCCAGATCGGCTGACGGCGCGGGCTACGCCGGGGTGAAGGTGACCGGCAGTGACGTGGGCGAGCGGAAGACGTCCCCGCGGATGTGGGGATCGCCGTCGCCGGGCTGCAGGGTCAGGTCGGGCAGGCGGTCGAACACGCGATTGAGCAGGGCGCGCGTCTCGAGCCGGGCCAGATGCATGCCGAGGCACATGTGCGGACCGTGCGCGAACGCGATGTGCGGCACGGCGGGCCGGAAGATGTCGAACGACTCGGGGTCGTCCCAGCGCGTCTCGTCGTGGTTGGCCGAGCCGATGTGCGGGGTGATGCTCTCCCCGGGGCCGATGGTGATCCCTGCCAGCTCGACCTCGCACGTGGTGGTGCGGTTGATGGTGAGCAGCGGCGGCTCGCAGCGCAGCCCCTCTTCGATGGCCTGGGGGAGCAGCGAGCGGTCGGCCCGCACCGCCTCGAGCTGGTCGGGGTGGGTGAGGAGCAGGTAGAGCAGGTTGCCCGACGAGCGGTACGTCGTCTCCGCCCCCGCCGGCAGCAGCAGGCGAAGGAAGGAGTAGATGGCCTCGTCCGTCAGCTTCTCGCCGTCGACCTCGGCGGAGACCAGGTCGCTGATCACGTCCTCGGCCGGATGGGCCCGCCGGTCGGCCACGACGCCGGCGAAGTACTCGCGCAGCGCCTCGGAGGCGGCGATGCCCCGGTCGATGTCCGCCACCAGGCCGATGAGCTCGACGGACCAGCGCTGGAATTGGGGGAAGTCCTCCTCGGGCAGGCCGAGCAGGCGTGCGATCACCCGGACCGGGAACTCGAAGGTCAGTTGGCGGACCAGGTCGGCCTCGCCGTCGGCGGCGAATCGGTCGATCTGCTCGTCAATGATGGGGCGGATGAACTCGGGCTCCCAGCGGGCCAGTGCCTTCTCGCGGAAGGCATGGGCCACGAGGTTGCGGTGGCTGCGGTGCTCCGGGTCGTCCATGCCCAGGATCATGTGGCCCATGACCATGCCGATGGTCACGTCGTAGCCGGTCGAGGTGAATGTCTTGGCGTCGCGCAGAATCCGCGAGCAGTCGTCGTAGCGGTAGGCGATCCATCCCGGCTCGACCTCGATGCCCTCGGGCAACGCGTCGGGCGAGATGGTCAGGCCCTTGTGCACCGGCGTGTCGCGGCGCTTGACCACGAGGTCCGGGTAGGGGTCCCGCGTCGTGCCGGCCACCACGTCGTCGAAGGCGGTGAACGGGTCGTACTCCTGCGCGTCCGAAAGTGCCATGCCGCGTGTCCCTCCCGCTGGTGCTCTGTGACGTCGGTGTCAGGCTAGGGGGTCCGACGGTGGGCCCGCACGCAGCTGCCCCACGGCGGTCCCCGACCCCGAGGGCGTAGGCTCCGCACAGCATGCAGACCCTCCGCACACCAGACGAACGCTTCGCTGACCTGCCCGGGTACGACTTCGAGCCCGCACTACGCGGACATCGACGACGCCGAGGGGGGCACGCTCCGCGTCCACTACCTGCGGGAGGGCGACCCCTCGGGCGCCCGTGGTGCTGCTCATGCACGGCGAGCCTTCCTGGTCCTATCTCTACCGCACCATGATCCCCGTCCTGACGGGGGCCGGGCTGCAGGTCGTGGCTCCGGACCTGGTCGGCTTCGGGCGATCCGACAAGCCCGCGGAACGCACCGACTACACCTTCGCCCGCCACGTGGAGTGGATGCGCCAGCTGCTCTTCGACGAGCTGGACCTGACCGACGTCACCCTGGTCGGGCAGGACTGGGGCGGCCTGATCGGCCTGCGGCTGGTCGGTGAGCACCCTGGGCGCTTCGCCCGGGTCGTGGCCGCCAACACCTTCCTGCCGACGGGCGACACCAATCCGGGTGACGCCTTCTTCGCCTGGCAGAAGTTCTCCCAGGAGGTCGACGTGTTCCCCACCGGCGGCATCGTCCGCGGCGGGTGCGCCAAGCCGATGGCGCCCGAGGTCGAGGCGGCCTACGACGCGCCGTTCCCCGACGAGTCCTACAAGGCCGGGGCCCGGCAATTCCCGCTGCTCGTGCCGTCACGGCCCGACGACCCCGCCCACGACGCCAACGTGGCCGCCTGGGTGGGCCTCGCCGCCTTCGACCGGCCCTTCCTCTGCGCCTTCAGTGACAGCGACCCCATCACCAGGGGCGCCGACCGCAACCTCAAGGAGCGGATCGCCGGCGCCCAGGGACAGCCGCACACGACGATCGTCGGGGGCGGGCACTTCCTCCAGGAGGACTGCGGGGAGGAGCTGGCCGCCGTCGTCGTGTCGTTCGTGAACGCCACGCCGTGAGCAGCGAGCACAGCGTCCTGATCGTCGGCGCCGGCTTCTCCGGGCATCGGCATGGCGGCCCGACTCCGCTCCATGGGCATCGAGGACTTCGTCGTCCTCGACCGCGGCAACGACCTCGGCGGCACCTGGCGCGACAACTCGTACCCCGGCGCCTCCTGTGACGTCCCGTCCAATCTCTACTCGTTCTCCTTCGCGCTCAATCCCGAGTGGTCACGCGGGTTCTCCTCGCAGAGCGAAATCTGGGACTACATGCGCCAGTGCGTCGACCGCTTCGACGTCGGCGGATCGTCTCCACTTCGACCGCCCCGTGGAGGAGGCGCGCTGGGACGACAGCGCCGCCCGCTGGGTCGTGCGCACGGCGGGGGGAGAGGAGTACGCCGCTCCGGTGCTGGTCTGGGCCACCGGGTCGCTGAGCGAGCCGTCCATCCCGGACTTTCCCGGCCTGGCCGACTTCCGCGGCAAGGTCTTCCACTCGGCCCGCTGGGAGCACGGCTTCGACCTGGCCGGCAAGCGTGTCTGCGTGGTCGGGACCGGGGCCTCGGCCGTGCAGTTCGTGCCGCAGATCGCCCCCGTCGTCGAGCACCTCTACCTCCACCAGCGCACGCCGCCGTTCGTCGTGCCCCGCCGCGACCGGGCCGTCTCGGGCCTGCGCAAGCTGGCCTATCGCAGGGCGCCCATCCTCCAGCGCCTGTCCCGCCTGCGCATCTACGTCATGTTCGAGGCTCTGCTCTCGGTCTTCGTCGGCCACGCCGACCGGCGCAAGGCCGCTGTGCGCAAGGCCGCGCTCGACCACCTGGCCAAGCAGGTGCCCGACGAGGCGCTGCGCCAGAAGCTCGTCCCGCACTACGAGCCCGGCTGCAAGCGCCTCCTGCTCTCCGACGACTACTACCCCTCGCTCACGCGTCCCAACGTCGAAGTGGTGGAGTCACCGGTGGCCTCCTTCACCGCCCACGAGGTCGTGGGCCAGGACGGCATCGCCCGCCCGGTCGACGTCGTGATCATGGGGACCGGCTTCGAGGCGGCCGAGCCGCCGTACGCCCAGCACATCGTCGGCAGGGACGGCGTCCGCCTGGCCGAGCACTGGAAGGCGAACGGCGTCGAGGCCTACGCCGGCTCCACGGTCAACGGGTTCCCCAACCTCTTCCTGATGATCGGGCCCAACTCGACGTTGGCCCACAACTCCATGATCTACATGATCGAGTCGCACATCAACTACATCGCCAGCGCACTGGCCTTCCTGCGCAAGCCGGGGGTGCGTGCCGTCGAGGTCAAGCCGGCGGTGCAGCGCCGCTACAACGAGCGCCTGCAGGCGCGCCTGGCCCATTCGGTGTGGGTCGAGGGCGGTTGCGGCAGCTGGTACCTCGACCACCGGGGCCGCAACACGACGTTGTGGCCGGACCACACCTGGAAGTTCCGCCGGCTGACCCGGCGCTTTCACCCCGGCGAGTACACCGTCCGCGCGTAGGCCGCGCAGCGCCAGCGCGCACAGCACGGCGGCGAAGAGGGCGAGGACGCCGACCTCGGGCAACACGGCGGTCAGCCCGGCGTGGTCGTAGATCAGCTTCACGAAGGCGTCCATGGCCCAGGCCTGCGGGACGATGTGGCCGACACCGCGGACCACCGGGCCGACCACGGCGAGCGAGTACATGCAGCCGCCCAGCATGCCGCCCACGATCCCGAGCACCACGGCCAGCGAAATGGCCTGCTCCTCGCTGCGCGAGCGCATGCTCACCAGCGCGGACGCGCCGGCGTAGGCGAGGGAGAGCGTGGCCAGCACGAGGAACACGGCCAGCGGGTTCCCCCAGTGCACGCCGAAGAGCAGGCGCCCGACCACGAGCAGCCCGACACACTGCACCGCGGCGACGCACAGGCTGGTCGCCACCAGCGCCGCCACCACCGAGCGCCGCCGTACGGGCGCGGCGGCGAGCCGCTGCATCAGGCCGAGGCGGCGCGACTCCACCACGCCGGAGGAGAGGAGCAGCACCGTGATGCCGAGGAAGAGGACCAGGTCCGCCGGCGCCACGTAGGAGAACGGGCTCAGCGGCGCCGGCACGTCGGCATGCGCCAAGGTGACGATCGGTCACCTTCGTGTGCGTGCCCTCGGCCGCCATCAGGTCGAGCAGGGCCACCACGTCGGTGCGCGCCTGGATCGCACTGTTCGAGGCCGCCTCGCTGATGAAGTCGACGCGCTGGGCCCCCGCCGGCGCGGGCAGTCCGACCACTCCGGCCACCACCCGTCCGCGCAGAATGTCGTCGCCCAGCTGGGCGCGGTTCGGCTCGATGCGCACCTTGAGATCGCCGCTGCTCTGCCCCAGGTGGACGAGTCGGGCCGACGGGTGCACGAGCCCGATGGGCTCCTTGGGGCTCCCGGCCAACAGGCCGGTGACGAGAATGAACACGACCGGGAAGAGCGTGGCCACGAACAACAGGCGCCGATCGCCGACGGCGCGCCGGAGGTTGACCCGGACGATCGGGATCACGGTGTCACCATGCGGCGCACCCGGGCCATGGCCAGGCCGCCGGTCACGACGGCGATCAGGCAGAGGACGAGGAAGGGCCCGACGACCGACGATGCCGGGTCGTGCAGCAGCGCCAGGCGCCCGAACCCGACGAGGGCCCACCCGTTGGGTGTTCCCAGGCTGAGGACCTGCAGGGCCTCGGGCAGGGCTCCGGGCGGCAGCAGGTTGCCACCGAGCAGGGCCAGGACGAGGCCGACCACGAGGGAGGCGGCGAAGGCCTCCTGCGGGGTGCGGGCGAAGGAGGTGAGGAACGCGCCGAGACCGCACATGGCGGCCGTGGCGCCGATGCACAGCAGGAGCACCCCGAGCGGGGCGCCCCAGTCGGCGCCGAAGGCGGCCGCGGTGACGCCCCAGACGATCAGGATGGAGGCCAGCCCCGTGAGGCCGATGGCCAGGAGCTTCCCCCAGACGATGGCCCCGGGCCGGACGGGCGCCGCCGCCAGCCGGGCCAGCGTCCCGTTGGAGCGCTCCAGGAGGAGCGATCGCATGCCGAGCCCGCTCCCGATGAACAGGAAGACCACGGCGATGGACGGTGCGAAGTAGTCGAGCACCGCCTTGCCGCCGTTGCCGAGGGTGCTGGCCGAGACCGAGATGGCAGCGGTGTCCGTGGCCGTGCCGGGCTCCAGGCGACCGGCGTAGAGCCGGCTGGCCAGGCCCGCCGCCAGGGACTCGGCGTCCTCCTGCCCGATCAGGGCGCTGGCCCGGTCCACGATCTCGAACCCGGGGGAGGGCGTGGCGCCCGGCGCCACCATCGGGACGAGGAGATGGGCCAGGGTGTGCGGGCCGCGCTGGACGACGACGCCGCCGGCCAGCGTGCCGTCGGCCACCTCCCGCTTCACGGTCGCCTCGTCGGCGACGAGCCGCACCTCCACGTTGCCCGGGAGCTGGCTGGCGTGCACGGCGGCCCGGAGCAGCGCCGGCGAGGCGCCCGAGACCCCGATCGGGAGGGAGGCGGTGGAGGTGTTCCCGGAGAAGGCGAAGCCGAGGATGGCCGCGATGGCGACGGGCGCCACCAGGCACGTGATCACCGCTGAGCGGTCGCGCACCCGCCGGCGCAGCTCGTTGAAGGTGATGACGAATGCGGTCAGCCGCCGTGCCCCTGACCCTGGCGCCCTGCCCTCACCGCGCAAAAACTAGCTTTGCGGGTCGTGATCACGCTGGAGCCGGTGGGCGTCGTCGTCGGTGGCCGCGCCGAGCCGATCGACGACGACTGGGGCGGGGTCGAGGCGATCATCCGGCTCGACGCGGCGCGGTTCGGGCCCGACGCGGTGGCCGGGCTCTCGGACTTCTCCCACCTGGTGGTGGTGTTCCAGTTCCACCTGGTCGATCCATCCGACGTGCGCACGGGCGCCCGCCGCCCGCGTGGGAACCCCGAATGGCCCGAGGTGGGCATGTTCGCCCAACGGGCCCGGATGCGACCGAACCGGCTCGGTGTGTCGACCTGTCGCCTGCTGCGGGTCGAGGGCCTCGACCTGCACGTGCAGGGCCTCGACGCCATCGACGGCTCGCCGGTGCTCGATGTGAAGCCCTACATGCGCGAGTTCGAGTCGCCGGGCGACGACGTCCGCCAGCCCGAGTTGGTCCACCGAGTTGATGCAGGGCTACTACTGACCCGCCGCGGGGTGGCGGTCCGCCCGGTGAACCGGCGTGTAACTTGCCCGAATGTCCTCACCCAACATCCTCGTGATCATGACGGACGAGGAGCGCTACCCGCCCCCGTACGAGGGCGAGTCCATGGCCCGCTTCCGACGGGAGCAGCTCGGCGCCCGCCAGTCCATCCGCGACGGCGGCCTCGAGTTCCACCGGCACTACGCCGGGTCGACGGCCTGCCTGCCCAGCCGGACCACGCTCTTCACGGGCCAGTACCCCTCGCTGCACGGCGGGGCCAACACCGACGGCATGGCCAAGAAGGCCAACGATCCCGACATGCAGTGGCTCGACCCCAACTCGGTGCCGACGCTGGGTGACTGGTTCCGCGCCGGCGGCTACGAGACGCACTACCGCGGCAAGTGGCACATTTCGCACGCCGACCTCATGATCCCCGGCTCGCACGAGGGCCTCATGGCTTCCGACGAGACGGGCGCGCCGATCCCCGAGGCAGTGGCGGCCTACAAGGGGGCCGACCGCCTCGATCCCTACGGGTTCTCGGGCTGGATCGGCCGCGAGCCCCACGGGGCGGCGAAGGCCGACTGCGGCGTCGTGCGCGACGGGGTCTTCGCCGAGCAGGTGATCGAGCTCTTCGGCGAGCTCGCCGGCGCCCGCCGCGACGGGCCGTGGCTCGCCGTGGCCTCCTTCGTCAACCCGCACGACATCGCGTTCAACGGGTTCGGCTGGGAGGCGATGCTCGGCTACCCGCCCGTCGACGACGACACGCTGCCCACCATCCCCGAGGCACCGTCGCAAGCGGACTCCTTCGCCGGGCGACCCGCGTGCCAGGAGGCGTTCGTCAAGGCGTGGCCGGCCATGCTCTACGAGCAGCCGACCGACGAGTCCTACCGGCGGCTCTACTACTACCTGCACAAGCTGGTGGACCGCGCCATCGGCCGCATCCTCGAATCTCTCGAGCAGTCCGGGATGGCCGACGACACCGTGGTCGTGTTCACCTCCGACCACGGCGACCTGGTCGGTGCGCACGGCGGGCTGATGCAGAAGTGGTACAACGCGTACGACGAGGCCATCCGTGTCCCACTGCTGGTGCGCGGGCCCGGCATCGCGGCGACACCCGAGGGCGTGCACACCCCGACGAGCCATGTCGACCTGCTGCCGACCCTGCTCGGCCTGGCCGGCATTGACGTCGAGCGGGCGGCGGCGATCGTCGCCGTGGAGCACGACGAGACCCAGACGCTCCCGGGCCGCGACCTCAGCCCGGTCCTGCGGGGATCGGTCGACGGCCGAGTCGTTGGCCGAGCCGCTCTACTTCATGACCGAGGACGACGTCGCCCGCGGCCTGTCGCGTCTCGGATTGGTGAGCGGCCAGGAGTACGAGCCCGTGCCGTACCCCTCGCACGTCGAGTCCGTCATCACGTCGCGACCGACCGGTCCGATGACGCCGCCGGCGCCGGTGCGGCGCTGTGGAAGCTGAACCACTACTACGAGCGCCTCGACGAGTTCGACCAGGCCCACGGCATCCCGGCCAATCCGTTCGCGCCGCCGCCGGCCGAGCCGGCGTGGGAGCTGCACAACCTGACGGCCGACCCCGAGGAGCGCCACAACCTCGCCACCGACGCCGACGCCGCCGGTGTGCTGCGGGACCTGCAGGGCGTCCTGGACGAGCAGCGTGAAGCGAAGCGCCGCCTGCCGCAGCTGCGGAACCGTTCCGGCCTGACCGGCCGGCTGCCCGTGACCCGGCCGGTCCGGCTCAGTCGAAGGCCGGGCGCCGGTCCCGGGTGCGCTTCAGTTCGAAGAACCCGTCGGTCGCCGTGCACAGCAGGACGCCGTCCCACAGCAGTCCCGCCGCCTCACCCTTGGGCGCCGGCGTCACGACCGGTCCGAAGATGGCCGTGTCGTTGTAGTGGATGACCGGGGTGCCGACGTCGTCGCCGACGGGGTCCATGCCGGCGTGGTGTGACGCCGAGAGCACGTCGTCGTACTCCTCGGACGTGGCGGCGTCGGCCAGCGAGGCCGGCAGGCCCACCTCGGCCAGCGCCTCGGCCAATATGCTCTCGGACTCCTCGCCCAGGCCCCGCTTCTCCAGGTGGATGCGGTTGCCGAGCGCCGTGTAGAGCGGGCCGAGGATGTCGGGCCCCTTCAGCTGCTCCGCCGCCATGCAGACGCGCACCGGGCCCTTGGCCAGCGCCAGGCGCGCCTTGTACTCGTCGGAGAGCTCGTCGCGGCCCTCGTTGAGGATGGCCAGCGACATGACGTGCCAGCGGACGTGGATGTCGCGCACCTGCTCGACCTGGAGCATCCAGCGCGACGTGATCCAGGCCCACGGGCACAGCGGGTCGAACCAGAAGTCGGCGGTGTCGGTCTCGGTCTCGACTGTCCGTGTCGGTCTGCGTGGCGGTGTCGGTCATGGGATCCCTCCGTCGACGCGCAGGATGGCGCCGGATGTGTAGGACGAGGCGTCGGTGGCGAAGTAGAGGGCGGCGCCGACGATCTCGTCGGGCTCGCCCGCACGCCCCAGCGCGTGGTTCGGCATGCCGTGCTCCCGCGCCGCCGGGCCCCAGGAGCCTTCGGCGATGTCGGTGAGGAACGGGCCCGCCATGATGCAGTTGACCCGCACCGACGGGCCGAAGGCCTTGGCGAAGCCCTCGGTGATGGTGTTCAACCCCGCCTTGGCGGCGTCGTAGGGCAGCATGTCGGGCGCAGGACGGAGCGAGCCGGTGCTCGAGACGTTGATGATGGATCCACCATATGGGCCCTCCGCCATTCTCGTGCCGACCAGCGCGGTGAGGCGGAACGGCCCCTTCAGGTTGACGCCGATCACCTTGTCCCACAGCTCCTCGCTGACCGAGGCGAGGTCGGGATAGAGCGGGGACATACCGGCGTTGTTGACGAGGACGTCGACGCGCCCGAAGGCGTCGTAGGCCTGCTCCACCAGACCCTCGATCTCGTCCCAGTGCCCGATGTGGCACGCCACGGCCAACGCCCGCCGACCCTTGGCCTCGACCTCGTCCGCCACGGCCTGGCAGGAGGCGAGCTTGCGGCTGGTCACCACGATGTCGGCCCCGGCGTCGGCGAAGGCCAGCACCATGGAGCGCCCGAGCCCGCGGCTGCCCCCGGTGACGAGGGCGACCTTGCCGGCCAGCGGGAGTGATCGCGTCCGTTGCCACCGGTGCGTCCGTCATTGCAGGAGCTCGGCGACGGCCGCGGTCACGGCCTTGCCCATGGGGATGTGCAGCGACTCGTTCGGCCCGTGGGCGTTCGAGTGCGGGCCGAGGACGCCGGTCGCCACGAACTGGGTGCCCGGGAAGCCACGCTGCAGGTCGGCCAGGAACGGGATGGAGCCGCCCTCGCCGATGAGGCCCGGCTCGCGCCCGAAGCGCGCCCGGGAGACGGCCGGAGAGCGTGGCCGCGATGGCGGGCTCGAGCGGCGGGGCGATCCAGCCGGCGGCGGCCGCCTCGAGATCGATGGTGACGTGGGCGCCCTCGTCGGTCGTGATGGCCGCGATGAGGGCGTCGGTGGCCGCCTCGGCGTCGACGTCGGGCGGGAGCCGGAGCGAGAACTTCAGCGTCGTCGACGGACGCAGCACGTTGCCGCCGTCCTTCGGCTTGGGCAGCCCGTCGGCGCCCGTCACCTCCAACGCGGCGCCCCAGGTGCGGGCGATGAGGCGGTCGACGGGGTCGGGCGTGAGCAGGTGCAGCCCGTCCACGACCGGTGCGGCACTGTCGGGGAACTCGGCCGCCAGCGCGGTGATGTTGGCCCGGTGCGCGTCGGGGATCCCCGCCCCGAGCAATTCCGGCAGGAGGATGCGGCCGTCCGTCTGCGTCCTCGATGTTCGACAGGATCCGCCGCAGGATGCGGAAGGACGAGGGCACGACGCCGCCGCCCTGCCCGCTGTGGATGCCCTCGGTCAGCACGTCGACCTTCACCGTGGCGACGAGGTTGCCGCGCAGCGACGACGTCAACCAGAGGCGGTCGTAGCTGAGGCCACCCGAATCGAGGCAGATGACGAGGCGCGGCGTCCCGATGCGCTCCTTGAGGTTCGCCAGGTGCGCGGCGAGGTCGGGGCTGCCGCTCTCCTCGCTCGCTTCGATGAGGACGAGCACGCGGCCCTGGCCGCCGCCCGCCGCCACCAGACCCGTCACGGCGGCGAACGTCGCGTAGCCGTCGTCGGCCGTCCCCCGGCCGTAGAGGAGGTCGCCTTCGCGCACCGGCTCCCACGGTCCGAGCCCGCTGCGCCACTCGCCGAGCGGCGGCTGCTTGTCCATGTGGCCGTAGATGAGGATCGGATCGCCGGTGCCGCCGTTGTCGATCAGGAGCAGCGGGGTGCGCCCCGGCAGCGTGACGATCTCGACACCGCAACGAGGGCTCCTGGTCCTTCACCCACGACGCCAGGAGCTCGGCCGCCGCCGCGATGGCGCCGCGCTCGTCCCAGTCCGGGTCGAAGGCGGGGGAGAGGCAGGGGATGCGGGTGTACTCGCTCAGCGCGGGAAGGATCCGCTGCTCCCACGCGGCGTCGATGTCGATGGTGGCCGCGCTCACGATTCGGTGATCTCCGCCAGCCGGTCCAGTGACTTGGACATGGACGCCGCGGTGTGCTGGCCGATCTTCGGGTTCTTCAAGAAGAAGGCCTGCTTGTCCTGGCTGAGGTCCCAGGACTCGGTCACCTTCGTCCCGCCGTCGACGGGCTCGAGCTCGTAGCGCCAGATCCGCCCGCCCAGGAAGCGCCCGAGCGGTCCCGCCAACACGGTCTGCCAGGCGATGCGCCGGTCCTGCTCGAACTCAATCACGGTGTTGGTCACGGTGTAGGGCACGCCCATCTTCATCGACATCCCGAACGTCGAGCCCAGCGTCAGGTGCTGCGACGCGCCCGCCTTCGCCTGGACCAGCTGACCGGAGCCGTCGATCTCGGGGTGGCGGGTGGCGTCGGCCACCACGGCGAAGAGTGCGGCCGGCGGCGCCGCAATGACGCGATCCACGCTGACGACGGTGTGCTGTTGGCTCTGCGCCATGCATGACCTCCGGGTTGGGCGACGACGGTGCGAACTTAGATGGCGTGCGTCACCAGGTCACCCAGCTGCACCCACTCCAGGGTGGCGGCGTGGGTGGCGGCCAGGACGACGGGAGGCGCCATGCCGGCCTCGAAGGCCTCCTGCCAGCGTGGCGCGCACAGGCACCACTGGTCCCCGGGTTGCAGGCCGGCAAAGCCGAATTCGGGGTGCGGCGTCGACAGGTCGTTGCCGACCGAGGCCGAGAAGGCCAGGAACTCGGCGGTCACCCGCGTGCACACGGTGTGGACGCCGACGTCCTCGGCGCCGGTGTTGCAGCAGCCGTCCCGGTAGAAGCCGGTCACGGGGTCGAAGTTGCAGGGTTCGAGCGCTTCTCCGAGGACGTTCTGGGCCATGGCCCATTTGAGCACGGCGCAGGTCCGGCGCCCCAAACGGGCTGGTATGGCGGGGCGTCGTGTGCTCGACAGGGGCGTCGCTCGACCGGAGTCAGGCGACGGGGGTCAGGGCGCAGCGAGCGGGGCGCCCTCGAAGCGGTCGACCCAGGCGAAGGACTGCACCGGGGCGCGGCGCAGGCGGCGCGGGACCGCCGTCGGGCGGCCCAGGACGACGAGGGCGGCCACCGCCACCGTGGCGGGAATGCCGAACAGCGCCCGCACCTCGTCCTCCTGCGCGCACCGGCATGGTGGTCATGACGCCGCCGAGGCCCTCGGTCCGGGCGGCCAGCAGCAGGCTCCAGACGAAGGGGTAGATGGAGGCGCCGCCGGCGAAGGTGTAGCGCGGCAGGTCGCGGTCGACCGCGGCGAGCGCGGTCAGGTCGGCCAGTACCAGCAGGAGGGCCGGCGCCGTCTCGAGCGTCTCGGCGAAGCCCGGTGCGGCCGCCCCCGCATCGGCGAAGGGGCCTGCGTTGGCGATGGCGGCCGCCTCGGCCGCCCGGTCCGTCACCGGCGCCCAGGGCACCAGCCCGGCCGATCCCATGGCCAGGTACTCGTACCACCCGCGCAGGTAGAGGTCGCGCAGCGCCACACGGGTGGTGGGGTCCTTGACGACGATGACCCGCCAGCCCTGCCGGTTGCCGCCGCTCGGTGCGAAGCGGGCCGTGTCGAGCAGCCGGGCCAGCACGTCGTCCCCGACGGGCTCGGGATGGAACTGGCGGGCCGCGCCGGTGCTGCGGAGCGTGTGGAGGAGGTCCAGGTCCACGGGCGGCCCACCGTAGCGGCCGGTGGCCGCGCTGGGTAAGAGTGCGGGTGTGCCCTCCGCCCCGGACCCGATGCTCCGGAATTCCCCGGTGGCCGTGACCGCCGGCGCGCCGCGGTTGCGGTCGCTCTCCCGCCGGCCCCTCGTCGTGGCCCCCATGGCCGGGGGCCCCTCCACGGTGGACCTGGTGGTCGCCGGCGCCGAGGCGGGCGCCTTGCCCTTCCTGGCCGGCGGCTACAAGACGGCGCCCGCCCTGGCGGAGGAGATGGCGGCCGTCCGCGCCGCCGGTGTGGACTCGTTCGGCGTGAACCTGTTCGTCCCCGGCGCCCCGACGCGGGACCCCCGGGGCCTGGCTGCCTACGTGGCGCGAGCTGGAGCCCGACGCCGCCGCCCTGGGTGTGGCGCTCGGCGAGCCCCGTCTGGGACGACGATGCCTACCCGGCCAAGCTCGACGCGGTGCTGGCGGCGCCGCCCGCCGTGGTCAGCTTCACCTTCGGGATCCCCGCCGTCGAGTCGTGCGCGCCCTGCAGGCCGCGGGCTCGATCGTCCTGCTCACGGTGACGACGCCGGAGGAGGCGTCCCTGGCGCTGCGCGCCGGGCCCGACGGCCTGGCCCTGCAGGGCTCGGAGGCCGGCGCCCACCGGGGCAGCCTGGAGAACGCCGACCGGGCCGACGAGGACCGGCCCGTGCGGGCCCTGCTGGCCGCCGTCCGCCGGCGCACGCTCGTGCCCCTGGTCGCAGCGGGCGGGGTGGCCGGTCCCGACGACGTGGCCGACCTCCTGGCCCGGGGCGCGGACCTGGTGGCGGCGGGCACCGCCTTCCTCCGCTGCCCCGAGAGCGGCGCCCCGGCGGCGCAGAAGGACGCCATGGGTGCCTCGTCCCACACCCCGACGGTGGTGACCCGGGCCTTCAGCGGACGGCGGGCCCGGGCGCTCGTCAACGCCATGGTGCAGGACCATCCGGACGCGCCCGCCGCCTACCCCGAGATCAACAACGCCACCCGGCCCCTGCGGGCCGCCTCCGCCCGCGCCGGCGACACGGGCCACATGAGCCTGTACGCCGGGACCGGGTTCACGACGGCCAGGGAGCGGCCGGCGGCCGAGGTGGTCGAATGGCTGCTGTCAGGATGGAACGGGTGAGCGGGCGACGGAACAAGACGATCGAGTTCACGCCGCCCGACGACGACGGCCGTCGCCGCCGAGTTGCGGGCGCTGCGGGCCGCCGGCAGTGGCTGGATCAACCTGATGCCCGGGATCGACGAGGAGGCCTCCGACGTGCATCCGCGTGCCGGTCTGTTCGCCTTCTTCGGCAACAACGCGGCGCCGGTGACGATGACGACGCTGATGCCGCCCAAGAAGGAGCGCCGTGACACCGAGGGGCTGACGGTCGGCATGATGCACCCGACGGGCGGCAAGGCCGTGGCGCGGCTGGCGGAGGCCGGCGTGCGCATTCCCGACGGTTGGGTGGTGCGCCAGGACCACGCCCGGCGGGGCCTGCTGGTGCAGACGCCGGTCGAGGTGGGGGAGTTCGACGTCCTGGAGTGGTCCGTGCGTGCCGGCACCGCCCTGTGCCGGGCCGAGATGACCGGCCGCTGGCGTGCCGTGGTCTACCTTCCCTGAGGTGGCGACCGGGGCGACGCGCGACGATGCAGCCCTCCAGGAGGGCCTGGCGCGCTGGGTGACGGCCTCTCCGGATGTCGTGCGGGGCAGTGGGGCGGTGGCGGTGGCGGGAGCGCCGCCGCGGCTGCTCAGCGTGGCCCGGGCCCAGGGCGGTCAGGCCAACGAGACCGTGCTCGTCGACATCGGCCCTTCCCACGCCGGCCTGGTGGTGCGGTTGCCGCCCCTGGAGCCGACGTTCCCCGGGTACGACCTGGCGCCGCAGGCATTGGTCCAGAACACCGTGGCATCGTCGGGAATACCCGCTCCGGCACCGTCGGTGGTGGTGACCGACCCCGACTGGATCGGGTCGTCCTTCCTCGCCATGCCCCGCGTGGTGGGCGACATTCCGGGACCGGCCCCGTTCTTCGATCCGTACGTGCGCGACGCCGGGCCGGCCCTGCAGCGGGTCATGTACGACCAACTGCTCGACGTCGTGGCCGACGTGCACGGCGTCGACTGGGAGGCGGCCGAGCTCGGCGCGGTGCTGCCGGGAACGACCCTGGCGGACGCGGTGGAGCGCTGGGTCGCGTACGTGGCGTGGTCCTCCGAGGGCGACCCGCTGCCGGCGTTGGAGCAGGCGCTCGACTGGTGTGCGCGCCACGTGCCGGCCGAACGCCCCGCCGTCCTCCTGTGGGGCGACGTCCGCCTGGGCAACCTCGTCTTCGACGCCGAGCGCCGTGTGACGGCGGTGCTCGATTGGGATCTGGCCTCGCTCGGCCCGCGCGAGATGGACCTCGGGTGGCACTTCGGCCTCGAATTCATGATGGAGCAACTGTTCGGCGGGCGGCTGCCCGGGTTCCCCGGTCTCGGTGAGGACCTCGAGCGCTATCAGCAGCGCACCGGGTACGAGGTGCGGGATCTGCCCTGGCACGAGGTGTTCGCCCTGGTGCGTGCGCTCGCCATCAACGACCGCCACCAACGCATCACCGGGGACACGCGGCGTCGTGACAACCCGATGGGGGACATTCTGCTGGCACGCCTGGAAGTGGCGTCGGCCGAGAGCGGGTGAGGCGCACCGGCGGTGCCGAGTCCGCTGGTTCAGGTGGCGGGATCGAGCAGCGAGAACCCCATGACGCCGGCTTTCGAGACCTCGTAGCACAGCGTGTCGTAGGGCTCGACCAGTCCGTAGGTCACCTCGCCGTCGCAGGTGATGCGGCAATGGTGCTGGTCCTGCCCGGCCAGGCGGCTGCGTACGCCGGGGTCGTTCACGTCGAAGGTCTCGCCGTGGACGACGACCTCGTCGCCGCTGGCGACCGGCATCCCGTGCCAGATGTCGCCGTCGGGCGTGCCACCGTTCGGGCCCCCGTACATGCCACAGCGGAGGAAGGCGATCTGGTTGCCGAGGCGTTCGAACGACATCGTCTTGACCGCGCCGTCGGCGAACACGAGGTCGACCTCGCCGCTGTGCAGCAAGTTGGTCTCCGGCTCGAAGCGCATGCGGTGCACGCGCTTGGCCAGCGTGCCGCTGCGCTTGCGCTCGTCGCCGAGGTTGTAGAGCACGTGATCGCCCCAGATGCCGAAGTCCTCGAACTCGACCCACTCGCCGCTGTGCGGGTGCTGCATCCCCATGTAGCGGCCGGGCCCGCCGACGCCGTCACGGGTGCCCCAGTGGTGGTCCCGTGTCCCGAGGTGGGTGGCCGCGCGTGAGGTCGAAGCGTTCTCCATGGGCCTCGACCCACCCCTCCTGGCGCCCGAAGCCGTCGTACCCGGCCACAGGGCTGACGGCGCGGCCGCCGACGATGATGCCTGCGCCGAGCTGGCGGAACACGGGACGCTTCGTATCGAGCCAGGTGATGTCGTAGGCGATCCCGTGCTCGGTCGGATCGAGCGTGAGCCGCCACTGCCGGAAGGCCTCGACGACCTCGAAGTGGAAGGGGCCGATCGACATCTCCATCCGGTCCGTCGGGCACCGCGTGTGGGCCCGCACCGTGGTGTGCCGGCCGCGTACGTTCACGATGGCGAAGGCCTCGGCGGTACCGAGGTTCGGGTAGAAGGCGAGGCCGATGACGACCAGGAGCTCACCGACCTTGTCCTGGCACGTGAACCACACCCGCTCGTAGGCCTGGGCGTCGGGGGTCCACATGACGCGCACGGGGTACGGCGCGTTGTGGATCAGGAACTCGTCGAGGCCGGACAGCGGGGCGTGCTCGCGTGACGCCGGGTAGGGAGACGTCGCCGGCGTCCCATGGCGGCGCCGGGGTCGGGGGAGGGCGTCTGCACCACGGCGCACAGTACGCTCGCAGCGTGGCCGGGGACCAGCGGGACCAGATCGACCTCTCGGCGATCGACCCCCGTGACGCCGCGTTCTTCCTCCGGGACGACTACTTCGACGTGCTGGCGCAGCTGCGCGCCGAATCGCCCGTCCATGCGTGCGCCCCCGGCTTCTGGGCGGTCAGCCGCTACGAGGACATCCGGAATCTGAGCCGTGACCCCGCCCGGTTCTGCTCGGGGCGGGGCGCGTTGGTCAACGACCCCCTGCGGGGGAGTGACGCACCGATGTCGGCTCCGTCCATCCTCCACATGGACCCTCCCGAGCATGCCGCCTTCCGTGGACTGGTCAATCGCCGCTTCACACCGCGGGCCATGTCGGGGCTGGCGGAGTCGATCCGCAAGACGGCGTCGACCCTCCTGGACGGTGTCGACGCCCGGAGTGAGATCGATTTCGTGGCCGCGCTGGCGGCGCCCTTCCCGCTGACGGTGATCGCGGAGCTCCTCGGGATCGACGAGTCGGACCGGGAGGACTTTCGCGGCTGGTCGGACGCGGCCATCGAATCGCCGGACCTCCCGCCCGACGAGACGATGGCCGCCCTCGGGCAGCTGTCCGGCTTCATCGTCGAGCACATCCGGTCCAAGCGCGAGCGGCCCGGGGAGGATCTGGTCTCACTCCTCGTGGGGAGCGAAGTCGGCGGGTGTCCGCTCAGCAAGGAGGAGCTCTTCATGTTCCTCCTGACACTGCTGGTGGCGGGGAACGAGACCACCCGGACGCTGCTGTCGGGGGCGGCGGTGGTCCTGCACGAGCATCCTGACCAGCGGGCCGCGCTGGCGGCGGACGTGTCGCTGGTACCCGGCGGCGTGGAGGAGTGCCTGCGCTGGGTCACGCCCGTCCACGCGTTCTGCCGCACCGCCACCGAGGATGTCGTCGTGGGGGACACGCCCGTGGCCGCCGGCGACTACCTCTGCATGCTCTACGCGTCGGGGAACCGGGACGAGCGGATCTTCGGTGAGGATGCGGCACGCTTCGATGTGCGTCGACCGGCCAACCCGATGCACGTCGCCTTCGGCTTCGGCGAGCACGTGTGCCTCGGCGCCAGCCTCGCCCGCCTGGAGGCGCGGATCTTCGTCGAGGAGCTGCTGGGACGCTTCCCGCGCTACGAGGTCACCGGGAGAGCCGAGAGGGTCCGGTCGACCACGGTCGCCGGGATCCGCTCGCTGCCCGTGGTGTTGGCCCCGGCAGGTTGAGCGCCATCGGTCCCCTGCAGCACAGCCCGGCGTAGCTCGTCGAGCAGCAACTCCACGGCGGCAGCATCGGCGCTGAGTCGAAGCCGCCCGTCCTGACGCTCGGAGCGCACCAGGCCGTTCTCCCGCAGCACCTTCACGTGCATGCTCACCGTCGGTTGGGCCAGGCGGAACACCTGTGCCAGATCGCCCACGGTGCTGGGCGCGTTCGCCAGTGCATGCAGGATCGCCAGGCGGGTGGGATCGGCCACCGCCTTGAGCCGTCGGGCCACCGACTCGGTCCGGGCCCGGGCCGCGAGGTCGTCCTGGTTGACGCCGACGCCGATGATGACGAGGCCCGGCACCTCGATGTACATGCTCGAGCCGAAGAAGAGGCACGGGACGAAGAGAAGCGGGTGGCCGGCCTCGACGCCGGCCAGGATGGCGGGCAGCCGCTCGTCGAGGATGTCACAACCCTTCGGTATCAATGACTCCAGTGATCGACCTCGCTCGTACTGCGCGATGACGTTGCGACCCGCCTCTTCCACGATGGGCAGCGCCTGTTGCCACATCTCGTCGACGGGCGCCCAGACCTCTTCGAGGAGGGCGAGATACGAGCGCAGCAGGTCGGGGGACTCGCGGAGCCTGCGGAAGCGGCCGTGGAGGATTTCCTGCTCCTCGGGACTCTCGGAGGGCATGGACAGGTCGAGGGGGATGGTGGCCACCGCCCGTTCGATGCCGGCCCACAGTTCTTCCGGGATCGGTCGCGCTGACCACGCCGCCGTACTGGGCCAGCACCTGCATCTCCGAGAAGCACATCTCCTCGGCGCAGTCGTCCCAGAAGGTGCGGACCCGGTCCGCCAGATCTTCCCGACCCTTGAACATCTCGGCCAGCTTGGGGTACCGGGCCTGCATGGACGGACGGGCGGCGACGGAGAGGAGCCACGAGAGGTCCGTCACCAGGGACGGGGTCGCGCTCACCGCCTTGGTTCTGGGGACTATGGCCTCTTCCGTTAACATAGGCATAGGCCTATATTAGAATATTCTTGAATTCATGTCAACCATCAGTTAGACTTGAGTCTCGTTGGGTGAGATTTGTGATGTGGCAACGAAGACAGGAAGCAGACGAGGTGAACCGATGATCCAGAACAGGGCAGTGCAGTCGCAGGCAGACGCCCACCGTCGGGATCTGATGGCTTCGGCCGGGCCGCGGCGGGCGAGGCGCGGTCAGGCGGCTGGAAACGAGAGCGCCGCCGTGCAGCGCTCGGCCACCGGACTCCCGGTGCCCGGTGGCCGAGCGGTGCATCGGGCCGTGGCACCACGCCTCGGCGCCTGGCTGATCGAGTTCGGGACCAAGCTCGGCGGGGCGACGATCCGTACGTCTTGAGCCCGGCCGGGCCGGTCGCCCCGCCATCCGACCGGCCGGCCGGGTTCGGGTACGTGATGCCATCGGCAAGAGTGGGGAATGGCGCCGCCCCGCAACGTCCTCTTCATCACGCTCGACCAGTGGCGCGGCGACTGTCTCTCCGCCCTCGGACATCCGGTCGTCGAAACCCCGGCTCTCGACGCCTTGGCGGGCCGGGGCGTCCTCTTCTCCAACCACTGGGCCAACGCCGCCCCGTGTGGACCTTCGCGGGCCTGCCTCTACACGGGCACGTATCAGCACCGCAATCGCTCCATCCTCAACGGGACCCCGCTGGACGCCCGCTTCACCAACGTGGCGCTGTTGGCTCGCGGGGCGGGCTACGACCCGGTGCTCTTCGGGTACACGGACTCTTCGGTCGATCCGCGGACGGTCCCGCCCGGCGACCCCAGATTGTTCAGCTACGAGGGGATCCTGCCCGGATTCCGCGCCCTGATCGAGGACCCGTGGGAGAAGGGGAGCCCGGCCTGGGGGCGGTGGCTCGCGGCGCAGGGCTTCGACGTCCCGTCGAACCCCCACCACCTGTACGAGCCGATAGAGGGGTTTCCCGGGGGCCGATGCGCACGGTTCGACCTGGGCGCCGGCCCGTTTTCCCGTGGAGCTCTCCCAGACGAGCTTCGTGCGCCAGTCCGTCATCGACTGGCTGGAGAAGAACGGGGACACGCCCTTCTTCGTCCACGCCTCCTTCATCCGGCCCCATCCGCCCCGCCGGAACCCGATCGGCTACCACGACCTCTACCCGGCCGAGGCGGTCGGGCCGTTCGTCGGATGCGCGACGCCCGAGGAGGAGGGCGCGATCCATCCGCTCGGTGCGTTCGCCATGGCCACGCCCGAGGTGGGCGCCTCCCGCGACGAGCGTGAACGTCGGCAGGTGCGGGCGACCTACTACGGGGCGCAGCGAGAGGTCGACGACGGGCTGGCTCCGCTCTTCGACTACCTCGACGAGCAGTGGGCTGGCCGAGTCCACCCTGGTGGTGCTCACCAGCGACCACGGCGAGATGGGCGGTGACCATTGGCTGCTCGAGAAGCTCGGATTCTGGGACGAGAGCTATCGCGTCCCCCTCATCGTGGTCGACCCGCGACCGGAGGCGGACGGGTCGCGCGGGACGATCATCGATGCCGTGACCGAGTCGGTCGACGTGCTGCCGACGATCTGTGACTTCATGGACGTCGAGACGCCACTGCAGGTCGACGGCTGGTCCCTCGCCCCCTTCCTCCGCGGCGAACCGGCGCCCGCGCACTGGCGCGACACGGCGCACTTCGAGTGGAGCTTCTCGGACCCGGTCAACCAGCTGGCCGAACTGGGTTTCGGGATCCCGATGAGTCACTGCGCCCTGGCCGTCTCGCGTGGGCCGCGGTACAAGTACGTCCAGTTCGCCGCGGACGCCTCGTTGATGCCGCCCCTGCTCTTCGACCTCGACGAGCGATCCCGAACAGCGACACAATCTCCTGACCGAGGACGTCGCCGGCAGCAGTGCCGCCGCCTGGCAGGCCACCCGAGAGTTACTGCAGTGGCAGATGCGGACGGCGGAACGAACGCTGAGCGGCACCTTCCTCGACCCCGAGCGGGGCCTCGTCGAAGCTCGGGACACGTGGCGCTGAGAGACCGCCCCTCTGCCGGAGGTGTGGAATGCTGACGCCTGCTCGTCACGAGGAGGCCGGCGCCGGTGCCTGACATGCAGGGAAAGACCGTGGTGGTCACGGGCGGCAATTCCGGCATCGGCTTCGAGACGGCCGCCGCACTGGCATCGATGGGCGCACGCGTGCTGGTCACGGCCCGCAACGCCGACAAGGGCCGGGCCGCGGTGGCGGCGATCTCGCAGCGACTCGGCGGTGACGGCCGGGTCCAGCTCGTGGTCTTCGACCTGGCCGACCTGGCATCGGTCCGCCGCGGTGCGGCCGAGATCCTCGAGCAGGCACCGCGACTCGACGTGCTCGTCAACAATGCGGCCTGGTGCTGACGGAGCGGGCCGAGACGGTCGACGGTTACGAGGCCACGTTCGCCATCAACCACCTCGGGCCGTTCCTGCTCACCAATCTGCTGCTCGAGCGCATGACGGCGTCGGCGCCGGCGCGCATCGTGAACGTGGCGTCGACGGCGCACAATGCGGCGCGCAAGGGGATGCCCTTCGACGACCTGCAGAACACGCACGGCTACCGGGGTATGCGCGTCTACGGACAATCGAAGCTGGCCAACATCCTCTTCACGCTCGAACTGTCCCGGCGTTTCGCACGACAAGGGCCTCACGGCGAACTCGCTGCATCCGGGAACGGTCCGGACGGGCTACGGGGGGGACGGGGACGCCCGGGGCTTCCTGGCCTTCGGGATCAAGATCGCCAGCCCCTTCTTCCTGTCCCCGGCCAAGGGGGCCCGCACCTCCATCTATCTGGCATCGTCGCCGCAGGTGGAGGGCGTCAGCGGGGAGTACTTCGTCAAGTGCAAGCCCAGGAACCCCCGCCGCTGGGCCCAGGACCCCGAGGCGGCCCGCCGTCTGTGGGATGTGAGCGAGGAGCTGGTCGGCCTCACTCCGGCCGGGAAGGCCTGACGATGCGCGTGCTCGTGACGGGGGCCGCCCGCGCCATCGGGCGGGCCACGGTCGAGGTCCTGGCGGCGCGTGGACACGACGTGGTGGCCACGGCGCGCAACCCTGAATTGCTCGAGGGGCTGCCGGCGGCGCAGCTCCTGGAGCTCGACGTCTGTGCGGACGCATCGGTGGGCGCCGCCGTGGCGGCGGCGGGCGATATCGATGCGATCGTCAACAATGCCGGCGTGCCCGGCTCGGGCCCGCTCGAGACCTACCCGCTCGAGTCCTTCCGCCGTGTGCTCGAGGTCAACACGCTCGGCCCACTGCGGATGGCCCAGGCGGTGGCGCCGCGATGGCGCGAGCGGGGCAGTGGGGTCCTGGTCAACGTCAGTTCGGTGCAGGGCAGAGATCGGCACGCCGATGGAGGGACCGTACGCGGCGTCCAAGCACGCGCTCGAGGCGCTGTCGGAGTCCCTCTACTTCGAGCTGGGTCATTTCGGGATCCGCGTGGTCATCATCGAGCCCGGCTACATCGCTCCGGGCATGAAGCACGGCGATGAGCACCCGGTCCCGGCGCTCTACGCCGACCTCGACGCCCAGTGGAGCGGCACCGCCGGCACGCTCTTGGCGGGCCCGGCGGTCGCCCCGGGCCCGAGGTGGTCGGGGTGGCAGTGGCGGATGCGTTGGAGGACCCGACCACCCCGTTGCGGGTCGAGGTCGGCGACGATGCGGCCATGGTGCTGCAGCTGCGGCGCACGCTCAGCGATGCCGAGTTCGAGGCCACCATGCGTCAGGCGCTGGGTCTGACCTGGTGAGGGGAGGAGCAGCGTGGAGAAACTGATGTATCTGGTGTGGCTGGGGGAGAAGGACAGCCGGTCCGACGTCGCCGCGGTGCTCCGCGGCCCGGTGGCGGACGATCTGCTGTCCCTGCAGCCGGTGCGCCTGACCATCGACGTGTGGGATCCCGAGAGCGACATTCCGGCCCCGGTGCCGACGCCCGAGGGCGAGACGCCCCTGCACGGGGTGGTGTCGCTGTGGGTCGACACCATCGAACAGCGGGCCCCGTTCGAGCGGGTGCTCGACGCGGCGGCGGTGCGGGTGGCCGGCTACTCGGTGGTCGAGTCGCTCTATCGCGACTACGGGGACAGTCAGTGGGGGCCCTCCCGCTCCTGGCCCGACGGCGAGCGTTCGCCCGGGGTGTTGACGGTCGCTCTGCTCCAGCAGCATCCCGACCAGACGCTTCGACGAGTGGATGACCCGTTGGCACACGCGGATCTCGCCCATCACCGAGGAGATCCAGCCACGCACCCGCTACGTCCGCAACGCCGTGTTCCGCCCGATCACCGACGGCGCGCCGCACGTGTCGGGGATCGTGGAGGAGGCATGGCCCTCCCTGGAGCACGTCACCGACCCCATGCTCTTCTATTGTGCGGACGGCGACCCCGAACGCATGAACGCAAACATCACGCAGATGATCGAGGAGATCAATGCGTTCGTCGACCTGAGCACCTTGCGCAGTGTCACCATGAGCGAATGGATACTGAAGTCATGACGCAGAAGTGGAGTCGGGAGGAGCTGGAGCAGGCCCACCAGCACTTCATGGAGACGGCAGCCCGATGCGCGGCCAGTGGTGAATGGCGCGAGTGGGCGATCTCTTCACCGATGATGCGGTCTACCTCGAGCACACCTTCGGGACGTTCCATGGTTCCGACGAGATTTACGAGTGGATCACCCCACTCATGGCGGAGTGGCCGAACAAGGACATGACGGCGTTCCCGCACGCGTGGTGCGTGTGCGACGAGGAGCGGGGTTGGTGGATCTGCCGGATCGAGAACCGCATGAAGGATCCCGGCGACGGCTCGGTGCATCAGGCCCACAACATCACGGTGCTGCACTATGCCGGGGACATGAAGTTCTCCTATGAGGAGGACGCCTACAACCCCGCCGCCTTCGGTCCGATGATCCAGGCCTGGACCGAGGCCTACGTGGCCAACGGGGGGACGCCCGGATGAGCGGATCGTCCGGAGTCTGCGGGCCGACGCGCTGGCCCGGCCGCTGATGCCCTACCACCCGATGAGCGAGACGGAGGTGCGGACGTTCCTCACGGCACTGCCGGCGCGGACCGCCAAATTGGCCACGGTGCGGCCGGACGGGCGACCGCACCTCGCGCCGGTCTGGTACGACCTCGACGACGACGGGTCGCTCGTCTTCAACACGGGCGAGTCCACCGTCAAGGGACGGAACATCCGGCGAGAGCCGCGGGTGTCGCTGTGCGTGGACGATGACCGGCCGCCGTTCAGCTTTGTCGTGGTGGAGGGTGTCGCAACTCAGCGACGACCTCGACGAGGTGCGTCGATGGGCGGCACGGCTCGGTGGCCGCTACATGGGCGCCGGACGAGCCGAGGAATACGGAGACCGCAACGGTGTGGCGGGTGAACTGCTCGTGCGGGTACGGCCAGAACGCGTTGTGTCAGCAGTCGATCTGGCCGACTGAGTCGGATCAGGTGGTGGCGCCGGCGCCGCTACCGGTGAGGACGCCCGGCGTGAGGCGTGGCAGGTGCGGCCGCCGCCCGCCGGTGAACTGCGCCAGCGGTGTGATGGCGACGGCGAGCAACATGGCGATCAGCAGGAGGTCGGTCAGCACGAACGTGTGCAGGAACCGCATGTAGATGCCATGGACCGTCGTCATCCCGACGAAGGCCCAGAACGTGCTGATGACGATGGAGGCCGCGCGAAGTCGGCCGACGGCGGCCGCCGCGACCACGATCACGCCCCAGGTGACGTACCAGGACCACACGATGGGGCCGAGCAGAGCCAGGACGAGCAGCGTGATGCCCAGGCAACGGACGACTCCCGTCCTGGGGGGATCGGAGCAGCTGGCGGTACCCGACATACACGGCGACGAGCAGCCCCAGCACCATGAACACCGGACGGACCGCCAGCACGCTCATCGGGACCTGGACCACGTGGCTGACGATGGAGACGGACCGGGCCACGAGGTTGATGGGGGTGACTCCGGTGAAGGTCGCGTCCGCCGTGGTCGTCGTGCGAATCCAACCCCAGCCCGTGCCCGAGACCAACGAGACCACTTCCATGGTGGCGAGCGCGATCGCACCCGCCAACGCGGTGTGGCCGATGCGACGTCTGACAGAGGCCTCCCTGCCGGCCCAGACCCATCCGAGGAACAGCACACCGAGCAGCGCGGGGGACTTCACCCCCGCTGCAAGCGCACAGAGGATGACCCCGGGCACCGTGCCGAAGCGTTTCGCCACCGCCAGTCCGGCCATCAGCAGCCCGACCATCAACGCGTCGTTGTGCGCCCCGCCGATGAGCGCCAGGAGCGCAAGGGGCGACCCCACCCCGATCAGGACGGCGTGGGCCGGATCGTGTTTCAGCGAGCGGGCCAGCGTCGGGGTGGCCGCCACGGCCAAGGCGAGTCCGGCCACCTCGAGCAGGCGGAGCAGAACGAGGTCGGGCAGGATCTGATGGCCCGAGGCCTGGTCGAGCAGGCCGTCGACACTCAGGAACGTCGGCCCGTAGGGCGATTCGGTTCCTGACCAGACCGTGTCGGCCATCTGGTTGAACGGCGTCGCGCCGAGCACCTCGGGCCCGTAGGAGTACGGGTTGATGTGGTGGCTCATCATTTCGCCCTGCGCCGAGTACGTGTACACGTCCCGGCTGAACAGCGGCGGTGCCAGCAGCAAGGGGACGGCCCAGATCGCCACGACGAGAACGACACGCTTGACCGGGAATCCGGGGTGGCTGTTGAGGTGGCGGAGGAAGCCGAACCAGACGCGGCTGAGAAGAATGAGCCCGCCGAACACGAGAGCGAGAGACGCCACGGTCGGCAGCGAGCTGCTCGAGCCGAACGAACCGAACGGGCCCACCTGGCATGCCGAAGTACCAGGCTCCGGCAAGGTGGGTCTCGAAGGCCTGCCCACCGAACACCGCGCCGACGACGATGGCCGTGCTCCCGAGGAGCCCGAGGAGCGCGGTGCGCGTCACGCTGAGCCGACGCGCCGACAGCCCCGGCGCGTCGGTGTCGACGCTCTGGGGTGCAGTGGAGGTGGTGGTCGCGCTCGGGGACACGAGCTCCATCGGGGATTCCTTACTTGAGCTCCTGCGGTTGCTGACCGCGGGGGCGAAAATCTTCATGAAACTGCAGTGATTCTGACACAGCCGACGCCTATTTCGGGCGCCGGAAACCGTTCTTCACATGATTCTCAGGCCAATCCCAGATTACCCGAGGATGCTCGCCCTGTCACGTATGCGAAATCTGGCTGTCACGCAATTGGAAGGTCTGCGGTGCGGAGCCCGTGTCCTGAACGGGTCGGGGCACCGGGCGAGGACGTCGGAATGCCGCGAGCTGACCGCTGTGCGGATTCACGGTCGAAGGGGCTAGCTTGCGCCGATCGCGCCGCGCCGGCCCGTGGGCCCGGCAGCGCCCAGTCCAGGTACCCCGGAAGGCATTTTCTCGCCCGTGAACCGACTACGAGCACACCTCGGACCGCTGTGGCCCTACGTGGTGCTGATCGCCATTCCGACGGCCGCATTCGTGATCCCGGACCTGATCGGCGGGCACCTGCTGATCACCGGGGACAACTTGCAGCAGAACTATCCCCTGCACGTGCTCGTGGGCTCGATGCTGCGTCACGGCCAGCTCCCGTTCTGGAACCAGTACATCTTCAGCGGCACGCCGCTCATGGCCGATTTCAACGCCGGCGCGTTCTACCCCCTGACGGGGCTGTTCGTCGTACTGCCTGACCGTGCGGCCTGGGTGGCCACCGAGGTCGTGGTGTTCGCCGCCATCGCGGTCGGCATGTACGTGTTCCTGCGCGCGCTGAAGCTCTCGACGGTGGCCTGCCTGCTCGCCGCCATGACCTTCGCGTTCGCGGGCCCGGTCTTGAGCCAGGTCAATCACGTCGACATGACGGAGGGGTTCGTCGCCATCCCGTGGATGTTGCTCGCGGTCCTGCACATCGTCCGTGACGGACGGTGGCGTTGGAGCATCCTGCTCGGGATCGCCTATGCCACCGTCATTCTGGCCGGCGCGCCCGAAGCGATGCTCGACGAGGCCTTCCTCATTGCGGCCTTCGCGGTCATGTCGGCCGGCCTCAACCGGGAGCGGTGGTGGCGCGTCCTCACCAGGTGCGGCGCCGGAGCCGCACTGGCGCTGTCTCTGGCGGCGATCCAATGGCTCCCCGGACTCGAGGCCATCAGCAACTCGCAGCGGGGGAGTGGGGTGGTCGCGGCGGCCGGGAGCTATCCCCGGCCGTTCGCCATCCTGGGCCTGGTTCCCTACATCGACGGCGGGTACGGGCATTGGGGCGAGGCTCAATTCTTCAGCCAGTACAACCTTCCCGAGGTCGGGATCTATCTCGGCATTCTGCCGCTGATCGCGCTGATCACCCTGCTCAACCCGCGTTGGCCCAGCCGCATTCCGCCGCGTGACCGGCTGACCTGGTACGTCGTCGGGCTCGTCGGGCTCCTCCTGGCGCTGGGGTCGAACACCCCGCTCGAGCATCTGTTCAACAGCCTGCCGCTCTACGGCCACCAGCGGCTCCAGAGTCGCAACATGATCACCGTGGCGACAGCGGTCTGTGTCCTGTTCGCCGGCTGGATCGACCGGACGAAGGCGCCGACGGTGCGCGATCCCCTGACGGTTACGACCGGATCATGGGCGTCATCCCTGCCGTGGCCGTCGCCGGCCTGGCCATCTGGGCTCTGGCATGGCCCCGCACGCTCGTCTGGACGTTTGCGGGGGTCGCGCTCCGCGGGCACGTACGCCGACACCGTCCGCGTGGCGACGCTGATCGCCCTTGCCTTCTGTACCGGGGCCGCGGTGCTGGTCTGGATCCGGCCCCGCCTGGGTCGCGATCTCGTGGCTGTCCCTGGCGGCCGTCTTCGTGATCGTCGACGTCGGGCTGATGGGCCTGACGAGTCAGCTCGCCGCCACGCCACCGAACGATCTCGTGGCCGGCACGACGCCGATTCAGAAGTTGATGGTGGCAAAGCTGCCGCCGGGCGGCCGCATGGTCAACTACGACCCGCAGACCTATGCGAGCTATCCGGGCAGTCCCCAGGGCGTGCCCGATCTCAACATCATTCCGGGGCTCCCTTCGGTCTCGGGGTACGCGTCGATCGTCAACGGCAACTACGAGTCGACGACACACACCCACGAGCAGGACGACCTCGACATCGGGGAACTCTCCTCGGGGACGCTCGGCCGGCTCGACCTGCGTGAGGTCGTGACCGTGCCCGAGTACTTCCTCGTGCCGCTGCAGGCGACCCCGCAGCTCGTTCGACGACTTCACCCAGACCACGGAGAACTTCGGGACGGACCCGGTTCTCGCCCGTGGCTATGGCGCCGACTTCAACGACACCGCCTATCCGTTCGACCCCGGCCCTCGTCCAGCGCTCGCAGCAGGCGAGACGGCTTCCTGGTTCTACGGCGAGACGCTCGAGCCCGAGAGCGTGACCCTCGTCCTGCAGCATCCGGCGAGCGCCGGAACGTCGGTGCGCTTCGGCGCGCTGCGAGCGGACGGGTCGACCCGCTGGGGCGCCCCCGAGCCGGTTCCCGCCGGAGCCCGTCACCGTCACGGACCAGCATCCGGCGGGGGCCGCCATCGGGCTGTCCGCCCAGGTGCGTGACCGGCTCCCTCCCACCCCAACGGGCGGTCATCTCCGTGGCCGGTCATCCCTACGAGCTCTCGGGCTCCCTGTCGTCGGCGCTGGTGCCGGGACCGTGGCAGCTGGCGGGGCTCTCCCAGGGCTATGCCGTTTTCACCCTCCGCAAGCCGGCGGAACCGGTCGTGGCGTCCACCGGGAACGGTCGCCGGCTCCCCGTGCAGATCGTCGCCAGCACGACGAAGTCGGAGGACGTCCGTGTGCACGCGCCTTCGTCGTCGACATTGATCCGTTCGGTGGCCTGGGACTCGGGCTGGACCGCAACGGTCTCGGTGGACGGGGGCGAGGCCAAGGCCATCCCGGTCAACGACTTCGATCTCGTCCAGCAGGTGCATATTCCGGCCGGAGACGACCTGATCTCGTTCCACTACAAGCCGCGGCATCTGTTGGTGGCCAGCATTCTCAGCCTCGGCTCGATCGTGTTCTTGTTGGCCCTGCTCGTCTTCTGGTTGGTGCGGCTGCTGCGGCGCCGCCGGTCCGGGACGGAGGTTGCGCCGGCTCCGCGAAGGCGAGGAGACCGCGGGCACTCCTTCGGCGGTGCCGGCACCCGTCGGCTGAGGGCTATCCGCTCTCAGCAGAACGGGTGCGCCAGGGTGAGGAGGAACTCTCCGTCCTCGGCCCCCCACATTCCCTCAATGACGAAACCGGCCTCGGAGAGCTCGCGTGCAACCCGCTCGGGCGTGAACTTGGCGCTGATTTCGGTCAGCAGATCCTCACCCTTTTCGAAGCGGACGGTGAGACCCGCACCCGCCAACGAGACGTCGCTCGCCTCGTCGGCCCGCAGGCGCATTTCGATCCATTGCTCGTCCTCGTTCCAGACAGCCACGTGGCGGAAACGGTCCGGATCGAAGTCGGCGCCGAGCTGTTCGTTGAGCACGTGGAGCACGTTGCGATTGAAGTCCGCCGTAACGCCGGCGTCGTCGTCGTAGGCAGCGACGAGCCGGCCGCGGTCCTTGACCAGATCCGTGCCGATGAGCAGTGAATCGTCGCTCGACATCGTGCAGTTCAGGTCGAAGAGGAAACGGGCACGCTGGGCCGGGTTGAGGTTGCCGATCGTCCCACCCAAGAAGGCGATCATGCGACGTCCTTCACTCGGGATCTCGGCGAGGTGCTGGTGAAAGTCGCCGATGACGACGTGAATGTCGAGCGAGTCGTATTCCTGCGCCAGAGTGGCGGCGGCACCCCGGAGGAATTCGTCGCTGACGTCGAAGGGGACGTACCGCTCCAGCAGGCCGATCTCCTGGAGTGCCGTGAGGAGGACCCGGGTCTTCTCGCAGGCTCCGGCGCCCAGCTCCACCAGGGTGTCGGCCTTGGACAGTTCGGCGATCGAGGGGGCATGGGCCTGCAGCAGGGCGCGTTCGGCCCGGGTGGGGTAGTACTCCGGGAGTTGGGTGATCTCCTCGAAGAGGCGGCTGCCCCGCTCGTCGTAGAACCACACAGGGGGAATGGACTTCTGCTCGGCCTGGAGTCCCTTCAGGGCGTCGGCCAGCATTTGGCTGCGGACCTCGTCGGGCGAGAGATGGACGTCGATGGTGTACGCCATGGCTCAGGGATCCCGGGCCAACCGCAGTCCGCCGAAGGCCCAGCGGGCACCCGGCGGGAAGAAGTTCCGATAGGTCGGGCGGGCATGACCGGCGGGAGTGGCGCAGCACCCGCCGCGTAGGACGTACTGGCTCACCATGAACTTCCCGTTGTACTCGCCGACGGCTCCCGCGGCGGCCCGGAAGCCGGGATAGGGCGAGTAGGCGCTCGACGTCCACTCCCAGGTGTCACCGAAGAGGCCGTTGGACGACAGGGCCGGCCGCGGATGCGGGGCTCCCGCCGTGAGCACGTCATCGCGCAGGAAGTTGTCGCCTTCGCCGTGCTCGAGTGCGATCGTCTCCCATTCGGACTCGGTCGGCAGTCGCATGCCGGTCCAGTGGGCGAACGCGTCCGCCTCGTAGTAGCTGATGTGGCAGACGGGCTCGTTCGGATCGACCGGGCGCGATCCCGAAAGGGTGAATTGGCTGAAGCGCTCGGGGTTGTCCGGGTCGCGTGACCAGTACAGCGGCGCCTCCCAGTTCTGGGCATTGACCACCGCCCAGCCGTCCGAGAGCCAGAACTCGGGCCGGTTGTAGCCGTCGTCCTCGATGAACGACAGCCAGTCGCCGCAGGTCACCGGCCGGTCTGCCAGACCGAAGGGCGTCAGGTGCACGGTGTGGACGGGGTACTCGTTGTCGAAGGCGAACTCGGTGCCGTGATACCCGATCTCGACCGGGCCGCCGGGGTGCTCGAGCCAGCCGGCCTTCGGAGGTGCGATCGCCACCTGCTCCGGAGCGCCGGGCAGATAGGCGGGATGCAATGGGTTCCGGGAGAGGACGTGCTTGATGTCCATCAACAGGAGCTCCTGATGCTGTTGCTCGTGGTGGAGTCCGAGGGTGATCAACTCGGCGAGGCCTGGCTGATCGGGATGCCGGAGCAGGGTGTCCATAGCCTCGTCGACGAACACGCGGTACCGGGCGATGTCGTCGATGCCCGGACGCGAGAGGAGGCCACGCTCGGGGCGGGGATGGCGCGCCCCGACGGCCTCGTAGTACGAGTTGAAGATGTAGGCGAACGCATCGTCGAAGGCTCGGTAGTCCGGCGCGTACTCCCCGAGGATGAACGTCTCGAAGAACCAGGTGACATGCGCCCGGTGCCACTTGGTGGGGCTCACGTCGGGCATGGTCTGGACCGTCTGGTCCTCGGGGCTCAGCACGGAGGCCAGGCGTTCGGTGCCCGCCCGGACCCGCGCGTAGGCGGCCGGCAGGTCGGACGGCGTCTCGTGACCGTTCATATCCATGAGGTCCGTCCCTTCGCCACCCCGCCCGGAGCAGGCGCCCGCTGTGGGCTGCACGGTTCAGGTCACCCTACCCAGCCGTGTCCTCGAACAGGCGCGATTGACACATTTTTCAGAGAACTGCCAGGTGATCCGTCCCCGGTGGACCGGAGCCGGTCTCCTGTTCAGCGCCGGACGCCCAGCACCCCGAGCGGCACCCAGAGCGAGCGGGTGCTCTCCGGGCCACGCAGGGGCAATCTCGTTGACATGCCGCAGCGCCCGTCGCTCAGGCGAGCACCTTGTGGCGAAAGTTGCGGAGCCCCAGCGTCAGGAAGATCACGCTGAAGGCAACGATGGCGGGATAGATGATGTAGAGGTGCATGTGCGCGGCGTCCGTGAAGGCGGCCCGCATCCCGTCGTTGATGTAGATGAGCGGGTTGACGAGGACCACGATCTGCAACCAGTGCACGGGGCCTGCCTTGACGGGCGCCAGTCGGGTCCACTGGTAGTAGGTGCCACCCAGGAATGTGATCGGCAGCACGATGAAACCGAACATCAGGCCGAGGTTGCGCGGCTCGAACGAGGTTCCGAGGAGGAGGCCGAGCGACGCCATGCAGATGCAGGACAATGGAACGAGCGTCAGGATCAGGAGCCAGTGCAGGTTGATCTGTGCCTCGACGCCGGCGGCGTGCACGACCGAGGCAATGGGGAGGACGATGGCGGCCGAGAGCAGGCCCTGCGCCCCGCCGGAGATGACCTTGGAGATGGCCACGAGCCAGATCGGGCAGGGCGCCTGCACCCGGTCCTCGATCTCACGGGTGAACCCGAACTCCTGAGCCAGGGGCATCGCCACCGCCTGGATGCCCTGGAACATGATGGAAAGGCCGACGACCCCCGGCACGAGAACCGTGGCGAACGCGGACTCGGCGGCGGGCCCGCCGCCGCCGCCGATGCCTTGCCCGATCTTCGGGAAGACGTAGAGGAAGACGAAGCACAGCAGGAACGGCTGCACCAACGTGCGCACGGTGAACTCGACCTTGTGCTTCCACAGCACCACCAGGTCGCGCTGAATGAGCGCGCGCAGCGATGTCCGGCTGGCAGCAGTCGCCGAACGGGTCGGCGTCAGCGCGACCCGGCCGGTGCCGGGCGCTCCGAACGTGGCCGCCGGGATGGCCTCGGAAGTGGTGGCCGCCATCAGTCGCGCAACTCCTTTCCGGTGAGCCCGATGAACACCGTCTCGAGCGTCGGCTCGGCGACGGACAGGTCGGCCAGTGAGAACCCACCGGCCTCCGCCGCCTCGACCACGCGCGGGACGAGACGATCCGCGCCGCGCACCTGCAACTCGACGCCGTCGGGGAGGGCCCGCGTCCGCGTCGACGCCCTCGAGTCGGCTCTGGAAGACCGCCGCCAGCTGCTCGGCGTCACCATCGGCCTTGACGGTCACGATGGTGTCGGCGCCGACGCTGCGCTTGAGGTCGGCCGGCGTGTCGAGGGCGAGGATCTTGCCGTGGTCCATGATCGCCACGCGGTCACAGAGCTTGTCGGCTTCTTCCATGTAGTGGGTCGTCAGCATGATGGTCTGGCCCTCGGCGTTGAGCCCTTCGAGCAGCTCCCACAACGCGAGGCGACCCTGAGGGTCGAGCCCAGCCGTCGGCTCGTCGAGAAAGAGGACGGCCGGTCGGTGGAAGATGGCCCGGGCCACCATGAGTCGTTGGGCCATTCCGCCGGAGAGCGCGTAGACCGACGCTTTGGCGAAACGAGTCAGTTGAAACCGTTCGAGCAGCTCCTCTGCGGTCTGCCGTGACTCCTTGGCGCCCATGCCGAAGAGGCGACCGTGCCAGTAGAGATTCTCGAAGGGGTTGAGTTGCCGATCCAGGGTGTTCTGCTGGGAGACGACGCCGATCAGCTGTTTGACCAACGTCGGATGCTCCATGACGTCGATGCCCGCGATGAGCGCCTGACCACCCGTCGGAATGACGCGGGTGGTCAGGACGCCGATCGTGGTCGTCTTCCCGGCGCCGTTCGGGCCGAGCAGTCCGAAGACCTCGCCTGACTCGACCCGAAGGTTGAGTTCGTCGACGGCACGGAAATCCGTGCCCGAGTAGGTCTTCGTCAGACCGACCGTCTCGATGATGGGCGTCCCGTCGCCGGGAGCGGCACCGTCGAGCGGCGAGGCGGTGGTCGTAGTGGTCATGGCTCCTTCAGCACAGTACCGGGCGGCTCACTCGGCAGTCTCTCGGTGCTGCCGTGGCCCGGCTCTGAGGGGATCAGTCCTCCGCCAGGATCTGGTACAGCTCCTTGCGGGCCTTCTGGATGACGCCGATGCCGCGCTCGATCTGCGCTTTCTCGCCGGCGCCGGCCAGTTGCTTGGCGGCGCTCATCAGCTGCCCGACGCCCTGGCGAAGCGTGCGCACCTCGTCGTCGGCTTCGCCGCCTTCCTGCCAGGGCAGCTTGGCCTTCTCGGCCTCGCCACGTCCTGCCTCGGTCAGCGTGAAGGTGCGGCTGCCGTCCACCTCGGACGACTGCACCAGACCCTCGTCTTCGAGCATCTGGAGGTGCGGGTAGACCGACCCGGGGCTGGGCCGCCACAGTCCACCGCTCGACTCCTCGAGCCGGCGCATGACCTCGTAGCCGTTTCCCGGTTCGTCGCGGAGGGCGACGAGGATGGCGGTGCGGATGGCGCCGCGCGGCATACGCCGTCCGCCACCCCAGCCACCGCGCCCGCCACCCCAGCCGCCTCGTCCACCCCGCGGGCCGCGCATGCCGCGCCCCGCAAAGTGCTCGTGGAGACGGTCGTGGAGCTCGTCGTGGTCGTGATCGTGGCTCCGGTCGTGTTCGTGTTCGTGTTGGTGTCATTCGAAACTCCTTGATTCGTGAGTAGGCCACTCGGGCCAAGACCTGTCTTGGTCTTCTTTGTAATCTAATGATATATCGGAATGGATCGCGATAGTCAAGTATTTTTCAGGCAGCGGGGGATGGCGCCGGGCGCGCCGGAGCCTGAAAACGGTCCTGACCTGGGAAAAGTGCCGACGGGCAGCACGGGGTCCGGTCCGGCGGCAGGAGGCCCGGCCGAATGGGCCGGTTCAGCGGAGGCGGATGATGTTGCCGGTGACGAGCTCGGCGGCGTCCGAGGCGAGATAGGCGATGACTTCGGCCACCTGGCGTGGGGTGGCGATGCGGTGACCGGCGGACTGCGCGGCGGAGGCGGTGCGCTGGTTGATCCAGCCCGTGTCGGTCATCGGCGGATGCACGACGTTGGCGGTCACGCCGAAGCGGGCCAACTCGGTGGCCGCGCTGAGGGTCAAGTTGACCTGCGCCGCTTTGGCGGCGCCGTAGGAGACCTCCTCCGGGAACCCGTTGGCCTCGCCCGAGGTCAGGCCGATGATGCGGCCCCACTCGCCTCCCCGGTCGACGAGGCGGCGGGCGAACTCTGCGATCAGGAGGGCGGCGGCGCGGGCGTCGACTCCGAACACCTGGTCGATCGTCTGCGCGCTGACGGCCGCCTGGGCCAGTCCGAATCGGTTCGTGGCGTCGGGGACGAAACTGTCGGCGACCCAGCCCGAGGCGTTGTTCACCAGAATGGACACCGGCCCCAGCTCGGCCTCGGCCGCGTCGAAGAGGTGGGGGATGCTGGCGGGGTCGGAGAGGTCGGCCTCCAAGGCGGTGGCGCGGCCGCCGGCGGCCCGGATCGATTGGGCCACGTTGTCCGCCCGCGCCATCCTCGTGGCCCGGTAGGCCGCCGGCAGTGCGGGGTCGTCGAGGCCACCGAGGTGCTCGTGACGGAAGTAGGCGCAGAGGACGCCGGCGCCCTGAGCGGCGAGCGCCTTGGCGGTGGCCGCACCGATGCCGTGGTTGGCGCCCGTGACCAGGGCAACCCGAGCGTCAGGCATGGGTGGGCCTCGGTCCCGATCTGTTCAGCGCAGGGTGGCGAGGCGGTCGAGCGTCGTCTCGGCCTCCGCCACGAAGCGGCGCACGAGGTCGCCCGCGGGGACGAGCTCGGTGATGGCGCCCACGCCCTGGCCCGCCGGGATAGCACTCCCGGTCGACGTCCACGCCTTCGCTGAACGAATCGCCACCGAGATGCATGGCCCCTGCTCCGTAGGAGACGCTGAGCTGCTCGGGGAATTTCTTGAGCTCCTCGGGATGCGCGTCGTAGTGGTCGGTGTAACCGTTGCGCACGACGCGCATGGTCTTGCCCGAGTACGCCCGACTGACCGTCGTCTGGTCCTCCCGGCTGGCCAGAAGCGTGTCCTTGTAGCCGAGCACGCTCCGGGCCTCGGGCGTGGCGATGAAGCGGGTGCCCACCCAGATGCCGTCGGCGCCGAGAGACAGTGCCGCCGCGAGGCCGCGCCCGTCGAAGATGCCGCCGGCCGCCACCACCGGGACGCGATCGCCCACCGCGTCGACGATCTGTGGGACGAGCGGCATGGTCGCCACCTGGCCGGTGTGGCCGCCCGCTTCGGTGCCCTGGGCCACGACGAGGTCGCAACCCGCGTCGACCGCCCGCACGGCGTGTTCGACCTTGCCGCACATGTTGACGACGAGCACGTCGGCACGGTGGCATTGCTCGATCACCTCGGTGGGGACGCCCAGGGCGGCAACGAAGGCCGTGGCGCCGCCGTCGATGATGATCTGCACCTGCTCCGCCATGCTGCCGGGCATGGCGGTGAGGAGGTCAACGGCGAAGGGCTTGTCGGTGGCCGCGCGCACGGCGGCGATTTCGGCCTCCATCGTGGCGCTGTCCATGGTGCCGGCACCGAGGCAGCCGAAGCCCCCGGCCTGCGAGACGGCGGAGACCAACTCGGAATAGGAGACGCCCCCCATGCCGGCCAACATGACGGGGTGCTCGACACCGAGCAGTTCCGTGAGGCGAGTTCGCATGGGTGCCCTGGCCCTCCTTGATCTCCATCCGGCACGGCGTGTCACCGCATTCTTCCGCCGCGGGACCGTAGCGCGGGCGGCTCCGGCCGCCGGGAGAGGTCCGGCGGCTCGGGGCGGTCGGCTGCCCATGGTTGCATTTCGAGCAGGACGTTCCTACTCTGAGTCGATCGTGGCAGACCGGGGGGAGGTGGCGTGAGCACCGTCGCAGCAGCCCCCATGGCGGACACGATCACCAAGCGTCGCTTGTGGGTGATCCTGGGGGCGCTGCTGCTGGGCATGCTCCTGGCGGCGCTGGACCAGACGATCGTCTCGACCGCGCTGCCCACCATCGTGGGCGACCTGCACGGGGGGTCGCACCTGGCCTGGGTGGTGACCGCCTATCTGCTGTCGTCGACCGTCTCGACACCGCTGTGGGGGAAGCTGGGCGACCAGTACGGGCGCAAGAACTTCTTCCAGGCCTCCATCGTCATCTTCGTGGTGGGATCGGCGTTGTGCGGTCTCAGCCACACCATGACCGAGTTGATCGCCTTCCGGGCCCTGCAGGGGCTGGGCGGCGGCGGGCTCATGGTCGGCGCGCAGACCATCATCGGCGACGTGGTGTCGCCCCGCGACAGGGGGCGCTACGTCGGGCTGTTCGGTGCCATGTTCGCGGTGGCCACCGTCATCGGGCCGCTCATCGGCGGTCTCTGCGTCACGTACCTGACGTGGCAGTGGGTCTTCTACATCAATCTCCCGCTCGGGATCCTCGCGCTCTTCGTCACCGGTGCCGTGCTCCCCGGACACCTGAGCAAGGTCTCGCATGCCATCGACTACGCCGGGGCGTTGCTGCTGGCCACCTCGGCGACGGCGCTCATCATCTTCGCCAGCCTGGGCGGCATTTCGTGGCCATGGGTCTCCGTGCCGAGCATCCTGACCGCTGTGCTCGGCGTGGTGCTGGCGGTGGCGTTCCTGTTCGCCGAGCACTACGCCGCCGAGCCCGTGATCCCGCTGAAGCTGTTCAAAGAGCGCGTCTTCAACGCGGCCAGCTCCATCGGCTTCGTCATGGGATTCGCGATGTTCGGGGCGCTCACCTTCCTGCCCCTGTACATGCAGATCGTGAAGGGCGTCAGTCCCACGGCGTCGGGACTGCGCATCCTCCCGCTCATGCTCGGCATGCTCGGCGCCTCGATCACCTCGGGACGACTGGTCACCCGCTGGGGCCGCTACAAGGTCTTTCCCGTGGTCGGCACCGCGTTGATGACGATCGGCGCGTACCTGCTGTCGATGATCGATGCGACGACGAACGGCTGGGTCCTGGCCGGCTACATGTTCGTCTTCGGCGTCGGCATGGGACTGGTCATGCAGGTCCTCGTGGTGGCCGTGCAGAACGCGGTGTCCTACGAGGATCTCGGGGTGGCCACCAGCAGCTCAGTGTTCTTCCGCATGATCGGCGGGTCGTTCGGCACCGCCGTCTTCGGGGCCATTTACGCCATCGTCCTGAACCACACGATCGCACCGACGCTGGCCAAGGTCCCGGCGTCCGTCCTGCGGAACTTCAACCCGCAGACGATCAATCCCGAGGTCCTGACGAAGCTGAAGTCGACGGCCGAAGGGCTGTTCTTCTACACGAAGTACATCGACGCCGTGACCCATGCCATTCAGGTCGTCTTCCTGGTGGCGGTGCCCATCGCGTTCGTGGCATTCCTCCTGAGCTGGCTCCTCCCGGAGGTGGAACTGCGCAAGACCGTCCAGACCGTGGACATCGGCGAGGCGAACGGCTCGCCCGATCCGCGGTCGTCGCTGCAGGAGATCGAGCTGGCGCTCACCCGACTCTCCGACCGGGAGAACCGGGTCGAGCTCTACCAGACACTGGCGCAGCGGGCGGGCATCGATCTCCCGCCTCGTGCCTGCTGGCTGCTCTACCGTCTGGCCGACCAGCCGGCCTGCACGGTCAACGACGTGGCGAAGCGCCTGAAGGTGGACGCCGACCTCATTCAGCCGGGAGTCGACGGATTGCTGGGCGCCGGCATGATCGAGGAGCGGCGCCGCGGCGTCGATTGCGACCTCTACCTCACCGCTGCGGGCACGGCGGCGCTCGACAAGCTGACCGAGGCGCGGCGCGAAGGCCTGACCGAGCTCCTCGAGGGCTGGAACCCCGAGGAGCACCCCGAGATCATCGCCATGGTCAAGGACTTGGCCCACTCACTGCTGGCCGACGACGAGCGTCTCGTGGCCGACGCCATGCCCCACGTGCCCGCCGGGGTGTCCGGCGGCGGCGGCGCTGGCGGGGGCGGGGGCGGCGGGGCCTGAGGGTCGGTCAGCTGTCGGCGCTCCCCACGGGTCGGGGAGTCGGTTCGGGCTCCGGGTCCGACCGCAAGGCGGCGACGGAGTGAGGCCAGGGCGTCGGGAGGGGCGTCAGCGGCGTCGAGGCCGATGAGCGCGGCACCCAGGACGGGCGGGGCGTCGAGACGGACGATGACGGCCCGTGGCGCGGCGGCGCAGATCCCGGCAGCGACGCGCTGATGGAAGGCGGCGTCGGTGGTGTCGAAGATGCCGCCCCCGAGGACGACCTCCACCGCCTCGTCGCGGAGGTCGAGGCGGACGACGGCGGCGCGGACGAACGTGGCGATCTCGTCGGCCAGGAAATCGGCCGCCTCGCGGGCGGGTGCATCGCCGTCGGCGGCGGCGTCGAGCAGGACCCGGGCCAGCTCGAAGAGCCGGGCGTAGGGGAGCGTGCCGCTGTAGATGCCCGTGAGCGCCGTCTCGGGGTCGGGCGTGCCGAGCTGCGCGGCCACCCGCTCGCGCAGCGTGGTGGCCGGGCCCCGGCCGTCGCCGGCGCGTCAGCGCGAGGCCCAGGGCGCGGAGCCCGAGCCAGGCGCCGCCGGGCGCAAAGTCTCCGGACAGCTCGGCCAGGGCCGGGAAGCGCACGGTCCGGCCGTCGGGGCCGACGGCGGCGCAGTTCATCCCTGTGCCGCAGACGACGCCGATGCCCCAGGACGACGTGGTGCCGGCCCGTGAGACGGCGAACGTGTCGTTGCGCAGGATCACGCGGTCCGTCCACCCGAGTGCGTCGATCGCCGGCGCCAGCTTCTCCTCGTCGATCGGGAGATCGATGCCGGCCAAGCAGTAGACCCCGGTCGGACAGAGCGGGAACGAGGAAGCGGGCACACGCGCGGCAGCGGTGACCGCGGCGAGGGCTTCGTGCAGCGCGGCGACGGTACCGTCCAGGCCGACGAGTTGATGGTTGCTCGGCCCCACGCGCGCCCGTCCGAGGACGGCACCTTGCCGCGAGACGAGGACGACATCGGTCTTGGTGCTGCCCCCGTCGAAGGCCAGCACGGCCGGTGCGGAGTCGGCGGGTTCGGACACGGACGGATGTTACGTTGCGCTGCGTGGGCATCAAGGTGGTCGTCGTCGGGGGCGGGAGCACGTACACCCCGGAACTGGTCGACAGCCTGTGTGACGTGGAAGACCGGATGGTCGTCGACGATCTCGTCCTGCTCGACCCGAGCGCCGAGCGGCGTGAGGCGGTCGGCGGGCTTTCCGAGCGCATTCTGCGGGAGCGGGGCTGGCACGGGACGTTCGCCACGACGCCCGACCCACACGCCGCCCTCGAGGGGGCCGACTTCGTCGTGGTCCAGTTGCGCATCGGCGGCCAGGCGGCGCGGCACGTCGACGAGACGCTGCCGGTGGGGTACGGGTGCCTCGGGCAGGAGACGACCGGCGCCGGTGGGTTGGCCAAGGCGCTCGCGCACCGTGCCCGTCGTCCTGGAGCTGGCCGAGGAGATGGCGGCGCGGGCCAACCCTGGCGCCTGGCTGGTCGACTTCACCAACCCGGTCGGCATTGTGACGCAGGCCCTGCTCGACGAGGGCCACCGGGCCGTGGGGCTGTGCAACGTGGCGATCTGGGCCCAACGTCGGATCGGCCACTATCTCGGCGTGGACCCCGATGCGGTCGCCGTCGAGCACGTGGGTCTGAACCATCTGACGTGGATCAGGTCGGCGACCGTCGGTGCCGAGGGCGACGGCGACGGCGATGGCGATGGCGATGGCGCGGCGATGGCGACCGGCTCGACGATCTGTTCGAGCGCTTCGGGCCCGAGCTCGCACTCGAGAGCGGCGCCCCGATTGAGCTCCTCCGCCTGCAGCACGCCCTGCCGTCGTACTACGTGCACTACTACTACCAACACGACGCCGAGGTCGCGCAGCAGTCGGCGCCGGGCTACCGGTCCCGCGCCGACGTCGTGGCCGAGTTGGAGGCCAAGCTGCTGGAGGAGTACCGCGACCCTGCGCTCGTCACGAAGCCGGAGGCGCTCTCGTACCGCGGCGGCGCCTACTACTCGCTGGCCGCCATCAGGCTCATGGCCTCGCTCCACGCCGGGACCGGCGACGTCCAGGTCGTCGACATGCGCAACGACGGCGCCATTCCGGGCTTGCCCGACGACGCCGTGGTCGAGACGAGGGCGATCGTGGACGAGACCGGGGCGCACCCGCTGCCGCAGCGGGAGCTGTCGCCCGAGATGCTCGGTCTCGTCCAGCACGCCAAGGCCTACGAGCGCCTGGCGGTGCGGGCCGCCTGCTCGGGAAGCCGCGACGACGTCGTGCGTGCGCTGCTGGCCAATCCGCTGGTCGGCCAGTACCCGTTGGCGGCGGACCTGGCCGACGCGCTGTTGGGGGCCAATCGTCACCACCTGCCCCGGTTCTTTCCCTCGTGACCCGGGCGCGGGTCGCCACCGTGGGACGGACCGGCCGATGACCGACGCCCAGGGGGCGGTCGAGCCGCAGCCGGCGCGTGTCGGCAAGGACCGGCGCCAGCTCCCCAGTTGGCGTTGGGAGGAGTTGCGCACGACTTTCTGGGTCGTCCCGAGCATCCTGGTCGTCGTCTCGGTGCTGCTGTTCATCGTCACGTTCGAGATCGACGTGGCGGCGTACTACGGCCACCTCACGCTCCCGGTCTGGATCCGCACCGGGAGCGCCGATGCCGAGCGCCAGGTCCTGATCGCCATTGCGGCCGCCGTCATCACCGTCATCGGCGTGGTGTTCTCCATCACGATCTTGGCGCTGACGCTCGCCTCCCAGCAGTTCGGTCCCCGCATGATGCGCAACTTCGTGCGCGACATCGGGAACCAGGTCACGCTCGGCGTCTTCGTCGGCACGTTCGTCTTCTCCGTGCTGGCGCTGGTGACCATCAGCAGCATCAGCTCGACCTTCGTCCCCCACCTCTCCACCTCGGTCGCCGAGGCCCTGTTGCTGGTCGACCTCGGCGTGCTGATCTACTTCATCCACCACATCGCGAAGTCGATCCAGCTGCCCGAGGTCATCGCGGGCATCGCCGACGACCTCATGCGCTCGATCGACGCCGAGTTCCCCGACGAGGTCGGCTCCGGGCGAGTCTGCGGCGCAGCCGCGAGCCGGCCGAAGCGTGCCCGAACTGCTCACGCTCATGGAAGAGGACGGCGCCGTCGTCCCGTCACAGGTCAGCGGGTACATCCAGTACGTCGGCTACGCCCAGCTGATCGCCATCGCCACCCGCACCGACTCGGTGATCCGTCTGGAGCACCGCCCGGGCCACTACCTGGCCACCGGACGCCCCTTGGCCATCGTCTGGCCGCGGGAGGCGGCCCCGGAGGTCGCGCTGGCCCTGTCGAAGGCGCACGTCACCGGCCCGCACCGGACCCTGGTGCAGGATCCGGTCTTCGCCATCGACCAGCTGGTCGAGATCGCCATCAGGGCCCTCTCGGCTGCGGTCAACGACACCTTCACCGCCCTGACCTGCATCGACTGGTTGTCGGCCGGGTTGGGCCGGGTCTCGGGCCGGGTCCTCGACGAGGGCGTCTACCGGGACGATGCGGGCAACGTCCGCCTCATTGAGTCCGACCCGTCCTACGCCCGCATGGTCAACCGTGCCTTCGACAAGATCCGCCAGGGCGCCCGAGGCATGCCGGCGGTCCTGATCCGCCTCATCGACTCCATCGGTTCGATCATGCTCGACACCACCAGCGCCGAACAGCGGTCCGTGCTCCGGCGTCAGGCCGACATGGTGCTGCGGCTGGCGGAGGAGACGGTCAGCGAGCCCAACGACCTGGAAGAGATCCGCTTCCGCTACGACCGGCTTCCCGACGACGAAGGCTGGTCGAGGACCAGCGCTAGCGCGAGCGGGTGAGGATGCTTCAGCCGCCGGCGTTGTCGGTCGCCTGGGTGGTGGTCGAGGCCGGTGTGGTCGTGCTCGTCGTGGTGTTGCCGGTGCTCGTGTCGTCGTCGATCCACCGGACTTCGGCGCGGTGGTCGTGGTGTCGTCTTGGTCGTCGTCGTTGTCGTGCTCGCCGCTCCCGCTGGAGGATGCAGCCGTGGTGGTGGTCGTGGCCGGCGGTGCGGCCGGCGCCACGAAGGGCACCGTCTCGCCGCGCATGGTGGCGAGGGTGGTCGTCGGCGTCGCCGACAGGTTGGTGCAGCTGCGGGCGGCGTTCCAGCTCGCGACCGCCGTCGTGGCCGGGGCGCCCGTCAGCGGTTGGGGCACGCCGTTGAGGATGGTGGCGGGCCGCCAGACGGCGCCGGTGATGTGGCGACCCTGCGCGGTGACGACGAGCGTCCCGCTGTCGGTCTCGGGGGCCGTGTTGTCGTAGAAGGCGAGGTTGCCGAGGCCGTAGTCGACGTAGGCGCCGCCGAGATAGCCGGCGCCCAGCAGGACGTGGGTGCCGGAGCCGATGACGACGTCGGCCCCCGCCTTGATGAGCTGCTGGGCCAGCGGCTCCTGCTGGGGGTTCGGGCAGGCCTGCGTCTCGGTGCCCCAGTGGACGTAGACGATCACGGTGTCCGCCGAGCGGCGCACCTGCTGGACCTCGCGGACCAGTTGGGTCGGGTCGATCGCCGACGCCACACCCGGCTGGGTCGCCGACGCGGTCCACGTGCTGACGAGGTTGTCGGCGATCACCTGCGTCGCCGTGATGATCGCCACGCGCTGGCCGTTGATCGTGACCCGGTAGGGCGCGAAGGCCTGGGCGGCGGTGTTGCCGATGCCGATGATCGGGTACTTCGCCTGCGAAGCGATCGTCAGGTTCTGCGAAAGGCCCTGTGCGCCACAGTCCATGCCGTGGTCGTTGGCCTCGGTGGCGAGCGACACGGTGGCGCTCTTGAGGGCCGTGACGGCCGACGCCGGCGCGTCGAAGATGTACGGCTTGTTCTGTGGCTCGGGGCAGGTCCCGTCGGTCACCGCGGTCTCGAGGTTGACCATCCGGAGCTGCGTCCCGGAGAAGAGCTGCGGAATGGTCGTGCCGAGGGCGGTGGACGGGTTCTTGGCCAGGTTGGTCCCGACGGCGCCGGCGAAGTGCACGTCGCCGCCGAACCCGAGCGTCACGGACTTGCCGTTGCCGGTCCAGTCCGGGTTGAGGGGCGAGTGCTTCGGAAAGTGCTCCGCAGTGGCTGCGGCGTGATGGGTCGTGGCCGGGGCCTTGGGGGGAGCGCTCGAGCCGCCCGTGAAGAAGGCGAAGTAGACCAACAGGACGAGCACGAGCGCGCCGCCGACGGCGAACTGGCGGCGCCGGCGCATGACCCTTCGTGAGACCACGTCGGCACTATGGCACAGACTCTGGCTCGGATCCCGGGGCGGACGGCGCTTGACCAGCGGATTCGCGCGGCTGGCGCGATACGGGGCAGGGGTCGGTCAGGCCACCCAGAGGTTGTCCCAGTGGGACGCCAGGGAGGCGATGATCCCGGCGCAGCCGGCGGCGATCATGTCGCGGCACTCGTCGAAGACCGCGTCGTCGCCGTAGTAGGGGTCGGGGACGTCGGCGGCGGCACCGGCGGCGGGGTCGAAGGAGCGGAGGAGGGCCAGGCGGTCCGGGTCGGCCCCCAGGCCGCGCAGGGTCTGCTGGTGGCGGCGATCGAGGGCGACCAGGAGGTCGATAGGTCCCGAGATCGCGCGGAGACGACCTGATGGGCCACGTGCGGGTGGTCCGGATAGCCGGCGCGGATCAGCGCCGTCCGGGCCAGCGGGTGCATGGGCTCCCCTTCGTGCCACGGCCCGGTCCCGGCGCTGGTGACCTCGAGGTGATCGGCCAACGAGGTCCCGTCCCCGAGGCCGGTCGACGCCGCCAGCGCCCGGGTGACCACCTCGGCCATCGGGGAGCGGCAGATGTTGCCCGTGCAGACGAAGACGATGCGGTAGGGCCGCACGCCGATGGGTTCCGGTGGGACCACCACGCCACGGGGTCGCCTCGGGCTCCCGTCGGCTGCGCTCACTGCGCGGCGTACTCGTCGCGCAGCGTCTTCTTCACGATCTTGCCCGTTCCCGCTCGGGGCCAGTCGGTCCGGAGCTCGAGCTGCTCGGGGATCTTCTGCGTCATGAGCCCGGCCTCGCGACAGAACGAGACCACGTCGGCCAGCTCGAGGCCCCCGGACCCCTCGGCCAACTGGACGACGGCGCAGACACGCTCGCCCCGCTCGGGGTCGGGCAGCCCGATCACGGCGACCTCGACCACGTCGGGGTGGGTGTAGAGCAGGTCCTCGATCTCCTTGGCGCTGATGTTCTCGCCCTTGCGCACGATGACGTCCTTGAGGCGACCGGTGAGGTTCAGGTGCCCGTCGGCACGCAGCCGGCCCAGGTCGCCGGTGCGGAAGTAGCCGTCCTCGTCGAAGGCCTCCGCGTTCAGCGCGGGATCGGTGTAGCCGTGGAAGACCATGGGGCCCTTCACCCGCACCTCGCCCTCCTCGTCCGGAGCGGCGAGCCGGCCGTCCAGCGTCACGATGCGCACGTCGGCGCCCTCCACCGGCTTCCCGTCGGTGTTGGCCAACTGCTCGTCGGTGTCGTGCGGCGAGCCGTTGGCGATCATGGGCACCTCGGTCATGCCGTACCCGTGCACGACGCCGCGCCCACCGATTTCGTCGCGCACCTCGTAGTGGACCTCGGGCGGCTTGGCCGCGCCGCCGCCGGACATGAGCCGGAGCGACGGGAGAATCGGCTCCCCCGGGGTCTTGCGTTGCTCGCCGAGGTAGGCCACGTAGAAGGCGGTGCTCCCCCCGACCATGGTGGCGCCGTGCCGGCGGAAGACCGGGAGCACGTCGGGAGCCGAGAAGGCCTCCACGAGGATGGCCGGGAACCCCATGGACAGCATGGTGACGAGATAGTCGGGGCCGGCGATGTGGGCGAACGGGAAGGCGATCGAGCCCACGTCGTCGGGACCCATGTCGAGGGCACGGGCGAGACCCCAGCCGCCGGCGATGAGCGTCTGGTCGGTGTGCTGCACACCCTTGGGGTCGGCGGTCGATCCGGACGTGTAGTAGATCCAGCGGATCGGGGCGTCCTCGGGCGCCGTTCCCTCCGGCGGCGGCGGCAGCACGGCCGGGTCGCCCTCGGGCAGGCCGTCGTCGGTCGTGAGGATGGTGGGCCGGGTTTCGGCGCCCGCCAGGGCCCCCTCGGCGATGGCGAGGAAGTCGGTGTTGCGCCACGTGGCCGGGATGACGAAGAGCTCGGCGCCGGTCTGGCGCAGCGCGAAGCCCACCTCCCGCTCGCGGTAGAGGTGGATGATCGGGTTCTGGACCGCGCCGAGGCGGGCCAGCGCGATGGAGAGGACGACGGTGTCGATCCGGGTCGGCAGCTGCCAGGAGACGACCGAACCGGTCCTGATCCCCATGTCGAAGAGGCCGGCGGCGACCCGCTCGACCCGGTCACGGAACTGCCCGGAGGTGACGGTCTCGCCGTCGGCCGCGATGAGCAGGGGATGGTCCGGCGACAGCTGCGCTCGGCGGTCGACCAGCTCCCACATGGTGCGGGCGCCGGTGAGTACATCGCTCGTGGTCATGACCCCTCCTTCCGGGACCACTCTCATAGCAGCTGGCAGTGAGGGCCCGGGCGGATCGCCGCCCCGGCGGCGCCCGGGCGGGCAGAATGGTGCCCGTGGCAAGACCGCCCGTGCATTCGGACGCCCGATCCTTCGAGGAGGACGAGGGCGACAAGCAGAAGGCCGATCGGCGCTCCCGGGTCCGGCTGGTCGGCATCCTCGTGCTGGGCATCCTGCTGGGTTGGTTCGCGCTGGCCAACATCGGGAAGGTCCGGATCGACTTCTGGGTCTTCCACCGCCAGGCGCCCCTGATCGTCGTCATCCTCATTTCGGGCCTGCTCGGGGCACTGATCACGTTCCTGGTCATGCGGCGCAAGGCCAAGCCCGAGGAGTAGGCCGCGCCCCGGGGCTGAGGTCCGGCGGCCGGGCGGGGCGGTCCCGGCAGCCTGGGCACGACCTGTGGCGCTCATTGCAACTCCGTGACCGCGTCCCGGTACCGGCCGCCGGGTTCTAAGCTGCGAGGCGGTGAAGACAGCCGTGCAGGCAGGCACGAAGGGACAGGATCTCGTTGTCCGCGTCGCTGGCGCGTGCCAACATGGGTGCGCAGGTGGATGTGGAGATCCCAGGGGGTAGGTGGTAGTGCCGCTTTCGGACCACGAACAGCGCATTCTGGCTGAGCTCGAGGAGTCACTGGTTCGCCAGGACCCCGAGTTCGCGGAGCGTGTGCGTTCGGAGACCGTGTACCGGCACGCCGGCCGTTACTGCAAGTGGGCCGCGGTCACCTTCGTGCTCGGCGTGGTGATCCTCGTCGCCTTCTACAGCAAGTCGGTCCTCGCCGGCTTCGTCGGCGTCGTGATCATGTTCGCCTCCGCCGTGTGGTTCGAGCGCAACCTGCGCCGCATGGGACGCGCCGGGTGGCACGACCTCACGCGGTCCAAGGACGGGGAGTCGAAATCCGAGGGAGCGGCCAACGGGATCGAGAGCGCCGTGAGCGACGCCCGCGACTGGTTCCGTTCGCGCTTTCACCGACGCGAGAGCTGAGCGCGGCGCGGGGCCGGTTCGGGCTCCGCTCGGACCGGGACAGCGGATCGATGACCGCGGGCACCGGGTCGATGACGCACCATGGCGTGGTCCGGCTCCTCGTCGCTGTAACAATCCTCCCGTGGCAGATCTCGCCCTGGCCGTCGACATCGGCGGCACCAAAATGGCCGCCGGGCTCGTCGCCCTCGACGGGACCTTGTTGCACCGGACGATGCAACCCACGCCGGCCTCCGCCGGACCCGACGACGCCGAGAGGCTGTGGGAGACCCTGGCCTCGACGGTCGACGGCGTCGCGGCCCAGGTCGGCCCGGGGGACCGTCTGGTGGTCTGCGGCACCGGCTGCGGGGGCCCGATGAGCCCCGGCGGCGACGAGGTGTCGCCGCTGAACATCGAGGGGTGGCGGTCGTTCCCCTTGCGTTCGCGCTTGGCGGCGCTCACGGGGCTTCCCACCTTCGTGGACAACGACGCCAAGGCGCTGGCGCTCGGCGAGGGCTGGGTGGGCGCGGCGGCCGGCTGCGACGACTACATCGCCATGGTCGTGTCGACCGGAGTGGGTGGCGGCATCGTCGTCGACGGCCGCCTGCTCAACGGCCGGCTCGGCAACGCCGGGCACGTCGGCCACATCGTGGTGGTGCCGGACGGCCGCGCCTGCGTGTGCGGCAGCCGCGGCTGTCTCGAGGCGGAGGCGTCGGGTACCGCACTGGCGGCCCTGACCGGCCAGCCGGCACAGCTGGCGTCGGCGGCGTGGGTGGCGCGGACGGGCACGCTCGTCGGTCGCGCCATCGCCGCGGTGGCGGTCCTGCTCGACCTGTCGCTCGCGGTCGTGAGCGGATCGGTGGCCCTGGGTTTCGGCGCGCCCTTCTTCGCGGCGGCCCAGGAGGAGATGGACCGGCTCTGCCGGATCGCCTTCGCCCGCGGCGCCCGGATCGAGCCGGGCGGCCTGGGGGACGCCGGGCCGCTCGTGGGTGCGGCCCGGTTGGGCCTGTGCGGGCTGGGGATGGCGCCGTGAGCGGGGCCGAGGGCGGCGGGTCACGCGCGGGGCTGGGGCAGGGACGCCCGGGTCGTGGTGCGGGCGGTCGGGCCCCACCCGGGGCTCTGGTGGGCCTCGGCCGGCGCCCTGCGCCGGCTGGCCCGGCGGGGCTGGTGGCATCGGGCCCCCTTCCTGCCGCTCCCGGGCGACGCGTACTGGCGCTTCCGGGTCGTCACCGCCTACGGCGGGGACGGGGAGACCGGGGAGCTGACCCCGAGCGACGTCCTGGCCTACGTGCGCTGGTGTCAGAGGTCGCGGCCCCGCGGCGGATAGCCTCTCTGTCGTATGGAGCGGGTGCTCCTCCTCAATGCGACCTACGAGCCGCTGGCCCTCGTCTCGGATCGTCGTGCCGTCGTACTGATGCTGGCGGGACGAGCCGAGGCTGTCGCGATCCGCGAGGACTGCAGTGTCTTCCATTCCGCCCGCCTCTCGGTCGACGTGCCCTCCATCGTCCGGCTCTCGCACATGGTGCGCATCCCGCGCTGGGCCCGCACGCCACCGGTGACCCGTCGATCGGTGTCTGCGACGGGACGGCGGCCTCTGCGTCTACTGCTCCCAGCCGGCCGACACCATCGACCACGTGATCCCGCGCAGCCGGGGGGGTACCCACGACTGGTCCAACGTCGTCGCCGCCTGCAAGCGCGACAACCTGGTCAAGGCTGATCAGCTCCTCTCCGAGCTGGGCTGGACGATGAGTGTGAAGCCGGCCCCGCCGGACGGGCACCTCTGGCGGTTGCGTCACCTGTCGGACGTGGACCCGTTGTGGGAGCCGTATCTCGCTGCGGCATCCTGAGGGCTTGGCCTCTTCCGGAACCCTCTTCGACGTCGAGCAGTTCCGCACCCTGGCAGCATCGGGTGGCCGTCGCCCGTGAGGTGACGGGGCCGACGTTGGTGCTGGGCAGCACCCAGGCCGGCGGACGTCGTCGACGCCGCCACGATGCGGGCGCGTCGGGTCGAGCTGGCCCGGCGGCGGGGCGGGGGAGGAGCGGTCTACCTCGGACCGGGCGAGCAACTCTGGCTCGACGTCTGGATCCCGCGCCAGGACCCGCTGTGGGTCGCCGACGTGTCCGTGGCGGCCGAGTGGGTCGGGGCATGGTGGACGGCGGCGCTGGCGTCAGCCGGCGTCGGGCAGCAGGGCGTCGAGGTGCACACGGGCCGGTCGGTGCCCGGCCCGTCGGGCGACCTCGTGTGCTTCGCCGGGCGTGGGCCCGGCGAGGTGTTCAGCGACGGCCGCAAGGTGGTCGGCCTCTCGCAGTGGCGGGCCGGGAGGGAGCCCTGTTCTCCTCCTGCGCCTACGTCCGCTGGGACCCCGAGCCACTTCTGGCGCTGCTCGACGCTGGAACCCGACGAGCGGCGCGGGCTGGTGGCCGGCCTCGTGTCGGCGGCGGTCGGCCTGGCTGAGCTCGACCCGGGCGCGGTCGGCCTGGCCCACCTGCAGGGCGAGCTGCTCCGCACGCTGCCCGGCTTCACGGTGACGGGGCCGCCGGGCGCCTGAGGCGTCCGGTTCGCGGCTTCTTCCCCTCCCTTTCCCTCCACCCTCCCACTCCGCCCGCCGGCTGCGTCCGGCCCTGCGGTCCCTCCGTGCCCGGGACCGGGCCCGGCCGCCGGAAGAGGGTCGCGACGGGGCGGCCCGGCGAGCCATCCGGAGACCTCTTCGGCGCATCTGGCGCGTCCGGTGAAGGCGGGTGGGACCTGGGGGTTTCAGTTGTGTTGCAGTGGGCTCTAGTGGTTGTGAAGTGAGTGAAAAGGGTTTAAAGTGGCGCGCAGTGGTTTGAAGGGGCGTCAAAGGACGCAAGCCAGGGAGCGTCGTGGGAGATACAGCTGGTGGCAGGCTTCGTAGGGAGATACGAGCATTCGCTCGACACCAAGGGCAGGGTGATCCTGCCTGTGAAGTTCCGTCCCCAGTTCGAGCGCGGCGGCTACCTCACCCAGAATTCCGAGGGCTGTCTGGCGTTGTGGACCCCCGGGGAGTTCGAGCGGCAGACGGAGGCCATGCAGGCCAAGTCGGACTCCGGTCGCGCCGACAGGAACCGAGCCCGCATCTGGGCGTCGAACTCGGCCGAGGTCGAAATCGACCGGCAGGGGCGCATGCCGATTCCGGCGCATCTGCGGACGTTCGCCCTCTTGGAGTCCGAGGTGCTCGTGCACGGGGCCATCGACCGGGTGGAGCTGTGGAATCCAGCGGCCTGGGCCGAGCGGGTGCTGCCGGAGGAGAGCTGGCTGCTCGACGACGAGGCCTAGGGACGACGACATCGCAGGGCAGCACGACAGAAACAGCCACGACAGAGACAGCCACAACAGAAACAGAAGAGACAGCCACAACAGAGAGGACTCGTCACAGGACCCTGAACACCAGGACAACACGCAGGACGCACTGGACCATGTGCAGCTCCTCGACCGGCGCGCTGGAAGGCCACTCCACCCACCTCCACGTTGGTCGTTCGGATCTCCACCTCCCTCTCGACCCACCGGCCGAGGGGCTGCAGATGGCCCACTCGTTCGAACACATTCCCGTGCTGCGCGACGAAGTGGTCTCGCTGTTCGCATCCGTGCCCTCCGGGGTGGTCGTCGACGCGACCGTCGGCGGTGGCGGCCACGCCGCGGCGCTGCTCGAGGCGTACGACACGCTGCGCGTCGTGGGGCTCGACCGCGACCCGGCGGCGCTCGACGCGGCCCGGGCGCGGCTGTCCGTCTTCGGCGACCGGGTCACGCTGATCGCGTCACCCTTCTCCGAGTTGGCGTCGGTGTTGTCCCGGCCCGGGCTGGGTCTCGGGCCGCTCGCCGGTGTGCTCCTCGATCTGGGCGTGAGCTCCCCCCAGCTGGACTGGTCCGAGCGGGGCTTCTCGTTCCGTGAGGACGGCCCGCTCGACATGCGGATGGACCCGACCAGCGGCCAGACGGCCGCCGACGTGGTGAACACGCTCCCGGTGGGGGACCTGGCGACGCTGTTCCGCCAGAACGGAGAGGGGAGGCTGTCCGGGCGCATCGCCCGCGCCGTCGTCCAAGCCCGGCCACTGACCTCCACGAGGCAGCTGGCCGAAGTCGTGGCGTCGGCCGTGCCGGCGCCGGCCCGCCGCAAGGGTCATCCGGCCCGGCGGGTGTTCCAGGCCCTGCGCATCGAGGTCAACGACGAGCTCGGCCAGTTGGCGGTGGTGCTCCCCGTCGCCTTGTCGAACCTGGCGGTCGGGGGCGTCTGCGCGGTGATCAGCTACCACTCGGGGGAGGACCGGCTGACGAAGCAGGTCTTCGCCGAAGCCGCCTCGGGCGGCTGCGTCTGCCCGCCCGGCCTGCCCTGCGTCTGCGGCGCGGTGGTGCGCCACCAGCTCGTGTTCCGCGGCTCCCGCAAGCCGTCGGCAGCGGAAATCGCCGACAATCCTCGCTCGGAGAGTGCTCGCCTGCGGGCCATCGTGCGCACGGAAGCCGACGCGGCCTGATGGCGCCTCCTCCCGCAGCGACGGCCACCGCCACGGCCACCCGTCGGCACGCTGCGTCGTCATCGGCGAACGCCGTTCCCCGCCGGGCGGGGCGCGGTGCAGAAGCTCCCGCGACCCGGCGCGCGCCGCTCAGGGTTGTCCCGACACGCACTCGGCGCGGCATTCGAGGGGGCCGCACCGCTGCGAGTCCGGGCCGGCTGCTGACCATCATTTCGGTCAGCCTGGTCGTGGTGGCGTTGCTCGCCGTGGTCGTCGGTCAGGCCTTCCTGGCCAACGGCCAGGTGCGGCTGGCCGGGCTCCAGCACCAGCTGTCCCTGGAGCAGAGCGCCCACCGCCAGGCCGAATTGGCGGACGCCAAGCTCGAGACGCCGACGCGCATTGTGGCGTATGCGACGACCAAGCTGGGCATGGTCGCCACCCCCAGCGTCATCGAGACGCCCTACGTCTCCCTGTCCGTGCCCCTCCCAACCCCGAAGGTGACGCCCGCACCCGCCCCACCCCCGCCGACAACTCTCGGCGGGTACGGGCGCGCCGTCGGGGGGCAGCACGGGTAGCACGGGCAGCACCTCGAGCTCTTCGTCCGCCGGGACGACGCCGACGACGCCGACGACGACCCCGACCACGACGCCGTGAGCACCTCGACCCGACAAGACCCTGGGCGCGCGCGCGCCGGTTCAGGCCGCCAGAGCGGCTCTGCGGCGGGTCAGCGCAGCAACAGGGCAGCGACGGATCGGACCCAGGGGCGGGCGGAGCGTTCCGCCAACTCGTCGGCACGGGCGTCGTCGACCGGCACGCGTCCTGCCCGCCCCGGGGTGCGTCCGTCGCGTCCGGTCTCCCCCGAGCGTCGTCGGACGGCCGCCCCTCGGCGACCGGCCGATACGGCGGCTGCGCCCGCCACACGACCCAGGCAACGCCCGCACCCGCCGCACCGACCACGGGCCAAGTCGGCCGGGTCACGGCGCGGGCGTGCGTGGGAGAACGGGACCTTCACGCGTCGTGTCCGGCTCATCCGGATGGTCCTCATCCTCGCGATCCTGTTGGTGGTCGCCCGCCTCGTCGACGTGCAGGTCCTGCACTCCGGCTCGTACCAGGCGGCGGCGCGCGGTGAGTCCTCCATCACGGTTTCGCTGCCGTCATTGCGAGGTGGCATCTACGACCGCCTCGGCGCACCGCTCGCGTTGTCGGTCGCCACCGACGACGTCGTGGCCGACGACTATCAGGTTCTCCATCCGGTGAAGACGGCGACCGCGCTCTCGCCCATCATCCACGTCCCCGTGGCGACACTGGCTGCCGAGTTGCACCGGCGCACGGGATACGTCGTCCTGGCCCGGCAGCTCCCGCGGTCGATCGGGCAGACCATTTCAGCCGACGCCTTCCCCGGGATTTCGCTGATCGCCGACTCCAAGCGGGAATGTGCCGAACGGCAACCTCGCCTCGCCTGTTGTCGGGTTCACCAACGCCGCCGGCAAGGGCGCGGCCGGGCTCGAGTACCAGTACAACAAGGCCGCCGCCGGCATCGCCGGCAAGAGACGTCATCACGCAGTCGCCCAACGGCGTGACGTTGCCCCAATCCCCGGTGACGCAGCAGGTGGCCTCGGTCCCGGGCACCGGGCTCGAGCTCACCCTCGACTCCCAGCTGCAGTACGAGTCCGAGCAGGCGTTGGCCAAGGCGATCGAGACGTCGAACGCGACCAGCGGCACCGCCGTCGTCATGGACGTGAAGACCGGACAGATCCTCTCCATGGCCAACCTCGTCGCCACGCACCCGGCCACCCCGGGTGCGACGCCCACGACACCGACGACGCCCACGGACCCGGGCGGCGTGGTGCCGATCGGACCCGGGAACGCCGTCAACGAGGCCCCGAGCAACCTGGCCGTGACGCAGCTCTACGAGCCGGGCTCGGTCTTCAAGCTGGTCACCTTCTCGGCGGCATTGCAGGACGGCCTCATCAACCCCAACTCGGTGTTCACGGTGCCCGACCAGATCTCCCTGGACGGGTCGACCTTCCACGATGCCGAGCCGCACCCGACCGAGCAGCTCAGCGCCACGCAGATTCTGGCCCAGTCGTCCAACATCGGCACAGGGCTGATCGCGCAGGGCGTGGGGGAGCAGCGCCTGCTGAACCAGGTGAAGGAGTTGGGCTTCGGTCAGTCGACCGGGCTCAACTTCCCCGGCGAGTCGCCCGGACTCCTGGCGACTGCCGCGCAATGGGAGCCCACCGACTACGTGTCGCTGCCCATCGGCCAGGTCGACGCCGTCAGCGCACTGCAGGTCCTCGACGCCTACAACGCCGTCGCCAACGGCGGCACGTACGTGGCGCCGAAGCTCGTCCAAGCCACGGTCAGCCCGTCGGGCGCGCTGACCAACACCGCCCCTTCGGCGACCCACCGGGTCTTCTCACCCTCCGTCGACTCGGAGCTGTCCACCATGCTGGAGCAGGTCGTCAACGAGGGCACGGGAACCAGTGCCGCCGTCCCGGGCTACACCGTCGCCGGCAAGACCGGGACGGCGCAGATCCCCACTGCCGGTCACGACTCCTACATCACCGGCGCCTACATGGCGTCCTTCGTGGGGTTCGCGCCGGCCGCCAACCCCACCCTCTCCATGATCGTCGTGCTGGACCGGCCGACGCCCATTTTCGGCGGCACCGTGGCCGCCCCGGTGTTCTCCCAGATCATGAGCTACGCCCTCCACCGCTACGACATCCCGACCACCCCGGGGGCCCAGACGCCCGCCACGACGCCCGGCAGCACACCGACCTCGACATCGGACCAGGCCCAGGACATCACGTGACGCTGGTCGTCACGCCCATTGCAGCCGTCTCGCAGGCGCCTCCGAGTCATGCAACGCTGTCGGTTCGACCATGCCACGCGTGCCCATGAACCTCCTCTTCGACGACATAGAGGTGATCGAGTCCGTCGGCGACCCCTCAGCGGTCGAGGTGAGCGGCATCTCGCACGACAGTCGGCGGGTCGTTCCCGGTGACCTCTTCTGTTGCGTCCCGGGCCGTGAGAGCGACGGCCACGCCCACGCCGCAGAGGCGGTGGACCGGGGCGCCATCGGCCTGCTGTGCGAGCACTTCATCCCCGAGCTGATCGACCAGGACGTGGTGCAGACCCGGATCGCCGACCGGGACCATGCGCCCGGTCATGGCCCGGCTGGCGGCGGCCTTCTACGGCTACCCCGCCCGCGACCTGCTGATGATCGGTGTGACGGGGACCAACGGGAAGACGACGGTGACCCAATTGCTGGGCGACCTGCTGGGCGCGACCGGTCGTCCGACGAACGTGATGGGGACGTTGTCCGGGACACGGACCACCCCCGAGGCCACCGAGGTGCAGCGCGTGCTGGCCGGTGTGCGCGACCGCCAGAAGTCCGACGGCCATCGTCATGCGGTCGCCATGGAGGTGTCGAGCCACGCGCTGGTCCAAGCCCGGGTCGAGGGCATCCATTTCGACGTGGCGGTCTTCACCAACCTGAGCCACGACCACCTGGACTACCACGGGTCGATGGAGGAGTACTTCGAGGCCAAGGCGCTGCTCTTCACGCCGAGCCATGCGCTGCGCGGCGTCGTGGACGCCGACGACCCCTGGGGGCAGCGCCTGCTCGATCGCGCCCGCATCCCCACCATCGCCGTGCACCACGGTGATGCCACCGACATCGTGCTGCGCCCCGGCCACTCTGCGTTCACGTGGCGCGGGCAGCGGATCGTCACCCCGCTGACGGGTGCGATCAACGTCGACAACGCCCTCCTCGCTGCGGAGGCCGCACTGGCCCTCGACGAGTTGGATCTCGGACCGGTCGAGATCGCGCGGGCGATGGCGCATCTCAATCCGGTCCCGGGCCGGCTGCAGGTCATCGCCGCTCCCGGAGGCGAGGCGGACGCCGATGGCCCTCCCTTCACGGTGCTGGTCGACTACGCCCACACGCCTGCCGGGTTGGAGGTCGTGCTCGGTGAGGCGCGCGGGCTTGCCGGCGCCGGCCGGGTGCTCTGTGTCTTCGGCTGTGGCGGGAATCGCGACCGGGCCAAGCGCCCGCTCATGGGCGCGGCGGCAGCGCAATTGAGCGATGGGGCGTTCCTCACGTCGGACAATCCGCGGAACGAGGACCCGCTGGCCATCATCGAGCAGGTGCTCGAAGGCGTCCCCGGTGGGCGGTCCAACCCGCACGTCGTGGTCGAGCCCGACCGCGGCGCCGCCATCCGTCATGGCCCTCGACGCGGCGCAGCCCGGGCGATGTCGTGGTCATTGCGGGGAAGGGTCACGAGACCTACCAGGAGGTGGCCGGGCGGCGCCTTCCCTTCGACGACGCCGTCGAGGCCCGCCGGGCGCTCTCCTCCCGCTTCGCCTCGGACCCGCGGACCTGGGCTGTCGGGCACGGCGCGGCCACGGCGATGGCGGCCGGCGAGTCGACGCCCCGGCGCTCCCTGCCGGAGGCCTGACCCCCCGTGCTCGGCCTGCTTGTCTCGGGGAGCATCGCTCTCTGGATCGCCATCCTCTTCACCCCCTTCCTCATCCGCTACTTCCGCCAGCGCGAGCTGGGGCAGCACATCAGAGAGGACGGCCCCGCCTCCCACTCCGCCAAGGCGGGCACCCCGACCATGGGCGGCATCGCCATCGTCGCCGCCACGGTCTTCGGGTACGCCATCGGTCATATCGGCACGGAGATCCGCTTCTCCCGGACCGGCTACCTCGCCGTCGGCGCCGTCGTGGCGTTCGGCCTGATCGGCTTCCTCGACGACTACATCAAGGTCCACCACAAGCGGAGCCTCGGGCTGAACAAGCGGGGCAAGTCCGGGGCCCAGATCTCGTGCGCCCTGGTCTTCGCCGTGCTGTCCGTCTACTGGGCCCACACGTCGACCGCGCTGTCCTTCACCCGGATCGACGTGATCGGCATCAATCTGGGGTCGATCGGCTGGATCGTCTTCGCCGTCCTGGTCATGGTCGGCGCCTCCAACGCGGTGAACATCACCGACGGCGTCGACGGACTCGCCGCCGGTTCGGGGACCTTCTGCTTCGCGGTGCTCTCGATCATGGGCTACTGGATCTTCCGGCACTTCTCCATCTACCACGTGCTCCCGGCGTCGGCCGTCGACCTCGCGCTGGTGTCCGTCGCCCTGGCAGGGGGCTGCATCGGGTTCCTCTGGTGGAACGCGGCGCCGGCCAAGATCATCATGGGCGACACCGGTTCGCTGGCCATCGGCGCCGGCTTGGCCGCCCTCTGCCTGCTGCTCAACCTCGATCTCCTGCTTCTCATCATCGGCGGGCTCTTCGTGATGGAGACCGTGTCGGTCATTCTGCAGATCATCAGCTTCCGCGCCTTCCACCGGCGCATCTTCCGCATGGCCCCGATCCACCACCACTTCGAGCTCGGCGGCTGGCCCGAGACGACGGTCATCGTCCGTTTCTGGATCCTCGGCGGCCTCTTCTGCGCGTTGGGCCTCGGCATCTTCTACGGGGACTACCTCACGGTGGCGAAGCTCACGTGATGGCCCGACACGTCGCGGCGCGGCCGCCCGATCCGGCTCCTGGCGCGGTCCGCCACTTCGGCCGCGCGGTGGGGGAGACTGGCTCCGTGCATCGGGTGTCGGACCGGGCAGAGCGGCGCGCCCGCGCCCAGAGGGAGTGGGCGCCATGACGTTGACCCGCAGCAGCGCCCCTTCGGAGCGGCACACGTCACCCCGCCCCCGCCGTGCCCCCACGGGCAAGACCAAGGCGGCCACCGCCGGCCCGCGCTCGGTGGCGCACCGCCAGGCCGCCCGCGCCGAGGGGCTCGGCATCCGCATCGGCAGCCGCCGCATTTCGGTCTCGACGCTGCTGCTGCTCGACGTCGTCCTGCTCTGCCTCATCGGGCTGGTCATGGTGGGCTCGGCGTCGTCGGTGATCTCCATCGCCACCTACGGGTCGCCGTGGGCGATCCTGATCCGCGAGGTGATGTGGATGGCGATCGGCGCCGTCGCGCTGCTGGCTGGCCATCCGCTTCGACTACCGCAAGCTGCGCCGCTTCAGCCCCCTGATCATGCTGGTGACGATCGGGCTCCTCTTCGTGGTGCTGGTCCCGGGCCTCGGCGTGCACGCCATGGGCTCCAGCCGCTGGGTCGGCTTCGGGCAGTTCCGCCTGCAGCCCTCCGAGTTGATGAAGCTCGCCCTCACACTGTTCGCCGCCGACTTCATCACCCGCCGCCTCGACGAGGATGCCGCCGACCGCCGCATCATCGGACCGCTCCTGATCGTCACCGGCTTCGCCTGCGTCCTGATCCTGGCCCAGCCGGACATGGGGACGGCCATGGTCCTCGGTGTCATCGCGCTCGCTCTGCTGTTCGTGTCGGGCGTGCGTCTCGGGCCGGTCATGAAGGTCATGGCGGCCCTCGTCGGCCTCGCCCTGATTGTGGCGATCGCCTCGCCCTACCGGCGCGCCCGGCTGCTCTCGTTCATGGATCCCTCCGCCCACAGCTCGGGCTCGGGCTATCAGGTCATGCAGTCGCTCATCGGGCTGGGCTCGGGCCACTTCGTCGGCTCCGGTCTCGGCGGCGGCCAGGCCCAGTGGGGCTACCTGCCGAACGCCCACACCGACTTCATCTTCTCGGTGATCGGCGAACAGCTCGGGATCGTCGGGGCCCTCTTCGTCCTGGCCCTCCTGGTCGGATTCATGTGGCTCGGGATCCGGGCCGCGGTGCAGTCGGCCGACCGCTTCGGCGCGCTGGTCTCCCTCGGCCTGGTGGCCTGGGTGGCGGCGGAGACCTTCATCAATGTCGGAGCGGTGGTCGGGGTGCTGCCCGTCACCGGCATTCCGCTCCCGTTCATCTCCTTCGGCGGCTCGTCACTGGTGATCACCATGGCGGCGGCCGGCATCCTGATCAACGTCGCCCGCCAAGGCGAGGCCGGGTCAACGCTGCGGCTCGCGGGCTCGGGCCGCCGCCTGGCCGGCACGGCTCGAGGTCGGTGAGCACACGGCGCGGCATGGTGATTGCGGGCGGCGGGACGGGCGGTCACATCGTCCCTTCGCTGCAGATCGCCCGCGCACTGGTTGACCGCGGCCACCCGGCGGAGTCGATCGAGCTCTACGGCTCCCGTCGCGGGCAGGAGGCCACGACCTGGCCCACGCTGGAGTTCCCCTTCACGCTCCTGCCCGGCCGCGGCGTCCGCCGCAGCATGCGGCCTTCCGCCTGGTGGGCCAACCTCGGGGCGGTGGCCGGGCTCGTCTGGGCCTGCGTGCGGGCCCTGGGCTCGTTCGTGCGCCGCCGCCCGCGGGTCGTCGTGATCGTCGGCGGGTACGCCAGCTTTCCCGCCGGGGTGGCGGCCGTGCTCACCCGGGTGCCGCTCGTCTGCATGACCACCGACTCCGTGCCGGGCGCCGTCAACGGCCTGCTGGGCCGCTTCGCCGCCGCCAACGCCGTCGCCTTCGCGGGACCGACCTGCCGCGGGCCCATGTCACCGGGACCCCGGTCTGGCCGCAGCTCGCCACGTTGCCGAGGGACGCCGAAGGCCGGGTGGCCAGCCGCGCCGTGCTCGGCCTGCCGGCGGACCGCCAGACCGTGGCCTGCGCCGGGGGCTCGTTGGGCGCCCGTCAGGTGAACCGCGCCGTGGCCGACCTGGCGGCGGCGTGGGCCGGCACGGGCCGACCGGGCGCTCTACCAGGTCACCGGCCGGCGTGACTACGAGGCGTTCGCATCCGGGTCGGGGAGCGAGGGCGACGGAGGCGGGAACGGCGACCGGTTGCGCTACCGGGTGGTCCCGTTCGAGGACAAGATGCCCGACTTCTACAACGCGGCCGACGTCTGTGTCGTCCGCGCCGGGGCCATGACGGTGGCCGAGCTGCTGGTCTCGGGCGTCCCGGCCATTCTGGTGCCGCTGCCCGGTGCGCCCCGTGACCACCAGACGCGGAACGCCGAGGCCCTGGTCGACATGGGCGCCGCGGTGCTCGTTCCCGACCACGAGTGCACCGGACGCCGGCTCGCGCTCGAGCTCGATGCGCTGCTGGCCGATCCGGGCCGGCTCCAGGCCATGTGTGCGGCGGCCCGGGAGAACGGTCATCCCGACGCGGCGGCCCGGGTCGCCGAACTGGTGGATGCCCATGCCCGCTGACGCCACCCTCGACCTGACGCAGGCCCAGCGCATCCATATCGTCGGCATCGGCGGAGCCGGCATGAGCGCCATCGCGCTCGTGCTGCGGGACATGGGTCACCATGTGACCGGCTCGGACCTGAAGGACTCTCCGGTGGCGGAGCGGCTGCGTTCCCACGGCATCACGGTGGCGGTCGGACATGCGGCGGGGAACGTGGCGGACGCCGACGCCGTCACCTCGTCCCCGGCGGTGCAGCCCGAGAACGTCGAGCTCGCCGAGGCGCGCGCCCGGGGCATCCGGGTGGTGCCCCGCTCCGAGATGCTGGCGGCGATCTGCGCCACCCGGCGCTGCCTGGCCGTGTCGGGCACCCACGGCAAGACGACGACGGCCTCCATGCTGTCGCTGATCCTGGTCGAGGCCGGCCTGCGACCCTCCTTCGTCATCGGTGCCGACGTCAACGAGATCGGGACGAACGCCGTGTGGGACACGGGGGAGTGGCTCGTGGTCGAGGCGGACGAGAGCTACGGCACCTTCCAGGCGATCACGCCGGACCTGGCCGTGCTGACCAACGTGGAGCCGGACCATCTCGACTACTACGGGACCTTCGACGTCCTGCGGGCGGCCTTCGCCGACTTCGTGGCGGGGGCACGGCTCGGCGCGGTCGTCTGCGCCGACGATCCCGAGGCGGCGGCCATCGGGCGCGAGCACGGCGCCACGACCGTCGGGTCCGACCCGGGCTCCACCTACGCGATGGAGCGACTCGACCTGCAGCGCAGCTCGGTGTCCTTCGTCCTGCGGGGCCCCGACGGCGAGCTGGGGACGATCGCCATCGGTGTCCCGGGCCTGCACAACGCGCGCAACGGCGCCACCGCCGTCGTGGCGGCCCTGCAGGCCGGAGCGCCTTTCGCGGCGGCGCAGGCGGCGCTGGCCCGCTTCGCCGGGGTCACCCGGCGCTTCGAGTTCCGCGGTGAGGCGAACGGGGTCACCTTCGTGGACGACTACGCCCACCTGCCGGCGGAGGTGCGGGCGGCCCTGGCCACGGCCCGGACGGGCGGGTGGGAGCGCGTCGTCGCGGTGTTCCAGCCCCACCGCTTCACCCGCACGGCCGCGCTGGCGACCGAATTCGGTGCGGCCTTCGCCGATGCCGACGCGCTCGTGGTCACCGACATCTACAGCGCCGGGGAACGGCCCGTGCCCGGGGTGTCGGGGCGCCTGGTGGCCGACGCCGTCCGGGACCAGGACCCCCGGCTCCCGGTCACCTACGCAGCCGGGTGGGAAGAGCTGCGCCTGGCGGTCGCTGCGGCGCTGCGGCCGGGCGACCTGTGCCTGACGCTCGGTGCGGGTGACCTGACCCAGCTGCCCGACCAGCTGCTCGAGTCGCCGCAGTGGTGAGCGTGATGACCCGATGGTGACCGCGAGCGGCGACTGGGCCCGGCTGTCGAGCGCCCTGGGGGCGCGGGCGGTGCTGGACAAGCCGATCGGGCCGCTGACGACCTACGGGGTCGGGGGTCCGGCCGCCGTCTTCGTCGAGGTCGAGGGGCCCGAGGATCTTGCCGTCGTGCGCCGCGGTGTGCCGGGAGCACGTGGCCTCGTCCGGGACGCCGGCCCCACCGGTCTTCGTGCTCGGCCGCGGCTCCAACCTGTTGGTGGCCGACCAGGGATTCGAGGGGATGGTGCTGCATCTTGGGCGCCGGCTTCGCCGGCATCGACCTCCCGACGCCGGGCGCACGGGCGGCTGCGGCCGGACGGGCCGCCGTCGTGCGGGCGGGCGCCGCCGTGGCGCTCCCGGTGCTCGCCCGCCGCGTCGCCGACGCGGGATGGAGCGGGCTCTCCTGGGCCGTCGGCGTGCCGGGCTCGGTCGGCGGGGCCGTTCGCATGAACGCCGGCGGTCACGGCTCGGACATGGCGTCGTGTCTCGTCCGCTACAGCTGGGTCGACCTCTTCGGCGACGCCGGCGGCACGGACGACGTCGCTCACCTCGACTACGGCTACCGCTCCTCCGCGGTGGCGGCCTCCCAGGTCGTCGTGGCGGCGGAGCTGTCCGTCACGCCCGGAGACGCCGAACGAGGAGCAGGCGGCGGTGAGCGCCATCGTCAAGTGGCGCCGCGAGCACCAGCCCGGCGGTTCCAATGCCGGCTCGGTCTTCACCAACCCTGAAGGTGATTCGGCGGGACGGCTCATCGACGCCGCCGGGTTGAAGGGCTTCCGCCTGGGCACGGCGCACGTGTCGGAGAAGCACGCCAACTTCATTCAGGCCGACAAGGACGGCCGGGCCGACGACGTGTTCGCGCTCATGGCGCACGTGCGCGACGTCGTGGCGGAGCAGAGCGGTGTCGTCCTGCGGGCCGAGGTCCGCCTCCTCGGCTTCGGCGGCGGGAAAGATGGTGCGGTGGACGGGAGCGGTGGCGTCGCCGGAGCGACACGGGGCGGAGCCGCGCCATGACGCCGGTGCAGACGGAGGAGCGGAGGAAGACGCCCGCGGCCCCATCGGGGCGCAGGCGTCGCATGGACCCGCGCATCTCGGCCCGGCGGACGGCGGTCCTGCGCGAGCAGGGCCAGCGGCGCCTCATCATCGCCGGCGTGGTGCTCGGCCTGGTCGCCCTCGTGGTGGGCGGCTGGTTCCTCCTCCACACGCTGCTCTTCTCGGCCCGCTCGGTCACGGTGACCGGCAATGTGCACGAGACGGCGGCCCAGGTGGTGGCCCAGGCCGGACTGGCCAGCCAGCCGCCCTTGCTCGACGTGAACACCGGGGCGGCGGTCGCCCGCCTGGAGCAGCTCCCGTGGGTCCGCACGGCGACCGTGCACGTGTCCTGGCCCGACGGGGTCCACATCGCCGTGACGGAGGAGGTTCCCCGGCTGACCGCCGCCACGCCGGCAGGGACCTGGGACACGCTCAGCGACGACGGCCGGGTCCTGGCCCAGACGCCGACGCGGCCACCGGGACTGCTGCTGCTGACCGTGCCGGCCGCCCCGGGCCAGCCCGGATCGGTGCTGCCCGCCAAGGATGCCGCCGGGCCTGGCGGTCGCCTCCACCCTGCCGGCATCGTTCGCCGCCCAGGTGACGGCGGTCACGATCGAGCCGGCCGGCTGGGTGCAGTTGGCCCTGACCACCCCGATCGTCGTCAACATCGGCACGGCGACCGAGCTCCCGGCCAAGTACGAGGACGTCTCCTCCATTCTGGCGGGCGCCACCCTGCACAACGGCGATGTGATCGACGTCAGCGTCCCCCAGGCGCCGACGGTGACCTCAGGGTGACGTAGGATGCTTGACCAGCCCGAACGGCCCCCCGTATGGTGGGGTCACGTTCCCGCACTGTGAACATCAACCTTCCCCAGAGGTTCAGGGATTGGTCGTTGGTTGCATGCCGCGGGCGACGTCTGGCGGAAACCACCAGCGAGTGACCGGTCGGCGATCGACCCGAGGACGAGGGAGTTCATGACGACCGTGCCTTCCCAGGGCAACTACCTGGCAGTGATCAAGGTCGTCGGGGTCGGTGGCGGTGGCGTCAATGCCGTGAACCGGATGATCGACTCAGGTCTGCGCAACGTCGAGTTCATTGCGGCCAACACCGACGCCCAGGCACTCCTGATGAGCGACGCCGACCTGAAGCTCGACATCGGGCGCCAGCTCACGCGTGGCCTCGGTGCCGGCAGCGATCCCGAGGTGGGACGCCTGGCGGCCGAGGAGCACCGGGCCGAAATCGAAGAGGCGCTGCAGGGCGCCGACATGGTCTTCATCACCGCCGGCAAGGGCGGCGGCACGGGCACGGGCGCGGCCCCCGTCGTGGCCGAGATCGCCAAGAGCCTCGGTGCGCTGACGATCGGCGTCGTCACCCGGCCCTTCACCTTCGAGGGCCGGCGCCGCGCCATGCAGGCCGAGAAGGGGATCCAGATCCTCAAGGAGAAGGTCGACACCCTCATCGTCATCCCGAACGACCGGCTCCTCACCGTCTCGAACGACAAGACCAGCATGGTCAACGCCTTCAAGATGGCCGACGAGGTGCTGCTCCAAGGCGTGCGGGGCATCACCGACCTCATCACGGTGCCCGGCCTCATCAACACCGACTTCGCCGACGTGAAGATGGTCATGACCAATGCCGGGACCGCCATCATGGGCATCGGCTCCTCCATCGGCGAGGGGCGGGCGGCCAACGCGGCCCGGGCGGCCATCACCTCGCCGCTGCTCGAGGCGTCCATCGAGGGCGCCCGGGGCATGGTGCTCAACATCGCCGGCGGCTCCGACCTCGGGCTCTTCGAGGTCAACGAGGCGGCCGAGATCATCCACGGCGTCGCCCACCCGGACGCCAACATCATTTTCGGCGCCGTGATCGACGACAGCATGGGTGACGAGGTGCGGGTCACCGTGATCGCCGCCGGGTTCGAACGCTGGGAAGAGGGGACCGGGCCGGCCTCCAAGGCCGAGGACCTGGCTTCGACGATCTTCTCGACGCCCGAGCCGGTGGACATCTTCGCCGACGCCACCGGCGCCGAAGAGGAGCTCGACCTGGGAGACGACGATTTCGACGTCCCCTCCTTCCTCCGCTAGCGACGAGGTCGCGCGACAGGCTGCTGGCCGTTCGGGCGCGGATCGAGGGCGCCGGCGGCGATCCTGCCCGGGTGCGGGTGATCGGCGTCACCAAGAGCTTCGGTCCCGACGCCGTGCGCGCCGCCGTGGACGCCGGGCTGACCGACCTGGGCGAGAACTACGCGGCGGAGCTGGTGGCGAAGGCGGCCGCGGTCGGCGCCGCGGTCCCAGGTCGAGGCCGGGACGACCGACGTGGTCTGGCACTTCCTGGGCGCGGTGCAGCGGAACAAGGTGGCGCAGCTCGCCCCGCTGGTCGGGGTCTGGCAGAGCGTGGCCCGGGTGGCCGAGGGTGAGCGGATCGCCCGCTTCGCGCCCGGGGCGCAGGTCCTGGTGCAGGTCGAGACGACGGGCCTGCCCGGACGCAACGGTTGCCCGCCGGCCGCCACCGGCGAGCTGGTGGCGCAGCTGCGCGATCTCGGGCTCGCGGTCCGGGGTCTCATGACGGTGGCCGCCCCCGGCGAGGGCGCGGCCACGGAGGCCTTCGAGACGGTCGGGCGCCTGGCCGACCGCCTGGGGCTGGAGGAACGCTCCATGGGCATGAGCGACGACCTCGAGGCGGCGGTCGCCGCCGGGTCGACCATGGTGCGCATCGGCCGGGCCCTCTTCGGGGACCGCCCGCCGGCTGACCGCAGGGTCAGGTGGAGCGTGACGGGCAACCTCGGGTCGAGCCGGAGGTCAGGCTGAGCAGGAGCGTGACGGTGACGGGCGCCGGGCTCCCGGGCCGCCAGGACCTGCCCGCGCTGCCGAGCAGGCACTACGCTGTCCGAGGACAGGAGAAGGAATGTCACCCTCGTTCATGAAGAAGACCATGGTGTATCTCGGCCTGCTCGATGACGAGTATGACGAGTACGACGACCTGGAGGACCGCGCGCCGCGGGGCTTCTCGGCCGCGACCCGCGTCGACCCCCGGTCCCAGGACCAGGATTCGGAGCCGGCCGAGGCGTTCAGCGGGGGCATGAGCCGGGTTCGGACCATCCCACGCGAGTCGGCCCAGCCGAGTCAGCAGCCCAGGTCGACGCCCAGCAACGTGGCACCCCGCCCGACGGCGGTGCGGGCCGTCCCCGTGGACCCGACCATGAACCCGACGGGGCCGGCGCCTGCCGCCTCGGGGCGGGTGCACGTCGTGGCACCGTCGCGGTTCGGGGACGCCAAGGAGATCGCCGACCGCCTGAAGGACAACCGCCCGGTGATCGTCAACCTCCAGATGGCCGACCGTGACCTGCAGCGGCGCATGATCGACTTCTGCAGCGGCGTCACCTATGCGCTCAGCGGAGAGATGGAGAAGGTGGCCGACCAGGTGTTCCTGCTGGCCCCGACCAACGTGAAGGTCTCCGAAGAGGAGCGTCAGCGACTGGTTGAGCGCGGTTTCGGTCGCGACTGAACGAACTACCCTCGGGGTCCGATGAGCATCTTTCATCTCCTCGGGTGGCTGCTTGAGGCCTACATCTGGCTCATCATGTTCCCTTACGCGATCCTGAGCTGGTTCCGTCTGCAGCCGGGTTCGTTCTGGGCCCGGCTGCAGTACTTCTTGTACCAGGCGACCGAGCCCGTGCTGCGTCCGGTGCGCCGGATCATCAAGCCGATGGGCGGGCTCGACTTCTCCTTCCTGGTGGTCATCCTGGTTGCGCAAATCGTGCTGATTCCCGTGCTCTTCCGCTGAGCGCGGCCATACCTGGAATCGCCAGGAGGCCGGGGTTAGACTCGTGATCCATGGACAATTCTCAGGCGCCCTCATCGACCCTCGACACCCTCCGCACCGTGGAGTTCCGCCTCGGTCTCAAGGGGTACAACGTCGACGAGGTCGATGAGTACCTGGACAAGGCGGCCCAGGAGGCCGAGGCGCTCCAGGATCACGTCCGGCAGCTGAACGAGCGGCTGCGCCAGGCCAGCGAGCGCATCGCGCAGCTGGAACGGGACAAGCGTGCGGCGCCGGTCGCGGCCGACAGCGAAGAGGGCGTCGCGGCCGCTGCGGCAGCGGCCGCCGCCGCGGCCGAGGCCAACGCGCTGTCCGACGAGACGTTGCAGCGCACCCTCCTCCTGGCGCAGAAGTTCGTGGACCAGACGAAGCGGGAGAGCGAGGCGGAGGCGGCCGCGGTGGTCGCCCAGGCGGAGGAGACGGCGCGGGCCGCCATCGCCGCGGCCGAAGCCACCTCGGCGCAGCTGCAGGCCGAGACGCACCAGAAGCTCCGGGAGGAGGTCACGCGGCTGGAAGCCACGCGCACCGAGCTGGCCACCGACGTCGAGAGCATGGCCCGCCACCTCGAGTCGGAGCGCAATCGGCTGCGCGGCGCGCTCTCCGAGATCCTCAAGTGGGTCGACGAGAACGTGCAGCCGGCCAACTCGTTGATGGGCGTCAAGCCGAAGCCGGCGGCGCAGCAGATGCCGCACGACCAGGACGCCCAGCAGCGCCTGCCCGAGGCCGAGGACGGTCCGCCGACCCTGAACCTGCAGAGCGCATCCGTGTCGGGATCGCCCGGGTCCATCTGATCCACCCCTCGGGGCGACGGGGCTTGTTGCCCCTGTCCCTCACGTTCCGGTATCGTCACCCGCTCCCCGGGCGAGGTCCTGTCCGGGGCATCCGGCCACCTGACGTGGTCCGAAGGAGGGAACGATGACCCCAGCGAGCAAAGGTGCCCAGGTCAAGCGGGCGCCGGCATCGCGAACGGCCGCCGCGACATCCTCACGGGCCGGGAACAAAAAGACCTCAGCGAAGGTTGACGCAACGGCGACAAAGCGTCCCGCCCCCACCAAGAAGAAGGCAGCTCCTGTTGTGAAGAAGGCAGCCCCCGCGGCCAAGAAGGCCGCACCGTCAGCGAAGAAGTCGAACGTCGCGCCCAAGAAGAGCGTGACCGCTGCGGCCAAGAAGGCGGTGCCGGCCAAGAAGGCGGCCCCGCCGGCGAAGAAGTCGGCCCCCGCCGCCAAGAAGGCGGCGCCGGCCAAGAAGGCCAGCCCGGCTCCGGCGACCGCCAAGAAGGCGACGGCCAAGAAGGCGGCGACGGGGTCCAAGGCGGCCTCGGGGAACGGAGCCGCCGCCACGGTCGCCCCCGCCCGTACGACCTTCACGCCGAAGCCGAAGGCACCGCCTCCGGTCCGGCCCAAGACCGGGCCCTACGCCAAGGACACGAAGTTCCTCGAGGAGGTGCACGAGCTCCTGGTGGCCGACCGCGCCATCTATCAGGAGCAGGCGACCTCGCTGCGCGCCGAGGCGGACTCGCTCGCCCTCGAGCGGGAACCCGGTGACGTCCAGTTCGACGAGGAGTCGGGCGAGGGTGGCACCGTCACGGTCGATCGGGAGCGCAACCTGGCGCTCTCGGGCCAGGCCCTGCTCGCCGTGGAGGAGATCGACGACGCCCTGCGGCGCATCGAGGACAAGACCTACGGGTACTGCGAGCGCTGCTTCCAGCCCATCCCCAAGCCGCGCCTGCGGGCGTTGCCGTACGCCCGGCTCTGCGTGGCCTGCAAGAGCGGCGGTCTGTCGCGGCGCTGACCCGCTTCGGCGTCCTGGCGTTCGCCATCGCCGTCGTCGTCGTCGTGGCGGATCGGGTGACCACGACGCTGGCCGTCGACCACCTGCATGACAGCCGCCATGTCTGGGGGCCGTTCGGCCTGGCGCTCACCTACAACTCGGGCTTCGCCTTCAGCCTCTTCAGCGGGCGCGGCGTGCTGGTCACGGTGGTCTTGTGCGTCGGTGTCGTGGTGCTGGCCTTCGTCGTGGCTCAGGTCCGGAGCATGCCGCTGGCGGTGGGGTCGGGCCTCGTGCTCGGCGGCGCCATCGGGAACCTGAGCGAGCGGATCGTCGGGGGCCCTTCGGGAGAGGTGCCCGACTTCGTCACGTTGCGCGACTGGCCGACCTTCAACGTCGCCGATGCCTGCGTCACCGTCGGCGTCATCGTCATCATCGTCGCCCTGCTCTTCGGCGGCCGGGCCTCGGCGCGCCCCGAGGCGGGGGAGCCGGCATGAGCGGGGGCGGCGAGCCCGGGCCCGGTCGACCCGGCGACCGGGGAGACCATTTCGACCGAGGTCCCGGCCCTGCTGGCCGGCGTCCGGGTGGATCGGGGCGTGGCCATGGTGGCGGACGTCTCGCGGGCGGCGGCGGCCCAGCTGATCGCCGAGGGCAGGGTGCTGGTCGACGGTTCCCCGATTTCGGTGGGTCGCGAGGTGCTCCGGGAGGGGGCCACCCTGACCGTCCGGCTTCCCCCGCAACGAGAGGGCGGCGTGGCCGCGGAGCCCGCCGTGCGCTTCGAGGTGGTCTTCGCCGACGACGCGGTCGTCGTCGTCGACAAGCCGGCGGGGCTGGTGGTCCATCCGGGCGCCGGACACGTCGAGGGGACCCTGGTCGGCGGCCTCCTGGCCCGCTTCCCCGACCTGGCCGAGCTGGTGGCCGCCGGCGTGTGCCCGCCCGACAGGCCGGGGATCGTGCACCGCCTCGACAAGGGCACCTCGGGCTTGCTGGCCGTGGCCCGGACCGAAGAGGCGTACCGGGCGCTGGTGGAGCAATTGGCGACCCGGACCATGGAGCGTCGCTACCTCGCCCTGGTGGCCGGTGACGTGCCCGACGACCGGGGGGAGGTGGAGGCTCCCATCGGACGCTCCGCCCGCACCCCGACGAAGATGGCGGTCACCGCGTCGGGGAAACCGGCCCGCACCGGCTACACCGTCTTGGAGCGGCGAGCGGGGGAGAGCCCGACCACGCTGCTGGAGCTCGCGCTCCAGAGCGGGAGGACCCATCAGATCCGCGTGCACATGGCGGCCATCGGACACCCGGTCGTCGGGGACGCCCGCTACGGCGTCGCGGACAAGCGCCTGGGGTCGGGACGTTTCTTCCTCCACGCCTTCAAGCTCGGCTTCGTGCACCCGGTCACGGGCCTGCGGACCGAGTTCACCTCACCGTTGCCCGCCGACCTGGAGGCCTACCTGGCGGAGTAGCGGTCGGCCGGACGCGACAGCGGGAACCACACCGGCGAGCCGGGTGGTTCCCGCGAGTTCCTCCGAGCTGGAGCCCGGAGGGCTGCCGGTGGCCTCAGGCCGCCTGGTGGATGCCGACCACGTCGTCGTCGAACGAGAGTGCCGCCAGGGCCTCTTCCTCGGCCCGGCGCACACGGCGGACGCCGACGCCGAGTCGCTCCGCCGTGGACTGCAGCGAGGCCGGCGAGTCGCCGTCGAACCCGAAGCGGAGCCGCAGAACGTCCCGCTGGAGGCCGGGCAGGCGCTCGACCGCGTCGCGGACCCGGTCGTAGACCATGGTCTGCTCCACGTCGGCCACGAAATCCGAGTCGTCCGGAGCGACGAGCTCGCCCAATGTGGTCGAGGACTCGAGCGCGGCCGGCTGGTCCAGCGATGCGGTCACGCGGGCCACATCCTCCAGGTTCTCCCGCTCGTCTGCCGTCATCCCCGTCGCCTCGTCCAGCTCGGCCACCGTGGGCGCCCGGCCCAGCGTGCTGGCCAGCTCTGACTTGGTCAGCTCGAGGCGCTGAATCTGCTCACCGACCTCGAGGGGAATCCGGATGGTGCGACCGTGCTGCTGGACGGCGCGCTGGAGAGCCTGACGGATCCACCACGTGGCGTAGGTGGAGAACCGGAAGCCGCGCTCCCAGTCGAACTTGTCGACGGCGCGCATCAGGCCGAAGGTGCCCTCCTGGACCAGGTCGGCCATGTCGACCCCGCGGTCCTGGTAGCGCCGGGCCCAGTGCACCACCAACCGGAGGTTGGCGGCCACCATCTGCTTCCTCGCAGCATCGTCACCGGCCACGACCCGCTTTGCCAGCTCGACCTGCTGCTCGTGGTCGGGCATGGGGAATTGGTCGAGATCACGCAACATCAGCCCCAATGTGTCCGACGTGTTCACCGCGCTCTTCATCATCGCTCCAGACGTTCTTCGCTCACTCTCAGTCGTACGTACCCGGGCGAATCCGGGATCAACCTGTCGGGTATAACCGGGCAGGCCCCCGGATCATTCCATCGGGGTGTTCGGACCGAGTTGCGTCGATTTCCGGCCCGTGCTGGTCTACGCCCATGCCTGGCCGGATGGTGCTGGTTCGACACGGGGCGACCGAGTGGTCCGAGAACGGAAAACACACCGGACGCACAGATATTCCCCTCCTCGCCGAGGGCGGTGAGCAGGCCAAGGCCGCCGGCATCCTCGTGCGCCAGTACGGCCCCACCACCTTCGGGCAGGTCCTCACCAGCCCGCTGGTCCGGGCCGAGGAGACCTGCACCCTGGCCGGCTACACGGGAGAGCTCGAGCCCGACCTCATGGAGTGGGACTACGGCGACTACGAGGGCCTGACCAGCGCCGAGATCCGCCAGCAGCACCCCGGCTGGACCCTGTGGGACGAGGGCGTGCCGGGGGGCGAAACGGCGGCGGACGTCGGTCGCCGGGCGGACCGGGTCATTCAGCGGGCACGGGACATCGAGACGGACACGCTCTGCGTGGCCCACGGGCACATCCTCCGCGTGCTGACGGCACGCTGGCTGGGCCTGCCGCCCGTGGCCGGCCGGCTCTTCCTGCTGCGGACCGGCGCGGTGAGCGTCCTCGGTTGGGACCTCGACTGGCCGGCCATAGAGGCGTGGAACCTACGGGGATGACGAGAGCGGCGGGTCAGACCGTCGCCGCCACGCCCCCCTGGGCCCGGGTCACCATGTCGGCCAGGCTGTAGGACTGGAGGTGGGTGCGGATCGTCTCGCCCACGTCGGCCCACACGGCCAGCAGGACGCACTGGCCCTCGTGGTCACAGGCGCCGTTCTCGTGGGGCTCCCCGAAGTCGCCGGCTGCGATGGGGCCGTCGACGGCGGACACGATCTGGGCCAGGGAGATCTCCTCCGGGGGGCGGGCCAGGACGTAGCCGCCGCCCACGCCCCGCTTCGAACGGACCAGGCCGGCACCCTTCAGGGCCAGGAGGATCTGCTCCAGGTAGGGCTGGGGCAGGGCGGTCCGGACCGCGATGTCCCTGACCGAGGTGGGTGTCTCCGCCCCGTGCAGGGCCAGCGAGAGCAGCGCCCGGCTGGCGTAGTCACCCCGTGTCGAAACCCTCACAAGCTGCGATCCTACCGGCCCGTTCGTGGGTAGAGGGGGTGCGTGGGTCGTAGGGTGTCCCTTCGTGACTGACGGCGCAACCGCCCAGGCGACGGCGTCGCCGCCTCGGGATGAGGAGAGATCGCCCGCCCGGCCGCCAGAACCGGTGCTGCCCGACTGGGGCGGCGCGGGGCTGCACCGTGTCGTGCCCACCCTGCTCGGAGAGCTGGCGCACCCGGGCCGCGTCGCGCTTCCCGACTGGTTTCCCGAGCCGGTGGCGGGGGCCGACCAGGTCGTCCTGCTGGTGCTCGACGGGCTCGGCGACGAGCAGCTGCGGGAGCGCCGTTCGATGGCCCCGGTCCTCTCCGGTGGCGTCGGAGGACCGATCACCTCCGTGGCCCCGAGCACCACGGCCTGCGCCCTGACCACGCTCGTCACCGGAACGGTGCCGGCGGAGCACGGTGTGATCGGCTACCGCCTGGCTCACGACGGTCAGGTCATGAACGTGCTCCAGTGGTCGGTCGGTGGCGTCGACGCCCGCATGTCCATCCCGGCATCGACGTTCCAGCCGCTGTCAGTCCTTCCCGGGCGCGCCGGCCCCCGTCCCGGTGGTGACCCGTCAGGACTTCGGGCCGACCGGGTTCACGGCGGCGCACCTGGGCAATGTCGACCTCCACCGCTGGCACACCCCGGCCGGGCTCGTGACGGCCGTCCGCGATCTGACCGCGGGCGGGGCCCCGTTCGTCTACGCGTACTACGAGGGCATCGACAAGGTGGCCCACGCCGAAGGCCTGGGCCCCTACTACGACGACGAGCTCCGCGCCGTCGACCGGCTCGTGGGCGATGTCCTCGAAGCGCTCCCTCCGGGAGCGGTGCTCGTCGTCACCGCCGACCACGGACAGGTGGAGGTCGGAGGCTCGGTCGAGCTCATCGGTCCGGAGATCATGGAGGCGGTCACGCTGATCACCGGCGAGGGGCGTTTCCGCTGGCTCCACCTGCGCCCCGGCGCGACCGAGGACGTGGCGGCGGCGGCGGCGACGTTGCACGGCGACGTGGCCTGGGTGCGGACGAAGGAGCAGATGATCGACGACGGCTGGCTCGGGGGAGTGCCCGCACCCGAGGTGGCGGCACGCCTGGGCGATGTCGCGCTCATCCCGTTCGCCCCCACGGCATTTCTCGACCCGGCCGACACCGGTGAGCTGCGGCTCAAGGCCCGTCACGGCTCGCTGACGCCGGCGGAGATGTTCGTGCCCCTTTTGGGCTGGCGGGCATCGTGAGCGGCACCCCAGCCGTGGCAGCATGGCCCGGCCACCATCAATGAGACCGTGTGGACGGACGACCCGGCGACCGCGCAGAGACGGAAGGCATCATGGCTGACGTGACGAACGACGACCTGACGGCGAGCGAGGCGCCCGCCGAGGCGACGCCAGGGATCGTGTCCCCCGACGAGGTCCTGGCCGGTGGGAACCGGGACGAGACCGAGGAGGAGCGCCAGACCGAATCGGTCAACGAGCCGGCCAAGGTGTTGCGCATCGGATCCATGGTCAAGACCCTGCTCGACGAGGTGCGGTCGGCCCCCCTCGACGAGAAGAGCCGCGTGCGGTTGCGCGAGATCTACGAGCAGTCGATCCGCGACCTCTCCCAGGTGTTGTCACCGGACCTGGTGGCGGAGCTGGAGCGGATGGCCCCGCCCTTCGACAACGACGCGCCGAGCGACGCCGAGCTCCGGATCGCCCAGGCCCAGCTCGTCGGCTGGCTCGAGGGCCTCTTCCACGGGATCCAGGCAACGCTCATGTCGCAGCAGATGGCCGCTCGGGCCCAGCTCGAGGAGATGCGTCAGCGCGGGCTTGCCCGCGGCCGGCGAGTCGGGACGGCCGGGGACCTATCTTTGAGCGCCGTGAGCCCAGAACGGTCAATCGCCGCCGCGCAGCCGCGGGGTAGATTGCTAGATCCCGGACGAATGACACCGGTGTAAGTACCACGACGAGAGGAGGGCCGGTGTCGGAGCGGTCGTTTACGCATCTGCACACCCACACCGAGTTCTCCATGCTGGACGGGGCCGCTCGGGTGGGGGACCTGGTCACCGCCGCGGTGGCCGATGGCCAGCCCGCGCTCGGGATCACCGACCACGGGAACATGTACGGGGTCCTCGACTTCTACAAGGCCTGCCGCGACCAGGGCATCGTGCCGATCATCGGCACCGAGTCGTACATGGCGGCCGAGTCGCGCACGGAGCGACCCGTGCGCCGGGGCCGGGTCGACGACACGGGCGGCGACGTCGAGGGCGGGCAGAAGCTCTACTACCACCTCACCCTCCTGGCGGAGACGGTCGAGGGCTACCGCAATCTGATGCAGTTGTCGTCGGCCGCGTACCTCGAGGGCTACTACTACAAGCCCCGGGTCGACTGGGAGCTGCTCGAGCGCCATTCGGCGGGGCTCATCGCCACCACGGGATGCCTGGGCGGCGTGGTGCTCCAAGCCCTCCTGGCCGGCGACGTCGAGGGGGCCGAGAAGAAGGCGGCCCGGCTGCAGGACATCTTCGGCAAGGAGAACCTGTTCGTCGAGATCCAGGACCACGGCATCGCAGACCAGCACCGCACGAATCCGCAGCTGATCGAGATCGCCCGCCGCATCGGTGCGCCATTGCTGGCCACCAACGACAGCCACTACACCCACCGTGAGGATGCGGTCGCCCACGACGCACTGCTCTGCGTGCAGACGGGCGCCCTGATCTCCGACACCAACCGCTTCAAGTTCGAGGGCACCGAGCACTACCTCAAGACGGCCGCCGAAATGCGCCATCTCTTCCGCGACGTTCCCGAGTCGTGCGACAACACGCTGCTCATTGCGGAACGGGCGGACGTCCAGATTGAGCTCGGCAAGCCGAGCCTCCCGGAGTTCCCGGTGCCGGACCGCTTCAGCGGCGAGACATACGAGGAGCGGGCGCTGGCCTACCTGCGCGACCTCACCTTCGAGGGGGCCAAGGAGCGCTACGGAGCGACGCTGCCGCCCGAGGTGGTGGACCGGATCGACTACGAGCTGCGCGTCATCGGGAACATGGGCTTCGCCGCCTATTTCCTCGTCGTGTGGGACCTGATCCGCTTCGCCCGCGAGTCGAACATCCGGGTCGGGCCGGGCCGCGGCTCGGCCGCCGGTTGCTGCGTGGCGTACTGCCTCAAGATCGTGGACCTCGACCCGATCCGCTACGACCTCCTCTTCGAGCGCTTCTTGAACCCGGGCCGCAAGCAGATGCCCGACATCGACATGGACTTCGACGAGCGCTACCGGGCCGATGTCATGCGCTACGCCGCGGAGAAGTACGGCAGCGACCGCGTGGCCCAGGTCATCACCTTCTCGACCATCAAGGCCCGGGCCGCCGTCCGCGACGCGGCGCGGGTGCTCGGGAAGCCGTACATCGTCGGTGACCGGATCGCCAAGTTGATGCCCCCTCTCGTGATGGGCCGCGACACGCCGCTGCACGCGTGCATCACCAAGACGGACGGGCACGAGGAAGGCTTCGCCGCCGCGTCCGAGCTCCGCGCCATGCGCGACGCCGACCCCGACGCCAAGGAGGTCATTGAGGTCGCGCTCGGGCTCGAGGGGCTGCGGCGCCAGGACGGCATCCACGCCGCCGCGGTCGTGATCTCCCGTGATCCCCTGACCGACTACCTGCCCATTCAGCGCAAGCCCGGCGCCGGCGAGAATCCCGAGGACGCGCCCATCGTCACCCAGTACGAAATGCACGGGGTCGAGGACCTCGGCCTGCTCAAGATGGACTTCCTCGGGCTGCGCAACCTGTCGGTCATGGAGCGGGCGCTCGACCTCATCGAGGCCGAGACGGGGGAGCGGCCCGACATCGACGGGGTCGACCTGGCCGACGAGCCGACGCTCGAGATGCTGCGACGGGCCGAGTCGATCGGCGTGTTCCAGCTCGAGGGCGTGGCCATGCGCCAGACGCTGCGAGCCCTGGCCCCGACCAGCTTCGACGACGTGGCCGCGCTCGTCGCCCTGTACCGGCCGGGCCCCATGGCGGCCAACATGCACCGGGACTACCCGGAGCTGAAGAACGGGCGCAAGGAACTCACCTACCTGCACCCCGACATTGAGCCGATCCTCAAGGACACCTACGGGCTGATGCTCTACCAGGAGTCCGTCATGCGGGTCGCGCAGAAGTTCGCCGGCTACAGCCTCGAGGAGGCCGACAACCTGCGCAAGGCCTGCGGCAAGAAGATCCGCAAGCTCATTGCCGCCGAGCGCGAGAAGTTCATCGCGGGGTGCGTCACCGAGGGCTACGGCGAGGAGCTGGGAACGCAGCTCTTCGACATCATCGAGCCCTTCGCCGACTACGCCTTCAACAAGTCCCACTCCTACGGATACGGACTGGTGGCGTACCAGACGGCCTGGCTCAAGGCGCACTACCCGGTCGAGTACATGTCGGCCCTCCTCACGTCGGTGAAGGACAACAAGGACAAGACGGCCGTCTACCTCGCCGAGTGCCGCTCCATGGGGATCGACGTGCTCGTGCCCGACGTGAACCGTTCCCTGGCGGAGTTCGCGCCGGACATCAGCGTCGAGGAGGACGGCACCCGCCGGCCGGAACAGGCGATCGTCTTCGGCCTGGCCGCGGTGCGCAACGTGGGCGAGAGCCTGGTGGAGCGGATCGTCGCCGAACGCAACGCGAACGGCCCGTTCGAGGACATCTTCGATTTCTGCGCCCGTGTCGATCCCGTGGTCCTGAACAAGCGGACCATGGAGTCGCTGATCAAGGGGGGTGCGTTCGATTCCCTCGGACATCCGCGTCAGGGCCTGACCCTTGTCATGGAGTCGATCGTCGACCGCTCCATCGAGCGCCGCAAGGAGCAGGACCTGGGCATCACGTCGCTCTTCGCCGCCTTCGAGGAGGACGAGCAGGCGGATCCGGGATGGGGCGGGGTCAAGGTGGCCATCCCCGACACCGAGTTCGACAAGGCGCAGCGCCTGGCCTTCGAGAAGGAGATGCTGGGCCTCTACGTGAGCGACCACCCGCTCATGGGCTACGAGGCGGCCATGGCCCGCCACACCGACTGCACGCTCTCGGACATGCGGGAGGACGACACGGCGGTCGGCGACAGAGCCCCGGTCCGGTCGGTCGGAGGTGTGGTCACCGACCTCCGCCGCTCGTACACGAAGAAGGGCGATCTCATGGCCCGGTTCGTCCTCGAAGACCTGCAGGCGGCCATGGAGGTGTTCGTCTTCCCCAAGACGATGGCCGAGTACGGGTCGCTCATCGAGAACGACGCCATCCTGGTGGTTCGGGGCCGGCTCGACGTCCGGGAGGAGGAGCCGAAGATCGTCTGCATGGAGGTCTCCCGCCCGATCCTCGAGCGGGGGCAGGAGAACCTGCACATCACGCTGCCCCTCGGGGTGCTCACCGATGCCAAGGTGGACGGGTTGAAGGACGTGTTGAGCGGGCATCCCGGGACGTCCCCGGTGCTGTTGCACGTCGGGGCCAAGGTCCTGCAGCTCCCTCCGGAGTTCAATGTGGACTGCCGCAACGGCCTGGTGGGCGAGCTCAAGCGCTTGCTCGGGCAGAGTGCCGTGCTCTCCTGAGAGCCCGACGGCGACGTCAGAAATCCGGCCTGAACTGGGATGATGTGGGTGTCAAGCGCCCCGCGCCGCAACCCGGAGGGCCAGGCCGGTTGGGAACGCAGCGAGCACAACCAGTAGACTGACCTCATGCCGATCGTAGTGAGCACCAAGGATTGCACTGCGCTCAGCGACGCTGAGCTTGTCGAAATGGCGGATCTTTGTGCGGACCGACCGCCCGGTTTCGACATCGGCTATCTCTCCAAAGAGCGCGAGGTCTGGGTCCTGATCACCCAGGCACGGGAGGGGAACAAGCTGCGGGGCTACTCGTTCTGCACCCTCGAGCGCATCGGGGGGACCCCTTCGCTGTTGGTCGGGTTGGCGCTGGTCGACCGCACGTCCCGTGCCGAGGCGGCGCTCAAGGGGATCATGGCGGACCAGTACCGTCGGGCCCTCCTGGCCTTCCCCGACGAGGATGTCCTCCTCGGGACCCGCCTGCTGACCCCTGAGGGCTTCCGGGCCTTCAACGGCCTCCAGGACGTCGTGCCCTTCCCGGGCCACAAGTCCACCGGCGAGGAGCGGGCCTGGGCCCGTCGCCTCTCCAAGCGTTTCGGCTGCGAGAGCCGGCTCGACGACCGCACTTTCGTCCTCAAGGGCGACGGCTCGACCGCCGGTGGCCTGGACTTCTTCGCCCCCAAGGTGAAGATCCCCGAGGGCGTCGAGACGCACTTCGAGAGCTTCAAGTCCGACCGGGGCGATCGTCTGGTGGCCTTCGGCTGGGCCATGGCCGAGGACCTGGCCGGAGGCAAGCTCGGCCGCTGAGCCGAGCCGGGCACCCGCTTCGGCCGGCGCCCGCTCCATTCACCCCCGAGGCAGCACCGCGGCGCACACCTTGTAGCAGTGGCCGTCCCGCGGGGGACTGACCGTCACCAGGAGGTACTGGGGCTCGAACCCCAGCGCGGTGGCCAGGCTCTTCCCGCTCAAGCGCTCGCGCCGGGCCGCGTCGAGGGCGCGGGCGGCGTTGCGGTCCTCCACGGGCAGCCAGACGTCGTCGCGGTCCCATCCGAAGCGGACCCAGGTCGTGCCGTCAGCCTGTCGCCTGATCAGCTGCGGTCGCCGGGTCGGCTCAATGATGGCCACCGAGGGCCGGAAGCCCCGGAACTCCCAGTACGGGGCCGAGGGACCCGGGAATCCGAGCAGGGGACCGTCGGGGGAGGCCACCAGGCGCCGGAGGAGCTTGCGCAGATGGCGGCCCCGGAGCGTGCCCACGTGGCGGGGCAGATCAGCCACGGTGGTCGCTTCGGGCCGGGCCAGGTCGTCGCGCTCGGGATCGTCGGCCAACGTGACCTCGACGACGTCGAACGTGCTGATATCCGGTTCGTGCCCCTCGGGCCACGGCACCCGGACGCGCATGACCGTGCGCGTCGCCAGGTCGACCACGGTCGTGTCCTCGAGGGTCGAGGACAGGACGAGGAGGTGGAGGGTGGAGCCCCCGGCCGTGGGGACCCGTTCCGTGCGCCGGGCCGAGCGCCGCAGCAGCCTGGTCGGATCGGTCGTCGTCTCCGCCGCACGCCGCCGGGATGCGTCCTCGGTCGGTACCTCGAGTTGTCCTGTGTCCATGTGCTCAGCTTCGGGGCTCGTGTCGTTCGGCTGGTCGGCCCGGTCCGGCGCACTCTGGTCGAACACGGCCCCGGAGTCGTCGCCGGCGCTCCCCGCGTCCGTGTCTCTGCCGACGCTGTGCGTCTTCGGATCCATGGAAGGCCCGCTCATCCGATCAGTTTCTCCAATTGGCCGGCCAGGGTAGCGGTGTCCGCCGCCGGCATCTGGCAGGAGCGCCCCTCGCAGACGTAGGCGAGTCCCGGCTCGGCCGGGCGGTCCGAGAAGAGGGGTCCGGCGTCGGGCTCGCCCCAGGCGATCACGCCGGTCGGGAGCCAATGCCCGCGGATCTCCGCGACGAGATCGGGGCGATGCCCCGTGACCACGAGCTCGTTGCGCCCGTTCACCATCGACAAGGCCGACACCATGTCGGCCAACGCTCCCGGATGGCGCTCCAGCAACGGGCTTGCCAGCGCCACGGTGCGCTCGATCGCACCCTCAATCCGTGGGTCGTCGACGAGGGCGCCGGCGTGCAGGAGGGCCGCAACCGCCACGGAGTTGGACGAGGGGACGGCGCCGTCGAGGAATTCCTTCGGTCGCACGACCAGTGCCTCGGCATCGCTGCCTGTGGTGAAGAACCCACCGGACGCCTCGTCCCAGAAGAGGTCGAGGAGTTGGTGCACGGCGTGGACCGCCCGCTCGCGCCAGAGCGTCTTGCCCGTCCATTCGGACAGTCGGAAGGAAGCCTCGGCCAGCCACGCGTAGTCCACCGCCACCGCGAGATGACGGGCCCGGCCACCTTGCCAGCTGCGCATCAGCCGATCGCCGTCGTACATGGAGGCCCAGAGGAACTCGCCGATCTCCTCGGCGCGGCGCCCGTAGTCGGCGCGGTCCGAAGCCGCCGCGACCTCGGCGAGCGTGGCGACGGTCATGGCGTTCCACTCGGTCAGCACCTTCTCGTCGCGAGCCGGCTGCACCCGCTCCGCCCGTGCCGCGGCCAGCAACACGCGGGCTTCTTCGACCTCGGGTGGGCGTGCCAACGGGGCCCCGACGGGGCGGACCGGAATGGAGCGCCCTTCCCAGTTGCCACCCGGCGTGATCCCGTACCACTCGGCCGCCGGCGCGACGAGCGATGCCGGCAGGATCCGGTGCAGCTCCTCGAGCGTGAACGTGGCATGGGCGCCTTCGACGCCGCCGGCGTCGGCATCGAAGGAGGAATACAGCGCTCCCTCGGGTGTCGAGAGGTCGCGCAGGACGAAGTCCAGCGTCTCGGTGACCACACCCAGGTATTCGGCCCGGCCGCCGTCCTGCCATGCGTGGAGGTAGGCCCGGGCCAGTTGGGCCTGGTCGGTCAGCATCTTCTCGAAGTGGGGCACCAGCCAACGGGCATCGGTCGAATAGCGGCAGAAGCCGCCGACGATGTGGTCGTACATGCCACCGGCCGCCATGGCGTCGAGCGTGCGGAGACCCATGTGGCGGGCGTGGGCTGCATCGGAACGGCCACGGCGGGCCTGTCGCAGGCACAGCTCCACGAGACCGGGCCGGGGGAACTTCGGCGCCGGCCCGAAGCCGCCCCATTCGGGATCGAAGCCCGAAGCGACTCCCGCAACCACCTGTTCGATCAGATCCTCGGCGTCGAGGCCACTCTCGGCGGGCACCCCGGCGAGCCGCAGCACGGGCGCCGTCCCGGCCCGCCCGCCCCCCGCCGCTTCTTCGCTGAGGGCCTCGGCCAGTCGGAGCTCCCGTTGCACAGCACCCACCAGCGCATCGGCCTGTTCGAGGACCTGGGCCCGCTCCTTGGCCCAGGCGTCACCCAGTGCCTGCACGACGCGACGGAACGAGGGCATGCCTTGGCGCTCGACGGGTGGGAAGTAGGTCCCGGCATAGAAGGGTCGTCCGTCCGGCGTGCAGAAGACGGACATGGGCCAGCCCCCCGACCCGGTCAGGGCCTGGGTGGCCGCCATGTAGACGGTGTCGAGATCGGGACGCTCCTCCCGGTCGACCTTGACGGAAATGAATGACCTGGCCAGGTCGGCCGCCGTCTCGGGGTCCTCGAAGCTCTCGTGCGCCATGACGTGGCACCAGTGGCAGGAGGCGTAGCCGATGGAGACGAACAGGGGTTTGTCCTCCTCGCGGGCCCGGCGCAGCGCCTCGTCCCCCCAGGGGAACCATTCCACCGGGTTGTCGGCGTGCTGGCGGAGATACGGGCTCGTCTCATCAGCCAGGTGGTTCACGGGAGCGATGCTAGGGCTCCTTCCCTCGACTGCGGCACACCCGCGACATCGTGCAAGGCTCGGGCGATGGAGCTCGAACTGAGGGGCAAGACCGCGCTGATCACCGGAGGGAGCCGGGGGATCGGTCTGGCCATGGCCGCCCGTTTCTCGGAGGCGGGGGCGAATGTGATGATCACGTCGCGCAAGGCCGACGACCTGGCCGAAGCGGCGAGCGGGCTGGTGGCCAGGGGAGCGCCCGAGGAGCGGGTGGCGTGGACGGCGGCCCACGTCGGCAAACCCGAGGACGCGCAGTCCTGCGTGGCCGAGACCGTGTCGCGTTTCGGCCGTCTCGACATCCTGGTCAACAACGCGGGAACCAACCCGTACTTCGGGCCGATGATCGACATCGACGTGGTGCGGGCACAGAAGACGTTCGAGGTGAACCAGCTGTCGGTGCTCGTGTGGACCGGTGCCGCGGTGCGGGCGGGATTGCGCGGCTCGGTGATCAACGTCGCCTCCATCGGCGGGCTCGGGGTCGAGCCAGGCATCGGCTGGTACAACGTGACGAAGGCGGCGGTGCTGCACATCACCCGACAGCTCTCCTACGAGCTGGCGCCCGACGTGCGTGTCAATGCGTTGGCGCCGGGCCTGGTGAAGACCAAGCTGGCGGCCGCACTGTGGGAGGGTCCGGGCGAGGAGCGGATCGCCGCCCACATTCCGCTGCGCCGGCTCGGCCTCCCCGACGACATCGCCACCGCAGCTCTCTTCCTGGCCTCCGACGCCTCGTCGTGGGTCACCGGCCAGACCTTCGTCGTCGACGGCGGCACGACGGCGCAGCCTTCGGGTGGCGTCGGATGAGCGCCACCACGGTCACACATCACGCCGCCGCCGGTCCTTGTCACACATGGGAGGCCTGTCCCGTCTGAAGGGATGACACAGGAGCACAAAGGAAAAGGAAGGTGCACCCATGGCTCACGTCCCGTTGCTGCAGCACCCGAAGGGCCTCGTCGCCAGGCTGGGCACTCGATACTCCAAGCGCCGGTTCGGCCAGAACGTCGAACCGACGGAGGCGGCGGCCCACCATGCCGGTGTCCTGGTGGCCATGGGCAGCCTGGAGACGGCGGTCCAGTTCGGCTGGAAGAAGCTCGATCCGACCCTGCGCTGGCTGGCCGTCCAGGCCACCGGCATGCAGATCGGCTGCTCCTGGTGCGTCGACTACGGCTACTACGAGGGGATGCACCAGGGCATCGACCCGGCCAAGGTCCGCGCGGTCGGCAGCTGGCGCACCAGCGATCTCTTCGAGGAGCGCGAGCGTGTGGTGCTCGAGTACGCCGAGACGGCGACGGGCAGCCCCGCCGAGGTCTCCGATGATCTGGCCGCCCGTCTCCGGACACACCTGAGCGACCCTGAGTTCGTGGAGCTGGCCGCCTGGGTCGCACTCGAGAACTTCCGGTCCCGCTTCAACGCGGGGCTCGGTCTCCGCAGCCAGGGCTTCTCGGACGATTGTGAGATTCCGCTGCGGGAGGTCGCCGCAGATGCCGCGGTTCGAAACGCAATTGCCTGACCCCGAGGCCGACGCGGCGGCCTTCGAGGAATGGCGCCCGCTGCTGTTCGGGATCGCCTACCGCATGCTCGGCAGCGCCGCCGACGCGGAGGATGTCGTCCAGGATGCCTCCATCCGTTGGCTGCGGCGGAGCGACCGTGCGGTCGAGTCGGTGCGGGCCTACCTCGTCACCATCGTGACCCGCCTCTGCCTCGACCAACTGAGCTCGGCCCGGTCCACCCGCGTCACGTACGCCGGGCCGTGGCTGCCCGAGCCGGTGGTGGTCGACGAGGAGGCGGCCGCCGAGCAGGCTGACTCGCTGTCCCTGGCGTTTCTGGTGCTGCTCGAGGAGCTGACACCGCTCGAACGGGCCGCCTATCTCCTCCACGACATCTTCGGCTACTCCTTCGAGGAGGTGGCCGCGTCGCTGGGCCGGTCGCCGGCGGCCTGTCGGCAGCTGGGGTCGCGGGCCCGCAAGCAGATCGAGGAGCGCCGCCAGCGCTTTGATGCCGATCTGCGCCAGGGCCGCGCCCTGACGGACCGCTTCCTGGTGGCCTGCGCCACCGGCGACCTGTCCGGGCTCCTCTCCATGTTGTCGGACGACGTCGTGGTGTGGACCGACGGCGGCGGCAAGGTGCGCGCCGCCATGCGTCCCGTGGTCGGCCCCTACCGCAGCTCGAGGTTCTTGCTCAACGTGGCCAAGAAGCTGCACGGCGTCCCGCGCGCCATCGTCCTCAACGGGCAGCCGGCCACGGTCTTCGTCGACGGGAACACCGTCGTCGCCACCCTCGTGCTCGACATCATGGACGGGTCCATCGTCGGTGTGCGCTCCGTGACGAATCCCGACAAGCTCGCACGCCTCAGTGCCCAGTTGCTCGGAAGCGTTCCGGAAGGACGGGCCTGAACCGTCCGCGCCGTGCACCGCGACCAGGACGGACTGTCCGATCCCCGGCGCAGACGGCAACGCTCAGGAGTCGAGGGCGCGCCGCCGGATCTTGCCCGCCGCCGTGCGCGGGAGGTCGTCGACCAGCACCAGCTCCTTGGGGGCGGCCCAGGGCGCGATGCCGTCGGTGACCAGCTGACGGAGCTCGTCGAGCGATGGCCCGTCGTCGGTGGGCACGACCCAGGCCACGACGCGCTCACCCCATTCGGGATCAGGGCGCTTCCAGACGGCGACCTCGGCCACGCCGGGGTGCGCCGCCAGGATGCGTTCGACGACATCGGGCCACACCTTCTCGGCGCCCGTCGTGATGACGTCGTCGATCCGACCCGAGACCTCGAGCTTCCCATCGGCACTCGAGCCGGCCGGCATCACCGGTGGCGAACCAGTCGGCGGCACCATCGGGTCCGACGACCCGGCCGGTGTCACCTCCCCGGTAGCAGCGGAGGAGCATCGGGCCCCGAATCAGGATCTCGTCGCCTGCACCCGTGTCGGAGCCGTCCGCCCGTGTCGACGGGCGCAACGACAGCTCCACGCCGTCGAGCGGCCATCCGTCGTAGACCACGCCCGAACCCGTCTCCGTCATGCCGTAGGTGGCGACGACGTTGGGCGGAAGCTCGTCGGGCACCCGGCTGCCGCCGAGGAGCACGCATTCGAAGACCGTCGGGTCGAGGCGCTGCAGTGCCGTCGCCACCAGCGAGACGTGGGTCACCCGTCCCGATCGCCCGGCCTGCTCGACGGTCTCGGCTTCGAACGCCGGCAGCACGACGAGCGGCGTCCCCGTGACGATCGCACGCGTGACGACGGCGAGACCACCGATGTGGGCCAAGGGCAGACAGGCCATCCACGAGTGCCGGTCGGGTTCGATCGCGAGCCGGACCGAGGTCGCCTCGGCGGACGCGGCGACGGCGTCGTGCGTCAGCACGGCGGCCTTGGGGTGACCCGATGTGCCCGAGGTGGCGACGACCAGGGCGTCGCCCTCCTCCACGCCGATGCCGTTGGGGAGCTCCATGTTGTTCCCCGTCCGAGCCCACAATCCGTGTCGGGCGCAAGGCGTCGAGGAGGACCTGGCGCGCGATCGGTGGGCAGTCGCGGATCGAGTGGAGCCGCGGCATCGCCTGTATCCCAAATGGCCCGAAGAGCATCGACGAAGCCGATGCCACCGGGAAGGTCGAGTGCGACGAGCTCAGGCACCGGCCAGTAGCGTAGGTCGCCGTGCAGACCGTGGTCACAGGCAGTCCCCATGATCCCCTCGACGACCTCCGCCCCCTCCCGCCCCCTGCGTGGGAGTCGCGCGGTTCCTTCCAGGACATCCGCTACGACGTGGCCGAAGGGATCGCCAAGCTGACGATCTGCCGGCCCGAACGGCGAAACGCCTTCCGACCGCAGACGCTCTTCGAGCTCACGGACGCATTCACCATGGCCAGAGACGATCCCGATGTCGGCGCCATCATCCTCTGCGGCGAGGGCCCCGATGCCTTCTGCTCCGGCGGGGACCAGAAGATCCGGGGTGACGACGGCTACATCGGTGACGACGAGGTCGCGCAGCGCGGCATCGGTCGTCTCAATGTCCTCGACCTCCAGATCCTGATGCGCCGCATCCCCAAGCCGATCGTCGCCATGATCGCCGGCTACGCCATCGGCGGCGGGCACATTCTGCATTTGGTCTGCGACATCTCCATTGCGGCCGACAACGCGCGGTTCGGGCAGACCGGACCCAAGGTGGGCAGCTTCGACGGGGGTTACGGCTCGTCGATCCTCGCCCGGACCATCGGGCTGAAGCGGGCGAAAGAGGTGTGGTTCCTCTGCCGCCAATACGACGCGGCACAGGCTCTCGACTGGGGCCTGGTGAACACGGTGGTTCCCCTGGACGATCTCGAGCGGGAGACCGTGGCCTGGTGCCGGCAGATGCTGACGCTCTCACCCATTGCGCTGCGGATGATCAAGGCGGGCATGAACGCGGCGGACGACGGCCTGGCCGGCGTCCAGCAGCTCGCCGGTGACGCCACCATGCTCTTCTACATGACCGAAGAAGGGCAGGAGGGCCGGAACGCCTTCGTGGAGCACCGGGATCCGGACTTCTCGCGCTTTCCGCGCCGCCCGTGAGCCCTCCGCTCAAGCTGTGGGTGGCAGGCGCGCGCCCACGCACACTGCCGGCGGCCATCGTCCCGGTGGTCGTCGGCACGGCGGCGGGGTACCTCTCGAGCGGAAGCTTCACACCGCAATTCTCGGGTAGCTGTCACACGGGGGTGTGTGCGAGCTTCGACCGTCAGCTCTCCTGGCTCAATGCGATCCTGGCCCTGATTGTGGCCCTCGGCATTCAGATCGGGACGAACTACGTCAACGACTACGCCGACGGGGTCCGGGGCACCGACGAGAAGCGGGTGGGCCCCGTCCGCCTCGTGGCCGGAAAGCTGGCCACGGTCCGGGAGGTGAAGATCGCGGCGCTGATCGCCTTCGGCGTGGCGGCGCTGGCGGGCCTGGGCCTGGCCGCCCGCGTCACGTGGTGGCTCGTGCCGATCGGCCTCGTCTGCGGCATCGCGGGATGGGGTTACACCGGCGGCCCTCGGCCCTATGGCTACCTCGGTTTCGGGGAGCTCTTCGTCTTCGTCTTCTTCGGTCTCGTGGCCACGGCCGGTTCGGCCTACGTCCAACATGCGCCGTTCCTCGTCTCGTTGGCCGGACACCTCTACGTCTACAAGTTCGACTGGTGGTTCGCGCTCTGGGTGGGGGTGCCCGTCGGTTTCCTGGCCGCTGCTCTCCTGCAGGCCAACAACCTGCGCGACATCGCAACAGACACTGAGTCGGGGAAGAAGACGCTTGCCGTACGACTCGGCCGGCGCCGAGCCGGGATGTTCTACTGCTTCACGCTCCTGGGAGCGGCGCTGGGAATCGGGATCGTGTCGAGTTACAGGCCCTGGTCGATCCTGGCCCTCTTGGCGCTTCCCGGTGGCCATCGTCCCCGTGCGGCTGGCACTGGGCGACGAACAGGGCCGCGCCCTCCTGCCGATGCTCGGGACGACCGCCCGGCTCCAGATCCTCACCGGCGCGCTTCTCGCCATCGGACTGCTCCTGTGAGGCGCCCGGAGTCAGACCCTCATGCGGGGCTCGGGCCGACGGCGTCCAGCCAGTGACGCACGATCCGGCCGGCCTGCTCGGGTTGGGCCAGATGGACGGCATGGCCTCCGCCGGGGATCAGCGACGCGACGCCGTGGGGGACGAGCCTCGCCAACCGCAGTGCGTGCGCGCCGAAGCGAGTGTCGTCCGATCCGGCCAGAGCAAGGACGGGACACGGGAAGCGCTCCGAGGCGATCCCACAACGGTTCCTGCGTGCCCGTGCCGGACAGGCGCAGGCTGGAAGCAAGGCCGGCCGCGCTGTTGCGGAGTCGCTCGGCGCGCTGTGCCGCGCCGCGCAGACTCCAACCGATCGAACATCGGCCCGCGCAGCCAAGCGTCGATGAAGCCCTCGACGTCGCCGGACGCCTCCAGGCTCGTCGGCGAGGGCTGTCGTCGGACTGGCGGCGCCGCTCGCGTGCAGCGTCGTCCTCAATGCCGGCGGTCACGCCGATGAAGACGACGTGGCTCAGCGGCAGTTCGGCTGCGATGCCTGCATGCAGGGCGATCCGGGCACCCAGCGAATAGCCGAGAAGGGCACACGGCTCGTCGCCGATTTCGGTTCGCACCGCCTCGGCCACCAGGCCTGCTGTCGCCCGAAGGTCGGCCCGGACCGATCCGGAATCGCCGTGACCGGGCAGGTCCAGGGCCACCAGGGTGCGCGACGCCGCCAGCTCGTCCCCGAAAGGGCCCCAGAGGCGCCCCGTCTGGGTGAAGCCGTGCAGCAGCACCAGCGGCGGCCCCGAGCCGCGCACCTCGACATGGAGTGGCACGACGGGTGAGCGTACAGGCCACCTTCAGCGCCACCCTGGTCGACGAGTGGATCCGCCTCGGCGTCACCGATGCCGTCGTCTGCGCCGGCTCGCGCTCGACGCCACTGGCCTTGCCCTTGGCCGAGCGGCTCCGCGTCCACGTCCGGCTGGACGAACGCAGCGGTGCGTTCTTCGCCTTGGGGCTGTCCATGGCGACGGGGAGGCCGACCGTCATCTGCGTGACGAGCGGCACCGCGGCGGTCGAGCTCCACCCGGCCGTCGTCGAGGCGCACCACGCCGGGGTCCCGCTCATCGTCTGCACGGCCGACCGGCCGCCCGAGCTCCACGACACCGGCGCACCGCAGTCCATCGACCAGAAGGGATTGTTCGGCGCGGCCGTCCGTTGGTCGTCGTCGCCGGGCGTCCCCGTCGAGGGCCAGGAGGCCACATGGAGACCCCTGGCGGTCAGGGCCTTCGAGGAAGCCGTGCACGGAGCAAACGGGCCCGGACCCGTCCACCTGAACCTCGAGTTCCGCGAGCCGCTGATCGGCGCCGCCGGACCGCTTCCTGCCCGTCAGGGCCCGAAGGTCGTTGTCGACGACAGCCGGACAGGCACGACCCCGATCGGGCTGGAGCCCCTGCGGGGGAGAGGGATGATCATCGCCGGTGGGCCCTGGTCGCAGCGAGCGAATGCCGCCGGCCTGGCGGGACTGGCGGACACGCTGGGCTGGCCTGTCCTGGCGGACCCGCTGTCGGGGAGCCGCTCGGGTGGGGCCATCGCCGCCGCCGATGCCATCGTCCGCACCGGGCCGCCGCTCCCGGAATGCATCGTGGTCTTCGGAATGCCCTGGCTCTCCCGAGCGTTGGGGACCTTTGTCGCGGACGCCGCCGACGCAGGGGCGCGGATCATCGTCGTCGATCCGTGGCGGCGGTGGGCCGACCCGCTCCGGGTGGCGACCGAGTTCCATCACTGCGACGTCGACCGCTGGCTGGACGCCGCCATCGCCACCGCCGCACCGCAGGATCCGCAGTGGCTCGATTCCTGGCGGGAGCGGGAGGCGAAGGCGCAGAGCGCCATCGCCGAGGTTCTGGAGGGCGACATCTCCGAACCGCTGGTCGCCCGCGTGGTCCATCGTCATGCCGCACGGTCCGGCGCCACGCTGCTCGTGGCGGCCTCCATGCCGATCCGTGACCTCGAGTGGTACGCCGAGGCCAGTCAAACGGCGCCCCGGGTGCTGGCCAACAGGGGAGTGAACGGAATCGACGGGGTGGTGTCGACCGCGCTGGGCATCGCCGCCTCGGGCGACGGAGCGGGCACCCACACGATCGCATTGATGGGCGACCTGACCTTTCTCCACGATGTCTCGGGCCTGGTCAACCTGCCCGACGTTCCCTGCACCTTCGTGGTGCTCGACAACGGCGGGGGAGGGATCTTCTCCTTCCTGCCCCAGGCGACCTCGGTCGACCCGACACTGTTCGAGCAGCTCTTCGGGACGCCACCCACGCAGCGACATCGCGGCGGTGGCGCGCGGATTCGGGCTTCCGGTGCAGGAGGTATCGGATTTGTCGCAGCTCGAGTCGGCCTTGGCCGAGCCGGGATCAGCGCCCTCGCTCGTCCTGGTCAAGGTGCCGGGCCGAGCCGAGAACGTCGCGCTGCACGAAGCGATCAACCAGGCGGTCCGTCTCGCGCTGCACTGAAGGCTCGGAGAAGGGGTCGAGGTCGACCGCCTTCCCGTCGGGCTCTGGAAGGTCAGCTCCACGTTGGCGTTCCCGGAGACCTTCCAACCCATTTCGTGCACGCAGCGATGATGTTGATCGCACAGTTCGACGAGGTTCTCGACGTCCGTCGGGCCGTCGTCGACCCAATGGCGGACGTGATGGACATCGGTGAACTCGGTATGGGTGCAGCCGGGGAACCGGCATCCCTTGTCTCGGCGCCTGATCTCCAGCCGCTGGGCGTCGCTCGGGTCCCGTCGGGTCCGCCCGAGGTTGAGGCTGCGCCCGTCGGGCCCGTCCGCGGAGACCAGGACCTTGGCATCGCAGGCGAGCCGCCGGGCGACCTCTCGCGACAGTGGCCCCATGACGTCGAGCTCTGCGCCCCCCTCGGCGCCGGCCAGGAATGCCAAGTCGGCGTGCACGACGACCGTCGGCCGGTTGCGGCGGGCGCCGCCGGCCTGCGGCGCCTCCGGCGCCGCCCGGGCGCCGTTCCCCGCCTCCTCGGCTTTGCAGACCGAGACCAGCGCATCAGCCATCCGCTGGTCGAAGGGCGCCCGATTGCGGCCGCTGCGAGCGGCACGAGCGACGAGTGAGCTCTTGACGACGACGTACTGGTCCTCGGGCAGCGTCCCTGTCAGTGTCCGGCGTCGATCGTCGAAACGGAGGGAACGGCGGGCGTAGAAGCCGGTGGATCGGTCGTCGGATTGGTCCCGGGATGCCTGCGCCAGCTCCCGGACCTGCTTGGCCGACCAGTGCGTCGCCTCCTCGGCCAGGCGCTCGTCCGTCTCGGGCTTCGCCACCTCGACCAACGGCTTCACCTGGTCGAAGGAGAGCTTCCCCTGGGAGAGCGCATCGGCAATTCTGGGGAGAGACGGAAGTTTGGCGGCCGCCGTGACCCATTCCCGAGCCGTGGCGGCGGAGACCCCGCAGCGCTGGACCAGCCACGCCACCATGGAGGTGGCGCCGTCGACTCGCCACGCCTTTCGTTGGTCGAGTTGCGACCACTGCCGCCAGGAGCTGGCTCTGGTGGGCGGAGATCGCCCGGTGGTGCTGGGTGACGCTGGAGACCAGTGCATCGGTTCGCTTCGACACGGTGGTGGGCCGAGGAGCGTCTTTCACGAGGGCGGGTGTCATGCCGACGGTGAACGGTCGCAGCGCGGCCACGAGTACGACAAGTGACGGCTGGCACCGCTCACGCTCGTTCTCGGGACCGGCGGAGCGGGGCGGTCGGTCTGCCTTGCTCAGCGGTAGCGGTCGGCGGGAACCCACTCCCCGTGACTGCGCACGGGGAGGCGTGCCGGCAGGTGGATGACCGCCTCGGGACTGCGCCGGCCCAGAGACGAGGCATCGAGGACGTAGAGATCGCTGGCGCCCCTGTTGGCGTCGTCGACGAGTGTCAGGAGCCAGCCTTCGTCGTCGCTGTGGCCATCGACGGCGCGGACGAAGATCGGCTCGCTGGGGATCCGGCCCGGGCCCGGGCTCCAGGAGGCGATCTCGTCTCGGGCCAGGTCGAACTGCAGGAGGCCGACGGGCGACGCCTCCGCGGTCCAGCCATCCGGCCGGTCCGCACCGCCCGCGGGCCGCCGCACGGTGGAGGGGATCGCCGCCCATGCCGTCTCCAGGGCGTAGCCGTAACGAAAGGCCGCACCCTCACACACGGCGTCCATCCGTGGATACTCCACGTACCGCTCGTCGAGCTGCACGCGCTCGACCTGCTCTCCCGCGATGCGCCATCGCTCCAGGACGCCCAACGTCCCGCCCACCCCGGAGAGCGCCAGCCCGGGCGGACCGACGACCGAGGCCGAGGTGTCGACGGGTTGGCCCGCCTCGGGCACGCCGTAGCAACAGACGTAGAGCACAATCGCACCGTCGGGTTCGTCGTATGCCCCCAGCACGTGCGTGACCAGGCAGGGATCGAGCCGTACCCAGCGCACCGCGGCGGCATCCGGCTCGCCACCGCCGCCGCCCTCGCCGCCGCCACCGTCCCGACGAACCACGCCGATCCAACCCTCGGCGCCGGGCACCCACCCGAAAGGGACGGGGCTGGCCGCGCCCGGGCCGGTCGTCAGCCGGGCCGTCGGCGACTCGATGAACACCACGTGGTCCGCCGTGACACCGATGTCGTGCTGCCACGTGGACCGTTCCAACTCCACCGACTGGGCGCCGCGCAGCGCCCCGGCCGCATCCCACTCGCCGATGCGCAAGAAGATGCCCTCCCGATCCTCGGGAAGCGCCGCCCTCCTCGTGACTCCCGTCGTCGACGCCGAAGAGCACGCGCCCGCCGTCGCTCGCCAGCCGGTGCACGTGCGAGGCGATGGGGACGGTCAGCCCGCCGGCGAACTCCTCGGGCTCCAAGAAACGCGAGTACTGCGACGGGATTCCGGCTTCGGGCAGGGCCAGGACCGACCCGGCATGCCAGAAGACGCCGGCGTCGGCCTCCGACTCCTGACGCTGGTACCACACGGCCCGGCCGTCCCGGATCTCCACGGCGTGCAGGGCGCCGGCACCTTCGGTGCCGCCACCGTCCTCCTCGTCCGCCATCGAGAACACCGCCACCGAGCCACCGCCAGCCCACCGCCGCACCCCACGGCCACGCCGGCCCCACCCGGAAGAGGGTCCCTTGCAGGTCAGGAGGCAACGAGCCCGACATGGGAAGGGGCAGCGCCCCATTGGTACCGATCACGGTGTCCTCCGATCATCCCGAGACACCGTGAGAACACCCATGCGGCCGATCAACCTACCTGCGTATGGCAAAGTCGAGGCATGCCCACGCTCTCGGAGGACCTCGCCTTCCGCGGCCTGATCCACCAGATGACCGACGTCGATCTCCCGAAGCGCCTCGACCAGCCCGGGCTCACGGTCTACGCCGGCTTCGACCCGTCGGCCGACAGCCTCCATGTCGGCAACCTGATGCAGCTGTGCACGTTGCGCCGTTTCCAGAATGCAGGGCACACGACGATCTCCCTGGCCGGCGGGGGCACCGGCATGATCGGCGACCCGGGCGGCAAGCAGGACGAGCGCCAGCTGCTCGACCTGCAGACGATTGAGGGCTACCTGCAGAAGATCCGGCCCCAACTCGCCCAGTTCCTCGACCTGGCCGATGGCCGCGGCCTCCTGCTCAACAATGCGGACTGGCTGGGCAGCCTCTCGACCCTGGAGTACCTGCGCGACGTGGGCAAGCACTTCACCGTCAACCAGATGGTGGCCAAGGAGTCCGTCAAGAGCCGCTTCGAGCGCCCGGATCAGGGCATCTCCTACACCGAGTTCAGCTACATGCTGCTGCAGGCGTACGACTTCCTGCGCCTCCACCTCGACCACGGCTGCGACCTGCAGTTCGGCGGCAGCGACCAGTGGGGCAACATCACCAGCGGCGTCGACTACGTGCGCAAGGTCTGCGGCGACGAGGTGTGGGGCTTCACCACGCCGCTCATCGTCAAGGCGGACGGCACGAAGTACGGCAAGACCGAGTCGGGCACGGTCTGGCTCGATCCGGAGCGGACGAGTCCGTTCACCATGTACCAGTTCTTCCTCAACACGCCCGACGAGCAGGTGGTGGAGCTGATCAAGTTCCTGACCTTCCTCGACCACGACCGCATCACCGAGCTCGAACGTCTCACGGCGGAGCAGCCCCAGCGCCGCGAGGCGCAGCGGGCGCTGGCCCGGGCCGTCACCGGTCTCGTGCACGGCGACGCCGAGGTGGCCAAGTGCGAGGAGGCTTCGGCGGCCCTCTTCGGCGAGGAGATCGCCGCGCTCAGCGAGGAGATGCTCCTGGCTGTCACCGAGGACGCGCCGTCCACCGAGGTGCCGCGCTCGGAGCTCCTCGACGACCTGACCCTCGTCGAACTGCTCGAGCGCACCGGTCTGGTCAAGTCCAAGAAGGAGGCGCGCCGGACGGTCGAGCAGGGCGGGACCTACGTCAACAACGTCCGGCAGGCCGACGACGGGCGCACCTTCACGTCGGGTGACCTCCTGCACGACCGCTACCTCGTGCTGCGCAAGGGTCGCAAAGAGGTCCACATCGTCAAGGCCCGATGAGGCGTCGGTTTCTCGTCCCGTCCCTCGTGCTCATGACCGGATGCGCATTGACACTCACTTCCTGTGCCGGCGCGGACCAGGGGGGCTCGGCCGCACAGAACATGTCGGTCTGGACCAAAGGAACCTCCCTCGGTGAGGACATCGGCACGCTCATCGCCGACAACGCCCGCGTTCCCAAGGACGTGCCCAACGGCACCGGCGCCGTCCATGCGGCCTGCGCCACCACGCTGAACGATGCCGAGATGGCCAACGGCAGTCTTCCCTCGCCCGATCCCGACGTCACGGACCTGCTGACGAAGGCGTACGGGCTCGAGGGCACCTCGGCCAATCAGTGCTTCAACGCCGGCGCCACCGACAAGAAGCTCCTCGCGGAATCCGCCCGGAACGCCATCAAGGCCGAGGCGCTCTTCCAGCAGGCCCTGCAGCGCATCCGTCAGATCGACGGCCGGACGGTGTCGACGACCACCACCACCGACAACTCGTCAGGGAGCATTTTCGGATGAGCGCCGACACCAGCGACACCAGCGACACCAGCGACACGACCGACGCCGGCAGTTCCGGGCACGACGAGCTCGACCGCCATCGCCGGCGCGTCCTGTGGGCACTCCCCACCGGCCTCTACCTCATCGGGAGTCGTCACGGCGAGGACGTCAACCTCATGACGGCCAACCTCGTCGTCCAGGTCTGCATGGAGCCGAAGCTCGTCGGTGTGGCCCTCGAGCACGAGTCGGTCACCGCGGGCCTCGTCACCGCCGGGGGCGGTTTCACGGTGTCGCTGCTCGCCCGCAGCGATCGCGACGTGGTGCGGCGCTTCGTGAAACCGGTCACGGACGTCGAGCGCGCTCCTGACGGGGGTCTCCTCGCGCTGTCGGGCCAACCGGTCACCGAGGTCGGACCGGATCGCCGCCCCGTCCTCAGCGCCGCCGCCGGGTACCTCGACTGCCGCCTGACGGGTGCGGACACGCTCGGGAGCCACGTCTTCTGCATCGGCGAGGTCATCGGCGTGGGCGGTGAGCCCGCAGACGTGCTCCGCATGGAGGACACCCGCATGCACTACGGCGGCTGACCGGTGGACGACACGCCACCGGCACCGGCTCAGGCCGGCGTGTCCCCGCCGCGCTCGGCCGGTGGTCGCAGGTCGATGCGCAGCGTGAGGATCCCGTCGACCAGCTCGGCTTCGGCGTCGCCGATCATGGCGTAGTCGGCGAAGTCCTGCTGGGCCTGTTCGCGGAAGCGCTGCCGCTCGGGGCCCTCGATGGGTGGCATCCCACGTGTCCGGACGGCTTCGGCCCTGGCCCGGAATCGGGCGATCATCTCCTGGGGGTCGAATCCGGGCATGGCGGTCAGCGTAGAGGTTGCACCCGATGCCCTGCACCCACCCTGACCTGCGACCCGGCAGGCCGGCCGCCGACAACCACTACAATGGCCCGACGGTCGACATGGCCCGTACGGTCCGGCCGTAAGGGGGCGGACGCCACCATGCGGTCCGGGTGTGACAAGGAGTTCTCGTGAAAAAGGGACGCCATCGGCGCTTCGAGGAAGCGCGCAGTCTGAAGCGGTCGTCGACGGAGTCGACGGGACGATGTGCCGAATGTGGGGCAGAGCCCGATGACGTCCACGCGTCCTGGTGCCTGGCCGAAGAGGACAAGTACGACCGCATCCTCGGCTCCATGCCGACCAGCGCCGTCGCCGACGACGACCCGCTGAAGGACTAGCCGGTCGCTCCGGCGCCCCCACGGCTGCGCACCGCCGGATGGGGGAGTGCCACCCCCGTGGTCCGCAGCCGGTCGCGCTCCTCGACCAGTTCCACGAAGTGGTCGTAGGCCTTCGCGCCGACCATCTTGGTCAGCTCGGGCTGCATCTCCTTGTAGACCGGCTTGGTCCCCACGAACGCCTCGGGTGACTCGGTGCACCACCAGTGGAACTCACGGCCACCCTTGCCCCAGTGCCGGCGGTCCCACTGGCGGATGACCGAGGTCACGTGCCCTTCGTCGTCGTCGACCGCGTCCTCGCGGCGCAGCGGGAGCTGCCAGCACACCTCGGGCTTGAGCGTCATGTGGTCCACGCCCCGGTTCATGGCCGCGATGTGGAAGGCGCACCCGACGCCCCCGGGGAAATCGGGCTTGTTCAGGAAGATGCAGGCGTCGTCGACCAGCCGCGTGACGGTCTCGCCGCTCTTGTTCTCGTGGATGACGCTCTTCTTGGTGCCGTGGTTCTGCCACTCGTCCGGCGTCAAGCGTGGCGGCCGCCTTCTCCACCCGGCGGGCGTCCTTCTTGTTGACCAGGTGGGCGCCGTAGCTGCAGCAGCCCTGGACGAGCTCGGGCGCCGGGCCGGTGAGCACGCCCTGGCAGCCGTTGCCGAAAATGCAGGTCCAGTTGCTCGTCAGGAACGTGGCGTCGAAGACCCAGGTCCGCTCCTCCTCGTCGTCCTCGAAGCTGATCCATTCGTGCGCGTCGGTCGGTGTCGTGGCCACGGCCAGGCACGTTACAGCGTGCGCACAGCAGGCCCATGCGTCGTTTCGGCCCGCCGGCGCAGGGAGGGGCCGTCCCGCTCACCGCACGCCGTAGACTGCTCTCATGGCCACGACCACCGAAGATCTCCAGACGACCACCCCCGTCGTCACGCTGACCCCCGAGGCGCACAAGATCGTGCAGGACGCCATCGCGCAGGAGCCGGACCCGGCCAGCCTGGCCCTGTGGCTCGAGGTGCGAGGCGTGCAGGAGGGGTCCTTCATCTACGACCTCTACTTCCAGGCCGTCTCCGACGCCGACGAGGGCGACGCCCGCCACGCGCAGGACGAGCTCGAGATCGTCATCCCCTCGGGCAGCATCGACCGCCTCCGGGGTGCCCGGCTCGAGTGGTCCGAGGCTGACGGCGGTGGTCTGGTCCTGGTCAACCCGAACACGCCCACGCCCGAGGAGGCCTCACCGGGCGTCCCGCCCGAAATCCTGGCCAAGGGCATCACCAGCCCGCTGGCCCTGCGGGTCGTCGCCGTGCTGGAGCAGGCGGTCAACCCGTCCATCGCCAGTCACGGCGGCCGGGCCGACCTGGTCGCGCTCAACGACGAGGACGGCAGCGCGTACCTGCGCCTCTCGGGCGGATGCCAGGGCTGCGCCATGTCGCAGATGACGCTCCGTCAGGGGATCGAGACGACGCTGCTCGAAGAGGTGCCCGAGCTCACGCGGGTGCTCGACGTCACCGACCACGGCAGAGGCGAGAACCCCTTCTACCAGTAGGGCAGCCGGGAGATCGGCGGGCCCTCCTCGCGGCCAGGACCTCCGCCTCCAGGCTCCGGGACGGCGTTGGCCGTCCGGTAGCGTTGCTGTGTGCTGCGCTTTCTGACCGCCGGAGAGTCCCATGGTCGCGCCCTGGTCGTGATCGTCGAGGGCTTGCCCGCCGGACTGCCCGTCGAGGCCTGCCGACATCGCCAACGAGCTGGCCCGCCGCCGGCTCGGCTATGGGCGCGGTCCGCGCATGCGCTTCGAGGCCGACGAGATCTCCCTGGTGGGCGGCATCCGGCACGGGCGCACGCTGGGCTCGCCGGTGGCCATCGAGATCGCCAACACCGAATGGCCGAAGTGGACGGAGGAGATGTCCCCCGAGCCCGGTGCGCCCTCCAAGGTGCTGACCCAGCCCCGCCCGGGTCACGCGGACCTGCCGGGCATGCTCAAGTACGGCTTCGAGGACGCCCGCGACGTGCTGGAGCGGGCCTCGGCCCGCGAGACGGCGGCCCGGGTGGCCGCCGGCACGCTGGCCAAGCTGCTCCTGACCCACCTCGGCGTCTCCATCGTCAGCCACATCGTGGCGCCTGGGCGAGGCGACCACGGGCCCCGACGCAGCCCGGCCCGGACCCGGCGACCTCGGCGCGGTCGACGCCAGTGCCGTGCGCTGTTTCGACGCCGCCGGGGAGAAGGCGATGATCGCCGCCGTCAAGGCCGCGTCCAAGGTCGGCGACTCGCTTGGGCGGGGTCGCCGAGGTCCTGGCCTACGGCGTCCCGGTCGGTCTGGGCAGCCATGTGCACTGGGACCGCAAGCTCGACGCCAACCTGGCCCAGGCGCTCATGTCGATCCAGGCCGTCAAGGCCGTGGAGATCGGCGACGGCTGGGACAACGCGGCACGCCGGGGCTCCGACGCCCACGACGCCATCCACTACGACGAGGCGGAGGGCTATGTCCGGCCCACCGACAGGGCGGGCGGCATCGAGGGCGGCATCTCCAACGGCGCGCTCCTGGTGGCGCGCGTGGCGATGAAGCCGCTCGCCACCCTGAACCGGCCCGTGCTCCAGACGGTCGACGTCGTGACCAAGGAGTCGACGGTGAGCTTCCGCGAGCGCACCGACGTCACCGCCGTGCCGGCCATGGGTGTGGTCGCCGAGTCGATGACCGCGCTCGTGCTGGCCACCGAGGCGCTGCGCAAGTTCGGAGGCGACTCCCTGGCCGAGGTCGTGCGCAACCGCGACGGGTTCGTGGCCGTCGCTCGGCACGACGCCGTCGTCGGCCGTGGGCCGCCCGACCGGGGACGCCGGCTCGGACAGCGCCGCCGGATGACCCCCCGCATCCTGCTCGTCGGGATGATGGGCGCCGGCAAGACCACGACGGGCCAGCTCCTGGCCCAGCGCCTCGGCTGGGGCTACCGGGATTCCGACGCCGACGTCGAGGCGGCCACCGGGCTCACGGTGCCCGAGCTGTTCGCCCGCGACGGTGAGGCGGCCTTTCGCCGGGCCGAGGCGACCGTGCTGGCCGAGGCCTGCGCCGACCCGTCGCCGTCGGTGGTCTCGGTGGCCGGGGGCGCCGTGTTGAGCGAGGACAACCGCCGGCTCATCGCGGTCGAGCGGCATCGTCGTCTGGTTGCGGGCTCGTCCCGAGACCCTGGCCGCCCGGCTGGGGGACGGCACCGGCCGGCCGCTGCTCGGCGACGACCCGGCCGAGGCCGTGGTCCGCCTCAACGCGGTCCGGTCGCCCGCTCTACGCCGAGGTGGCCGACCTCGTGCTCGACGTGGAAGACCTGGACCCCGCCGCGGTCGTCGACCGCATCATCGACGCCATGGATCGCCGCCGCGACGACCACCGGCACCGCCGCCACCGACACCGGCCACGGCCCCGGGCCGAGCCCGCTAGCGGAGCCAGCCGTGCACGCCCTCTCCGTCGACCTGGCCGAGCGCTCCTATCCCGTGCTCGTCGGCCCCGGGGCCCGCCACGAGGTGGCGCGCTTCGTGCCGCCCAGCGCCAAGTCGGCCGTGATCGTGACGCAGCAGTCGATCAAGGACGCCGGCTGGGTGGACGGGCTCGACCCCGGCGTGCCCGTTCGAGGTGTGCCTCATCCCCGACGGGGAAGAGGCCAAGACGCTCGCCACGGTCGAGGAGCTGGCCCGCTTCTTCGCCACCGCCGGCCTGTCGCGGGCCGATGTGGTGGTCGCGGTCGGGGGCGGCATCGTCACCGACGTCGCCGGGTTCGCCGCCGCCACGTACCACCGGGGCACCGCCTACCTGAACGTCGCCACGTCGCTGCTGGCACAGGTCGACGCCGCCATCGGCGGCAAGACCGGGGTCAACCTCCCCGAGGGCAAGAACCTCGTCGGCGCGTTCTGGCAGCCCAACGCCGTGCTCTGCGACACCGAGACCCTCTCGACCCTGCCGCCACGCGAGTGGGCCTGCGGCCGGGGCGAAATCGCCAAGTACGCCTTCCTGGGCGACGCCCCGACGGCGGACCAGCCCATCGAGGAGCAGGTGGCCCGCTGCGCCGGCATCAAGGCGGCGGTCGTCGCCGAGGACGAGCGCGAGGGCGGGCGACGCATGATCCTCAACTACGGCCACACGCTGGCCCACGCGCTCGAGGGCGCGGGCCGAGCCGGACCACCCGGGCTGGGACCTGCGCCACGGCGAGGCGGTCGCCATCGGGATCCTGTTCGCCGCCCTGCTGGCGCAGCGGCTGGGGCGCATCGACGCCGACCGGGTCGCCGAGCACCGCAGGGTCGATCGGCAGCTTCGATCTGCCGGCCGATCTGCCCGCCGGGTGCCGAGGCGGCGGAGCTCGTCACGTTCATGGGGCGGGACAAGAAGGCGCAGCAGGACCTGACGTTCGTGCTCGACGGCCCCGACGGCGTCGAGGCCGGTGCGTGGCGTGGCGCGTCGCCGACGTGGTCGCTACCCTGGCTGACATGGGTGCGCGCACATGAGCCTCGTCCTTCTCCTCTCGGGCCCCAACCTCAACCTGCTCGGCGAGCGGGAGCCGGACGTCTACGGGACGGACACGCTGGCGACCCACGTGGCCCGGGCCGGGACGGCGGCGGCGCGCCACGGCCTCGAGCTCGAGCACCTGCAGACGAACCACGAGGGCGAGCTGGTCGAGGCCGTGCACGCCGCACGGGGCCGGGCCGACGCGCTGGTGATCAACGCCGGCGCGCTCAGCCACACGTCGTGGTCGCTGCACGACGCCGTGGCCGCCTTCGAGGGACCGGTCGTCGAGCTGCACCTCTCCAACCCCGCCGCCAGGGAGCCGTTCCGGCACACGTCGGTGCTGGCCCCGGTGGCGTCGGGGGTCATCGCGGGCTTCGGCGGGCTCGGCTACGAGCTCGCCATCGACGCCGCCGCCGCACTCCTGAAGGGATCCTGAGTCCGATGACGACCACCAGCCGCGCCAACCCCTACTCGCCCGCGCACGCCGCGCTGCCGCCGATCATCGTCACCGGCCGCCTCGACCGCCTGCGCGCCACGTTCGACGAGCACGAGGTCGACGCACTCGTCGTCACCACGCTGCCCAACGTCCGCTACCTCACCGGGTTCTCGGGCTCGGCGGCGGTGCTGGTCGTGACGAAGGACCTGTCGGTGTTGACGACGGACGGCCGCTACCGCACCCAGTCGGCCGAGCAGCTGCAGCGGGCCGGCGCCGCCGAGGTCGAGATCTCCATCGGGACGGGCGCCGAACAGCGGGAGGCCGCGCGGTGCCGCGCTGGAGGCGGCCAAGGCCGGCCGCATCGGCCTCGAGGCGGGCAACATCACCTGGAGCGGGCAGCGCGGCTGGGCCGACGTGCTGGGCGGCGACAAGCTCGTCGCCACCGCCAACGCGGTCGAGGCGCTGCGTGAGCGCAAGGACGCCGCCGAGCTCGCCCGCATGGAGCGCGCCGCCGCCATTGCGGACGCCGCACTGTTCGAGGTGCTCCCGCTCATGAGCCAGGGGGTCACCGAGGAGCACTTCGCCCTGGAGCTCGATACGGCCATGCGCCGTGGCGGCGCCGAGGGCACTCGCCTTCGAGACCATCGTCGCCGCGGGCGAGAACTCGGCCAAGCCGCACCACCACCCCGGCTCCCGCCGCATCAACGGGGGCGATCCCGTGGTGGTCGACTTCGGCGCCACCTTCGAGGGCTACCGCTCCGACATGACGCGGACGTTCTGCGTCGACGCGGAGCCCGAGGGCGAGCTGGCCCGCATCTTCAACGTGGTCCAGGCGTCCCAGGCCGCCGGCGCCGCCGCCGTGCGCCCCGGCATCTCGGCCAAGGACGTCGACGACGTCTGCCGCCGGATCATCGCCGACGCCGGCTGGGCCGAGCGTTTCGAGCACGGCACCGGCCACGGCGTCGGCCTCGATATCCACGAGGCCCCGACGGTGAGCCAATTGGGCACTGCTATCCTCGCCCCCGGCTTCGTCGTCACCGTCGAGCCCGGTGTCTATGTTCCCGGGCACGGCGGCGTCCGTGTCGAGGACACCCTGGTGGTGACCGAGGACGGCGCCCGCCCCCTGACCCGTTTCACAAAGGACATTCATGGCAGTCTCGACCAATGACCTGAAGAACGGCATGAGCCTGGACCTCCCCGAGGGCCTGTTCAGCGTCGTCGAGTTCCAGCACGTGAAGCCGGGCAAGGGCGGCGCCTTCGTGCGCACGAAGCTCAAGAACGTCCGCAGCGGCGCCGTGATCGAGCGCACCTACCGGGCCGACGAGAAGCTCGAGCAGGCGATCATCGACAAGCGGGACATGCAGTTCCTCTACCGCGACGGCACCGACTACGTCTTCATGGACACGACGAGCTACGACCAGATGCAGGTCCCGCCCGACGCGCTCGGCGAGGCGCCGCAACTACCTGAAGGAAGGCGACGCCGCCAACGTGCAGATGTACAACGGCGAGATCGTCGGCGTCGAGCTCCCGGCCGCGGTGGAGCTGACCGTCACCGAGACCGAGCCGGGCATGCAGGGCGACCGCGTCTCGGGCGCCCGCAAGCCCGCCACGCTGCAGACCGGTCACGTCGTCCAGGTCCCCCTCTTCGTGAACATCGGGGACGTGATCAAGGTCGACACCCGCTCCGGCGAGTACCTGACCCGGGCCTGACGGCCCGGCCGCCTCGCCGAGCCGCCGCAGCCTCGGGCCGAGGACGGGACCAGACGCACATGACCGACGCCGCCCCCCGCCACCAACAGCGCGAGCGCGCGCTCTCCCTGCTCTACGAGGCCGAGCTCAAGGGCGAGGGGCCGCTCCAGGTCGTCGACGCCCTTCCCGTCCCGCCCGACCCGTACGTGCGGACCCTCATCGAGCACGCCGTCGCCACCCGGGAGGAGGCGGACCGCCGCATCGCCGGGGCCTCGGTGGGCTGGCCGCTCGACCGCATGGCCGTGGTCGACCGCATTGTGCTGCGGCTGGCCGTCGCCGAGCTGCTCGACGCCGACGGGCCGCCGACGCGCCGTGGTGATCGACGAGGCGGTGGAGCTGGCCAAGGAGTACTCGACCGACGAGTCGGGTCGCTTCGTCAACGGGATCCTCTCGACCATCGTCGCCGACATCGGCTCAGCGCTGAGCCGGAGCCCCGGCCCGCGCCGCACCCCGGCGCGCTGAAGTCATCACCTGACCGTGAAGTGAGTCCCGTGAGGCTCACACGGCAGGAGGAGCAGTGGCCGAACGCGAACGCAGTCAGTACGCGACCCCTCGGGGGCGTGTTCGTGGCCCACTCCCAGGTCCTGACCTCATGCCGATGTCCTGCGCGCCCTGACGCGCATGGCGCACGAGGTCGTCGAGCGCAACGGGGGCGTCGAGGACGTCGTCCTGGTCGGGCTCCAGACCGGCGGGGTCCCGCTGGCCACGAAAATGGCCGAGATCCTGCGACAGATCGAGGCGGTCGACACCCTCCCCGTCGGCAGCCTCGACGTGGCCTTCTACCGCGACGACATCGGGCTGCGTCCCGTCCTCCCCGAGGCCGTCACCGACATCCCGGTCGACCTGGCCGGGAAGGTGGTGGTGCTCGTCGACGACGTCCTCTTCACCGGGCCGGACCATCCGCGCCGCCCTGAACGCCCTCAACGACTTCGGCCGGGCCCGGTCCATCCAGCTCGCCGTCATGGTCGACCGGGGCCACCGCGAGCTCCCGATCCGTCCCGACTTCGTCGGCAAGAACCTGCCGACGCGCCGCGAGGAGATGGTCGACGTCGGTGAGGACGGCGTCTGGATAGGCAGTCTGGAGGACAAGTGACCGGCACCCAGCATCTCCTCTCGGTCGCCGACCTCGGGCCCCAGGGCATCGCCGAGGTCCTGCACGTGGCCGAGGCCTTCGCCGAGGTCGAGCGCCGCTCCATGCCCAAGGTCCCGACGTTGCGCGGCAAGGTGGTGGCGACGCTCTTCTTCGAGGAGTCGACCCGCACCCGGCTCTCCTTCGAGACGGCGGCCAAGCGGCTCTCGGCCGACGTGCTCTCGCTGGCGGTGGCCAGCTCGTCGGTGAAGAAGGGCGAGAGCCTGCGCGACACCGTCGAGACGGTCGAGGCCATGGGGATCGACGCCATCATCATCCGCCACTCGTCGGCCGGCGCGCCCCACCAGGTGGCGCGCTGGGTCGAGCGGGCGCACGTGGTCAACGCCGGGGACGGCTGGCACGAGCACCCCACCCAGGCCCTCCTCGACTGCTTCACCGTGCGCCAGGTGCTGGCCGAGCGCAAGGGCGCCGCGCCCGACGAGCTCGGCATCTCCTGCTTCGAGGATCTGCGGGTCCTGATCGTCGGCGACGTGCGGCACAGCCGGGTGGCTCGCTCCGAGGTGCTGGCCTACACCGCCCTGGGAGCCCACGTCACCCTGGCCGCACCGGGCAGCCTGCTGCCGCCCTCGCTCGAGGGCTGGCCCGTCGAGGTGGCCACCGACCTCGATGCCGCGCTGGCCGACGCCGACGTGGTCTCGCTCCTGCGCCTGCAGGCGGAGCGGGGGAGCGGGTCGTTCGTCCCCAGCCTGCGCGAGTACACGGCCGGCTGGGGCCTCACGGCGCGCCGGGCCGGAGCGGCTGGCCGACCACGCCATCGTGACCCACCCCGGGCCGATGGTGCGCGGGGTCGAGATCGCCTCCGACGTGGCGGACCTGCCGCGCACGGTGGTGACCCAGCAGGTGGCCAACGGCATCGCGGTGCGCATGGCCATCCTGTTCCTGCTGCTCGGCGGGCGAGCTGCCGGGCATCGCGGAGGTGCCCGCCGTTGCCTGAGCCCACGCTCGTCATCCGCGGCGGCTCCGTGGTGGGGCCCGCCGGCCTGGCCCGCGCCGACGTCGCCGTCGCCGGCACCGACATCGTCGCCGTGGCCGAGTCCATCGACGCCCCGGCGGGCGCGCTGGTGCTCGACGCCGCGCGGCTGCCTGGTCGGCCCCGGGCTGGTCGACCTGCACACGCACCTGCGCCAGCCCGGCCGCGAGGAGGCCGAGACGATCGAGACCGGCGCCCGGGCGGCTGCGCTCGGCGGCTTCACCGCCATCGTCGCCATGCCCAACACGGAGCCGGCCATCGACTCGGCCGGGGTGGCGTCCGAGGTGCTCGCGCTCGGCCTCGGCTGCATGGCCGAGGTGTCGGTGGCCGGCGCCATCACGGTGGGCCGGGCCGGCCAGGCCCTGGCTCCGCTGGCCGAGCTGGCCGCGCTGGGCGTCACGCTCTTCACCGACGACGGCGCCGGCGTGCAGGACGGTGCGCTCATGCGGCGCGCCCTCGACTACGCCAAGGGCCTCGGGGTCACCTTGGCCCAGCACTGCGAGGACGCCGGCCTGGCGGCCGGCGGTGCCATGCACGAGGGGTACTGGTCGAGCCGGCTCGGCATCCCGGGCATGCCCGCCGCGGCCGAGGAGGCCATGGTCGCCCGCGACATCGCGCTGTCCCGCCTGACCGGGCGCGCCGGTGCACTTCCTCCACATGTCCACGGCCGGCTCCGTCGACCTGATCCGCCGGGCCAAGGAGGAGGGCCTCGCCGTGACCGCCGAAGCGGCGCCGCACCACATGCTGCTCACCCACGCCCTGGTGGCCGGGTACGACCCGGTCTTCAAGGTCAACCCGCCGCTGCGGACGGACGAGGACGTGGCGGCCGTCGATCGCCGGCCTGTGCGACGGCACCATCGACGCCATCGCCACCGACCACGCGCCGCATGCGCCCGAGTCGAAGGACCTCCCGTTCAACGAGGCGCCGCCGGGCATGCTCGGCCTGCAGACGGCGCTGCCCATCGCCTGGGAGGTCCTGTCGCCCCGCATCGGACCCGAGCGCATCTTCGCCCTCTTGAGCACGCAGCCCGCCGTCATCGCCAAGCTGACGGCGACGGACCCGCTGGGCGCGGGCCACAGCGCGCAGGGCGGCCCGGTCGAGGCCGGCGCGCCCGCCAACCTGTGCGTCTTCGACCCCGGTGCCACGACCGTGGTGGATCCGGCCGGGTTGGCCAGCCGCAGCCGCAACACGCCCTACGCCGGTCGGACGTTCGCCGGCGCCGTCCGTCACACCGTGCTGCGGGGTGAGCCGGTCGTGATCGACGCGACGGCGCAACGATGAGCGTGGCGGCGGACCGGCGACGGCGACAGGCCGCCGGCGCTGTTGGTGACCGCCGACGGCGCGGTGTTCTCCGGCGAGGCCGCCGGGCGCGCCCGTGCCCGTGGCGACGGGCGAGCTCGTCTTCAACACCGCCATGAGCGGCTACCAGGAGGTCATCACGGACCCGTCCTACGCGGGCCAGGTCATCGCCTTCACCAGCACCCACATCGGCAACTACGGGACCAACGCCGCCGACGACGAGGCCGCCGCCCCGCACTGCCGGGGCGTGGTGGTGTGCGACCTCGCCGACGAGCCGTCGAACTGGCGGGCCACCGAGGCCCTCGAGCCCTTCCTCCGTCGTCACGGCATCCCGGCCTTGACCGGCGTCGACACCCGGCGCCTGGCCCGCCATGTCCGCCAGGCCGGTGCGGTCCCGTGCGCCTTCGGCACCGCGCCCGAGGCGGAACTGCGCGCCGCCGCCGCGGCGGCCGTGGGCACCGACGGCCTGGACCTGGTCTCGGGCGTCACGAGGAGCGAGGTGAGCGTCCACCCGGCGACCGGCACCGGCACCGAAGGCGACCTGCGCATCGTGGCCTACGACTTCGGCGTCAAGACGACGATGGTCCAGCTGCTCACCACGCTCGGGACCGTCACCGTGGTGCCGGCCGGCACCGCCGCCGACGACGTCCTGGCCCTCGAGCCCGACGGCGTGTTCCTCTCCAACGGGCCGGGCGACCCCGCCGCCCTGCCGGGCCCGACGGCGGCGGTCGCCGACCTGGTCGGCCGCGTCCCGGTCTTCGGCATCTGCCTCGGCCACCAGATCCTGGCCACCGCCCTGGGCGGCACGACCTACAAGCTGCCCTTCGGCCACCACGGGGCCAACCATCCCGTGCAGCGCCTGGAGACCGGCGTCGTCGAGATCACGAGCCAGAACCACAACTACGCCGTGGCCGCCGGGTCCATCCCCGACGCCGAGACGACGCACGTCAACCTCAACGACGGCGTGATCGAGGGGTTCCGCTCGCTGTCGGCGCCCGGCCTTCTCGGTGCAGTACCACCCCGAGGCGGCACCCGGCCCCCACGACGCGCGCTACCTCTTCGGCGCCTTCCGCGAGCTGATGCTGGCCCATCCGACCCGCTCGGCCGGCGCCGGGACGGGGGCGCGCTGATGCCACGCCGCGACGACCTGCAGTCGATCCTCGTCATCGGGTCGGGACCGATCGTGATCGGTCAGGCCTGTGAGTTCGACTACTCGGGCACGCAGGCCTGCCGGGTCCTGCGCGAGGAGGGCTACCGGGTCATCCTGGCCAACTCCAACCCGGCCACCATCATGACGGACCCCGCCACGGCCGACCGGACCTACGTCGAGCCGCTCGACCCCGAGGTCCTCACGGCCATCATCGAGAAGGAGCGGCCCGACGCGCTGCTGCCGACCCTCGGCGGCCAGACGGCACTGAACCTGACCATGGAGCTGGTCGAGCTCGGCGTCCTGGAGCGCTACGGGGTCGAGGTGATCGGGGCGCGGCCCGACGCCATCTCGACCGCCGAGGACAGGGACCGCTTCAAGGCCGCCATGGAGGAGATCGGCCTCGAGGTCCCACGCTCGGGGTTCGCCCACTCGCTGCAGGAGGCGGAGGAGATCGCGGCCGACATCGGCTTCCCCATCATGGTGCGGCCGAGCTTCATCCTCGGCGGCAAGGGGACCGGCATCGCCGAGGATGCGGCCGCCTTCGGCCGGCTGGCCGCCGAAGGGCTGGCCGCCAGCCCGGTGGGCCAGATCCTGGTGGAGAAGTCGATCGCCGGCTGGAAGGAGTTCGAGCTCGAGGTGATGCGCGACGCCGCCGACAACTGCGTCGTCGTCTGCTCCATCGAGAACTTCGACCCCATGGGCGTGCACACCGGCGACTCCATCACGGTGGCGCCGGCGCAGACGCTCACCGACGTCGAGTACCAGGCCATGCGCGACGACGCCTTCGCCTGCCTGCGCCGGGTGGGGGTCGAGACCGGTGGATCCAACGTGCAGTTCGCCGTCGAGCCCTCGACGGGGCGGCGCGTGATCATCGAGATGAACCCCCGGGTCTCGCGCTCCTCCGCGCTGGCCTCGAAGGCCACGGGCTTCCCCATCGCCAAGATCGCGGCCCGGCTGGCCGTCGGCTACCTGCTCAACGAGATCCCCAACGACATCACGAAGGCGACGCCGGCGTCGTTCGAGCCGACCATCGACTACGTCGTCACCAAAATCCCGCGCTGGGCCTTCGAGAAGCTCCCGGGGGCCGATGGTCGCCTCGGGACGCGCATGCAGTCGGTGGGTGAGGTCATGGCCATCGGCCGCACGTTCTGCGAGTCGCTCCAGAAGGCGCTGCGCTCGTTGGAGCAGGGCCGGGCCGGGCTCAACGCCGACCCGTCCGAGACGTCGCTCGACGAGCTGCCGCTGCAGGCGCTGGTCGAGCGCATCGGCATCGCCACGCCCGAGCGCATCTTCGAGCTCGAGGCGGCCATGCGCCGCGGCATCGGGGTGGACGAGGTCGTGGAACGGACCGGCATCGACCCCTGGTTCGTCAGGCAGCTCGCCCGCATCGTGACCGAACGCCGGCGCATCGCCGACGCGGCGTCACTGGGTGCGGCCGACTTCCGCCGGGCCAAGCGGCTGGGCTTCTCCGACGCGCAGCTGGCCTACCTGCGCGGCGTCAGTGCGGCCGACATCCGGGCGGAGCGGCTGGCGCACGGCGTGCGGGCGACGTTCAAGACGGTCGACACCTGTGCCGCCGAGTTCGAGGCCTTCACGCCGTACCACTACGCCACCTACGAGGAGGAGGACGAGGTCCGCCCGTCCGACCGGGCCCGGGTGATCATTCTCGGTTCCGGGCCCAACCGCATCGGACAGGGCATCGAGTTCGACTACTGCTGCGTGCACGCGTCCATGACCTTGCGCGACGCCGGCTTCGAGACCGTCATGATCAACTGCAATCCCGAGACCGTCTCGACCGACTACGACACCTCCGACCGCCTCTACTTCGAGCCGCTGACCGACGAGGACGTGGCCAACGTGCTCGAGGCCGAGCTGGCGGCCGGCGGGAAGGTCGAGGGCGTCATCGTGTCGCTGGGCGGCCAGACGCCCCTGAAGCTGGCGGGCTCGCTGCCGCCCGAGCTGGTGCTCGGCACGAGCCCGGCCTCCATCGACCTGGCCGAGGACCGGGAACGCTGGAACGCGCTGTGCCACGAGTTCGACATTCCCCAACCCCCGGGCGGGACGGCGACGACGACGTCCGAGGCGCTGGCGGTCGCGGGACAGGTCGGCTACCCCGTGCTGCTCCGCCCGAGCTACGTCCTGGGCGGGCGGGCCATGGAGATCGTCTACGACGACGAGGGCGTGCGCCGGGTCATGCAGTCCATGACGACCGGCGCGCTGGCGCGCGAAGGCGGCGTGACGGCGGATCGCCCCGTCCTGGTCGATCGCTTCTTGGAGGACGCGGTCGAGGTCGACGTCGACGCGGTGCGCGACCGCACCGGCGAGATCCTGATCGCCGGGGTCATGGAGCACGTGGAGGAGGCCGGGGTGCACTCGGGCGACTCGGCCTGCGCGCTGCCGCCGCAGACGCTGGACGAGGACGTGATCGAGCAGCTCGAGCGGCACACCAAGGCGCTCGCCGAGTCGCTCGCCGTCTGCGGGCTGATCAACGTGCAGTTCGCCGTGAAGGAGGGGCAGGTCTACGTCCTCGAGGCCAATCCCCGGGCCAGCCGGACGGTCCCGTTCGTGGCCAAGGCCACCGGGGTGCCGCTGGCCATGGTGGCCTCCCGGCTCATGGTGGGCCAGAGCCTGGAGGACCTGCGCGCCGAGGGCCTGCTGCGCCCCGACGTCGTCGGTCGGGTGCCGGTGCTCGACCACGTGAGCGTCAAGGAGGCGGTGCTGCCGTTCGACCGCTTCCCCGGCGTCGACACCCTCCTCGGGCCCGAGATGCGCTCGACCGGCGAGGTCATGGGCGTCGACAGCACCTTCGGCCTGGCCTTCGCCAAGAGCCAGATGGCGTCGGGGACGCGACTGCCCGACGCGGGGACGATCTTCTTGTCGCTGGCCGACCGCGACAAGCCGGCCGGCCTGGAGGTGGCCCGTGCCTTCAGCGAGCTCGGGTTCTCCATCGCGGCGACTCTCGGGACGGCGGGCTATCTCCGCTCCGAGGGCCTGACCGTCGACACGCTGGTGGCCAAGGTGGGGGAGGAGGGCGTGGCCTCCGACGCCGTCGAGCTGATCGCCCAGGGCAAGGTGCAGCTCGTGGTCAACACCCCACGCGGCCTCGGCCCGCGGGCCGACGGGCAGCACATCCGCACGGCCTCGGTGGTCCACAAGGTGCCGTGCCTCACCACGCTGGCCGCGGCGAGAGCCGCCGCCGCCGGCATCGCCGACACACGCGCGCACCCGCTGCAGGTGCGCGCCCTGCAGGATCTCCACCCGGCCCCCACGGGGACGTCGCAGTGAGTGGCGCTCCCGACGGGCGCCGGGCGGCAACGCTCGCCACGAGCGTCGGGAGCGTCGCCCTTCCCAATCCGGTGTTGACGGCCTCGGGCACGTCCGGGCACGGCATCGAGCTGTCCGACTACGGCCCCCTGGGCGAGCTCGGCGCCGTCGTGGTCAAGTCGCTGTCGGTGGAGCCGTGGGCGGGCAACCCGGCGCCGCGGGTGCACGAGGTCGGGGCCGGCATGCTCAACAGCGTCGGCCTGCAGGGCCCCGGGCTGGCGGCGTGGGTGGCGGACGATCTCCCGGCGCTGCACGACGCGGGGGCCCGGGTCGTCGTCAGCATCTGGGGTCGCTCCGTGGCGGACTACGCCAAAGCGGCCGAGCTGGTGGCGGTGGCCGCCTCGTCGGGCGCCGGCTCGTGCATCAAGGCGCTCGAGGTCAACGTCAGCTGTCCCAACGTGGAGGACCGCTCGCGCATGTTCGCCCACTCGGCCGAGGCCACGGCGCGGGTCCTCGAGGCCACGGAGTGCGGCGTGCCGCGCTGGGCCAAGCTCAGCCCCAACGTCCCCGACGTGGTGGAGATCGCCCACGGTGCCGTGGCGGGCGGGGCCGACGGACTGACCCTGGTGAACACGTTGCTGGGCCTGGCGCTCGACATCGAGTCGGGCCGGCCCGTGCTCGGTGCCGGTGGCGGCGGGCTGTCGGGCGGCCCCGTGCACCCGGTGGCGGTGCGTGCCGTGTGGGAGTGCCGGTCCGCCTTCCCCGAGCTGCCGATCGTCGGCGTGGGCGGGGTCTTCTCGGGCCACGATGCCGTGGAGCTGCTGGTGGCCGGGGCCGACGCCGTGCAGGTCGGCACCGCGACCTTCCGGGACCCCAAGGCGCCGTGGAAGGTGCTGCGCCAGGTCGCCCGGTGGTGCGAGGCCCAGGGCACCACGGTCGAGGGCATCCGTCAACGGGCGCGTCGCCGCGTCGAGGCCGGCACCGGCGCGCACCGCGCCGGAACGGGACCGGGCGGCCCAGGGCATCGCCGTGCCGTCACGACAAGGACAAGAAGGAGGAAGCGATGGCTGACAGTTTCGGAGACCGGGTGGCGGCGGCGGTGGCCCGGACCGGGCCGCTGTGTGCCGGCATCGATCCGTCCGCCGCCTTGCTGGCGAAGTGGAGGTTGAGCGACGACGCCAGGGGTCTGCGCTCGTTCTGCGCGGCCTGCGTCGAGGGGTTCGCCGGCGCGGTGAGCGTGGTCAAGCCCCAGGTCGCCTTCTTCGAGCGCCACGGCTCGGCCGGCCTGGCCGAGCTGGAGCGGCTCATCGCGGACGCCACGGCCGCCGGCCTCATCGTCATCGCCGACGCCAAGCGGGGCGACATCGACTCGACCGCCGCGGCCTACGCCGATGCCTGGCTCGGGGAGGACAGCCCGCTGTCCGCCGATGCGGTCACGGCGCACGCCTATCTCGGCCTGGGAGCCCTGTCGCCCCTGGTCGACCTGGCCGCGGCCAACGGCAAGGGGGTCCTGGTGGTGGCCCGGAGCTCCAACCCCGAGGGCCGGGAATTGCAGCAGGCGGTCACCGCCGCGGGCCCCGGGGTCGAGGACATGCTCCTGGGCGAGATCGCCGAGCTCAACGGCTCGCCTTCCATCCCGACCGGGACGGTGGGTGCGGTCGTCGGTGCCACCTTGGAGCCCTCTGCTTTCGCGTTGTCCCAGCTCGGAGGGGTAATCCTTGCTCCCGGGCTGGGTGCCCAGGGCGCCGGGCCGGCCGATATCGCGGCCCGATTCGCCGGGTGCCGCCCCGGCACGGTGCTGCCGAGCAGCTCGCGGGGGCTCCTCAACGAGGGTCCCGATCCCGCCGGCCTGGGTCGCAGCGCACGCTCGCTGAACCGAGAGCTGGCGGCCGCAATGGGCTGAAGAGGGGAAATGGGTATGAACGGCCCTGGCTGAGGCGCTATGGTCTCGCCATGCCGCAACCTCCCGCACTCACTCCAGAGCAGCGCGCAGCTGCACTCGAAAAGGCTGCCAGGGTTCGCCGTGAGCGGGCCGAGGTCAAAGACAAGCTCAAGATGGGCAACTTGTCGTTGGCGGACCTCCTCCAAGAGGCGGACTCCAACGAGACCATCGGGAAGATGAAGGTGGTGTCGGTCCTCGAATCCCTGCCCGGTCTGGGCAAGGTCAAGGCGCGCCGCCTGATGGAGACCGTCGGCATCAGCGACAGCCGGAGGCTCCAGGGGCTTGGTGCCAAGCAGCGTGAAGCGCTGCTCAAAGAGACTGCGCGCTGAACCCAAGATCACTGCGCCGCACATCTTCGTGCTCATCGGCCCTGGTGGGGCCGGCAAGGGCACGGTCGCTGCAGCGCTGATCGCGCAGGATCCAAAGCTCTGGCTGAGCCGGAGCTGGACGACCAGGAACCCACGCCCGGGCGAGCGCGAGCGCAGCGCCTACGTCTTCGTCGACCGTCCGACCTTCGAGGCGGCCGTCGCCGCCGGCGGGTTCTACGAGTGGGCCGAGTTCCTCGACTACCTGATGGGCACGCCCATCCCGGATCCGCCTCCCGGGTCCGACGTCCTGCTCGAGATCGACGTGCAGGGGGCCGAGCAGGTGCTGGCCCATCGTCCCGACGCGACCGTGATCATGCTGCTGCCGCCGTCGCCGGCGGTGCAGGCCGAGCGGCTGAAGGCCCGCGGAGACGACGCCGAGCACATCCGGCGGCGGGTGGAACTGGGGCGCTCCGAAGTGGAGCGCGGCGCCAAAATTGCAGCTCACACGGTCATCAACGACGACCTTGGTCAGGCCCTGGCCGAGCTGACGGCTATAGTTGACCGGACTCGATCGGCTGCCCCCTGCGCCGCGAACCCGGAGGAATCCTGATGGCTCAAGGCCGCCACACGTTGATGGACCCACCAATCGAAGAGCTGCTGGACAAGGTGGACTCCAAGTTCACCTTGGTCGCGCTGGGCTCCGCCCGCGCCCGCCAGGTGAACTCGTATTACAACAGCCTGGGCGAGGGCCTCGGCAAGGTGGTCCCGCCCCAGGTGGCATCGGTGTCGGGCAAGCCCGTCTCCATCGCCTTCGAGGAGATCGCCGCCGGCAAGGCGACCTTCACCCGCCCCGACCCCGAGGAAGAGGCGGCGCTGGCCGCCGCCATCGCCGATGCGGCCGAGGCGGGCCTGCTGGCCGAGGCCGAGGCCGAGTCCGGTGCAGTGCCGACCGAGACGGCCGACGTGGTCGAGGTACTCGGCGTCGGGGGCGACGACCCGGCTGCGAGCTAGGCACCGACGGACTGGCGCGGCGATCAGCGCCGATGTCTGGTGACCCCGGAATCGAAGATCCGCCGGTGAAGGCTGACCGGGCTCCCGTCGCCGCACCACGCGTGGTGCTCGGCGTCTGCGGCGGCATCGCCGCCTACAAGGCGATCGAGGTGTGCCGCCAGCTCGTCGACGCCGGCGTCCATGTGGCGCCGATCCTCACCGACGAGGCCACGCGCTTCGTGGGCGAGGTGACCTTCTCCGCATTGGCGTCCGAGCCGGTGCAGCGTTCCCTGTGGGACGAGGCCTCGCCGATTCCCCACACCCGGCTCGGCCAGCAGGCCGACCTGGTCGTGATCGTGCCGGCGACCGCGCACACGCTCGCCCGCTACGCCGCCGGGCTCTCCGACGACCTCCTGTGCGCCACGCTCCTGGCGACGCGGGCACCCGTCATGGTGTGTCCGGCCATGCACACCGAAATGTGGGAGCACCCGTCGGTACGCGAGAACCTCGCCACGCTCGAGCGGCGCGGCGTCGAAGTCATCCCGCCCGAGACCGGCCGCCTGGCCGGCGGCGACTCGGGGGAGGGCCGGCTGGCCGATCCTGCGGTGATCGTGGCGTGCGTCCTGGAGCGTCTCGGCCGCAGCACGCGGCGCGACCTGCACGGCACCCGCGTGGTCGTCAGTGCCGGCGGCACCCGTGAGCCACTGGACCCGGTGCGCTTCATCACGAACAGGTCCTCGGGCAAGCAGGGGCATGCCATTGCCGTCGCCGCGGCGCGCCGCGGCGCGGCGGTCACCCTCGTGACGTCCTCACCACTCGCACTCCCACCCGACGTCTCGTCCGCGGTGACCCGGATCGACGTGGAGACGGCGGCCGACATGGAGCACGCGGTCGGTGCGGCCGCCGAGGACGCCTCGGTCGTGGTCATGGCGGCGGCCGTGGCGGACTTCCGCCCCAAGCGGCCGACCGGGACCAAGCTCTCCAAGGAGGAGGGCCTCCCCGAGCTGGTCCTCGAGCAGACGCCCGACATCCTGGCCGGGCTGGCCGCCCGGCGGCGCCCGGGGCAGATCCTGGTCGGATTCGCGGCAGAGACCCACGATGCACTCGAACGGGGCCGGCGGAAGCTCGCCCGCAAGGGCGTCGACCTGCTTGTCGTTAATGACGTGAGCGCCCCGGGTACAGGTTTCGACCACGACACGAACGCGGTCGTGATTTTGGATGCAGCCGGGAACAGCGAAGAAATCCCACTGACCTCCAAAGATGCAGTGGCACATGCCGTATTGGATAGTGTCCTCGCCCACCACAACGAGAAGCGGAGCACCACGTGAGAACCACATTTACCTCGGAATCGGTCACCGAGGGTCACCCGGACAAAATGGCAGACCAGATCTCCGATGCCGTCCTCGACGCCATGCTCGAGGGCGACCCGGCGAGCCGGGTGGCCTGCGAGACGCTCCTGACCACGGGCCTGGTGGTGGTGGCCGGGGAGGTCACGACGTCCACCTATGTCGACATCCCCGCGCTCGTGCGCGACACGGTGTGCGACATCGGGTACGACAACGACGCCTACGGCTTCAACGGCAAGACGTGCGGCGTGCTGGTCTCGCTCGACGCGCAGTCGCCCGACATCGCCCAGGGCGTCGACGACTCCTTCGAGCTGCGCAGCGGCAAGGCCGGCGAGGACGTCCTCAACGCGCAGGGCGCCGGCGACCAGGGCATGATGTTCGGCTACGCCTGCGACGAGACGCCCGACCTCATGCCGCTCCCGATCTGGCTGTCGCACCGCCTCTCGGAGCGCCTGGCGCAGGTGCGCCGGGCCGCCACGGTGCCGTACCTGCGTCCCGACGGCAAGACCCAGGTCTCGGTCGTCTACGAGGACGGGCGCCCGGTGCGCATCGACACCGTGCTCATCTCGACCCAGCACGCCGGCGGCATCGACCTCGAGGAGCAGCTGCGCCCGGACCTGACCGAGCACGTCATCAACCCGCTGCTGCCGACCGATCTCGACACCGAGGATCTGCGCATCTTCGTCAACCCGACGGGCATCTTCGAGCTGGGTGGACCGCACGCCGACACCGGTCTCACGGGCCGCAAGATCATCGTCGACACCTACGGCGGCATGGCCCGGCACGGTGGTGGCGCCTTCTCGGGCAAGGACCCTTCGAAGGTGGACCGCTCGGCGGCCTACGCCGCGCGCTGGGTGGCCAAGCACGTCGTGGCGGCCGGTGCCGCCAAGCGCTGCGAGGTCCAGGTCGCCTACGCCATCGGCGTCGCCCATCCCGTGTCGCTCCTGGTGGAGACGTTCGGGACGGAGACCGTCGACCCCGAGAAGATCGCCGATGCGGTGCGCGAGCTCTTCGACCTCCGCCCCGCCGCCATCGGCCGCGACCTCGACCTGCGCCGCCCGATCTACAAGAAGACGGCGGCCTACGGTCACTTCGGGCGCTCGGAGAAGGAGTTCACGTGGGAGGCCACCCCCCGGGTGGACGACCTGCGGTCCGCCCTGGGACTCTGATCGCCTGACCGCGCCCCTGCGGGGGTTATCGTCCGGTCGCGGTGACGTCATGACGCAGACCGACGGCAAGACCACCGCGACGCGGGTGGTGCGCGTGCGCACCGAGGTGGCGGCGGTGGCCAAGACGTTCGACTACGCCGTGCCCGCCGGCTGGCGGGACGAGGTCCACATCGGGTCGCGTGTCCGGGCGCCCTTTCACGGGCGGACCGTGCGGGGCTGGGTGGTCGGCGAGGACGTCGGGACGCCGTCCGGTGTCGAGGTCCTGCCCCTGAAGTCCTGGCTGGGCTGGGGTCCTCCCTCGGCCGTGGTGGAACTGGCGGAGTGGGCCGCCTGGCGCTGGGCCGGCCCGGCCTCGTTCTTCCTCCGCAGTGCGTCCCCCGAGACCATCGTCCGTGGCCTGCCCGTCCGGCCCACGGACGCCCGAACCCGATCCGACGACGCCGCGCCGCACCGAGCTCCATCTGGCGCAGGCCGGCCTCACCGTCGTGCGCGCAGCCCCCCCTCGCCGACCCGATCCACCTCCTGCTCTCCGTCCTGGAGGACGAGGCCGTGCGCGGCCGGGAGGGCAGCGTGCTCGTCCTCGTCCCGTCCGCAGGGTGGGCCGAACGTCTCACGGCGCGGCTGGAGAACCGCGGCTGGCCGACGGCCGGCACGTGGGAACAGGCCCGCGCCGGCTGGCCTGTCGTCGTCGGCAGCCGTGCCGCGGCCTGGGCCCCGACACCCCGGCTGGCGGCCGTGGTCGTGCTCGACGCGCACGACGCCGCCTACCGGGAGGAGAGCGCCCCCACCTACAGCGCCGTCGACGTCCTGATCGAACGGGCCCGGCGCGAGGGCGTGCCCTGCATTCTGGCGTCGCCCGTGCCCCCGGTGACGCTGGCGGCGGACCCGGTCGTGCGGACCATCGCCCCCTCGCGTCCCGAGGAGCGGGCGGGCTGGCCCGTCCTGGAGCGGGTCGACCGCCGCGGGGCGGACCCGCGCAGCGGCATGTTCTCCGAGGAGTTCGTCCGGCTGGCCCGGTCCGTCCTCGACGACGCCGAGGCGCGCGCACGCGGCCCGCTCGTCTGCGTCTACAACCGGACGGGCGGCGCCCGTTTGCTGGCCTGCCGGCACTGCGGCGAGCTCGCGTGTTGCGCGCGCTGCGGCGCCGCGGTGGCGCAGCCCCGGGGCGAGGAGGTCCTGCGCTGCCCGCGTTGCGACGAGACCCGCCCCGTCGTGTGCGCGTCCTGCGGCCGGTTGCGGATGAAGACGTTGCGGGCGGGTGTGAGCCGCCTGCGCGAGGAGTTGGCGGCGCTCCTCGGCGCCGAAGTGGGGGAGGTGGCGGGGCCGCAGGCGGCGGGGACGGCCGCACCGGTGCCGTCGACGCCCGTCCTCATCGGCACCGAGGCGGTGCTCCACCGGGTCCGCCGTGCGGCGGCCGTGGTCTTCCTCGACATCGATCTCCACCTGCTGGCGCCTCGCTTGTCCGCCACCGAAGAGACGTTGGCGTTGTTCGTCCGCGCCGCCCGCCTGGTGGCGGCCCGCGGCGCCGGCGCGCCATGGGCCCGCCTGCAGGCCCAGACGCGGGTGCCCGAGCATCCGCTGCTCCAGGCGGTCGCACTGGGCGACCCGACGCCGGTGCTGGCCGACGAGGTGGCGATACGCCGCACCTCGGCGTTGCCCCCCTTCTCCGCGTTGACCCTCGTGTCCGGTGCGCTCGCACCGGCGTATGCGGAGGCGCTGGGCCTCCAGATCGAAGGGTCGGCCGACGTCGGACGCCGCGGCCGCCGCCGACCGTGACGCTGTCGCCCCTGGGCGACGACCGCTTTCTCCTGCGGGCCGACACGCACCCCCCGCTGTGCGACCTCCTGGCCCGGACGCCCCGGCCGCCGGGCCGGGGCCTGCGCGTCGAGGTGGACCCGGCCTCGCTCTGATCCCCGGCGACCCTCGGCCGGACGCCGGGCCCGATCCGGGCCGCGAAGGCCCGCCGGTAAGATGGGCGCATGCCGAGCTTGACCATCCGCCAGTACGGCGACCCCGTGCTCAAGGAGCGCACCAGGGAAGTCGAGGACATCGACGGCGCCGTCGCCAGCCTGGTGGAGTCGATGATCGAGACGATGTACGACGCCCCGGGCACGGGCCTGGCGGCGAACCAGGTGGGCGTGCAGCGCCGCATCTTCGTCTACGACGTGGGTGAGGGTGCCCGGACGATCATCAACCCGCGGATCGTCGAGAGCGACGGGGAATGGACCTACGACGAGGGATGCCTCTCGGTGCCGGGCCTCAGTTGGGAGATCGTGCGACCGAACGCGGTCCATCTGGTGGGCCTCGACCTCGACGGCAACGACATCTCCATCGAGGCCTCCGAGCTCGAAGGGCGGGTCTTCCAGCACGAGCTCGACCACCTCGACGGCATCCTGTTGGTGGAGCGCCTGAACGAGGACCAGCGCAAGGAGGCCCTCAGGATCCTGCGCAGCCGCACGTTGGATCTGCCGGCGTCCGATCCCGACGGGCTCGCCAACCTCTTCACCCGCTGACGCCGCGGCGCCCGGCGCCGCAACGCAGCGCCTCCTGCAGTCGGAGGGACACCGGCCTGCCCTACGGTGAACGGGTGGCCCGGCTGGCGTATCTCGGCACCCCCGACATGGCAGTGCCCCCTTTGCGCGCGCTGGTCGAGGCGGGCCACGACATCGCACTCTGCGTCACGCGTCCCGACCGCCGGCGCGGCCGCGGCAAGGAGGAGACCCCGAGCCCGGTGAAGGTTGCGGCCGCCGAGCTCGGCATCCGCGTCACCCATGACATGGACGACCTGACGAGCGCCGGCGTCGAGCTTGCGGTGGTGGTGGCCTACGGCCGCATCATCCCGGTGCGGCTGCTGGAGCAGATCCCGATGGTCAACCTGCACTTCTCGCTGTTGCCGCGCTGGCGTGGTGCCGCACCCGTCGAGCGCGCCATCCTCGCCGGTGACCGCGAGACCGGGCGTGTGCCTCATGAAGGTGGAGGAGGGGCTCGACACGGGTCCCGTCTACGCCGTGCGCACCGTCCCGCTCGACGACGACATCACGCTCGCCGCGCTCCGCCTCGAGTTGGTCGACGTGGCCAGCGCGCTGGTGGTGGAGGCGCTCGCCGACGGTGTCGCCGGCCTGCCCGACCCCGTGCCGCAGAGCGGCGAGGTCACGCTGGCGGACAAGATCACCAAGGAGGACCTGCACCTCGACTGGACGAGGCCGGCGGTGGATCTCCGGCGCGTCGTGCGTCTCGGGCGGGCCTGGACGACCTTCCGCGGCAAGCGGCTGACCGTGCTGGCGACCCGACCGGGGCCGGACGGGGCCGGGTGTGGACGCAGCCCCACCAGGTTCCCTCCATGGCCCCGTCGTCGCGACGGGACGCGGCAGCCTGGTCCTCGAACGGGTGCAGCCCGAGAGCCGTTCTCCCATGTCAGCCGACGAGTGGCTGCGCGGGGTGCGGCCTGCGGCAGGAGAGCGGCTCGGAACGGACTAGAAATGCTGCGGTGACCGTGACTCCGATCGACGGGTGGAGCCCCGACCAGTACGAGCGGTTCCGTTCAGAACGGCAGCAGCCCTTCGACGATCTGCTCACGCTGTGCCATCCCGTCCCGGGCGGTCGCATCGTCGATCTGGGCTGCGGCACGGGCGACCTGACCAAAATCCTGCACGAGGAGTTGGCCGCCGAGGAGACCGTCGGGATCGACTCGTCGCCGGCCATGCTGGCCCGGGCCGAGTCCTCGCACGGCGACGTGGCGGGCCTCTCCTTCGCCCAGGGCGACATCGCGACGTGGCTCGACGAGGGTCTCGACCTCGTGTTCGCCAACGCGTCGCTGCAGTGGATCGACGACCACCTGAACCTGTTGGCGCGCATGCGCACCGCGCTCGGGCCCGACGGGCAGCTGGCCTTCCAGGTGCCCGCCAACTACCGCCATCCCTCGCACCTGCTGGCGCAGGCCGTGGCGAACGAGCCGCCGTTCATCGACGCGCTCTACGGCGACGTCCCCGAGGACCGCGGCCGCTTCGTGCTCTCGCCCGAGCTGTACGCCGACCTGCTCTACGAGTTGGGCGCCAAGGATCAGGTCGTGCGCATGGAGGTCTACGGCCACGAGCTCGAGTCGACCAGTGAGGTCGTCGAGTGGGTCATGGGGACCCTCCTCACCCCCTATCGCAAGCGGTTGAGCCCCGAGCTGTTCGACGCCTTCGTCGAGCGCTACCGGGAGCGGCTGATCGAAGAGCTCGGCGAGCGCGAGCCCTACTTCTACGGGTTCCGGCGCATCCTCTGCTGGGCCCGCTTCACCTGAGCAGGAGCGGCGGACCGTTGGAGCGATCGACAACCACGCCGGAGCGGGACCCCGGTCGCACCGGCGACCTGCGCATCGCACCGTCGGTGTTGTCGGCGGACTTCGGTCTGCTGGCCGAGCAGGTCGGCGAGGTGGCGCCGGCCGCCGACTGGCTCCACGTCGACGTGATGGACGGGCACTTCGTCCCCAACGTGACGATCGGGCCTCCCGTGGTGGCGTCGCTGCGGCGCCACACGCCGCTCTTCTTCGACTGCCACCTCATGATGACCGAGCCCGGCCGGTACCTGAAGGACTTCGCCGACGCCGGGGCCGACGGCTGCACGGTCCACGTCGAGATCGGCGACACGGACGAGCTCATCACGCAGATGCGCGGCCTGGGCCTGCGGGCGGGCCTGGCCCTCAACCCCGATACGCCCTTCGAGGCGGTGCAGCCCTACCTGGGCGACGTCGATCTCGTCCTGTGCATGACGGTCTTCCCGGGCTTCGGGGGGCAGAGCTTCATCGCGGACGTGATGGCGAAGGTCACGCAGGTGCGGGCCGCGATCACGGCGGAAGGCTTCGAGGTCGACGTCGAGGTGGACGGCGGGATCGACACCACCACCGCGCCGGTGGCCGTCGGCGCCGGCGCCAACGTGCTGGTGGCCGGCAGCGCCATCTTCGGGCAGCCGCGGCCGTGGGAGGCCGCCGACGCCATCCGGGCCGCGGCCCGCGCCGCCAACGGTCACGGGTGACGGCCCGCCGCGCCGTCGTGGCGGGCGGCGGCATCGTCGGCACCTGGCACGCGCTCGAGCTGGCCGAGGCCGGGTTCGCCGTCGACCATCTGGAAGCCGAGGCCGGCCCGACGGGCGCCTCGGTGCGCAACTTCGGCCTGGTCTGGGTGAGCGGGCGCCGTTCGGGCGACGAGCTCGACGTGGCCCGCCGGGCCCGCCGGCGTTGGGAGGAGATCGGCACGCTGGCGCCGGGCGTCGGCTTCCGTCCCATGACCTCGCTCACCGTCGCCACCGACGCGCCGGGCCGCGCCGTGATGGAGGCCTTCGCGCGACTTCCCGACGCGGCGGCGCGGGGCATCACGTTCCTGGGGCCCGACGACGTGCGCGCCTGCAATCCGGCCGTCCGCGGTGACATCGAGGGAGCGTTGCACTGCACCGAGGACGCGGTGGTCGAGCCCCGGCTGGCGCTCGCGGCCTTGCGCGCCCACATCGCGGCGACCCACGGCGACCGCTACCGCTTCCATCCGGGCTGCCGTGTCGTCGGGACCGAGCCGCACGCGCTCGTCGACACGACCGGCACGCGCTGGGAGGGCGACCTCGCCGTCGTGGCGACCGGCGCCGCCTACGACCATCTCCCGGGCACGGACGCCCTGACGGCCGCGTCTGCGCCGGGTCCGGCTGCAGATGCTGCAGACGGCGCCGTTCCCCACGACGCTCACGACCTCGCTGGCCGACTCGGACTCGCTGCGCTACTACCCGGCCTACGAGCCGGCCCCGCTGGCGCAGCTCGGTGCGCAGAACCCGGTGGCCGCGGCGCACCATCTGCAGCTGCTGCTGGTCCAGCGCCCCGACGGCGGGCTGACCATCGGGGACACGCACGCCTACGGGGAACCGTTCGACTTCGCGCTGTGCGAGGACCCCACCGACGAGCTCCTCGCCCGGGCCCGGCGGATCCTCGGGACCGAGCTCCCGCCCGTGCAGCGCCGCTGGGAGGGTGTCTACGCGCAGTGCGTCGACGGCGACGTCTGCCTGCGCGAGGAGCTGCAGCCGGGCGTGTGGCTGGTGACGGGCCCGGGCGGGCGCGGCATGACGTGCTCGCCGGCCATCGCCGCCGACACACTGGTCGCGGCGGGGGTGGCGGCGTGATCGGCCGCTTCGCGCTGGCCTGCCTCGATATGGCCGGCACGACCGTGCGTGACGACGGCGCCGTCGACGCGGCGTTCACCAGCGCCCTGGCCGCAGTGGGCGTCACGCCGGGGAGCAGGTTCTACGAGGAGGCCGAGGTCGTCGTGCACGAGACGATGGGCTGGTCCAAGGCCGACGTGTTCGCCCGGCTCTTCGATGCGGACGAGGCCGCCGAGGCCACGCGCGCCTTCGCCGCCGCCTACGAGGCGATCGTGGCCGGCGGCGAGGTGGCCGCAGATCCCCGGCGCCCTCGCAGGTGCTGCGCGACCTGCGCGCCGCCGGCGTCAAGGTCTGCCTCACCACGGGGTTCGCCCCGACGACCCGCGACGCCCTCCTGGACGCCCTGGGCTGGCGCACCGAGATCGACCTGGCCCTCTCGCCGGCCGACGTCGGCCGGGGCCGCCCCGCGCCGGACCTGATCCTCGGCGCCATGGCCCGACTCGGGGTGGAGGACCCCGGCGCCGTGGCGGTGGTGGGGGACACGGTGAGCGACCTCGAGGCGGGCCATGCGGCCGGGGCCGGCGCGGTGGTGGGTGTCCTGAGCGGCGCCCACGACGCGGCCACGCTCGAGGCGGCGTCGCCGACGGCGGTCCTCGCCGACGTGACGGGCCTGATCGCGCTTTCTCCGCCAGGGCTGACCGCTCGCCGATCCGACTCTCTGACCTGGCCCTCTCGACAAAAACTGAAACGTGTTCTATTATTGGGCGGACAAGGTCGGGGAGCCACCCCGGGCAAGGACCTCACCATGAACGACGTGGAGCACATGCGCCGAGCCCTGGCGCAGGCGGCAACGGTCCGTTCGACCACAGCGCCCAACCCCTGGGTGGGCAGCGTCGTCGTCCCGCCGGACTCGGTTTCCGACGACGGGACGGTGTTCGCCGGAGCCACCGCGCCGCCCGGCGGTCCCCACGCCGAGGTGACGGCCCTGGCCGCGGCCGGTGAGGCCGCCCGGGGCGCCACGCTCTACGTGACCCTGGAGCCGTGCGCCCACCACGGGCGCACCCCGCCCTGCAGCGACGCCATCATCGCGGCGGGCGTGAGCCAGGGTCGTGGTGGGCATCGAGGACCCCGACGAGAAGGTCGCCGGCCGGGGCATCGCCGCCCTGCGTGCCGCCGGCATCGACGTGACGGTCGGGCGTGGCCGCCGACGAGGTCGCCGAGCAGCTCGCCCCCTACTGCAAGCACCGGACGACCGGGCAGCCCTGGGTCGTGCTCAAGATGGCGGCCAGCCTCGACGGCCGCACCGCCGCTCCGGACGGCACCAGCCGCTGGATCACCGGAGAGGCGGCCCGCCGCGATGTCCACCGGCTGCGGGCCCTGTCGGACGCCGTCCTGGTCGGTGCGGGCACGGTCCGGGCGGACGACCCCGCGCTGACGGTCCGCCTCGACGACGACGCCGCCGGCGAGGAGCGGGCACAACCGCTCCGCGTGGTCCTGGGGCAGGCGCCGCCCGGCGCCAAGGTGCTGCCCGGCCCTGGAGCTGGGGGGCGATCTGGACGACGTGCTGACCGAGCTGGGCCGGCGCGGGGTGCTCCAGCTGCTGGTCGAGGGCGGGGCCTCGGTGGCCCATGCCTTCCACGCCGCCGGGCTCGTCGATCGCTACGTGCTGTACCTGGCGCCGGTGCTTTTCGGGGGCGACGACGGGCGCCCGATTTTCGCGGGCCCCGGGGCTGGCACAATTGGAGACGTGTGGAAGGGCAGGATCGTGTCGATAGAGCAGCTGGGTGAGGATCTTCGAGTGGAGGTGGCGGCCTGATGGCGTTCTCGAAGGTGCAGGAGGCGATCGATTCGATCGGTCGGCTGGGCATGGCCGTGGTGGTCGACGACGAGGACCGGGAGAACGAGGGCGACCTGGTCATGGCGGCCGAGGCCGCCACGCCGGAGAACATCGCCTTCTTCCTGGCCCACACCTCGGGCGTCATCTGCGTGCCGCTGCTGCCGGAGCGGGCCGACGCCCTCGAGCTGCCGCTCATGGTCACGGCCAACACCGAGGCCCAGCGGACGGCCTTCACCGTCAGCGTGGACTTCCGGCACGGGACGACCACCGGGATCTCCGCCACGGACCGGTCCTCCACCATTGCGGCCCTGATCGACCCCGCCACCCGGCCCAACGACCTGAACCGGCCCGGCCACATCTTCCCGTTGCGCTACCGCACGGGCGGTGTGCTCAAGCGGGCGGGCCACACCGAGGCGACCGTCGACCTGGCCCGTGCCGCCGGCCTGACGCCGGCCGGGGTCCTGTGCGAGATCGTGACCGAGGACAAGTCCGAGATGGCCCGGTTGGCCGACCTCGAGACGTTCGCCAAGAAGCACGACCTCCCGTTCATCTCCATCGCCGACCTGATCCGCTACCGGCGGCAGAACGAGAAGCTGGTGCGTCTCGTCTCCGAGGCGCGCATCCCGGCGACCGGGCGGGAGTTCCGGGCCTTCGTCTACGAATCCGTGCTGGACAACGAGCAGCACCTGGCCCTCGTGATGGGCGACGTGGCCGGGACCGAGGACGTCCTGGTGCGCGTCCACTCCGAGTGCCTGACCGGCGACGTCTTCGGTTCCCTGCGCTGCGACTGCGGTCCCCAGCTGCAGGCCTCGCTCGACCTCATCGAGAAGGAGGGACGGGGCGTCCTGATCTACCTGCGGGGCCACGAGGGCCGCGGCATCGGCCTGGGCCACAAAATCCGGGCCTACCAGTTGCAGGAGGAGGGGCACGACACCGTCGACGCCAACCTGGCGCAGGGGCTGCCCGTGGACAGCAGGGAATACGGCATCGGGGCCCAGATGCTGGTCGATCTCGGCGTGACCACCATGCGGCTCATGACCAACAACCCCGTCAAGTACGGCGGGCTCGAAGGCTTCGGGCTCGACATCACCGAGCGCGTCCCGCTGCAGCTGGCGGCCAACCCCGAGAACATCGCCTACCTCCGCACCAAGCGTGAGCGGATGGGGCACCTCCTCCAGGGCCTCGACGACGTCCTCTGACACCGTCCTGTGCCGGCGTCGGGTGTGCCACAGTGAGGGCGTGACCGCGACCCCCCGCACATCCTGATGGCCGAGTCCGACCTGGTGGCGCTGCCCGACGGCGCGCTCGACGAGGTGGCGTCGCGTGTCGGGACCAGCCTGCACGGCTCGACCGACGGCACGGGGTTGCGTGTCGGTATCGCCTGCGCCGAGTTCAACGGCGGCATCACGCTGCGCTTGCTCGACGGCGCGCTCGAGGCCCTCAACGAGGTGGGCACGGACCGCCGCGACGTCACGTTGGCCTGGGCGCCCGGCGCCTTCGAGCTCCCGGTCGTGGCCCGGGCCTTCGCCCACGCGGGCAAGGTGGACGCCGTGCTTGTGCCTCGGGGCCGTCATCCGCGGCGACACCGGCCACTACGACTTCGTGGCGGGACAGTGCGCGTCGGGGATCCAGCAGGTGCAGCTGGCAACGGGTGTGCCCGTCGTCTTCGGCGTCCTCACCACCGACACCCTCGAGCAGGCGCTGGTGCGTTCCGAGCCCGATCACACCAACAAGGGCCGGGAGGCGGCGCTGACCGGCATCGAAATGGTGCGCCTGCTCCGGAGCGGGCCGCTCTCCTGACCCAGCACGATCCCGCCTGCGGCGCTTCGCTCCGCATTCATCGGGTATTCACAGGGTCGACACTGCCCCGACACGTCTGCGCCGTACCGTGGCGACGACCAGGCCGGCAGCGCACGAGGACCAGCACGGGAGGTCGGTATGGGTGAGACGGCGCCCGCGGCGGAGACGACACACCCGACCGACGCGGCGCCGGGCCCGGAGGTGGACGCCCCCGAGGGTCCGGTCGACCCGGCGGCGATCCGCCACCGCCCCGGCGTTCGGCGCGAGGGCGCCTTCAACGTCCAGTACGTCACGATCCACGGCTACCGGCGGGCCTACGTCAAGGCCGGCTCGGGGCCCGCGCTCCTGTTGATCCACGGCATCGGTGACAGCTCCGACAGCTGGCGACCGGTCTTCGAGGAGCTGGTGAAGCACTACACGGTCATCGCGCCGGACCTGCTCGGGCACGGGCGCTCCGAGAAGCCACGGGCCGACTACTCGGTGGCGGGCTTCGCCAACGGGATGCGCGACCTCCTGAGCGTGCTGGAGGTCGACCGGGTCACCGTCGTCGGGCATTCCCTGGGTGGCGGCGTGGCGGCGCAGTTCGCCTACCAGTTCCCCGACCGCTGCGAGCGCCTGGTCCTGGTCAGCAGCGGGGGAGTGGGCCGGACGGTCAGCCCGCTGCTGCGGATGGCCACCGTGCCGGGCGTCGGAGCTGCTCATGCCGTTCCTCGGCCTCCCACCGATCCGCCTCGCCAGCCGCCTGGGCGCGGAGTTGCTCCGACTCTTCGACACCGCCCTCGGGCGGGACGCCGAGGAGATCCTGGCTGTCTTCGACGCACTGCCCAACACGGAGGCCCGCATGGGTATCTTGCGCACGCTGCGTTCGAGCGTCGACTGGAACGGCCAGGTGATCACCATGGTGGACCGGGCCTACCTGGCCGAAGGGGTCCCGACGTTGGTCGTGTGGGGACGGCGCGACGCCATCATCCCGCTGGGCCACGGCCGCTTGATCCACACGGTGATGCCGGGCAGCGAGTTCGAGATCTTCGACGAGGCCGGGCACTTCCCCCACCACACCGACCCGGCGCGCTTCGTGCGGGTCCTGCGTGAGTTCATGGCGCGCTCCATGCCGGCCAGCTACGACCAGAGCATGTGGCGGGACCGCCTGCGCCGCGGCGCCCGCACGCCGGCGATCCCGCCCGTCGCGACCGAGGAAGCGCAGGACGCATCGCCTGCGGCGGTTCCGGCCACGCCGCTCGGTACGGTGCCGGTCGTGGACCATGGGGAGGACGAGGAGGTCTTGCACGGCGGGGTGGCCAACCGCGGCCTCGTCGTACGCGTGGGACCCCACGTGCTGCGGCCGTCGAACCCGCACTCCGGAGTCCGTCTTCGCCTTCCTGCGCCACGTGCGCGCCGCGGGATTCGACGGCGTGCCGCAGCCGCTGGGGATCGACGCCGACGGGCGCGAGCGGCTCGAGTTCATTGCGGGCGACGCGCCGGCGGCGCCGTACCCGGAGTGGGCCCTGGCGGACGGCGCGCTGGCGTCGGTGGCGGAGCTCATCGCTCGCTTTCACCGCGCCGCGGGGGCGTTCGACGGCACCGGGCCGGGGTTGAGCTGGAACGACGAGATCGCCGATGCCCGGGGCGGGCCCATCGTGTGCCACAACGACATCTGTCTGGAGAACGTCGTGTTCAGGGACGGCGTCGCCGTCGGCCTGCTCGACTTCGACTTCAGCGCGCCGGGCCGGCCGGTCTACGACCTGGCGCAGTTCGCCCGCATGTGCGTGCCGATCGACGACGACGAGAGTGCGGCGCTGCTCGGCTGGGACCGCCCGGACAAGCCGTCGCGCCTCCGCCTCGTGTGCGACCGCTACGGACTCGACCAGCCAGGGCGTGACGACCTGCTCGAAGTGCTCGACGACGCCATGGCGCACAGCGGGGAGTTCGTGAAGCGCCACGCCGACCTCGGCGAACCGGGCTTCGTCATGATGTGGGAGTGGATGGGCGGCCAGGAACGCTGGGACCGCCGCAAACGATGGTGGGCGGCGGACCGGCCGGCGTTCGTCCGGGCGCTGGCGTAAGAGGTCAGTACAGGATGATCTGGGTGCAGCGGTAGGACGCCATCAGCCGCTCGGTGGTCTCGTTGGTCACCGTGGCGTCCCAGACCTGCGTGGTGCGCCCGAGATGCAGCGGTGCCGCGGTGGCGGCGACCTGGTGGCCCTCCTGCGCGCTCGATATGAAGTTGGTGGAGCAGTCCACCGTCGTGAAGCTGCGGGCCCCCTCGGGCCAGTGGTGGCTGACCCCGAAGGCGCACAGGGCGTCGGCCATGGCGATCACGACCGGCGCCCACAGGTAGCCGGTGCCGGCGATGAGGGCGTGCGTGACGGTCAGGCGGGCCACGGGGTCACGGTCCTCGTCGGGCAGGGGCACGTCGATCCCGAGCAGCTGCAGGAAGTTGCGGGCGTCGTAGGGCGGGGGCACGGGCCCAGCTTGCCCGAACGGCGTGGCGCCGGCCCGCCCCCGGCGGCGCGTCTGCGAAGATCTACCCCCATGCTCCGCCTCGTTCTGCCCAAGGGCTCGCTCGAACGCGCCACCATGCAGCTGTTCGAGGACGCCGACCTCGCCGTCAACCGGGCCTCGGACGTCGCCTATCGCGCCACCGTCGAGGATCCCCGCATCGACGAGGTGCGGATCCTGCGCCCGCAGGAGATCCCCGCCTACGTGGCCGACGGGCTGTTCGATCTCGGCATCACCGGGCGCGACTGCATCGAGGAGCGGGGGAGCGAGGTCGTCTCGCTCGGCAAGCTCGCCTACTCGAAGAACACGGCCAACCCGGCCCGGGTCGTCCTCGCCGTCGGGGCCGACTCGCCGGCCCACTCGCTCGCCGAACTGGCGGCCACGGTCGCCGATCGACCGGGGCGCCTCCGCGTCAGCACCGAGTACCCCGAGCTGACCCGCAAGGCCCTGGAGGCCCACGGGATCGAGGCGGACATCGCGCTCTCCTACGGCGCCACCGAGGCCAAGGTGCCCGACATCGCCGACGCGGTCGTCGACATGACCGAGACGGGAAGCGCGCTGCGCGCCGCGGGCCTGCGCGTCATTGAGACGCTGCTGGTGTCGCACACCGAGCTCATCGCCAACCCCGAGGCGGCGGCCGACCCCGACAAGCGTCACGCCATGGAGCAGATCCACACCCTCCTGCAGGGGACGCTCGAGGCCCGGGGCAAGGTGCTGGTGAAGCTCAACGTCGAGGAGGCGAACCTCGACAAGGTGCTCGCCGTGCTGCCGGCCATGCGTGCGCCGACCATCTCGGAGCTCTCCGGCGGCGGAGCCTTCGCGCTCGAGGCCGTGGTGGCCAAGGTCGACATCAACATCCTCATCCCGGCGCTGCGTGACCAGGGGGCAAGCGACATCCTGGAGATCCCGCTGTCCAAGATCGTCCACTGAGGTGGCCGGCGCCGTCCCCGCCGCCGGGCCCCACCACGGGCGGGTGGCATCGTTCGACCCCGTCCGAGGCCTGGGCGCCGTCGCGGACGACGACGGTTCGAGCTACGGCTTCCACGCCACGGCCATCGCCGACGGGAGCCGGCGCATCGACGTGGGCACGACCGTGGTCTTCACCGTGACCCCCGGGCACCGCGGCCTCTACGAGGCGCGGTCGCTTTCGCCGGTGCCCGCCTGACGCTCCCACCACCGGCCGCGGTAGTTCGCCGCGAAGGCCTCGAGGGCGCCTTCCACCCCCGCACGGTCACCCGTGGCGAGCAGGTCGAGCAACAGGCCGCGCGTGACGGCCAGCCCGAGGCGGGCGTGCGTCCGGGCCGTCTCCGCCGGCACGCCGAGCGGGGTCGAGAGCGCGACATTGGCGTCCAGCCAGTGCGCCACGTCGTCGTCGAGGAGTGACCGGATCGCGTCGTCGCCCTGCAGCGCCCGCCCGTACAGCGCGAAGAACAGGCGCTCGAAGTCACCGAGCGCGGGGTCGGACAGGTAGGACCACATCCGGCGGATGAGGACGTCGGTCTCCCCGAGCGTGTCCTCGCCGAGCGCGGCCAGCCGGTCCTGGGTCCGGGCCTCCACCTCACGCACGACCGCCAGCAACAAGCCGTCCTTGGATCCGAAGTGGTACAGCAGCATGCGATGGCTGGACCCGATCGCCTCGGCAATGCGGCGCAGGCTCTGGTCGGCCAGGCCGTCAGTCGTGAAGTGCGCCACCACGGCGTCGAGGAGGCGCTGGCGGGCCGCCCCCGGCGCTATCGCCCCTCGCATCGCATCGTCTCGCCGGTGCCCGTTTGTGATGCCATGTACCAAATGGTACATTCCCGGAGGACGGACCGAGAGGAGGCAGTGATGGCCCAGCAGGTGATCGACGAGACGGTGACGACGAAGGCCGATCCGGCGTCGGTGTATGCGCTCCTGGCGGACGGCTCCACCTGGCCCGAGTGGTCGCCCCTCGGCTCCTTCGAGCTCATTGCGCCGGGCGAGGGGACACCCGAGGGTCTGGGCGCCGTGCGGCTGTTCACGACGGGCAGGCACAAGAGCCGGGAGCGGGTCGTGACGTGCGAGCCCGGCAAGGCCTTCGCCTACGAGCTCGAGGCAGGCCTGCCGTTGCGGGACTACCGGGCGGTGATCACGTTGCTGCCCGGCGGGGGCGGGACGACGATCAACTGGCGCTCGACCTTCCGGGCCAAGGTGCCCGGCACCGGCGGGATCTACCGCCGCGAGCTGGGAAAGTTCATCAGGAAGACCGTGGAGGGGCTGGCGGCGGCGGCCGACCGGGCCCACAGCCCATCGTCCTCGCCGGCTCCCTAGTTCGGCGCTGGCGGCGCCCTCGGCGGCGCTCTTCTCGGCCCCTTCGAGGCTGACGAAGGCCAGGCGGAGCTGGGAGAGCGACTCGAGCAGGGCGGGCTCGGCCTCCCCGAGACGGCCCTGCAGGCCGTCGAGCAGGGCGCCCAGGCCGTCGATGGCCAGGCGGGCCTGGAAGAGCTGGGGCGGGCTCTGCGAGAGGTAGATGGCGGCCAGCTCGAAGAGCCCGTAGCAGTGGTTGGCCACCACGACCTCGGCCGGCGTGTGGGCCAGCTGGGCCCGCATGGCGTCGACCTCGGCCTGGGCGGCCGCCTGCTCCTCGGTGAGGGGGGCCTCCGGTGACGTCGGCGTGACGTCGGTGTCGCCCGGTCGACCTGAGGGTGGAGAGGCGCCGTCGCCGCCCTCCTCCTTGGGGAAATGCTCTCCCGACGGTGTCCACAAGCTGCTCATGCTGGTACCCTATGCTCCTTGACTACATGGAAGCGGGGCCCCCACTGAGCGGCCTCCACCTGGCCACCACCCTGCCTCGGCGGGGGCACCGTGCGCCAGGTCGATCGCCTCTCTGCCGCGGGCTCTGCCCGTTGGTCGGCCTCGCTCCACCGATTGGCTTGCGGAAGGACCGCGGGCCCGAGTGAGAGGTGTGATGTCGCATCGTCGCTGAAACCACAACTGAGCATCGGATCAATGACCGAATCCGTGCCCGTGAAGTCCGGCTCGTGGACCCCGACGGTGTGCAACTAGGCATCAAGCAGCTCCCCGAGGCCCTGGCGATCGCCAAGGAGCTCGATCTCGACCTCGTCGAAGTCGCCCCCATGGCCAACCCGCCCGTGTGCCGGATCATGGACTTCGGCAAGTTCAAGTTCGACGAGGCCCAGCGGGCCAAGGAGAGCCGCCGCAAGACGGTCCACGTCGGGATCAAGGAGATGAAGTACCGGCCGAAAATCGGTCCGGGCGACTTCGACACCAAGACCCGCCAGGTGGCCAAGTTCCTGGGCGAAGGACACAAGGTCAAGATCACGATCATGTTCCGAGGCCGCGAGGTGTACCACCCCGAGCACGGGAAGCGGATCCTTGACCGCATCGCCGAGCAGATGGAGGGCGTGGCCAAGGTGGAGGCCGAGCCCAAGCTCGACAACCGCAACATGATCATGGTGCTCGCCCCCGACAAGCGGGCCCGTCAGGCCGCCCAGTCGAGGGAGAAGGCGCAGCAGCGCACCGACAAGCCGGGCGCCAGTGCCACACCGGAAGCGGCGGCCGACACGGCAGCCGGGAACGGCGTGACCGAGGCGGCGGCCCCCTCCACCGAGGGGAACGGGAGTGCGCCGGCCGCCAGTCGAGGGAAACGGGACCAGCGAAGTCGCAGCATCAGCCGAAGAGGGATGACGTAAATGCCGAAGATGAAGACGGACCGGGGCGCCGCCAAGCGCATCAAGGTGACCGGCTCTGGCCGTTTGCGCCGGCGCAAGGCCTTCCGCTCGCACATTCTGGAGAAGAAGAGCAGCGTCCGCACGCGCCGGCTCGGTCGCGAGGCCGACATCGCCAAGGCGTGACGAGCGGGCCACGCGCCGCATGCTCGGCATTTAGCGCAGGCCGTCACCACCGCGCCCCGGCGCACACCACCCGACACACCGAGACTTTGATGAGAGGAGCACCCCCATGGCCAGAGTGAAGCGGTCCGTTCACGGCCGCAAGCACCATCGCGCTGTCCTCGAGCAGGCGAAGGGGTACTACGGAAACAAGAGCCGTTCCTACCGGGCGGCCAACGAGCAGCTCATGCACTCGATGCAGTACGCCTTCCGGGACCGTCGTGCCCGGAAGGGCGACTTCCGCAAGCTGTGGATCCAGCGCATCAACGCGGGAGCCCGTCAGCACGGCATGAGCTACAGCCGCCTCATCAACGGCCTGCACCTGGCCGGCGTCGAGGTCGACCGCAAGGTCCTGGCCGACCTGGCCGTCAGCGACTCCGAGGCGTTCGGCGCGCTCGTCGCGACGGCGCAGGACGCCCTGTCCAACGCGCCCGTGGCCGAGGTCGCTTCCTGACCCAGCGGCTGGCCTTCTCGCACCGCCGGGTCCGCCGGCTGCGCGGACTGCTGCAGAAGCGCTCGTCCCGTTGGAGCGAGCGCGCCTTCGTGGCCGAAGGGCCGGAGCTCATCCGCTGCGCGCTCGATGCGGGCCTGCCCGTCGAGTCGCTGTACGTCTCGCCCGACGGCGACCACGACCGCGCCGTCCAAGAGGTCTGCCGGCGTGCCGAAGCGGGCGGCGTCCGGGTCTTCCCTCTGGCGGCGGGCGTGCTGGAGCGGGTGGCCGACACCGTGACCCCGCAGCCGGTCCTGGCCGTGCTCCCCATGCTGGAGGAGCCGGCGCCGGGGACCGAACCGTGGACGGCAAGCGAGGGCGCGCTGGTCGTGGTCCTGGTCGACGTGCGCGACCCGGGCAACGCCGGCACCGTGCTGCGGGCGGCGGACGCCTCGGGCTCGGCCCTGGTCGTCTACGCCGGCGACTCGGTCGACCCCTACAACCCCAAGACCGTGCGCTCCTCGGCCGGTTCGCTCTTCCACGTGCCCCTGGCCGTGCGCCAGGACGCGGCCGGGTTGGCCGGCGAACTGGCCGGCGCCGGCTTCCGCACGCTGGCCACGGTGGTGCGGGACGGCGAGGACTACGCCGGTCTCGACTGGACCGTGCCCTCGGCGCTCTTCCTGGGCAACGAGTCCGCGGGACTGCCCCCCGACCTCGCCGCGGCCCTCTCGGGCACCCTCGGGATCCCGATGGCGGGGCGGGCCGAATCGCTCAATGTCGGCGTGGCCTGCGCCGTGGTCTGCTTCGAGGCCTTCCGGCAACGCCGGGGCGGCGGCGCCGCACCACGTAGCATCGCGGACGGCGGAACGGCACAATCCGGTACCTGACGACAGGGAATTCGGCGACATGGCACTCGACAACGTGGACTTCGACATCGACGGCATCACCGCCGATGGCGCGCGGGCCATTGAGGGCGCGGCGTCGACCGAGGCACTGAACCAGGTCGACATCGATTTCCTGGGCAAGCGCTCGGCACTGACCCGGGCCCACCGCACCCTCGGCGGTCTCGACCCCGAGACCCGGCGGGAGGCCGGCCGACTCCTCGGTGAGGCACAGGCACAGCTCAAAGCCCTTCTGGCGGCGCGCCGGGCCGAGCTGGCGGAGTCCGAGCGGGCGGAGGCCCTCCTGGCCGACCGCCTCGACCTGACCGAGGTCATCCCGGACCAGGTGCGCACGGCGCCGGCCCGCGGGCACCTGCACCCGGCGAGCCAGGCCCGGGTCGAGCTCGAGGACGTCTTCGTCGGCATGGGCTTCACCGTGGCCGAGGGTCCCGAAGCGGAGACGGACTGGTACAACTTCGAGGCGCTGAACATCCCGCCGGCGCATCCGGCCCGCGGCATGTACGACACCATGTATCTCGACGTCGGCGAGCCCGAGACGGTGCTGCTGCGCACGCACACCTCGCCGGTGCAGATCCACCTGATGGAGGCGGCGGTCCGCGACGACTCCCTGCCCATCCACGCCGTCATGCCGGGCAAGTGCTTCCGGCTCGACACGCCCGACGCCCGCCATCTCCCCGTGTTCAACCAGATCGAGGGGCTGGTGGTCGACCGGGGCATCACCTTCGGCGACCTCGCCGGCACCATTCAGGCCTTCACGGAGGCCTACTTCGGCCCGGGCATGCGCTCACGGCTGCGCCCGGCCTATTTCCCTTTCACCGAGCCGTCGGCCGAGTACGAGATCACCTGCACCGTCTGCCTCGGTGAGGGCTGCCGGACCTGCTCGCACACCGGCTGGATCGAGCTCGGCGGCTGCGGCATGGTCGACCCCGCCGTTTTCGCCGCCGTGGGGATCGACACCGACGTGTGGTCGGGCTTTGCCTTCGGGTTCGGCATCGACCGGCTGGCCCAGATGCGCCACGCCATCCCGGACATGCGCTCGTTCCTGGAGAACGACATCCGCTTCCTGTCGCAGTTCTGACCTCGCCCGCACAACGAGAAAGTCCCCCGTGCGCGCTCCGCTCAGCTGGCTCCGTGATTTCGCTCCGTTCCCCGACGACGTCGGGGTGCTGCGTGACGCGCTCGACGACCTCGGCCTCGTGGTCGAGGCGATCGAGCACGTCGGCGAGGGGCTCGAGAGACGTGGTGGTGGGCCGGGTGCTCGAGATCCGCGCCATCAAGGGCGCCGACAAAATCCGCCTGACCATCGTCGACGGCGGGCGGGGCCGAACCACTCGAGATCGTGTGCGGCGCCACCAACTTCGAGGTGGGGGACCGGGTGCCGCTGGCGCCGGTCGGGGCCATCCTGCCCGGGGGCTTCGAGATCGGTCAGCGCAAGCTGCGGGGCGTGACCTCCAACGGCATGCTCTGCTCGGGCAAGGAGCTCGGCCTCACCGACGACGGGGCCGGCCTGTTGATCCTCGGCGACGAGTCTCCGGGCGAGCCGGGGACGCCGATCATGGAGGCGCTCGGTCTCCGCATCGACACCGTCTTCGACATTGCCGTCGAGGGCAACCGCCCCGATGCCTGGTGCATTTCGGGGATCGCCCGCGACCTGGCCGGTCGGCTGGAGCTGCCCTTCACGCTGCCCGAGCCCCCCGCGCCCGCTCCGAGCGGCCAGCCGGTGGAGGAGGTGGCCAGCGCGTCGGTGGAGTCGCCCGACCTCTGCCCGCGGCTCACGGTGACCGTCCTGCGCGACGTCGCGGTCGGCCCTTCGCCCGGCTACATCGCACAACGCCTGCTGCTGGCGGGCATGCGCCCGATCAACAACGTCGTCGACGCCTCCAACTACGTCATGCTCGAGCTCGGCCAGCCCACCCACCCCTACGACCTGTCGCTCCTGCCCGGACCAGGCCTCATTGTGCGCCGGGCCCGGCCCGGCGAGACGGTCGAGACCCTCGACGGCGTGCGAGCGCACGACGGGCGAGCAGGGCCGGAGCCTGGGCGACACCGGCGAGGACTGCCTCATCTGCGATGCCGAGGGCACGCCGGTCGGCATCGGCGGGATCATGGGCGGCGCCTCGTCCGAGATCGCCCACACGACGACCGAGGTGCTGCTCGAGGCGGCCTACTTCACGCCGATGGCCATCGCCCGCACCTCCAAGCGCCTCGGGCCTGCGCACCGAGGCGTCGGCGCGGTTCGAGCGGGGTGTCGACCCGTGGGTCATTGAGCCGTCGGTGCGGCGTTTCTGCCAGCTGCTGGGCGAGAGCGTGCCCGGGCTCGACGGTGGCCGACGGCATGCTCGACGTGCGCGCCGACGTGCCCGAGCCCTTCGTCGTCAACGTGCCGATCGCCCGGGTGCACAGCCAGATCGGCGTGGCGCTCGGGCCGGCCGAGATCGCCCGGCTCATCGAACCGATCGGCTTCACGGTGCTCGAGGAGGAGCGCGACGCAGACGATGTCGTCGTGACCGTCGAGGTGCCGACCAATCGCCCCGACATCCGTCCCGAGCCCTACGGGATCGACGACGTCATTGAGGAGATCGCACGGACGTTCGGCTACTCGAAGGTGCCGCGCCGGGTCCCGACCTGGCCCCAGCCGGGACGGCTGACGCCGCGGCAGCGGGCCCGACGCGAGGTCAAGGACGTGCTGCGCGGCCTGGGTGCGTCGGAAGGCTGGACCGACACCTTCGTCTCGGCCGCCGCGCACGACGACGTCGACCTCGTCGGCCCGGCCGTGCTGGTGAGCAACCCGCTCGACGCCGAGAAGCCGTATCTGCGCCGCTCCCTGCTCCCCGGCCTGCTGGGAGCACTGGCCTACAACGCCGGCCGGCGGCAGCCCGACGTGCGGCTGTTCGAGGTGGGTGTCGTGTTCTCGCACCCGGGCGCAGGCAAGGCGCGGGTCGTCGAGCGGAGCGGCGCCGGCGGCACCGAGAGGGCCGAGTTGCCGGGGGAGCGCGAGCTGCTGTCGGCCGTCTTCGCCGGCGAGGAGGACGACGCTCGTTTTGCCGTGGCCGCCTGGCACGTGCTGGCGGACGCGCTCCGCCTCGACGGGGTACGCCTGGTTCCGCCGAACGACGGCACGCCGCCCCTGCCCGGCCTGCACCCGACCGCGCTCGGCGCATCTCATGGCGCGTGCCGGCACCCTCGACGAGGTCACCATCGGTTCGGTCGGGGAGGTCGACCCCGCCGTGGCGGCGCGGTTCGACCTGACCCGGACCTCGGGCGGGGCGACCACGCCGCGGCGAGTCGGCTGGCTCGAGGTGGACCTGGGCGTGCTGCTCGACGAGGAGCAGGTGCCCCGCCGGATCACCGTCGGGGGAGCGGTCAGCCGCTTCCCGTCCTCGGACATCGACCTGGCCTTCGTGGTGGGCGACGAGCATCCGGCCGATGCCGTGGCCGACGCACTGCGCACCGCCGGGGGCGAGCTCCTGGAGTCCGTGCACCTCTTCGACGTCTACCGCGGCGCCGGCATCGACGACGGTGCCCGCAGCCTGGCCTACCGGCTCCGCTTCTGTGCCGACGACCGCACCCTGACGGACGAAGAGGTGGGCGGGCTGCGCTCGACCTGCATCGACGCCGTGACCGAGAGGTTCGGCGCCGTCCTGCGCTGAGCGGCGGCCGAAGTGGCAAGGTAGTCCGGTGCAGGTGCGCCTGGTCGACCCGTCGAACGAAAACGAGCTGGCTGAATGGACGGCGGTCCTGCGCGCCAGCGACGAGGACCTCTGGCCGGACCTGACGGGCTTCACGCTCGCCGGACATCCGCGCCTTCGCACAGCACCGCAGCAAGTCGAAGCGGTTCGACCTGCTGGCGGCGCGGGCGGAGCCGGGCGGCCCCATCCTCGGCGTGGCCATGATGGAGCTGCCGCTGCGCGACAACACGCGCAGCGCCGAGGTCACCGTGGCAGTGCACCCGGCGCAGCGGCGCCGTGGCGTTGGAACGGCCATCGTCGAGGCCATGACCGAGCACGGTCGGGCCGACGGGCGTCTGGTGCTGAACTCCATTGTGGACGTGCCGCTCGACGCGTCCGCCGACGACCGCGCCTCGTTCGCCTTCGCCCCGACAGTGGGCTTCGAGCCCATGCTGTCCGGCAACATCCGACATCTCAACGTGCCGATCGGACGTCGCCCGGATGGCGGAGCTGCGCACCGAAGTTGCCCAGGCGCGTGATGCCGACGCCTACCGTGTCCTCACCTTCGAGGCGCCGTGGCCGGCGGACTACCTCGAAGACCAGTGCGCGCTCTTCCAGTGCATGTCGACCGACGAGCCCCACGGCGACGAAGGGCACGAAGAGGAGATCTGGGACGCCGAGCGGGTGCAGGAGAACGACTCCCTCCGGGTCGCCCGTGGTGCCCGCTTCCTGATTGCGGTGGCGCAGCACATCGACTCCGGCCGCCTCGTCGCCTGTACCGAGCTCGCTATCGGCGCTGAATCACCGGGACAGGCCTGGCAGATGCTGACGGTCGTCGAGCCCGAGCACCGGGGGCATCGCCTGGGGTTGGCCATCAAGTTGGCCAACCTCGAGTTCCTGGCATCGGGTGCGCCCGACGTGCGCCTCATCATCACGGGCAACGCGTCGGTCAATGCTCCGATGATCGCCGTGAACGACATGATGGGCTTCGAGATTGCCAGTGAAGGGAACTTCTGGCAGAAGGATCTGGCCCTCGCCCCGCAGGGCGGGGCAACAAGCGGAAAGCAGGTGGTCTGAATGCCAACCGGGAGTGCTGCGTTGCCGTGGTGGGTCGATGCGCTGTTGATCCTCATGGTTGTGGTGATCGTGATCACGTTGATCGTCTTGGTGACAGAGATGATCCGGAATATCGGCGCAGGCAAAAGGAGCGAACAGCGAACCGCTGATTCCCCGCCGGAGGCGGCTCCAGCGGTCAACGGGGGCGAGCAGGTCTAGGCCGAAGGGAGGCCGCTCATCTCAGGAACGCCGCTGAGGAGGTGTGGCTCAAGCAGGGCGCTCGACGATTGGCTCAGTAGACATCGATCAGCAATAGAACTAGTATTGATAGTACCATGCTGACCGTGCAGGTGGACCGGAACGAGCCCATCCCGCTGCACGATCAGGTCGCGGCAGAGATCCGCCGGGCGATCGCTGAAGGGGAAGCCGGTCCGGGCGAACGTCTCCCGCTGGCCAAGGACCTGGCTGCAGTCCTGGGGGTGAACAAGAACACTGTCCTGCGCGCCCTCCACATCTTGCGAGATGAGGGACTCCTCGACTTTCAGAGGGGACGGGGCATCACCGTGGCGGGCTCAGCTGAGCGAGGAGCGGTCGTTCACCGGATTCGAGATCTCATCGAGTACTGCCGCAATCAGGGCTATCGCCGGGACGAGGTCATTCGGATCATCGAGGGGCTTCCTTGACGAGGATCCTCCGATGACCTTGTTGCTCGAAGAGCCGACGGCGGCCGACGATCAGGACGCTCAGATGCTCTTCAGGGAAGCCCGCCGACGGAGACGCCGGCTCCGCATGATGTGGACAGCGATTGGCGCGATTGTCATTGTGGGTTTTGTCGGGCTCGGGCTCACACTCGATCGCCCTTCGAGTCCCCCCGGCCCGTCCGTCGGGGCCACGGCGCACCCGGTCTGGCCGCCACACCTGCGCACCGGAGTGACGCTGGTCTATGCCCTCAACGACCTCCGGATCCTCGACGTGGACTCCGGTGCCACTCGGGTGCTGCCCTTGCCGGCTCCGTACGGAGGAAGCCGTGACCTGGCCATGGTGACCGTCGGACACTCCCTCTTGCTCAACCGTGGCGATACCGCGTGGCTCTATTCGGGAGGCACCAACAGGAAGCCTGTCGACTTGGGCCCATCGGATGGAGTGTTCCGAGGTCCGAACAGCAACGAAGCATGGGTGTGGACGCAACCCTGTGCGCCGATCCTCGGGTGTACGAACTACAACGCGCCCCAGATGGGAAGCGTTCACTTGGTCGACGGCTCGGGGCGCCAGATAGGAGCCGCCATCGCACTACCCGGAGTTGACGGGTGGTATCCCACAGGTGACGCCGGGCATGACGGCATCGTGCTCCAGCAACAACCTCCCTACGGCAATCACGACAACCAGCTGGAACTCTGGAATCCCCTCACTGGTCGAGTAGTTCACGCCTTCGTAAACGCAGACATATTGGGCGCCGGTGGCAACGCAGTCGTCTGGCAGACTGCCGCACCGTATTGCAGGACGAATTGCCCTCTTCACGTGCTCAACACATTGAACGGAACTGAGCGAACGGTGCGACTTCCTCCTGGCGTCGCGGGAGCCTTCGCCGACGTCGCGATTTCGCGAGACGGTCGCACTATCGCGGCCACGGTTGCGCTCAGTTACGAATCTCTCATTCCCGACCCTCAAGCGGTCGTCCTGATCGGTCCCCGTACGCATGTGGCGAAGCTGCTGACCGGCTCAGAACGGCTGACGTACCCCAACCTTGGTCCAATGTCCCTCACATGGTCGACCAACGGCTGGCTGTTCTCGACCACAGTTGGGAAGACCACTGTGGAGGCGTGGCGTCCTGGTGAGAGTCAGGCCCGGGTGCTTCCCAA
>CAVWJQ010000015.1:0-6723 GCA_963755445.1 uncultured Acidimicrobiaceae bacterium | reverse complement strand
GGGCCGCCAGGCCACCTTCACCCCGGTCCGGGCCGCCCGGCGCCTGACCGCCCTCGCCTGCCCCTCGCCAGCGCCCTTCTGAACCGGCGCCAGCGCCCTTCTGAACCGGCGGGCCCCTCACTGCGCCCCTGACCAGGGACGTTGTGGCACGCTAGCCCTATTTCAACCCAATTCCCAACTTATCCACTTGGATTTAGCAATACACGTGTATTACGTTACCCGCATGCACCGAGACCCCTTGCATCCCGACGCGCCCACAGGCGCCCCCGCCCGCCGCCACCTGCTCGGCCGGAGCGCCGGGATCGGCGCCCTGGCTCTCTGCGGCCTGGCCTTCACCGCTCTGCCGGCGGGCGCCTCCGGCGGCTCCGTCAGCCTGGTGGGCTACTCGACCCCCAAGCCGGCCTACGCCGTCCTGGCGAAGGACTTCGCCAAGACCAAGGCCGGCGCGGGCGTCACCATCTCCCCGTCGTTCGGGCCCTCGGGCACCCAGGCCACCTCCGTGGTCAACGGGCTCCCCGCCGACCTCGTGAACTTCTCGCTCGAGCCCGACATGACCAAGGTCGTCAAGGCCGGGCTGGTCTCGAGCTCGTGGAACCGCACCCCGACCAAGGGCATGGTGACCAACTCCATCGTCTCGTTCATTGTGCGACCAGGGAATCCGAAGCACCTCACCACCTGGGCCGACCTGATCAAGTCCGGCGTGCAGGTGATCACGCCCAACGTCTTCAGCTCGGGCAGCGCCAAGTGGAACCTGATGGCGGCCTACGGCGCGCAGATCTCGCTGGGCAAGTCGCCCGCACAGGCGCAGGCGTACGTCACCAAGCTGCTGAAGAACGCGGTGGCGCAGCCGGCCAGCGCGAGCGCTGCGCTGCAGACCTTCCTGGCGGGCCAGGGCGACGTGCTCCTCGACTACGAGGACGACGGCCTCTACGCCAAGAGCCAGGGTGAGCCGGTGTCCATCGTCACCCCGCCGCAGACGATCCTGATCCAGAACCCGATCGCGGTGACCAAGACGGCCAGCCCGGCCGCCAAGGCGTTCCTGGCCTACCTGCTCTCCCCCGCCGGGCAGACCGTGTGGGGCCAGCAGGGGTACCGCCCGGTGCTCCCTTCGGTGGCGGCCAAGTTCAAGTTCCCCAAGCCGAAGACCCTCTTCACCATCAACACGTTCGGCGGCTGGACGTCGGTCAACGCCAAGTTCTTCGACCCGACGACGGGCATCGTGGCCAAGATCGAGCAGTCGCTCGGCGTCTCCACAGCCAGCAGCTAGGAACGGATGAGCAGCACGGGCGCCACCGCGGCCGACCTGGGTCTCCCGGGCGGTCCGGGCGCGCCCGCTGACCGCCGACCAGGTCGGGGACGTTGGCGCCGCCAGCCCCCCTCGGCGCCTCCCCCGGCCCTGGTCGCGGCGGGACGAGTGGTCGGACGCGTGGGCGGCCCGGCCCTCGTCGTCACCTACCTGTCGCTCCTCGTCCTGCTGCCCGTCGCCGCCCTCGTCACGAAGGCCTTCAGCGGCGGCTGGGACGCCTTCTGGACCGCCATCACCAACCCGCTCGCCGTGTCCGCGCTCGAGCTGACGCTGGCCCTGTCCGCCATTGTGGCCGTGGTCAACTCCATCGCCGGACTCGCCATCTCCTACGTGCTGGTGCGGGACGACTTCCGGGGCAAGGCGTTCGTCAGCGCCGTGATCGACCTGCCCTTCGCGCTGCCGACCGTCGTGGCCGGCCTGACGCTGCTCACGCTCTACGGCGTCGACAGCCCGCTGCACGTCGACCTGGCGGGCACCCGCGTCGGCGTCGCCGTCGCGCTGCTCTTCGTGACCCTGCCCTTCTGCGTACGCAGCGTGCAGCCGGTGCTGGCCGAGCTCGATGCGGAAGTGGAGGATGCCGCGGCGTCGCTCGGCGCGTCGCATCGGCAGGTGTTGGTGCGGGTCGTCCTCCCGAGCGTCCTGCCCTCGGTGCTGGCCGGCGCCGGCCTCGCCTTCGCCCGCGCCGTGGGCGAGTTCGGGTCGATCATCCTCATATCGGACAACCTCCCGGGCAAGACCCAGGTCGCGTCGTCCTACATCTTCGGGCTGGCCCAGAGTGACGACTTTCAGGGGGCGAGCGCGGTCTCGATCCTGCTCGTGGTCATCGCCCTGCTCGTCCTCATCGGCATCGGCTGGGCCCGCCGCCGCTTCGACGTCCCGGACACCGTGTGAAGGGCTCGCGTTGGCGGCTGCCGCTCCGCATCATCGTGCTCGCCTACCTGGCCCTGCTCATCCTCGTGCCGGTCGGCGCGGTCTTCTACCACGCGTTCGCGCCGGGGCTGGGGAAGGCGTGGGACTCCTTCACCGCGCCGGGCGCGATGCACGCACTCCTGCTCACGTTGCTCGTGGTCGGCATCGCCGTGCCGCTCAACACCGTCTTCGGCGTCGGCGTGTCGATCATTCTGGCCCGCCACCGCTTCCCGGGCGCCTGGCTGCTCGACGCCCTCGTCGACATCCCGCTCGCGCTGTCCCCCGTCGTCATCGGGCTGGCGCTGGTCCTCGTCTACGGCCACTCGGGCTGGTTCGGCAACTGGCTGGCCGCCCGCGGCATCACGGTGATCTTCTCGGTGCCCGGCATCATCATGGCCTCGGCGGCCGTCTCGCTGCCCTACGTCGTGCGCGAGGTGCTGCCGCTGCTCCAGGAGATCGGCACCGAGCAGGAGCAGGCGGCCCGCACCCTCGGGGCCGGCCCCTTCACCGTGTTCCGGCGCATCACCCTGCCCAACATCCGTCGGGGCCTCGCCTACGGCGTGACGCTGACCACGGCCCGCGTGCTCGGTGAATTCGGTGCGGTGGCCGTCGTGTCGGGTGCCATCGCCGGCAAGACCGAGACCTACACTCTCTTCATCTCCGACAGCATCGACAACCTCGATCCCCAGGCGGCCTACATCGGTGCGGTCGTGCTCTGCGTGGCGGCGTTGATCGTCCTGACCCTGCTCACGCTGACCGACCGCAACCGGGATGACTGGCACGGCAGGGCGGCAGCATGAGCATTGAGGTCGAGTCGATCACGAAGCGCTTCGGTGACGCCGTGGCGCTCGACGACGTCTCGCTGGAGGTGCCGAGTGGCTCGTTGACGGCCCTCCTCGGCCCGAGCGGGGGCGGCAAGTCGACGCTGCTGCGCATCATCGCCGGGCTCGACACGTCCGACACCGGCATCGTGCGCATCGACGGCGAGGACCTGACCGCCACCCCGGCGCGCAGCCGCGGCGTCGGCTTCTGCTTCCAGCACTATGCGCCGTTCCGCCATCTCACGGTGCGGCGCAACGTGGCCTTCGGGCTCGAGATCCGCCGCCGCCCCAAGGCCGAGGTCAAGGCCCGGGTGGACGAGCTGCTCGAGCTGGTGGGCCTGGCCCACCTCGGCGAGCGCTACCCGTCACAGCTCTCCGGCGGCCAGCGCCAGCGCATGGCCCTGGCCCGGGCGCTGGCGATCGAGCCCAAGGTGCTGCTGCTCGACGAGCCCTTCGGCGCCCTCGACGCGCAGGTGCGCACGCAGCTCCGGCGCTGGCTGCGCGACCTGCACGACACGCTGCCCGTGACGACGGTGCTGGTGACGCACGACCAGGAGGAGGCCATGGAGGTGGCGGACCGCCTGGCCGTGGTCAACCACGGCCGGCTGGAGCAGGTGGGCACACCGTCGGACATGTACGACCACCCGGCCAACGAGTTCGTGCTGACCTTCCTCGGCCCCGCCACGCAGCTGGACGGCCAGTGGGTGCGCCCGCACGACCTCGTCGTGCACCCGGTCGCCGACGGCAAGCCGAGCGCCACCGCGGTCGAGGGCACGGTGGCACGCGTCACCCACCTCGGCTTCGAGGTGAAGGTCGACGTCGACCTGGCGGGCGACAAGGCGTGCTGGGTCCAGCTCAGCCGGGGCAGCGCCGCCGAGCTCGGCCTGCAGGCGGGCCAGCGGGTCTGGGTGGCCCGGGCCGACGCGTCCACCACCCCGGACCGCCTCCCGCTGTTCAGCGCCTGAGCGCCCCACGCATCGGCGCCGCCCGCGGCCCCTCAGCCGGCGGACGGGCGCCGGCCCGACTGCTGCACCGGCTGCGCCTGCTGCGCGCCGGGGAAGGCCGGGAGCGGCAGCGACGACTGCTGCGTCTGGTAGGCGAGCTGCGCCGCCGTGGCCGAGGCCGTGGCCGCCGGGATGGACGGTGCCGCCGCCGGGGCCTGCTGGAAGGCGGTGGTGAAGTCGCCGAACGTGCTGCGCCGCCAGTCGCTGATGTTGGGCTCGGTGACGCCCGTGACGCGCTCGAGGAAACGCAGCACCGACGTGTGGTCGAGGGCATCGGAACACACGTAGCCGCCGACGGTCCAGGGTGAGATCACGATGGAGGGCACCCGGAAGCCCGAGCCGAGGTTCAACCCACCACCCGGCGTGCCGCCCGGTGAGGGCAGCGTCACGAACTCGTCCGCGGTGCCCCTCGGGGGCGTGATCGGCGGCACGTGGTCGAAGAAGCCGTCGTTCTCGTCGTAGTCGAGGATGAAGACCGTCGAGTTCCAGAGATCCTCGTTGGCCGCCAGTGCCTCGAGCTTCGACGCCACGAACTGCGCGCCCGCGGCCGGCAGGAAGGAGGGGTGCTCCGACGCGACGCTGGTCGGGAACAGCCAACTCACCGTCGGCAGCGTCCCGTTGGCACAGTCCTCCTCGAAGGCCATGGTGGGATCGCTGGCCGTCCCGCCGCCGAACAGCGTGCTGACGCCGAAGGCGTTCCGGTAGAGGCTCGACGACGTCGGCGCGTTGATGAACTGGCTGAAGAACTCGAGCACGTTGGTGCCGTAGTTGTCCGCCTGCTGGTAACACTTCCACGAGATGCCGGCGGCCTCCAGGCGCTCGGCATAGGTGGTCCAGTTGTAGGTGCCGTTCGGCGCGTTGTTGTCGAGGGCGGGCCCGCCGTGCTCGCCGTTGGGGTCGACCGTCCCGGTCATCCACATGTAGCGGTTGGGATGCGTCGGCCCGAGGATGGAGCAGAAGTAGTTGTCGCAGATCGTGAACGCGTTGGCCAACGCGTACTGGAACGGGATGTCGGCGGCCGTGTAGTAGCCCATGGTGAACGGACCGTTGGCGTCGCTGTCCGCCGCGATGTGCGAGCGCAGCCAGCCGTCCATCTCGCCGTTGGCCCAGGAGGCGTGCTGCACCTGCCAGGCGTGGCTGAGCGAGGGCACGGCCTGGGCCGACGAGTTGGACGTGTCCAGGTGGTACGGCAGCAGGTAGCTGTCGGGGTTGTCGGGATCGGGCTGGGCGAACACGGAGCGCCCGTCGGCCAGGCGCATGGCCCGCGGATCCCCGAAGCCGCGCACGCCCGAGAGCGTGCCGAAGTAGTGGTCGAAGCTGCGGTTCTCCTGCATCAACAGCACGACGTGCTTGACCTGGCTGAGGTCGAAGGTGGCCGGGTTGGCCCCGGCGATCGCCTTGCGCACGCTGGAGGGCAGGTATGCCGCCAGGGCCGCTCCGGCGGCCGCGCCGGCCCCTCCCTTGAGGAGCTGGCGACGGGTGAACGGGGTGGACAGGAAGGTGGCGTCATCGGTCATTGCGTGTGTGCCTTTCGTGAGAGGTCGGTGTGGTCGGGCAGGCGCGGGGCGCTCAGTGGTGGGGATGACGGGGCGGCGTCGGCGGAGCGGGCGCCACCGGCCCACCGGCGGTGGTGGTGGGCACCGTGAAGCCCGTGACGACGCGCACCTTGTTGTTGGAGGTGTCGGCGATGTAGAGATCGGCGGTGCCGGGGTCGACCGAGACGTCGAAGGGCGTGTTCAGCTCCGCCGCGGCCGCCGCGCCACCGTTGCCGCTGCTGCCCTTCTTGGCCGCCGTGTTCACGATGGTCGAGATGGTCCCGCTCGGCGTCACCTCGCGGATGGCGTTGTTGAACGTGTCGGCGATGAAGAGGTCGCCCGCCTGGTCGAGTGCGATGCCCTGCGGACTGTGCAGGCGGGCCTGGGTGGCCGGTCCCCCGTCGCCACTGAACCCGCCGAGGCCGCCGGACGCCTGGTCGGCCGCCACATCGCCGGCCACGGTCGTGATCACCCCGCTGGTGGAGACCCGGCGAATGACGTTGTTCCCCGAGTCGGCGATGTAGAGGTTGCCCAGGGCGTCGACCGCCAGCCCGGTGGGGAACGAGAGCTCGGCACGCCAGGCGGGACCGTTGTCGCCCTTGTCGCCGGGGTTCCCGTTGCCGGCCACGGTGGCGATCTGGCCCCACGGGGTGACCTCGCGCACGACGTTGTTGTAGGTATCGGCGATGAAGACGTCGCCCTTGGCGTTGACGGCCACGCCCTGGGGGTTGTCGAGCTCGGCCCGTGTGGCGGAGCCGCCGAACTCGCCCTTGTTCCCCTCGGTGCCGTTGCCGGCGATCAGGCGGATGGTGCCGCTCGCGGTGATCTCCCGCACGACGTTGTCCTCGGTGTCGGCGACGAAGACGTCACCTGCCGCGTCGCGCGCCAGCGCGCTCGGCTGATCGAGCGTTGCCGCGGTGGCAGGCCCGCCGTCGCCGCTCTCACCAATGGCTTCGTACGATCCGGCGAGCGTCGTCGTCGCCGTGCCCACGATGCTCGCCACGACGTTGTCGGCCGTGTTCGACACATCGATGGTGCCGTTGTTCGCAACGACGCCTTGCGGGTTGTCGAGTGAGGCCCTGGCGGGCGCGGTGAACGTGACGGCCGAGATGGTGAGCGGCGTGGCAGCGGAGGCCGTGACGACACTG
>CAVWJQ010000014.1:0-87277 GCA_963755445.1 uncultured Acidimicrobiaceae bacterium | reverse complement strand
TGCACAACGGCACGCAGCAGTCGGTGATGTCGCTGCAGGACGTCGCCATCAAGGAGACGCCGCCCATCGCCGATCCGGCGCCGCTGGGGCTGGCCGCCTTCGCCCTCACGACCTTCCTCCTTTCGGCCTTCAACGTCGGATGGACCAAGGGCACCGTCGCCTTCCTGGGCTTCGCCTTGGCCTACGGCGGGCTCGCCCAGCTCCTGGCCGGCATGTGGGAGTTCCGCAACCGCAACGTGTTCGGCGCCACCGCGTTCTCGACCTACGGCGCCTTCTGGATAGGCGTGGCCGTCTACTTCTTCTGGGTCGTTCCCGAGTTCAAGCCGACGGCGCTCCAGCTCAGCAACGACCTGGGCTGGATCTCGGTGGCCTTCGTGATCTTCAACACCTACATGCTCTTGTGGAGCCTGTTCGTCAACCGGGCGGTGTTCGCTCGTGTTCCTGACCCTCGAGGTCACCTTCATCCTCCTGGCCATCGGGCACTTCTCCAACAGCACCAACATGGTGAAGGCCGGCGGCATCGCCGGCATCGTGACGGCTGCGTGCGCCTGGTACGCCTCGGCGGCCGGGGTCATCAACGGCATGGCCTCCCGCAAGGTCCTCCCGACCGGCGCACCGTTGAACCTGCATGCCAGCGGGTAGGTAATGATCAGAGGGTGGGCGTCCGAGCCGGAAGGCCCCGAAAGGAGGCTGCAGTGAGCGAGACCCGAGAGGAAGGGCTGTCGGCCCTGCTCCACGAGACGAGGACGTTCCCCCCGCCCGAGGAGCTCGCCAAGGAGGCCAACGCGCAGCCCGGCATCTACGCCGAGGCCGAGGCCGACCCCCTCGCCTTCTGGGCCGCGCAGGCGAAGCGGCTCACCTGGGACACCCCCTGGACCGACGTCCTGGAGTGGAACCTGCCCTTCGCCAAGTGGTTCGTCGGCGGCAAGCTCAACGTGGCCGTCAACTGCGTCGACCGCCACGTCGCCGCCGGCCTGGGCGCCCGGGTCGCCTTCCACTGGGAGGGCGAGCCGGGGGACACCCGGACCATCACCTACGACGACCTCTTGACGCATGGTGAGCCAGGCGGCCAACGGCCTGACCGAGCTCGGCGTGCAGGCCGGCGACAAGGTGGCCATCTACATGCCGATGATCCCCGAGACGGTCGTCGCCATGCTGGCCTGCGCCCGGCTGGGCGCGCCCCACACGGTGGTCTTCGGCGGCTTCTCGGCCGACGCGCTGCGGGGCCGGATCCTCGACTGTGACGCGCACTTCGTCATCACCGCCGACGGCGGCTACCGCCGGGGCGCCCCGAGCCGCGCTGAAGCCGGCGGTCGACGAGGCGGTGGCAGGGCTGTCCCGACGTCGAGCGCGTGCTGGTCGTGCGCCGCACCGGCGCAGGAGGTGGCGTGGGACGACGCCCGCGACGTGTGGTGGCACGACCTCGTCGAGCGCCAGCCCGAGACGCACGAGGCCGAGGCCTTCGACGCCGAGCACCCGCTCTACATCATGTACACCAGCGGCACGACGGCCAAGCCCAAGGGGATCCTCCACACCAGCGGCGGCTACCTGACCCACGTGTCGGCCACCCACCGCCTCATCTTCGACATCAAGCCCGAGACCGACGTCTTCTGGACCGCGGCCGACATCGGCTGGGTGACCGGGCACAGCTACATCGTCTACGGGCCCTTGGCCAACGGCACCACCTCGGTCATGTACGAGGGCACGCCCGACACGCCGGCGCGTGACCGCTGGTGGAGCTCATCGAGAAGTACAAGGTCAACATCCTCTACACCGCGCCGACCACCATCCGGACCTTCATGAAGTGGGGCGAGGAGCTCCCGGCCTCCCACGACCTCTCGAGCCTGCGCCTGCTCGGGTCGGTGGGCGAGCCGATCAACCCCGAGGCCTGGATCTGGTACCGCACCCACATCGGCGGGGACCGCTGCCCCATCGTCGACACGTGGTGGCAGACCGAGACCGGCGGCATCCTGATCACGCCGCTGCCCGGCATCACCGCCACCAAGCCGGGGGCGGCCATGACGCCGTTCCCCGGCATCGCGGCCGACGTCATCGACAACGAGGGCAACTCGGTCGGCAACGGCGAGGGGGGCTACCTGGTCATCACCGAGCCCTGGCCCGGCATGACCAGGGGCATCTACGGCGACGACGAGCGCTTCGTCGAGACCTACTGGAAGCGCTTCCCAGGCAAGTACTTCGCCGGCGACGGGGCCAAGCGCGACGACGACGGCGACCTGTGGCTGCTCGGCCGCGTCGACGACGTCATGAACATCTCGGGACACCGGATCTCGACCACCGAGGTCGAGCACGCGCTGGTCAGCCACCCGTCCGTGGCCGAGGCGGCCGTGGTGGGGGCCGACGACGCCACCACCGGCCAGGCCATCGTGGCCTTCGTCACCGTCAAGGGGGCCAGCGACGTCGACGGCGAGGCGGGGGAGAAGCTGGTGGCCGAGCTGCGCGACCACGTGGCCAAGGAGATCGGCCCCATCGCCAAGCCGCGCCAGATCCTGCTGACGCCCGAGCTGCCCAAGACACGCAGCGGCAAAATCATGCGCCGGCTCCTGCGCGACGTCGCCGACGACCGGCCGCTGGGCGACGTGACCACGCTGCTCGACCCCACGGTCGTCAACGCCATCAAGGACCACATGGGGGACGGGGCGGCCGACAAGGAGTAGCCGCCGAGCTGGTCCACGCTACATTTACCAGTAAATGGCCAGCACCCCGGCTTCCTCCGAGCACGTCCCGCCCGGCTTCCTCGGATTGCAGGAGGCGGCGGACCGGCTGGGCGTGCACTACATGACGGCCTACCGCTACGTGCGGACGGGCCGGCTGCCGGCGACCCGGATCGGTTCCCAGTGGTGGGTCGACCCGGGCGACCTCGGCATGGCCGGAGCGGGGACGGGAGTGGCGGGGCGCACCCGGACGGCGACGCGGAAGGCGTCACAGGAGGCGGCGGTGCGCCGGCTCGAGGATCGGCTCGTCGCCGGGGACGAGCCCGGCGCGTGGACGATCGTGGAGAGCCGCCTGGGCTCGGGGAGCGACCCCGACGAAATCCTGATGGACGAGCTGGGTCAGGCGATGCGATCCGTCGGTGCCGGCTGGGAGGCCGGTGACCTACACGGTGGACGACGAGCATCGGGCCTCGGGGGTGGCGTCGCGGCTCGTGGCCCGCCTCGGCGCCCGGTTCACGACGCGGGGGCCCAAGCGCGGCAGTGTGGTGCTCGGCACCCCGCCGAACGAGTTGCACGGCCTGACCACCGCCATGGCGGCCAACGTCCTGCGCGGCGCCGGCTTCGAGGTCGTCGACCTCGGAGCGGATGTCCCGGCCGACGCGTTCGGGAGCGCCGTCTCCAAGACGCCGCGTGCGCTGGCGGTGGCTGTCGGCGTCACGCACCGGGAACCACGACCGCTCCGTGCGGGCGATCGTGCGCGCCGTGCACAAGGTCAGCCCGGGCCTGCCGGTGCTCGTCGGCGGCGCCGGCATCGCCGACGGGGAGCACGCAGCCCGGCTCGGTGCGGCTGTGGAGCGGTCGTGATGCACGGAGCCTCGGCGAGGTGATCGAGGACCTCGATCGCGCCGCGCGCTGAGCCGCCGGCCTCTGCTCCTCGCGCTACGTGAGGCTGCGGTCGACCCGTCCGGCGTGGGCCCCCGGCCGGGCCAGGACCAGTTGGACGTCGGACACGTGGCGCTCCATGAACGCCGCTTCGCAGTAGCAGAGGTAGAGGGTCCAGAAACGCCAGAAGCGCTCGTCGAAGCCGAGGGCCTCGACCGCGGGGCGCTGGGCCTCCAGGTTGGCGCGCCAGCGGCGGAGCGTCTCGGCGTAGTGCGGGCCGATGTCCTCCAGGTCGACGATGCGCAGGTTCGAGGTGCGGGCCACCGATGCGGCGATGGTGCTCACCGACGGCAGGCACCCTCCCGGGAAGACCATGGCGCGGATGAAGTCGTCGTGCAGCTTGGCCCGCTCGTAGCTGGCGTCCTCGATCGTGATGGCCTGCAGGGCCATGCGCCCTCGTCGGTGAGCAGCCGGGCACAGGTGGCGAAGAACTGGTCGTGTCGCCGCCAGTCCACCGCCTCGATCATCTCGATGGACACCAGCGCGTCGTACCGGCCCTGCAGATCGCGGTAGTCCTCGCCGAGGACGGTCACCCGGTCGGAGAGGCCGTGCTCGGCCACGCGCTTCTCCGCCAGGGAACGCTGGGCCTCGGAGATCGTCGTCGTGGTGACGCGGCAGCCGTGCCGTGCGGCGGCATGGATGGCGAAACCTCCCCAGCCGGTGCCGATCTCGATCACGTGGTCCTCGGGGCCCAGCCGCAGCTTGGCGGCGATCATCTCGAACTTGGCCACCTGGGCCGCTTCGAGGCTGGTGCCCTCGTCGGCGAAGAACCCGCAGGAGTACGCCATCGTGGGGTCGAGCATCAGGGCGAAGAATTCGTTGGAGAGGTCGTAGTGGGCGGCGATGTTCTCGCGGTCCCGGTGCTTGCTCGGCGGCCGGAGGCGCTGCGCCGCCGCCGCCAGTCCCCCCGAGCGGCGTGCCGTCGTGTCCAGGAAGTCGCCGGAGGCCGGCGGTGCGCCGCAGGGCGACGCGCACCACCGCGGTGAGGTCGTCGGTGTCCCACCATCCCGCGATGTAGCTCTCGGCCATGCCGCGCGAGCCGCGGCGCACCAGGGCGGGCCAGGTCCTCTGGTCGTGCACGACGACCGTGGCGTCCGGATCGCCCGTCCCGCTCACCTGGGGCCGCGCCCCGGGCATGCCGCCGCCCTCGAAGCGCAGTGTTCCGGGTCGGCCGCGCGAGGTGCGTTGCGCCAGGTCGAGGACGAGACGACCGCTCAGCGGGGGCATCCGGCTGCCTCCTGGTCACGTCCTCTGACCGCATGGCGCACGGGCAGGGGTCGCGGGGTCGGGTGGACCGGGGTGCCGGTGGATCGGGGCGCCGCGGGCAACCAGTCGCAGCGCCTGGGCGTAAATGCCACCCGAGACCCGCGCCGTCATCAGCGGGTAGCCCCAGAGCAGATGGCCCAGGCCGGCGCGGTCGAGCGGCCGACGGCGCAGCACCATGGCTGCGGCCAACTGGGGCGGGGTCCTGTCGGGGCTCGGCTCGTGCGACCGACCATACGGTGCGGGCGACGGCGGTGCAGCGACGTCGAGGCTGACCCGGATCTCCTCCTCCGGCGCGGAGTAGCGCAGGGTGTACTCGCCTTGCGCCGGCAGGAAGGGTGAGACGTGCATGGCCTTGGCGAAGCGGTGCTCTCCCGGCGGGCCCACGACGTAGGAGCAGCGCTCGTGCCAGGGGGTGTTGGACACCTCGAGCACCGTCCACTCCACGGTCCGGCCGGTGGGATCGAAGCAGTAGTACAGGGTCAACGGGTTGAAGAGCCAGCCCCAGGTCCGGACGTGGCCCAGCATCGCCACCGGCCCCCGGACGGATCCGCCGGCCTCGCGCGACGGCGTCCTCGACCGCAGCACTGCACCGTCGACCGCCTCCGAGGGCAGGTAGTCGTCGCGGTGGAAGCGGATGGCGGCCGGACGCCGGTGGCGATGCGGGGACGGGTCGAGGTCGACCAGGGGGTGCACCGCCCGCAGCTCGGCGCAGCTCGTCGAGGAAGAGGAGCGGGAGCGCCACCGGGGAATCGAACCGATGGGCCGGCTCGGCGCGCCGGTGCGTCACGGTGCCCTCGTAGAGCGCGCTGCGCAGCCGGGTCGCGGTGCCGGCTCTCACAGGCGCGCCCCGAACCGCTCGCAGACGGCGAGCGCGCTCCGCACCCCGTCCTCGTGGAACCCGTACCCCCAGTAGGCCCCGCAGTAGGAGACGGCCCCGGCGCTCAGCTCGCGCTGGCTGGCCTGCGCGGCCACCGCGGCCTGGTCGATGACGGGATGCTCGTAGTCGAACCGCGCCACGACCTTGTCGGGATCGATGGCCTCGTCGCGGTTCAGCGTCACCAGCACCGGCTGTGCCGCCGGCAAGCCCTGCAGCCGGTTGAGGTAGTAGGTGAGGGTCGCCCGGTCGGTCGGTCCGGCCGGGCGCACGTAGTTCCACGACGCCCAGGCCCGGCGGTTGGTGGGCAACAACGCGGTGTCGGTGTGCAGGGTGGCCCGGTTCGGTTGATAGCGCAGGGCGCCGAGGACGCGGCGTTCCCGGTCGGTCGGGTCGCCGAGCAGCGCCAGGGCCTGGTCGCTGTGCGTGGCGATGACCACGTGGTCGAAGGCGACCGGACCGCTCGCCGTCAGGAGTTCGACGCCCCGTTCGTGGCGGCGCACCTTCGTGACCGCGTTGCACAGGTGCAGCCGACCCTGTCGGCGCACGGGCTCCAGGATCGCCTCGACGTAGCGGGTCGACCCGCCGGTCACCGTCCGCCACGCAGGCTGGTTGCCCGGGCCCAGCAGGCCGTGGCGGCTGAAGAACTCCACGAACGTGCGCGCCGGGATCTGCGTGAAGGTCTCGGGGTCCGCCGACCAAATGGCCGACCCCAGCGGGACCAGATACCAGTTGAGGAAGCCCGGTGACCAGCGGTGGTCGGCCAGGAGGTCCGCCAGCGTCCCGGATCCGGCGCCGGCATCGCTCAGCAGCGCGCGGGACAACCGGTTGAATCGCACCACGTCGGCCAGCATGGCGAGGAAGGCGGGCCGGAGCGCGTTGCGGCGTTGGGCGAAGATCGTCGAGAGCGACGTGCCGCGCCATTCGAGGCCGCAGCCGAGGTCGGTGAGGCTGAAGCTCATCTCGCTCGGATGCGTCGCCACGCCCAGGTCGGCCAGCAACCGGGTGAAGAGGGGATAGGTCCGCTCGTTGTAGACCAGGAAGCCGGTGTCGGCCGCGACCGGCCCTTCCGGGAGGTCGACCGTCACCGTGTTGGCGTGGCCTCCGGGCCGGTCGTCGGCCTCGAAGACGTGGACCTCGTGGTGCTCCTGGAGCAGGTGAGCCGCGGTCATGCCGGCGATGCCGGTCCCGATGATGCCGATGCGCAAGGTGGTGCTCCTTCGTGCCGTAGTTTAGCACTAAATTAGCGGAGCACCGCCGCCGGCGTCCGGCGGGCAAGGAGACGGCAGTGGCCACGTACAGCACCGAGATCGAGGCAGCGAAAGGGCAGGACGAGGTGTTCGAGTACATGGCCACCTTCTCCAACGCCCGCGAGTGGGATCCCGGGCGTCGTCGACGGCGAGTCGCTGACGCCACGGCCCGGCCGCGGTCGGGTCGGTCTACCGGCTGGGCGTGCGGATCGCCGGCCGGGTCGTGCCGTTCGACTACCGGGTCCTCGAGCTCGACCGCCCCCGCCGGGTCGTCCTCCAGGCCACGCACGGGCACATCGTGTCGACGGACACCATCACGGTGGAGCAGGCCGGCTCCGGGCTCCCTGGTCCGGTACGAGGCCGTGCTCGAGGGGCGCGGCCTGCTGCGGTTGGCGTCGCCCCTCCTCGCCCGGTTCTTCGCCACCATGGCGGACCGAGGCGGCCGCCGGGCTCCGCACCACGTTGGCATGACCCGTTCCCGTCTCGCCGCCGTCGTGGACGGGGCGCTCGAGGCGACGGTCGTCGGCAGCTTCAGCCGGACCGGCTACGCCGTGCGGTCACGGCTCGAGCACTGGCGCCCGCCGCGCGGACCTCACCGGGCCGCGTCGTCGTCGTGACGGGCGCCTCGTCGGGAATCGGCCAGGCGGCCGCGTTGGAACTGGCACGGCTCGGCGCCACGCTCTGGCTCGTCGGCCGGGACGAGGGGCGGATCGAGGCCACGGCCCGCCGAGGCCCGCGACCTCGGCAGCCGGCGCGGTGGTCGAGCCCGTCGAGCTCGACATCGTCGATGCGGACGCCGTGCGTGCCTTCGCGGCGCATGTCGCCGCCCGTCACGACCGGCTGCACGCGCTGGTCCACGCCGCGGGCGCGCTCTTCCCCACGTACCGGACGCGCGCCCTCGGGGGGCGAGCTCACGGTGGCCACGGCGGTCGTGGCGCCCTTCCGGCTGACGTGGTGGCTCAGCCCGCTGCTGCGGCGAGCCGGGGACGCCACCATCGTGACGGTGTCGTCGGGCGGCATGTACTCCCAAGCCTTCGACCTCGACCGGCTCGAAATGACCCCCGAGGACTACCGGGGCACCACCGCCTACGCGCGGGCGAAGCGGGCCCAGGTCGTGCTGTCCCACGAGTGGGCCCGGCGCTGGGGCGCCGACGGTGTGGCCAGCTACGCGTCGCACCCCGGCTGGGTGGACACGCCCGGGACTGGCCAGCGGGCTGCCCACCTTCGCCAAGCTCGGGCCCGTTGCTCCGGACGCCCGCAGAAGGGGCCGACACGGTGGTCTGGCTCGCGGCCGGAGGGGCCAGGGATCCGGCTCAGGCACGGCCGACGACCGAGGGGTTCTTCCACGATCGGCACCGGCGCGGCGAGTACCACCTGCCCTGGACGGCCCGCGGCGCGGGTCCTGCGGACGGGCCCCGGCTGTGGGAGTGGTGCGAGGCCCGCGCCGGCCTCCAGGGCGAGCCGCCCTCGCGGCCGGATCCGCACGAATAGGCTTCGCCGCCGTGGTGACGCTCGACCATCTCATCCTGACGGTCAACGACCGCGAGGCCAGTGTGCGCTTCTACACCGAGGTCATGGGCTTCAGCCACGAGGGCGAGGACGGCCCGTTCTCGGTCATCCGGGTCAGCCCCGACACGACGCTTGCAGCTGGCGCCCTGGGGCACCGAGGGCGGCGACCACGTCGCCTTCGCCCTCTCACCCGAGGAGTTCGGAGCCGCCTTCGAGCGGGTCAAGGCGGCCGGACTGCCCTACGGCGACTCGTTCCACAGCGTGGGCAACATGCAGGGACCGGGGGAGGAGGCCGGGGCGCGCGGCCTCGGCCCCACCCTGTACCTGTTCGACCCCAACGACCACCTGGTCGAGCTGCGCCACTACTGATCAGGCAGGCGGCGTGCACCTCGAGCACCGTCGCCGAGCCCATGCCGCCGCCGGCACACAGCGACCCGACCCCGATGCCGCCGCCGCGCCGGCGCAGCTCGTGGATGAGGGTGACCAGAATGCGGGCGCCCGAGGCGCCGACCGGGTGCCCCAGCCCGACGGCGCCGCCGTTGACGTTGACGATGTCGTGCGGGAAGCCGAGCTTGCGTGAGCAGGCCACGGCCATGGTGGCGAAGGCCTCGTTGATCTCGACCAGGTCGACGTCGGACTCGCTGAGCCCGGCCCGGTTCAGGGCCCGGGGCACGCAGATGGTCGGCGCCAACCCGGTGCGGGCCGGCTCGATCCCGCACGAGTTCCACGACCGCACCGTCGCCAGCGGCGCCATGCCGTGGGCTCTCGGCGTAGGACCGCGACACCAGCGACGAGGGCGGCACCCCCGTCGGCAATGCCCGAGGAGTTCCCGGCGGTGACCTGGCCGTCGGGCCCGGTGAGCGACCGCAGGGCCGCCAGCTTCTCCGGCGTGGTGTCACGCCGCGGGTGCTCGTCCACGCTGACCGTGACCGTCTCGCCGCGGCCCGCCGGCACCGTCACGGGGACGATCTCCTCGGCGAAGCGGCCGTCGTCGGTGGCCGCCACGGCCCGGATGTTGGAGTGGTACGACCAGTCGTCGGACTCCTCGCGGGTGATGCCGCACTCGCGGGCGGTGTTCTCGCCCACCGTGATCAGCATGTTGGTGTTGGGCGCCTCGGGCGAGTCCGGGTGGCTCGGCGGCATGAACTGCTGCACGCCGCCGAAGGGGAAGGGCGACGTCTCGAACAGCATCGGCGTGCGGGTCATGGAGTCGATCCCGCCGGCGATCATGGCGTCGGCCATGCCCGAGCGGATATTGGCCGCCGCCTCCTGGACCGCCATCATCCCGGTGGCGCACTGGCGCTGCACCGCGCCGCCCGGCGTGTCGGGCGGCAGGCCGAGCGCGTTGGCCACGTAGCGGGCGGTGCAGCCGCCGCCGCGCAGGACCTCGCCGAGAATCAGGTCGTCGATGTCGTCGGGGTCCAGCCCGGCCGCGTCGAGGACGCCGGTCACGGTCTGCATGCCGATGTCGGCGACGGTGAGCCCGGCCAGGGCGCGGCCGGAGCGCCCGATCGGTGTGCGGGTGGCGGCGACGATGACGGCGTCGTTGGCCTCGGTCATGGGGTGTCCTCCTCAGGCCCGTACGAAGACGGGGATCGTGAACTCGTCAGAGATCGGTTGGAACGTGACCTGCAGCGCCATGCCCACCGCCAGTTCGTCGAAGGGGCAGTCGACCACGTTGGTCATCATGCGCGGCCCCTCGGCCAGGTCGACGATGGCGGCGACGTAGGGCACGCGGTCCCGGAAGGGCGGCTGGTCGTTGTTGTAGATCACCGACCAGGTGTAGAACGTGCCCGCGCCGCTGGCCTGGTACCACTCCACCTGCTCGCTCCAGCACTTCGGGCAGAAGGGCCGCGGGTAGTAGGAGTAGGCGTCGCAGTCGAGGCAGTGCCGGATGAGCAGGCGCTCCTCCTTGGCCGCCTCCCAGAACGCGATGGTGTCGCCCTCCGGCGTGGGGAGGTCGAAGCGGACCGTGCTCATGACGCCTCTCCCTCCCTCGGTCCCGCGGCCGCAGCCCCGGCGAGCAACGCTCGGCTGGCGCCGCGCCGGGATTGACCCCCGGAGGCGCATCGGCCATGCTGCAACGAACCTGACACTGGCGTCAACTTTTCGCACCGACAGTCTCTCGGGGGGACTCGCAGACAGTGTTGATGGACGATCACCTGGCGCGCATGGCCGAGGAGTTCGGCGACCGCACGGCCTTCGCCGTCGTCGACGTCGGGCTCCATGACCTTCGCCGAGTGGGACGGCGCGGCCAACGCCATGGCCCGCCGCCTGGTCGAGGCCGGCCTCGAGCCCGACGGCCGGGTCGGCATCCACCTGCGCCCCGAGCTGGCGCTGCACTGGCTCGTCTCGTACTCCGCCGCCCACCGGGCCGGCGGCGTGGCCGTCCCCATGAACCCCCGCCTGGCCCCGGCCGAGGTGGCGCACATGCTCGAGCACTCGGGTGCGTCCGCCGTGGTGGCCGACGGTGACCTCCTGCGCAGCGACGGCGAGCTCGGGGCGGGTCGCCTCGTCACCCTGATCGACGCCGGCGCGGAGGCCGGGACGCCGCCGCCGGACACCGGGGTCCCGGTGCTCAGCTGGGCCGAGGCCACCGCCGGCGACCGCTCGACCTTCCAGGTGCCGCGGGCCTCCGACGACCTGGCCGACATCCTCTACACCTCGGGGACGACGGGCCGGCCCAAGGGCGTGGCGGTCCGCCACTCCAACGGCTCCATGATCGGCAAGGTCGACCCCAACTGGACCGGCGCCGGCTGGGTGCACGCCAGCCCGCTCTTCACCTTCGCCGGCATCGCCCTCGTCTACACGCCCATGAAGCTCGGGCATGCAGGTGATCTACCAACCGCGCTTCGACGCCGACCGCTGGCTGCGCGTGGTCGAGGAGGAGCGCCCCATGGCCGTGTTCCTCGTCCCGACCATGGCCCACCTGCTCATCGACAACCCGCACTTCGCCGACGCCGACCTCTCGTCGGTGCAGATGTGCTCGGTGGGGAGCGCGCCCCTGGCGCCCTACGTGGTGGAGCGGCTGCAGGAGAAGATGCCCGACGCCCTGGTGTCGAACAACTACGGCATGACCGAAGCGGGCTCGGCCTACTGCGTCATGCCCAAGGGCGAGGCGGTCAAGCGCCCCGGCTCGGTGGGCCAGATCGCCCCGCCGGCGGTCGTGCGCATCGTCGACGAGCACGACGAGGAGCTGCCGCCCGACACGGTGGGCGAGGTGCGCCTCCAGATGCCGGGGCGCCAGCGCGAGTACTTCGAGGACCCCGAGGCGACGGCCGAGATGTGGCGGGACGGCTGGCTCGTCACCGGTGACCTCGGCAAGCTCGATGCCGACGGCTACCTCTACATCGTCGGCCGCTCCAAGGACGTGATCATCCGCGGCGGCAACAACGTGCACGCCACCGACGTCGAGCACGTCCTGGTGCAGCACGACGCCGTCAAGGAGGTCGCCGTCGTCGGCGCCCCGCACCCCGTGCTCGGCGAGGACCTGGTGGCCTTCGTCGTCCTGCATCCCGGCGCGGAGGCCGACGGCGACGAGCTGCGCGCCTTCGGTCTCGAGCAGCTGGCCGACTACAAGGTGCCGCGCCAGTTCGTCTTCATCGACCAGCTGCCCCGCAACCCGACGGGCAAGGTGGTCAAGCCGGAGCTGCGCGCCCGGGTGGCCGGCACACCCGCCTGAACCTCCGGCCACTGCCGCACCGGCCGTGGCCGCCGTCGCAGACGCCGCGTCCCGCCGTCGTCGCATGTGACGCGGCGATGAACTCTGCCCGATCTCTCGCCGATTGTGCGCAAGGGCCACGATCGGCTCTCGTATACTGACAGATCATGACCGAGCACACGACGCATGACCGGTGCGGTGCGACCAGGAGGGCAATTCCCTGGGTCAGTCGCGCCTGGCCATGTCCGAGGTACAGATCTGTGGGATTCCCAAGCTGAGCAGTGGGAGGGTGGCACCGACGCCGTAGCGGACTCTTACCAGTCCCGACGTCGAGGAGCCGCTTCCCACCGGGAAGCGGCTCTTTTGTGTTCAGGCACCGATGGCGGACACCGCAGAGCAGGGCAGTCACAGGCGGCGAGTAATCAGTACGAGAACGAGGGGAGGAAATGGCAATGCGAACGACGAACGAGAGAGGCACCATGACGACGGCAGCTGTGTCCGCGCTGCCGGTTCCACCCGGCCTCGCCGCGCCTCGCGGGCTACTGCTCGTGGGATTGCTACGAGGCGGATGGCGATGACGCCGAGGACGAGGAAGACGGCGATCAGGCCGCATGACGGGCGGGACACCCTGGACCGCCAGCCGGCCCGACTCTCGAGCTCAGCTGACCTCGTCGGGGAAGCGCAGCCGGGCCAGCTGGGTGGACTGCCCGACGAAGTGGCCCCGGCTGTCCCACAGCACGCACGTCTCGTCGACCATCCCGTCGGCGACCAGGCCGGCCGTCATGCGGATGGCGAGCCACCCGGGGCCGGGCCGCGCCCGCACGTAGGTCGACATCTGCAGCGTGGGCACCCAACCGGTGGAGCCGATCATGAGGGTGGCCGGCGGAATGGCGTCGGTCAGGAACAGCACGGAGAGGGCGTCGGGCTCACGCCCGTCGGCGAAGCGCGTCCAGCCGCGCAGCTCGGCCACCGTCCCCGGCGCGGGGGGCGTCACGGCGAAGGGCACGGTGGCCGGATCGAGCCGGATGTCGAGCACGTCCATGATCCCGACGTAGACCCCGGTCGGGATCTTCGGCGTCAGGCGGATGCACTCCTCGGGATCCGGCGCGTGGAAGGCCGGCGTGCCGTCGTAGCGCACCGGCGGTCTCCTCGGGCAGGTCGCCCAGGACGAACACGGCGTCGACCACGTCCGCGTCGCCCTGCACGAGGACCGCCCGCACGTGGGCCGCCGTGCGCCCGCTGCGCAGCAGCGTCGTCCGCACGGTGGCGGGCCCGGCCTCGGGTGCGCGGAGGTAGGTGACCGAGGAGGACACCACCTCCCAGCCGGCGCCGCCGGCCGCTCTGCGCCACCGTGCGGGCCGCCCGGCCGAGGATGGCCAGCAGGTAGCCGCCGTTCGCCTTGTCGCCCACGGCCCAGAGCGGATGGATGTCGGCGCCGAAGACGCCGGGGTCGCCGGTCTCGTGGACGGCCGAGACCGCGTCGAAGGACAGATCCTCGGGCCCGGGCATGCGGGCGACCCTACCGGCGGCGATGATGGCGCATGACGTTCGATATGGAGGCCACCTTCGGCGACGACTACCCCTACTTCTACGAGGAGTCGATCGACGACGCGCACTCGGATGCCGACACGGCCGAGATCCTGGGCCTGCTCGCAGCTGCCGTCCGGCTCCCACATCCTCGACGTGCCCTGTGGGCACGGGCGGCTGTCGCGCCGGCTGGCCGCGGCCGGCATGGCGGTGACCGGCGTCGACCTGACGCCGGCCTACGTGGAGGATGCCCGCGCCGACCCGCATCTGCGTCCGGGGAGCGTGACCTACCTGGAGGGCGACATCCGCGCCCTGCCCGTCGACGGGCCCTTCGATGCCGTCGTCTGCTGGCTGAACTCGTTCGGCTACTACGACGACGACGACTGCCACAAGGTCCTGGAGGAGTTCCACCGCGTCCTGCGCCCCGGCGGAAAGGTGGCGATCGACCAGATGCACCACGACGGAGGCGTGCGGCACTTCACGCCGGCGCCCGACGCGGTGGTGGTCCAACGCGGCGACGACGCCATGTTCGAGGTCTCGACCTTCGACCCGATCACCGGGCGGATGCTGGTCGAGCGCACCGCCTACCGGGACGGCATCCGTGCGCCGCGCCTCGTACTTCATCCGCCTGCCGACGCCGCCCGAATGGGTGGTGTGGCTCGAGGCGGCGGGCTTCCACGACGTGCAGTTCCGGGCCGGCGGCGGCGGCCCGCTCGAGCTGGACAGCTGGGAGCTGGTGGTGACGGCCACGGCCTGACGGCCCGCCTGCGGGCCCCTGATCGCCCGCCACACTGCACCTTGACCAGGGCCGGAGCCGGCCGACGCTACCTTTACCCTGTTCGATGCGATGTGTGAGGTGTCCGTGACTTCTGGGATGATCGGTCCATGACCGCCGGTATCGCCGCTTGGGGGACCTACCTGCCCTTCTGGCGCCTGCAGCGCTCGGCCATCGCCGGCGTCCTGGGCAGTGGCGGCGGCCGGGGCACGCGGGCCGTGGCCTCCCACGACGAGGACACCACGACGCTGGGCGTCGAGGCGGGCCGGCGGGCGTTGGCCGCCGGGCCCGGACCCGAGGCCGTGCAGGACCTCTTCTTCTCGACGCCCGACCCCGCGTACCTGGACAAGACGAGCGCCACCACGGTGCACGCCGCGCTGGGCCTCGGCCGGGGCGCGGCGCCTATGACTTCGCCGGCTCCTCCCGCTCGGCCCTCGGGACCCTGCTGCTGGCGCTCGGCGCGGCCGACCGGCCGCCGGCCGCACCACGTCTGGCCGTCGTCTCGGACCTGCGCACCGGCCTCGCCGGCTCGGCCGAGGAGCGTGACAGCGGCGACGCCGCCGCCGCCCTCGTCTGCGCGCCCGACGGCGCGGTGGCCGAGCTGATCGGGCGGGGTGCGGCCAGCGACGAGTTCCTCGACCGCTGGCGCGTGCCCGGCGAGACCGACTCCCACGTCTGGGAGGAGCGCTTCGGCGAGGAGATGTACGTCCCGCTGGCCCGCGAGGCCTTCGCCGCCGCGCTGAAGGACGCCGGCGTCACCGAGGACGACGTCGACCATGCCATCGTCAGCGGTCTGCACGTGCGGGCGGTCAAGGCCGTCACCAAGGGTCTGGGCGTGCGCGACGGGGTCCTGGCCCCGACCTGTCCGGCTCGGTCGGCAACCTCGGCGCGGCGCAGGCCGCCGTGGCGCTGTGCGACGTGCTCGAGCGGGCCCGAGCCGGGCCAGGTCATCGTCGTGCTGTCACTGGCCGACGGCGCCGACGCCTTGGTGCTGCGGACGACGGAGGCGCTGACGGCGGCGCAGGAGGCCCGGGCCGGCCGCCGGCATCCCGTCGGTGGCCGAGCAGGTGGCGGCCGGGCGGGACGACCTGCCGTATGCGACCTTCCTGACCTGGCGCGGCCAGATGCACCGCGAGCCCCCACGCCGCCCCGATCCCGAGCGGCCGGGCGCGCCCGACCGTGCACCGGTCCGAGGAGTGGAAGTACGCCTTCGCGGCCAGCCGCTGCCAGGTCTGCGGCTTCCGGCACATGCCGCCCACCCGGGCCTGCCTGTCGTGTCACACCATCGACCAGATGCAGCCCGAGCGCCTCGCCGACGTCCCGGGCACCGTGGCCACGTTCACCATCGACCACCTGGCCTTCAGCCTGTCGCCGCCGGTGGTGGGCGTGATCGTCGACTTCGACGGGGGCGGCCGCTACCGCTGCGAGATCACGGACGTCGTCGCCTCGGAGCTGTCCATCGGCGACCGGGTCTCCATGACCTTCCGGCGCGTCTGGACCGCGCAGGGCGTGCACAATTACTTCTGGAAGGCCCGCCCGGCCGTCACCCGGCCGGCGGCCGACGCGCGCCGCAGCCGCAGCAGACACGAAGCAAGGAGCGTAAGGCCATGAGCAGCAAGGGCATCCGCGACCAGGTGGCCGTCATCGGCATGGGCTGCACCCGCTTCGGCGAGCTGTGGGACAAGGGCGTCGACGACCTCCTGACCGACGCCACGACCGAGGCCGTCGCATCGGTCCCGAACCTGGAGCTGGCCGACATCGACGCCTTCTGGCTCGGCACCATGACCTCGGGCGTCTGCGGCACCACACTCTCCCGCCCCCTGAAGATCGACTACAAGCCCGTCACCCGGGTCGAGAACTACTGCGCCACGGGCTCGGAGGCCTTCCGCAACGCCTGCTACGCCGTGGCGTCGGGCGCCTACGACACCGCCATGGCCATCGGCGTCGAGAAGCTCAAGGACACGGGCTACTCGGGGCTGACCGGCATCCGCCTCGTCGGCGACGGCACCGACCCCGGCCTCTCGTCGCCGGCCGCCTTCTCCTTCCTGGCCCCTTCGTACGCCCGCAAGTACGGCGTCGACAGGGACCAGCTGAAGGAGGTCATGAGCCGCATCGCCTTCAAGAACCACCAGAACGGGGCGCGCAACCCACGGGCCCAGTTCCAGAAGGAAGTCTCCATGGAGACGATCGCCAAGGCGCCGCTCGTGGCGGGCGACCTCGGCGTCTTCGACTGCAGCGGCGTGAGCGACGGCTCGGCCGCCGCCATCATCTGCCGCGTCGAGGACGCCCACAAGTACTGCGACAACCCGCTCTACGTGAAGGCGCTGGCCTTCGTGGCCGGCCCCGCCGCCGGCCCCATCGACCCCGCCTACGACTACACGACGTTCGAGGAGGTCGTGCGCTCGGCGGCCGACGCCTACGCGCAGGCCGGCATCACCGACCCCCGCGCCCAGCTGGCCATGGCCGAGGTGCACGACTGCTTCACGCCGACCGAGCTCGTCCTCATGGAGGACCTGGGCTTCGCCGAGCGGGGCCAGGCCTGGAAGGAGGTGTTGGCGGGCACGTTCGACCGCGACGGCGAGCTGCCGGTCAACCCCGACGGCGGCCTCAAGTCCTTCGGCCACCCGATCGGCGCCTCCGGGCTGCGCATGCTGTTCGAATGCTGGCTCCAACTGCGGGGGGTCGCCCCGCCTGACCGCCAGATCAGCACCGTGGGTGCCGGACGGACGCTCGGACTGACCCACAACCTCGGCGGCGCGCCGGGCGAGGGCGTCAGCTTCGTGGGCATCGTCGGCACCGAGCTCGACTGATGACCGATCGATCTGCTGGCCGAGACGGAGGACCAGGCCGCGCTGCGCCAGCTCGCGCGCGATGTCGCCGAGCGCGAAGTCGCCCCCCGGGCCCATGACGCCGACGAGGCCGGCGCCGTCTCCCCCGAGATGCGCAAGGCGCTGGCGGCCGCCGACCTGTTGCGCATCACGGTGGGGGAGCAGTGGGGTGGCATGGGCCTCGGCGACGTCGAGGCCTCCATCGTCTTGGAGGAGATCGCCCGGGCCGACGTGTCCTCGGCCATCTGCTGCCAGCTGACCTTCAACGGCCCCCCCTCGGGGCATCGAGCACCTGGGCCCCGACGCCATGAAGGAGCGTTGGCTCCCGGCGGCGGCCGACGGCGACGCGTTGATCAGCATCGGCATCACCGAGCCCGATGCCGGCTCGGCCGTGCAGAACATGCGCGCCGCGCTGGTCGAGGACGGGCCGGGGCGCTGGCGGCTCAACGCCTACAAGAACTACTCGACCCTGGGCGACGTGGCCCAGGGCGTGCTGGTCTGGTGCCGCTGGCCGGGTGGCGAGGGGGCCAAGGGCATCGGCGCCGTCATCGTGCCGACCGACCGCGAGGGCGTGTCGATCACCGGACGGCACAAAGGCATGGGCATCCACGCCGCCACCGAGGCCGAACTGGCCTTCGACGGGGTGGAGATCACCGAGGACGACATCCTCCTCGCCGGCAACCCCGCCGACACGTCGGCCTTCAAGGTCCTGCTGTCGCACCTGAACCACGAGCGCTGCGGCAACGCGTCCATGTGCGTGGGGGCGGCCCAGGGCGCGCTCGAGCACGCGGTGCGCTACATGAACGAGCGCGTCATCGGCGGGAAGCCGCTGGCCGACCTCCAGGGCCTGCAGTGGAAGTTGGCCGACATGGCGGTGCAGCTCGAGGGCGCCCGCATGTTGCTGGCCCGGGCCGTGCGGCTGGCCGGGCCCCACGGGACACCGCCCGCGCTCGAGACGGCCATGGCCAAGACGGCGGCCAACCTCGCCGCCAAGTTCGTCTGCGACGAGGCGATGCAGATCCACGGCGGGTACGGCTATTCGCGGGAGTACCCGCTCGAGCGGGCCTACCGCGACATCCGGGGCCTGTGCTTCGGGGCGGGGACGGTGGAGGCGCAGCGCAACTACATCGGGCTGCGGGTGGCCTCCGGTGCTCGCACCGGCTCACCCGGCTGGCGGGCCCCGCTGGCCGGCGCGTAACCGAATCTCCTATGCCAACGCGCCCCGTGATCGACCACGGCCGCTGCGAGGCCAAGCGGGACTGCGTGCGGATCTGCCCGTACGACGTGTTCGAGGTGCGGCGGATGGACGCCGACGACTTCACCGCGCTCGGGACGCTGGGCAAGCTGCGGTCGACCGCGCACCGCCGGATGACGGCCTACGCAGTGCGGGCCGATCAGTGCAACGAATGCGGCCTGTGTGTGAGCGTCTGCCCCGAAGAGGCCATCACTCTGGAGCCGCAGCCGCCCACCTGAGCCCGGGACGCAATCGAACTGCGGACAAGCCTCCGCCCCATGGGGACCATTCACTCTTGATGGGTGGTGCCGTTCGGCACCATGGGGATAGTCCTGGGCGTCGAGGATCGCAGCTCCGGAACCGGCACTCGCGAAGGATCTGAAGGCGAAGAATGCCGCTGTCCGATCGGGGCGTGATTTGCGCCCTGTGGAACGTAGCTTGCAAACGGCATGGAATCCTGGTCCTGGCGCTCCCCATCGGTGGCAACGGCTGGGTTGGCAAGGGCAAACTCGTCGTTTCTATGGAGTCTCCCGAGATTCGGTATGTGAGCATCGGAGATGGAGACGTCGCCTACCAGGTCCTCGGCGAAGGCCCGGGCGACCTCCTCTTCTGCAACTCCCTAGGAGGACATGTCGATCTGATCTGGCAGATTCCTCAGGCGGCGGAATTCTTCGAGAAGTTGGCCACGATGAGGCGAGTTCTGCACATGGACCGCAGAGGCTCCGGCGCCTCGGATGCTGTATCTCTCAAAGCCATACCGACGTGGGAGGAGCTGGCCGAAGACATAGCCGGTGTGCTCGATGCCACCGGGTCCACGGTGGTGGACCTCGTTGGAGTGAACGAGGTCAGCCCGAAACGCCGTCCTGTTCGTGGCCATGCATCCGGAGCGTGTGGGGTCGCTCATCCTCATCAACACGTCCGCGCGATACATCAAGGCGCCGGACTACCCGATCGGTGTAGAGCCCGCGACCGTTGACGGGATCTACGACATGCTGATGTCGACGTGGGGCAGCGATGCATTCATCGCCGCAACGAATCCGACACATGCGCATGATCGAGAATTCCTCAAAGCTGCGGCCCGTATGAATCGGGCGTCGGCGACGCCCAGTACGGCCGCCGCTCTGATGCGATACTTCTTGAGCAGCATGGACGTGCGCCCGTTCCTGCCTCTGGTGCAAAGCCCGACCTTGGTGCTCCAAGTCGCCGAAAGTCCGTTCATCATCCCCTCGCACGGGCAGTACGTGGCCGATCACATTCCGGGAGCAACCTTCGTCCCAATGTCAGGGGGCGATATGACTCCTCCATTTGGGCCGAATGCAGTTTCGGAGATTGCCGAGTTTCTGACCGGCATGCGCCAGTCATTCGAGGTCGATCGCGTACTCACCAGCGTTTTGTTCACCGATATCGTCGCCTCGACAGAGACGGCCGCCTCAATGGGTGATCACCGTTGGCGCAGCGTCCTCGACAGCCACGATCGTCTGGTGCGGGAGCAATTGCGACACTTTCGTGGCCGCGAGATCAAGACGACCGGGGACGGTTTTCTCGCCTCTTTCGACGGTCCCGCCCGCGCAATACGGTGCGCTCGCGCAATTGTCGAAATGGTCGACGCGCTTGGGATCAAAATCCGGGCCGGGCTTCATACCGGAGAGTGCGAAGTGCGAGGAGATGACCTCGGTGGGCTGGCTGTTCACATCGCAGCCCGCGTCGGCGTGATCGCCGGACCCGACGAGGTCCTTGTCTCAGGCACGGTCAAGGACCTCGTCGCTGGATCCGACATCGCATTCTCTGATCGAGGCGAACATCAACTCAAAGGCGTGCCCTGGACCTGGAAGGTCTTCGCCGTCATGCCATAAGGACCCGCCGGCAAGGGCGATATCGGCTGAATTCTGGTGTCCCCGTACGCCGGACCGGGGCGCACCCTGCGGCACTTAGGGGGCGGTCGCGAAATCCGATAAGAGCGGGCCTGTATGTCAAGGGGCGTAGTCGTGTGATTTGCGAAGCGGTTCGCAGTACCCTTCGAATTGTTCTCACATGCCGGAAGAGGAGGTCTGATGGAGAGGGTACGAATCTCGACGGAAGACGCTCCAGCGGCACTGGGCCCCTACAGCCAGGCCATCGTTTCGAACGGGTTCGTGTTTTGCTCTGGAACCGTCGGAATCGATCCGCAGACCGGGGAACTGGCCGAAGGAATCGCAGGCCAGACCGAGCGGGCGCTGGTCAATCTCGCTGCCATCTTGGAGGCTGCTGGAACGTCAATGGACGGCTTGGTGAAGACCACGATCTTTTATGCCGACGTGAACGACTTCGCGACGATCAACGAAATCTACGGACGCCACATGCCGGACCCGCCGCCGGCCCGTTCTGCTCCCGCCAATGTCCACCTTCCGCGTGGGATCCTCATTTCGATTGAGGCCGTTGCCGTGGTGAAGGGACGGTAATGACGCCATCCGGGTCCGGAATGAGCATCCAAGAGTCCCTGTTTCCCGACCTCACCTGCTATGGGTGTGGACACGCCAATCCCGATGGATTCCATCTCCGTAGCTATCGGGACGGTGGCCGTACCGTGGCGACGTTCACACCGTGTCCCGAGCATGACAACGGCTTCGGCTTCCTGAACGGGGGAATCATCACGACGGTACTTGACTGCCACACGGCCGCCGTTGTCATGTGGGAAGCCGATCAGCGCGGCTGGAAAGCAGAGAACGGAGCTCCAGTTCCGTTCATTACAGCCGGTCTCGAGGTGAAGTTCCTCAGACCGACACCGTTGGGCCCCGTCTTGTCCCTGGATGCCGAACCAGAGAGAATCTCTGAATCCGAGATCATCGTGAATGCGGAACTTGTGTTCGACGAGAAGCGACGGGCGACAGTACGCGCACGGTGGTTACGGTTTCGTCCTCGCTGATTCCGACAAATTGAGGGTCCTCTCTCTGGGCGAGTCGGGGTGCCCCGTACGCCGGGAAGGGGTGCGGCCTCGGGCACATGGTCGGATAGCCCTCAGCTAATCGCAGGAGTTTCGTTGAGCTCCGAGCCAGCCGGATAGTGGCAGCTGCGTGGGTCGATCCATGCCTAAAATTGCCCAACGATGCGGCTCTCCCGAATCATTATCGCTGCGGTCACGGCTGCAGTTCTTGGACTGGGCCTGACGGCGTTATTCACTGCGAGTGGCGGCACAGCGCAAACCAATTCTGTGGCCACGGTGGAAATCGGCGTAGCAAGTCCGTCCATCCAGTCAGAGATAACGGTTCCGAATGTCAGAGGAGAGACTGGTGTTCAGGCCTCACAAGCGTTCTTCGCGCTCGGGTTCCAGGTGGTCTCCGCCGCAAACATCACTCAGCCGGGAGCAAAGGCAGGCACGGTCTTGGAGCAGGTGCCTCCCGCAGGGTCGAAGGTCGCTTTGGATGACACCACAATTTCATCTGACGATTGCCGCATCGGGTTCCAGTAGCGTTCGATTCGTTCCTCATCGAAGGGGTTGACCCCCGCCGCGACGGAGACTGCCCCAGTACGTCGGGCCTGGGCGCACTGAGCGGCACAACTGGGGATAGAGCTCTTGCCGTCTTCGGCAATTCGTTTCGATCAGTGGGCCGGAGCCGTCATGTGGTTCCGGCCGTACGAACCGCCGGGGTCCCGTTCGGACACCACAGGTTGGCAGGCGCGCCGGCACACGGATTGGGCATTGACGAGATCGTCGGGAGCGGCTGCATGACGACAGCGGTTGTCTTGGGGTAGTGGGCTGAGGAGCAGGCGGAGCCGCTCAAGAGTCCGGCGTCGCACTCCAACTGGACGGCCAGGTTCACGTCGGTGTTCGTTCCGAAGAGGCCGACGCGGGGAGTCAGGGTCCCGCAGGTGGTGGGGGTCTGCTCGGGATGCCCCCCTTCGGCGTTGGCGCTGGTGGCCGGCCCCAGCACGTGGGACAGCGAGGCGTCGTACGCGACGTTGCCCGAAAAGCAGTTCACCGGCCGACCGCCTCCAGCGATGAGGTTGGCGTAGTCGGCGTTGCCGGGGTTGCCGAAGAACCCGTTCCCCGAGAATTTGTTGTTGGACAACAGCCTCCCCAGGGGTCGTAGAGGCAGCGCAGACCGGAGATCTTGAGAGATGTGGCGACGATTCCAGCGGTTCCCCGGCACGTCCGGCCGCCGGAGGTGAGATTTCCTTCGGGATACGGGACGAAGGCCATTCCCCAGGCGCCGTTGTCAACAAAGGTGTTATTGGTGATCGTGTCGTAGCGCCCGCCGGAGATCGTCATTCCGGTTCCGGTCGGCCCAAGCCCGGCGGTGCCCGAGATCGGGACGTTCGGATTGTTGTTGTTCTCCAAGGTGTTCTGAGTGAACACCCAGCACGGGGTCCTCGAGGCTGTGCCGGTACAACGGCCGTCCTGGGGCGGTGGGGGGTCACCGGTGAGAGCCGTATTGGTGTCGAAGCCCTCCTTGTTGTTGTCGAACATCGAGTTCTTCACGATGATTCGGCCACCAGAGTTCGTTCCCGAATACCCGAGGGCGTTGTCCTCCATCCAGGCGTGGTCGATGGTCACGTTGCAGACCCGCCGGCAAGCCCCCACATACACCCCCGAGTCGGAGAAATTGTCGGCGTAGAGGTTGCTCAAGGAGGCAGGGCCCGTGGAGTCAGAAGAGAAGATCCCGTAGAGGGCGCACGTTGCGCACACACTCGGATTCTTTGGATCACTGCGTTTGAAGTAGGTGGACGTCGCCGTCAGGTAGTTCCCGACGTACCCCTTGAGACCGATCTTGGAGGTGCCCGCGCCGCCGTTCCACCAGATCTCGTTGCCGGCATTGCCACTCCCGGCCAGGAAGTTGCACACCGTTAGGTTCTCGACGCTGACCCCATTGGCCTTCCAGATCAGGATCCCGTTGCGCCCCTTCCCGCCCAGCCTGTTTTGGTTGGAAGCCGCCGAACTGCACGGCGTCGTTGCCTTGGACAGAGTGCCGTCGACGATCACCGAGTTGCGATTCATGCCGCGTAGATGGATCCGCGGCGTGGTGATGTCGACACCGCCGTACCAACCGTCGGAGACGTCCGAGGCACTCGGCGCGTTGGCCCCCATGTCCCCCGTTTCGTGGTAGTCGCCCGGAGCGATCAGGATCCAGTCGGCGGGTTTGGCGGCCTCCACCGCCGCTTGGATGGTCTTGAAGGTCGACGACTTCGGCGTGGCGATGCCTCCGAATGCCCCGACGTAGAGGACGCGAGGTCCGTTGGTCGCTGCCGAGGCACCGCCGGCCTCGACAATGCCGGAGAGGGCAACGAGCAGAGCGATGGCGAGACAGACCACCTTGAGGCTACGAATCCGACGATGCGTGCGCTCCATCATTCACTCCCCGCTCGTTCGTGTTCGCGACACGCTAGACGCATCGGATGGCCAGGACACGTACGCAACATGGCCACAGCGAAAAGATGCCCCCTATCGTCGGCTAGCAGCACCGCGTGGCAGTCAATGCAACCGTACCGTTCGGCCATATTTGGGCCTCGAGCGAAGCCAGAACCAGATCGATTGGATCCCATGCTTGGCCTGGGCACGATCCTCTTCGATACCTTTGACTGGGAACGTCAGCCTGATGAAAACGGGGATCGTTCCTGGTTTGGTGACGGCTCGCGGCCGACTGGGCGCTGAAGAAACTGGGGCTTCCGTCGTGTCGGGAACTCAAGGGGACCTGTGATCCTTACGATCCGCAATGGGACGACATCGCTCCAGGAGACCCACTCACGGCGGTTCGCCATTACCTAGATCGCCTCGAGGCGAGCCTTCAGTTCTGTTCTGAAGTTCTTCACTCAGGAGCAATTCCGAGGTCCCTCAGCCCAATGAGTCAGAGGAACCGAGCCTCTAGGTTCCGTTGCAAGGGTGCCCCGCATGCCCGGACCGGGCGCCTCCGTACGACACTCAGGTAATGGGTCTACGAGATCCCCGCCCGACGCCGGGTGGGTCCCGGCGCCGCACTCCGAGGCCTTGTTCGAACTCGTTCCTGACTCGACAAAGGATGGCCCGGACTTCAGGACCTAAGGTTCCCGACATAGACAATCGAAGGAAAGCCGTGACCATGGTCATCGCAAAAGTCGCACACCCGAGCGTCAAAGAACGCCGCTCCATGGGGAAAGACGCTCGTCAGCACACGTCGCTCGCCAGCCACGGCGGATGGTCAACTGCCTCGGACCGTCCTGATCCAGTGACATTGCTCGAAGCACAGAACGCAACTCGGGAGCCGGATCTGGTGCCCGTCCGTCATGGTCGGATGGTGGCGTCTCCGTTCACCTTCTCACAGGGGCGCTGCCAGGGTCATGGCGACCGACCTCAAGGACACACCCACCGCTGGCCTGAATGTCCAGCTATGTGGTGATGCGCATCTATCGAACTTCGGTGCGTCTGCCTCACCCGAACGGACTCGGCTTTTCGATCTGAACGACTTCGATGAGACTCTGCCTGGGCCGTTCGAATACGACGTGAAGCGCATGGCGGCGAGTTTTGCCATCGTGGGACGCAACAACGGCTTCAGCGCCGCTGATGTCAGGGCGGCAACATTCACTTCTGTCAGGGCATATCGAGAAGCGATGGCCGAGTTTGCTGAGATGGGAAATATGGACATCTGGTACGTGCGGTTGACCGAGCAAGAGCTCAAGGATGCCATCAGCGCCCTTACGAAGGGAGCGCGAACGAAGCCGGAGTCGGCTCAGATCAAGGAGGCGGCAAAACGGGCCGATAAGGGCGCGCAGAAGGCCCATGTGTGACAGCCTGCAGGCGCTGTCGAAGCCCGGCGGAGTGGTGGACGGTCGTTACCGGATTGTCAGTCAGCCCCCGGTCGTCATCCCGGTGCGTGAGCTTCAGGCGATGTACGGGTACTCGGCCGACGAAGTGGAAGAGGCGATCCACCAGCAGTTCCGGGCCTATCGGGCCACCTTGCAGGAGGACCGACGACACCTCCTCGAGCGATTCGAGATCGTCGATTTGGCCCGCAATGGTGGTGGGCGTAGGGAGTGTCGGCACGCGGGCCTTCATCGTCCTGCTCCAGGGTCGCGACGACCAAGATCCGCTGTTTCTCCAGGTCAAGGAGGCGACGGCTTCGGTACTCGAAGATCACCTTCCCAAGAGCCGGTTCAAAGAACCGGGTGAACGGGTGGTCCAGGGCCAGCGGTTGATGCAAGCGGCCAGCGACATATATCTGGGGTGGACGAAGGGGGTCGAGGCTGATCGCCACCTCTATTGGCGCCAGCTACGCGACATGAAGGGTTCGGTCCTCGTCGAGATGATGACTCCAGTCGTACTCGGGTTCTATGCGGGCATCTGCGGTTGGACTCTCGCCCGGGCGCATGCCAGGTCGGGAGATGCAGTCAAGTTGGCCGTGTACCTTGGCAAGAGCGACAAGTTCGACCGGTCGATCACCGACTTCTCCGTACGCTACGCAGACCAAAACGAGCAAGACTTCGAAGCGTTCAAGAGCGCCATCCTGTCTGGTCGGATCGACGCGGTCGAGGGCATCTGAGGCGTCCCCGACCGCCGGGGCGGCGCATCCGATACCCGGAATCGAACCCGATGCACGTTCTCAGTCAGGGAACGGCAGGCCGGAAACGGGCAAAGATTAAAACCTGAAGCGAGTCAGCCCGCCTGGCTCGATGCCCAATGTCACGATCACCGAATCTGGCCTGATGCGATAGACGTTCCACGGGGGTGCTCCCTGCGACGGCGCATTGAACGGGGCGGTGATACCCGTCCGCGTCTCATCGAGTGTCGGCGGGCCACCCCTGGTCCGCCCAAGCCTGGGCAAGGCGCGCGAGTGTGGTCGGGTCCTTCTCCCGCTCCGCCGCACCTTCGGCGACGACGTCGGTATCGAGGATCGAGACTGCGATCGAGCAGCGCGGGTCGCGGGCGACGTTGCGTGCCTTCCGAGTACCCGATCCGGTCTGGAACCAGAAGCTTCCGTCGAGCCAGAGTGCACCGACGGCAGTCACGTGGGGGCTCCCGTCCCCGTTCAGCGTCGAAAGCCACGTCGTGCGAGCGTTGTGGGCGTCTGGTGCCGGCGGCGATCCGGCATCGAGCTTTTCGAGGACGTTCTCCCAGTTGATCGGCGGTAGACCGTCCGTCTCCCCCAAGTTGATGATCTCCATCACTTCTCCCTTGGTAACGACGGCCGTGAGTCAGCATCAGCTTGACTCATCCCGGACTTCGAAAGGGCAAACGCCTCGTCGCGTTGCCCGGTATCGATCAAAGCAGGATAGGGCCGCTTCCATCAGGTGGGTTAGTCGGCCAGGGAAGGCCGTCCCCGCTGGTTGGGGTGATCCTCTTCGCCGTCCTTCAGTTCCAGGTAGTCCTCGAGCCCGGCGATCTCGAGGGTGCGGCGGGTCAAGCCTCGTCACACCACACCGAGAAGCTTCCCCCGCGGCCCGAACTCGTTTGCACGCGGCGATGATGATGCCAATACCCGTAGAGCCGAGGAAGCTCAGGCCCTGCAGGTTGATGGCCAGGTTGATCCCGCCATCGAGGTCCAACGTCAACAGGGTCTCGCGCAGGGTCGCCACCGAGGCGACGTCGAGTTCGCCTATCAGCTCCACAACGGCGAGCGTCGACATCTCGCGGACGGTCACCGTCAGAGCGTCCGGCTGATCGGACATGGGATCAATCTGCGTAGCCAAGTCACCTGCCCCCTGATCGTGATGCCGATTGAAGGTAAGCAACCCCACACACAAACTGTTTGACCGGGGTCTGGGGTCAAGTCGGCGGACCGACTTTGCCATTGTGACGAGGGACGTGCGGGCAGTCAACCTGGGTTGAAGATTCACACCAAGGGCGTCAGCTTCGGCTGGATATGTCGCTCTTTGCAGGCTGCGGCGTGAGGGGGGCTGAAAGCCGCATCTGGGTGCCTCCGTTCGTCGGTTTTGGGAAAGCGCCGAACGCAATGATGTGCTCACTCCGTCCCAGTTCTTTGTTCTGAGGCCGACCGTCTCGCTCCGCGGCGCGTCCGAAAAGGTTCGCACGTTCTCGGAGGTGGTCCAGCAGCTCCAATGGGGACACCACCTCGAACTCGGCCGCAGCCTTTCCCAGGGCCAGCGTTGGCCAATCGAGTGAATCCGACGTCATGGTGAATCGACACCGCTCCGGGCCAGCATCTTCGAGGTTGCCCCATGGACCGATACGCTCACGGACGACGGCCGTGGGGGCGTCGATGAGCACGTCCACCTGGTAGCGCGACGGGACGCTCTCGATACTGGACCGGACGAACTCCGCCAGCGTTCTCAGCAGGAAGTTGGCGCGGGATGGCGTGAGCCCCTGTGACCCTTGGCTCCGTCAGTCGGTCAAGGCGAAAGGTTCGCCAATCGAATCGGGTCAGATCCCATGCGACCAGATACCAGCGCCTTCCCAGGAGGACGAGCCGGTGCGGGTCCACCCCGCGGGTGCTACTGCACACCGCCGCTATCGGTGTAGTCGAACTCCAGGCGTTCGCCGTCCCGGCAGGCCTGGGCCACCGAGACCAGGACACCGGCATCGACGCTGGCAGCGGACTCCTGCCATGGAAGAGAAACGGTCATCGCTGCAAGTGCGTCGATTCGGCGCCGGAGCGAAGTGGGCATGACTTGGATCACCTTGCTCAGCGCCCGCAGCGAGGACTCCTCGATGCCGACAACCGAGCCCGCCTGGATCGCCGAGTGCAGCCCGACGCCGATGGCGACCGCTTCGTCGTTGTCGAGCAAGAGCGGAGGAAGCACCGCGCCCGCCGCGAGCTGGTAGCCACCGTCGACGCCCCGCCGCGCCTCGACGGGGTAGCCCAGGTCTCGGAGGCGGTCGATGTCCCGACGGAGCGTCCGCGGCGAGACCTCGAGGCGAGCGGCCAGGTCGGTCCCGGGCCAGTAGCGCCGGGATTGGAGCAGGGACAGCAGGCGGAGCGTGCGCGTGCCGGGCGTGGTCATCTGCCCAGTATCGCGGTATTTAGGTCAATAACTGGCCGCTAATGGTCGTAGGGTGCCGAAATCAGCCCAAAGGAAAGGACCAGCTCATGACTTCCACCATCACCACTGACCTCGAGCGCAACGACCTCGTGAACGCATTGCGGGAACATCGGAATCTCCTGCTCCGCACCGTCTCGGGTTTGACGGATGCCCAGGCCCGGCTGACTCCCACGGCCAGCCAGCTCTGCCTCGGAGGCATCATCAAGCACGTCGCGCTCGTCGAGGAAGGCTGGGTCCGCTTCATCGAGGAGGGTCCAGAATCTCAAGGCCCGGCCGACGAGGCCGCCTACGAGGCCCACGCCGCCGGATTTCGCATGGCGGACGAGGAGACGCTGGAGGACCTCGTCGCTCGCTACGAGGCCGTTGCTCAGCTCACCGACGCGCTGATAGTCGCCCTGCCTTCGCTCGATGCATCCCACCCGCTTCCCGAGGCCCCGTGGTTCGAGCCTGGGCGCTCGTTGGTCAGCCCGCCGGGCACTCATCCACATCGTGGCCGAGACGGCCCAACATGCCGGTCACGCCGACATCATCCGCGAGACCATCGACGGAGCAAAGTCCATGGGCTGACAGAACCCTCATCCGCTTCGGGCGCAACGACCATCCTGCGCTCGAAACCGCCTTGACAAACACTTGGCAACAACTGGTGCCCTGCACGCCGGGTCCGGGCGCATGTCAGCAGGTCAGGTCCATCCACGCCTGTGTGCATCATTGAGGTGGTGAGCGTGGAGTATCCGACCGTTGAAGTCACGAAGTCGGCAGATGCTGTGACCGTGAGGCGGCCGAACGGGTCAGGTGATCGCTGGCATCCCAACCATGGCGCGGAACTCGTCAGTCGTATTTGTGACTGGGAACGGCTCACCCGGCACTTCGAGACCGAGCCGGTCGCAGATGGGATCCCATCCGTCCGTAGCGGTCCATTCCAGCAGGCGATCGGCTGGGACACTTTTCCGAACCGCTTCGTTGTGCCGTTCGTAGGCATCCATCATGACGACGGGGTTGTCGAACGAATCGCTGAAGCGATCATGCAGCAGCTGAACGACGGCGGTCATCCACGGCGCCAAGTCCGGCGGAACCTTGTCAAACGACTGAAAGATCGTATTGGATGCGCTGCGATACCAAGATTCTGGGTCTCGCACCGAGAGCAAGACGAGGGCGTCGGGGTTGGCGGCTGACAGCTCGGGCCAAAATGAACAGCCGGGCCAGTCGACCAGAGAAACGTAGCCGGCAGGCATCGTTGCCCAGTCAACGGGTCGGCCTTCGATGGCGTCGATCCAGCCTAGGCGCTTGAGTCGGATCTCCGAGTACCTCGATCATGTGGTGACACGCGGCCGCCCAGCAACTGCTCCAGGGCGATCTTCAAAGAATGGGTGCCCGTGCGACCCACTCCAGCACCTACGACCTTGAGCGTCATTCTGTTCCGCCGATCTCTCGTTATGTGGATGAATGGCGATGTGACGCTACTGCCCATCGGGTTCGAGGAATCGATACAAATATGGGAGGAATGCTAGATAATCAACAGTGTTTCCGCGGTCACACGTCCGCGATCCTGTGCAGCGCCTCGGTTCCAAGCCCGTTCGACGGAGTTCGATCCGCGACCGATCGGCCAACTGTGTCTGGAACACGTGCATCCTTTCAACGATTGGTTGGTCGTCCCGGGGAGCTGCCACCGGACGCGGGAGGGGGACAAAGCCATCCCTCTCGTGGGACAGGATGTCGAAGTTGGATCTCAACGAATTTGCCTCACTTGTTGCGCAGCGGCGGTCGATATGGGAACGGCACGGAATCAAGGTCCAGGACGGCCGGAAGACAGAGCAGGGTCCGGCGTCAGTCACCGGTGAAGGCTCGGAGAAGGTTGCTCAACTCAACTGCCCCGTTGCCTCAATTATCTGACGGTATGTCTCCTGACCGCATGCTGAGACGCCTGACCCTCACGTCGGCTCGGGGGCGCACTTTGGAGCGCGCTCTCGTGAACGCTCAGTCCGGCGGCGACATCGAATCGAGCATCGCCGCCATCTGTTGATGGACGAGGTTGACTGCCTGCAGGGGTCGAATCATCACTCGGAACTCAATGATTTGTCCCTCGTCATTGCACCGAATGATGTCGACACCGTTGACGTATTTCCCCTCCATGGTCGTCTCGAATTCCAAGACAGCCGTATCTCCACTAATCACGTTCTTGGTGTAGCGAAATCGCTCACCGGAGTCGGAATCCCGTTTGCCAGATGAATCTGTTCCGGCGAATGTCTGACCCGCCGCTCGAAGATAGAGGCTTGTGATCTCCCTACCCCGCTGCGGCGTGAACACAATCGGGGAGTAGAACACGACATCGTCGTCGAGCAGATCATCCAGTCCGCCAGGGAGATCTCCGCTCAGGTACGCGTGCCACTTTGCAACCACTTGCTCAATCATTGGTGCTCCTTATCGTGAGCCGTGACACGGATCAGCATCTAGGGCACCGTGCTCGAATGCGACGCAACTGTCATGCACGAGTGTAGGGACGGTTCGGAGGATTCGCCGATCCACTCCGAGCCCAAGAGAGCCATTGACCCGTCGCAGGCGGTCATGGGTGCCTTAGGGACTCCCGAGCTTCCCGCACTGCGTAGTAGAGCAGGACATATCCGGCGAGCGGATCAGCCCACCACCACCCGGCGACGGCGTTCAGGATCAGGCCAACGAGGACCGCTGTCGCCAAGATGCCGTCGATCATCGTGATCCGACCCTCAGCCCGCAGCACGGGGTTGTCGAGGGCAGCGCCCGTCCTCGCCTTGCCGAAAGCGAGGCAGAACATGACTGCAGCTGTGACGCCCGTCCAAGCGATGCCAATCGGACTGTGGTGCGGGTGGAACCCGACCACCAAGACAACCGTGCTCTGGATACCCAGGTAGAAGGCCAGACCGACGAAGGCAAACCCGATCAGACGTAGCGCTCGGCGTTGCCGTCCTTCGCTTACGTCCGCCAGCTCCCAGAGCACAACGGTCGATGCACCGACCTCAATAAGGCTGTCCAGACCGAATCCAGCAAGGGCAACCGAACGGGCCTGCACTGCTGCGAACGCCAGTACGAACACGCCGACGATGTTCCATCCGAGCGTGGCCGCTTCCAGCCTGCGGCCCCGACTCAGAAGTCGAGCGTGACGAGGCCGGTCGGGAATCTCTTTCACCTGCGCAGTTTCTCAGATGGCGCCGCTGTCCAGACTTGGAGTGTCCGAGTATGCCGGGACGGAGGACAACTGAATCCGACTGAGCGCTTGAGAATCGTCTCGTCGCAGCGCACAATGCAGTCAATGCGTCGATCTCTCGCTGTGCTCGGAGTCGCAGCAGTCCTGCTTGCGCTCGGCTTCCTCGGCCTGTTCGCCAGCGGAGGAAGCGGCGATGTCTCGGGCACGGGCTCGTTGCCTGTCCTGACGACCACGACGACGACGCCGACCCCCACAACCGTGACGACGTTCGTCGCACTGCGAACTCTCGACGAGAGCAGAGGCAAGACGACCCTCGTCTATGTCACGGCGCCCAATGTGGTGGGAATGACTTTGGCGCAAGCGGACGCGACCCTGGGCTCCCTCGACCTGGGAATTGGTGAAGCAAGCCCGACCAGCAAGCCCTCCAGCGGGACGAGCGCGACCGGGACGATTCTCGCTCAGTCTCCTGCCGCGGGATCGCAGATAGAGCGGGGTGGAGATGTTCAAGTCACCCTTTCTGGCTATTGACACTGTGTCGTGACCTGACGAGCGGCATCACCGAACGCCGTGACTGGGTGCATGCAGCGGAGCGCTCATCCGTTCGAACTGCTGTCGATGCCTTCCCCACGCGTGCCGTATGCAGCGTGACCTTCCATGGCGCGCGTTCACGCCGAGCGCCGACGCCTGGCTCGAGAGAACTCGGACTCGACGAGGAGGGATCGGCTGGAGACGTCGACACCGAGTGTGCCATCTGAGGCGGGGACAGTGGGACATATCGGCACTTTCGCGTCCCGGGCACTCTCCTGCAGCGACGGGGCGGACAAGGGCCTTCGCCGGCTCGCCACTCACCTGGCAGGGGAGGGCAACGACGAAACCCACGTTCTTCGGGCCTGTGGTTTAACCTCTCTTCGTGCCCTTCGATGAGGGATTGGCGGAGCGAGTGCGAGACCTTGTCGGCCAGAGTGCAGGGTTGTCGGAGCGCAAAATGTTTGGGGGGCTCTGCTTCATGTTGCAGGGCAATATGAGCTTCGGAGTCGTGGGAAGCGAACTCATGGTGCGCGTCGGTCCCGACTCTTACGCCGAGGCCCTGGCGCTCCCTCACGCGGGGGAAATGGACTTTACGGGCCGTTCGATGCGCGGGATGGTGTTCGTCTCAGAGGATGGGATCTCGGAGGACGAGGATCTCGAGGATTGGCTCCAGCGAGGCATGGCCTTCGCTGGGTCACTACCTGCCAAGTAGATCGGGCCTTCCCCGTGTCGCCGCTACAGCGGCATTCTGTCGGGCCCTCGGGGGCGGGGTGTCTGGGCAACTGCCGACAACTCTGTCGGGGAATCCGCCACCTTGAGATACCGGCACGCACTTGGGATACATCCACACCGATACACCCACGCCCGCGTGACGTTGTCGCTCAGGCCGTGAACTAACCCTTGTGCATCCTGAGCTGGGCTATGTCGTTGAGACGTGATTGTGCGACCAGCCATTCGCTCGAACGTCGCCACACGACCCTCTGCGATCACGTGGTGCTCCCCCAGAGGGCTGGCGGTCCGAGCTCCACACTTGTGGCACACCGGTATCCGGCCATTGGTCTCCGGCGCGTGGTGCTCGTCGAGCTGCGTTGCAACGTGCAAACACTCGGTTGAGCTCATGATGCTCCTTTGTGGCGCTCGCGAGGTGGTTCAAGGACGCACCGACGAGGCCACTCCAACCCTACGCCCTCCCGGCGGTTTCCGACGCTGGGAGAATTCGCCGCCCCGAGAGGCCGCCTGATCTGGGCTTCAACAGCCCGCAGTCGCTTTCGAGTCACTGCCCGGGTCACCGGCACCGGACTTCTTCGCGAACTGCCGGTCCAGAAGGCCGCTATCCGCCCGGAGGGCTTTCAACGCAGCGCGCCCTTCACCCCCGTAGGTGTAGCCCTGCGTGTAGGCCGTGCCGCTGGGACTGTCGTCATGGCTGGTCGGCGTGCCGCCGATCGGCTCAATCCCGGTGTCCTCGTTCCAGTCGTCCCACGACGTCACCATGACCATCGGAAGGGCCGGATCCACTGAGGGCAGCGCGACGCACCGGAAGAGATGGTCGAGTGTCGAGGCCGGTCCCTCGCCGGGGAGCCACTGACGCGGTTGTGCCGGGTGATCCGTCGGCAGCCGGAAGCCACGATCGTTGAAGCTCGACGCGATATCGGGGATGACCGGCACGCGTCCTCCGGTCGCCGTGGCGTAGTCGCCGAGCAGCTGCCGCTCGTCGGCCACGATCTTGGTCGTGCCCGGGTAGCCCGTGAAGTCCTGGGTCGGCCCCAGGAAGAAGTTCGGATCGCCGTAGTAGAGGATGTACGACGTCACGGCATCGAATTGCTCTATTCGTGTCACCTGCGGCGTCGTCGTGAGCACGGGACCGCCGGGGGAGGGGTTCTCCGGCGTCACCCGCCAGTAGACCTCGTCGCCGATGAAGAAGGGGTCGAAGCCCTTGGCCTTCAGCACCGTGCGTGCCCCATTGATCATCCCGGCGACATCACCGGTGAGCGTGCGGGTCAGGTACAGGAACACCACGGGCCGTCCGTGAATGCGGAGGTAGGAAGGGTTGCTGAAGTAGTGCTGGGCGAAGGCGACCATGTCCGAGTCGAAGTGCAACTCCATCTGGAACGTGACCGGCGTGGACTCGCTCCCGGGGTCGAACCCGAGGTTCCAGGTCTCGTAGAACATGGCGAACTTCATCTGCGAAATGTTCGGAGCGGCGAGAAAGTCCTTCATTGCCCCGTCCGCCGCCCGGTAGTCCGCGCCTGAATAGCCCGCGTCGTAGGGCCACCAGTCGATGGCGAAGAAGTTGATCCCGGCCCGACGGGCATTGGTGATGTCCCGAGCGGCCGTCCGCGGGCTCTGGGAGTTGACCAGGGAGGAGGCGGGCACCTGCGGGGGATCCAGGTGCGCACGGAGCGTGCCGCCGGAGAAGTTCGCGGGATTCCACAGGTAGTAATAGGCGCCGACCAGCGGATGGACCGTGGGCGAGCCGGCCGCTGCCGGCTCCACCGGCGCGCCCGCGACCAAGAACAGCATCAGGGCGAGAGTGACTCCCAGGCACCACGTCACCCGTCGCCCACGCGTGATCCGCACGGCGGTGAGCCTAAGAGATCGCATGTCGAGTGGAATGGACCCGTCGCGCCCACGAGTGGGTGAGAATGCGACGTGGCCACACCCGATGACCCCGGTGACCTTGCTGGGGTGCCCGAGCCCGGTGGGCCGCTCGAGCCCGCCACCGGCCCGCGAGTCCATTCGTGAGCGCGTCACGCATCTGCGCGAGCGGGCCGAGCGCACCCGCGCCGGGATCGAAGCCAGACGGGCCGACTCGGCCTCCATCGACACGGCATTGGAGGCCGTCGAGCGTGATGCCCAGAGCGGCGGCGGAGTGCTCGCCGCTGCGGTCGCCTTCCGCCTCTTCATGTTCCTGGTGCCCTACGCCTTCGTCATGTGCACCGGCTTCGGTCTGGCGTCGACCGCGGCCGGCCAGGATCCGGGGGACGCCGCCCGGTCGGCCGGCATCACCGGGCTTCTCGCCAGTGCGGTGGCCAGCACCAGCACCCTGTCGCTGGCCAATCGGCTCGTGGCTCTGGTCCTGGGCGGATTCGCCCTGGCCCTGACAGCCCGGTCGCTCATCCGCGTCCTCTGGATCGTCCATCGCCTGATCTGGAGAGTGCAGCCGCCTCGGAAGCCCAGCCCATGGGCTCCGCTCATCCTGATCGGCCTCGTGACCGCACTCTTCGCACTGGGCGATCTGACCTCGTGGGTCGGCTCGCAATCACTTCTGCTGCGTTTCGTCGCCTTCGTGATGACGATCGTCATTTCGGGTGGAGCCTGGTTCCTGGCCTCGTGGTTGCTGCCCCGCGACGACTGCGCACTCTTGGCGCTCCTCCCGGGAGCCCTGATCGTCGGACTGGGCGTCGGGGTGCTGCAGATCCTCACCGTCACCTACGTCGTGCACGTCGTGACGAGGAAGTCGGCCCTTTACGGAGCCATCGGCATCGCCCTGGCGCTCCTGCTGTGGACCTACTTCGCCGGTCGGTTGCTCACGGCGGCCACCGCAGCGAATGCCTCGCTCTGGAAGCACCGCTCGGGCCATCGACCCGGCCAGGGGGGCGACCTTCTGTCGCCGCCCTGAGGCCGGCTGTCAGGCCCGCACGACAGAGTGGGCGAAGTCGGACCAGACGGCGACCCACTCCCGCCAGACGGGCGGCGGGTAGTCGTGACCCATTCCCTCGATCTCGACGTAACGCGCCCCGGGAATCACGGCGGCCGTCTGTCGACCTCCGCTCGGGTTGATCAGGGTGTCCCGGCTGCCGTGGATCACCAGGGCGGGCAGGTCGAGCTCGGCCAATTCGGCGGAACGGGAGCCGTCCCGCCCGATGGCCTGCATCTGGCGTGCGACCCCTTCGGGACAGAAGCAGCGGTCGTAGGCGGCGGCCGCCCGGGCCCGGATGGCATCGTCGTCGAGCCATTCGGGCTTGGACCCGTAGACGTGGTGGGCGGCCACCTGGCGTTCGATGTAGGCCGACCGCGACGGAGCCGCCGGCGCCAGCAGGAATGCGAGCGCCTCCTCGGAGCTCTCGCCGTACCCCGGCTCACCCGTGCGCGACATGACCGATGTCAGCGAGTGCACCCGGTCCGTGTGGTTCAGCGCCAGCCGCTGGACGATCATGCCCCCCATGGAGCAGCCCATGACGTGCGCCTTCTCGACGCCCATCGCATCGAGGACGACGACGGCGTCTTCAGCCATGTCGACCAGCCCGTACTCGCCGTCGTCGCATTTGGTCGACAGCCCGACGTCGCGGTTGTCGAAGCGCACCACATGAAAGCCCTCGTCACAGAAGAGCTGACACCACGAGACGTCATAGTTCAGGCACTGTGACCCGAGGCCGTTGACCAACAGCAGGGTCGGTGCCTCCGGATCGCCGAACTGCTCGTAGTAGATATCAACAGCACCGTTGCGCGCCGTACTCATGAACCCTCCCGCTCCCCCTGGACAAATGTGACGTGACCGCCACAACCCCCAACGCGTGAAGCGACTCCGAGGTCTAGGGAGTGCCACCCACCGGTGTGCCCGCCGAGCGGGCGCCACGGGTGACCCTCAGCGCTGCATGGACTTGGTCTCGACGAACTCCTCGAGACCGTACTTCCCCCGCTCGCGTCCGAAGCCGGACTGCTTGTAGCCGCCGAACGGCGCCTGCGGGTTGAAGTTCCCTCCGTTGATGTCGACCTGGCCGGTCCGAAGCTGCCGGGCGACCCGCTCGGCCCTTTCCGAATCGGCACTCCAGACCGCACCGGCCAGCCCGTAGGGCGTGCCGTTGGCGATCTCGATCGCCTCCTCTTCGGTGTCGTAAGGCATCAGGACGAGCACCGGGCCGAAGATCTCCTCCTTGGCGATCGTCATGTCCGGGGTCACGTCGGAGAAGACGGTCGGCTGGACGAAGAAGCCCTTGTCCAGGCCTTCGGGGCGGTCGGCGCCCCCGACGATGAGCTTGGCTCCCTCGTCGATCCCCTTCTTGATGTACCCGATCACACGGTCACGCTGAACGCCGGACACGAGCGGCCCGATGAGCTTGCCCGCCTCGAACGGGTCGCCGGGAGCGAAGCCGGCCGTCCCGGCGACCGCCATCTCCTCCACCTCGGCGAGCCGGTCCCGGGGGACCAGCATGCGGGTGAGGGCCGAGCAGGTCTGCCCGGAGTTCATGTAGCAACCGAACAGCCCAGCGGGGACAGCGGTGGCGAAGTCGGCGTCGTCGAGCAGAATGTTGGCGGACTTCCCGCCCAGCTCCAGCGAGACCCGCTTGACGCCCTCGGCCGCCAGCTCCATGACGCGCCGTCCGGCCCTCGTGGAGCCGGTGAACGAAATCATGTCGACCTTGGGGTGGGCGGCGATCGCCTCACCGACGACGGGGCCGACGCCGCTCACCAGGTTGAAGACGCCCGGCGGCAGACCGACCTCATCGATCACGTCGGCCAGGATGAACGCGTTGATCGGAGCGACCTCGCTCGGCTTCAGCACGACGGTGCAGCCGGCGGCCAGCGACGGCGCCACCTTCAGCACGACCTGGTAGAGCGGGTAGTTCCACGGTGTGATGGCGCCCACGACGCCGACCGGCTCGCGCACGACCAGAGAGTTGCCGACCTCTTCTTCCCATTGGAAGTTCTCGGCCGCGGTCGCCGCATCGGCGAAGGCACCGGCCGGCAGCCCGACCTGAATGGACCCCGACAGCGTCATCGGCATGCCGACCTCGTGCGAAATGATCTCAGCGAGCTCATCCGTGCGGGCGCCCAAGGCCTCGCCGATACGGGTCAACAGCTTGGCGCGCTCCTCGCGGGAGGTGGCAGCCCAGCCGGGGAACGCGGCGGCCGCCGCCTCGACGGCCTTGTCGACATCCTCGGCCGTGCCTTCGGGAATGGTCGCGAAGACCTCTTCGGTGGCGGAGTCGATGACTTCCAGCGAGCCTTTGCCGGTCGAAGGGACCCAGGCCCCGTTGATGTAGATCTTGTCCCGAACGAGCATGGGTGCCCTCCCTGATGGTGTCGATCTGAGCGGTCCCACCCTATCCAGGTGGCCGCCGCCCCGCCCGCCGGGACACCGACCGGCACCGACAGCCGGGCTCAGCCCGTGGGTCAGTCCTTCTTCCCCAGCAGCGGGTGGTCGCCCATCCCGACGGGCTGCAGGTGCTGGCCCAGCACCTCGTGGAAGTGGTCGGCCACCTCTTGGGGCGTCCATCCGCCGTCGCTCCACATGGAGGCGACCTGCCGGGGGGTCTGGAACAACGTGTACGCAAATCCCGTGCGCCCGAGGACCTGCCCGTTGACATAGGAGGCGCCCTCGGAGGCCAGGAAGGCGATCAGCGGCGCATTCAGGGCCGGGTCCTGGTCGGCCGGCGGCTCCGAGCCCTTGTACAGGTTCTCGGTCATGCGGGTGACCCCGGCCGGCGCCACCGCATTGACCGTGATGCCGTACTTGCCGAGCTCCAGGGCCCACACGAAGGTCATACCCATGATGGCGGCCTTGGCGGCGCCGTAATTGGTCTGCCCGAAGTTGCCCCGCAGGCCCGCCGACGAGGTGATGTTGACGATCCGCCCGTAGCCGGCGTCCTTCATCAAGGGCGCAGCGTGGCGCACCGTGTTGAAGGTCCCCTTCTGGTGCACCGCGATCACCGCGTCATAGTCCGCCTCGTCCATCTTCACGATGGTCCGGTCCCGCACGATGCCGGCGTTGTTCACCACGATGTCGATCGACCCGAAATTGTCGACCGCCGCCCCGATCATCCGGCCGGCGCCCTCGAAGTCGCTCACCGAGTCGTAGTTCGGCACGGCGTCGCCGCCCGCCGCCTCGATCTCCTTGCACACCTGCGCCGCAGGATCCTCCTCGGTCCCCGCACCCCCGAGGGTGACGCCCACGTCGTTGACCACGACCTTGGCGCCCTCCGCCGCCAGGCAGAGGGCGATATCACGCCCGATACCCGCGACCCGCACCCGTCACCAGCGCCGCCCGTCCATCAAGTAGTCCCATGGGCAGAGACAGTACCTCCGGTCCCGAACCCGTTCCCTGACAGCAGTGTCAGGCATCGTCCCGGGCGTTGTACGATCAGGGCGACCGCCGGGCGAGGCTGTTCGCCCACTCAGCTTTGAGGAGATCCTGGGCCATGGCCTTCATAGAGAACGCACCGGAAGTGATCGTCGCCGCGGCCAAGGAGCTGCTCGAGAAGGGGCTCGTCGAGGGGACGTCGGGCAACATCTCGGCCCGGATGGAGGACGGCAACATCGCCGTGACCCCGTCCTCCCTCGACTACCGCATCATGACGCCCGACGACATCGTCGTGGTCAATCCGGCCGGCGACGTCGTCTCCGGCGAGCGCGGCCCGACCTCGGAGAAGTACCTCCACCTGGCCGCCATGAACGCCTACGAGGACATCGCCGTGTGCATCCACTCGCACGCCGTGCACGCCACCATGTTCGCCGTGGCCCATCAGGACATCCCGAGCTGCATCGACGAGTTCACCGTCTACCTGGGCGGCGACATCCGCTGCACCGAGTACTGCCCGAGCGGCTCGCCGGACCTGGCCGAGCAGGTGGTCAAGGCCCTCGAGAACCGGGGCGCCGCGCTGATCGCCAACCACGGCATGGTGGCCATCGGGACGACCATGGAGAAGACGATGCACAACACCGCGCTGGTGGAGCGCTCGGCCAAGATCATCTGGGGCGCCAAGCAGCTCGGCGGCATCTTCCCGTTGCCCGAGAAGGTCAACCAGAACTTCATGAACGTCTACCCCTTCATGCGTTGATGGAAGGCAAGATCAGCGCCCGGCTGGCCGAGCTGGGCCTCACCCTGCACGGCCCCCATCCGCCCCACGATCCGCTCGACGCCGTGGTGATCCATGACGGTGTGGCGCGCACTTCTGGGCAGCTGCCCCGCATTGCCGGGGAACTGACTTGCCTCGGGCGACTGGGCGATACCGTGACGGTGGAAGAGGGCACCGAAGCTGCCGCCGTGTGCGCGCTGAATGCTCTCGCCGTCCTCCAGGAGGCGCTCGGTTCGCTCGATCGCATCACGCGCGTGCTCACCGTGACGGGCTTCGTGTCGTCGGCGCCCGACTTCCATCAGCAGCCGGCCGTCGTGGACGGGGCGAGCAAGATCCTGGCCGACGTCTTCGGCGAGGCGGGGCGCCACACGCGTTCGGCCATCGGCGTGGCCGCGCTGCCCCGCAACGGGGCGGTCGAGATCGAGGTGACGGTCGCCGTCAGCGAGTGAACGCGTCGGCGATGACGGGGCGGGCCACGGCGGCCAGTTCGAAGTAGCTCGTGGTGCCGTGCTCACGGAGTTCGTTGACGGCGTTGATGGCGGCCCCGTAGGCGGCGACGGCGATCGCCCCGCCGACCGAGATCCGGCTCACGCCCAACGCACCCAGCTCGCCCACCGTGGGCGCGCCCGGCAGCACCAGGACGCTGACCGGGATGTCGACGGAGTCCAGCAGCTGGCGCAGCTCGCCGGCGTCGACGACGGCGGGTGCGAAGAGCACGTCCGCTCCGGCCTCCTGGAAGGCCTGCAGCCGGGCGATGGTGTCGGCCAGGTCCCGGCGGCCGTGGAGGTAGTTCTCGGCCCGGGCCGTGACGACGAACTGTCCCTGCGCCGCCTCAGCCGCGGCCCGCACCCGCTCGGCGGCCTGCGCCAGCTCGTAAATCGGATCGTCCCGGTCGCCCGTGAAGTCCTCCACCGAACCACCGGCCAGCCCGAGCCCGGCCGCTGCCGTGATGGTGGCGGCCACGCCCTCGGGGTCGTGCGCGAAGCAGTTCTCGAGGTCGGCCGAGACGGGGACGTCGACGGCGCCGGCCAGCTCGCCGGCGTGGGTCAGCACCTCTTCTTTGGTCATGGCGCCATCGGGGCGGCCCCGGGTGGCGGCGAACCCGCCGCTCGTGGTGGCGATGGCCTCGAACCCGAGTGAGGCGAACAAAGCGGCGGAGCCGATGTCCCAGGCGTTGGGCATGAGCAGCGGCGTGCCCGGGGTGTGCAGGGCGCGGAAGGTCTCGGCCTGTGTCATGGAGCCACGGTAATCCGGCGACCGTTCAACCAGAACGATCGAGTGCGCCCGGCTAGTTCGTCTGGCGGGCTCGGGGAACTCCCAGTACTGGAACTCGATCGTCATCGGAAGGAGGTAGGTGACATAGACGGAGTGGATCTTCACCATGCCCTGGTCGTCCATGTGCAGGTCGATGAGCTCCATGCGGTCGTCGGTCTTGCGGAAGGCCTCGGCGCGGTCGCGCACGCCGCGCAGCTCGTCGAGGGAGCCGACGGCGAAGCCGTAGTGGTCCATGCGGGGACACTTCATCGGGTCGTCCTCGGCGATGAGGAAGATGAACTGGTCCCAGTGGACGCAGCTCATGATGAGCCGTCGCCGGTCCTGGGTCATCACCTCCATTTCGGTGAAGCCGAGCACCTCGTCGAAGAAGCGGCACACATCGGTCCGGTTCGTGGCGTCCAGGAGGTCGGCCGGCAGCGACATCGCCACGTGGTTGAAGCGCGGATTGCCGGTTGGGTAGAAGGGATGAGCCATCAGTGCAGCACCTCCGGGACGACCATGACCTTGCCGGCGATGCGGCCGGCGGCGAGGGCCTCGAGCGTGTCCCCGATGGCGTTGAGGCCGATGTCGTCGGGATCGATGAGCAGGTCCGACGGGAAGCCGTCGGACGCCAGCAGCTCGAGGGCGCGCTCGAAGCCACCCTGGTCGTAGACGAAGGAGCCGGTCACGGTGAGCTCGTTCAGGATCATGCGGTTGATGTCGAACTGAGGGTGGTCGATGCCGGCACCGACCATGACCAACATGCCGCCGCGGGCCAGCTGGCTGAATCCTGCCTCGATGGCGGACCGGTGCCCGGAGCACTCCAGGACGACGTCGACGGCGCGTGACGACATGCGCTCGGGCTCCCAGGACGGGAACACCTCCAGGTCCACCGGGTCGACGATGGCGCTCACGCCGAGGTCGGCTGCCAATTGCTGCCGGCCTTTGTGCGGCTCCACCATCGTGATGTCGGTTATCCCCATGACGTGGAGCGCCGCCACGCTCAGCGCGCCGATCGGGCCGGCGCCGAAGACCATGACGCTGTCACCCGGCGCCACGCCGGAGCGGGTGATGCCGTGCAGTGCCACCGAGAGCGGCTCGGCCAGCGCGGCGTGGCGGGGGTCGAGGCCGTCGGGGAGCCGCAGGACGCCGCCGGCCCGGCAGAGGATGTACTCGGCGAAGGCGCCGTCGGGCTGCGTGCCGCTCATGTCGTTGCGGTTCTCGCACTGGGAGGGCTTGCCCTCCAGGCATCGACGGCAGGTGCCGCATCGTTGGCCGGGGCCGCCCACGACGAGCTCGCCGATCTTCCAGTCCGTGACGTCGTCGCCGATGGCGGCGATGGTGCCGCTCCATTCGTGGCCGGCCACGGCCCCGGGCGTGAAGCCCCAGCCGTCGCGCAGCTGATGGATGTCGGACCCGCAGATACCGCACGAATGGACGCGCACGACGATCTGGTCCGGCGCCGGTCGGGGAACCTTGCGCTCCTCCACCGTGATGACGCCGGGTGACTGGTAGACGGCTGCCGCCATCACCTCCGGAAGCGATGACCCTGACATGCGCGTCAGGTTAGGCGGTCTCCGCCAGCCAGGCGAGGCCTCCGGCCAGGTGCTGCAGGTAGGCCGGCGTCTCCCAGGCCTGGGGAAAGTGCCCGAGTGCGCTGTAGAACGTGCGGGCGGGGCCGTCCTCTATGGCCCAGGCCAGCGGGAAGCCGCAGTCCGGGACCCGTCCGCCCGGGGCGGTGAGGTCGACCTGGTCCTCGGCCAGGCGGAGCAGGACGTGGGCGTCGGGGCGCAGGTCGGCGAAGAGATAGACCTCGTCCCTCCAGTGCCATTGCGACTTCTCGGCGAGGTGGGCCGTGGCGAGATGGCTGTGTGGGTGGCGTCGATGACGTCGATGGCGAAGTCCTGGGTCCAGGGGTGGCCGTCGAAGCGGGCGCCGAGCATGGTGCCGTACTCGGGCCAGAGGTGGTTGGCGTCGGTGGCGGAGTGGATGCCGAGGATGCGCAGCTGCCCTTGTCGCCAGGACGTGGTGATGGCTTCCTTTTGGGCCGGGGACCATGGCGTCTCCCCGATGGTGAAGAGGGCGAGGACGCGGGCGCCGGCCAGGCGATCGGGCGAGATGTCGGCGACGTCGGTGGCGACGGTGGGGTCGAGGCCGGTCATGGTGGCCAGCTCCTGCAGGGCCGTGGCGGCCTGGCCGAGGACCCCGTGCACGCCGGCCGGCCCATCGGCGTAGGGGGCGACCTGGGTGACGATGAGCATCTCGGCGCCGGGCATGCCGAGGAGTGTAGGGCTCGTCTTGCTGGCTCACTGGTGCGATGGCGCCGGGTGGTGATCCAATGACCACCCGGCTGTCCGGCCCACCATCGGTCGGCCTCCATCCGACCGCCACCAGCCGAGCGCCACCATCCGACCGCCACCATCCGACTCAGGAGGACGACGACATGACGACGAGCAACGAGGACATTGCGGCGGAACTGGCGCGGCTCGGCTCGGCCACCATCGGTGAATCCGGTGGGCAGGCCGCGGACCGGCGGCTTCGGCCGGCATGGTCCGGCGCTGCCATTGCCGCCCCCGCCTACCCGGTCGGCTGCACACCGGGCGACAACCTCGCCGTCCATGTGGCGGTCACGACGGCGCCGCGTGGAAGCGTCCTGGTGGTCGACGTGGGCCGGGTGGTCGACCGCGGCTACTGGGGAGAGGTGTTGACGACCGCGGCCGAGGCTGCGGGCGTGGCCGGATTGGTGCTCGATGGCGGGGTGCGGGACGTCGCTGCTCTCGAGGCGCATGGGTTCCCCGTGTTCTCGGCCGCGATCGCCCTCACCGGTGCCAGCAAGGACAAGCCCGGGACCGTCGGGGTCCCGGTGCGGGTCGGGGGCGTCGAGGTGGCGCTGGGGGACTGGGTCGTGGCGGACGTCGATGGCGTGGCCTTCGTGAGGGGCCACCAAGGTCGGAGGACGTGCTGGCTGCAGGTCGTGAGCGGGAATCGAAGGAAGCGGGCTTCTTCGAGGCTCTCCGGGGCGGATCGACGACGGTGGATCTGCTCGGTCTCGATGCCTCGCTGGTGCGCCGGGGCGACGCCGGATGACCGGTGACACAATGCGGCGATGAGTGAAGACGCGGAGACCGTCGACGCCGGGCGAGACGGTGGAGCGCATGGAAGTGGCGCGGACCATTCCGGCCGATGCGGGGCGCATCTTCGCTCTGTTGAGCGATCCGAAGGGCCACGTCACCATCGACAGCTCCGGCATGCTGATCGACTGGACCGGTGTGCCGGCCACCAAGGTCGGGGACGAGTTCGTCATCCACATGGACAGGGAGGCGCTCAACGACTTCCCCATGGGTCGTTACGACGTGACCGTCCACATCACGACCTTCGAGCAGGACCGTGAGATCGCCTGGACCATTCAGGGGCAGATCAAGCCGCAGATCGGGCACATCTACGGCTACACCCTTCGAGCCGGCCGACGACGGTGCCGGCACAGTCGTGACCTCGTACTACGACTGGTCGACCATCGACCCGCAGTGGAAAGAGGCCAACATCTTCCCGATCATCCCGGAGTCGGCCTTGCGGGCCACGCTGGGGATTCTGGAGCGGACGCTCAAGCACTCGACCGATTGGTGAGATCCTCCGGCCCGCTGATCAGTAGCCGGGTTGGGTTGCTTCCTTGGCTACGAGAGCGACTGGATAGCTGCCATTCCGACGATCGGGCTGTTCAGGTGCAGGCCTCCCGCTGAGCCGAAGAACCCGGCGTCCCCGTAGTTGAAGATTCCGCCGTCGCGGCCGACCATCCAGTAGCCCTGGCCGTCGGCCGTGCGGACCATGCCCACCACGGGAGCGCTGATGGGCATGCCGCCGGCGGAACCGAAGTAGTCGACGTCTCCGAAGTTGAAGATGCCGCCGTCCGACGCCACGAGCCAGTACCCGCCGCCGTCGGGAGCGGTGGTCATGCCGACGATCGGCTTCTGCAAGGGGAGTCCGCCGGTCGATCCGTAGAAGTTGGCGTCGCCGAAGGCGAAGATGCCACCGTCCGATGCCACGAGCCAGTAGCCGTTGCCGTCGACGGTCGGGGCCATCCCCACGATCGGCTTGTCGAGCCGGAGGCTTCCCGTGGAGCCGTAGAAGTTGGCGTCCCCGAAGGAGAAGATCCCTCCGTCAGACGCGACCAGCCAATAACCGTCGCCGTCTGGCGTCGGCGTCATGGCGACAATGGGCGCGTTGAGATGTGTGCCGCCGGTTGACCCGTAGAAGACGGCGTCTCCGAACGCGAAGATGCCTCCGTCTTTGGCGAGGAGCCAGTACCCGGCATCGTCGGGGGTCGCAGCCATGGCGACAATGGGCGCGTTGAGGTGCAGGCTTCCGGTGGATCCGTAGAACTGGGCGCCTCCGTAGCTGAAGATCCCACCGTCGCTGGCGACCTCCCAGTATCCGGGAGGGCCGATGGGATCGATCGAGATCTCGAGCGTTGCCTGGTTCGACAGGAAATTGGAATCGGTCACGTTGAAGGTCACCGAGTACGCCCGGAGATCGTCGGTGTGCCGCTCAGAACTCCGGTCGGCGCCAGGTGGAGGCCCGGCGGCAAGGTTCCTCCTGCGACCGTCCAGCCGTACGGGGCCAATCCGCCGCTGGCGGCCAGCGAGGCTTGGTACGGCACACCGATGGTCCCGACCGTGAGGTTGGTGGTGGCGACGTCCGGCGGCGCCGACAGGGTGGCGATGGTGCCGCCGAAGTTCGTCCCTGTCCCGACCGCTTCGCAGTTCACCGGGCTGGCGCACATGACCCCGGACAGGGATGCGACCCCGGAGGGAGCGCTCTGGCTCGTCCAACCGAGTCCACCGTTGGTGGTGGCGATGATCTTGTTGCCTCCCACTGCGGTGCAGGTCGTCGTGCTGATGCAGCTGACGGACTCCAGGGTGGTCGATCCGATGGGAGTGCCGAGGTCGCTCCAGGTGGAGCCTCCATTTGTCGTGCCGATGAGATGAGGGCCAGTCGCGAGACAGGTGGTGTCGTTGGAGCACGAGATGCCCGTCAGGGTGGTCGCAGCAGCAGGAACGGTTTGCGGCACCCAGGTAGTCCCGCCGTTTGCAGTGGAGAGGATGACTGCGTTCGGCCCTCCCGACGAAACCCCGACGGCCGTGCAGTGGAGGGAGTCGGGGCAGGAGATGCTCGTGAAGTTGGTCACGACGCCCGGGTAGGCCTCGGTTGTCCAGGTCGCTCCGCCGTTGGCTGTGGCAACGATGCTCGGCGCAAAGCTCTTCGCATCGCTGACGGCGTGACAGATCGCTGGGCTTGCACAGGAGACGCCGGTCAAGACGCCCACTGAGGAGGGGACTGTCTCAGAGGTCCACGTCGCGCCGGCATTGACGGTCCCAATGATCGCTGGGCTCCCGAAGATGCCGAAACCAACAGCGGTGCAATCGGACGGTGAGATGCAGGAGATCCCGTTCAGACCGGCGACGCCAGGAGGAAGTGACTGTGGACTCCAGGCATGACCGGCGTTCACCGAAGCTAGGACTGAGTCGACGCCCACAGCGAAACATTCTGCAGTGGTTGGGCACGACGCTGAGCTCAAGCGGCTCGTGCCTTTTGGCGGGCTTTGCGCGGTCCACGACAGGCCGCCGGTCGTCGTGCTCATGATGGTGGACCCGGCCCCGAGGTTGCCTGTATTGCCCACGGCGACGCAGGTCCTCGAGGTTCGAACAGGAGATCCCGGTGACGTCGACAGCGTTGGTCGGCGGGGTCTGGGTCGACCAGGTCTCGCCGCTGTTGGATGTCGCCACGACGTAGGGGTTGGAGCTGAGATTCGTTCCGACGGCGATACATGATCGTCGCGATCGGGCAGACGACTGCAGTTGAACTGCGTGCCGCGCAGGGATCGCAGTCACGTCATGATCCAGTCGCCGAGTCGGACGTGGTTAAGCGAGGTCCCACCTCCTCCTGTGGCGATTCCAACCGCAGAGCAAGTTGTGGCAGTAGAGCACGAGATTGACGTGAGAGCGACGTACACCGAGGGTTGGTCAAGCTCGTCCATGACTCTCCATTGTCTGGGTCCCAACAATCGCATGGCATGCCGTCATCGACTACCGACTCGCGACGCACGTCGATGGCGTTGGGCACGAGACGCCCGATTCAGAACGCCGGTCCCGGATGGTGGTGTTTGAGAGATCCAAGTCGGAGCCATCGGTTGTTCCGAGCGATCCTGTGTCCACCGACCGCCGTGCACTCATCGATCGTGAAGCACGAGATCGATCGAGCCTGGAAACGACGAGTCCTGGAGCTGTCCAACTGGCACCACCGTTGCTCGACTTCGAAGATCCCAGAGCCCCCGCCGACGTAACAAACGGCCGCAGACGGACACGCGACAGTGGAAAGGGTGGTCACACCGGCGGGCGGCGCCGAATCGGACCACGTCGCACCGCCGTTCTGACTGACGATGACGGAGGCCACATTGCCGCCGTCGTCACCCACCGCCACGCAGGTTGTGGAACTCGGGGCCGCATTCGGAGCGCAGGAGACCGCAGAAACGTTGGCCAGCGGCGTGTAGGCGGCGCTGGTCTGCCAGCTCGGAGGAATCACGGTGGCGCCGGCGGGGACCGGAGAGACCTGGCCACCGACGACCACGCAGAGAGCGACCGCCATCAACGCAGAAAGCGCAGCGACGACAAACCCCCGGACCGTGTGCACCGCCAACTCCCTCCCGCACGGAGAGCCCACCAAAGGACGGTCGGATCGTACCGTCGGACCCCTGCCGATTGACAGCGCCCGCCGAGGCTCGCGGGAGAACGGTCGCTGCTAGCGGGGTTGCGGCGCCGGCACGACCACGTTGGGAGGTGTGCGGCCGGCGAGCACGTCACACACGCCCTGGCACGCCAGCCGCGCCATGCGCGTCCGCGTCGCGATGGTTGCACTGCCGATGTGAGGAAGCAGTGTCGTGCGGGGTGCGCGCAGCACGCGTGGGTTCACCGCGGGCTCCCCGTCGAACACGTCGAGGCCGGCGGCGTAGATGGAGCCCGACTCGAGGGCGTCGACCAGTGCGTCCTCGTCCACGACCGGCCCCCGGGCCGTGTTGACCAGCACCGCCGTCGGCTTCATCCGCGCCAACTCCGCCGCGCCGATCAGGTGGCGCGTCGCCGGGCTCAGCGGGACGTGCAGGCTGACGATGTCCGATCGCTCGAGCAGCTCGTCCAGGGTCGGCACGAAACCGGGCAGGCCGGTGTCGTTGCGGGTGGTGTGGATGACCTCCATGTCGAAGCCCTGCGCCCGCTGGGCGACCGCCCTGGCGATCCGCCCGAAGCCCACCAGTCCCAGTGTCGCCCCGTGCACGTCCCGGGCCAGGTGGGTCCCGAACCCCCAGCCCGTCCATCGACCCTCCCGCAGGTCCCGTTCCGCATCGGAGGCGAGGCGGGTCGCCGTCAGGATCAGGAGGAAGGCCAGATCGGCCGTCGTGTCGTCGAGCACGCCCGGGGTGTTGCAGACCGTGATGCCCATGGCCGTCGCCGAGACCACGTCGATGTTGTCGTAGCCCACGGCGGCGTTGGCCACGACGCGCAGCCGCCCGGCCCGACCCGACTCGAGGACGGCCGTATCGATGCGATCGGTCAGATGGCAGACGATGCCGTCGCACTCGGCGGCGAGACCGACCAGCTCCTCGGGCGTCAGGGCGACGCCGTCCTCGCGCAGGACGATCTCATGGCCGGCCTCGAGCAAGGGGTCTGTCCCGCCCTCGGTCAGAGGGCGGGTGACGAGGACGCGGGCCACCTAGTGGGTCGTGTAGTTGATGGCGCCCGCACCCTTGACGCCGATGGCGAAGCAGAAGCAGTGGATCGGGGCGTGATCGCTGATCGGGCGCAGCGAGTGCACCTTGTCCGGCGGGATGTACACGAGGTCGCCCTGGGAGATCTCCCGGTCCTCGCCGTCGATCGTCATGGTGCCCTTGCCGTTCATGACGTAATAGAACTCGTGGGTCGGGTGGGAGTGCGGGTCGACCAGGCCGCCACCGGGGACCTCGAACTCGTTCACGAGCTCCAGGAAGCCACCGTCGGTGATGTCCTTGAACTCGCGGGACTCGATCATCCACCAGACCGGGACGGTGCCGTTGTGCTCGACGACCGGCGCCTTGGCTTCAATGCTGCGGACATCCATTCTGTTCGCCTCCAGAGGTTTCCTAGACTGACTCCGGCGTCAGGTTAGGCCGCGTGGCGCAGAAGCCGCACCGCCATGGTCGACGGAGACGAGAGAGCGAGCGATGTCCACAGGAGCACGAAGCACAGAACAAGCCTTGGTCGCCGAGCCGTTGAGCGAGGCGGGGTGGGAGCCCTTCGGCTGGCTACCCGTCGCCGACGTGGACCCGAGGGACGGCAAGCAGACCATGACGCTTCGAGTGGGCTGACGCCCACGTGAACCTCATCGGCCACACCCTGACCGAGGTCCCCGTCACGCCCACGGGCCTCCGCTGCGAGATGCTGTTCCGGCACGACACCCACACCCAGGCCCTGATGCCGCTGAACGTCCCCGCCGTCATTGTCGTCGCGCCCGCCGACGTCGAATTCACCGACGACCGGGACAAGACCACCATCCGGGCCTTCCGGATCGAGCCGCTGGAGTCGCTGGTGCTGCACCGGGGGACCTGGCACTGGGGACCGTTCCCGATCGAGGGCCCCGAGGTCCGGCTGTTCAACGTCCAGGGGCTCCGCTACGCCGAGGACAACCGCTGCGTGAACCTGGCCGACAAGGGATTCGCCGTCGAGGTCGACCTGACGTGAGCCCGCGTGGCGGCGGCCGGCCGGGCCCGGGGCAGGCCGGAGACCGTCATGGAGCTTGACGACGCCGAAGAAGCCGAGGTGGTCCCGGCCACCGTGGCCGAGCTGGTCGACGCCGTCACGGCCCGCGAGGCCGGCCCGGACGCCGCGGGGAGGCCGACCTTCACCACGACCAGCCCGGAGTGGTGGGTCCACGGCCGGGTCTTCGGCGGCATGGTGGTGGCCCAGGCGCTCAACGCCGCCATGCGGACCGTCCCGGCAGCCACTCGAGGTCCATTCACTGCACGGCTACTTCCTGCGCCCCACCAGCCCGGGGTCCCGCAGCACGCACAGGGTCGAGACACTCCGAGACGGGCGGTCGTTCAGCCTCCGCCAGGTGACGAGCGAGGTGGAGGGCAAGGAGACCTTCCGCATGACGTGCTCGTTCCACGCTCCGGAGCCCGGCGACAGCTACCAGCTCCCGATCGCCCCTGACGTCCCGCCACCCGCAGAGGTCGCGGGATTCGAGGCGCCCTTCCCGTTCGACGTGCGGGAGCTCGGGACGACGGAGCGCCGGGCGGACGGCACCTACCAGTCGACCCGGCGCTGCTGGTTCCGCGTCCGCGAGACGTTGCCCGACGACCCGGCGGTGCACGCCAGCATCCTGGCCTACTTCTCCGACATGACCGGCGCCTCGTTCCGCCCCCACAGTCTCGGCGTGTGGGGCACGCACACCGACGCCAGCCTCGACCACGCCCTGTGGTTCCACCGCCCCTGGCGGGCCGATGTGTGGAGCCTGTTCGACATCCATGCGCTGGTGAACGCCGGGGGGCGGGCGACCGTCCGTGCCACCATGCACGGCGAGGACGGCACCCTGCACCTGAGCATGGCGCAGGAATTGCTGATCAGGGAGCTCGACGAACCGCTGGTGATCACGGCCCCGTCGTGGGTCGACCGTGATGCGCCGACGACATAAGGAGGGGTACGATGGGACTGCTCGAAGGCCAGAGGGCCGTCGTGACCGGCGGGGGATCGGGCATCGGACGGGCGACCTGCCGCCGCATGGCGCAGGAGGGCGCGGCGGTGGCCGTGTTCGACCTGAACAAGGAGTCGGCCGAGGTGGTGGCGAAGGAGATCGGCGGCATCGCCTTCGGCGTCGACGTCGGCGACCCCGACGCGCTGCGCGACGCCGTCGACGCGGCGGCCGCCGACATGGGCGGCCTCTCCGCCATCTACAACAACGCCGGCACCTCCGCCTTCAACAAGCTGCACGAGATCGACCCGGCCGAATGGGACCGCGTGCTGCGGGTGAACCTGACCGGCGTCTGGGCCGGCATCCGCGCCGCCGTGCCCGCACCTGCTGGCCGGCGGCGGCGGCTCCATCGTCAGCACGGCGTCGATCAGCGGGACCAGGCCGGCGGCGGGGGAGAGCCCCTACGCGGCCAGCAAGGCGGCCGTGGCCGCGCTCACCGCGTCGGCGGCCCTCGAGTACGGGCCGACCATCAGGGTCAACGCCGTCTCGCCGGGCATGATCCTGACGGCCATGACCGAGCAGATGTTCGAGTTCATGCCCAGCCAGACCGAGCGCTTCGAGACGGGCACGCCGGTGGGCCGCATCGGCGAGCCCGAGGACATCGCCGACGTCGTCGTGTTCCTGTGCTCGAACCTGGCCCGCTTCGTCAACGGGCAGAACATCGTGGTCGACGGCGGCCTGACGCTGCACGGGTCGGGCGTCGACGGCATCTACGACCTCGTCTTCCCGCAAGAAGAAGGAGGAGAAGTAGCCCCGCCGCCGACGTCGTCGCCCCGGACAGGGCGGCCGACGAGAAGTTCAGGCGTTCGGATCGAACAGCGCCCGGTAGACCATGGTCGTCATGGTCTCGAGCGCGACATCGTCGATGGGTTGGCGGACGAACTCGCGCAGGTAGTGGAAGCGGTCGAGCATGGCCAGGGTGGCCAGGCCGGCGGCGTCGGGGTCGATGATGTGGCCGGAGGAGTCGGGCCCGATCTGCTTGGCCAGCGCGCTCGACATGGTCGTGAAGGTGCTGCGGATGAGGTCGACCAGCTCGGGATCGATGGTGGCCAGGTCGGTCCAGGCCCGGAACAGCGGCGCGTAGCGGGTCCAGAGGTCGGAATAGGCCCGGATCCAGCCGTGGACGTCCTCCCATTGGGGCGCTCCGCCCTCGGCGGGCAGCGTGCTCAGCGCGTCGTAGAGGATCTGCGCCTCGCCGGCCGCCTCGGCCACGAGCGCCCGCAGCAGGTCCTCCTTGTTGGAGAAGTACAGGTAGAAGGTCCCGTGCGAGGTCTTGGCGATCTCGACCACGTCGTTGACCCGGGTGGCGTGGTAGCCCCTGCCGGTCGAAGGCGACCATGGCGGCGTCGAGCAGCTTGCGCATGGTGCGGCGCCCCTGGCTGCGCAGGACCCGCTTGCTGGCCGGGGCGCCGACGGCGTCCGGCTCGGCCTCGGCCGTCGCCCGATCGCCGGGACCGATTTCTTGGTCGCCGGCGGCCGATTCGAGCTTCTTCGGGGCGGGCGCCGGGTCGTGGTGGACTCTCGGCGGTCCCATGCCCGGAGCATGGTAGTGCCGGGCATGGTCGAAATGGCTAACCTGACACGGTGGTCAGGTTTGGTTGGGGTCAAAAATGAGGTCGGACCAGGGCTTTCGCGATCTGGTGGCCGTGCCGAAGCGATTTTTGTGACCACATCGTCCAGTGGTGACGACGCTCGACGATGCCGTCGCACGGAGCGTGCGGCCCGGCGACGCCGTCCTCGTGATGATGGGGCACAGCCGTTGGACGGCGACCGCCCGGGAGCTGGCCCGACAATTCTGGCGGACGGACCCGGGATTCACTCTCATCATGACCAGCCTGGGCGCTCTCGGCGGGGCCTTCTTCCGGGGTGGGCTGGTCGACAAGGTGGTGACGGCCTACTCGGGCAACAGCTTCCCCACCTACAACCCCAACCCGATCTTCCGGCAGGCCTACGAGTCGGGTGCGGTCGAGGTCGAGCACTGGTCGATCCTCACCCTGTCGCAGCGACTCGAGGCGGCCGCCCGCGGCCTGCCCGCCGCCGTGACCGGGCTCGCTCGTCGGCTCGTCCATGGCGGACAACGACGCCTTCGCCGTCGTCGATTCGCCCTTCGGCCCGCTCGGGCTGCTCCAGCCCCTCGTGCCCGACGTCGCCCTGGTCCACGCCGCCGCCGCCGACCCGTCGGGCAATCTCGTCTTCTCCGAGCCCCTGCTCGATGGTGTCTGGGGCGCCTGGGCCGCCCGCCGGGGCGTCGTGGCCACCGTGGAGCGGGTCGTCGACGACCTCGAGGGCCTCGGGCACCGGGTCAAGGTCCCGGCGCACCGCGTCCTGGCCGTGGTGGAGGCGCCCTTCGGCGCCCACCCGGGCGGGTGCTACGCCCCGGCCCTGCCCGTCCGCAGCTACGGCGAGGACATCGCGCACTGGAGCGCCGCCGCCGAGGCGGCCGCCAAGGACCAGTTCGACGCCTGGGTCGACGAGTGGGTGCTCGGGCCGGCCACGCACGAGGACTACCTGGCCCGGGTCGGGCCGGACCAGCTCAAGTGGCTCGAGGGTCGCTCGGACCCCATGTCGTGGAAGGCCGATGCCGACGCCCATCCCGGTGGTCGACGATCCCGCCATCTCCCGCTGGGAGCAGGCGGCGTCGCTCGGGGCCCGCGAGCTCGAGCGTGTGGTGGCCGACGTCGGGGCCGACGCCGTGCTGGCGGGCGCCGGGGTGGCCAACCTGGCGGCCTGGGTGGCGGTGGGGCGGGCCCGGGCGGCGGGGCGCAACGTCATGTTGACGGCGGAGCTCGGGCTCTGGGGCTACCAGCCGACGCCGGCGGACCCCTACATCTTCAACCAGCGGGTCTTCCCGGCGACGCCCTATCTCTCCGACGCCTCGGCGGTCCTCGGCATGGTGATCGGTGGGCCGGGCACGACGACCGTGGGCTGCCTCGGTGCGGCCGAGGTCGACCGTGACGGGTCCTTGAATTCGACGCAGCTGGCGGGCGGCCGCTTCCTGGTCGGTTCCGGTGGCGCCAACGACGTCGCCAGCCGGGCCACGGCGTGCGTCGTGGTCACCCTGGCCCGCCCCGAACGACTGCCCGAGACCGTGGCCTATGTCACGTCGCCGGGGCAGCGGGTCGTCAGCGTCGTGACCGACAAGGGCATCCTGCGCCGTCACGACGGCGTGTTGCGCCTGGCCGCCGTTCCCGCCGGCGAAGGCACGCTCGACGACAGGGTGCAGGCGTTCGCGTCGTCCTGTGGGTACCAGCCCGACGTGGCCCGGCAGGTCGAAGAGCTGCCGGCCGTCCGTTTCGACGAGGTGCAGGCCTTGCGCGAGTACGACCGACGGAGGCTGTTCCTGAACTGACGAACGTGAGGCGAGCCCGCGTCGATCGCGGGTGCAAGTAGTGCGATTTGGCGACGTGAGGAGAGAAGCACAAAGGGTGAGCAATGGGCGTGAAGCCCTGCAGCTACAGTGACCGGCATCCCGGGGGGGATGCACGACCGATGATTGGGGACGGCATGCGACATGAGACATGGAATCAAGGCGCTGGCGGCAACGGCGCTCACGGGGACGATGCTGCTTGTCGGCGTCGTCACCACGACGGGTTCGGCGGGGGCGGCGACAGCGAGCGTGCCGGGACTGACGCCGACGTCGGTCACCGTCGGCACGATCTCGACGCAGACGGGAACGCTGGCGTCGAACTTCTCCTCGCTCATCTACGGCGAGCGGGCGTACTTCAACTACATCAACGCCCAGGGTGGCGTGAACGGCCGCAAGATCAACTACCAGTACGCCTTGGACGACGCCGGCAACCCCACGACGTTCAACCAGCTGGCGAACACGCTCATCAACCAGGACCACGTCTTCGCGGTGACCGGGGTGGCGACGGCGTTCTTCTCGCCCAACCTCTTCACCGAGTCGGGCATCCCGACCTACGGCTACAACGTGACCGGGAACTGGGCCGGCCCGGCCAACCTGTTCGCTGCGGGGGGCTCGGTGCAGTACTACCCGGCCGCCGCGCCGCAGGTCTCCTACGTGGCGCGGTCCACGCAGAAGAAGCCCTCCATCGCCTTCATCGCCTACGGGGTCGCCGCCTCGGCGGCGTCGTGCCAGTCGGAGCAGAACTCCCTGAAGGCGGCCGGCTACACCGTGAGCTACTCCGACCTCAAGGTCAGCTACCCCGGCTCGACGGTGGCCACCGACGTGCAGCGCATGAAGCAGGCCGGTTCGAACATGGTCGTGAGCTGCATGGACGTCCAGGGCAACGTCACCATGGCCCGGGCCATCAAGCAGTACGGGCTGACGAACATGACCCAGCTGTGGTTCAGCGGCAACGACCAGTCGACGCTCGACACCAACCAGAGCCTGATGCAGGGCGTCTACTTCGACATCGGCCACGTCCCCTTCACGGCGTCCCCGACGCTCTACCCGGGCCTGAAGCTCTACTTCGCGCAGATGAAGAAGTACGAGCCCAAGTACGCCACGGACGAGATCGCCCTGCAGGGCTGGGAGTCGGCGGCACCTCTTCGTCCAGGGCCTCAAGATGGCGGGCAAGAACCCGACCCAGGCCAGCGTGATCGCGGCCGACAACTCCTTGACGTCCTTCACGGCCGGTGGCCTCCAGGCGCCGGTCAACTGGAAGAGCGCCGGGCACAGCGGGAATGCGCCGCCGTACTGCCTCGCCTACATCAAGGTGTCCGGGGACAAGTACGTGGCGACGCTCAACAAGGGGAAGAACGTCTTCAACTGCTTCCAGTCGACCAACCCGAAGAAGAACCCGGTCTTCCCCCTGCCCGCCGGCGTGCCGGCCCCGGCCTGAGCGGCGAGCGGACGGTAGGGGCAGGGTCGGAGGATCGGTGTCGGGTAACCGGGCGTAGCCATGGAGCAACTCCTCGGATTCGCGCTTCCGGGCGTGCCCTACGGGTGCACGTACGCGCTCGTGGCGGTCTGCCTGGTCCTGACGTATCAGGCGACGGGGGTCTTCAACTTCGCCTTCGGCGCGCAGGCCTTCGCCTCGGCGTTCATCTTCACGTACCTGACCCAGTACCACAATTGGTCCGGATGGGAAGCATTCATCCTGACCGTTGTGGTGCTGGGCCCGGTCATGGGCTACGCCTTCGACCGGCTCATCTTCCGCCACATCCCGAACTCCAACAGCACGGCGAAGCTCGTCTGTGGCCTGGCGCTCCTGGTCGGGATTCCCTCGCTGCTGCCGGTGATCTTCGGTCCCCAGAACCTCGACGCCACCGCCACCATCTTCCCGTTCTTCAACCCGAACACCGTCTACTTCACCATCGGGAGCGGCCTCTACGGGACCCCGATCAACGGCATCTACCTCTCGACCATCTCGGTGACGGTGGTCGTGCTCGTCCTGCTCACGATCCTCCTGCGCTTCACGAGCCTCGGCCTGCAGATGCGGGGCGCGGTCGAGAGCCGGCGACTCGTGCAGCTCGACGGCATCAACGCCAACGGGGTCGTGGCGGTGGCGTGGATCATCTCGAGCTTCATGGCGGCCCTGGCCGGCGTGCTCCTGGCTCCGGTCTACGGAGCCTTCAACTCCGACGAGTTCGTCACCCTGACGGTCACGGCCATCGCGGCGGCGGCCTGGGCCATGCTGCGTTCGCTGCCCATCGCGGCCGGGGTCGCGGTCCTCATCGGCGTCGTCACGACCGTGTTGCAGGGGTACATCCCGCCGGACAGCTTCTGGAACGCGGCGGTCGTGCCGTCACTGCCGTTCTTCGCCATCGCGGCCGCCCTGCTCATTCTGCCCGGGCTGCGCAACCTCGATTCCAGCCGGGATCCTCTGGCCACGATCGATCCGCCCCCGCAGCCCATTGCCGCTTCGACGCGGGCCCCGACCATGGACCGCATCATCCGGACGTTGTGGTACGTCCTGTTGGCCGGCTTCATCGTCTCCATGCTGACCTGGATCCCCGCCACCTGGGAGACCGTCTTCAACAACGGCCTCACGCTGGCGATCATCTGCCTCTCGGTGACGTTGATCACGGGCATGGCGGGACAGCTGTCACTGTGCCAGGCGACGTTCGCCGGCATCGGTGCGTTCACCGCGGCCGTGTTCTCGGTGCATCTCGGCTTCAACTTCCTGGTCGGCGGACTGATCGGCGCGGCCATCGCCGTCCATCGTGGCCGTCGTCCTGGCGCTGTTGTCCCTGCGCTTGCGGGGACTGGGGTTGGCGCTGATGACGTTGGCGGCGGCGTTGCTCTTCGACAACACGGCCTTCAACGACATCTGGGTGACCGGCGGCGCCCAGGGCACCAGCCTGCAGTCGAAGTGGCTGGGGACGAGTGCCTTCTTCAACTTCGACGGCCACGCCATGTTCATCCTCTCCATGGCCGTGCTCGTCCGTGGCCGTGGTCATCGTGCTCCTGGTCCGCAAGGGGACCGTCGGCCGCAACCTGGCCGCCATGCGGGGGAGCGAGACGGCGACGGCCGGTCTCGGTGTCAACCCGACCTGGCAGCGCATCGTCGTCTTCGCGCTGTCCGGGGCGATCGCCGGCGTCGGCGGCGTGCTCTACAGCATTCAGCAGCAGCACGTGTCCCCGGTGGACTGGAACACGACCTTCTCGCTCGTCCTGGTCGTCCTGGTGGTGACCACCAGCGTGAACACGGTCGAAGGTGCCATTCAGGCCGGCATCGGCCTCTTCGTGGTCGAGCAGCTCCTGACCTATCTCCCGTCGCGCTTCGGGGGCCCGAGCCTGACCATCGTGCTGTTCGCCTTCGGCGCGCTGACCTACGCCCAGCACCCCGAGGGCGTGCTCGAGTACCAGAAGCGCCGTTCGACGATGCGCTTCGAGCGCCTGCTTCTTCCCGGCGGAGGCGCAGGCCGAGGAACGTCAAGGCGCAGGCGGTGTCGGCTGGTGCCAGTGGCTGACATGGAACCGCTCCTTCGCATTCACGGCGTCAGCAAGTCCTTCGGCGGGATCAAGGCCGTGCACAGCATCACCTTCGACGTCGGGCCCGGGGGAGAGCGTCGGCCTGGTCGGGCCCGAACGGTGCCGGCAAGACGACATTGTTCAACTGCGTCTGCGGCCAGTTGCGACCCGAAGAGGGCGACATCGTCTTCGACGGGTCGCCGCTGCTGGGCCTGCCGACGTACAAGCGGGCCCGGATGGGGATCGGGCGCACCTATCAGAGGGTCGAGGTCTTCACCGACATGACGGTGCGCGACCACCTGTTGGTGGCGGAGCGTTCACGGCAGGGCGAGGGACGGCTGTGGCGCGATCTCCTCAATTTGAGCAAGCCGAAGCAGGAGGAGATGGACCGGGTCGACGCCACGCTGGAGCTGGTGGGGATCTCCGCACCTGGCCGACGTCTCGGTCAACGCGCTCGGTCTGGGCCACTGCCGGCTGGTCGAGCTGGCCCGTGCGCTGGCCACCGAGCCGAAGATTCTGCTGGCGGACGAGCCGTCCTCGGGCCTCGACCTGCACGAGACGGCCGAGGTCGCGGCGGTCCTGCGCACCGTCCAGCGTGAGCGTGGCACGGCCGTGCTCCTGGTCGAGCACGACCTGACCATGGTGGCCGAGGTGGTCGACCGGGCGGTCGTCATGGACCTCGGGGCGATGCTGTTCGCGGGGACGTTCGACGACTGCATGGCCGACCCGGCCGTGCGGGACGCCTACCTGGGCCAGATGGGCCGCGCGTGACGACGGCCACCGCTCCGCCCCCTCCGCCTCCACCGCCCCCGGCTCCGCCGCCAGGCTCCGACGTCCTCTCCGTCCAGAACGTCAGCGCCGCCTACGGTCCCTACCGCGCCCTGTTCGACGTGTCGTTCCGCGTGCCCGACGGCGGCATCGTCGCCCTCGTCGGATCCAACGGGGCCGGGAAGTCCACCGTGGCGCGGACCGTCACCGGCCTGGTCACGGCCTCCTCCGGCCAGGTCATGTTCTCGGGGCAGGACGTCACCGCCATGCCGGCCTACAAGATCGCCCGCCTCGGCATGGCACACGTGGTGGAGGGACGTGGGGTCTTCTCGACGCTGACGGTCGAGGAGAATCTCACGCTGGCCTTCCGCCAGCGGGCCGGCCGGGCCAAGCTCAAGGAGAACCTCGAGCGCGCCTACACGGCCTTCCCCATCCTCGGTGAGCGCCGGCGGCAGTCGGGGGGCACCCTCTCGGGCGGACAGCAGCGCCTCCTGTCGCTGGCCAAGGTCCTCGTGGTGCCCTCGAAGGTCCTGGTGGCCGACGAGCTCTCGCTGGGCCTGGCCCCGGTGGTCGTCGACGCCGTCTACGAGGGGCTCCAGGAGATCAATCGCAACGGCACCGCCCTGGTGGTCGTGGAGCAGCAGGTCAACCGCGTCCTGGAGCTGGCGACCTGGGCCGTCGTCCTGAACCACGGCTCCGTCCACTACCAGGGCGTCCCGTCGGGCGCCGGCGCCGCCATGGAGACCCTGATGGCCCGGCGCGAGGAAGCGGTGGCGTCGGGCGCGGCGGAGGCCGAGGCGAAGCCGAAGCCGAAGGCGAACAATCCGGTACCTAGGCTGAAGGGCCTGAGGACAGTCGAGGAGGCAACACCATGAGAGAGCCCGTCATCGTCGATGTCGTGCGCACGACATTCGGCAAGCGCGGAGGCGCGCTGGCCAACTGGCACCCGGCGGACCTGCTGGGCTTCGCGCTGACCACGCTGCTCGAGCGGACGGGCGTCGACCCCGAGCGCATCGACGACGTCATCGGCGGCTGCGTGAGCCAGGTGGGCGAGCAGAGCACGAACCTCGCCCGCAACGGGTGGGTCTCGGCGGGGCTGCCCCAGACGGTGCCGGCCACGACGGTCGACCGCCAGTGCGGCTCGTCGCAGCAGGCGGTCCACTTCGCCGCCGGCCGCGTCGCCGCCGGCCAGTACGACCTGGTGATCGCCTGCGGGGCCGAGGTCATGAGCCGCGTGCCCATGGCATCGAACGCCCGGGGCGGGACCGGGCCCTTCCCGCCTTCCTTCATGGAGGCGATCGACGGGCGGCTGTGGACCCAATTCCGGGTCAGCCAGGTGCTGGCCGACCGCTACGGGATCACCCGCCAGGAGATGGACGCCTACGCGCTCGAGTCACATCGTCGGGCGGCGGAGAACTGGGACAACGGGCACTTCGAGCGGGAGGCGATCGCGGTGCCGATCAAGGCCGAGGACGGCAGCCTCACCGGGGAGTTCCTGCGCTCCGACGAGGGCATCCGGCGCTCCTCGACGATCGAGGCCCTGGCCGCGCTGCCGCCGGCCCAGAACTGGGAGCCCGACACGGCACCCGACATCACCGCGGGCAACGCGTCGCAGACCACCGACGGGGCGGCCGCCATGCTCATCGCCGACCGTTCGGTCGCCGAGGCGCTGGGCCTGCCGATCCGGGCCCGCTTCGCCCACTTCGCCGTGGCGGCCGAGGACGCCGCCATTGTGCTGTCGGCGCCGGTGCCGGTGACGCACAAGCTCCTCACGCGCTCGGGCATGAAGGTCGACGAGTTCGACGCCGTGGAGTGCAACGAGGCCTTCGCCGCCGTGGCGCTCATGTGGCAGAAGGAGTTCGACTACGACATGGCGCGCTACAACCCGCGCGGCGGCGCCATCGCCATCGGCCACCCGCTCGGCGCCAGCGGCGTGCGCCTCATGGGCACGCTGCTGAACCACCTGGAGGCCACCGGTGGCCGCTACGGCTACCAGACGATGTGCGAGGGCGGCGGGCAGGCCAACGGCACCGTCATCGAGCGGCTGGACTGACCCCGGCCGGTCTCGTCGCCCTGCGCGGCGATCAGCGGCTGGATCTTGCGGGTCACGACGAGCCACTCGACCACGAAGGTCAGGCCCGGGACGAGGCCTGCCGCGAACATCAGGATGATCCACGGGATGTGCAGGCGCGCCTTGAGCGCCAGGAAGCCGGCCGCGATCAGGTAGACGATGTAGAGGTACCCGTGGCCGACGCCGAAGATGGCGAGCTCGGCCTTGAAGGCGCCCACGTTCGCGTAGTGCAGCCCGGCGAAGAGGAACAGCGGAATGATCAGCACGCCCACGATGTTGGCCATCAGCTGGTAGCGGAAGAGCGCGCCGGGGAGGCCGCGTTGGGTGAGCCGCCTCACTGCTCCCGCCGGACGACGACGGATTCCCGGGCGCGCCAGGTCTTGGGCCCCTGCGCGGCGAGCTCGGCCAGCCGCGCGTTGTAGGCGGCGAGCGCGGGATCTTCCTCGGCGGACAGGGCGATGTCATCGGCCGGCGCGACGTTCCTGCTGTCGCCCCCTCCCGACACCGGCGGCTCCTCCTGAGCGGCGGCCGCCAACGCCTGCTGGCGCCGCACGCCCTTGAGCCCGGCGTTGTCGAAGTCCGTGTGGATGAGCATCCACCAGAAGTAGATGCTCAGGATGGCGAAGGCGGGCCACAGCGCCGAGTAGAGGTAGCTGAGCTGGTTCCCGCCGGCGGCCCGGTTGATCTGCCACCAGGCCGCGATCGCACAGCCAGGGACGAAGACGAGGATGGCGAAATGGAGCGATACGGCTCTGCCTGGAAAGCCACCGTTCACGCACGTTGGCCATGCTACCGGCCCCTCCTCGCCCGATGAATTCGCCACGGCACCCCGTTAGCCTGGGCAAATGCAGGCTGCGGCGAACCGACCGGAACCGCCGATCACCGGCGACGAACGGTCGATGCTGGACGGGTGGCTCGACTATCAGCGGAGCACGCTGCTCTGGAAGTGTGACGCGCTCGATGCCGCCGAGCTGGTGCGCCCGGCCGTCCCGCCGTCGACGTTGACGCTGCTGGGTCTGGTGCGCCACATGACGTACGTCGAGTGGCACTGGTTCTCGCACGTGTTCGCCGGCAGTGCGTCGCCTCCACCGATCTCACTCGAGGAGGACCTCGACGCTGATTTCAACGACCTGCGGCCGTCCGCCGCCCCGGCCGACTTCGACCGGTACCGGCGGCAGTGCGACGTGTCGCGCGCCATCTGCGAGGGTGCGGAGGATCTCGATTGCGTCGCGGCCTCGCCCGATCGACCGGTCTCGCTGCGCTGGATCCTGATCCACATGATCGAGGAGTACGCCCGCCACAACGGGCATGCCGACCTGTTGCGCGAGCAGGTCGACGGGTCCGTGGGCGAGTGAGCGACGGACGCCGATCCGGCCAAGGCCATCGCCGGCAGCATCGCGACGGTGCACCGCTATGCGCTGCCGCTGCCCCGGGAGGAGGCGTGGGAGCTCATCAGCGACGTGTCCAACTACCGCAACTGGTGGCCCTGGTTGCGGGTGTTCGACGCCGCCGCTCTGGCGCCGGGCGAGGAGTGGCGCTGTGAGGTCCAGCCGCCCATGCCGTATCTGGTGCGTTTCCGGGTGGTGATCGAGGAGGTCGAAACGGCCGTGCGGGTCAGGGCCAGCGTCGTCGGTGACGTCGTGGGGGCGGCCACGCTGCGGTTCGACGACGCGGCCGGCGGTTGTACCGCCACGCTGGACAGCACGCTCGCGCCCGGGAACACGGCCCTGCGGATGGTCTCCCGCTTCGCCGCCCCCATCGCCCGTTTCGGACACGACTGGGTCCTCGATTCGGGGGCCCGCCAATTCGTCGCCCGCGCCGTCGAGCCCCTCGTGGGCGACTAGACAGCCGTGGCGTGAAGTTCTCGATTCGCCAGATCCTCGCCTCGACCGCCGGCGCCGTCATCGCCGCCGTCGTGGCATCGACCTTCGGGGTCAAGGGGACGATCATCGGTGTCGCCATCGGGTCGGCCGCCGCCACCATGGCCACCGCCTTCGTGGCGCAGTCGATCGATCGCGGTCATGAGGCCGTCAAGCAGGTGGCGGTCCGCGTGCCCGAGACGTCGACGTTGCTGCGCAAGCTCGGCGGCACCGGCGTGAGCGGTCCGTCGGTGTCGTCGTCGCGTCGACTCGTCGTCGGCGCCCACCGAGGTGGTGCACCAGCCGTCGGGCCACGACGACGCAGCCGAGACGACCGAGATGGCATCGACGGCGGCGCCGGTGGACGAGACCGGGCGCCTGGAGATCTCCGCCGGTGGCGTCCGCTCCGGCGACGGAGCGCCTGGTGGCCTCGACCAGCCCCACGCCAGCCTGCCGTGGCGCGGCCGCCGCCGCACGGCCCGCCGGCCCGGGCTTCTCCTGGCGGGCCATCGCCATCAGCGCGGTGACCGTGTTCGTGCTGGCGTTGCTCCTCATCACGGCGATCGAGCTCATTTCGGGCAAGCCGCTCTCGAGCATCTTCGGGGGCGCCGACACCGGTACGACGTTGAAGAACCTCGTCAACCCGCCGCCGGCGCCGGCGCCCACCCCGACGTCGACCACCTCGACCACGACGACGACGCCGGGTACGGGCTCTCCTCGACGACGACCACCACCGGCGGCGTGTCGACCAGCACCACGGCGCCGGTGGGCGGGCAGACGACAACGACGACGTCGCCCGGCGCCTCGTCCACGACGACCACCTCGACGGCGGGGGCCGGAGCGGGGACGACGACGACGACCACGGCGTGCGCTTGCGATCGACGCCGCTGCCGTACACGACCGGCTGCAGCCGGCTACCAGCCCTTGAACTCGGCGGGCCGCCTCTCCACGAAGCTGGCGATGCCCTCCTTGGAGTCGAGCGTGTTCGTGACCAGCTCCTGCCCGAGCGCCTCGTCGTAGAGCGAGGTGGCGCGGTCGACGTCGAGGGCACGGTTGGTCAACCACTTGGCGATCCAGATGGCCTTGGTCGGCCCACTGGCCAGGCGGGCGGCCATCTCCTCCAGCGTCGCCTGGAGCTCCGCCCGCGGCACGAGCCGGTTGACCAGTCCGATCCGGTAGGCCTCGGCCGCCGGGACGTCGTCGCCGAAGAAGAACAGCTCCTTGGCCTTCTGGATCCCCACCAGGCGGGTCAGGATCCAGGCCCCGCCGGCGTCGGGGGCGATGCCGCGGCGGACGAAGACCTCGACGAACTTGGCCTCCTCGGCCATCACGACGAGGTCGCACGCCAGGGCGAGGTGCATGCCGCCGCCGGCCGCCGTGCCGTTGACGCCGGCGATGACCGGCTTCTCGCAGTCGAGGATGGAGGTGACGAGGCCCTGCCAGCCGTCGCGGATCATGCGCGCCGCCTCGCCGACGACGTTCTCGGGCGCATCGTCGGGCTTCGGCCGTGGGGCCAGCCGGCCGCCCCGGAGGTCGGCGCCGGAGCAGAACGCCTTCTCACCCGCCGCCGTGATGACGACCACCCGGACGAAGAGGTCCGACGAGGCGTCCCGCACCCAGGCCGCGATCTGGTCCCGCATGAACTGGGTCATGGCGTTCCCCGCGTCCGGCCGGTTGAGGGTGATCCAGCAGATCCCGTCCTCAATCCGGCGCAGCAGGTCGTCGCCCGCCGGGCTCTCGGTCGTGTCGCTCATCGGTCTCCTTGGTGTGTCGTCGGCACGTCAGGCCAGCACGGCCGGGGCATCACTGTCAATCAATGGCACCTCGTGATGGCCCCGGCAGACGTCGTGCGCGGCAGAATTGTCCACCCACTTCGGGCACCGTTACGGTGACGCAGGAGGCGTCGGTTCCTCTCGGTTGGGAGCTTCATGGGTATCTGGGATGGGAAGAGCACCGATGCGTCCCGGCCACGGCCTGGACCCGGGCGATGCGCCCGTCGTCGGGCTCGAGAGGGCGCCTGACCCCCATGCCGAGCCGCCGCGTGGCCATCGTCGGCGCGTCGACGTCCGACTGCGGGCGGGTCGACGACAAGACGGCCTTCGAGCTGAACTTCCAGGGCACCACGCGTGCGCTGGCCGACGCCGGGATCGACCGGTCCGAAGTCGACGGCTTCATGTCGCTCACCGGTGCCCTGCCGCCGGTGGAGCTGGCGGAGTATCTCGGTCTGCGGCCCAATTGGGTGGACTCCACGGGGCACGGCGGCAGCATCTGGGAGTTCATGGTCGAGCACGCCGCGGCGGCCATCGCGCAGGGACTGGTGGAGGTGGTCGTCCTCACCTACGGGTCGACGCAGCGGGCCGACCTCAAGAAGAAGCTGCGCATGGCCAACCTCTCCTTCGGGACGCGTGGGCCGGTGCAGTTCGCGGCGCCCTTCGGCCACCCGGTCGGCTCGCACTACGCCATGGTCGCCCGACGGCACATGCACGAGTTCGGCACCACCATTGAGCAACTGGCCGAGGTGGCCGTGTCGACCCGCTACAACGCCGGCCTCAATCCCGATGCCTTCTACCGCGACCCCATCACGATCGACGACGTCGTCGACGCGCCCATGGTGTGGGACCCGCTCTCCAAGCTGCACTGCTGCATCCGCACCGACGGCGGGGGTGCGGTCGTGCTCACCCACGAGGAGCGGGCGCGGGACTGTGCCAAGGCGCCGGTGTGGGTCCTCGGCACGGGCGAGGCGACCTCGCACACGACCATGAGCGAGTGGGAGGACTTCACCGAGTCGCCCTGCGTCCGGTCGGGGAAGCTGGCCTTCGAGCGGGCCGGCGTCAGCCCCGGGGACATCGACACGGCGCAGCTCTACGACGCCTTCACGCCCATGGTCATCCTGACCCTCGAGGGTCTCGGCTTCTGCAAGAAGGGCGAGGGCGGGGCCTTCGTGGAGGACGGCAGGCTCCGGGTCGGCGGCGCCCTGCCGACCAACACCGACGGCGGTGGCCTCTCCGCCTGCCAGCCGGGCATGCGGGGGATGTTCCTGCTCATCGAGGCCGTCAAGCAGCTGCGGGGCGAGTGCGGTGCCCGGCAGGTGCCCGACGCCAAGCTGGCCTGCGTGAACGGCACCAGCGGCTGGTTCACCGCCGCCGGCACGGTCATTCTCGGGACCGAGGCGGCCTAGCGGCCTGACGGGGTCCGGCGGCTCCTGCCCGTAGCCTGGGTCGATGCCGGCGCCCTACGACATGACGCGGGAGGAGCTGGCCCAGGTCCTCGACGGCGAGCCCGCCTACCGGGTGCGGCAGGTCTGGGACGGGCTGCACACCCGGGTCCAGCGGCCCGAGGAGATGACCGAATTGCCGGCCGGCCTGCGCGCCACGCTCGCCGCCGCGCTGCCTCCGTCCCTGCGCGAGGTGTCCCGCCGGTCGGCCGACGACGGCGAGACCACCAAATGGCTCTGGGCGCTCGGCGACGGTGCCCAGGTCGAGACCGTGCTGATGCGCTACCCGGACCGGGTGACGGTCTGCGTGTCCACCCAGGCCGGCTGCGCCATGGCCTGCCAGTTCTGTGCCACCGGACAGGCCGGTTTCCAGCGGCAACTCACCCAGGGCGAGATCGTCGAGCAGGTCGTCGTCGCCATGCGGGAGGCCGCCCCCCGGCGGGTCTCCAACATCGTCTTCATGGGCATGGGGGAGCCGCTGGCCAACTATGACCGGGTCTGGGGCGCGGTGGTCCGGCTGCACGACGACATGGGGCTCTCGGCTCGGCACCTGACCCTCTCCACGGTGGGCATTGTGCCGGGGATCCGCCGCCTGGCCGCCGAGACGCTGCCCGTGAACCTGGCCGTCTCGCTCCATGCCGCCAACGACGAGCTCCGGAACGAGCTCGTGCCGATCAACCGGCGCTACCCGCTGGAGGTGCTGGCCGGGGCCTGCGCCGAGTACGTGGCGGCCAGCGGCCGGCGGCTCTCCATTGAGTGGGCCATGATCGACGGCGTCAACGACCGCGAGAGCGACGGCGTCGAGCTCGCTGCCTTCGCCCGCCCGCTGGGCGCCCACGTCAACCTCATCCCGCTCAACCCGACACCGGGCTACCCCGTGGTCGGATCGCCTCGGGAGCGGGTCCGGCATTTCCGTGACCACCTCGTCGCGCTCGGGGTGAACACCACCATCCGGGTGACCCGCGGGGCCGAGATCGACGCGGCCTGCGGCCAATTGGCCGCCGCCGGGCGGGGGACGGCGCCGGCGGAGGGCGTTGCCGAAGCCGGTCCAGTTGCTCCCCGGAGCCCGTTCTCGCTAGAACGTGGGCATGGCACGGCGCAGAGCGATCAGGCGTCGTCCGTCCTTCCCTGTTCTGGTTCCTCCTGCTCGACGGCGGCATCATCGTCCTGACCAAGTTGGCGCTGAGCAAGACGGCGTACGACAAAGTCGACGACATGACCGGCGATGCCCTCCCGCCGAGGGAGACCCTGCAGGCGATGCTGATCGGGACGGCTGTCATCCACGCCACCGAAGCGATCGTCGCCGGCCGGATGGCCAAACGGCGGGGGCTGTCGCCCCGGGGCTGGCGGCTGCAGACGCTGGTCGTCGGCTTCCCGTCACTCCGCGCCCTGCGCCGCACGGCCCGCCCGGCCTGATCACGCGGCGGCCGCCCGCCGCCCCAGCGCCGAACCGAATGGCCGTCCCCGGCGTCTCACCTGTGTCAGATCGAACGACACGGGGAGAGCGAGCAGATGGACGAGCAGGGAGACAAGGACCGCGCCGGGACGAGGCGCCGGGTGATCACGGCAGGGCTGCTGGCGCTCGCCCGCCGCCGTCCCATCGCCGCCGGCGACGTCGCTGGCGGGCACCGGGACGGCCGCCGCGACCCCGTCCGCGGGGACAGCCAGCTGCGCCACCTCCGCGCCGCATCTCACCGTCCAGGGCAGCGGGCAGGGATCGGGCACGCCCGACGTCCTGACCGCGGTGTTCGGCTTCAGCACCACCGCCGGCAGTTCGGCCGCCGCGCTGAGCCAGAACAACGCCAAGGTCGCATTGGCCCTGCAGGCCTTGTCGGCCAACGGCGCGGCCGCCCGCGACACGCAGACCACCGGGCTGAATCTCTCCGCGCAGTACGCCTACCCGCACGGCGTGGCCACCCTCACCGGCTATCAGGCGACCCAGACCGTCTCGGCCGCCCTGCGCCACCCCTCGACGGAGGGCGCCGCCATTGACGCCGTGGTCACCGCCGCCGGGAACGCCGCCCAGATCGATTCGCTCACGTTCTCGTTCGCCGACCCCGGCGCGGTGCAGGACAAGGCGCGGACGGCGGCCGTGCACCAGGCGGTGGCGCATGCGCAGGCGATGGCCGCCGCCGCAGGTCGCAAGCTCGGCCCCGTGTGCTCGCTGACCGACGACACGCAGCCGGCCAGCCCGGGGTCGAATCAGAGGTTCAACGGCCTCGACGGCCTGCCGGCGGGGACGGCGCCTGTTCCGCTCGCGCCGGGGACGCAGGTCGAGTCAGACCAGGTCACGATGGTCTACGCCCTCGTGCGATAGCCGCAGAAGACGCCGGGCGACCGGGCAGGGGGAGGGATAGGGTCCGTGCGACCCGACGTCACCGGAGGTTCGCGCATGCTTGGTGCTGTGTTCGGCCCCGACATCTTCGTGGTGATCGTGATCTTTGCCGTCGGCCTGGTCATCCCGGTGTGGGCCATCGTCGACGCCGCGTCCAGGCCCTCGGGCGCCTTCGCCGCGGCGGGCTCGTCCAAGCCCATGTGGATCGTCCTGATCGTGATCGGCTGGCTCGTGACCGGCCTGATCGGCATCGTCCTGGCCGTCGTGTACCTGGCGTCGATCCGTCCCCGGGTGCGGGCGGTCACGGCCGCAGGCGGCAGATCGGCCGAGAAAGGGGTCAGGCCCTGATCAGCGGTTCTGCCAGTTGGGGGTCCGCTTCTCGGCGAAGGCCTTGGGCCCCTCCTTGGCGTCCTCGCTGCTGAAGACCTCGCCGGAGATCTCCGACTCGATCCGGAAGGCCTCCTTCATGTCGGTCGCCAACCCGCGCAGCGCGGACTCCTTGGTCTTGCGCACGGCGAGGGGACCGTTGGCCGTGATCCGGTGGGCGTAGTCGTAGGCCCGCTCCATCAGATCGGCGGGGCGGCACACCTCGTTGACCAGGCCCATTTCGTAGGCGCGCTGGGCCGGCACCTGATCGGCGCACAGCAGGAGCTCCATGGCGGCCGGCCACGGGACCTGACGCGGCAGCCGCACCGTGGTGCCCCCGCCGGCGAACAGTCCCCGCTTGGGCTCCATCACGCCGAAGGTGGCGGTGTCGCTCGCCACCCGCAGGTCGGTGCCGCCCAGCATCTCCATGCCGCCGGCCACGCAGACGCCGTTCACGGCCGCGATGATCGGCTTGTAGAGCTTGCTGCCGCGCAGCACGGCCTTGACACCGTCGTCGAGCCGGTAGCCGCCGAGCTCCTCGGGCCGCCCGCCCTCCTTCATTTTGCTCTGCAGCTCGGTGATCTGCGGGAATGTACGTCTTGAGGTCGGCCCCGACGCAGAAGTCCTTGCCGACGCCGGTGATGATGGCCACGTAGGCGTCGTCGTCGTCACCGAAGCGGTCCCAGGCCGAGCGGAGCTGGAAGAAGTGCTCCATGTCCATGGAGTTGCGCGCCTCGGGGCGGTTGATGGTGATGGTGACGACGTGGTCGTCACCCAGGGCGTAGTCGATCGACATGAGCTCCGGTGCTCCAGGTGCTGTGGGCGCTCAGGCCCGATGGATATGGCGGTGGTGGATGAGCCAGTGACGGCCGAAGCCGCCGAGGAATCAGTCCGGATGAAATCGTTGCGTCGGGCGGACGGGCTCGATCAGTCGTCGTCGAGAAGTCGGGTCGTGAAGCTGCTGACGCTGACGATCCCCTTGTCGTTGACCGAGGTCTGCCCGCGTTCCCGGGAGACCAGGGCGGTGTCGACGTCGGCCGCCTCGGCCCGCAGCGCCCCCACCGTGCACTTCTCGCGCGCCCGCACGCTGAACGGGTCGAACTGGAAGTGCTTCATGGCGTTGAGGTGCGTCATCTTGTCGATGTCCTGGTCCGACACGCCATCGAGATACTTCATCAGGCCCTCGGGCGACTGCGGCCACGTCGAGTCCGAGTGGGGGTAGTCGCACTCCCACGTGATGTTGTCGATGTTCATGGAGTCGCGGTTCTTCACGCCGAAGGCGTCGTCGATGAAGCAGGTGATGACCCGGTCCTTGAAGACCTGGCTCGGCAGCTGGTCGCCGAAGTCCTGGCCGGTCCACTTGCGGTGGTGCTCGTAGACGTAGTCGATGCGCTCGAGGGCGTAGGGGATCCAGCCGATGCCGCCCTCGGACAAGCGCGAACTTCAGGTCCTTGTACTTGCGCAGGATGGGCGACCACACCAGGTCGGCGGCGGCCTGCACCATGTTGATCGGCTGCAGCGAGATCATGACGTCGATCGGTGCCTCCACCGAGGTCATGAGGATCTGCGACGACGAGCCCAGGTGCATGCAGACGACGGTGCCCTCGTCGGCGCAGGCGGCCCAGAAGGGGTCCCAGTGCTCGTTGTGCAGCGAGGGCCAGCCCAGCTTCTCGGGGTTCTCCGAGAAGGTCACGGCGTGGCAGCCCTTCTTGGCCACCCGGTGGATCTCCTCCGCCCCGAGCTCGGGGTCCCAGATGACCGGGATGGAGAGCGGAATGAAGCGGCCGGGCTCGGCGCCGCACCAGCGGTCGATGTGCCAGTCGTTGTACGCCTGCACCATGGCGCGGGCCTCGTCCTTGTCCTCGCGCCGGGCGAAGAGCTGGCCGCAGAACTGCGGGAAGGAGGGGAAGCACATGGAGCCGAGCACGCCGTTGACCGACATGTCGCGCACCCGCTCGTGGACGTCGTAGCAACCGACGCGCATGTCGTCGAGCGAGGTGGGCTCGATCCCGTACTCCTCGGGCGGGCGGCCGACGACGGCGTTCAGGCCGACGTTGGGGATCACGTTGCCGTCGTACTGCCAGACGTCGGTCCCGTCGTCGCGGCGGACGAGCTTCGGGGCCTTGTCCTGGTACTTCTTCGGCAGCAGCCCGTCGAACATCCCACGAGGCTCAATGACGTGGTCGTCGACACTGACCAGGATCATGTCCTCAGTGCGCATTTCGTCCTCCCCTTCTGCCGCTCGGCACGGGTGGCGCCGGCGGGTTTCCTGACACCAGTGTCACCTACCTTATGCCGCCTCGCCACACGGGGTGCGAACGGACCGTCGGCCAGGGAGCGCTCAGAAGCCGCCCGGCTCGCCGGGGCGGTCGGCGACCGAGCATCCGGCGGCGGTACCGAGCCCGGCCCGCAGCACCGACCGGCGGCTGAGGGTGCGGCGGTCACCCGTCATCGGGGTTGTGGCGGCGCGGGCCGGGGCGGCGTCGTCTCCTGGGCCGGCATCACGTTCGAGGTCGGCGGGGCGTAGGTGAAGCCCTCGTCGAAGGTGCCGGTCAGCGCGTTGACGACCACCTCCTCGTCGACCACCGGCACCACGAGCGACGCGTCGGGCAGGACGGGCGGCGCCGGTTGCGCCGGCCGGCCGAGCGCCAGCGCGCTGGTCATGTCCCCGACCGTGCAGCGACGCCAGTCCGACACGTTGGGCGCCGGGACGCCGAAGAGCGTCTCCAACAGCAGCAGCGTCGACGTGTGGTCGAAGACCTCGGTGGCGGTGTAGCCGCCCGCGGTGAAGGGCGACATCAGAATGCACGGCACGCGGAACCCGAGGCCGACCGGCCCCACGATGCCGCCGGCCGCCGCCGGGAGCGGGCTCATGGAGAGGTACTCGCCCGGCGTGCCCGGGCGGGGGGACGGGAGGCGGCACGTGGTCGAAGAAGCCGCCGTTCTCGTCGTAGTGGAGGATGAAGAGCGTGTGGGCCCAGATCTCGGGGTTCGACGTCAGCGTGTCGAGGACGGTCTGCACGAGGTTCTCACCCCACTGCGGCGCCGTGGCGGGGTGCTCGCACTGGGTGATCGGGTCCGTGGATCCAGCTGACCTGGGGCAGCGTCCCGGCCGCGACGTCCGCGATGAAGTCCGCCGGATAGGTGGGGGCGATGGCCTGGCGCTGCAGCTGCAGGCCCCGGGTCGTCGTCGGGTCGTTGTAGGCCTTGAAGTAGGGCAGGGGCTGAAGAGGGCGAGGCCGGTGGGGTCGTTGTAGACCTTCCAGGTCACCCCGGCATCGAGCAGTTGCTCGGGCATGGTGGTCCACTCGAACGTCCCGTACTGCTGGGGCCGTCCGCTGGTCTGGGTGACGAGGACGGGCCGCCGCCCGTGCCGGCGGGGTCGATGGTGCCCGACAGCGCCATGACGCGGTTGGGGTCGGTGGGCCCGAGCACCGAGCAGTGGTAGGCGTCGCAGATGGTGAAGGCGTCGGCCAGCGCGTAATAGAAGGGGAGCTCGGACCGGTCGAAGTAGCCCATGGTGGCCACGAAGTTGGCGTCGCCGTCGGCGGCCAGGTGGGCCCGGACGAAGGCGTCCATCTTCCCGCCGTCCCAGCTCTGGTGCTGCGTGGTCCACTCGTGCGAGATGTCGTTGGTGCAGTCGCCGTTGTCGGTCGGGAACTGCTGCTGGAGGTCGAACGGCTGCAGGTAGCCCGCCGGGTCGACGCCGACGCCGGGCTGGTAGCCGTACTGGTCCCACACCGGGCACCCGCCTGGCCACCGACGCGGTTGGTGACGACCCTCGGGTCCGAGAAGCCGCGCACGCCCGACAAGGTGCCGAAGTAGTGGTCGAACGAGCGGTTCTCCTGCATCAGGAAGACCACGTGACGGATGTCGCTCAGCGACGGCAGGGTCGACGCTGGGCGGCGCCATGGCGAGGGCCCGCGTCGATGGAGGCGCCGGCCGACGACGACAGGCCGGCGAGGCCGGCCGTGCCGCAGCGGCGCCCGAGCGCCAGCCCACCCTTGAGCAGCGTGCGCCGGCTGACCCTGGTCTCCGGGTGCGTGTCGTGGCGCGCCGCCTCGTCCCGTTGCGTCATGGCCCTCCTCCTCGTTGCCGACGTCGTTGTGACGACGGCTCCCTCGGTCCCGACCTTCCCGGTCTGTCGTGAGGGAAACGGAGGTGGCGCGGTGACCCCGCGGGTTTTCAGCCTCTGTTCACGCGCTCGCCACCTGGAGTTCAGACGCGGGCGCCTCGCCGGCCGCTCCAACCCCGAGTGCATCGGCGGGAGCGCACAGGCCCCGCCGGGGCAGGATGATGTCGTCGATGATCCCGTAGTCCCGGGCCTCGGCGGACGTCATGTAGTAGTCCCGGTCGATGTCCCGGGCCACCCGCTCGAGGGGCTGCCCGGAGTGGTGGGCGATGATCTCGGACATGCGGCGGGTCAGCGACATGACCTCGCGCAGCTGGATCTCCATGTCCGACGGTGCGCCCCTGGTCCCCGCCGAGCCCTGGTGGATCATGATGCGCGCGTTGGGCAGGGCGAAGCGCTTCCCGGCCGCGCCGCCCGAGAGGATCATGGCGGCGGCCGACATGCCCATGCCGACGCAGATGGTCGAGACGTCGGGCTCCACGTGCTGCATGACGTCGTAGATGGCCATGCCGGCGTAGGCCACGCCGCCGGGGGAGTTGATGTAGAGGTAGATGTCGCGCTCGCTGTTGTTGGCCTCCAGGAACAGCATCTGCGAGATGATCAGGTTGGCCACCTGGTCGTCCACCTCCTGCCCCAGGAAGACGATGCGCTCCCGCAGGAGCTGGCTGTAGATGTCGAAGGCGCGGTCGCCCCGGTTGCCCTCCTCTATGACGGTGGGGACGAAGACCTGGCGCAGGTCGTCGGTCCGGGCGGCTGGTGCTCGGGCTCATGGTGCTCCTCCATCTCGTCGCTGATCGGATGCTTCCCACGTTATATCAAATATGAGATAATGGGTCCGTCGTGAGCGAGCGCCGCCATCCCACCGTCTTCCCCGGCTTCCGCGAGATGGCCGAGCGCCGGCGCTCGGTGTCGGGGCAATTGCTCACGCTGCGCAGGGAGCTCGGGCTGACCCAGGCCGAGGTGGCCTCCCGCATGGGGACCTCGCAGTCGGCGGTGGCCCGCTTCGAGGCGGGCGACCTCGACGTCCGCCTCTCCACCGTGGAGCGCTACTCGACGGCGCTCGGCGCCCGGCTGGAATGGAGGATCGAGCATGGCTGAACGTGTGACCCTTGGGTGCCGCCCGACGCCGGGCCGACCGGGTTGGGGCGGGGCCCCGAGGCACTCTCCGACGTCGTGGCGCGCCGCCTGCTGGCCCAGCGCGTCGTGCTCCTGCACGGCCCGCTCGACGACCTGTCCGTCACCCGCGTGGCGGCCGAGCTGATGACGCTCGATGCGGACGGCGACGACGCCGTGACCCTCCGGGTCGACTGCGGCGAGGCGGCGCTGGCGCCCGCCATGACGCTCATGGACGTCATTGAGCTCATGGGCGTGCCCGTCCGGGCGCTCTGCCTGGGCCAGGTGGGCCAGGGGGCCGTCGGCGTGGTGGCCGTGTGCAGCCACCGTTCGGCGCTGCCGAGCACGCGCTTCTCCCTGTCCGAGCCGACGACCCAGCTGCAGGCCCACGTCCGCAACGTGACGCAGTGGGCCGAGCTGCGCGCCGCCGAGCGGGAGCGCTTCTGCGCCCGCGTCGGCGCCGCCACCGGTCAGGACCCCGCCGCCGTCGAGCACGACCTGCAGCGGGGGCGCTTCTTCGGCGCGGACGAGGCGCTGGCGTACGGCCTCCTCGACGAGGTGGCCCGTCCCGACGCCCCGGTACGGCAGTTGCCCGGGCACGGGCCCGCCGCCCATGGGGTTCCGCCCTCTGCGCTGACACGAGACCGGGACGGTCCTGCGTGCCTACGATGCGGCGATGACCGAGACCGGGCCCCGCCTCCCCCCGCTCGCCGCCGGCGAATGGGACGACGTCCTGACCCGTGTCCTGGAGAACTCGCCCGGCGGCACGGACGAGCCGATGCACATCTTCACGACGTTGGGCCGGGCCGACCCCGAGCTGTTCCGGCGCTGGCTGGGCTTCGGCGGCGCGCTGCTCGGGGGCAGCCTGCCCGGCCGGCTGCGCGAGCTGGTCATTCTGCGCACCGCCGACCGCTTCGGCGGCCGCTACGAGTGGGCCCAGCACCTCGAGCTGGCGGCGCTGCAGGGCGTGACGCCCGCCGAGCTGGCGGCGGTGAGCGAGGGCGGCGCGGGGATCGAGGCGGTGGAGTGGGCCCCGCGTGGAGCGGGCGGCCTTGCGCGCCGTGGACGAGACCGCGGACGAAGGCGCGGTGAGCGACGCCACCTGGAACGCACTGGCCGGCCAGTTGTCCGAGAGCGAGCTCCTCGAGCTCTTGCTGTTGATCGGGCACTACATGATGCTGACGACGGTGCTGCGGTCATTGCGGCTCCCGCTCGAGCCGCGGGCGGAGGCGCTGGCCGAGCAGGTGCCCGGAGGTCCGCGGGAATGACGCGGCGCAGGGGTGGGACCTGACATGGCCGGCCTCCTGGCGGGACGGAGCATCACGGTGATCGGCGCCGGCACCCAGCCCTCGCGTGATCCCGATGCGCCGGTCGGCAACGGACGCGCCATCGCCGTGCGTGCGGCGCGCGAGGGCGCGTCGGTCATCTGCGTCGACCGCAACGAGGCCGCCGTCGAGGAGACCTGGCGCGCTGATCACCGAGGAGGGTGGGAAGGCGGCCGTGGTGGTGGCCGACGTCACCACCGAGGAGGGATGCCGCCTGGCCGTCTCCGACGAGCCGGGGCTGTCGTCCGACGGGCTCGTCCTCAACGTCGGGACCGGCTTCGGCATGGGCATGGCGGGCACCTCCATCGACGACTGGGACAAGACGTTCGACCTGAACCTGCGCGCCCACTTCATGCTGGCGCGCCGCGCGCTGGTGACCTTGTCCGACAACGCCGCCATCGTGTTCGTGGGGTCGGTGGCCGGCCTGCGGCCCGGGAGCCGCATTCCCGCCTACGACGCGTCGAAGGCGGGGCTCATCGGCCTCAGCCGCCATGTGGCGGTCGAGGGCGCCCGCCGGGGCATCCGGGCCAACGTGCTGGCGCCCGGCCTGATCGACACCCCGCTCGGCCGGGCCGCCTCCGCCGGGCGGCCGTCGCGGACCCGCTCGCCCGTGCCGCTGGGCCGGCAGGGCACGGGGTGGGAGGTGGCGGCCGTGGCCGTCTTCCTCCTCTCGGACGAGGCGAGCTACGTCACCGGGCAGGTGCTGGCCGTCGACGGGGGGCTGACGCTCGTATGAGCGCGCACTCCGCGCAGCGCCGGTCGGGTTCGACGGGCCCGACGCCGCTCAGCGCCCGCCCCGGCTGGGGCGGCGGGTGGCGCGCTTCAACCGCGCCGTGACCAACAAGGTCGCCGTCCACGTGGCCGGGTGGGCGCCGGGGCTCGGCATCGTGATCCACGTCGGCCGGCGCACCCGGACCGTCTACCGCACGCCGGTCAACGTCTTCCGCACCAAGGACGGGTTCCGCTTCGCCCTGACCTACGGGCCGGATGCCGAGTGGGTGCGCAACGCCCTGGCCCACGGAGCGGTCCGCCTCATCCACCGGAGCAAGGAGTACGAGCTGACCGACCCCGAGCTCGTCACCGACCTGCACCGCCAGCATGTGCCGGCGATCGGCCGGGGCATCATGCGGTTCATGCGGGTGACGCAGTTCCTCGACTTCCAACGGGCCGGGGACGGCGCGCCGCGGCGCTGACGCTTTGCGTGCGGTGGGCGGGGCCGGACGCTTCGGAGGCCGTGCAGTAGTAGAGGGACCGCTCGGCCTGTGCGGCGGCGTCGTAGTTGCGTCGGACCGAACCGTTTGCAGTGTGCGACGACCCAGCGGAGATCGGCCGCCCGGGTCAGGGGCTTCGTGACCACGGTCACCCGTCGCACGCGGCCTTGGCCAACCAGCCGGATGAAGTCGGGAAGGGACGGGGCCGGGACTCGCCCGGAGAAGCCGCCCACCGGGAGGAATTCGCGGCCGGTGGCGAGGATGTAGAAGCCGGCCGCGTTCGACGTCTCCAAGACGTCGGCGGCCTGTCTCTGGTGGGAGGCCCTTGACGAACAGCGCCAGCACCTTCTGGTCGGTGGGGAATGTCGCCTCCTCGCGCTGGGTGTCCGTGTTCGACCGAGGCCGGCGCGTCGGGGGAGTCGAACGGGCTGAGCCGGCCCTCCACCACCATGGCCCGAGGCCCAGACCGTTCCGAGGAGGATGGCAACGGCGGCCAGTGCCGGCCCCACGGAGACGGCCCAGACCGAGTCGTGACCGCGGCGGAGTGATCCGCCGAGCACGACGACGGCCAGGCAGCCCGACGGCGACGGCCGGAGCCGATGATGGCGGTGCGCACGCCGACGTAGCCCGGGACGAGCGCGACAGTGACCGCCACCGTGGCGATGGTCGAGCGCGAGCGAGCGCGGCGCGCACGGAGCGTGAGCCTTCGTGCGTTCCCACGCCGCCAGGGCGCCCATGCCGCAGAGCGCGGCGACGGGGGGAATCAGCGCGGCCAGGTAGTACGAGTTGAGGTACTTCCCACCGCTGAAGAAGCCGAAGGTGACGACGAGCCAGATCGGACCACAGGATCGACGGCGGCGCGCCGGATGTCGGTGCGCGGTGTGCGGCGCCGCAGCACGATCAGCCACACGGCGGAGGCCACGGTCGGGCAGCAGCAGCCAGGCCGCGTCGTGACCGAAGGGGCCGTGCAGCAGGCGATCCCATGAGGCCCCGATGCCGAAGGTGCCGAGGCCGGATCGGGCGGAGTAGCGCCGCCAACGTGTAGGAGCCAGGTGGAGGAACGGGTGCATCCCGCCCGTGTTGGCGGTGGCCGTGCCGAGGCGGCTGAACCCGTTGTACGAGAACACCTGGGCGAAGAGCGAGTCGTTACAGCTCCCGTCGACGTACGGGCGACTGGACTGCGGCACGAGCGAGACGGCCGACATGTAGCTGAGCGAGACGACCGCCACCACGAGCGTGGCCGCCGCCACGTGCCACAGGCGGCGCAGGAAGCGAGGCGGCCGGTGCCGCCACCAGGTAGGCGATGAAGAACGCCGGGAGGACGATCCAGGCCTGGAGCATCTTGGTCTGGAATGCGAGGCCCACCAGTGCGCCCGGCCCAGAGCAGGGAGCGCAGCCGCCCCGTCTGGCAGGCGCGGATGGTGGCGTCGGCCGCGAGCACCAGCAACAAGATGAGCAACGAGTCCGAAATATTGCCGCGGTCGAGCAGGATCACGACCGGGCTGCCCGCGAGGACGACCGCAGCCACGAGGCCGGCCCCTGCACCGGCGACCCGGCGCACGGCGCGGTAGAGCACGAGCACGGTCAGCATCCCCTCCACGACCTGGGGCAGGACGAGCGCCCAGACATGGAACCCGAAGATGCGCAAGGAGAGGGCCTGGAACCAGCAGCGCGCCCGGAAGCTTGTCGACCGAGACCGTTCCCCACGGGTCGGCGGCGCCGTAGACGAAGTTGTGCAGGTTCATCGCCATGCTCCGGGCCGCCCCGCCGTAGAAGGGCTCGAGGTAGGCCTGGTCGAAGCGCCACGCATAGGCGAGTCCGGCCAGCGCGGTGATGATCAGGAGCAGCAGGTCGGGCCCAGCGCCGGCTGGTCGGCGGGGGAGCGCCAGAAGCGCCAGGGCAGGCCTCTCGGCCACCGGCGTGGGGTCTGCGCAGTGTCGCCGTCCGCTGCTAGGCGGCGCCGGCGCCGGGGTCGCGCGTCCGCCGGACTGGTTCGGCTCAGCCCCTGCGACATCGGTGTCTACGGTCAGCGCGGCCTCCCCGGCGGGGCACTGTAGGCGGGCGTCGTAGGGTCGTGGCGGATCGACGGCGCTCCGCTGCACGAGCCGTTCTCAGGCCACGACCTCCATGCGCAGCCCGCGCTCGTCCACGTCACCGCCGAGCCGCAGGTGTCGCCCCGCGGCGTGGCGCCGGGCCGTCCAGGCGCCGGCGAAGGCGTCGAGCACGTCGTCGGGTCGCGCGCCGCGGGGCACCGTACGGACATGGCGTTCGATCGTGTCGGGGCCGAAGGCCGCGGCCCAGCGCGTGGATGCGCTCGGTGCGCCCCGCCGGCCCGGTCTTGGGGTGGGCCATCGGTGCACCGGCCAGGACGGCCAGGCTCAACTCCGGGGACATCTCGAACAGGCGCTGCTGGCGTCGCGGCGTGACGAGTGCGTCGACCTCCCGGATCTTCGGGAGGATGTTGAAGAGCTGCTTCGAGATCGCCTTGCCGCAGGCGGCGCGGGAGAGCGCGCAGGCCTCCTCGTAGGTCGTGGCGGCGAGGACGGATCGCACCGGCGCCGGGAAGACCGAGCTGCGGCGTGGCCCCAACCGTCGCCGGGCTTCGATGTCGGCGCGCGCGGGGCCCGTCGGCAGCCAGCCCGATGGGGATGTCGATGGCGGCCGCCGCGAGGGTGCCGGCGTCGATGGCGCGGAGCACGTCACCGAGATCGGGGACCAGGCGGACGTCGGCCGGTTCCTCCTCGAGGTCGTCGTCACAGCCGACGGTGACGACGACCCAGCCGCCCGGGGCGCCGTCGATGCCGGCGACCAGCGGGCGGCCCGCCGCGGCGGCGCCTAGCCGAGTGAGGCGTGGTTGATCCCGTCGGCCGGCGTGAGCGTGACGGTGCGCCCGATCAGCTCGTCGGCCTCGGACCCTGCCAGCACTGCGGCCCCGCCGTCGAGCAGGGCGTAACAGCGGCCTCCATCGGGCACGTCGCACACCAGCACCGCCCGCTCGGGACCGCCGTCGCGTCCGTGCAGGACCGTGTACGTCGGCGACGGTGGCCTTGCCCTCCGGCGCTTCGACGATGGCGAGCGGCGCGCGCGGCGGGTGCGGCCGGCGCCACGTCGCGCAGCGGGCCGCCGCCCGGATCGGTCGACCACACGCCGTAGGCGTGCTTCTGCATGTGCATGCCCACGCCGCTGGTCACGCCGTACGAGCCGGGGTCGTCGCGCAGGGTCTCCACCATGGCGGCCAGCGCGTGCGTCATGTAGTTGGAGCCGGGCCCACCGTGGTAGGGCAACCCGCCGGTCTGGGTGACGGCGCGGGTGTCGTCCTCGCTGATGCCCAGCGCATCGAGCGCGAAGCACACCGAGCTGGCGAAGCAGGAGTAGAGGTCGAGGTGGGCCACCTCGTCGGCCCCGATGCCGGCGCCGGCCAGCGCCGCACCGGCGGCGGCGGCCATGGCGGGCGAGCGCCACAACTCGGGGTGGCCGGCCACGTGCGCCGGGTCTTCGGCGTAGGCCGACCCGCGCAGGTAGACGCGCCGCTCCTCGGGGATCCCGAGCGCATCCGCCTTGGACGCGCTGGCCAGCACGAGCGCCGCGGCCATGTCGACGTCCATGATCGACGTCATCAGCTTCGTGTACGGATAGGACACCATCCGGTTGTCCGGGCTCGCGGTCACGATCTCGTCCGGGTCACGGGCCACGGGGAACCAGGCGTGCGGGCTGGCGGCTGCGATGGCGGTCATGGGGGCCAGGACGCGGCCGAGCTGGGCCCGGTGGGCGTCGAGATCCCGGCCGAGATGGGCACGCCGGGCGTTGTCGAACAGGGCGAAGGTCAGGTACGCCTCGAACACGGCGTGCGAGATCTCGGAGGGATCGAAGTCCATGTCCATCGGGAAGCGCCGCTTCTCGGCCGGGGCGAAGGACCACTGCGGCTTCTCGCCGGCCTTCTTGAGGCGACGCACCGTGGCCAGCGCCTCGGCTCCGGTGATCAGCGCCAGGTCGAGGTCGCCCGCCCTGATGTCGCGCGCCACGTCGGTGGCCAGGACGAGCGGCACGGACCCGCCGATGCCCGAGTAGCCCCGCCGCGCCGGTGAGGCGCCGATCCGCTCGGCGAGCCGGGCCACGGCGTCGTCGTACTGCCACGACTGCGAGTAGACGACGTCGATGCTCTGGAGCGCCGGCGAGGAGTGCCGACGGGTCGGCTGCTCCCGTGTCGGCCGCCGCGTCACGGGTCGTCTGCTCCCACATGGCGAGCGGCTCGGGCGCACCGTCGGGCGCGTCGGACGGGTGCCAGGTGCGGCGCGCGACGCCGATGATGCAGGTGGAGCGGGGATCGGCGGGCAACGGTGCGGTGCGGGTCAGGCGCGGGACTTGCCGGGCATGGCAATGGCGCGGTCGGCGATGATGTTCTTCTGAATCTCGGTGGAGCCGCCGCCGATGGTCGAGTAGCGCTGGAAGGCGTACAGGCGGGTCCACTTGCCCCGGTCGACCGCGTCCGGGCCGCCCTTGGCCAGGGCGCCGGCGGGACCGAGCAGATCCACGGCCAGCTCGGCCAGCGTCTGGGCCATGGAGGACCACGAGAGCTTGGCGAAGGGGACCTCGGGCCAGTTCTTCTCGCCCTTCATGATCTTCGACAGGGCCCGGAGCGACAGCAGCCGGGCCAGCTCGATCTCCGTCCACACCTTGGCGATGCGGTCCCGCAGCGACGGGTCGTCCAGGGCGCCGGGATTCACGCTGCGGGCGGCCTCGGTCATGGCGCGCAGGTCGGCGGCGAGGATGGCGATCTGCGAGGCGATGCCGACGCGCTCGAAGCCGAGGGTGCCCATGGCGACCATCCAGCCGGCGCCCTCGTCGCCGAGGCGCCACTTGGCCGGGATGCGCACGTCGGTGAAGAAGATCTCGTTGAAGAGCTCCTCGCCCGCCATGTCGCGGATCGGCCGCACGTCGATGCCGGGGGTCTTCAGGTTGAGGATGAAGGCGGTGATCCCTTCGTGCTTCTTCCCGCGCTCAATGGCGGTGGGATCCGTGCGCAGGAGAAACAGGCCCCACGTGGCCAGGTGCGCGGAGGAGATCCAGATCTTCGAGCCGTTGATGACGTACTCGTCCGTCTCGGCGTCGTAGACGGCCGTGGTCCGCAGGTTGGCCAGGTCGTTGCCGGCCATCGGCTCGCTGAAGCCCTGACACCAGTGCTCCTCGGCCTCGAGGATGGAGGGCAGCCACTGGGCCTTCTGCTCGTCGGTGCCCCACTGAATGATCATGGGGCCGATCTGCCAGATGCCGTTGGTGTTGAACGTCCCCGGCGTGCGGTATTCGGCCATGACCTCGGAGTAGAGGAGGCGCTGCATGGCGTTGATGGTGCGGCCCTGGGCGTAGTCGGGCCCCCAGTGGATGGCGGCCCATCCGCCCTCGTTCAGCTTGCGCTGCCATTTCTGCCGACGCTGCTGGCTGGCCTCGCCGCTCAGCTGCGCGTCGTCGCCGATCGCCTCCGCCTCGAGGAAGGGGGGCAGGTGCTCGTCGAGCCAGGCCCGCAACTCGTCGCGGAACTTCTCGTCCTCTGGTGCCAGGGCAAAATCCACGGGGGGAAGGGTACCCGACCGCCGTGTACTCTGACGCCAGTGTCAGGGAATGGCACCGCGACGAGCGAGACGTAGGAGAGAGCGTGGATTTCACGTACGACGACGAGCAGCTCGCGCTGCAAGAGGTGGCGCGTGCCGCGCTGGAACGCGAGTGCGGCCCTGACGTGGTGCGCCAGCTGGCCGACGACCCCGCCGGGATCACGCCGGCGCTCTGGAACACGTTGGTCGAGCTGGGATGGACCGGCCTCCTGGTGCCCGAGGAGTACGGCGGCAGCGGGGTCGGGCTCCTCGAAATGTGCGTCGTGCTCGAGGAGATGGGCGGCCGGCCGCTGCCGGGACCGTTCTTCTCGTCGGCGGTGGCCGCCACCCTGGCGGCGCGTGCGCTGGGCGCCACGGAACTCCTGACCGACCTCGCCTCGGGCGAGCGGCGGGGAACGGTGGCGCTCGGGGAGCAGGGCCACGGTGAACCGCTGCACACGGTGCGGACACGGGCGCGGCGCAAGGCGGCCCAATGGGTCGTGAGCGGCGAGAAGCCGATGGTCGTCGACGGCCACACGGCGGACTGGATCATCGTGGTGGCCCGCAGTGAGGAGGGCGTGCGCTCCTACCTGCTCGAGTCGTCCGAGGCGGAGCTCGTCCCGTCGCTCGACCCCACGCGCAAGCTGGCGCGGCTCGTGCTCGACGACACGCCGGTCACCCCGCTCGGCCCGTCGGGCAGCCAGACCGGACTGTGGCAGCGCGTGCAGGACGACATCGCCGTCGGGCTGGCGGCCGAGACCGTCGGCGCGGCCCACCGGGCCCTGACCGAGGCGATCTCGTACACCTCGGAGCGGATCGTCTTCGACAAGCCCGTCGCCACCTACCAGACCGTCCGGCACCGGCTGGTCGAGATGTTCCAACAGGTCGAGATGGCGCGGGCCGGGTTCCAGTTCGCCGCCTGGGCCTCGGACACCGAGTCGCCCGAGCGCGAGCAGGCCGCAGCCATGGCGTCGAGCTACGCGGCCGACGCGGGCGTGCGGGTCACCGGCGACGACATCCAGCTCCACGGCGGCGTCGGCTTCACCTGGGCCAATGACGCCCACTTCCTCTTCAAGCGGGTGAAGCAGAACGACATCCTGGCCGGCGGCGCCGGCGCACAGCGCCACCGTCTGGCCGCGCTGTTCATCGAGTCGGCGTGACCACCTTCGAGCTGCACCCGGTGCCGGCCGAGCTGGCCGAGCCGGTACCTGGCCGAGGGTGCGTGGGACGACCGCACGCTGGGGGAGTTCCTGCGCGACTGCCTCCTGGAGGACCCGACGCGGCGGTTCCGGATCTGGTCGCCGACCAACGCCTACCTCGGGACGGTCGGGGAGGTGTACGAGGAGTCGCTGCGCGTGGCCGGCGGCCTGCGCGCGCTCGGGCTCGGGCCCGGGCGACATGGTGGCCTTCCAGCTGCCCAACTGGGTCGAAGCGGCCATCACCTTCTACGCCTGCAGCATGCTCGGCGTCACGCTCGTCCCGATCGTCCACTTCTACGGGCCGAAGGAGCTCGGGTTCATCCTGCGCCAGAGCGGCGCCAAGGCGCTCGTGATCGTGTCGCGCATCGGTCAGCGCGACTACCTGGCCGACCTGGCCTCGGTGCGCGACGGCCTGGAGACCCTCGAACACGTCGTCGTGGTGGGCGACATCCCCGACGACGGTGCCGGGTACGTGCGCTTCGACGACCTGCGTGGCGCGGACCCCGTGAGCGGGCCGGCGCACGTCGACCCTGACGGCCCGGCGCTGATCGGGTACACCTCGGGGACCACCGCGGACCCCAAGGGCGTCGTGCACACGCACCGCACCCTCGGCTGCGAGGTCCGACAGCTGTCGGACCACCAGTCCATGCGCGACCTGCCATGTCCATCGGGAAGCGCCGCTTCTCGGCCGGGGCGAAGGACCACTGCGGCTTCTCGCCGGCCTTCTTGAGGCGGCGCACCGTGGCCAGCGCCTCGGCTCCGGTGATCAGCGCCAGGTCGAGGTCGCCCGCCCTGATGTCGCGCGCCACGTCGGTGGCCAGGACGAGCGGCACGGACCCGCCGATGCCCGAGTAGCGCCGCCGCGCCGGCGACGGCGCCGATGCGCTCGGCGAGCCGGGCCACGGCGTCGTCGTACTGCCACGACTGCGAGTAGACGACGTCGATGCTCTGGAGCGCCGGCGAGGACGTGCCGACGGGTCGGCTGCTCCCGTGTCGGCCGCGGCGTCACGGGTCGTCTGCTCCCACATGGCGAGCGGCTCGGGCGCGCCGTCGGGCGCGTCGGACGGGTGCCAGGTGTGGCGCGCGACGCCGATGATGCAGGTGGCGCGGGGGTCGGCGGGCAACGGTGCGGAGCGGGTCAGCGCGCGGGACTTGCCGGGCATGGCAATGGCGCGGTCGGCGATGATGTTCTTCTGAATCTCGGTGGAGCCGCCGCCGATGGTCGAGTAGCGCTGGAAGGCGTACAGGCGGGTCCACTTGCCCCGGTCGACCGCGTCCGGGCCGCCCTTGGCCAGGGCGCCGGCGGGACCGAGCAGATCCACGGCCAGCTCGGCCAGCGTCTGGGCCATCGACGACCACGAGAGCTTGGCGAAGGGGACCTCGGGCCAGTTCTTCTCGCCCTTCATGATCTTCGACAGGGCCCGCAGCGACAGCAGCCGGGCCAGCTCGATCTCCGTCCACACCTTGGCGATGCGGTCCCGCAGCGACGGGTCGTCCAGGGCGCCGGGGTTCACGCTGCGGGCGGCCTCGGTCATGGCGCGCAGGTCGGCGGCGAGGATGGCGATCTGCGAGGCGATGCCGACGCGCTCGAAGCCGAGGGTGCCCATGGCGACCATCCAGCCGGCGCCCTCGTCGCCGAGGCGCCACTTGGCCGGGATGCGCACGTCGGTGAAGAAGATCTCGTTGAAGAGCTCCTCGCCCGCCATGTCGCGGATCGGCCGCACGTCGATGCCGGGCGTCTTGAGATTGAGGATGAAGGCCGTGATGCCTTCGTGTTTCTTGCCCCGCTCGATCGCCGTGGGGTCGGTCCGCAGCAGGAACAGCCCCCACGTGGCCAGATGGGCCGAGGAGATCCAGATCTTCGAGCCGTAGAGAGTACTCGTCCGTCCCCGCGTCGTAGATCGCCGTCGTGCGCAGGTTGGCCAGGTCGTTTCCGGCCATGGGCTCGCTGAAGCCCTGGCACAGTGCTCCTCGGCCTCGAGAATGGACGGCAACCACTGCGCCTTCTGCTCTTCGGTGCCCCACTGAATGATCATGGGACCGATCTGCCAGATGCCGTTGGTGTTGAACGTCCCCGGCGTGCGGTACTCGGCGATCACCTCGGAGTAGAGGAGGCGCTGCATGGCGTTGATGGTGCGGCCCTTGGCGTAGTCGGGCCCCAGTGGATGGCGGCCCATCCGCCTTGGTGGAGCTTGCGCTGCCACTTCTGCCGGCGTTGCTGGCTGGCCTCACCGCTCAGCTGGGCGTCGTCCCCGATCGCCTCCGCTTCGAGGAAGGGGTAGGTGCTCGTCGAGCCAGGCCCGCAACTCGTCGCGGAACTTCTCGTCCTCCGGTGCCAGGGCAAAATCCACGGGGGAAGGTACCCGACCGCCGTGTACTCGACGCCAGTGTCAGCGAATGACACGGCGATGAGCGAGACGTAGCAGAGAGCGTGGATTTCACGTACGACGACGAGCAGCTCGCGCTGCAAGAGGTGGCGCGCACCGCGTCGAACGCGAGTGCGGGCCCGACGTGGTGCGCCAGTTGGCCGATGACGCCGAGGGGATCACGCCGGCGCTGTGGAACATGCTGGTCGAGTTGGGGTGGACGGGGCTGCTGGTGCCCGAGGAGTACGGGGGCAGCGGCGTCGGCCTCCTGGAACGTGCGTCGTGCTCGAAGAGATGGGCCGCAGACCGCTTCCGGCCCGTTCTTCTCGTCGGCGGTATCGGCCGCGTTGGCGGCGCGGGCGTTGGGCGCGACGGAGCTCTTGGCCGACCTGGCCTCCGAGAGCCCCCCCGGGCACGGTGGCGCTGGGTGAGCAGGGACACGGTGAACCACTACACACGGTGCGGACGCGGCCGCGCCGCCGGGCGGCCCAATGGGTTGTGACCGGCGAGAAGCCGATTCGTGGTCGACGAGGCATCCCGCGGACTGGGTCATTGTGGCGGCCCGCAGTGAGGAGGGCGTGCGCTCCTACCTCCTCGAAGTCGCCCGAGGCAGAGCTGGTTCCGTCGCTCGACCCCACGTGCAAGCTGGCGTGGTCGCGCGTCGACGAACACGCCGGTCACCCCGCTGGGTCCCTCGGGCAACCAGACGGGCCTGTGGCGGCGCGTGTGCAGGACGACATCGCCATCGGGCTGGCAGCTGAGACAGTCGGTGCGGCGGACCGCGCCCTGACCGAGGCCATCGCCTACACGTCGGAACGGATCGTCTTCGACAAGCCCGTTGCGACCTACCAGACGGTGCGGCACCGGCTGGTCGAGATGTTCCAGCAGGTCGAGATGGCCGGGCCGGGTTCCAATTCGCCGCCTGGGCCTCCGACACCGAGGCGCCGGAGCGCGAGCAGGCCACTGCCATGGCATCGAGCTACGCCGCCGAGGCCGGCGTGCGGGTCACGGCGACGACATCCAGCTCCACGGGGGCGTCGGGTTCACGTGGGCCAACGACGCCCACTTCCTCTTCAAGCGGGTGAAGCAGAACGATCTCCTGGCCGGCGGCGCCGGTGCGCAGCGCCACCGCCTGGCCTCGCTCTTCATCGAGTCGGCGTGACCACCTTCGAGCTGCACCCGGTGCCGGCCGAGTTGGCCGAGCGCTATCTCGCCGAGGGCGCCTGGGACGACCGCAGCTGGGGGAGTTCCTGCGGACTGCCTCCTCGAGGACCCGACGCGGCGGTTCGCATCTGGTCCCCGACCAACGCGTACCTCGGCACGGTCGGCGAGGTGTACGAGGAGTCGCTGCGCGTGGCCGGCGGGCTGCGCCCGCTCGGTCTCGGTCCCGGCGACATGGTCGCCTTCCAGCTGCCCAACTGGGTCGAAGCGGCCATCACCTTCTACGCCTGCAGCATGATCGGCGTCACCCTGGTGCCGATCGTCCACTTCTACGGGCCAAGGAGCTCGGGTTCATTTTGCGCCAGAGCGGGGCCAAGGCGCTCATCATCGTGTCGCGCATCGGCCAGCGCGACTACCTGGCCGACCTGGCCACGGTGCGCGACGGGCTGGAGACCTGGAGCACGTCGTGGTCGTGGGCGACATCGGGGACGACGCTGCCGGGCACGTGCGCTTTGACGACCTGCGTGCCGCGATCCCGTCCAGCGGCCCGCCCACGTCGACCCCGACGGCCCCGGCGCTGATCGGGTACACCTCGGGCACGACGGCGGACCCCGAAGGGTGTCGTGCACTCGCACCTTCCCCTCGGCTGCGAGGTGCGGCAGCTGTCGGACCACCAGTCCAT
>CAVWJQ010000013.1:0-32400 GCA_963755445.1 uncultured Acidimicrobiaceae bacterium | reverse complement strand
CCATAGAGCCGTACACGACTGGATCGACCGGATGCGGATGTTCGAGATGATCGTCGGGTTCGGAATGGTCCGGCCGGCGAGCGACGTCGTTGACGGCATCGTGTGCATTCCGGGAACCTTCACCGCATTCCGACGGGAGCGGCGCTGGCCATCGGCGGATTTGTCGAGGGCATGTACGGGGAAGACCTCGATTTCACCCTCGCCATCGCCCGTATCGGCTACCGCGCCGCCATCGACACCCGGGTGCGCTCCTACGAGGATGTCCCGAACACCCAGCGTCAGTTGCGGATCCAGAGGACGCGGTGGAATCGGGCGCAACGATGGCGTTTGCCCGCTATACCCCGGCCGCGACGGGTTTCGCCGGGTGCCGATTCTGGTTCTTCATGACGCGGTCGTCGTTCAAGCGGTTCCTTGTCCCGCTGCACATCACCGGCCTGGTCTACGTCATCACCTTGGCCGTCGCTGGATCCGACCAGCCGGCTCAATCTCGCGCGAGTGCTGTTCCTCCTGTTGTTCAGGCAGGTTCCGGCGCTCGTCCAGCTCATCGGATGCACCGTGTACTACGGAAAGGCGGCCGGCTCGGTTGGATCCCGTTGCGCTACGCGTTCATCATGCTCAAGCACTACTACGGCTTGGAGGCGTTTCTCGGCTTCAACGCGCGGCCCGTCGTGACCGACCGAGTCAAGAGAGTCCCTCCGGCCCGCTCCACGGCGGCCGGCGCTGGCAGAGGTGAAGGTTGCGGAGTCATGATGCGGGACCCAGTCGAAGTCCGAAAACCGAGCGGTCGCCTAGTAACCGAGTTGCGGGGCGAGAGCCTGCGAGGAACGCCACGGCGACCTGCGGGTTCGCGAGGACCCCCCGTGTCGGGGAATGTTCAGCCAGTAGCCCGAGACCAGCGGCCTCGTCGTGGCGTAGTCGTTGAGCAGGAGCTGCGGCGTGATGCCTGGTGGGGAGCCGCTGTCGTCAGGCCCACCATGATCAGGGCCCGCGGATTGGCCGCCTGTGCCTGACTCACCGCGGAGGAACGAAGCCGCCGAACCCGCTGGTGCCCTCGTCCTGTTGCGCCTGGATCTCCAAGCACATCTGCATGCGGGGCAGCCCTGCGAGGCGATGCCGAGGCTGGTGTAGCCGTCGTACTTCGTGGCGTTCGAATAGGCCGGGCTGAGCACCGGGAAGATTCGCTGCCGGCGTGAAGATCGAGCCCCAGTCCGTGCTCGGTGGGCCACCGTCTCGGCCTCCGCCTCATAGGTGAAGGGTTGCTGCTGTTGCGCGACGGGAGTGGACGCCCACTTCTCGTCGTCATAGAGGAGCAGCTTGACGTAGGAGGGTATCGACCCGAAGAGATCGACGTCCAGCATTTGCTGGTAGTCGTGGAAGTCCATGACGTAGGTCGCGTCGGGCAGGAGCGGGTCCTTGGCGGGTCGGCGGACTTGATGATCACGAAGGTCTGGGGATTGTTGAAATAGGCCTGGAGCATCGACTGGGACAGCCCTGCCCGAGGAGGGGCGAGACGGAGAACTTCTCGAGGAGCCAGTAGGGCTTGATGCTCGTCCCGAGGGCGGCGGGCAGCGGGTAGAGGGCGAGCGGCGGGGCCGGCGCAGCGGTCGTCGGGAACCTGTCGTCGAAACCGGTGGGCTCGCCGTGCTCACGCTCCTCGGCGGTGCCGACGTCGAGGTCGTGCTCGCCCGTCAGAGCACGCCCAACGTCAGCAGCCCGGCCGCCAGCATCGCCGGCAGCAAAAGCAGCGTGTCGCCGTCCGTCCTGTCTGTACGCAGCGGCATGGATCGACGCATGCTCTTGTTGTACTACAGATCCGCCACTCCGGACGTCGACCGCAGACAGATGGCGTACGGCCTGCGAATCACGAGAACGGAGATCGACCTGCTGCGCCAACGTCATGGACAACGAGGTTGTTGGTACCTCGGCCGGCTGTGAGCGGCGGCCCAGAAATGAGAGGAGACCATGTGAACGTCATATTTGTTTCGATGGACACATTGCGAGCGGATCATCTCGGATGCCTTGGGCATGAGCGAAATCTCACCCCCAATCTCGATCGTATCGCCAGCGAGGGTGCGCTCTTCACCAATGCCTTCACGTCGGACATTCCGACACAGCCTTCGCATACGGCGATCTTCACTGGGCGGTTCGGAGTGAACACGGGCATCGTCTCGCACTTCCACCCGCCGGCCCGTCTGGACGCGGACATCTCCTGGCTGCCCAGCATCTTCCAGAAGTCCGGGGTATGCGACCGGTGCGGTCGACCATCTGTTCGCAATGAAGGACTGGTTCATGAGGGGCTACACCGACTACATGCCGCCTCCGGGTCGATCGCGGTCGCCGGGATCGGTCATCATCGACATCGGGACCCAGTGGTTGGACGAGCACCACAAAGAAGATTTCTTCCTGTTCCTGCACTTCTGGGACGCCCATATTCCCTACGTTCCGCCGCAGCCCTACAAGCACATGCTACACGAAGGGTTCCGTGCTGCATCGGGACCCGCTCGTCGACGAGAAACTGCGGAGCAGGCCGACGTACCCTCTGTTTGCAGAGAACCTCTACAACCATCTCGACGTCATTCCCAATGTGGAGTACGTCGCGGATCTCTACGATGCGGAGGTCGCGTACCTCGACTACGAGATCGGCCGACTCTTCGACTATCTGCGCCGCGTGGGGCTCCTGGACAAGACCATGGTCGTGCTATTCGGCGATCATGGCGAGAACATGACGGAGCATGATGCCTGGTTCGACCATGCGGGCCTCTACGACTCGGTCGTCCATGTGCCCGTGCTCATCTGGGCGCCGGGAGTCGTGCCCGCATCTGAAGTCACAGCCTCGTGTCGACCGTCGACATCAAGCCGACGGTCCTCGACTTCTTGGGCATGCCCGAGGTAGCGGGTCTCGATGGGACGATCCCTTCGACCGCTGACTGAGGGCAGCACCGAACCGCATCGTGACGCGGTCTTCCTGAGCGAATGCACCTGGCAGGCAAAGCGCGGCGTCCGTACCGGATTGGAAGTACATCCGGTGTATCGACCCCGGTGTCTACCCGAGGGACGGCGTCGAGCTCTACGACTTCAGCGCACGATCCCAGCGGAGCAGACGAACCTTGCCGCCGAGCAGCCGGACATCGTCAGCGCAGTTGGACGCGATGCTCTGCGGACTGGTTGAAGCGAGCGAGCTCGGAGGCCGGCCCGATCCGATGGACGAGGTCGTGACATGGGGCTTCCCGCGGTCAGGAGACTCAACGATCTGGTCGCCGACTTGGCTGATCAGACGCCACACCACGCGGTAGCGCGCGCAGATTGAGCCTGGGCGGTCACGCGCAGATTGGCACGCTGTCCGTTGGCGAGGACCGAGGGAGTACGATTTCGCCAGGACCTTCGCAGGACCATGTTGGTCGTCTCGGACGCGCATGCCGGAATGCAGAGCGACGAACGGCCACACGTGTCGATGTCGATTGTGACGGGCAATGCGGATCATCTACTTCGACATCGACACGCTACGAGCCGACCATCTCGGTTGCTACGGCTATGAGCGTCCGACCAGCCCGGTCATCGACGCCGTCGCCGCGGACGGAGTCAGGTTTACCAATGTGTACGCGTCCGATCTTCCTTGTCTGCCTTCCCGAACGGCGCTCAGCAGCGGACGGCTCGGTATCCACAACGGGGTCGCCGGACACGGTGGCACTGCGGCCGCTCCGTTTCCGGAAGGTCGCGACAGAGGCTTCCGCAGCCGGGACGCCGCCGAGACATGGGCGAGCCAGATGCAGGAAGTCGGATTGGACCGCTCATCAGCACGTTTCCGGAACGTCACTCGGCATACCACTTTCTGGCCGGATTCAACGAGTCGTACAACCTCGGGACGCGCGGCCTCGAGACGGCCGATCAGATCGCTGGCTCGCGCTGGACTGGCTCGGTCGAAACGCCACCCGGCCGGACTGGTTCCTGCACGTCCACATGTGGGATCCCCACACGCCCTATCGGACGCCCGAGTCCTTCGGGGACCCGTTCGCTGGCATGCCCGCTCCGAGTTGGCTCGACGAGGATGTGCGGGCGCACCATTGGAGTCTTCCCGGACCACATTCGGCACAGGAGATCACGGGCTTCGGTCCCCATGCGCGATGGGAGGGCTATCCCCGCCAACCTCTGGTGGCCGACGACATGACTCAGGTGCGGCGGATGTTCGACGGGTACGACACCGGCGTGCGCTACGTTGACCACCACATCGGCCTGATCCTTGACGAGCTCGGCCCTCTCGGCATTGAGGACGAGGTCGGCGGTTGATCATCTCCGCTGATCATGGGGAGACGCTTGGCGAGCTTGGCATCTACTGCGACCATCAGACTGCGGATCAGCACGTGGCGCGGGTACCGATGATCATCCGGTGGCCCGGCCTGCGGCGGTGTCGATGCTTTCGCTGCACTACCAGGTCGATGTCGCGGCCACGCTCCTCGAGCTCAGCGGAGGCAGTGTCCCCGAGCGATGGGACGGGCAATCGTTCCGGTCCTCGCTCGATTCGGGAGTACTGCGGGGAGGAGATGCCTTGTTCTGACGCAAGGGGCTTGGACCGCGCAGCGGTCCGTTCGCTTCGACGACTGGATCTTCATCCGGACGTTTCACGACAGTTATCACGGGTTTCCTGACATCATGTTGTTCGACCTCCAATCGGATCCACACGAGCAGCACGACCTGGCGGAGGCGCGACCCGATGTCGTCCAGGTCGGTGCATGACTCCTGGAGGACTGGAAATAATCGGCCGTCGCACATTCGTCCAACGGCATGGATCCACTGGACACCGTGCTCGAAGAGGGAGACCCCTGGCACGCACGCTGGCGGCCCGCCGAGTACGACGAGTGGCTGGAGCAGACCGGTCGTGCCACCTGGGTCAGCCGGGCCATTGGACTGACCGATCGACGCTACTCCTGGACCAGCTCGATCAGCGTGCCGAACGAGGTCTTCGGGTGCACGAAGGCCACGGTGGTGCCCCGTGAGCCCGGCCGTGGGGCCTCGTCGATGACCCGGCCGCCGGCGTCCTTGATCGCTTGCAGCGCCACGCCGCAGTCGTCCACCCGGTAGCCGATGTGGTGCAGGCCCTCACCTTTGTTGGCCAGGTACTTGGCCACGGGTGAGGTGTCATTGATCGGGGTGAGCAGCTGGACGTAGGAGTCGGCCACCTTGAGCAGCGCCTCTTCGACCCCGTCGGACTCGACGCGCTCGCGGTGGTCCACCGTGGCGCCGAAGACCTCGGCGTACCAGGCGATGGCTGCCTCGAGGTCGTTCACCGCGATGGCAACGTGGTCGATTTCGGTCAGCAGGGAATCGCTCACGCGCCGTGCCTCCGGAACAGGGTGATGCGGTCCTCGCCGACCTTGGCGCGAAGTGCCGGATCGTCGATGCCGAGGCCCTCTTCGGGTGCCAGGCACAACACGCCGATCTTGCCCTCGTGCAGGTTGTGGTGGACCTGGTACGCCGCCTCGCCCACCTCTTCGAGCGGGTAGACGGCCGAGAGCGGTGGGAGCACCTTGCCTTCGCAGATGAGCTTGTTGGCGTCCCAGGCCTCGCGGTAGTTGGCGAAGTGCGAGCCCTTGATGGTCTTGAGCTTCATCCAGAGGTGGCGGTTGTCGTACTCGATCATGTAGCCGGAGGTGGCCGCGCAGGTCACGATGGTCCCGGCCCGCTTGCAGGCGAACACCGATGCGCCCATCGTCTGGCGTCCCGGATGCTCGAAGACGATCTCCGGCTCACCACCCACCAACCCGCGGATGTCCTTGCCGAATCGGCGCCACTCCGACTCGTCCTGCGTGTGCTCGTCCGACCAGAAGCGGTAGTTGGCCGCCTTGCGGTCGATGACCGCTTCCACGCCGAGGTCATTGAGGAGCTTCACCTTCTCGGGGGAGGACACGACGCCGATGGGGGTGCCTCCGCCGTTGAGGACATGCTGCACCGCGTAGCTGCCGAGGCCACCGCTGGCTCCCCAGACCAGCACCTTGTCGTCCTGGTTCATGCGGGCGCCGTTGGGCGAGACGAGCATGCGGTAGGCGGTGGAGTTGCACAGCGCGTTGATCGCCGCCTCCTCCCAGCTCAAGTGCGTCGCTTTCGGCATCAGCTGGTTGGCCTTCACGACGGTGATGTCGGCCAGGCCGCCGAAGTTGGACTCGAAGCCCCAGATGCGCTGGTTGGCCGCCAACATGGAGTCGTCGTGGGCCGACGGGTCCTGGTCGTCGACGTAGTTGCAGTGGACGGTGACCTTGTCGCCCGGCTTCCAGTTGCGCACCATGTCGCCGGTCCGCAGCACGACGCCGGCGGCGTCGGAGCCGACGACGTGGTAGTCGAGGGCGTGGCGGGCGGCCCACGGCCCTTCCTTGGCCAGGCGGTCGAGGAAGCCGAACGTGGGCAGCGGCTCGAAGATCGACGTCCACACGGTGTTGAAGTTGATGGAGGACGCCATCACCGCGACGTAGGCCTCGTCGGGGGCCAGCTCGGGCAGTGGCACCTCCTCCACGTGGAGGGAACGGCGGGGGTCCTTGTCGGAGGACTCCATGCCGTCGAACATGCCGGTTTCACTCCGCTTGACCAGGGCGGCCCGGTAGGAGTCGGGCATCGGGAGACCGGCCAGCTCATCACCAGGGGCGCCGGCCAGGGCAGCAGTCAGGATGTCGCTCATGTGACCCGACGATAGTGGCCCAATAAGATGTGGTTTCCGACTGGTAACCAGACCGGCGGGAACCGGAGGTGCAGGAATGGCCGAGGCCGTCATCGTCGCAGGGGCTCGTACGCCCATCGGAAAGCTCTCGGGCGCGTTGGCCGGCTTCACGGCCATGGACCTGGGCGGTTTCGCCATCGCAGAGGCCCTCTCCCGGGCCGGCGTGTCCCCCGACCAGGTCGACTACGTGCTGATGGGCCAGGTCATCCTGGCCGGGCAGGGCCAGATCACGGCGCGCCAGGCCGCGGTGAAGGGCGGGATCCCGATGACGGTTCCGGCCAACACCATCAACAAGGTCTGCCTCTCGGGTCTCAACACGATCTACCTGGCCGACCAGATGATCCGGGCCGGCGACGCCGAGATCGTCGTGGCCGGCGGCATGGAGTCGATGACGCAGGCGCCCTACCTGTTGCCGGGCGCCCGTGCCGGGTTCCGGATCGGGGACGCCACGCTGGTCGACTCCATGATGTACGACGGCCTCACCGACTCCTTCGACCACATCGCCATGGGCCTCTCGACCGAGCAGCACAACGCCAAGGTCGGGATCTCGCGTGAGCGGCAGGACGCGTTCTCGGCGGCGAGCCACGAGAAGGCCGCCGCCGCAGCCAAGGAAGGACGCCTGGCCGAGGAGATCGTCGCGGTGCAGGTGCCCCAACGGAAGGGTGACCCGCTCCTGGTGGACACCGACGAGGGTGTGCGTCCCGGCACGACGGCCGAATCGCTGGGCGCGCTGCGGCCCGCCTTCACCAAGGACGGCACCATCACGGCGGGGAACGCGTCACAGATCTCCGACGGAGGCGCGGCGGTCGTCGTGATGTCGGCGGCCAAGGCCAAGGAGCTCGGGATCACGCCGCTCGGCCAGCTCGTGGGCTACGGCATGGTGGCCGGACCGGACAACTCGCTGCTGACCCAACCGTCGCGGGCGATCATCAAGGCGGCCGGCAAGGCCGGCGTCGACGTCAAGGGCATCGACCTCTTCGAGATCAACGAGGCGTTCGCTGCGGTCGGCCTCGCCTCGGTGGACGACCTGGGCATCGACGAGGACAAGGTCAACGTCAATGGCGGCGCGATTGCACTCGGACACCCCGTCGGGATGTCGGGCACCCGGGTCGCACTCACGGCGCTGCTCGAGCTGCGTCGTCGGGGTGCTTCCACGGCGGCCGTGGCCCTGTGCGGCGGCGGCGGTCAGGGCGACGCTGCGATTCTGCGCCTGCTGGGCTAAGGCCGCAGCAACACGGGGCCCGAAGCGGGCAGGGCGAGCGCCCGGCTCTAATACGGCGGGGCCATGATGGCCACCAGCTTGGCGCTGCGCGCCGCCACGTCGGCCCAGTGATCGACGTTGAACGCATAGACGCCGAGCGCGCAGGTGGGAAAGCCGGTCCGCACGGCGCTGGAGAGGCCCTTCTTGTCGCGGGCTGAGATCAACCCCTGCGAGAGTGCGTGCGCCGTCGGGTTGTGCCCGACCACCATGGCGGCGTCGACGTCATCGGGCAGGTCCCGCACGAAGGCAAGGACTTCCTCGGGATCAGCCGCGTAAAGGCCCTTCTCCAGGCGGCTTTCGGGAGGATCAGCCACGTCGGCCAGTACCAATTCTGCCGTCGCCGCCGTGCGGGCGGCCGGCGAGACCAACGCGATGCGGGGCTGCGGCACACCCTTGAGTCCTGGCCCCAGCCCTTCCCCGGCACCGGCAAACAGACGTCCGAGGGCGGTGGCGTCGCGCCGACCTCGCGGCGCCAGGACACGGTCGAAGTCGGCTCCGCCCGGAGGCGGGTCGGTCACCGTCTTGGCGTGGCGCAGCAGCCACAGCGTCCGACCGGCTTTGGACTTGGTCGCCATCAGCCCAGGGCGAAGGCCGCATGCAGGCTGCGGACGGCCCGCTCGACGTCGTCCTCGGCGACGATGCACGACGTCCGGATGGTCGAGGTCGAGATCATGTCGATGTTGATCTCCTCGTTGGCCAGTGTCTCGAACATGGTGGCGGCGATGCCGGGATGCGACTTCATGCCAACCCCGACCAGCGAGACCCGCGCCACGTCGGCGGCCGCCGTCACGCCGGACGCGCCCAGCTCGTCGGCGTGGGTCTGGGAGGTCTCCACCGCGACCGGCAGATCGGCGGTGGGCACCGTGAACGAGATATCGGTCGTTCCGTGGGCGGACGTGTTCTGCACGATCATGTCCACGTTGATCGACTTGTCGGCCAGGGCGCGGAAGAGCCGGGCGGCGACACCAGGACGGTCCGGGACCCCGCTGACCGTGACCTTGGCCTCCGAGGTGTCGTGCGTCACCGCGGTGACGACTGCTTCTTCCATGTCTGCATCCTCCTCGACCACCCAGGTGCCGGGCTCCCAGGTGAAGCTGCTCCGCACGTGCAGTGGGACATTGTGATTCCGGGCGAACTCGACGGCCCGGAGCATCAGGACCCGGCCGCCCGTGGCCGCCATCTCGAGCATCTCCTCGAAGGAGATCCGGTTGATCCGGTGTGCCTCGGGCACGATCCGGGGGTCAGCGGTGAAGACGCCGGTGACGTCGGTGTAGATCTCGCAGGCGTCCGCATTCAGAACGGCGGCCAGCGCCACGGCGGTGGCGTCGGATCCGCCCCGTCCCAGGGTGGTGATCTCGCGGGTCTCCGAGACGCCCTGGAAGCCCGCCACGACCGGAACCCTTCCCGCCGCCAGCGCCTCCCGTAGTCGGTCGCCCTTGACCTCTCGGATCTTGGCCCGGGTGTGGTCATTGTCGGTGATGATCCCGACCTGGCTCCCGGTGAACGACGCTGCGTCGACGCCCAGGTCGGCCAAGGCCATGACCAGCAGGGACATGGAGATGCGCTCGCCGGTGCTGACGAGCATGTCGTACTCGCGGGGCGGCTGTGTCGCGCTGACCGAATTGGCCAGGTGGATCAGGTCATCGGTGGTCTTGCCCATGGCGCTGACCACGGCCACCACGTCGGTGCCCTGCCGGCGGGTCCGGGCGATGTGATCGGCCACAGCACGGATCCGATCGGCGTCGCCGACCGAGGTGCCCCCGAATTTCTGGACGACCAGTGGCATCCGGACGAGGCTACAGACTGCCGCACCGGCCGTTCGCCCCGCGGGTCGCCCGGCCCGCCTCCCAGGGTCCCGCTCCCGGGAGCCCAGCCTGGCGGCCGCTCCGGCAGGCCGCTCCGGCAGGCCATGGCCCGGCATGCGCCCGAAGTGGTCCTCCGGGCGGGCGATCCGAAGCTGCCCCGGGGATTGGGTAGGGTCTCGGGCCGTGCCCAGCGACAAGAGAGCCCGCCAACGCGCGGCCAGGGAAGCACGGCTCGCCGCCGAGGCTCAGAGCCAGAAGCGCCGCAAGCAGATCCGTAACGGCATCATCTTCGTGGTGATCGCCGCCGTGATCGTCGGCATCGTCTTCTTGGTCTCCGGGAACGACAACAACAACGTCGCCTCGCAGTCCAAGGTCAACGGCACGACCACGACGGTCGCCGCCGGGAAGGGGTCCAACGCCAAGCTGCAGGCCCAGGCCAACGAGGCGGCGGTGAAGGCGGGCTGCCCGGCCTCGCCCAAGACCCCGACCGCAGCGGCCATGCAGAAGTACACCGCGGCGCCTCCCATGACGATCGACACGTCCAAGACGTACACGGCGACCTTCAAGACCACGACAGGGACCTTCGTGGCCTCGCTCGACGCCAAGGCCGCCCCCAAGACCGTCAACAACTTCGTGTTCCTGGCCAACAAGGGCTACTACAACTGCGGGAGCTTCTTCCGGGTCATCCCGGGCTTCGTGCTCCAGACCGGTAACCCGTCGCAGACGAATGCCGGGACCGAGCCCGGCTACACCATTCCGGACGAGCTCCCGGCCAAGGCGGCGAACCCCGCGCAGCAGTACCCGCTGGGATCGTTGGTGATGGCCAACACGGGGTCGCCCAACACCGGCGGTAGCCAGTTCTTCATCGTCTCGGGGACCCAAGGCGAAGCGCTGCCCAACACCTACTCCCTCTTCGGCCAGGTCACATCCGGCCTCGATGTCGTCAGCACCATCGACAAGCAGGGGTCGGCCAGCGGCATCCCGCCCGACGTGACCCAGCGCATCATCTCCCTCACCATCAACGAGAGCTAGGACCACCACCATGGCCACACCAACCCCGCCCGAAGCAGACGGATCGAGCCCGCAGCAGCGCAAGTTCGACGAAGAGCCGCCGATGCTCATCGACACCGACAAGCGTTACGTGGCGACCATGGTGACCTCGCACGGCACGATGGTCATTGCCCTCGACGCGTTGGCCGCGCCGAAGACCGTGAACAGCTTCGTGTTCCTGGCCCGCTACCACTACTACGACGGCATCGTGTTCCACCGCATCATCCCGGGCTTCGTGCTGCAGGGTGGCGACCCCACTGGGTCGGGCTCTGGTGGTCCCGGCTACCGCTTCGCCGACGAACTGCCCAAGGAAGGCAGTTACAAGGTCGGCTCGCTGGCCATGGCCAACGCGGGCCCCAACACGAACGGCAGCCAGTTCTTCGTGATCAGCGGTCCCGACGGCGTGCGGTTGCCGCCCTTGTACTCGCACTTCGGCGAGGTCGTGACCGGGCTCGACGTCGTGGAGAAGATCAACAACGTGGGCAGCCGCTCAGGGTCGCCGACCGAGCAGGTCGTGATCGAGAGCGTCACCATTGAGGAGAAGGACTAAGCCCACCGAGGGCATGCGGTCGGCTCGGCTCGGCTCGGCCCGCCAACCGCCGAGCGCTCAGTTCGACCCGCCCCGCCCCCGCCCCGCCGTCACCCTGGTCCAGAGCACCGAAGGGCGCGAGACGGTGACCCGGCCAGCGGGATTCTCGATTCGTAGCTCCTGATTGGGGTTCCCCGTCATGGACCAGCCGTTGCGGTGCACCACCCCGTGGTGGTGCTTGCAGAGAAGGACCAGATTGTCGAGGTCGGTCCCGCCACCGAGGCTCCAGGGCACGACGTGGTGCACGGCGACGAAGGTCCCGTTCGAACAGCCCGAGAACCGGCATTGCCGGTCCCGGCGGATCACCTCTCGCCGTTGGGCCCCGGTCGGGAAGCGCTTGGCCCGGCCCTCGTACATGGTGTGGCCCAAGGCGTCGTCGACGGCCACCACCACGGTGGCCTCACAGGCGATGCGCCGCACCGTCTCGAGGTCGATCAAACCACCGTGCTCGAGCTCGGCCGCCAGATCGCTCGGGCTCGACCCTCCTGTCCACCAGGTCATGCGAGGGGCACATGGGCCACCACCAAGAACGGATTGGGGGCGCTGGGCCCTCGAGCGAGGCCGAGCCCGAGGCGGAACCATGGCCCGGGGTGGCCGAGTCCACGATCGCCAAGAACCCGTCACAGCGACGCTGGTCCAGGGGGATCTTGTCCTCGATTTGACAGCGTCTCGTCTCCTCCGTCCGGGGAGAGACGCTCTCGGCCCAGGCGTCCACACAGGCCTTGGTCTGGGCATAGGCCTCGGCCGCCAGCTGCATCGACACGGTGCGGTGCCCGTCGTTGAAGCGCAGGTAGCGACTGTCGTGCTCAGAACGAGACGGTGAGACCGAGGCCGCCCGGGCCCGGGCGGCCGCAGTGCGGGCCACCTCGGCCAGTTCACGCACACCGAGCTCCTTGGCCTGGGCGCACAAGGCCTGATCGGTCCGGGGCGTGGCCACATCGACCACGGCGCGCACCTTGTCGAAGGAGATCTCGCCCGCACACAAAGACCCCACCAGATGGGGCAAGGGCCGGGTCTTGTCGGCCACATGGCAGTACGAGCGGGCCGTCGCCACGGACAATCCGAAGAGCTCGGCGCTCCAGGCCTCGACCGAGGTGGCCCCGTCGTCGCGGAATGCCTGACGCCGGTCGTACTCGGCGAGGCGCAAGAGGAATCTCGGCGTGGGCCGCATTCATCTGGCGCCAGTCCTGACCCATGCCCGCCACCAACTCTTCGTTGGTCTCGTCCGCCACGGCGCTGATCAGGTCGGCGGCGACGCGGCGGTCTGCGACAGTGGGTGGCATCGGAAGGTGAATGGTCCCGGCCGCCGGAAGAAGTGCACGCAGAAGCGGGCGGTCAGCTCGCCCGATGGGGCAGTCAGTCGGCGAGCGCGCCGAGCCCTTCGGTCGCCACGCCCCCGACGAAGACGGTCGGCGACCCGACACCTTCGGTGCGCCACGTGCCCTGGCCGTTCCGGATCAGCGCAGTGCGGGCGGGGAGGGCCACGACGGGCAAGGCAGCCGGGGCCATGGCGACGGTGCGTTCGAGTTTCTGACCGTGCGCGTCATCGTGCTCGTCGCCGAAGTGGGGGACGACGGTCATGTTGTCGACGGGACCCAGTCCCAGCGTCAGCGCGCCACCGCGGGGATCGGCCATCGGGTCCGTGAGGACCATGGCGCCGGCGCCGGCTCCCGCCACCACCGCTCCGCCGGCCAGGGCCTGCAGGAGAGCATCGAAGACGGCGGACTTCTTCAGCACGGCGCGCAGATGGAGCGGCGAGCCGCCGGAGAGATAGATGAAGCGGGCGCCGGCGAGCTTGGCGGCCATGCCGGCGTCCTCGGCGGAGGCCCGGTCCACCACCATGAGGCCCTCGACCTGCGCCCCCAGTGGCTCGAACCACTCGGCCGCCCGGAGCACGACCCGCTCGGGGTGCTGGTAGGCGGCCGCGGTCGGCAGGACCATCACATCGGTGCCTCCCGAGGCCGCCAGGAGGGAGGCGTCGAAGGTGCAGCCCTCGGTCCATTCATCGCCCCCGACCAGGGCCAGCGTGCCGGACGTGTCCATGGCGCCACTCTTGCACGCCCGGCGCCCCCCGCCGCCGCTATGACGTCGCTTCGACGCCCGTGGTTACTCGCCGGTAAGCTTGCCGCCCATGTCGATCACACGGGTGGGAATCATCGGTTCGGGCATCATGGGCGCGGGCATCGCAGAGGTGGCGGCAGCCAACGGGCACGACGTGGTGCTGCGCAGCCGGAGCACGCAGGGTGCCGAGGCCATGGTGGCCGGGCTGGCCAAGTCGCTGGCCAAGCAGGTGGAGAAGGGCAAGCGCACCGAAGAGGAGGCAGCCGCCATCAGCGGTCGTGTCAGCGCCACCACGCACCTGGGCCAGCTGGTCGACGTCGACCTCGTCATTGAGTCCGTTGTGGAGGATCTCGGCGTCAAGAAGGACCTCTTCGCCGAGCTCGACAGCATCTGCAAGCCCGACACCATCCTCGCCACCAACACGTCGACGCTGCCGGTCGTCGAGATGGCCATGGCGACGGCGCGGCCCGAGCGGGTGTGCGGGATCCACTTCTTCAACCCGGCCCCGGCCATGGCGCTCGTCGAGGTCGTCCGGCCCATCACCGCCAGCGACGCCACCATCGAGGCCGCCGTGACGTTTGCCGCGGCGTGCGGCAAGGACCCGGTCGAGGTGAAGGACCAGGCCGGCTTCATCGTCAACGCGCTGCTGTTCCCCTACCTGAACAACGCGGTGCGCCTGCTGGAGCAGGGCGTGGCCACCCGAGAGGGCATCGACGCCGCCATGAAGGGGGGCTGCGGATTCCCCATGGGGCCTTTCGCTCTGCTCGACCTGGTCGGCCTCGACACCTCGCTGGCGATTCTGGACGCCCTGTACGAGGAGTTCCGCGATCCCAACTACGCCGCCGTGCCGCTGCTGCGCCGGCTGGTCACCTCGGGGCAGCTGGGCCGCAAGACCAAGAAGGGCTTCTACGACTACAGCCGCTGAGGGCGGCGGCGACCCCCGCCGGCGGGCGGGCGGTCCGGTCCCGGGCACAATGGTGGTTCGCCCCACTCGTCTGGAGGTGATGTGAATGGCTACCGACGCCGATCAGCCGCAGCCGCAGCCGCAGCCGCCACAGCGTGATCGTGACAAGCCATGGGTCATGCGCACCTATTCGGGGCACTCCACGGCACGCGCCTCCAACGAGTTGTACCGCACCAATCTCGCCAAGGGGCAGACCGGCCTCTCCATCGCCTTCGACCTGCCCACCCAGACCGGGTACGACCCCGACGCCCCCGAGGCCGCCGGCGAGGTCGGCAAGGTGGGCGTCCCGGTGGCGCATCTCGGCCATATGAAGGAGCTGCTCGAGGGCATCCCCGTGGAGTCGATGAACACCTCCATGACGATCAACGCCACCGCGGCGTGGCTGCTCGGGCTCTACGTGGCGCACGCGCAGGACAAGGGCGTCGACCCGGCGCTGCTGGCGGGCACGACCCAGAACGACATCGTCAAGGAGTATCTGAGCCGGGGGACCTACATCTTCCCGCCCGGCCCGAGCCTGCGCCTCACCGTCGACACCATCGCCTACACGGTGCGCGAGGCGCCCAAGTGGAACCCGATCAACGTCTGCAGCTACCACCTGCAAGAGGCCGGGGCCACGCCGGTGCAGGAGATCGCCTACGCGCTGGCCACCGCCATCGGCGTGCTCGACGGCGTGCGGGACTCGGGGAAGATCTCCGAGTCGGAGCTCCCCGCCGTGGTCGGCCGCATCAGCTTCTTCGTGAACTCGAGCGTGCGTTTCGTGGAGGAGACCTGCAAGATGCGGGCCTTCACCCAGCTGTGGGACCGCATCTGCCACGAGCGCTACGGGGTCGAGGACCCCAAGCTCCGGCGCTTCCGCTACGGCGTGCAGGTGAACTCGCTCGGCCTGACCGAGCAGCAGCCGGAGAACAACGTGCAGCGCATCGTCCTCGAGACCCTCGGCGTCACGTTGTCCAAGAGCGCCCGGGCCCGGGCCATGCAGCTGCCGGCGTGGAACGAGGCGCTCGGCCTGCCGCGGCCGTGGGACCAGCAGTGGTCCCTGCGCATGCAGCAGGTGCTCGCCTTCGAGTCCGACCTGCTCGAGTACGGCGACATCTTCGAGGGCTCGGTGGTGATGGAGGCCAAGACGGCCGAGCTGGCCGAGGCGGCGACGGCCGAGCTGGCCGACGTGGAGGCGCTCGGCGGCGCGTTCGAGGCGATCGACGAGCTGAAGCGCCGGCTCGTGCGGAGCCAGGCCGAGCGGGTGCGGCGCATCGAGTCGGGCGACCAGATGGTGGTCGGCGTCAACTGCTACACCGAGACCGCCCCCTCCCCGCTGGTGGGCGACGGCGAGATCGACAACGTGATGAAGGTCGACCACGCGGTCGAGGCGGAGCAGATCATGGAGGTGGAGCGCTGGCGGACCGACCGTGACGGGGCGGCGGTGCACGCCGCGCTGGACCATCTGCGGCGGGTGGCCGAGGACGACGGCCCGGACGGCAACATCATGGCGGCGACGATCGTGCTGGCACACGCCGGAGGCACCACGGGGGAGTGGGCCGGCGCACTGCGCGAGGTCTTCGGCGAGTTCCGGGCGCCCACGGGCGTCAGCGGCGGCGTGGGCCGGCGCGGTGACGACCAGGGCATGCAGCCCGTCCGCCTGCGCAGCCAGGCGCTGGCCGAGCGCACCGGCGGGCCGCCGCGCCTGCTCGTGGCCAAGCCGGGGCTCGACGGGCACTCCAACGGCGCCGAGCAGATTGCGGTGGCGGCACGCGACGCCGGCTTCGAGGTCATCTACCAAGGCATCCGGTTGACGCCGGCCCAGATTGTGGCGGCGGCCCGGGACGAGGACGTCGACATCGTCGGCCTGTCGATCCTGTCGGGCTCGCACCTCGACCTGGTGCCCGACGTGCTGGACCGCTTGCGTGCCGCCGGCAGCACGGCGGCGGTGGTGGTGGGCGGCATCATCCCGCCGGAGGACGCCGAGCTCCTCATCGGCAAGGGGGTGGCGTCCGTCTACACGCCCAAGGACTACAGCTTCGACCGCATCATGGAGGACCTGGTGTCGTTGGCCGAGCGCCAGCGCGCCGCCACTCCCGGGTGAGCCGGGCCATCTCGCGCCACGTCACGGCGACGGCGCCTCGTTCTATGGCCTCGACACGGAGGAACTCGGGCAGGTCGTAGTGGTTCAGCGCCGCCGAGCGCCGGTGGTGCTGGTAGCCCTTCTGCGGGATCCCAAGGGCGGCGGCCATGGCGTGCAGCTCCTCGGGGTCGTCGGCCAACAGGTGCGACCAGCGGTCGGTGCGGCCGCGGATGGTGGCCCGCTGGCGCCAGTCGTCGACGTAGACGGTCAGCCGCGGGCCCAGGGTCGATTGCGGCTGAGCGGCACCGGCTTGTTCCACCAGCGGCCGCTGAAGCGCCAGGCCTCGTGCACCGGGTCGTGCTCGTCGGCGGGGACCGGGCGGGGCCAGGCCAGCTGCACGGCCGCCGTGATGGCGGCCAGGACGGCCGGGTCCGGTTCGGGGCGAGGGCGCAGGGCCAGGTCGACGGATTCGGCCGACCTGTCCGCCGCCGCAGCCGACCGCAACCGCCACGGTCGTCATAGGGGCACATTCCCGTGCTTGCGCCGCGGCAGCTCCTCACGCTTGGACGCCAGGATGTCGAGGCTGCGGTTGATGACGGCCCGGGTGTCGGCCGGCGAGATCACGTCATCGATATAACCCCGCTCCGCCGCAATGTACGGATTGGCGTAGCGCTCGGTGTACTCGTCGATGAGCTCGGCCCGGCGCCGGGTCGGGTCGGCCGCCTCGGCCAGCTCACGCCGGTAGACGATCTCCACCGCGCCGTTGGGCCCCATGACGGCCAGCTCGGCCGAGGGCCAGGCGAAGGCCAGGTCGGCCCCGATCGACTTGGAGTTCATGACGACGTAGGCGCCGCCGTAGGCCTTGCGGGTGATGATCTGAATCCGGGGGACGGTCGATTCGCAGTAGGCGTACAAGCAGCTTGGCGCCGTGGCGGATGATGCCGCCGTACTCCTGGTCGGTACCGGGCATGAAGCCGGGCACGTCCACGAAGGTCAACAAGGGGATGTTGAACGCATCGCACGTCCGCACGAAGCGTGACGCCTTCTCCGACGAGTCGATGTCGAGCACGCCGGCCAGCACCGCCGGCTGGTTGCCGACGATGCCGACGACCCGACCGTTCATGCGGGCGAAGCCGCACGTGATCGACATGGCCCAGTGGCGGTGCACCTCCATGTACTCGCCGTCGTCGACCACGGCGGTGATGATCCGCTTCATGTCGTAGGGCTGGTTGGGCGAGGTCGGCAGGAAGTCGATGAGCTCGGTCACCTGGCGGTCCGGCTCGTCACCCGAGAGCTCCAGCGGCGGCTCCTCCAGATTGTTCGACGGCAGGAACGACAACAGGTGGCGCACGTCGTCGAGGCAGGCCTTCTCGTCGGGCGAGACGAAGGTGGCCACGCCCGACTTGGTGGCGTGGCTCATGGCACCGCCGAGCTCCTCCAACGTGACGTCCTCGCCGGTCACCGTCTTCACCACGTCGGGGCCGGTGATGAACATGTGCGAGGTGCCCTGCACCATGAAGATGAAGTCGGTCATGGCCGGTGAGTAGACGGCGCCCCCGGCGCAGGGCCCGAGGATCACGCTGATCTGGGGGATCACGCCCGAGGCGGCGACGTTGCGGTGGAAGATGCCCCCGTAGGAGTGCAGCGAGACCACGCCCTCTTGGATGCGGGCGCCTGCACCGTCGTTCAACCCGATCATCGGGACCCCGGTGGAGGCGGCCAGGTCCATGACCTTGTGGATCTTCTCGGCGAAGACCTCGCCCAGCGCACCACCGAAGACGGTGAAGTCCTGGCTGAAGATGCACACCCGGCGACCGTCGATGGTGCCGAAGCCCGTGACGACGCCGTCGGTGTAGGGCCGGTTGTCCTCCAACCCCATGCCGTGGGCCCGGTGGCGGGCCAGCATGTCGAGCTCCTGGAAGGACCCTTCGTCGAGCAGGTACTCGATCCGCTCCCGGGCCGTCAGCTTGCCCTTGGCGTGGTGCTTCTCGACTGCTCTCGGGCTCCCCGCGTGGAGGGCCTCGTTCTTGCGTTCGGCCAGGTCGGCCAGGCGCTCGGCCATGGAGTGTTCCATGACGGTGAGGCTAACGCTCCCGGCGTGTCCCCTGAAATTGCGACCGTAAGTCTCCCGACTGGAACCCGTTCTCTTTGACGACTGAAGAAACCTGGTCTGACCAGGAAGAAGACATGGAGACCCGGGGCCGAAGCCTCGAGAGACGGCCCGACCGCACTGGGGGGAGACGAATGCCGCTTCTGGAAGTGGCGCAAGCCGAGGTCCGATTCGGCGGCGTGCACGCGTTGCGCGGCGTGACGCTGTCGGTCGACGCGGGCTCCGTCACCGGGCTCATCGGTCCCAACGGCGCCGGCAAGACCACCTGCTTCAACGCCATCTGCGGCCTCCAGACCATCAACGCCGGCCGGATGACCTTCGACGGCACCGACATGACGGGCCTGAAACCCCACAAGCGGGCCCGGCTCGGCATCGCCCGCACCTTCCAGCGCCTCGAGATCTTCGGCTCCCTGTCCGTCCGTGAGAACGTCCTCGCCGCGGCCGAGATCCGCCGGCGCTGGTCCCACGATCGTTCCAACGCCGGTGCCACCACCGACGAGGTCCTGGCTCTGGTCGGCTTGACGAACCTGGCCGCCCGGGGCGCCGACACGCTGCCCACCGGACAGGCCCGGCTGCTCGAGCTGGCCCGCTCGCTGGCGACGCGTCCCCGCCTGTTGCTGCTCGACGAGCCGTCGTCGGGCCTGAGCGACACCGAGAGCGAGGAGCTCGGCGACCTGCTGTGCCGGCTGGCCGAGGCCGGCATGGGCGTCCTGCTGGTCGAGCACGACATGGAGCTCGTCATGCGGGTCTGCACGGACATCAACGTCCTCGACTTCGGGGCCATCCTGATGACGGGGACGCCAGCCGAAGTGCGGGCCGACGACCGGGTGCGCGCCGCCTACCTCGGGGCGGCCGACGATCCCGAGGCAGCCGAGACGGGGATGCTGGCCGAGGGTGAGCTCGCCGGGGCCGGCGCGGCGGCCGGGACCGTTCATGGCTGAGCCGCCCGTCCTCGAGCTCCGCCGGGTCCACGCCGCCTACGGGCAGATCGAGGTCCTGCACGGCATCGACCTGGCCGTGGCCAACGGCGCCGTGCTCGCACTGCTCGGCCCCAACGGGGCGGGCAAGTCGACCACGCTGCGCGTGGCCAGCGGCCAGATGGAGCCGACGAAGGGGTGCTTCCACGTGCTCGGGCGCCACGTCAACGGCATGCGGCCCGACAAGCTCGCCCGCGCCGGCCTGTGCACGCTGCCCGACGGCCGCGGCATCTTCCCCAACCTGACCGTCACGGAGAACCTCCGGCTGATGACGTTCGGCGGCCCGTCCCGTTCGCACGTGGAGGAGATGGCGTTCGGCCGCTTCCCCCGGCTCAAGGAGCGGCGGCACCAGGTCGCCGGCACCCTCTCGGGAGGCGAGCAGCAGATGCTGGCCATGGCGCGCACGCTCAGCGTGGAGCCCGCCGTCCTGTTGCTCGACGAGATCTCCATGGGCCTGGCGCCGATGATCGTCGCCGAGCTCTACGGCCTGGTGGCCCAGATCGCGGCCGAGGGTGTGGCGGTCATTCTGGCCGAGCAGTTCGCGGCGACCGCGCTGAGCGTCGCCACCGACGTCGCCGTCGTCGTGCAGGGCCGGATCGTGGCGTCGGGCAAGCCCGACGAGCTGCCCGATGACCTGTCCGACGCCTATCTGGGGGGCGCTGCGGCATGAGTTCGAACCGCCATCGCACCCGAGGCCGCACCCGCTCCCGTCGCATCAGTCGCATTGATCGCCGCCGGCTGCCCGTCCTGGGGGCCGCCGCGGTACTCCTCGTCGCCGGTGGCTCGGGGCTGATGGCCGCCGCCCTTTCCGCCGGTCCGGCCGGCGCCGACAGCACGCTGGGTGGCTTCACCGTGAGCGGGCTGGCCGAAGCCGTCACGGCGCAGTACGAGCAGCCGAACTTCCCGCTCCCGGCGACGCCCTCGCTCGAGTTCGACGAGGGCTACGCGTCCACCACCGACAACTACGGGCCGAGCGGCACCGCCACCGCGTCGAGCCTCTATCCGGGCCAGGTGGTGGCGAACGCCGGTCCCGAGCTCGCCCTCCTCGTCCCGGGTGCGCCATTGCCACCCGCCCCGGTGTGGCCGATCCAGGCCACCAGCGAGTACCCCCAAGCGCCCAACTCGGGCTCCACGGACCAGCCGGGCGTGAACATGGATGCCACCAGCACGACGAACGGGAACACGGCCAGCGCCACGCTCGGTGACGACGCCGCCACTGCCGGTTCGAACGGCGCCGACCCGACCCAGCAGGCCCCGTCCGGTTCGGGCAACCCGCTCGCCGGCTCCTCGCTCATCATCGGCATCGGCAACATGTCGGCGACCTCGTCGTCCCAGGCTCCCAGCACGTCCGCCACCGCGCAGGCCAGTGCCACCGACGCGGGCATCTCCATCCTGGGTGGCTTCATCACCATCGGGAGCGTCACCTCGACGGCGACCGCCACCTCCGACGGGACGACCGGCAAGGTCACGGGTACGACCCAGGTGCAGAACATGGACATCGCCGGCGAGCAGGTTTCGGTCGACGCCAACGGGATTTCCGCCGCCGGCCAGAGCACGCCGACACCCCTCCCGATCTCCACGCTCAACGCTGACCTGAGCCAGCTGGGCATCTCGATCTCATTGACCAATCCCACCGACACCGTCAACGGCCCGTCGGCCGCCCGCACCCTCGACGGCCTCAAGATCAGCATCGACCTCAAGACACTGGACTCGCCGCTCAACACGCTCTCGGGTCTGTTGCCGGCGTCGCTCACGTCGCAGCTCCCGGTCGCGCTGCCCAACGACCAGCAGCTCACCCTCGACCTGGCCACCCTGCAGGTCAGCTCGACGGCCTCACCCTCGTTCGCCGCCGGCAACAGCGGCAGTGCGGGCGGCGCGCGTCCGGCTCCAACTCCTCGACACCTTCGGCCGTGTCGAGCTCCGACATCGCCGGCAACTCGGGCACGGCCGGCATCGCCGGCACAACGGGGACCGGCGGCACCTTCTCGGGAGGCACCTCCGGCGCGACGCCGTCGGGGTCCACCTCGACCTCGGCCAACCCGTCGTCCACCGCGTCGACGCCGACAGCGTCGGTGATCGCGCCGGCCTTCAAGGGGGTCGGGGCGGCGCTCGTCCTCCTCGGTCTCCTGGCCGCCGCCGGGTTGGCCTACGCCTACAAGCGCGCCGAGGACGCCGGCGGCGTGCTCGCCACATCGTGCGCGGACGGTGATCCGCTGATGGAGCGCTTCACCGCCAGTGCCGACGACCTCGCGGACTTCGGAGGAACGAACCCATGAAGCTGAACCCGTTCGACCGGTCATCGACCGACCCCGGCCCGTTGACGCGGGTCACGGGAGGGCTCCCCGGCGACGTCGTCGGGCCCCAAGATGTCCTCGCGGCGTCCGTGCCGCAGGCGCGCACGGTGCCGCCGGCATCCGAGCTCGAGCCGTCGACGCCCGTGCCGACCCGCCTGCAGCGCCTGGGTGCCGCCATCGACCGGGCCCGTCCCGGCCGCAGCGGACGCAACGTGCGCAAGTGGATGGAGACGATCGGCATGCTGCTCATCGTCTTCGGCTTCGTCTGCATCCTTCTCGGCTGGTACGGCGCGTCACACAGCCCGTACCTGTACCAGGAGATCCCGTACCTGATCTCCGGTGGGCTGCTCGGCGTGGCCCTGGTCATCGGCGGCGGCGTCTTCGTGCGTTGCGCCTGGAGCATGCGCCAGGTCGAGGAGGACCGGCGCAACGCCCTGGCCATCGTCCGCTCGGTCGACCGCCTGGAGCGCATCCTGCGCAGCCTCGACGAGACACGGCGCGTCGAGCACGAGCATCAGCTCGATCACGCGCCAGAAGAGGCGGTCCGGTGATGGCCCGCCGGCGCCATCAGCGCGTGGCGGTCGCTCTCTCGGTGTGCGTGCTCGCACTGCTCGCCTCCGCGTGCGGTTCCCGGTTGAACGGGAGCCAGGCCGCGCTGGCCCAGGGTGCCGGCTCCAACGGCCGCGCCGGCGGCGGCGCTGCCGGCGGCGCGGCGGGCAACACAGGCGCCGGCGACACCACGACCACCGTGGCCACGGCGGCCGCCGCGGGCGGCTCCGCCGGCACCGCAGGGTCGGCCGGCACGGCCGGCCACGTGGCGACCGGGCCCAGCACCGCGGCCGCCGCCGGGCCGGGAGCCGCGGCGGCGGGGACATCGGCTGCCGCCCCGTGCGGCGCCAACGGCAACCTCACCCCGGCCGGCGGCAACGGCGGCGCCACAGGCCCCGGCGTCACGGCCAGCACGATCACGGTCGGCAACATCGCCAGCATCAGCGGCGTGGCACCCGGCCTGACGCAGAGCGCGCAACAGGCCACCGAGGCCTGGGCCGCCTACGTCAACAGCACGGGCGGCATCTGCGGCCGCCAGATCAAGGTGCAGCCCTTCGACGACGGCAACGACTCGGGAACCAACTACGCCGACGCGCAACAGGCCTGCTCCGCCGACTTCGCCATGGTGGGCAACGCCTCGGGCTTCGACGACGGGAGCGCCCAGGCCGTCAGCGCGTGCGGCATCCCGACCATGGCGGCCGAGGTGTCGACGGCGGCGGCCGGCAACACGGCCGACATCTTCGGCGCCAGCCCCGGCAACGCCCACTACTGGGCGCTGGGCCCGGCCAACTACCTCAAGTCGACGTATCCCAATGCCGTGGCCAAGGCGGCCATGATCTATCTGAACGTCTCGGCCACCCAGACCCAGGCGGCGCACGAGACCGCGTCGTACACGGGTGACGGCTTCAACTACGTGTACAACACGTCGACGACGCCCACGAACGCCAACTACGCGGCCAACGTGCAGGCGATGCAGAGCGCGGGAGCGCAATACGTCACCGAGTACTCCGACGCCTCCTCGGCCGAGCGCCTGCTGCAGGCGATGCAGCAGGCCAACTACGCGCCGCAGGTCGTCGACTGGTTCTCCGAGGAGTATTCGCCCCAGTTCGCCCAGCAGACGGCACCCGAGTCCAACGGCGACCTCGTGCTGATGTCGGCCACCGCCGCCTACTCCGAGGCGAGCGTCAACCCCGGCCTGCAGCTGATGGAGAGCTGGATGAACCGGGTCGCACCCGGCTACCACCAGGACATCTTCGCCATGCTGGCCTGGTCGGCCGGCCTGGCCTTCGAGCAGGCCCTCAAGGAGGTGGGCCCCGACGTGACCCGGGCCGCCGTGATCTCGAAGCTGCAGGGGATCAGCAACTGGACCGGCGGCGGCGTCACGCCGCCCACCAACATCGGGCAGAAGATCCCGTCGAAGTGCTTCTTCTACATGAAGATCGAGAACGGGGCCTTCCAGCGCGTCTACCCGACCGCCCCCAACACCTACGACTGCAACAGCGGCTACGCCCAGTACTAGGCCGAGACGACAGACCGCGACCGTGCACGAATTCCTCGAGTTCACCATCATCGGCATCGTCCTGGGGTCGGCCTACGCCGTCGCCGCCAGCGGCCTCGTCGTCACCTACGCCACGTCGGGCATCTTCAACATCGCGCACGGGGCCATCGGCATGTTCATGGCCTTCGTCTACTGGCAGCTCTCGGTGGGCTGGCACATGAACACCGCGCTGGCCTTCCTCCTGACCGTCTTCGTCCTGGCGCCGCTGCTGGGCGCCGTCGTGGAGCGCGGGGTGATCCAGTGGATGGACCCCCGCAACGTGGCCACGGCCCTGGCTGTGACCGTCGGGCTGACCCTGCTCTTCTTCGGCCTGGTCAACAGCTACATCTGGCCGCCGACCGCCCGCGTCGTCCCCCAGTTCTTCGGCTTCGACGGGTTCACCTTCCTCGGCGTCAAGGTCACCTGGGAGGAGGTCATCACGGTGGGCGCCGCCGTCGCCATCGCCGTGGGGCTGCGCCTCTTCCTCTACCGGACCCGGACCGGCATCGCGATGCGAGGGGTGGTGGACAACCGCAGCCTGATCGGGCTCTTCGGGGGGCGGTCGACCCGGCTCTCCACGCTGAGCTGGTCCATCGGGGCCTCGCTGGCCTCCGTCGCCGGCATCCTGGTGGCGCCCCGCCTGCAGCTGCAGCCGCTCATCCTCACCCTGCTCGTCATCGACGCCTACGCGGCGGCCGTCATCGGGCGCCTGCGCAGCCTGCCCATGACCTTCCTCGGCGCCCTGATCGTCGGGCCTGGCCTCCTCCTACGCGGTGGGGTACGTCCCGAGCACGGGCTTCTGGTCCTCCACGCCGGTGCAGGGGACCCTGACCCTGTCGGTGCCCACCCTGATCCTCTTCATCGCCCTGCTCATGCTCCCGATGGACCGCATCCGCAGCGGCACCCCCCAGCGGCACGTGCCCCTGGCCCCGGCCAGCTTCTTCCGCTCGGTCCAGGGCGGGGTCGTCCTGGTCGTGGCGGTGGTCCTGGCCGTGACCTTCATGGATCCGGGCAACGTGGTGAAGCTGGGCATCGGGCTGGCCTTCGGCCTCATCTGCCTCTCCCTCGTGCCCCTCACCGGCTGGGGTGGCTACGTGTCCGCCTGCCAGCTGACCTTCGCCGGGCTGGGTTGCTACGCCATGTACAAGTTCGGCAGCGGGGGCTCGGTCCTCGGGCTCGTGATGGCGGCCGTCATCGCCGGGGGCGTCGGGGCGATCATTTCGCTGCCGGCGCTGCGCCTGCGGGGCCTCTACCTGGCCCTTCTCACCATGGCCTTCGCCAGCCTCATGGACAACGCCTTCTTCCCCTGGTCGGCCGTGTTCGGCTTCGACGGCTCGGTCCCCATCCACCGACCCGACCTCTTCGGCCTCGACGTGAGCTCGGACAAGGGCTTCACCATCTTCCTGGCCGTCGTGTTCGCCCTGTTCTCCATCGCCCTCCTGGCGCTGCGCCGGGGCCCCTTCGGCCGGGTGCTGGTGGCCGCCAAGGACTCCGAGGCGGCCTGCACCACCCTCGGACTGTCGCTCACCACCACCAAGCTGGTCGTTTTCACCCTCTCGGCCGCCATGGCGGGCATCGCGGGCGCCCTCTTCGGGGCGGCGGAGGCCGTGGCGGGGGGCACCAACTTCGAGATGTTCGAGAGCCTGTTGATCCTGGCCGTGGTGGCCATCGGCGGGGCCTCGGTCTGCTCGGGGGCCCTGGCCGGCGGCCTGGCCGTCGGCTTCCTGCCCGGCAGCGCCCAGGACGTCTTCATCGGCGCGGGCACGGTGGCCCTGGCCTTCTACCCCGACGGCGTGTTGCCCCTGGCCTACGCCCGCTTCCACCAGTGGTGGGCCAGCCTGACGGCGCCCCGCACGACGGCGCCGCAGCCGGCCTCGGTCGAGGAGCGTCCCGGTAGACTGGCGGGTACCCGAGCGGCCTGAGCCGGGGACGGCGGCGCCACCGCCGTTGGGGTGGGCGACCGCGATTGTCGGAACCCCAGGCAGCCGCTATCATTGAATCCCTGCCATGTGCAGCTTCGGTCGGCGCGCCAGCGCCACGAACCGGACCGCACGTGGGATTCACATTTCTGATTAGCGAGAGGTAGCGCGTGCCCACAATCGCCCAGCTCGTCCGCAAGGGACGGCAGGCCAAGGTGACAAAGACCAAGACCCCGGCCCTGAAGGGCGCGCCCCAGCGGCGGGGGGTGTGCACCCGCGTCTACACGACCACCCCGAAGAAGCCGAACTCGGCCCTGCGCAAGGTGGCCCGTGTGCGCCTGTCCTCGGGCGTCGAGATCACGGCGTACATCCCTGGTGTGGGCCACAACCTCCAGGAGCACTCCATCGTCCTCGTCCGCGGCGGTCGTGTGAAGGACCTCCCCGGTGTTCGCTACAAGGTCGTGCGCGGAGCGCTCGACACCTCGGGCGTGCGCGAGCGCAGCCAGGCCCGCAGTCGCTACGGCGCCAAGAAGGAGTCCTAGGCATGCCCCGTAACGGACCCGCCACACGACGCGAGCTCGCGCCGGACCCCGTCTACCGCTCGGTCCTGGTCACCCAGTTCGTCAACAAGATCCTGACGAGGGGCAAGCGCACGCTGGCCGAGCGCATCGTCTACAACGCGCTCGAGCAGGTGCAGGAGAAGTCCGGCGGCGACCCGGTGGCCGCGCTCAAGCGCGCCGTGGAGAACACCCGGCCCGAGGTCGAGGTGAAGTCCCGCCGCGTCGGTGGCGCCACCTACCAGGTGCCCGTCGAGGTCCGTCCCCGTCGTGCCACCACGCTGGCCATCCGCTGGCTGACCACGTACTCGCGCCAGCGCCGCGAGAAGACCATGGCCGAGCGCCTGGCCAACGAGATCCTCGACGCCTCGAACAACATCGGGGCCTCGGTGAAGCGCCGCGAGGACATGCACAAGATGGCCGAGTCCAACCGCGCCTTCGCCCACTACCGCTGGTAGCTGGCGGCAGGCGCTCGGCAGCGGACCCGGCGATCCCACACCCCACCCACACCATCACGAGCAAGAGATAGCACCATGGCTGAAGCCCTCCCCACCCGCGATTTCCCCCTGGCCAAGACCCGCAACATCGGGATCATGGCCCACATCGACGCGGGCAAGACCACGACGACCGAGCGCATCCTCTATTACACGGGGCGCAACTACAAGATCGGTGAGGTGCACGAAGGCGCGGCCACCATGGACTGGATGGTCCAGGAGCAGGAGCGCGGCATCACCATCACCTCGGCTGCCACCACGTGCTCGTGGCGCGACAACTGGATCAACATCATCGACACCCCCGGCCACGTCGACTTCACGGTCGAGGTCGAGCGGTCCCTGCGCGTGCTCGACGGCGCCGTCGCCGTGTTCGACGCCGTCGCCGGCGTGGAGCCCCAGACCGAGACGGTGTGGCGCCAGGCCAACAAGTACAACGTGCCCCGCATCTGCTTCGTCAACAAGATGGACCGCATCGGCGCCGACTTCGAGCGCACGGTGGCCATGATCAAGGACCGCCTCGACGCGCTGCCGGCCGTCATCCAGCTGCCCATCGGCGCCGAGTCCGAGTTCAAGGGCGTCGTCGACCTGCTCGAGGAGAAGGCCCTCGTCTGGGCTTCGGACATGGGCGAGGAGTGGCAGACCCTCGACATCCCCGAGAACATGGCCGCCGACGCCGAGGACGCCCGCCACCAGCTGATCGACGTCGTCTCGAACTTCGACGACACCATCATGGAGAAGTACCTGGCCGAGGAGCCCATCACGGCCGTCGACCTCCGCCGCGCCCTGCGCACGGCCACGCTGGCCGCCGCCGTGGTGCCGGTCCTGTGCGGGTCGGCCTTCAAGAACAAGGGCGTGCAGCCCATGCTCGACGCCGTCGTCGACTTCCTGCCCAGCCCGCTCGACCTCCCCCCGACCGAGGGGCACCGGCCCAACCACACCGAGGACCTCGAGGAGCGCAAGGCCGACGACAGCGAGCCCTTCTCGGCCCTCGCCTTCAAGATCATGACCGACCCCTTCGTCGGCAAGCTGACCTACATCCGGGTCTACTCGGGCACGCTGCAGAAGGGCGACTCGATCACCAACTCGACCAAGGACAAGAAGGAGCGGGTCGGCCGCATCCTCCAGATGCACGCCAACCACCGCGAGGACAAGGACGCCATCTTCGCCGGCGACATCATGGCCGTGGTCGGGATGAAGAACACGACCACCGGCGACACCCTGAGCGACCCGCGCAACCCGATCGTCCTGGAAGCGCTCGAGTTCCCCGAGCCGGTCATCCACGTCGCGGTGGAGCCCAAGACGAAGGCCGACCAGGACAAGCTGTCCCGCGCCCTCTACTCGCTCAGCGAGGAGGACCCGACCTTCCGGGTGCGCTCCGACGAGGAGACGGGCCAGACCGTCATCAGCGGCATGGGCGAGCTGCACCTCGAGGTGCTGGTCGACCGCATGCTGCGTGAGTTCAGCGTGGACGCCAACGTGGGCAAGCCCCAGGTGGCCTACCGCGAGACGATCCGCAAGCCGGTCGAGAAGATCGAGGAGAAGTACGTCCGCCAGACCGGTGGCCGTGGTCAGTACGGCCACGTGGTCATCAGCCTGGAGCCGACCGGCCCCGGTGGCGGCTACGAATTCCTCGACAAGATCAGCGGCGGCGTGATCCCCAAGGAGTACATCCCCTCGGTCGACGCCGGCATCCAGGAGGCCCTGACCTCGGGCATCCTGGCCGGCTATCCGACCGTGGACGTCCGGGTGACCCTGACCTACGGGTCGTACCACGACGTCGACTCGTCGGAAATGGCGTTCAAGATCGCCGGTTCCATGGCGGTCAAGAAGGCCATCCGGGCGGCCAGCCCGACCCTGCTGGAGCCCGTCATGGAAGTGACGGTGACCGTGCCCGACGATTTCCTCGGTGCGGTGACCGGCGACCTGTCCTCACGCCGGGGTCGCATGGAGGGCATGGATCAGCAGGGCACGAGCCACGTCGTCAAGGCGCTGGTTCCGCTCGCCGACATGTTCGGCTACTCTACTGACCTGCGTTCGCGCACCCAGGGTCGCGCCACGTACACGATGCAGTTCCATTCGTACAACCAGGTTCCGGAGTCGATCTCCAAGGAGATCATCGCCCGGGCGCAAGGGGAGTAACCCCGATCCGCCCCGGAGCGGACCGGACCGGTTTCACAAAGCACAACAAGCAGTACCAATCAGATCGCATACAAAAAAGAGCGTCAGGGCCACCGTGGCCATGACAAGGAGCAGGGAGTAGCCAGGCGATGGCCAAGCAGAAGTTCGAGCGCACGAAGCCACACGTAAACGTCGGGACCATGGGTCATATCGACCATGGCAAGACGACGCTGACGGCCGCCATCACCAAGGTGCTCTCGGAGAAGAACCCGAACACCTCCTTCACGTCCTTCGACAAGATCGACGCCGCACCCGAAGAGAAGCAGCGCGGCATCACGATCACCATCGCCCACGTGGAGTACGAGACCGACAAGCGCCACTACGCGCACGTCGACATGCCCGGCCACGCCGACTACATCAAGAACATGATCACCGGCGCCGCCCAGATCGACGGCGCCATCCTGGTGGTCTCCGCCGCCGACGGCCCCATGCCCCAGACCCGTGAGCACGTGCTGCTGGCCCGCCAGGTCGGCGTGCCCTACATCGTGGTGGCGCTCAACAAGGCCGACATGGTCGACGACGAGGAGCTCCTCGAGCTCGTCGAGCTCGAAGTGCGTGAGCTGCTCAGCCAGTACGACTTCCCCGGCGACGACACGCCGATCGTGCGGGTCAGCGCCCTGAAGGCGCTGGAGGGCGACGCCGAGTGGAGCGAGAAGATCGTCGAGCTCATGGACGCCGTGGACTCCTACATCCCCGAGCCCGAGCGTGACGTCGACAAGCCCTTCCTCATGCCGGTCGAGGACGTCATGTCCATCACCGGTCGTGGCACCGTCGTGACCGGCAAGGTGGAGCAGGGCATCGTCAAGGTGGGCGAGGAAGTCGAGATCGTCGGCCTCTCCGACACCCAGCGCACCACGGTGACCGGTGTCGAGATGTTCCGCAAGCTCCTCGACGAGGGTCGCGCCGGCGACAACATCGGCGCCCTGCTGCGAGGCACCAAGAAGGAGGAGGTGGAGCGCGGCCAGGTGCTGTGCAAGCCCGGCTCCATCACCCCGCACACCCAGTTCACCGCCGAGGTCTACGTGCTGAACAAGGAGGAGGGCGGCCGTCACAAGCCGTTCTTCACCAACTACCGCCCGCAGTTCTACTTCCGCACCACGGACGTGACGGGCACCATCACGCTGCCCGAGGGCACCGAGATGGTCATGCCGGGCGACAACACGAAGATGACGGTCGAGCTGGGCAAGCCCATCGCCATGGACAAGGGCCTGCGCTTCGCCATCCGTGAGGGTGGCCGCACGGTCGCCTCCGGCGTGGTCGACGAGATCCAGAAGTAACCCGACCACCCCGAACGAGAGCAGGCACATGGCCGACGGCCCGAAGCAGAAGATCCGCATCAGGCTGAAGGCCTACGACCACGAGATCCTCGACCAGTCGACGGAGAAGATCGTCCAGACGGTCCTCCGCACGCAGGCCAAGGTCCTCGGGCCGGTGCCGCTGCCGACCGACAAGCACCGCTACACGGTGATCCGGTCGCCGCACAAGTACAAGGACTCGCGCGAGCACTTCGAGATGCGGGTCCACAAGCGCCTGGTCGACATCGTCGAGCACACGCCCAAGACGGTCGACTCGCTCCAGCGGCTCGACCTCCCGGCCGGCGTGGACATCGAGATCAAGATCCAGACGGCCTGACGGCCGTTCGCCCCGTCTCCCCGCCGGACGCCTGGCAGGGGGGTGGGCCGATGGTGTAACGTCGCGGGCTGCCCAAATGAGGCAGTTCAGAGGCGAAAAGAGCGGCACTCCGGTGCTGCCGAACACAACAGACGTGCGTGAGAGCCGGTCTTCTCGGGACCTCACGCCGAACCAATCGAGCGCTCCGCTCGGGTCTCCCGGGCGGAGCGTTGGCATGCGCCCAGGAAACTCGACGGCGCAGGGAGAAAGAGACGTACGTGGCAAGCAAGGCGATCGTCGGCGAGAAAGTCGGCATGACCCAGGTCTGGGACGACCAGAACCGCGCCGTACCGGTGACGGTCCTGAAGGTCGCGCCCGTGCGCGTGGTCCAGGTGAAGACGCCCGAGACCGACGGCTACGCCGCCCTGCAGGTGACCTGGGGCTTCCGGCGCAACTCGACCCTGACCAAGCCCCAGCTCGGGCACTACGCCAAGGCCGGCGTGAACCCCGGCCGGGCGCTCGTCGAGCTCCGGCTCGACGACGTGGCCGACTACACGGTGGGCCAGGAGCTGGCCGCCGACCTGTGGGAGGCCGGCGAGCGGGTGGACGCCATCGCCGTCAGCAAGGGCAAGGGCTTCGCCGGCGGCATGAAGCGACACAACTTCAAGGGCCAGGGCGCCTCGCACGGAAACCACCGCAGCCACCGTGTGCCCGGTGCCATCGGCGCCTGCGCCACGCCGTCCCGTGTCTTCAAGGGCACCCGCATGGCCGGCCAGATGGGCGGCACGCAGGTGACGGCCCTGAACCTCGAAGTGGTCTCGGCCGACGCCGAGCGCGAGCTGGTCCTGGTCAAGGGCGCCGTGCCCGGCGCCCGGGGCAGCGTCGTGGTGCTGCGCAACTCGGTCAAGGCCCCGACCAAGGCCGGAGGGTCCCGATGACGCACCGCCGACGACCGGCTCGCCCGGACCGGCACGGTGCTGCGCCACTCGGTGCGCAAGGACCGTCCCGCCCCGGTCACCCGCACCGCCCCGCACCGCAATGCGGCCGGGCACGATCTGGGCACGGTGGACCTCGAGCCGACGGTGTTCGGCCTGGAGCCGAACCGCGCCGTGCTGCACCAGGTCGTCACCGCCCAGCTGGCAGCGGCCCGGGCCGGCACGCAGTCGACCAAGACCAGGGCCGAGGTCCGCGGCGGCGGCGCCAAGCCGTTCCGCCAGAAGGGCACCGGCCGGGCCCGCCAGGGTTCGAGCCGTTCACCGTCCATGATCGGCGGCGGCGTCGCCCTCGGGCCGAAGCCGCGCAGCTACGCGCAGCGCACCCCGCGGAAAATGGTCCGCCTGGCCCTGCTCTCGGCCCTGAGCGACCGGGCCGACATCGGCCAGATCGTCGTCGTCGACGACTGGAAGATCGAAGGCGCCCAAGACCAAGGACGCCGCCACCATTGTGCGCAAGCTCAAGCTGAACGGCTCCGTCCTGGTCGTGCTGGGCCAGGACGAGCTCGACGTCGAGCGCTCCTTCGCCAACCTGCCCCAGGTGCAGACCACCACCTTCGGCGAGCTCTCGCCCACGACGTGCTCCGGGCCGACTGGCTCGTCTTCTCCGACGCCACGCTCCGATGGCACCTCGGACTTCTCGGGCACCCACGTGGTCGAGCAGGAAGACGCACCGAGGCGCCGGCCAAG
>CAVWJQ010000012.1:0-93991 GCA_963755445.1 uncultured Acidimicrobiaceae bacterium | reverse complement strand
AGCTGGCGGGTCGCTTCTGTATTTTTCGGCGCAGTATCGCTTTTCGGATCGGCGGCCGGCTCCGCTGGAATCCGACCGTCTTCCGGGACCGAACAGGTCAAGCCTCATCGAACGCTCCCAGAGAAGCTGGCGTTGTTGACGACACAGCAACTCGGCGGAAAAACACGAAGCGCCATGGGCATAGAGGCGGTCCCTACAGGCCACGGGGTCGCCTTGTTCTCCCGATCGGGTGGCCAAAGGGGCCCATGCGGTCTCGGGATCAAGATCCACGTCGATCGCAAGATGATCGCTAGCGGTGCCGGCCGTGAGTTCGAGTCGGACTCGCTCTCTGGATATCAGTACGTGATCGACCTGCCCGGGACGGAAGCGACTGAGTTCCTGACCGCTTGGCAGAAGCAACTCCACCCTGGCTGCCCGGCGTATAGGAGCACGAATCCCAATGGCCAGGTGGAGACGACCAAGCTGCTTTCCGTATTGGCGATTCCGAGCGATGTCAATCAGGCGGCCGGCTCACTCGAGGAGGTCGAGACGGTGAATCGTCGGTAGGCGTCTATACATTCGCATTTCGCATGGGTCGGCGGTTGGAAATGCTGGCTCTCTTTGTGTCCCAACCTTTGTCGCAGACGTTCGGTGACGGCTTCGTTTCGCTGGCCGAGTCAAGGCTCAGAGCTTCCGAAGGGGCTGTCGGCTAATGGCTGATCTCGCAGCTGGTCGCCCGGAAGCCGCAGGGATGGCGCTCAGTCCCGGCGAACGGGGGCACTATCTCGAGTCTGATTCGAGAATGATTTTGATCGCTTGATTAACCCCGGTGACCACAACTTCGGGAGCAGGGTCCGGCGACTCCCAGGTGCGACCCCTCGCAATCCAGATGGTTCGTAGACCCACACCTTGTCCGCCGGCAATGTCGGCGGTCGGCGAGTCTCCGGTCATCCAACCCTCGAGGGGGCAATCGCAGAGCTCTGCCGCCATCTCAAATATGGCCGGGTCAGGTTTGGTTGCACCGACAACCTCTGAGATGCAGATCGCATCGAACTCTTCTGTGAGGTTCGTGGCTTCGAGCTTCGCCAACTGGGCTGGACCGCCATTTGAGACGACTCCAGTCCGCCACCCTCAGGCACGGAGTTGGCGGAGTCCTCGTACGACATCTGTGTCCACCGTGTAACAAGCCGGATATTCGACGTAGTAGCCGGCCAGGAGTGCTTCGACATCGCTCGAATGTGGAAAACAGCCCGGATCTCCTCGAAGAAGACCTCTTTCGGCGTCATGCCATCTTGATCAGTGGCCTCCATAAATGGCCACGCCGATTCGGGAAGTCCATGGTCGCGAATGAACGCTTCGGCCCAACAACCGAATGCAGCCTCCCGATCGAGGAGAGTGTTGTCCAGGTCGAAGAGAGCGAGACCCACTATTCAAGTATCGCCGAGCAAACTCCCGTCCACCTCCCCGGCATCAGGCGTAGCCTCAGGCCGGCGATAGGGGACAGTTTTTACTATCCCCTATGAGCGGAAATATCACTCATCTCCACTCACTTATGTTCTGGTGAATCGTGCCGATACATGACCCGAGGGGCGCCGCCAGTGCTTGGACGGCTTCGTTTGGTGTCCCGATTCAAATCATGATCGGGAGCGACGCGCATGTGGAGGGCGATTGGGCTTCGTCGTTGCCGTCATTGCTCTCATAGCCTCGACAACCGCCGTAGCCGGCATCCAAAGCACCGCAGAAGCATCACCGGCTCACTCAGCGAAGACCCTCAATGTGGTGAGCGCTCCTATTGCTGTCGGATCCGCTGCCGTAGTCATCAGCGTTGATCCCAGACACGTGCTGCACCTCGACGGGATCGACCCAGTCGCCGATTCGGTCTTGTGGCAGCGCCCCTACTCGGCTTCAGCGGTGACGCCCGGTGTGGCCTTGGCCCCAGCTGCGATTGGTGACACTGTGATCGACCTCGTGCCCCTTTCAAAGCCGTCAAATCCAGCCGTATACGTCGCAGGGATCAACGCCGCAACGGGATCTGTCGAGTGGCAAGGGTCAGCGGGCGTCGTCCTTTCGGACAACCCGGCCTCATGTGCGAGCAATCAGGATTTTTGCCTTACCGGATACAACCCCGATGGTTCGACCAGCCTCGCCTTGATCAGCACTACCGGACAACCCAAGGGCGCCATCAGCGGCCCCGGTCGAGCTATTGCACCGAATCTCTACCAAAGTGACGCCACGGTCCCCACGTTCCAACAGTTGTCGGCTTCCGGAACGATTGCGTGGACCAAGAGCGTCAGCGCCATTTTCGGTCCTGGCTACGACCCGAGCGCTGGTTGGAACATCTCTCCGGTCGGAAACCTCAACGTAGGATCAGTCGCATCTGCCATCAGTAACGGGTCCTTGAATTTCGGCGCAGAGAAAACTCTTGGGTTCGATTTCGCCACGGGCTCGCCTCTATGGTCGCTGCGGGTCATACCAATGCATGGACCACTCGCCTTCTTGAGCACCAGAGTCACATGCCAGTACACGGAACCGTCCACTATGCGAAGGGTTCGACCAAGGTCCCGTCACTTCTGGCGTTACCTTGACCCTCGCCGGCTTCAATCCTTGTAGCGGTGTTGTCAACTGGACCTTGCCCGTCAACAACGTGGCTTCCTTGACCTTTGGTAACAACCTGAGCTTCGTTGACGGCACCCGAATGGTCGTACAGGACAAAAAGACCGGGAAGGACGTGGTCCTCAATACCTCCACTGGGACGACTGCTCCGCTGAAGGGCAGTCAGATTCTCTGGTGTGAAAAGACACCGATCTATACCGTCGTAGCGCTCAAGGGTTCTCCTGGTAGCGGAAAGCATGCAAGCGCCCCCGTCTACTTTCCGTGCACGACAAGCGGAAAGCCGACGGCCAAACTGCCCTCGGGCTTTCCGGACAGCGTCGGAGCCACGGTCGACGGCGTCTTCACCTGGCCCTCTCCTCAGGGGTTGCGGACTCACGTGACCGGAGAGCCGAGCACATCCGCCTGATTGATGCTCAACCGGACGGAATGACTCTGACAGGTGACGTGGCGTTCCACACCGGCGTTATGGGGCAGTTCGCCGCTCATCCTGCGAAGCACCCGGACATGTGCATGCCTCCCGCCAAGTTTCGATGGGAATCCAATCGTCGCTCGCCACCGGACAGTCTCTATGGCAATCGCAACGGCAAAGCCGTGTCTGAGGCACCTTCACCTTCCACAACGAGCCTGCGCTTCCCAGTAGGTGCGGACATTCCAGGTGAGCGTCCTCTGTGCAGGTGAGATTCTCAAATGGGAAATCCGGAGGGGGCCGCCTGCTGAGCACAGCCAAGTGTTGCATCTCGGCATACTCGGCACCTACCCGGCGTACTGGGACATAGAGGTCAGCCCATCAGGGGTGGATCAGTCAGAGGTTCAGTACCTTCCGAAACGATTGCGCTCCACATCTCCCACAGACTCCCTCCGTCTCGTGGACGTATCCAGACCCGTACCGGTTTTCCATCTTCTTTCCCTGTCAACACGATCCATTCGGGGCTTCTGTTCGTCGGATTGCAGCGCTCAATGGTTCTTCCCGCGCAACGAGATAGGAAGAGGCACCCTCGCCGGGCCCAATCACGGCGATCAAACCATCCTTGACGAAGAGCTCGAACCCCAGGGCTCCCAGAGCCCACGTGGGTGCCCTGTCCCTCTTGAAGAACACTGGAGCCCGATACCGCACGGGAAGGCCGCCGCTGGCGTCTCGGCCAGGTCGTGGTGACCTCGACCGGCGGACCTCGTTGATGATTACAGCCACGAGGACCGCGAAAAACACGATGATGATCACATAACCGACCACCCTCACATTGTCCTATCTGGTCAGCCCTTGTGTCGCCATCCCGGCGTACTGGCAGGTTCTTGCGCTCTTCCCTACCGCGGCTTCTTGGAACGGAACCGGTTCGCGACGAAGCTAACGAGGACAAGAAGCAACAACCCGAGACCAGCCAAAAAGACGCCAAACTTCCAGTGACCCGTAGCGATGGCGATCAGGCCGACGAGGAGCATCACGGCGCCAGCAAGATGTCCGCCCATTGGGTCGTGAGCCGACCCCCAGGCTTTGGGCAGCCGTAACCGCCGACGCGGAGCCTGATGATTCCACTCCCGCTCCAAGTCCGAATCGGCGCCCTTCATAGACAACTACCGTATTCGGCAACTTGGCCTTCGGATATAAGCCAAGCGACGCCCAGTCCCGGCGCACGGGGGCAGCCATGGACCTACGGCTGAAGCTGGAAGATTCGCTTCAGGAAGTAGACGCACGCCTCGTCCTCATTGGCGAAGGTGCGCTCCTCATGGCGCTTTCCCCGCTCCGAGATAAAGACCTTCCAGCCTTGCCCGAACGCCAACAGGCACAATGCCTCGTGCCGTTCGCCGTCGAAGCTATAGAGCGTTGGGTCCACCCGAGCGGACTCGACAATCTCTCGGACCTCACTGACTGTCACGGATTCATAATCCCACCGTCCCGGCGTACTGGGGCAGTGCGTCCCGAACTTTAGGAGGATGCTGCTCCAACGTGCTCCATGAGGGCCTGGGTCACAGCATCGGCCCGAGTACGCGTCTTGGTCCACCGAGCCCCCCTACCCTTCTGCACAGCCCATGCATGATTCGGAATAATCCTGTCCTCCGCGGTATTAATCACCAGACCCATGGACCCGGGCGTAATCGTCTTAATGTCGGACCAGGGAAAGTGCTTCGTGCCGAAGGCATTGCGGACCACCAATTCGTCATTCGTTGCTTCAACGTATGGAACAAATCCGTATCGCCACGCACCCAGGGCGACCAGGCCTGTCAATATCCACAACAGCACTGTTGGCGAGTCCCCAGCGCCCGGCGTTTTGTTGCCTCCAATCGTTACGGCGAGGGTCAGAGCTAGCCATCCAACGAGCACGAGTATCCAGGCGACCCGTTGAAATGTGGAACTGCCACGTCTGGTTCTGGGATACGCCGCCCCGGGTCACGTCCTCCACCCCTGAGGTGTCGGCACGGCCTTACGCGGGCGTGAGCCCGGGAACCTAAATGGGGGCATTGTGCGACCCAGGTCCGGCGTACGGGGGCACTCTGATTCGGTGACGCATGGTCCAAATGACCTATGGGGAAATCAGCGGGCTACGCCGTACGATGTGAGAATGGCCCCCGAGGCTGACGTTGAGGTCGTTATGCCAGCATTGGCTGCGACGGTTGCGGACAGCCGACCTCAGTTGGATTACTCCGTGGGCAGCGTCGATGCGTTGTCTTCGTGGATCGCCTCTGAGGGGAACGACGACGCAAGTCGGCTCCGAGCAGCAGCCTATGTTGGTCAGGTCTTGTGTGCCGGAGTTCCAGGAGCGAGGTGGGTTCATCAACGCGTAAACACCCCAGCTAGTCCGGAGCACCTCAGATCAAACTGGGCCGATGGAATGCCGATCCACTGGAGCTACTCACCCGGGATTCTGAAGATCGCATTTCGTCTCGTCTGCGGCTCTGCATCGAAACCCTGGGCGACCCAGATTCTGCGGGATTGCAACAGGATTACAAGTTTCCTACCGCATGGCAGCAGATTCTGAAACAGGTCCGACGACGACACTGGGACAGGGTGGCAAGCGGTTCGCCTCAAGCTGCCTGAGCGTGAGACCTACCCGGCGAACGGGGGCAGGGGGCAAACTGGATCGGTGAGTCCCCTAGAGGATGAATTGCGGGCCGCCCTGAAGCGGGCCATGAAAGACCGAGACCCGGTCGCACTATCAGCGATCCGCTCAGCACTCGGCGCAATCGACAATGCCGGATCGGTCGGTAGGGACGACCTGTCTGCGCCGGGCGCTTCTGGCCACATCGCTGGCGGCGTGCAGGGGTTAGGAGCCGGAGACGCTCCCCGCAGGGAGTTGGACGAGAGGCAGATCATTGAAATGGTACGAGCCGAAGTGACGAGTCGGCGAAGGGCCGCCGAGGAATACGAGGGCTTGGGCAAGGAAGACGAGGCGGCTCGGCTCTACTCCGAATGCGATGTTCTGGTCGACCTACTCCCGAGCGAACTCGCCGAGTAGCCATCATCCCGGCGTGTGGGGGCACTTCCCGCCAACCCTGCTGCCATGATGAACGGGTGGCGACTACCACGGGGTCAACAGCCGGTTTCATCCTTGTCGGCACCGTCTTCGTGGTCTACGGACTGACTTCCCTGATTCTTGCAATAACTGACTTTCGGCACTGGATGAGCACGAGGTACGAGGAAACCAAGCAGCGTATGGTCGGGTTCCAAGCCATATCCGGTTCGCCCAACGCCTACCGAGGTTTCATCGGTGTCTTTGGGGCAATCTTCCTAATCTTCGGGGTTGTGCTCTTGGCGAACGCCTGACGCCCGCAAGCGTCAAAGTGCTCCATACGTTCCGAACTGTCCCGCAGTCCCGGCGTACGGGGGCAGGCGATTCATCGCCTTAGGCTCTGGGGATGGCGGGTTCCTCATACGGGCCAGTCTGGTACCAGACAGAGCTCCCAGGGCGGCAAGGGATGCCCGTCGCTCCACCCTCACCGGGGTCCTGAGGATCGAGGACGGAAGCGCTGAGTTCCATAGCGCCGATCAGGTAATCCAGTTGCAACCCATCCTGTCCGTCGAAAAGGGCCGACGCGGTTCCGACTTCATGAACCGATGGATCGAGGTTCGGTACGGCGAGGCAGCCTCTCCGTCCGTGGCCTATCTCAATGATGGCGGTTGGAGGGGATGGCGTCCCCTGCTAACGGCAAGCAACCGGCGAATGGCGGCGGAACTGTCCAAACGGGTGATCTGAACCGGCGAACGGGGGCACCCCTTGAGGCTGAGCTTCGGTAGCCCCGAATGGTCGGACATCCCGGTTAGATCTTCCGGTCCGGCACAATGGTGGAGTGACGACCGTGGGTTCGACAACGTCTGGTCCGAGCATCAGCGGACTGTTGTGGGCAGCACGCCTATTGAGGCCCCGTCGTCACTTCATGCGCTTCGACAGACCGATTGAAACGGTTGTCGAGATGATGAGCGATTCAGTGCAGACGGTCTTCCCCTCACAGCCAGGAGTGCCCGTAGTGGGGGGCCGGTTTAGGGGGAAGAATCCGGTAAAGATTTGGATTCGTTCATTCCCAAATGGAGCCAGGGTCGGGCATGTGTTCAGACGTGATCGAAGTGATTGGGCGAACCCGTGGCTCGTCGGGGAACTCGTGGGCCACGACTCGGTAACGGACCTGAACTACAAGATCTCATCTCGTGGCGGGATATGCATTTATGCCCTTGCCTTGGTAGTTGTTCTGGGGCTTTTGGGTGGCTCCGTCGGTCAACTCTCTTCCGGGTCGGCGTCCATCGGCGTCCCCTTGCTTTGCATCTCCGTGATCCTCGGCCTCACGTTGTTGCTCTTTGCGATGACCAATGGCGAAGAGATGCGGAAAGAACAGTTACTAATCCAGTGGCTGGGGTCGCTTTCGCAGGAAATCAACATGAAGGATGCAGATGGGTGATCGCCCTATACCTTCCCTGCCCCCGACGTACCGCAGGGCGACGCCCCAGCCCGGCGTTAGGGGGCAGTATCCAGCACCTTCCAACTGCCTGCCATGCCGTGGAGTACTGGTCCTCTCCAAGCGATGCTGACTGAGCCGCTCGGTGGCACCACAAAGTCGATGGAATCCCGTCTGTAGTTGCCCAACCCGCAGGTGGCCGTGTGTCGTCCCGGAGCCAAGGGGACAAACTCCGTCCCCCAACTCATCTTGGTTGGAACAATGCCGTCGATGGACAGCCGGGGTGAAAACAACAACGAGAGCACGGCAGCAGGAAAGATGCGTAGTCGAACGTGGACGCCCGTTGCGCCTTCGACCCCGCTGGGCTCCGAGGTAGAGCCGTCGCTACCAGTTACGTCTGACCCAGGCACAGGCCCATTATCGGCCTAAAGGCTGGTTGCCTAAAGTCCGCGGGTACTAGCCCGAAAGTGCGATTACACGGGTGATCCATGGGACCTGGACTGAGGCTCATCGAACCACACTCAATCGTCCCCGTCGATCTCCTCGATGAAGCCCGCGAGGAGCTGAACCCGGTCCTCTTGGCGGTGGTCCGCGGCGTCGTCTCGTTGGCGACGCAGGATGGTCAGGAACTGGGGCCCGGTCTCGAAGAAGCCGCAACGCTCGCAGACCGATTCGAAGGAGCAGTCGAGCCCGACCGGTCGTGTGCAGTGACCGTTCCCCAAGAGACGCCGGTGCTCGGCGGCGATGCGGCGCATGTTGGCGCCTTCGACGCTGGCCGGGAGCGGTTCGCCGCTTTCATAACTGGCCTCGACGGCCTGAGTCACCCTGAAGTACTCCTCGGCGACGGTCCGGTTCGAGATGCGGGCATAGGTCAGGGTCATGCGCATGGAGCGGTGTCCCAACAGCGCGGCGATCGCCTCGAGGCTCATGCCCCGGTTGATCAACCGGGTGGCCAAGGTGTGGCGCAGCTGGTGGGGATGGACGTGACCGACCCCGGCCCGCTTGGCCACGCGTTCGACGTAGCGATGAATGGTGCGCCGATCGAAGGGTTGCCCGTCGTCACGTTCGACAAGGCGGCCCGAGCGGCTCGGTCCGCGGAATGTCCGGTAGTCGGCGATGAGTTGGACCAGCTCGGGTCCGATCGGCACGTAGCGGTCGTTGTGCAGCTTGCCGACGGGGATCCGCAGCGTGAAGGTGTCACCGAGCTTGGTCACCGCCTTGTCGTCGAGACCCGAGAGCTCACCCACCCGGATGCCGGTCTGGGCCAAGACTTCGACCATGACCCGTCGGCGGGGATCGGGGTCACTCGCAAGTGCAGCGGCGAACTTCTCCATCGTCGGGTCGTCGAGGAACTTCGGCAACGGCTCGTCGGCTTGGGGGAAGTCACCGGGAAAGATGAGCGTCCGGCTCGGTGCGTCCTCGTAGTCCCAGTCGCGCAAGCGCTCGAAGAAAGTGCGCAACAGGCCGAGGCGATGCCGGATGGTGACGGTTGCCAGTGGCTTTCCCGCTTTGCCGGGCCGGGCGGCCAGCCAGAGCTTGTGGGCCTCGATGTGACGGCGTTCGACGGCGGCCATCGACGTGCACGTCGGGTCGGCCTCGCAGACCTGGCCGGCAAAATGGCGCAGCCCGAGCTCGGTGGCACCCACTGTGGTCTGACGGGCCGAGACGCCCAGTTGATCCAGGTAGCGGGCCATGGTGGCCACCATCACCGGTGCCCTGCGGGCTGTCTCGGCCCAAGGGAACTCGAGCTGGCTCCACCACGGCGAAGGGGATTCGGAAGCCTTCGGAAGGGCGCTCACCCGGCCACCTCCACCGATGCGGCGAGGGCTTCGACGGCCTTGGCGTATTCGTCGGCCAACCAGTCGATGCCGAGGTGCAGGTAGATCCGGGTCGACGCGATGGAGCGGTGGCCGGCTTGGGCCTGGAGCGCCTCAATGGCCATGCCGCCTTCACGCAGCCGGGTAAAGCAGGTGTGGCGCAGCTCGTGGCAGGTCCCGTGCGAGAGCCCGGCCCGAGCCCGTGCGGAGCTGAACACCTCGTCGAGCCCGTCGACCGAAAGCGGTTGTCCGCGCCGCGGACCCTTGAGCGAGACGAAGAGCCGATCCGTCGGCGCACCAAGAGGTCGCTCTTTGTTCATGTAGTCGGCCACCGTGGCGAAGAAGGTGGGCGAGATCGGCACGAGCCGCTGATGTCCGCCCTTGCCGTCTGCAATGAAGACCCGCCACTCACCGAGACGCAGATCCTCGAGCCGGAGCCCGAGCACCTCGCAGCGCCGCAGACCGCCCAGCAGCATCGCCTGGGCCATGGCCCGGTCCCGCTCGGTGCGCAGCGCCGCCATGAGCGCCTCGACCTCGCCGAGATCCAAGATCCGCGGCAGGCGCCGCACACCACGCACAAGCGGTGCGCCACGTTCACCTCGGTGCCGGTTGCGCCGGGTGGGCAGGCCACGCGGCACCGGGTTGGTGACGACGCCGGCGTCGCCGCGGATGACCAGATAGCCATAGAGGCTCGACACTGCAGCGAGGCGTCGCTTGATGGTCGAGGGCGAGAGTCCCGATTCGCCGTCTGAGATCCGCACCACGTTCTCGGCGCCCTTCCTCGGTTGGCGCTGGGCGGTCACGAAGCGCAACACGTCCCTCGGGGTCACCTCGGCGGGCTCCTTGGGGATCACCGCGAAGAAGACGCTCAGATCGTGGGCATAGGCCCGGACGGTGTTCGGCCTGGCCCGGCCAGAGGCGAACTCCAAGAACTCGTCGATCAGCTCATGGCCGACCCGGTACTCGCGCCTTCCATCGGCGCGCACAACACTTTGGAACGACGGACACCACACCACCGCACACCTCCTTGTCGGACTTACGTCCGAAGAAGGCTCCCCGGACGCTCAGTCCAGATGGCGGATCACCCGTATAAGTGCCGGATAGGGACACCCTCTCGCGACGTTCGGGCGCAGGTGGGACGCTCCAACTCGAACGCAACATCTTGCGGGTCGCACGGTAAGAGGGCAGCCCTCTCGATTTCGTCAGCCGCGCCAGTCCACCTTGACACCCAGCATAGTGCTAGTAATAGTAGCATCATGAAGACGGCGAGCGAGTCTCACGCCCAGCCCACCGAGCTCTTGATAGCCGAAGCCCGACAACACCAGCGATGGCGTTATGTGCGATCAATCGTCGTCGCAATCGTTGCGGCCCTCGCCCTTGCCATAGGGGTCGGTGTCTTTTCGATCCTCTCTCAGCGGTCCACCGGCGGAAGGGAAGGAGGTGCTCCGTTCGCAACAGCTCGGGCATCGGCTGCTTCGGCCTGTCGGACGTTTTGGGCCGAGTCCGCCACACTCCGCAACCAGACGGGCCGAGACCAGTCGCCCCCGCCGTCATTCAGCTTGCCTCCCTACGTCGTCGGTGACGTCGGTGAGCACGACGCTGCACTCTTGTTCGTCGGATCCGGGGGGTACGACGAGTGCTTTGTGAAGATGCCTGCTTCGGTTGCTTCGGTGGTCGGGGTGGGCGGTAGTCCTGACGGAACCTCGTCGAGAACACCCTCCGCCGCGTACCCCATAACCCTCAGTTCGCCGGCGCTCTTCACCGCTTTCAAAGCCAAGTTTCAGGAGATCACTGGCCAGGCAGCACCAGGCGTCAGGTCGATCACGCTCGAGCTGAGCGACGGCACGAGAGTCCATCCTGCGCTTGGCCACGGGTACTTCATCGCGTGGTGGCCCGGCACGGCGACGGTCGTCTCGTCGACGTTTGTCGCTCATGGTCTCGTCCACCACGCAGGTGGCGCCCCGAGTTCGCAGCTCGAATATCCTGGAACCGCGTACCGTCCCTGAAGCCGGATCGAAATCGACATGCCGCGGCTGGATACGCTCTCACCGTGGCGAGAATCCGATGGTGGCGTCGGCACCGTGGTCCCAAGATGCGCCGCTGCTCCCAGTGCGGCTACGCCTGGCCCATGCCGCACAAAGAGCCGCATGGCCACCTCTCCGGAGGCATTGAGCTCACGCCCCACCTGCAGTCGGCGGCCCATCTGGTCGGCGAGCAGGTCATGCGCGCGGCCGAAGGGGACGCTGAAGTACGGGTGGCTCTGCGGCACTGCCCTCAGTGTGGATCTGGTCAATTCACCGAGTACCGGGCTGACGAGAATCCCAATGGGACATCGGCCTCCTGAACCAATCGGTCCGGCGACTACCCCTGATCGCCCAGCAGGCCAAACCAGAGGTCCAGCGAAGCGTCCGTAGACTTCCCGGACCATGGACGATCCCCGCTTCTGGGTTGACAAATGCACGCAACAACTCGTGCGGGCAACGGGACGACAGGTCGATTTCGAAGAACACCCTTGGCTGCTGGGCCCGGTCGGAGGTTTCCGAGCGATCGGAAACGAGTGGCTCGATCTCGAAGCGGACCGTCACGCAGGATCCGTCGGTACAGGCGGCCTACTCCAAGCGATGAGCGTCTTGGATGGTCCTGGATTCAAGGCGTCGGACCTGGCTCAACCAGTCGTCGACTTCTACGAGCAGACCTCGGCCTGGCGGTTGGAGGTGTGGTCGCAGTGGTGCCCGGCGGCATGGCCGTTCGGTTGGCTCATCTCGTCGGTCTTCGCCAAGCGTCTCCAACAGCTCAACCTCCCCCTGCGTCCGCTCGACACCGCGTACGGCATGGAGAGCCGGGTGTTGGCGGTCAAGGACCGGCGGGGTTCGCAGGTCGGGGCAGCATGGCTCCGAACGCTGCGGTCCACCGGGCAGGCGATCTATAGCGGCTGGTACAGCGCTGAGGTTCTTCCGGGTGCCGATCGTCCAAGCGTGCGGGTCGTCTTCCCGCTGCCGAACGGGAGCGTGACCGTCCTCTTACGGCCTGAGGTCCGCTCGGACGGAGCCTTGATCCTGAGTTCTCCAGAGGGGCCGTTCGGCAGCGATGGCGCTTATCTCGTGGTGGCCCGGCCGGACCGCAAATCAGGCTGGGCTCGACGCGTTCCCCTGGCTGAGCGGTTCACGGTGTTCGTGGACGACGAAGGCGTCTTGCGCACCGACCACGAGTTGAGTTTGAGTCGAGTGCCCGTTCTTCGATTGCACTATCGCCTACAACCTGGCGGTTGACATAGGGTGCCGCCGTACCCAGGGACAGGGTGCCGGCGAGACTTGCGGAGAGGCCCGGGCCGAGTTCTCGCCCTTCAAGGCTTTGGAGATTGGCCGTACGATTCCACGACGGCGAAGGAGGAGGATCAGGGATGGACGTCCGCTCGGCGAGGGAAGTAGCACCGGTCATCGAACATGCCGGGACAGTGCCGGTCTGGTGGCTCATTCAGCCTGGGGAGCTGAAGGATGCGACCCGCGGTGGATTCCTCGAGCTCGTGAGTGAGTGGGAGGTCGCCGGCGGTGGTCTCGTCGATCCGCATTCCCATCCCACGCACGAGTTCTATTACATCATTTCAGGACGCGGCATCATGAAAATTGCGGATGAGGAACGAGAGGTCGGACAAGGCGACCTGATCAGGATCCCCCCGGACGTCGTGCACAGCATCTGGCCGCTCACGAGCAATACGGGACTCCGCGGTCTCGCCTTCGCCGTGGGTATCGAAGGAGCCGGCCCGGTCGACTACACATCGTGAAGCACGAGCGAGACACCGAGTCGCTCAACAACCACGGCGTGCGGGCGGTTCTCCATAGGGCTTGATTGCCCACGCCGTGGGGTCAACCCAGCTCGAGGCGTGCCGGTCGTTCAGGGCCCCGGCGTGACCGGGCTGACGTCGTAGCGCAGTTCCCCGGTCGAGACGTCGATGTCGTAGTACTCGACGCCTGCCTCCACGCGTGGTTCGTCCGCGCCGAAAGCGACGGCGATCTTGTTTGCGGCATTGCGGACGAGATCGAGTGTCAGCTCGGTTGCGGCGGCGGGACCCAGAGTGTCCACGACCTGTTCGCCGAGCCCCGATGGCCACCGGAGCGGGCGCCACACGAAGGCATCGACGACCTGGAGAGCCAGGTCCTGAGCGTCGGAGATGCCGCTCGGATCCGTCTCGTCGAACAGGTCACTCCGACCCGCCTGATCGATGGCGCTCACGCTCCTGCGCGACTGGCAGAGCCGGCAGTCATGAGCTCTGGCCCCGCGGAGCCTCACCAGTTCGGAGGTCACCGGATCGAGCGCGCTCAGTTTGGCCACTTCGAGGAGAAACCTCTCGTGGGCCACCCACGGGTCGGTCCGAGGCAGACGTCGGGATCGGACGCCATTCTTCGCCGAACATCTCGCGCCAGGCGGCACCGCTGCGCATCATCATGTCCTCGTTCCAGACGGCAAGGACGAAGGCCAGGGCGTCGGAACCGAGCTCGGCCAGCCCCGCCACCCGAACATCGGTGGTCATGGACGCCACGTCGATGACCATCTGCTCGGCGAAGACCGTCGCGTCGGACCTCGGCACGGCAGGAGCTGCGGGGTCGAGGCTGGCCCGAGCGATGGCGCGTGCCCGCTCCGCCAGGTCGGCCGGCGTGGTCGAGGCGACTGCGTCGATCAACTCGTCCCATGCCGCAAAAGCCGCCGGCGCCTGATCTCGGGCGATCACGTTTCGACCCTACCGTTCAGGTGCCGCGTCGTGAGGCCCGCCAGGCGTGGCACACAGAGGCGATGGCCCGGGAAGGCGAAGGACGCCGCAGGTCGCGCCATCCTTCGCCTGTAGCCTGAGCGCGCGTCCGTGACCGCTGGAAGGAGGATGGCGGATTGCCTGCATGCTCCCGCTGCCTGATCGAGGTGCCCCTGGGTACCGCTCTCTGCCCCAAGTGCGGCGCCGCCATCAGGCGTCCCGTCGTGCCGCAACGGGCAACCAAGCCGCCCCGGAAGTCGCGGCAACGCCTGAACGTCCTGAACGCCCAGGACCGGGTTGCCGGGCCGGCCAGCCTGGTCCTCTTGATCTCGTTGTGGCTTCCTTGGTACAGCTTCGGACCGTTCTCCGTGAGCGGTCTCGGCGCGCACGGATGGCTGTTCATTGCGGTACTCGACTCCATCGTGCTCGTGCTCTACGTCCTGATCACCGCCTTCGGGGCCGGTGACCTCGCCGAGCAAGGCCGTCTGTCCAAGGATCAGCTCCTGGTCCTCTTGACCGGGGTCAATGCCGCGCTCGTGGTGTTGGCCTTTCTCCTCAAGCCGTCGCCGATTCAGTTGGTCGTGGGGCGCGTATCTCGCGCTGGTCGCGGCCGTCGTGGCTTTCCTGCCGTTCGGGCTTCCCGCTCTCCGGGCTCGGCGCCAGCGCTGAACCCGCGTCCCACCCCGGCGCCTCCCCCTCCATCCAACGTGAAGCCCGGCCAGCCGAAAGGGACCTGAGATCGGGCCAATCGGTTCGGTCCTGCGGCCCCGCCCCGTCGTCAGCCCCGCCTTTTGGGGGTCCCCCGGGGCCGACCCGGCCATTTCCTACACAGGGAATGCAACGTTGTTGCGACATCCAAGGGCGGCCACGCGTCGTACACGCGTCTGTGGGCGCCTGGGGCACGATCGGCAGCCTCTGGCGAAAGACCCGCCGTTCTCAAGGCTTCTCCTGATGAAACCGATATGGCGGAGAGAGGGAGGTGCGAGGACATGGCCACCGTCCAGCCGTGGATTCCGATGACTGAGAAAATCTGGACCGACGAGGAGAAGGAGGCATGGCTCGCCGCACACGGCGAGGGGGCGACCCACGTCGTGACCTTCGAGCCGATGTACCAGATTGAGCTGTGCATCCCCCCCTGGGAGCATCCCGACCGCCAGATCGCACGGTCTGCCGTGGTCTGGGGCCAGCACATGAGCCGGGTGTTCTCCGACGACCATGACGGCGCGTCAGCAGTCGTGGCAGCCCATCACGAGGGGAACTCCATGGAGATCTACAGCGCGGTGACGCCCCGGCCCAGGCTGCACCGGATCGTTTAGCGGACGCGGATCAGGCGTTGGGCTTCTCGCCCGACGCTGCCGCCGCCCGCATCTGCTCGAGGCGATCGATCATCGCCATGCGTTCCTGGCCGATGTTGTCGTCGAGCCGCTCGGCGATCTGCTCGGGCGTCCAGCGACCATCGGCCCACATGGCACGAACCTCGGTGGGCTGATTCCAGACAGCGATCTTCGAACCGACCACCGTGTAGACCTGTCCTGTCACGTGCTTCGCCTGGTCGCTGAGCAGGTACACGACCATGGGCGCCACGTCCTCGGCGTCACCCATTTCGGTCAGCTCGCCCGGCACGTTGGCCGACATGCGCGTGCGGGCGACCGGCGCGATGGCGTTGGCGGTGACGCCGTAACGGTGCAGCCCGACCGCCGCCGAGCGCACGAACGACACGATCCCGCCCTTGGCCGCCGCGTAGTTCGCTTGGGCCACGCTGCCCTGGAAGGCGCCGGACGTGAAGCCGATGAGCGCACCCCCGCCCTCCTGCTTGCGCATGACTGCGGCCGCAGCGCGGAACACGGTGAAGTGTCCCTTGAGGTGGGTGGCGATGACGGCATCCCATTCGTCCTCGGACATGTTGAAGAGCATGCGCTCCCTGAGGATCCCGGCCACGGCGACGACGCCGTCGATGCGTCCCCACTTCTCGAGCGCGGTGGCGATCAGGCGCTCGCCCGACTCCATTTTGGAGATGTCGTCCGCGACGGCCAGGGCCTCGCCGCCCGCCTTGGTGATCTCGGCCACCACGGCGTCAGCCACCTCGCTGCTCGGATCCTCTCCGGCCATGCCCACGCCGAAGTCGGCCACCAGCACCTTGGCCCCTTCGGCCGCGGCGGCCAGTGCGACGGCCCGCCCGATGCCGCCGCCACCGCCGGTGACGGCGACGACCTTCCCTTCGAGGAATGAAGCCATGGTCGTACGCTCCTGATCTCGTGCCGTGTCCAGCCGGCCGGCGCGGCCGACCCGGGCAAATTGCCGTAAGTTAGAACACGTTCTAGCCTGCCGATGGCGGGGGCTGCCATTTGCGCACCGCCGCTTCGCGAGCCTGCAAGGAGACTGCTGATGGGTGACCTCGGCTTCTGGGCGCTGGCCCAGGAAGACCCCGACTACCTGGCGTTGGTGACGCCCGAGGGCGACGAGGTCCGGGCCGGCGAACTGCTGGGCCGGGCCAACCAGGTCGTGCACGCCCTGCGAGCCCAGGGGCTCGGCGTGGGCGACGTGGTGGCCACGCTGCTGCCCAACTGTGCCGAGATGCTCGAGGTGTACCTGGCCGCCCTGCAGGCCGGCTTCTACCTGGTGCCCATCAATCACCACCTGGTGGCGCCCGAGGTGGCCTACATCCTGAAGGATTCCGCCGCCAAGGCCTTCGTGGCCCACGAGCGCTTCGCCGACGTCGCGGTGGCCGCGGCGGACGAGGTGGGGCTGGACGCCGCCGGTCTGCTCGCCGTGGGCTCCGTCCCGGGGTTCAGCCCGTACGCGGCGGCGCGCGACGCACAGCCGACGACGCTTGCCCGAGGGCCGCACCATCGGCGACGTCATGAACTACACGTCGGGGACGACGGGGAACCCCAAGGGCATCTACCGCCCGCTGCTCGGCATCACGCCGGAGCAGGCCGCCTTGGGACTGTCGGGGTTGCTCTTCCTGTTCGGCATTCAGCCGCAGGACGACAACGTCCACATCGTCGGCTCGCCGCTGTACCACACGGCGGTGCTTCGCTTCGCCAGCGCGTCGCTGCACCTGGGCCACACGATCGTCCTCATGGACAAGTGGTCGCCCGAGGACATGCTCCGGCTCATCGAGGAGCAGCGGGTCACGACCTCGCACATGGTGCCGACCCAATTCCACCGGTTGCTGGCACTGCCCGAAGACGTCCGGGGGAAGTACGACGTCTCGTCGCTGCGGCACATGATCCACGCCGCGGCGCCGTGCCCGATTGACGTCAAGCACAAGATGATCGACTGGTGGGGCAACGCCGTCGACGAGTACTACGCGGCGAGCGAGGGCGGCGGCACGCTGGTCAGCGCGGAGGAATGGCTCCAGAAGCCGGGCACGGTGGGCAAGCCCTGGCCGATCAGCGAGATCGCCGTGTTCGACGACGACGGCAACCGCATCACGGAGCCGAACGTCATCGGCACGGTGTACATGGCGATGCAGTCGGCCGACTTCGAGTATCACGGCGACAAGGAGAAGACGCGCAAGAACCGCATCGGCGCCTTCTTCACGGTCGGTGACGTGGGCCTCATCGACGAGGACGGGTACCTGTTCCTGCGCGATCGCAAAATCGACATGATCATCTCCGGCGGGGCCAACATCTACCCGGCCGAGATCGAGAACGTCCTGCTCTCACACCCCAAGGTGGGCGACGCCGCCGTCTTCGGCATTCCCCACGAGGACTGGGGCGAAGAGGTCAAGGCCGTGATCGAGCCGGCGGAGGGGGTCGAGGCCAACGACGCCCTGGCCCAGGAGATCCTGGAGTTCTGCGCCGGCAAGCTGGCCAAGTTCAAGACGCCCAAGACCATCGACTTCACCAACGAGATGCCACGCGACCCCAATGGGAAGCTCTACAAGCGCAAGCTGCGGGACCCCTACTGGGAAGGCGTGCAGCGGGCGGTCTGACACCCATGGGCGGGCCGGCCGGTCTCGCGCTCCGGATCCAACAGGACGGGGCGCGGCTCGGTCTGCGCCGGCATCCTGGCCGCCCTGCCCCACTGGTTCGGCTACCCGGACTCGGTGGCCGACTACGTCGAGTCGGCGGACACCCACCCGACCGTGGTGGCGACGGTGGACGGGCGGGACTGCGGCGTCCTGACGCTGCGGGTGCACACCCCCTACGCGGCCGAGATCGTGGTCATGGGCGTCCTGCCCGAACAGCACCGGGGCGGGATCGGGCGGGCCATGCTCGGCGCCGCCGAGCGCTGGCTGGGCGAGCGGGACATCACGTACCTCCAGGTGAAGACGCTGAGCCCACGCTCCCCCGACGAGGGCTATGCCGCCACGCGGGCCTTCTACTTCGGCTGCGGCTTCCTCCCGTTGGAGGAGATGCCCGACCTGTGGGGGCGGGACTCGCCGGCGCTGCAGATGATCAAGACGGTGCCGCCGGTGACTCCCGGTGCGGCGGACGGCTGAGACCCGCTCAGTCCTCCGCCAGTGCGGCGAACTCCCGCTTGGTCTGCTTGTACCAACCCATGTTGGCGATGGGGTGCTTCCAGCGCCCCTTCATGTCCTTCAGGGCGCTCTCGTGGGCGGCATCGCCGGCGGCCACGACGTCCTTGAGGTGGCGGTCCTGTGCCTTGATGACCTCGTCCGCCGTCTGTTCCATGGTGCTCGAGGTCGCAGGGTCCGCCCAGTTGCTTGCAGGTCATTGTCTTCATCGGACTCGCTCCCGCCTACGCCTGCTGAATGCGGACGAGGTTGCCCGAAGGGTCACGGAACGCGCAGTCGGTCACGCCCCACGGCTGCTTGGCCGGCTCCTGCAGCACCTCGGCGCCCGAGGCACGCACCTTCTCGAAGGTGGCGTCGAGGTCGTCCGTGCGGAAGAGCGCCGCCTGCAGCGACCCCTGTGTCACGAGAGCGAGCAGAGCATCGCCTTCGGCCTGCGAGCGGCCGCCGTGCGGCTGGGAGAGGACGATGTCGACGTCCTGCTCGGGAGAACCGACGGTGACCCAGCGGAACTCGCCCGACTTGACGTCGTTCTTGACCTCCAAGCCGAGGGCGTCGCGGTAGAAGCCCAGCGCCTCCTCGGGGTCGTGGACGGAAATGAACATGGATGCAACGGTGACTGGCATACGACGAGTGTACGAAGACCATCCGTTCGAATGCTTCTCCGATCCTGCTCGGTGCGGAGAGCTCCGAGGGCGACACGGACCGGCCCCCGGACCGGGCCGACAGCTTCAGACCGCGATGGGAGTGCGCCGGGGGCGCGTGACCACCATGCTGACGCACGACGGGATCGCTTCGATGTGGCTGTGGTCCTGGCTCCGGTACTGCGAAGGCGTCTCCCCGACGATCTCGGTGAAGCGCGAGCTGAACGATCCGAGCGACGTACAACCGACGGCGAAGCACGTGTCGGTCACCGACATGCCCTGGCGGAGGAAGGACTTGGCCCGCTCCATGCGGCGAGTCATCAGGTAGCTGTAGGGCGTCTCGCCGTAGGCGGCCCGGAATTTGCGCGAGAAGTGTGCCGGCGACATGAGTGCGGTCCGGGCCATGGCCGGCACGTCGAGGGGCTGGGCGTAGTCGCGATCGATACGGTCGCGGGCTCGTCGCAGGTGCGCGAGGTCGGCCAGCTCCTCCGGCGTCATGCCGACGATGATACGTGGCGGCCGTCGGGCACGGCGATGCACGGGGGATTGCCCTCGCAAAGGGCGTCAGAATGTGTGCGTGCAGGAACGAACCCCGGGGGCCGGCCCCTACGCCCGGATCGAGCGCGAGCAGCGCTGGCTGCTCAGCGCCCTCCCCGACGACCTGGTCGACCCCGTCGAGATCCACGACCTCTACCTCACCGGTTCGACCCTGCGCCTCCGCCGCATGCGCTCCGGATCGGGCACCACGTACAAGTTGGGTCAGAAGGTCCGGGCGACTCCCGACTCCCCCGAACGCGTGTCACTCACCAACATGTACCTGAGCGAGCACGAGTTCGACCTTCTCCGACAGCTCACGGGCGCGTCGCGTCCACAAGACCCGCTGGCAGTGGCCGACGGGTGCGCACACACTGGCTGTCGACCGGTTCGAGGGGCGCTTGGAGGGCTTGATCCTGGCCGAGGTCGAGCTGCGCGAGGACGAGGCCCTGCTGCCCGCACTCGGACTGGCCGTCGTCGACGTCACGAACGAGGACCGCTTCTCGGGCGGTCATCTGGCCCAGCTCTCGGTCGACGATGCCGTGGCGCTGTTGTCGTCGGTGGCCGAGCTCGTACGCCGCGCAGGACGACGGTGAAGCGCGCTCGGTGCCCCGCCCTACTCCCCCATCGCGTTCCAGATGAGCGCCGAGACGCCGTTGACCGTGTCGATGCCGTACTGCTCCGACGCGTTGCCGTTGGTCAACACGGCGATCAGGTAGTCGCGACCGTCACCATCGACCCACCCGGTGGTGTTGATCTGCCATCCGGTGCTCATGGCGAACCCGTTCTTGAGCGCCACCGTCACGCCGGGCGGCACACCGCCCGTCGCGCCCCAGTCCTGTGACGGCGTGACGTTCTCCATCAGGCTGAGGATGTAGGCCCGGGAGGCATTCGTGAGCAACGTGTTGGGTTCGACCACCGTCCGGACCATGGCGAGGCGGTCGAGTGCCGTCGTCTGCGTCGATCCCCAGACCCCGTCGGTGGCCGGCACGGTGGAGGTCATGCCCTCGGCCCGCTCGAAGGCGCCGACGGCGCCCGGCCCGAGCCGGGTCCACAGCGTGTCGGCCGCGCTGTCGAGGCTCTCCTCGATCATCGGCACGGCCAGGCTCTGCTCCTCGGGCGTGAGCGACCGGCCAGCCGCCTGGGCTTGACCGAGCAGCGTGGCCAGAATGTCGACCTTCAAGGTGCTCGCCGTGTTCTCGGTGACACCGGGCCGGAATTGGTAGATCCGGTTCGTGGTCAGGTCCTGCACGGCCACGGTGACGTTGTCGGCCCGGGTGGCCACAAAGGCGCCGATCGACGAGATCATCTGGGTCTTCGGATCGACGCCGTAGGCGAGCCAGTACCCACCGGGCCGCCCGGCGATTCCCACCGCCACGGCGCCCTGCTTCGCCGTCCCGCCGTCCGATCCCTCGAACGGTGCGTCGCCGTACGCGAAGACGCCACCATCCGCCGCCGCCAGCCAGTAGCCGTGGCCACTCGGGGTAGCGGCCATGCCGACGACCGGCTCCGCAATGCGGCGTGCCACCCAGCGAGCCCTCGAAGGGTGCGTCGCCGAAGGCGAAGATGCCGCCGTCCGAGGCCGTCATGTAGTACCCGCCACCCGTCGGGACCACCGCCATGCCGACAACCGGCTCGTTGAGGTGCGTGCCGCCCATGGAGCCCAAGAACACGGCATCGCCGAAGGAGAACACGCCACCGTCCGCGGCCACCAGCCAGTACCCGTGACCGGTCGGGGTGGCCGCCATCCCGACGATCGGCTGGTTGAGGGGGCGGCCGCCCATGGAGCCCAGGAAAACGGCATCGCCGAAGGCGAAGACGCCACCGTCGCTGGCGACCAGCCAATACCCGCCACCGTCCGACGTTGCGGCCATGCCCACAATCGGTGCGTTCAGGTGGATGCCGCCTGTCGAGCCCTCGAAGGGCGCGTTCCCGAAGGCGAAGATGCCGCCGTCCGAGGCGACGGCCCAGTAGCCGTTCCCATCGGGTGTCGCGGCCACACCCACCACCGGCGAGGAGAGACCGCCGAGCGTCGTCCCCGGCACGGTCGTGGCGGCACCGAACGCCGTGACCGCATTGGGGCCCGGCGTGCCTGACTCGACGTGTCCGCCGACGGTGGCCGCTGCTGCAACCGCCGGCACCGGGCCGTCGGCCACACCGAGACCCAGAGCGGCAGCCAGCGCCCCGGTGGCGAGGGCGATGGCGACACCGGCAGGACGACGACGAAGGACCCGGCCACTCGTTCGCATGAGAAGAAAGCTACCGGTGTACCGGGTGCGGGGCGGCGGCCGCATCGCCACGCGTGGGGTTACTTGAGCAGCCGGAGATGCGAGTCGGAGCCGCTCTGCCCGTGCGGCCGGGACAGCAGGTTCCGGACGAAGCGGGACACCATCGTCCGGAACGGCTCCGGTCGCGGCGGTGCCGGAGGAGGCTGATCCGAGAAGGCGTCCGACATGCCGTAGGCCAGCGCCGAAATGAGCCCGGGCGCCTCGCCGGCCGGCAGCCGGAAGGTCCCGGTGCAGACGTCGCCCTGCCACAGGGAGAACACCAAGGTCGAGTCGGCGCCGTGCGTGCTGACGCCCATTCGCCGAACCGGGCTCCTGGTGTCGAAGAACCAGGTCCGCTCGCCGTAGAAGTGGCCCTCCACCGGCACCAGGCGATTATGACACCGGGGCGGGATTTCAGCTACTGGGATTTGCTGCGCTGGGGTGACCACGCCATCGGCCCTGCAGGCGGGCCCGCTCGCCGCCGTCCCGTCGCCCTGCCGTGGACATGCCCCAACCGGGCCACCACAATATGGCCGTGCGCGTTCGCCGGGGGGTCCTCGTCGTCCCTGTGCTGCTGCTCGGTTGGAGTTCGGCCGCAGCGGCCCAGGCGACGCCTTCACCGCCTGTCACGGTGCACCTGGCGCTCGCGACCGACCATGTCACCTCCGGTCACCGCATCACGGGAACGGTGGTGCTCACGAACACCTCGGACCGGACGATCACCGTCGACACGTGTGCCGTCAACGGGTGGCTCTCCGTCGGGCTGAGCGGACACGGGATCGCCCCGTCTTCCGCTCACACCGTCGTGGGGTGCAACCCGACGGTGCGGCTCGCCCATGGCGCGCACCGGTTCCGCGTGACGGTGATCACGACGTACGGAGGGTGCGCCCAAGCGGAGCCGGCGGGAAATCCCTCGCAGTCGATCCTGCCGTGCGTGATGTCGAGTGGCAGCCGGATCTCGCCGCCCCCGCTGCCCGCCGGGAAGTACTCGGCGGTGGTCCAACTCGTGGGCCTCGACGGCGACACCCGAGCCCAGAACCGAGTCGTCGTCACGCTCGCCGCTTCGAAGAAGCCACTGGTCTATCCGCCGTGTACCGACCTGCCCGGACACCCGATACCGACGGTCACCGTTCCGAACGTGGTCGGCCTCAGCTCCAGCGCGGCAGCCCTTTCGTTCGCCCACGCCTGCCTGAACGCCGGCTACGCCAGCCCCGTGGGGACACACGTCACAGCCGAAGCCCCGGTCGCGGGGTCGACGGTGGCCGAGCACTCCACCGTCATCTTGAGCACGCAAGGAACCGCGGCCACCGCCCCCTGAGCACCACGGGCGATTCCTTCACCCGAACGCGTCAGCCGGGCGGCACCGCCCAGTGCACGAGGTCGGTGCTCCGGGCCAACCCGATGCGGGCGTGCCCCCATCCGCCGTACTGCGTGAGCTCGGTGCTTCCGGCGTACGTGAGGTAGTCCTCGCCGGCGGGGCCGACGCAGAGGAAGGCCGAGTTGGCGTGCTCGTACCCGACGCTCGATACCCCGGTCCCGCTGTCGAAGGATTCGCCCGGCACCGACAGCTGCTGGCCGGCACTCCAGTGCAGCCACGTGGACGGTGTGGTGGGATCGCCCGGTCCCAGCGTGAAGAGGTAGGGCTGGTCGAGTGTGTTCGACGTGGCCACCAGATGCCACGCTCCGTCGACGGTGAGGAACTCGTAATTCTCGACGGTGTCGTCGTACACCACGATGTCAGGCCGACCGACGACGTGGAACGTCCCCGTCAGCGACGGCGCCCAGGCGATCTCGAAGTGCTGCGTCGTGGTCCCCGCCTTGAATCCCAGGATCACCCCGTGGCCGGTGAAGGCGAGCGCGGCGTCGATCATCCGGTGCGCCAGTCCCCGCCCGAGCGCATGCGGCGCCGACCATTTCCCGAGTGTCGCGTCGGAGGCGGTGCGGTAGGCCAGCCCCTGCGGTGTCTGATAGGTGACGACGAACGTCCCGGAAGGCGAACGGACGATGTCGGGTGAGGCGGCGTTGTCCGCAATGACCTTGGGCGCGCTCCAGTGCTGCAGGTCCGGGCTCGACGACACGGCCACGCTGAAGTGGACATGCGGCGCCGCCGGGACGGACGTCATATCGCTGTAGAGCATGTGCCACTGGCCGCCGGACCATTGCAGCGCCTGATCCTTCACACCCACGGTGGGATACGACAGGATCGGATTGGCCAGCGCCGACCAGTCGATCGACGCCGGCGGCGTCCCCACAATGCAGGCGTGGTCCTGGCCGGGCGGGACGCTCGCCGCGGCCACGGGGCCGGATCCGGCGGCCAGCGCCGACCCTGTCAGGCCTGCCGCAGCCGCCACCGCAGCGAGGAAGAGGCGTCGCACGCCGGCACGCTACGGCAGACTGGGTCCGTCATGCAGTCGATCGAGCTGACCGTCGATGCCTCCCGGCGACGCATCATCGACCTCACGCACGAGCTCGAGCGCTTCTGCGCCGAGTTGGGCGACGGGCTGGTCAATGTCTTCGTCCCCCACGCCACCGCCGGGGTCGCCCTCATGGAGACCGGCTCGGGGTCCGACAGCGACCTGCTCGACGCGCTGGAGCGCATCCTGCCCCGGGACGACCGCTACCGGCACGCCCACGGCTCGCCCGGCCACGGCGCCGACCACCTGCTGCCGGCGCTGGTCAGCCCCTCGGTGACGCTCCCCGTGCTCGGGGGTCGGGTGGCACTCGGGACCTGGCAGTCGGTGGTGCTGGTGGACCTCAACGAGGACAACCCCCGCCGCCACGTGCGCTTCAGCTTCGTGCCTGCACCCGGCGACTGAGCCCGCACCGTCCGTCAGCCGGGCCGGCCGTCCTGGCCGGTCTCGTTGCGGGCCATCAGCTTCTGCCAGTCCGGGTCGACGACCAGCGGGGCCTCGCTGCTGTGCGCGTTGCCCGACACGATGTCGAGCATGCGGCCGGGCGGCACCTCAATGAAGATGCCGTCCGCCTCGGCCGTCAGCTCGCCCTGGTTGTAGATGCCGCCCCAGGCGTAGACCTTGCGCCCCTCCTTGCCGGTGTGGCGGGCCACCAGTTCGAGCGGCGCCAGCAGCGGGGTCGGGCGTCGGTAGCGCACCGTCAGCGTCCCGGTCATGGCGCCCGAACCAACCAGGATGTTGCACATGCCCAGCAGCTCGTCGAACAGCGCGGCGATGACGCCGCCGTGCACGCAGGTGGGCGGCCCCTCGTAGGCGTAGCCGTAGGTCACGCGGCCGCGCACCTCGCGCCATCCCTCGTGACCGACCACCGCCCACACCTCGACGGGTGGGGCGACCGGGTTGGCGAAGCCGATCACCGGGCTGGTCGAGAAGACGTCCTGGGGATGCACTTCGGGGGTGGGCTGGTTGCGGGTGCGCCGCTCCGCCGCGGCCGCCGCCTCCAGGCGGTCCGCCACCGCGGTCAGCTCGGCCGCCGCCTCCACCACGTCGGCTTCGTCGAGGGGCTGGCCCACCGCCACGTTGCCGATGCGCCGCGCCGCCGCCGCCAACCGGTTCAGCGGCGAGTCCGCCGCTGTCTCGGAGAGTCCGTCGATGCCCGGAAAGCCGCCTCCGGCGGGCGGGTCGTGCGGCCGCTCCTTGGCGCTCACGTGCGGGTGTAGTTGGGCGGGCGCTTCTCCGCGAAGGCCTTCTGGCCCTCGGTGGCGTCGTTGCTGGCGAAGACGGGCCAGCCGATCTCGAGCTCACGGGCCAGCCCGTCGACCTCGGACATGCCCTCGGTCTCGCGCACGCTGCGCAGGATCGCCTCGACGGCCAGCGGCCCGTTCGCCCCGATGACGGCCGCGATCTCCAGCGCCTTGTCCAACGCCGTGCCGTCGGGGACGACGTGCCCGATCAGGCCGATGCGCAGTGCCTCCTCCGCCGGCACCTCGCGGGCGGTGAGCAGCAGCTCCATGGCCAGCGTGTAGGGGATCTGCCGGCGCAGGCGGACGGTCGAGCCGCCCAGGGGGAACAGCCCGCGCTTGGCCTCGAACACCCCGAAGATGGCGCCCTCGCCCGCCACGCGGATGTGGGTCGCCTGCAGAATCTCGGTCCCGCCGGCCACGGCCCAGCCCTCGACGGCGGCGATCAGGGGCTTGCGCAGGTCGTAGTGGCGCAGCAGCGCCTTCCAGTGCAGGTCGGGGTCCTCGGCCATGCGCGCCTGGTACTTCTCGGCGTCGCTGCCGCCCATCGCCTTGAGGTCCATGCCGGCGCAGAACGTCCCGCCGGCGCCGGTGAGGATGGCGCAGCGGATGTCGTCGTTGCTGTCGATCTCCTCCCAGGCGTCCTTCATGCCGACGAGCATGGGCAGGCTCAGCGCGTTCTTCGCCTCCGGCCGGTTCATGGTGACGATGGCGGTCGCGCCGTCGCGCTCGAACGTCAGGTGCTCAGTGGTAACCACGGTCCCCTCCAGAGGTAGGCGCCGAAAAGATTGGTCGGCTGTCGGACGGACAGAAGAGTTGGAGCCGCCGCCTACAGCCGCTCGATGATGGTGCCCGTCGCCAGCGCACCACCGCAGCACATGGACACGAGCCCGTAGGTCTTGTCGGTGCGCTCGAGCTCGTGCAGAATCGTCGTGATCAGCCGGCTGCCCGTGGCCCCGACCGGGTGGCCGATGGCGATGGCGCCACCGTTGACGTTGACCTTGTCCATGTCGGCGTCGTGCACGCGGGCCCAGCTCATGACGACCGAGGCGAAGGCCTCGTTCACCTCGAAGAGGTCGATGTCCTTCATGGTCATGCCGGCCTTGGCCAGCACCTTGGTCGTCGCCGCGATGGGACCGTCGAGGTGGTAGTAGGGGTCGGAGCCGACCAGCACCTGGGCCACCACGCGGGCCCGGGGCCGGAAGCCCTCGGCCTTGGCGCGGTCCTCGGACATCCAGAGCACGGCGGCGGCGCCGTCCGAGATCTGCGACGAGTTCCCCGCCGTGTGCATGCCGTCGGGCAGCACGGGCTTCAGCTTGGCCAGGCCCTCGGCCGTCGTGTCACGCGGGCCCTGGTCCTTGGACACGACCATCTTCTCGCCCGAGTGCTCGCCGCGTGGGCCCTCCTCGCCCACGATGGGGGCCTCGACCGACACGAGCTCGCGGGCGAAGCGGTCCTCGGCCAGCGCCCGCTGCGCCTTCTTCTGCGACTCGAGGCCGAGCCAGTCGACGTCGGCCCGGCTGATGTCGTACTTCTTGGCGATGCGCTCGGCCGCGGTGAACTGGTCGGGCATGTCATAGGGCAGGTCGGCCGGAATGGCGCGGCCCACGCCGGCGGCGGCATTGGCCCCGAGCGGCACGCGGCTCATGGCCTCGACGCCGCAGGCGATACCCGCGTCGACGGCGCCGGCGGCGATCAGGTTGTTGACGAAGTGGTTGGCCTGTTGCGACGAGCCGCACTGGCAGTCGACCGTGGTGGCGGCGACCTCGTAGGGCAGGCCGGCCAGCAGCCAGGCCGTCCGGGTCACGTTGAAGCCCTGCTCCCCCGCCTGGGTCACGCAGCCGCCCACGACCTGCTCGACGGAACCGGGGTCGATGCCGGCCCGCTTGACCACCTCGACCTGGGCCGCGCCGAGGATGTCGGGCGCACGCAGCCCCGACAGCCACCCGTTGCGCTTCCCGATTGGGGTGCGGACCGCCTCGATGATTACCGGCTGCGCCATGACGGACGTCCTCCTGCTGCTACTTCCGACCCTCGGCCGGATGCCCTCGGTGGGCGATTTCTAGAACCTGTTCTAACTTTAGCACCGGCCCTTTCGGGCCGGCCCCGGGCAGTCTGCCCGGACCGCATCGCCGGGCGCCAACGCCGTGCCGCCGGACCTTCGAGATCCTCAGCGCCCGAGCCCCGGACTCCCCCGGTCCTCGGACGGGAACATCTCCTGGAGCAGGAACTGCGCTCGAGGAGCGATGACGTGATCCCCTTCGAACACCCTGACCTGATCGGCGTCGTTCCGAGGCATGAATGCCTTGGCGCCATCGTTGAGCCAGTCCGGCTCGAGGCCCAACTCGTCAGCCACTCTCCGGGCTGCCTGTCGCACCTCTGACGCAGGGAGGAACGCGGCGTCGACGTCAACAGTGGCACGACGGGCGTCGTACGCGAGAGCCGTTGCGGCCCCGCCGACCACGAAGAGTTCACCACGGACTCCTGAGCGTCCGAGCTCCGCGTCGAGGGCGATCAGAGCCGTCTGGATACCCTCTCGATCGAGAAGCATCAGGCGTACGTCAACGAATCCTCGGCGATGAAGACTCCCCGCCTTTGAACGAGACGGGACTGTGCACGACGGCATCCGCATGAAGCGACCGGATCCCTGAGACGAACCACCACTCCTCGAGAAATCGCGCCTGGATCGTCCACCCAGAGCGGTGGATGCACGTTGTGGTGAACACAGGAGTACTCGACCAACGAGGCCAGGAGCGCGTCGAAGCGAGAGTCGCCGGTAGGGCCCGGCGCGGCTTCGACCATCCGGCGGCGATCCCCGTCATCTGCCTTGTCGAAGAGTTCGACGAACCGAAAGGCCAGTCGTCGGGCGGCGTCTTCGTCACCCTCGGCCAGACAGAGAGTGACTTCGGCCCCAACTTCGGAGATAGTCGGAGGCCGGAACACCATCCCCCAATTGTAGGTGGCGGTTGCTCTGGGCCCCGACTACAGGTGCTTGAGGAGCTCCCGGGCGATGACGACCTTCTGCACCTGGTTGGTCCCCTCGTAAATCTGGGTCACCTTGGCGTCGCGCAGGAAGCGCTCGACCGGGAAGTCCTTGGTGTAGCCGTAGCCACCGAGCAGCTGCACGGCGTCGACCGTGACCGACATGGACGTGTCCGACGCGAAGGCCTTGGCCATGGCGCCGAACCGGGTCAGCTCCCCCGTCGGGTCGTCGTCGGCCATGGCGCAGGCGCGGTAGACGAGGGCGCGGGCCGCCTCGGTGCGCGTGGCCATGTCGGCCAGCATGAAGCGCAGTCCCTGCAGGTCGGCGATCGGGGCACCGAAGGCGTGGCGCTGCTTCATGTAGGCGCCGGAGAAGTCGATGGCGCCCTGGGCGATGCCGATGGCCTGGGCCCCGATGGTGGGCCGGCTGCGATCGAGCGTGTGCATGGCGATGGTGAAGCCCTGGCCCTCCTCGCCGATGCGGTGCGAGGCGGGGACGCGGACCTCGTCGAGGATCACCTCTCCCGTGGGGCTGCCGCGCAGTCCCATCTTGTCCTCGTGCTTGGCGATGTGGACCCCCCACTCCTTCTCGACCAGGAAGCACGAGATGCCCCGCCCGCCGGCGTCGGGGTCGGTCTTGGCGAAGACGACGTAGACGTCGGAGATCCCGGCGTTGGTGATCCAGTACTTGGACCCGCTCAGTATGTAGTCGTCGCCGTCGCGCACGGCGCGGGTGCGCATGGAGGCGACGTCACTCCCGGCGTCGGCCTCGGAGAGGCAGTAGCTCGCCTGTATCTCGCCGGCGGCCACGCGGGGCACGTACTGCTGCCGGAGCTCTTCGGACCCCCAGTTCAGCACCGGCGTCATGCCGAGCTTGGAGATGAGGATGGTGAGCGCCGTCGAGGCGCAGACGCGGGCGAGCTCCTCGGTCATGATCGCCACCGTCACGGTGTCGGCCCCCGCACCGCCGTAGGCCGCCGGCATGCCGAGGGCGGGCAGCTCCATCTCCTTGCAGGCCTCGAACGACTTCCACGGGAATTCGGCGTTGCGGTCGGCCTCGGCCGCGTTCGGGGCGATCTTCTCCTCGGAGAAGGTGCGCAGGGACTCACGGAAGTCCCGCTGGACGTCGGTCAGGGCGAAGGTCGAGGTGCTCACCGGTCCATTCTCGCAGGCGGCACCGGGGTGCGGTTCTCCGCCGGGCGCCGGCGCCGGTCAGTTGGCCTTCAGATGCCGGATCAGCAGCTGCGACAGCTCGACCGGCGCCATTTCGGGGATCCAGTGCGACACGTTGTCGAGCACCTCGAAGGTGTACGGCCCCTGCACGCACTCGGCCGTGTTCTGGGCCGCGGCCCACCCGAACGCCACGTCCCCGGTGGACCAGACGTAGAGCGTGGGCACGCACACCGGGTTCAGCCCGTCGAGCACGTTGCCGTCCATGGCCCGGTACCAGTTGAGGGCCGCCGTGAGGGCGCCCGGCTCACTCAGGGCGGCGACGTACATCCGGGCATCCTCGTCGTCGAGACCGGTCTCGGCCAGCAGCGTGGCGAGGCCGCCACCGGCTCCGTCGGCGCCGAGCAGCAGGCGCTCGGGCACCTCCGACGCCTGGTACGCCTGCATGGACGCGCCGTACGCCGCCTGGGTCGGATCCGCGCCGCGCAGCGCCTCGTGCAGCGCGAGCGGGTGCGGCGTGGACACGACGCTGAGCGTGCGCACGCGCCCCGGGTGGCGCGACGCCAGGACCCAACCCAGCATGCCGCCCCAGTCGTGCCCCACGAGGTCGAACGTCTCCATGTGCATGGAGTCCGCCAGGTCGATGACGTCCTGCAGGAGGTGCTCGGTGGCGTAGTCGCTCACCTCGGGCGGACGGGCACCCGGGCAGTAGCCGCGCTGGTCGGGCGCGATGGCGCGGTAGCCGGCGGCTGCCCAGCGCCCAGAGCTCGTCCCGCCAGGCCCATGACGTCTGCGGGAAGCCGTGCAGCAGCAGGACGGCGCGACCCTCGTGCGGGCCGCAGGCCCGGCCCGTGAAGGTGAAGCCGCCGGCCTCGATCTCGAGCCGGTCGATCGCCCCGATCGCGCCCACGTCGTTGCCGTGCGCCGCCCCTAGGCGGCGGGGCCGCCTCCGGCGCGGACCTCGTCCGGGCTCAGCCGGAGCGTCTCCTCGGGGACGGAGTCGACGAGGGCCCGCTGCGCCACGTAGTCGTGCGAAATGGAGGAGAACAGCACCCGGCGCGTCTCGCGGACGTCTGCCGGGGCGTCGTCGAGGAAGCCCCACAGGTTGAGGGCGAGCCGGACGTCGTACACGCAGGGCGCCCGGCCGAAGAGGGCCGCCCGCTTGGAGGCCACGAGGGCGACGCCGAGCAGCACATCGTGCGCGGACTCGCCGTCGCCGAGCTGCAGCTGCTCCTCGAAACGATGGGACAGCCGGAGCGCGAAGCCCGAGTCGGGACCCGGCGTGCCCAGGTTGGCGCCCTTGCGCATGGTCGGGCCCACCAGCTCGGCCGGACGGTCCGCCACCCAGATTTCGGGAACGTGCAGATGCCGGGCCGGGCGGACCTGGTCGGCCTCGGCGATGGGCACGAAGGTGGGCTGCGTCATGCGCGGAGGTTAGCCGAGGGGGTCGGGCGACCCCACTCCACTCCCGCCCAGCACACCGTCCTCCAGCAGCGGCACGACGTGCAGGGCCACCGAGGACGGGCGTCCGGCGTCACAGAAGAGCTCCTGGTCGGCCGAGCGCAGGTTGGCACCGGTCGCCAAGGGCTCGCCCGTCCCCGCGTTGCGGTTGAAGAGCGGGTGGGCGCCGCTGGACACCTGCAGGCGGATGCGGTGGCCGGCCCGGAACGTGTTGGCGGTCGGCCACATGGCGATCTCCACCTTGGCGACGCCCTCGTCGTCGTGCTCCATGGAGCCGGGCGTGAGGCGGACGATGCCGTCGCTCAGGTTGAACGACTTCCCCTTCGCCGTCACGTCGCACAGCCGCACGAAGAAGTCCGTGTGCTCGAGCGACGACCGCACGTACAGCGTCGCGGTCACCGGGCCGATCACCGTCAGGTCGTCGGTCAGAGGAGGGCTGGTGTACGTGAGCACGTCGCGTCGGCGTTCCCGGCGGGACTGTTCCTTGCGCCCCGCCGTGGTCATGTTGAGCGAGGGGCCGCCCACCGAGGGCGTGGGGTCGCTGGGGTTGTAGTGGTAGCGGTCGGGCGCGACGTCGTCGGCCTGCGTCCGGGCCTGCCCGAGGGTGCCGCCCCGTCCGAGGTACCAGCTCTCGGTCTTCCCCGCCGGTGGCCACATGGAGAATTCCTGCCACGTGCGCGAGCCCATGACGAACAGGCGGACCGGTGCGTCCTGCCGCTCGTCCCGTCCGGCCTCGTCCGCGCCGAGCTGGCTGTCGAACCAGCGCGGGCCGTCACGCACGGCCTCGGTGAAGAGGCCGGGGCTGCCGTGCGTCCACGGGCCGATGGTCAGCCGGGCCGAGCGCCCGGCGCGCCGGAGCGCCTCGTAGTCGTCGACCTGCGCCCGCAGGAACAGGTCGTACCAGCCGCCGATGAAACTGGCCGGTGGCACGCTGTCGAGCCGGCGCCCGAAGTCGACCGCATCCCACCACGGGTCGCCGGGAGTGCCGTGCTCGAGCCAATCCTGGAAGAAGGCCATGGGCTCGCCGATGGCGGCGCTGTCGCACCGCCCCAGCGGCAGCACCTCGCTCGATGTCGCCACCACCCTGGCCGCCCGCAGGCGCGCCCGCAGCACGTTGCCGCCATCCCAGCTCCTGGTTCTTGACCTCGTGCAGCCAGGCCAGTCCCGTCTCGAGTGCGAAGGCGCCGCCGGGGAACACCACCGAGTCCCGGAAGTTGGCCGCCGTCACCTGGAGGCTGAGCGCGCGCAGGAAGTCCGGCGCGTCCTGGGCCACCGCCCACTGCGTCATGCCGAGGTAGCTGGCGCCCCACATGACCAGGCGGCCGTCGAACCAGGGCTGGGCCGCCACCCAGTCGAGCGTCGCCTTCCCGTCCGCCTGCTCGTTGCGCACCGGGACGAACTCGCCCCCGGATCCGAACGTCCCCCGGCAGCTCTGCACGACGACCTGGTAGCCGCGCTCGGCGTACAGGCGCCCGAGCGGTCCCATGATCGTGCGCCCGTAGGGCGTGCGGATGAGCACGGTGGGCGGTCCGCCCGCAGGCGTGCCGTGCGTCGGGTACCAGCGGTCGGCCACGAGCTCGACGCCGTCGGGCATCTTCGCGGTCAGGCCACGCTCGACGGAGACGGCCGTCGTCCGCGGCGGAGGGAGCTTGACGGCGGCGGCTGCGATCCGGCTCCACACGGTCATGCGCGTCCCCCTGTGACGACGCCGGGCGCGACCGCTCCAGCCGTCGACGTGCTCGTGCCCGTCCTGCGTGCCGGGGCCGCGGTGCCGACCGCCTCAGGAGGCGTGGAGCAGCCCGAACACGATCGAATCGTAGAGGGCCTGCCAGCTGGCCTCAATGATGTTCTCGGACACGCCGATGGTGGTCCAGGTCCGCTGCCCGTCGGTGGTGTCGACCAGGACCCGGGTGACGGCGCCGGTGCCCCGGCCCGTATCGAGGACGCGCACCCGGTAGTCGGTGAGGTGGATGTGGTCCAGTGCGGGGAACTTGGCGCCGATGGCGGCCCGGAGCGCCCCGTCCAGCGCGTTGACCGGGCCGTTGCCCTCGGCGGTGGCGACAATGCGCTCCGGCCCGACGTGGACCTTCACGGTGGCCTCGGTCATGACCCCCTGCAGGCCGTCGGCTCCGGCCGTCGCTGTCGCCGCACGCCGGCCTCGTCGCGCTGGTCGTGGTCCGTGATGACACGGAACGACTCCACCGTGAAGAAGTCGGCCACCCATCCGGTGGCGCGTCGCAGCAACAGTTCCAGCGAGCCGTCGGCCACCTCGAAGTGGTAGCCCTCGTGCTCCAGGCGCTTGAGCTCGTCCAGCACGCGGCCGATCACCTCGCCGTCGAGCTCGCAGCCCGAGCTCGTCCGCCTTCATGGCCAGCGTCGACCGGCCGGCCATCTCCGAGACGACGACCCGGGTCCCGTTCCCGACCAGATTCGGCTCGATGTGCTCGTAGAGGTCGGCACTGCGGGCCACCGCGCTGGCGTGGAGGCCGCCCTTGTGGGCGAACACCGAGTTGCCGACGTAGGGCTGTTGGGGGTTGGGCGCGATGTTGACCAGCTCGGCGATGTGATGCGCCACCGGCGTCAACCGCTCCAGGCGGTCCGCCGGGATGGTGCGGATATGGAACTTGAGCGACAGGTTGGGGATGGCCGCCGAGAGGTCGGTGTTGCCCGCCCGCTCGCCGTAGCCGTTGATGCAGCCCTGCACCTGGGTGACGCCGGCCTGCACCGCCACCAGCGAGTTGGCCACGGCACAGCCGGTGTCGTTGTGGCAGTGGATGCCGAGCTGCGCGCTCGTGCGCTCCCGCACGTCCGCCACCGCCTGCCCGATGTCGTCGGGCAGGGAGCCGCCGTTCGTGTCGCACAGCACCAGCGCCTCGGCCCCCGCCTCCTCGGCCGCGGCGAGGACGGACAGGGCGAAGTCCGGATTGCGCCGGTAGCCGTCGAAGAAGTGCTCGGCGTCGAGGAAGACGCGCAGGTCGTGCTCGCACAGGAAGCGCACCGAGTCGGCCACCATGGCGACCGCCTCGTCGAGGGAGGTGCGCAGGGCCTCGGCCACGTGACGGTCCCACGACTTGGCGACGATGCAGGCGATCGGCGCCCCGGCCTCGACCAGGTTGGCCAGGACGGCGTCGGTCTCGGGCTTCACGCCCGCCCGCCGGGTGGAGCCGAAAGCCACCAGCGTGGCGGTGCTGAGCGTCAGCTCCTTCTTGGCCCGCTCGAAGAACTCGACGTCCTTGGGGTTGGCGCCGGGCCAGCCGCCCTCGATGAAGGTGACGCCGAGGTGGTCGAGCTGCTCGGCCACCCGCAACTTGTCGTCGACCGTGAGGGAGAGGCCCTCCTGCTGGCTGCCGTCGCGGAGAATGGTGTCGAAGATGTCCACGGCCTCGGGCAGGTCCGGGACCGCGAAGTCGTGGGCGTGGGCGCTGTGGCCGTGCGCATGGGTGTGCCGGACCCCGCCGTGGCTGTGGGCGGCGTCATGGCCTTCAGTCGACATGGTCGAGCCATTCCTTGTACTGGTCGACCTCGCCCCGCACGGTGGCGAAGTAGGTCTGCTGGATCTCCTTGGTGATCTTCCCCGGGCGGCCCGAGCCGACGACGCGGTCGTCGACGGCGCGGATCGGCACGACCTCGGCCGCGGTGCCGGTCAGGAAGGCCTCGTCGGCCAGGTAGAGATCGGTGCGGATGATCGGCTCGTGGCGGACCTCGTAGCCGAGGTCGCGGGCGATGGTCTCGACGGAGTCCTGCGTGATGCCGTCCAGCGCGCCGGCGTCGGAGGTGGGCGGCGTGAAGAGCACGCCGTCGCGCACGACGAAGATGTTCTCGCCCGTGCACTCGCTCACGTCGCCGTTGGGGGCGAGCAGGATCGCCTCGTCGTAGCCCGCCTTGATGGCCTCCACCTTGGCCAGCGAGGAGTTGGCGTACATGCCGGTGCCCTTGGCCGCGGTCGGGACGGCGTTGGGGTCGTGGCGCCGCCACGAGCTGATTTTGCAGGACACGCCGTTGGCGATGCCCTCGTCGCCCAGGTACGTGCCCCACGGCCAGGCCGCCACCGAGACGTTGACGGGGCAGGGCAGCGGGTTGAGGCCCATTTCGCCGTACCCGAGGTAGATGAGCGGACGGATGTAGCAGCCGTCGTTCAGGCCGTTGGCCCGCACCACCAGCTCGCGTCGCCTCAATCACTTCGTCGACGGTGAACGGCACGTCGATCAGGAAGATCTTGGCGGAGGCGAACAGGCGGCGGATGTGGTCGCCGAGACGGAACACGGCCACGCCGCGGCTGGTCGGGTACGCCCGGATGCCCTCGAAGACGCCGGAGCCGTAGTGCATGGTGTGCGTCAGCACATGGACGGTGGCGTCGGCCCAGTCGACGAGCTCGCCGTCCATCCAGATCTTCTCGGTCGTGGTGATGGGCATGACGGCTACAGCCTTTCTGCGATGGCGTCGCCCACGGCGGTGGTGGAGAGCGCTTCGTTGGAGGTGGTCGAGGTTGACATGGAATCGGATTGGGCGCTGAGCGCCTTGAGGATGCGCCCGGCGGCATCGGTCTCGCCCAAGTGGTCGAGCATGAGTGCGGCCGAGTGGATGGCGGCCAGCGGGTTGGCGATGCCCTTGCCCGCGATGTCGTGGGCCGCCCCGTGTACCGGCTCGAAGAGTGACGGTCCGGTCCGCGCCGGGTTCAGGTTGGCCGACGCGGCGAAGCCGATGCCGCCGGCGACGGCGCCGGCCAGGTCGGTGAGGATGTCACCGAAGAGGTTGTCGGTCACGATCACGTCGTAGCGCTTGGGCTGCTCCACCAGGTAGATGCAGGCGGCGTCGACGTGGTTGTAGTCCCAGGTGACATCGGGATACTCCGGCGCCACCTCGGTGACGGTGCGGTTCCACAGATCGCCGGAGAAGGTCAGCACGTTCGTCTTGTGCACGAGCGTGAGGCGGTTGCTGCGCCGCCCGGCGAGCTCGAAGGCGAAGCGCACGCAGCGCTCCGCGCCCATGCGTGTGTTGACCGAGCCCTGCGTGGCCACCTCGAAGGGGGTTCCCTTGCGCAGGAACCCGCCTTCCCCGGCGTAGGTCCCCTCGGTGTTCTCCCGGATCACGGCGAAGTCCGCGCCCTCGGCAATCGATCCCGGGACCCCGCTGAAGGGACGCAGGTTGATGTAGAGGTCGAGCTCGAAGCGGAGCTTGAGGAGGAGGCCGCGCTCGAGGGTTCCCGGCGGGACCGTGGTGTCGCCGACCGGCGGCCCGACGGCACCGAGGAGGATGGCGTCGTAGCCGCGGAGCTCCTCGAGGGTCTCGTCGGGGAGGACGGTGCCGTCCCGCAGGTAGCGGGCGGCCCCGAGCTCGAACTCGGTGGTGTCGAGGTCCACCCCGGACGCGGCGACCACCTTCAGCGCCTCGGCGCAGACCTCCGGCCCGATGCCGTCGCCGCCGATGACGGCGACCCGATGCCTGCTGGCCTTGTTCACTTCTGTGGTCCTTTCGTCGTGTCGCTGTTGCCGCGTCCGTGCTGCCCCCGCGCCCGGGCCCTGACCCACCCGAATCCGCCGGGAATTGAAAAACCGCCCACGCAGTGGACGGTTCGACGGCGCGCGGGGAGAGTGCGCGCCTAGTGAATAATGCCTACGAAGGTCTGGGGGCGGTGCATGACCCCACCAGTCTCTCGCAGCCGGGCCGCCCCGTCAACCAAGGGTGCACCGGGCGACCGGGGCCCCACGTGGGGGCGATTAGCCTTGGTGCCCGCCGGCGCAGTGCACCGCACCGCCCGCAGATCCGCCTCTCGGAGGACATGCCGTGACCAACGCTTCCGCCAACGACATCGAGACGACCAAGCTGACCCAGGCCACCTACGACCGCCTGGTCGCCGAGCTCGAGGACCTCACCACCCGGGGACGGGTGGAGATCGCCCAGGCCATTGAGACGGCACGGGCCCTGGGCGACCTGAGCGAGAACGGCGACTACCACGCCGCCAAGGACGCCCAGGGGAAGATGGAGTCCCGGGTCCGTCAGCTGCAGGCCATGCTCAAGGAGGTCGAGATCGTCGACGAGTCGGGCGCCGACGACGGGTCCGTCTCGCTGGGCAGCACGGTGACCCTCCGCTACGAAGGCGACGACGAGGACGACACGCAGCAATTCTTCGTGGGCTCCATCGAGGAGCGCCAGGGCGACCTGCCCGTGGTCTCCCCCAGCTCACCGCTCGGTCAGGTCCTCATCGGCCGCAGCGCGGGCGATGCGGTCGAGTATCAGGCCCCGGGCGGCATGCTCAAGGTCCACATCACCGCGGTCGACCGCTGATGGCACCGCGTACCTTGACGGAGAAGATCTGGGACGCACACGTCGTCCACGCGGCCGAGGGCGAGCCCGACCTCCTCTTCATCGACCTGCACCTGCTGCACGAGGTGACCTCGCCCCAGGCCTTCGACGGGCTGCGCCTGGCGGGACGGACGGTGCGGCGGCCCGACCTGAGCGTGGCGACGGCCGACCACAACGTCCCGACCACGGACATCGACAAGCCGGTGGCCGACCCCATTTCGGCCCAGCAGCTCAAGGTCCTCGACGACAACACCGCCGAGTTCGGCATCACCTGTTACCCGATGGGGCATCCCAACCAGGGCATCGTCCACATCATCGGTCCCGAGCAGGGCTGGACCCAGCCGGGCATGACGATCGTCTGCGGCGACAGCCACACCTCGACGCACGGTGCCTTCGGCGCCATCGCCTTCGGCATCGGCACCAGCGAGGTCGAGCACGTGCTGGCGACGCAGACCCTGTCCCAGGTGCGCCCCAAGACGATGTCGGTGACGGTCGAGGGCACCCTCGCCGCGGGCGTGACGGCCAAGGACGTGGCGCTGGCCATCATCGGGACCATCGGCACCGGCGGCGGCATCGGCCACATCATTGAGTACCGGGGTTCGGCCATCCGCAATCTGTCCATGGAGGGCAGGATGACCCTCTGCAACATGTCGATCGAGGGTGGCGCACGCGCCGGCCTGGTGGCACCGGACGAGACGACGTTCGCCTACCTGAAGGACCGCGACCACGCCCCGCAGGGTGAGGAGTGGGACGCGGCCGTCGCCTACTGGCAGACGCTGCCCACCGACGAGGGTGCGACGTTCGACAAGGAGGTCGTGCTCGACGCGGCATCCATCGTGCCGCAGGTGACGTGGGGCACGAACCCGGCGCAGGTGGCACCGATCGCGGGGAACGTGCCGGACCCCGAGGCCATGAGCGACCCGGGCGATCGCGAAGCCGCCACACGCGCCTTGGCCTACATGGGTCTCGAAGCCGGGACGCCGCTCCGCGAGATCAGCGTCGACACCGTCTTCCTGGGGAGCTGCACCAACGCCCGCATTGAGGACTTCCGGGCCGCCGCGGCCGTGCTCGAGGGCCGCTCGGTGCACGCGGGGCTGCGCGCCCTGGCCGTGCCGGGATCCTTTCGGGTGAAGGCACAGGCCGAGGCGGAGGGCCTGGACAAGATCTTCACCGCCGCCGGCTTCGAGTGGCGCGAGCCCGGCTGCTCCATGTGCCTCGCCATGAACCCCGACAAGCTCGCCGTGGGCGAGCGCTGCGCCTCGACCTCGAACCGCAACTTCGAGGGTCGCCAGGGACGGGGCGGCCGCACCCACCTCGTCTCCCCCGCCGTCGCGGCCGCCACCGCGGTCGCCGGGACGTTCGCCACCCCGGAGGATCTGCGCTGATGGAGCCCATCGTGATCGTCACCGGACGTGCGGTGCCGCTCGACCGCACGGACGTCGACACCGACCAGATCATCCCCTCGGACTGGCTCAAGCGGGTGGAGCGGACGGGCTTCGGCGCAGGCCTCTTCTCGGAGTGGCGCGACGACCGGGACTTCGTGCTGAACAACCCCGAGTTCGTCGGGGCCACCATTCTGGTGGCCGGTCACAACTTCGGCACGGGGTCCTCGCGCGAGCACGCCGTGTGGGCGCTGACCGACTTCGGCTTCCAGGCCGTCGTGTCGTCGCGCTTCGCGGACATCTTCCGCAACAACTCCACCAAGCAGGGCCTGCTGCCGGTCCAGGTGAGCGAGGAGCTCGACCGCGCCCTGCTCGACGCCGTGGCCGCCGACCCGACACTCGAGATCACGATCGACGTCGCCCGGGGAACGATCGAGGCGCCGGCGGCCGGGCTGTCCGGCACCTTCCCGCTGGACGAGTTCACCCGGGAGCGCCTGCTCAACGGGTGGGACGACATCGGCCTGTCGCTGCGCCACGTCGACAAGATCACCGAGTTCGAGCGCGGGCGCCCCGCCTTTCTGCCATCGGCCTGAGCATCGTCCGATCGCCATGGTGACGTTCCGCCAGATGACGGAGGACGACGTCCCCGCGGCCGTGGCGGCCTTCGAGAGCGGGTTGCTCGGCATCACCGCCGGCCATGGCATGCCCGTCACCGGGAGCTCCATTCAGGACGAGCGGCGCCGGCAGGACCGGACCCGCCACTTCCTGGGCACCGACCCCGGCGGGTCGTGGGTGGCCGAGGAGGGCGGGACCATCGTCGGCATGTCGCAGTCCTTCGTGCGGGAGGACTACTGGATGCTGTCCCAGTTGGGCACCGTGCCCGGCCGCCAGGGTCGGGGGGTCGGCCGCGACCTGCTCAAGCTCGCCCTCTCGCACGGCGACCCGCAGAGCCCCGGGACCATCCAGTGCTCGCAGGATCCCAAGGCGATGGCGCTCTACACGGGCTTCGGCTTCGCGCTGCACCCCGTCGTGACGGCGTGGGGCGCCATCCGCCCGGGCGCCGTGACGCGGCCGGACGAGGTCGACCGCTACGAGCCGGACGAGGTGGGCGAACGCGAGCTGGACGTCGTCAGCGCCATCGACCGCACGGTGCGCGGTTCGGCGCGCACCGTCGACATCGTGGCCATGCTGGCTCAGCCCGGGAACCGGCTGCTGCTCCAGGTGACCAGGCCTACGCCATCGCCAAGGACGAGCGCATCGTGACGCTCGGCGCCCGCCAGGAGGAATCGGCCGCACTGGTGCTGCGGGCGATGCTGGCCGAAGCGCCGGCCGGCGAGACGATCGAGGTGAACTGGCTCACCTCGGCGCAGCAGTGGGCGGTGCGGGAAGTCGTGGCGGCCGGCATTCAGCTGCGGCCCTACGGCCCCGTCATGGTGCGCGGCATGGCCGCGCCACCGAGCCCCTACATCCCGAGCGGCGGATTCGGCTGAGACCGTCGCCGTGAGCGACGCGCCACCGGTCAGGGCGTGGTGGCGTTCTCCATGCGTCGGGAGAAGCTCTGCAGGCCGACGGCCCACCCTTCGGGCGACCCCACCGCCTGGCGCATGCCCTCCCAGCCCTCGCCGTGACGGTCCAGGTGGCGGTGTTCGAGCTCGACCCGGGTGCGTGCGGGCGCCTCGGCGATGAACCGCACCTCCACCTCGCTCGTCCGTGCCTTGTCCTCCTCGACCTGCCACTGCAGGCTGATGTCCCAGCTGAACACCACGCGGTGTGGCGGCTCATGGACGAGGACGCGCGCCCACTGGCACTCGCTCCCGTCCTCGCCCACGTCGTAGACGCGACCGCCCGCCCGCGGCTCGAACACCATGGAGGCCAGCGGCGCCTGCAGGATGTGGTGGTCCGCCGGCCACCAACTCGCCATGTCCTCGGTGAACACGGTGAAGGCAAGCGCAACGGGCGCGTCCACGGTGATGGTCGTGCTGACTGCGGTCGACGTGGTCTCGGTCATCGGTTCGTCTCCTCCTGGAGTTGTTCGACTCTCTTCTTGAACGAATGCAGCGCGGTGTTCCAGAACCGGTCCAGGTAGTCGCGCAGCGCGGCGATGCCGTCCGGGTCCAGGCTGTAGACCCGGCGCGTGCCGACCTGCTCGTCGCGGACGAGCCCCGCCCCCTTCAGCACCTTGAGGTGCTGCGAGACGGCCGGACGGCTCACCGGCACGAGCGCGGCCAGGTCCACGACGGCCAGCGGGCGCTCGCCGAGGTGTTCGAAGATCGCTCGCCGGGTGGGATCGCCGAGGGCGCTCAGGGCATCAGAGTAAGTCTTCACTTACCGTAAGTATTAACTTACGGTTGCCGCCGCGTCAAGAGGCCGGCGTCCGTCACGTACCCGAGCGGCGGCGTGACCGGTGCCCCTGCGCCTCTGCCAGTGGCGCCGCGACCCCGACGCGCCGACATCGTGAGGGTGGCAGCGACAGTGCCGCCACCGAATGATCGGTGTGGTCGGACGCAAGCTCCTCGTCACCCCGACCCTGGGGTGGGTCCCTCGTGCCGTGTTCCGGCCAGCGCAGTGCTGGCAGCCTGCAGAGCGGCGAAGGTAGCGGGGCTCGGTCCACGCACCTCGACCTTCGCTGCCTTCACGAGCTCGAACTGCGCCGCGAGCTCGTCGCTCGGCACCTCGTCGACGAGCGGGTCGAGACTGGTCTCGCCGAGAACGTCGCCCTTCCACGCATAGCCCAACGCGCCCGAACCGATGATCGACGCCCCGTAGGCGTCGCTCTGGGCCGTCTGCGCATCGAGGGCCTCCAGCGCCGCCAGGAGAGAGCGACGCGCGACGTCGGTGGGATCGCTGCAGATAGTCGTCCACCGCCTGTTCGACCTGCGCGACGTCGCCTTCGAGCGTCGCGTCGACAGAGACGTGGGTCTCCGGCCCGTCCGCCTTCTTCTTCTGGCGACCAAACATGTCGTCGTGGCACCTCGCGCTGGGACGGTCGAACCGAACCGACGCTCCTGATCGTAGGCAACGCACGAACCGGGTGGGTGGGCGCTGCGCTCCGAGCCGACCCCGTCGGGTGACGCAGGAAGGTTCCGACGTCAGGAGGAAGATGCCTGGCCGCGACCGGCAATCCACTTCACGATCGCCCGGGCACAGTCGATCGGAGCCGTGTCATGCGTCTCGACGACCACGTCGTAGTGGACACCCCGATGGACCCGCTCCGCCTGGTCCCGCGCCATGCCGGTGTTGCGGTCTCCACGCTGCCGTTCACGAGCCTCGGCAACTGCGGCGTCGCAGCGCACGCCGACCCAGACCACGGACAGGCCACCGAGAGCCGAGCGCAGCCGCTCCTGGGACGCCCCACCACCGAGAAACACCTCGTCGATGATCAGGCCGGTTCCGGCCCTTGCCACGGCCCCGAGCCCTTCGTACCAGGCCAGTTCCGCGGCCCGGAAGGCGTCCCCGACGACCACGGATCCCTCGGACGTGATGGCGAACGTGCCTCCGGCACTCGTGTCGAGCGGACCATGGGAAAGGGCACGAATGAGGTCGTCGACCCCGAGGGCCAACCAGGTCCCGTCGAGCTGCTCCTGCAGGCACGAGGCGAGTGAGGACTTCCCCGAGCTGGATCCCCCGTTGAGGACGATGACCTCCACTCCCACCGGGTCGACAGTAGGCGGCCGTCCCAGCGGCGGGAGCGAGGTCTGATGAGATTCAGCCCGACGAGCAGAAAAGGGGTTCTCCGTGGATGAAGGTCGTCCAATCTCCTACATGGCCCTGTCGGTGGGGACACCGGTCTTGAGCTCGACGAGCACCGAGTTCGGAACGGTCGAGCACGTCCTCCAGATCCCCGAGGAGGACCTCTTCGACGGCATCGTGGTCAAGACGAAGGACGGTGTTCGCTTCGTCGACCGCGACCAGATCGCCGACATCACGACGGTGCTCGTTCGGTGCTCCCTCACCGACCAGGAGGCGGCGAATCTTCCGGCCCCCAAGGGCACCGTCGTCTTCCACCCCGACACCGTTCACGCCGAGGGCCCGTCGCTGACGGCGCGCTTCGGGCGACTGTTCGGACGGGAGAAGTGGATGAAACCCGAGGACCCCGAATAGCAGCTGCTCAGACGCCGAGTGACGCGGCACGCAGCTGGGCGGCCAGCGTGGCGTCGCCGGTGATCTCCACCCGGGACGCCTGCTGGCGCCCGGCCCCGAACATGGTGAGCTCGCCCGGATCCCCGGTCACCGTGACGACCGTTCCGGAGCCGCCCCGCTTGGCCTCACGGCCCGGCGACGCGAGGACAACGGTGGCGGGGACCTTCTTCGCCATTCCGCCTGGCCCGACGCGGGCCCACAGGGCGTCGGCCAACGCCGGGGAGATGGCCCGCGGCTCCCAGTCGTCCTGACCCCGACGCAGGTCCTCCACGTGGATGAAGAACTCGACGGTGTTCATCGGCCCGTCGAAGGGGCGGAGAAGCCACGGTGGTCCGCCCCGCACGGTCGAGACGAGCTGCTCCCACGACATGCGGTCCCGCGCCGCGAGCCGCACCTTCTCGGTGTAGCCGGCCAGCGGAGGCCAGACCAGGCCGGGCCCGCTGTCGGGGCGCCGCTCCCGCACGACGATGTGCGCCGCCAGATCCGCCGCGGTCCAGCCCTCGCACAGCGTCGGAGCGTCGGGACCGTATTCGAGAAGCAGATCGCTGAGCGTCCCGCGCTCCTGCTGGGCCAGGGACGGTGTCGCCATCGGCGCAGTCTAAGCAGGTGGCGGACCACCCCTCCGTTCGGGCAGGGTGACGTGGTTCGGGCCAGAATGCCGTCATGGAGTCCATCCCGGCACGTGAGGTCAGAGACGTTCGCTTCGACGAGACGGTCGACGTCGTCGTGGTCGGCCTCGGCGTGGCGGGGTCGTCAGCGGTGGTGGCCGCCCGGCAGTCCGGTGCCGACGTGCTCGCCGTCGAACGTGCCGTCACGGCGGGTGGCACCTCGGCCAACTCCGGCGGACTCATCTACCTGGGCGGCGGCACGGCCCTCCAACGCGCCTGTGGCTTCGACGACTCGACGGAGAACATGCGGGCGTTCCTCGGGGCGGCGCTCGGGCCGGAGGCCGACGACGACCGCATTGACGCCTATTGCGAGGGCTCGCCCGACCATTTCGACTGGCTGACCTCGGTCGGCGTGCCGTTCCGGGCGGCGTTCTGCGACGAGCCGAACCGTGAATCGGCCGATGACGCCGGCCTGCTCTTCAGCGGCGGAGAAGACTCCTACCCCTTCGACGAGATCGCGACCCCGGTGCCTCGCGGACACAAGCCGCAGTACGTCGACGCCGCGGGAGGGTTCCTCATGGAGCGGCTCGGTGCCGCCGTCGCCACCAGTGCCGCCCGCGTCGTGGCCGATGCGCGAGCCGAGGCGCTCGTCGTCGACGGCGGCGAGGTCGTGGGCGTCCAGGTCCAGGGCGACGACGGCCCTCGGGCCATCCGGGCCCGCGGCGGGGTGATTCTCGCCGCCGGCGGGTTCATCCACAACGACGCGATGGTCGACGAGCTGTGCCCGTTGGCCCATGTTCCCGACCCCGCCTGGCGCATCGGGACGCCGAACGACGACGGCCGCGGCATTCGCATGGGGGTCGGCGCCGGCGCGGCGACCACGCGGCTCCATTCGTTCGAATGCGCGCTCCCCCTCGGGCCTCCACACCGGCTGGCCCGGGGCATCCTCGTCAACGGCCAGGGCGAACGATTCATCAACGAGGACACCTATACCGGTCGCATCGGGCTCCACGCGCTCCGCGACCAGGACGGCTTCGTCTACATGCTGACCGACGACGTCATCCACGAGCCGAACCTCCTCGGCCTCCGCATCGCCTTCGCCGCCGCAACCCCCGAGGAGCTCGCCGTCGACCTCGGCGTGCCGCCCGAGAAGCTGGCTCGCACCGTGCGTGACTACAACGAGGCAGCCGCCCGCGGCGAGGACCCGGCGTTCCACAAGCGACCGCCGTTCCTGCAGCCCATCGGCGTGCCGCCGGCCAGCGGCATCGGCGCCATCGACCTGCGCGTCGACCACGGTGCCATTTACGCCACCTTCACCCTCGGCGGTCTCGTCACCGACGCCGACGGCGCCGCGCTGGACGGAGACGGCGCGCGCATCAGTGGCCTGTACGCCGTCGGCCGGACCGGGGCGAGCCTGGCGGCCAGCCACTACGCCAGCGGCATCAGTCTCGGGGATGGCTCCTTCTTCGGCCGGCGGGCGGGGCGTCACGCCGCCGCCCGGGCCCGGGCGGGGCACGCCTCGCAGGCATGATCGGCGGAGTCGCGGCCGTGATGCGTTCAAGTCGACCGGGTCTTCTGTCGAAAGAGAACGCAGGACGCATGACGTCCGAACGCCGAGGCAGCGTTGAAGGTGGAGGATCGAAAATGGAGGAACGCCGGCGGGCGCAACGCCAGTCAGCCGTATGGATGGGCTCTTGCCACGTTGAGGGCGACTCCACCGACCTGTGGCGGGAGTGCGGAGTCTTCGACTTCTCGACGCTCGGCGTCGGCATGGACTTTCGCCACCCGGGCTCGTCCGACCTCGTCGGCCGCAGAATTTCGGTGCGGCTCCCGGTCGGCGATTCCGTCGACATGACGTTCACGGGCCATGTCCGCAATGCGAAGCCCGGGCCTGATCGGATCGTGCGCGCCGGCGTCGAATTCTTCGGGCTCTCCGAAGACGAGCTCTACGTCATCGACCTTCTGGAGCTCGGCTCGTTGAGCAGCGCGCGGGTCTGACTCGATCAGGTGCCGTAGGCGCGGGTCAAGACCTCCATGTTGTGGCCTGACGGGTCTTCGAAGTAGAAGCCCCGGCCATGGTTGTTGAGGACGCCCTCGCGCGTGTGCCCGGGGTCGGCCCAGTAGCGGAGCCCGCGGTCGGTGACCTTGGCGAAGACAGCGTCGAACTCCTCTTCGCTCACGAGGAAGGCGTAGTGGTTCGACACGATCTCACCGGCGTGGTCGGCGTAGTCGAGGCTGACACCGTTGGCGGTCTCGACGCACTCGAACGGCCCGAAAGACGTCGGGGGCTCCAGGCCGAGGATCTCGGCCAGAAACGTCGCCGACGCCTTCTTGTCGTGCGCGGCGACAATCGTGTGGTTGAGTTGCACCGCCATCTCAGCGGCGCGGATCGTCTTGCGGGCTGACGTAGTCGAGACTGATCGGACCCATTGCCGTGACCTGGGTGACGTACTCCCCGGACTTGGCCCAGTGAAAGTGGGACGTCTCGCCGGGGAGCACGACGACGGCCCCGGGTGGGTACGCCTCCAGTTTCGTCTCGTCGAACTGCTCGCCGAGGCCGATGTAGAAGATGCCCGACATCACTGTGTAGACCCGGTCCTCCTGGTGGCGGTGTGGCATGAGCCGAACACCGGCGGGGACCTTGACCCGGACGACATAGGGCCCGGGCTCCGAGGGGTGGCCCACGACGACGGCGAGGCGGGCCGAGGGCGGGAAGGCCGGAAACGGCTGCCAGTCGATGGCCTCCGGAAGGACCGACCTGAACGCCGCCTGGTCCGGTTGGTGGGTCGTGACCATCGCTCCGTGCATCCTCCGTCGGCTCCCTACGCGGATTATGCGATGCAGCCGCTCCCGTGTCAACGAGATGGCACGACGAGGACCAACTCCTCCGGCCCGAGGATGGCGTCCTAGGCCAGCAGTCGGAAGTTCCCGATGACGGCGGCCTCGGCGGGGGTGGGGCCCTCGGCGCATCGCTCCCCGATGCCGGCCTGGAAGGCGGCGAAGGCCGGCGACGAGGTCAGCGGGTTCTCGTCACCGTCGGTCACGGCGACATGCACGAAGCTCACACCGTCGTCGAGACGGAAGGTCGCGTAGTGCAGCCCGTCGGGATGCGACTCGGCCAGTTCCGCGAAGACGGCACGCACCAGCCGCTCGTTCTCGTCGGCGTGCTCGGGCTTGGTGCGGTAGCGGATCACTCTGGTGGTTGGCATGGTGCCCTTCCTCCTCGTCGTGGACGTCGATCAGATGGCCCGCACGCTGTTGTTGCGCGCGTCATGCGTGAGCTCGGCCAGGCCGAGCGACTCGAGGAGAGGCGGGAGGTACATGCCGAAACGGCCCCGATAGCCCTTGCGTTGTCCGTACCAACCACCGACCGGGTTGTCCGGCGAGCGTCCGAACGCCTCCACCGTGCCCTCGGCCGCATCCTTCTTCTCGTCGGCCGCCCCGAGCGGGACCCAGTCGCCCTGCTCGGCCAGCCAGTGGTGCAGGTCCTCGATGGCCCGCAGGTCGTAGGTGAGCTTCGTCGAGCCCACCTGGCAGACCAGCAGCGGAGGCTCGGCCTGCTCGTCCCGGTACATCGTGTACTCCGAGCTCCCGGGTGCCGTCCGCAGCACCCAAGGGTCGTCCTTGCTTCCTGTCGCCATCGGTCAGCTCCCTTCCGTCACCGCTGCCACGAAGTGCGGCAGCAACGCATCCCATCCACCGCGGTTCTTGTCCCGCCATGCATCCGCCTCGTCGCCCAGGGCCTCCCACCCGGTGTGCTCGATCTCGACCCGGGTGCGCGTGCCGCCCTCGTCGACGAACGTGATCGCGACCTCGGTCGCCGTGGCGCGCTCGCGCCCGATGTGCCAGAGGTAGGAGAGTCGGCGGGGCGGCTCCCAGACGGTGACCTCGCCCCACTGGTGCTGCGTGCCGGCCGCGGTGCGCTCGTAAATGCGGCCACCGGGGCCCGCCTCGAGGACGACCTCCGTCGCGTCGCCGCTGACCGTGTGGTCACGGGGCCACCAGGTGCCGATCTTCGACGTCCACACGCTGAAGGCGTGGTCCGGCGCGCAGTCGACGTCGAAGCTGAGGCGCAGCGGCGACGTCATGACGGAGGTGGCGGGTCGGTGTTCTCCGCCAGCAGCCGGAAGCGGGCCGCCGCCTCGCCCCAGACGCCTTCGAGGTAGTCCCGGACGGCCCGCACGCCCCCACCCTCCAGGTGGTAGATCCGCCGGTTCCCGTCGGCCTGCTCGGCCACCAATCCCGCGTCCTTGAGGAGGCGGAGGTGGCGCGACACCGCGGGACGGCTGATCGGCAGCGCGGCGGCGATCTCGTGCACCGGCTTGTCGCCCTCGCTCAGGAGGCGCAGGATCTCCCGCCGATTGGGGTCGCCCAGCGCGTCGAACGGATCGGCGCTGGGCATCAGCGCGGCCGGACCGCCGGGAAGGGGACGCCACCGACCAGAGGTAACATATTGGTTACCGTAACAGAATGGTTACCGAGTGGGCAATCGCCCACCGGTGACGGCGAGGCCGGGTGGCCCCGCCGTCGGGTGAGGCGACTCAGGCGGCTGCCGCTGCCGGGACCAGCGCCGGTGCCGGCGTCCTGGAGGCGATCGTCTGACGGACCTTCGCCGCCACCGAGGGGGCGGCGTCCATGATCCGGCGGAACTCGGCCGCCGAGCCGGCGTAGATCTCGCAGTCGGTGACCGCCGTCACCGTGGCGTTGCGGCGGCCCGAGCCCAGCGGCTGCAGGATCGCCATCTCGCCGACCAGGTCGCCCCGGCCGAGGGTGGCGATGCTCTCGCCGTTCTGGGTCACCTCGGCCATGCCGCTGACCATGATCATGAACTCGTTGCCGAAGCCGCCCTCGCGTACGAGGACCCGTCCCGCCTTGATCTTCAACCTGGTCAGCTGCCGTGCGATGACAGCCAGCTCCGACCGGCTGGCCTCCGAAAACAGATCCAGTTCCCGCAAATCATCCTTGAGCAAACGCATTTCTGCTCCTTCCGTCTCACTCTTCCCACAGCCAGAGTGACGCTTGGAGCGGTGATCTGTCAAGCAGCTTAGGAAGATTCCTTCTATCTCCCTAACAGATTAGCGGGAGTTACCCCTCGAACCAGCGGTACCGGGTCCAGCCGGCCATGGGCCGGGCGCCCAGGCGCTGGTAGAAGTCCATGGCCGGGACGTTCCACTCGAGCACCTCCCACTCCAGGCGGCCGTTCGTCTCCTGGCGCAGCCGGGTCAGGAGCTCGGTGGCGTAGCCCTGCCGGCGGTGCTCCGGCCGGACGTAGATGTCCTCGAGCCAGATGCCCGTCCGGCCCAGGAAGGTCGAGAAGGTCCGGTACCACAGCGCATGGCCGACCAGCGCCCCGGATTCCTCCACGACCCAGTCCTGGGCCATGGCCTGAGGCCCGAAGAGCGTCTCCGACAGGGCGTCCTCGGTGATCGAGACCTGGTCCGACAGGTTCTCGAAGTCCGCCAGCTCGCGGATCATCGCCACCAGTTCCGGGACGTCCGCCTCGACCGCCGGACGGATCACCCCTGGCGGGCCCGATTCGCCGCCGAGACCACTGCGCCCAGCGAGGCATCGAGGATGGAGGAGTCGCGGCCCACGCCCCACCAGGTCGTCCCGTCGGGCCCGGCGCACTCCACGTACGCCACCGCCGACGCGCCCGAACCCTCGGTCAGCGCGTGCTCGGAGTAGTCCTTCACTTCCAGCACAATACCGAGGTCGGCCTTGAGGGCACTGACCAGCGCATCGATCGGCCCGTTGCCCTGGCCCGCCACCGTCTGGTGCTGGCCGTCGACGAGCAGCTGCGCCGTGACGCTGGTCTGGCCCTTGCCCGTGGAGACCTCGCTGGTGATCAGGCGCAGCCCGGCGTCCTCGGGCAGGTAGATCTCCTCGAAGACGTCGCGCATCTTCCCCGAGGGGATGACCGTCCCGCTGGCCTCCGTGATCTCCTGCACGTGCTTGGAGAACTCGACCTGCAGCCGGCGCGGCAGGTCGAGGCCGTGGTCGATGTCCATCAGGTAGGCCACGCCGCCCTTGCCCGACTGGCTGTTCACCTGAATGATCGCCTCGTAGGTCCGGCCGGTGTGCTTGGGGTCGATGGGCAGGTAGGGCACCTCCCACTCGTCGTAGTCCTGCCCGATGGCGGCCATCCCCTTCTTAATGGCGTCCTGGTGCGAGCCCGAGAAGGCCGTGTAGACCAGGTCGCCCGCGTAGGGGTGGCGCGGGTGGACCGGCAACCGGGTGGCGTACTCGGCCACCCGGCGCACCTTCTCAATGTCGCCGAAGTCCAGTGCCGGGTCGATCCCCTGCGAGAACAGGTTCATGGCCAGGGTGACGATGTCGACGTTGCCCGTGCGCTCGCCGTTGCCGAACAAGGTGCCCTCCACCCGGTCGGCACCCGCCAGCACCGCCAGCTCGGCCGCCGCCACCGCGGTCCCGCGGTCGTTGTGCGGGTGCAGGCTGAGCACAATGGAGTCCCGGTTCTTGATGGTGCGTCCGAACCACTCGATCACGTCGGCGTACACGTTCGGGCTGTACATCTCGACCGTGGCGGGGAGGTTGAGGATCAACGGCGACTCGGGCGTGGGCTGAATGACGTCCATCACCGCCTCGCAGATCTCGACGGCGAACTCGGGCTCGGTCCCGGTGAAGCTCTCGGGCGAGTACTCGTAACGGATCGCCGTGCCGCTCAGCTGCGCCTCGTACTGCTTGCACTGCTCGGCCGCCTTCACCGCGATGTCGATGATCCCGGGCTTGTCGAGGCCGAAGACGACGCGCCGCTGCAGCTCGGACACCGAGTTGTAGAAGTGCACGACGGCGCGGCCTGCGTCGGCCAGCGACTCGAAGGTCCGCTCAATCAGCTCCTGGCGGCACTGCACCAGCACCTGGATCTCGACGTCGTCGGGGATCAGGTGCTCGTCGATGATCAGGCGTTGGAAGTCGTAGTCCGTCTGGGAGGCGGAGGGGAACCCGACCTCGATCTCCTTGAACCCCACGTCGACCAGCGTCTGGAAGAGCGCCAGCTTGCGCTCGGGGTCCATGGGGTCGATCAGGGCCTGGTTGCCGTCGCGCAGGTCCACGCTGGCCCAGCGCGGCGCGGCGGTGAACTGCCGGTCGGCCCAGGTGCGGTCGTGGAGCACGAGCGGCACGTGCGAGCGGTACTTGTCGAAGGGCATCGGTGACGGGTCGCAGGGCAGGGCCAGGTGACCCCGCTCCATGTCGTCACCACTCCCTCTCTGTCCCTCAGCCATCGGTGTCTTCCCTTCCCTTTCGTCGGATCCATCGATCCGAACCGCTACCGGCCCAACAAAAAACCCCCTGGCCTTTCGGCGCAGGAGGTTGCGAGCGAACGCGATGTGGCGTTCGCCGTCAGGTAAGCAGCAGGTCGAATGCGGTGGCCTTCATCACAGTGGGAAGTATAACGCCCATGGCGTGGCCCGGGCGTCAAGCCTTGACCGGCGAGCCGAAGCGCAGCAGGTTCCCGTCGCCGTCGGTGTGGGATGCCTCCCAGACGCCGAATCCGGGGTCGAACAGGTCCGAGGTCTCTCCCACGCCGGCCGCCCGCCACTCGGCGTGCAAGGCATCGGCGTCGTCGACGCCCACATAGGCGGCGCCCCGCTCCGTGCGCCGGCCCCATTCGGGCACCAGCTTGAAGTGGATGCGGATGGCGTCGCGGGCCGCGCTGCCGTAGCCGCCCCCGTGCACGTGGACGGTGAAGCCGAGCGCCTCGTAGTGGGCCCGCATGGCGTCCATGTCGGCCGTGGGGAAGATCGGGGCGATGTGCTGCAGGGAGGCCATGGCCGCTCACGCTACCGTTGTCGGATGCGCCGGCTCGTCTCGACCCTCTTCCGCGCCGCCCTCGTCATCGGGGTGTTGGCCGTGGTGCGCGCCGTCCTGCTCGACCGGGCGCCGCGCCGGGAGCTGCACGGCGCCGAGCCGGTGATCGGCAGCCTCGATACGTGGCCGGCCGTCCCGCGCAAGCCCGCCTCCTGACCGCCGCCGCCGCCGACGTCGAGCGACAGAGGCGCCCGTCGTCGGCGGATTACAGCGTGACGCGGTGGATGTCGAGGATGCCCTCGTCGCCGCGCAGCTGATCGACCACGGCGTCCGACGCCGGCGTCGTCGTGGAGATCACCATCATCGCGGTCGACGACTCGGGGCTCGGCCCCACGGCCATCGACGAGATGGAGATGCCCGCCGTGCCGAGCGCCGTCCCGACGATCCCGATCACGCCCGGACGGTCGTCGTTGCGCACGACGAGCATGTGTTCCGACGGCGGGACCTCCACCTGGTGGTCGTCGACGATGACGATGCGGGGCTCGGTGTGCAGGCCGGCGGAAATCAGCGTGCCGGCGACCGAGTGCGATCCCGAGCGCAGCGTGATGAGCGACTTGTAGTCGTGTGACGTCGCCGTCGAGGACTCGCGCACCTGCAGGCCGCGCTGCTCGGCCAGCTGCGGCGCGTTGACGTAGGAGACCGGCTCCTCGGTCGAGCCGCCGAAGATCCCCTTCAGCACCGACAGCGTGAGGATGCCGGTGCCCTCCCCCGCCAGCTCGCCCTGGTACTCCATGTCGATGGCGTCGGGCAGTCCGTCGTGCAGGCCGACGAAGAAGCGGCCCAGCTGCTCGGCCAGTGCCATGAAGCCGCGCACCATGTCGGACACGTCGCGCGCCGCCACGTTCACCGCGTAGGGGACGAAGTCGCCGGCCAGTGACAGCAGCACCTGCTCGGCGATCGTCACGCCGGCCTTGTCCTGCGCCTCCTCGGTCGACGCGCCCAGGTGCGGCGAGACGACCACCTGCGGCAGCTCGAACAGCGGCGACTCGGTGCAGGGCTCCTTGGCGAACACGTCGAGGCCGGCGCCGGCCACGATGCCGTCGCGGATGGCCTCGGCCAGCGCGTCCTCGTCGACGATGCCGCCGCGGGCGGTGTTGACGATGCGGATGCCCGGCTTGGCCTTGGCGAAGAGGTCGCGACCGAACAGCCCGATGGTCTCCGGCGTCTTGGGCGTGTGGATGGAGACGAAGTCCGCCTCACCCACCAGCTCCTCGATGCTGACCAGGCGCACGCCCATCGCCCTCGCCCGCTCCTGGGACACGAAGGGGTCGAAGCCGATGAGCTCCATGCCGAAGGCGTGGGCGCGCTGGGCCACCAGCGAACCGGCCCGGCCCAGCCCGACCACGCCGAGCACCTTGCCGTGCAGCTCGACGCCCTCCCACTTGGAGCGCTCCCAGCGCCCGGCCACGAGCGCCGAGTGGGCCTGGGGGATGTTGCGGGCCTGCGCCAGCAGCAGGGCCATGGCCTGCTCGGCCACCGAGAGGATGTTCGACGTGGGGGCGTTGACCACCATGACGCCGCGGGCGGTGGCGGCATCGACGTCGACGTTGTCGAGCCCGACGCCGGCCCGGCCCACGACGGCGAGCGACGTGCCGGCCGCCAGCACGTCGGCCGTCACCTGCGTGGAGGACCTGATGATCAGCGCGTGCGCGCCCACCACCGCGTCGAGCAGTTGCTCGGGGCTCAGCCCTTCCTGCACGTCGACCTCGTGGCCGGCCTCGGCCAGCAGGTCGAGCCCGCTCTGCGCGATCTTCTCCGTTACCAGTACCCGTGCCACCGCGGTGGTCTCCTCACTCCCCGCCCGAACTGCTCGCCGACTTGGCGGTCAGTCTTGCGCTTCGCCGAAGAGCGTGGCCAACCGGCTCACTCCCTCGACGAGGTCTTCGTCGCCCAGCGCGTAGGACATGCGGAAGTAGCCCGGCGCGCCGAACGCCTCTCCGGGCACTGCCGCCACCTTTGCTTCGTTGATGCAGATTTCGGCCAACTCCGCGCTGCTCGCCGGACGTTGTCCCCGGAGGCTCCGACCGAGCAGCCCCTTGACCGACGGATAGGCGTAGAACGCGCCCTCGGGCACCACGCACTCGACACCCTGAATGTCGTTGAGCATCGACGACCATGGTGAGGCGGCGGCGGTCGAAGGCGGCGCGCATCATGGCCACGTCGTCGAGGTTGCCCGAGACGGCGGCCAGCGCGGCACGCTGCGACACGTTGGCGACGTTGGAGGTCTCGTGGCTCTGGATGTTGGTGGCGGCGCCGATGGCGTCGGTCGGCCCGATGAGCCACCCCACCCGCCAGCCCGTCATGGCGTAGGTCTTGGCCACCCCGTTGGCCACCAGGCAGCGGTCGGCCAGCTCGGGCACGAGGACGGGCATGGAGTGGTGCTCGGCGCCGCCGTAGACGAGATGCTCGTAGATCTCGTCGGTCAGCACCCAGATCCCCTTGGACACCGCCCACTGGCCGATGGCCTCGATTTCGTCGCGCGGGTAGACGGCACCGGTCGGGTTGGAGGGCGAGACGAAGAGCAGCGCCTTGGTGCGCGGCGTCCAGGCGCGCTCGAGGTCCTCGACCGAGGAGCGGAAGCCGGTCGTCTCGTCGGAGGACACGATGACGGGCGTCCCCCCGGCCAGGGCGATGGCCTCGGGATAGGTCGTCCAGTACGGGGCGAGGACCAGCACCTCGTCGCCCGGGTCGCACAGCACGGCGAACGCGTTCGAGACGGCCTGCTTGCCGCCGTTGGTCACCAGCACCTGGTTGGCCGCCACCTCGTAGCCCGAGTCGCGCAGGGTCTTGGCCGCGATGGCCTCGCGCAGCGCGGGGATCCCGCCCGTCGGCGTGTAACGGTGGTTGGCCGTGTCGCGGCAGGCGATGACGGCCGCCTCGACGATGTGCGCCGGCGTCGGGAAGTCCGGCTCGCCCGCGCCGAAGCCGATGACGTGCTCCCCCGCCGCCTGCAACGCCTTGGCCTTCGCATCCACGGCAAGGGTCGCCGAGGGCGCCACCGCAGCGGCCCGGCGAGAGATCCGGCGGAGCTCGGTCGGGGATTTCGTCGTCGTCACACCTGCCATGCTTGCATACGTGCCAGACGTCCCCGACATCACCATTCCCCCCGAATTGCTGCCCTCCGACGGGCGTTTCGGGTCCGGCCCCTCCAAGGTCCGACCGGCCTCCATCGACGCGCTCGCCGCCGTGGCGACGACCTACATGGGCACCAGCCACCGCCAGAAGACGGTCAAGTCACAGGTGGGCCGGGTGCGCGCCGGCATGCGCCAGCTCTTCTCGCTCCCCGACGGCTACGAGGTCGTCCTCGGCAACGGGGGGACGACCTGCTTCTGGGACGCCGCGACGTTCGGGCTCATCGAGGAGCAGAGCCAGCACCTGAGCTTCGGCGAGTTCTCCTCCAAGTTCGCCGCCTGCGCCAAGGCGGCGCCGCACCTCAAGGACCCCCAGGTCATCACCTCCGAGGTCGGCACCCACCCCACGCCGGTGGCCGACGCCGGTGTCGACCTGTACGCCCTGACCCACAACGAGACCTCCACGGGGGTGTCGATGCCGATCCGGCGGCCGGCGGGTGCGGCCGCCCCCGCCGACGGTGGCGGACTGGTCGCGGTGGACGCCACCTCGGGCGCCGGCGGCCTGCGGGTCGACCCCGCCGAGTTCGACGCCTACTACCTGGCGCCGCAGAAGTGCTTCGCCGGCGACGGCGGCCTCTGGATCGCGCTGCTGTCGCCCGCCGCCCTCGAGCGGGTCGAGCGCATCGCCGCTTCGGGCCGGTGGATCCCCACCTTCCTCGACCTCAAGACGGCCGTCGACAACTCGCTGCTGGACCAGACGTACAACACGCCGGCGCTGGCCACCATCTTCCTGCTGGCCGAGCAGCTCGACTGGATGAACGGGAACGGCGGCCTGGAGTGGACCGCCTCGCGCTGCGACCGCTCGGCCGAAATCCTCTACACCTGGGCCGAGCAGTCCGGCTTCGCCCGCCCCTTCGTGGAGAACCCGGCCGACCGCAGCCACGTGGTCGGCACCATCGACTTCGTCGACGCGATCGACGCGGCGGCGATCGCCGCCGTGTTGCGGGCGAACGGGATCGTGGACACCGAGCCGTATCGCAAGCTCGGGCGCAACCAGCTGCGGATCGCCATGTTCCCGGCCATCGAGCCCGACGACGTGGCGTCGCTGTGCGCCTGCATCACCCACGTGGTGGGCGCCCTCGCCTGACGGCACTGGGGCCAGCCCCAGGAGGAAAACGGGTGACAGCCCCCTAGCGGCAACGCCGATGGCCTCTTTACTATACCGGGTATACGGGGCCGGAACGGGAGGCCCGTGCGTGCCTCCCACGTCAGAAGGGCAGGTCGTATGACCACGGCAACCTCGACCGACTCCCCACCCGGGCAGCGAGGCGAGAGCCAGTGGGCCGTCGAGACCCACGGGCTCACCAAGCGCTTCGAGGCCAACATCGCCGTGAACGACGTCGAGCTCCTCGTTCCCCGGGGTGCGCCTTCGGCTACCTCGGGCCCGAACGGTGCGGGCAAGACGACGCTGATCCGCGTGCTGCTGGGCCTGACCCATGCCGACGCCGGCACCATGTTCCTCCTCGGCCACCGCGTGCCCCGGCACCGCGACGTCGCGCTGGCGCGGGTGGGGGCGATCGTCGACGAGCCCCGCTTCCACGGCCACCTGACCGGTCGGCAGAACCTGCAGATCCTCGCCGCGGCGCGTGAGCCGGCGGCCAAGGGCCGCATCGACCCGGCCCTCGAGCGGGTCGGCATCCTGCACCGGGCCGACGACAAGGTGTCGAAGTACTCCATGGGCATGCGCCAGCGTCTCGGCGTCGCCGCCTGCCTCCTCGGCGATCCGCAGCTGCTGATCCTCGACGAGCCGATGAACGGCCTCGACCCGGCGGGCATGCTCGACATGCGCGACATGATCCTGTCGCTGGTGGCCGAGGGTCGCACGGTCGTGCTGTCGTCACACCTGCTCGACGAGGTCGAGCGCACGTGCGACGCCGTCGCCATCGTGGACCGGGGCAAGGTCATCCGCCAGGGCCCGATCTCCCAGCTGCTGGCCGGCTCCTCCTTCGAGGTCCAGGTCGAGTGCTCGGACCCCGACCGGGCCGCCGGCCTGCTGGTGGCCACGCCCTTCGGCGCCCACGTGCAGGCGGGACCCGACGGGCTCGCCATCTCGCTGCCCGAGGGCACCGACCGGGACGCCATCGCCGAGATCAACCGCCTGCTCGTCGAGGGTGGCATCTCGGTCTTCCGGCTCCAGCACATACAGGCCTCGCTCGAGTCGTGGTTCCTCGAGGTCACCAAGCGTCTGGGGGAAGCCGAATGACGACGATCACCGACGTCGGCGCACCGGGCCCCGCCGACCCCGCCCCGGTCCCGGTCCCGGCCGCGACGCGGGGCGACCACCGCGGCTCGTGGATCCCCACCTGGGGCATGGTCACCACGCGCTTCATGGAGCTGCGCCGGCGGCGCGGGCTGATGATCGCGCTCATCGCGGTCAACATCGGCATCCCGGTCGTGTTCCTCGGCGTGCGCCTGATCTCCCACGCCGTCGCCCCGAAGTCCTACGGGCCCGCCGGCGGCTACAGCATCTTCACCACGCTGGTGGCCGGCTTCATGTACGTGTTCGGGTTCGTCGTGGCGGCCGTCGTCGGCTGCACCGCCGGGTCGGTCGACCTCACCGAGGGGATGTTCCGCCACCTCGTGATCACCGGCCGCTCCCGCCTGGCCCTGTACTTCGCCGCGCATCCCGGCCGGGCTGGCCATCGTCATCGCCATGGTGGCGGTCGGCTACACCATCGTCTGCGCCGTCTGCGTGTTCGCCGCGCCGACGCAGCTCAACTACGACGGGGTCAACGTCCCCGTCGGGCTGTCGCAACCGGCCCTCGACAGCTGGGCGGCGGCGCACGCCGACGAGGTCATCTGCGACTTCAACTTCCACGGCGGCGCGGGGCTCAACGGGCCGCCGCCGAACGTGACCTGCGGTGGGCAATCGATCGGCCCGCCGCCGGGGACGGTCATCCAGACGAAGGGCGGGGGGACGTTCACCGTCCCGCCCGCCGAGTCGCCGGCGCAGATCCGGGCCTTCGCGGTCGGCGGTCGCCAACCAGGACTACGCGGACTACCACTCGCAGTTCCTGGTCCCCTCCACGACGCTGATGGTCGATGTCGGGCTGTGGATCGCGCTCGAGGCGACCATCGGGTTCATCGTCGGCCTCGGGCTGTCCTCGCTGATGGGTCAGCGCACGGTGGCGGTGATCCTGCTCATCGTGCTCGAGCTGATCCTGACGCCCATCTTCAGCCGCCACGTCATTTCGCACCTGCTCAACGTGCAGCGGGGCATCGTCGGCGTGGCCATGGCCCACATCGAGCCGGGGGGTCTGCCGACGCCCTTCAGCGGAGGCGGAGGCGGTGGCGGCGGTGGTGACCCGCTGATCCCCGAGTCCACGCTGGCGGCGTCGTTGGTGATCGTGGGCTGGATCGTGTTCTGGACCGCCATCGGGGCGTGGCGGATGAGGACGCGTGACGCCTGATCGCGTGATGCCGATCGGTCAGCTGACGGGGAAGCCCGCCGCCGCCAGAATCTGCTCGCTCGTGTCCCACAGTTGCGCGCGCCGCCGCGTCGTCCTTGGCGTGCTTGCCCATATGACCTGGCTTGGAGCGGACCCAGTACTCGCCCGTGCGCGTCGCCACGTCGGGTGAGGTGGCGAGGTAGACCGAGGTCTTGGCGCCGCGTCCGGGGGCTGATCTGGAAGGGCCGCATGGCCCGGAAGCCGAAGGCGCCCTTGCCGGTGGTGTCGCCGTCCATGCCGAAGCGGCTGCGCACCCAGCCCGGGTGGACCGTGTTGGCGGTCAGGCCCGGTGCCCGCCGTGCGCCGGGCCAGCTCGCGGGTGAACAGGACGTTGGCCAGCTTGGCCCGGCAGTAGACCTCCATGCCGTCGTAGCCCTGCTCGCTCTGCAGGTCGTCGAAGCGCATGCCCTTGAAGGCGGCGTGGTGGCCGACCGAGGTGACGGTGATGACGCGGGACGGCGCGCTGGCGACGAGGCGGTCGAGCAGCAGCCGGGTCAGGTAGAAGTGCGCCAGGTGGCACACGCCCATGGTGTACTCGAGGCCCTGCGCCGTCTCCTGGCGCTTCGACCAGGTCCCGCCGGCGTTGTTGTCGAGGACGTCGAGGCGGTCCCAGCGGGTCAGGATGTCGTCGGCGGCCTTGCGCACCGAGGCCAGGTCGGCCAGGTCGAGCGCCACGACGTGCACGTCGTCGTTCCAGGTCCGCCGTATGACCTCTTTGGCCGCCGCCTCCGCCTTGGCCTGGTTGCGGCAGGCCAGCACGGTGGTGGCCCCCTGGGCCGCCACCCCGACGGCCGTCTCGAGCCCGACGCCCGTGTTGGCCCCGGTGATGACGACGACCTTGCCCTGCATGCTCATGTCGGTCCGATCCCTCGAGGTGCTCGCCACCAGTCTTAGCCCCGGCCGGTGGGCGGTCAGGGCGCCTCGAGGGCGGACCGATGGCCGACGCCTCGGGCCCGAAGCGCTCCACGTAGGTCCGTGGACAGTTCCTCCAGCGGTCCGGCCCGGACGCAGGCGCGGCGCCGTCGCCGTCGCACGATGCGGACAGCCGCTCCAGGCAGACGTGCCAGCCGGCGGCGTCGCGGGCCGCCTTGCCGAACTCGGTGAACGTCACCGAGAGCCGCAGGATGCAGCCCGCACCGCGTGCTCGCCGCCCGGCCTCGTCGCTCGAGCTCGAAGCGCAGGACGTCGTCGGCCCAGCGCAGCTCCATCAGTGTCGGGGGGACGAAGGCGAGCATCTCGCCGTCGAAGGCCTCCGCCTCGCCCTGGCGGAACGAGAAGCGGAGCGGTGCGCCGGCACGCCGTGGCCCCTCAATGGTGGTCGGGAACCACGCGGCCAGGTCGGCGTCCTCGGTGATGGCCCGCCAGACCCGCTCTCGGGGATGGGCCAGGTGGCGCTCGTAGCGCAGGACCGAGACGTCGCCACGGCGTTCGAGGGTGCCGAACTCGTCGGCGGCCCCGCCGCTCATACCCACGGCTCGCCCTCGCCGGTCTCCATGATCTCGAGATGACGCTCCAGCGCATTGAGGTGTCCCGCCCATTGCCGGCGGTACGGCGCCAACCACTCGTCGACCTCGCGCAGGGGCTCGGGGCTGACCCGGTAGATGCGGCGCTGCGCGTCGGTGCGGGACTGGACCAGGCCGGCCTCCCGCAGGACCTTGAGGTGCTTGGAGACCGCCGGCTGGCTCAGGGCCAGCAGGTCGACGAGCTCGCCCACCGGGCGCTCGTCCTCAGCCAGGAGATCGAGGATGCGTCGCCGGCTCTCCTCGGCCAGGACCTCGAAGACCACCGTCATGCTGGTTATATTTCCCTACAAGGCATATACCCTGTCAAGGGCGCCGGCCCGGGATCACGACTGCGGCGGTGGCGGCCTTCCTGGCGGCGATCCGGCGCAGCGGCGGCTCGGTCGGCGGCGGCTGCTTGCGGGGCGGCAGGGTGGCGATGAGGGCGGTCGTCGCCTTGGTGACCTGGGCCACGGCCCGCTCGAACGCCTTCTCGGTCTCGGCCGACGTCTTCTGGACGCCGCTGACCTTGCGGACGTACTGACGGGCCGCCGCCTCGATCTCCTCGGGCGTGGCCACGGGCTCGAGCCCGCGCAGAGTGGTGATGTTCCGGCACATGCCCCCACCCTATGTCCGGCTCACCGCGAATCTCCCTGCCTTGCATCGTCCCGGCGTGACCTCGACGGTGACGCGGCTCCCCGTCCGGTCGTTGCGCACCGCCAGCAGGTCGCTCCCCCGGGCCGACGTGACGCTGGCCCCGGTCGTGCGGGCGCAGTAGCCGTGCCGGTAGTGCAACTGCGTCGGCACGAAGATGAGCGTCGGCGCGCGCGACGCGGTGGTTCGGCACGTAGGCCATGTCGAAGACGTCGGTCTGCGGCGAGAAGGAGAAGCGCAGCGGGGTGCCGGCCACCGCCTGCGGATAGGCCCGGCTGAGGACGGAGGCGGTCGAGCGCAGACGCCCGTCGGCCATGACGAGCGACTCGGCGGCGCTCCCCGTGGGATCGCCGTAGTACTTCCAGGCCCAGTAGATCCAGCTGACCTGTCGCGCGTCGAGTGCGGTCGTGAGGGGCGCCAGGAGTCGCGGGTCGCTGCTGGCGCCGAACTCGGTGACCATCCAGGCCGGCCCGCCGGGCTGGGCGGGCGAGGCCAGGGCCGGGCGGTCCGACTGCCGCACCGCCAGCGAGTGCTGCTCCTGGTCGGCGCACGCGTCGACGTTGGTCGGGTTCCCCGTCACCGGACTGCGGGCGCCGCAGTAGACGTGGACGTTGAAGACGAGATTGGGGAAGTTCATCGGCCCGATGTAGGTCGGCAGGCCCCGGCTGGCGTAGTTGTCCGGCTCGTCGAAGATCAGATGGGTGGGGTCGATGTGCTGAATGGTGGGCACCACGCCCTGGGCCGGGTCGCCCTTGGGGCAGCGCAACGGCCGCGCGCCGTGCGACGGCGCACCGATGTGCGCCGTGCCCGTGTAGAAGCACTCGAGCTCGGCGTCGAAGTGCGCGTCGCCGTAGCGGATGAGCGAGGTGGAGAACGGCTCGTTGAAGGGGTCGTAGCCGAGGACCCAAGGGTTGCCCTTGAAGGCGTGGGCCACGTCGCCCCAGACCTTGTCGTACTGGCCCTGCAGATCACCCCGCACGTTGTTGTGCCAGAAGTGGCTGAAGGCGATGCCGGCCGCCTGCGTGCCGTACTCGAGGGACCAGCGGCCCGGAGGGTCGTTGCTCTGGACGCCGTTCGTGCAGACGGCCCAGTCGGGGGCGCCCTCGCCGTCGAAGAGCTGGTTGTACACGTCTTGATGCATGTCGAGGATCGTGTAGATGTGAAAGCGTCCCAACAGGTCGACGGTCTTGGTCAGGTTCGCCACGTACCGGTTGAGGACGCTCTGGTCGAACTGGTGCGGGTCGGCGGGCGCGCCGGGGCCGCAGATGGCCGGGTCGTTGGCGGGGGCGGTGCCCGGCTCCAGCCCGCTCCAGGTCATGCCCAGGCGCACCACGTTGAAGCCCAGGCGGGCCATCAGGGAGGCGTCGGCGCTCGAGAAGTTCCACGGCTTCTTCGGGTCGGGATAGAGCTCGTAAGGCGCGTACTTGTAGACGGCGTTCACCCCGTGGAAGAACACGATCCGGCCCCGGCTGTCGTAGAGGAAGGGGCCGCCCGGCGCCGAGATCCGGCCCGACACGCCGCCGCTCGGCACGGCGACGGTGGGCGAGGACAACGTCGGCAGGGCGTGCACGCGGGCTGGCCGTCGTGGCGACGGGTCCCACCAGGACGGCGGTCAGGGCACACAAGGGCGTGACCAGGGCGAAAAGCCGGCGGTCGGCGCACGGCGACCAGTCTGTACTCAGGTTCCTCCCAGGATGGCGCGCCCCACTCCCCCCTTCGGCGGATTGCGACCCTCCCTCAGGCGGAGATCGTCGTCAGGCCACCTGCTCGAGCGCACGCCCGATCTCGACGTTGCCCGAGACGCTGCGGACGCTCAGGTCCACCCGGGCCCCCGGACGACCGGCACCGTCGCCGCCGGGACCGTCGCGCAGCGGGATGTCGGAGTGCACCAGACCCGACGCCGTCTCCACGTCGACGTGGAGCTCCACGCCCTTGACCACGCCGACGGCGACGTCGCCCGAGACGGAGCGCACGTGCAGCCTGCCCTCGCCCAGCGCCAGGACGCGCACGTTCCCCGACACGTTCTTGACGTCGGCGCCCGCCGCCAGCTCGCCCAGGCGCACGTGGCCCGAGGTCGCCTTGACCTCGACCCGGCGGCCGGCCGCGCCCAGCTCCAGATCGCCCGACGTGGCCGAGAAGCGGGCGCCGCCGGCCACGCTCGAACAGCGCAGGTCGCCCGAGACCGTCGAGGCCCGGATGTCGCCCCCGACCGTGCCGATGGTGACGTTGCCGCTGGCCGTCTTGGTCGTCACGTCCGCCGCCACGTCGTCGATGGAGGCGTTGCCGCTGGCCGTCTTGAAGTCCACCTCACCCACCGGCCCGTTGATCTCGACGTCGGCCGACGCCGTGGCCACCTCGATCTCCGCGCCCGCGGGCACCTCGACCCGCACCGTCACGGCGTTGCGGCGCAGGAGGCGCATGCCGTAGACGCGCGGCAGCTTCACCTCCACGACGTGGCGGCTGCCCGACGGCCGGCACTCGACGGTGGCCCGCTCGACGATGTCCGCCGCTCCCGGCGTTGTCCGCCACCAGCGACACGACGGTGCGGTCCCCCGCGCCGGCGGTCACGACCACCAGCCCGGCGTGGATCTCGACGGAGAGGCGCACGCCTCCGGGGGTCTCGAATGTCTTCTCCATGTCCGCTCCTTCAGGTCGTGCCGTAGCCGTGCAGGCGATTGCCCACCCGGGTGCGGCTCCGGTCGCTCGAATGGCGCTCGAGCGTGCGCACGATGAAGGTGTTCACCGAGACCCCCTCGGCCGCCGCGCCCGCCTCGAGCCGCGCCTTGAGGCCCTCGCCGAGGCGCAGGCTGATGCGAGCCGACTGCTCGTCGTCCTCCCCAGTCGGCCCGGCAGACGGACCCGGTTCGTCCTCGACATAGGTCAGATCGACGTCGTCGCCCGCCACCCGGATGTCCACGCGCCCGTTCGGGAGCGTGGCCGAGAGCTCGGCGGCGGCGTCGGACAGGAGGTCGAGGATGCGGCCGGGCACCGAGCGGCCGAGCACGTCGGCGATCCGCTCGGCCACCTCGGCCACCACCTCGTCCCCGAGCTCGCCGACCGCCACCACGTCGGAACGCAGCCCGTCGACCACCAGTGACATCTTCATGACGTCATGATGACATCACTTTGATGTCATGTCAAGACGCCCCCGCGGGAGGCCTCGGCGAAAGCCGCTGGTCAGCCCCCTGAGGCGTCCTGCACCTTGGTCTTGCCGGCCGAGATGAAGGGCATCATCGCCCGCAGCTCCTGCCCCACCGACTCGATCTGGTGGGCCTGGCCCTCCTTGCGCAGCTGCTCGAAGCGGGGGCGCCCGGCCTTGTTCTCGGCGATCCACTCCTCGGCGAAGGCGCCGCTGCGGATCTCGTCGAGGATCGTCTGCATCTCGGCCCGGACGGCCTCGTTGATGACCCGGGGGCCGCGGGTGACGTCGCCGTACTCGGCCGTGTCCGAGATGGAGTAGCGCATGCCGGCGATCCCCTGCTCGTACATCAGGTCGACGATCAGCTTCAGCTCGTGCAGGCACTCGAAGTAGGCCGACTCGGGCTGGTAGCCGGCGTTGACCAGCGTCTCGAAGCCGGCGGTCACCAGCGCGGTCAGGCCGCCGCACAGCACCACCTGCTCACCGAAGAGGTCGGTCTCGGTCTCCTCGTCGAACGTGGTGTCGAGCACGCCGGCCCGGGTGGAGCCGATGGCGTGGGCGTAGGACAGCGCCAGCTCGCGCGCCTTGCCGGTGGCGTCCTGGTGCACGGCGATCAGCGTCGGGACCCCTCCGCCCTCGGTGTAGGTGCGGCGGACGAGGTGACCCGGCCCCTTGGGCGCCACCATGGTGACGTCGACGCCCGCCGGCGGCACGATCTGGCCGAAGCGGATGTTGAAGCCGTGGGCGAACATCAGGCAGTCGCCGTCGTTGAGGTTGGGCGCCACGAACTCGTCGTAGGCGGCCTTCTGCTCGGTGTCGGGCAGCAGCATCATGATCACGTCGGCCTCGGCGGCGGCGTCGGCCAGCGAGAGGACCCGCAGCCCGGCCTCCTCGGCCTTGCGCTTGGAGCTGCTGCCCTCGCGCAGGGCCACCCGGACGTCGACGCCGGACTCCCTGAGGTTCTGGGCGTGGGCGTGCCCCTGGGAGCCGTAGCCCAGGATGGCCACCTTGCGGCCGGCGATCAGGGCGGGGTCTGCGTCGGATTCGTAGTACATCGTGGCCATGTCGTGAGCTCCTTCTCTTTATGACGTCGTGTGTCGATTGGTCGTGGGCGGATCGATGGGTTGGGCGGGCCGGCGGGCGGGACGGTCGTCCGGGGCCGTGGACCCCTTAGTGGCGTTCCAGCTTAGGCAGGGCGACACGCCCCGTCCGTTGGAGCTCCTCGACGGGTAGTGCTCGAGCAGGCCCTCGAAGTCGTCGATCTTCTCGGGACGGCCGGCCAGCATGACGGTGATGCGGTCGGCGCCCACGCTGACCACCTCGCCCCCGAAGACGCCCACCAGCTGTATGACCTGGGAGCGCTCGGTCGGGCCGACGGCGACGGTCACGAGGACCAGCTCCCGCTCGACCGCCTCGGCCGGCGACAGCTCGTCGATGGAGACGACGTTGACCAGCTTGTCGAGCTGCATGATCACCTGCTCGAGGGGCGCGGACTCCACGTCGACCACGATCGTGATGCGGCTGAAGTGCCCGTCCTCGTCGGTGGGCGCCACGGCCAGCGAGTAGATGTTGAAGCCGCGGCGGCTGAAGAGCCCGGCCACCCGGGCCAGGACGCCGGCCTTGTTCTCGACCAGCACCGACAGGATGTGGTGGCGCTGGCCCGGCGTCGCCCGACGGCCGGGACCGGTCCGGCGCCGTCGGGCATGGCGTGCAGCGGGGCGGGCGTCATCGGGCGTTCGCCGAGCTGGTCGGGGTGGACGACGATGTCGTCGTTGGAGGCGCCGGCCGGCACCATCGGGAAGACCTTCTCCCGGGCGTCGGTGCGGAAGTCGACCACGACCGGGCGGTCGTCGATGGAGTTCGCCTTCTCAATGGCCGGCCCCACGTCCTCGGGCGTCTCGGCCTTGATGCCCACGCACCCCATGGCCTCGGCCCACTTGACGTAGTCGGGCAGGTCGGGCGAGAGGTAGACCTCCGAGTAGCGCTCCTCGTAGAACATCTCCTGCCACTGGCGCACCATGCCCAGGTAGGCGTTGTTGAGGATGGCGATCTTCACCGGGATCTGCTCGGAGCTGGCGGTGACGAGCTCCTGCGCCGTCATCTGGAAGCAGCCGTCGCCGTCGATGGCCCACACGGTGCGGTCCGGGCGGCCCACCTTGGCCCCGATGGCGGCGGGCACGGCGAAGCCCATGGTGCCCGCGCCGCCCGAGTTCACCCAGGTGTAGGGGTGCTCGAACTTCCAGTACTGCGAGGCCCACATCTGGTGCTGGCCCACGCCGGCCACGACGACGGTGTCCTCCGACGACGAGTCACGCAGCTGCTCCACCACGTTCTGCGGCTTGATCGCCCCGCCCTCGACGTCCTCGTAGTACAAGGGGAAACGTTCCCGCCACTCGTTGATCTGCTTCCACCAGGGCGCCAGGTCCTGGACCAGCGGGCGGTCGGGCTCCTGGGCGTCCATGGCCAGCAGCATCTCCTCTATGACCTGGCGGCAGTCGCCGGCGATGCCCACGTCGGGCACGCGCACCTTGCCCAGCTCGGCCGGATCGATGTCGACGTGGATGACCTTGGCGTCGGGGGCGAACGCGCTGATCTTCCCGGTGACCCGGTCGTCGAAGCGGGCGCCGAGGCTGATGAGGAGGTCGCTCTTCTGCAGGGCGGTCACCGCGGTGTAGTGGCCGTGCATGCCGGGCATGCCGAGCGCCTGGGGGTGCGAGTCGGGGAAGGCGCCCCGGGCCATGAGCGTGGTGACGACCGGAATCCCGGTGCGCTCGGCCAGCACCCGCAGCGCCTCGGCGGCCCGGGCCTTGAGCACCCCGCCGCCGACGTAGAAGACGGGGCGGTGCGCCTGGCCGATCAGGTCGACGGCCTGGCCGATGAGCACGGGGTCGCCGAACGTCACCGGGTGGTAGCCCGGCAGGTCGAGGTCGTCCACGGACGTCGGCCAGTACCACTCCATGGTGGCGTTCGAGATGTCCTTGGGCAGGTCGATCAGCACCGGCCCCGGCCGCCCCGTCGTGGCGACGTGGAACGCGGCCGCCACGACGCGGGGGATGTCGTCGACGTCCTTGATGAGCCAGTTGTGCTTGGTGATGCCCATGGTGACGCCGGTGATGTCGCACTCCTGGAAGGCGTCGGTGCCGATGGAGCCGGTGGCCACCTGGCCCGACACGACGATCAGCGGCGTCGAGTCCATGTAGGCGTTGGCGAGCGGCGTCACGATGTTGGTGGCGCCCGGCCCGCTGGTGACGATGGCCACGCCGGGCCGCCCGGTCGCCATGGCGTAGCCCTCCGCCATATGACCTGCGCCCTGCTCGTGGCGCACCAGGATGTGGCGGATGGAGGAGTCGATGATCGGGTCGTAGACGGGCAGGATGGCGCCGCCGGGCAGGCCGAACATGACGTCGATCCCCTGCATCTCGAGGCTCTTTATGAGGGCCTGGGCCCCGGTCATCTTCATATGACTCCCCTGTTCCTGTCGTCTGTGCGGTCTGCTGCGTCTGTGCGGTCTGTGCTGCGTCTGTGCGGCGTGCGATATCGGCCCGGAAATTGAAAAGACCCCCCGGTTCGGGAGGTCGTAGGGCACGCGTTCCGAGTGTGGGCGTGTGCCTACGTTACGAGTACCAGAATCTCGGGACGGAAGCTGCGTGCCTGCATGAGGTGCACATTGTGGCACGCCGGGCGGTCCACGACAACCCCTAGGTCGCCATGCCGCCGCCGAGCAGGGCCGGGAGCGCCGTGGCCCGCATGCGGGCCAGGACCCGGTCCTTGACCGGCGTGACGTCGGGGTGGACGCCGCCGTTGGCCTCCGTCGCCGCCCGCCAGGCGGCCGTCCCGACGTGCCGCCTCGGCCGGGTCGGCCAGCTGCGGGCAGTCGATCCGGTCCGTGTTGACGTCGATCACGATGGTGTCCCCGTCCTCGACGAGGGCGATCGGGCCGCCCGAGGAACGCCTCGGGCGCCACGTGGCCGATGACCAGCCCGACCGAGCCGCCCGAGAAGCGGGCGTCGGTCATGAGGGCGATGGTGATGTTGCGCTGGCGGCAGAGGGCGGTGATGCGCGAGGTGGGATCGAGCAGCTCGGGCATGCCCGGAGCGCCCCGCGGCCCGACGTAGCGGATGACCACCATGTCGTTGTCGCTCGAACGTGTCGGCGTGGTGGTCGAGCGCGTCGATGAGGTCGCGCTCGCCGTTGAACACCCGCGCCCGGCCGGTGAACACGCCGTCGTTGCACGCCGCCCTCGACGCCGGCCACCTTCAGGATGGCGCCGCCGTCGGGGGCCAGGTTGCCCTGCAGCAGGCGCAGCCCGCCGGTGTCCTTGAACGGCTTCTCGACGCTGTAGATGACCTCGTGGTCGGGGGCCGGCGGGGCCAGCCGGGCACCTGGTCGGCCAGGGTCTCTCCGGTACAGGTCAGGGCGGAACCGTCGAGGAAGCCCGCATCCAAGAGCTCCTTGACGATGACCTGGAGCCCGCCGGCGGCGTCCACGTCGACCATGGAGTACTCGCCGAACGGCCGCATGTTGACGAGGACGGGCAGGCGGCGGGCCAGCGCGTTGAACTCGGCCTGGCTCATCGCCTCGGCCCACAGGTCGATGCCGGCGGCGCGGGCGATCTCGACGCTGTGCAGCACGACGTTGGTGGAGCCGCCCATGGCGATGGCGACGGTGACGGCGTTGCGCAGCGAGGCCGGCGTCACGATGTCGCTCGGGCTGGATGCCCTTCGGCGTGCATGGTGAGGAGGCAGTCGACCATCTGGTCGGGGAAGTCGGCCAGGCGGCGGGGGTCGTCCGAGGCCGGCGACACCATGTGCAGTGGTTCGAGGCCGAGCACCGCGATGAACGTCTGCATGGTGTTGTACGTGAACATGCCGCCGCAGCTGCCCTGGCCGGGGCAGGCGTGCAGGGCGTACCGGGTGCGGACGTCCTCGGGTTGGTCGGCCATCTGGAAGGCCGACACGAGGTCGATGGGCTGGCCGGTCTCGGGGTCGATGCCGGGGTGGATGGAGCCGTCGGAGAGGATCACCGCCGGCGTGTCGTTCTCGAGGATGGCGGCGAGCGTGCCGACCGGGGGCTTGTCGCAGGCGACCACGGCGATGAGGCCGGCCACGCCGTTGGCGGCCAGGTGGACGTCGGCCACATCGTGGACGAGCTCGCGGCCGATGAGGGAGAAGCGCATCTGCGGCGTGCCGTTGAGCTGCCCGTCCGACACGCCGAGCGTGAAGGCCGGGGCGATCAGGCGGACGCCGAGGTTGTCCTCGGCGATGCGGCGGTGGAGCGCCGCCTGCACCGCCTGCACCTTGGCGGTGACGCCGAGATAGCACTGGCTGTCGCCCAGGTTGCCGATGACGGCCCAGACCGGATCGTGGATCTTCTCGACGTCCTCACCCAGGAACCTGGCCGTGCCGACCCGCTGCACGTCGCGCCCGGGGTTGAGGGAGACGAGCGTGCGCGATTCCGATGTCATATGGAGGGCAAGCATATGAGGTCGCCCGGGTGGCGATGGGCGGCGGTACGGCGGGGTGGCCGCCGTCAGGCGATGGCGGGCGTGGGCTCGGGGACGTGCTCGATCCCCGACGTTCGGGATGCTGCGGTCCAGCCAGTGCGGCATCCACCAGTTGACCGGGCCCAGGATCTCCATGATCGACGGGACCAGCATCATGCGCACGATCGTGGCGTCGACCAGCACGGCCGTGGCCAGCCCGAGCCCGAAGACCTTGAGGATGTGCAGCGGGTCCTTTATGACGAAGGAGGCGAAGACGCAGAACATGATGGCGGCGGCGGCCGTGATGATGCGGCCCGTCACCGCCAGCCCGTCGGCCACGGCCAGCGAGTTGTCCTCGGTGCGCAGCCACTCCTCCCGGATGCGCGACAGCAGGAAGACCTCGTAGTCCATGGAGAGGCCGAAGAGGACGACGAAGAGCGCCACGGGGATCCACGGGTCGATCGGGCCGGTCTCGCCGATGCCGATGACGCGGCCGCCCCAGCCCCACTGGAAGACCGCCACCATGACGCCGTAGGCGGCGCCCACGCTGAGCAGGTTCATGATGACCGCCTTGAGGGGGAGGACGAGCGAGCGGAAGACGACCATGAGGAGGAGGAACGACAGGATCAGGACGGCGCCGATGACGACGAAGAGCCGGTGGCCGAGGAAGTTGGCGGCGTCGATGGACGCGGCCGTCTGCCCGCCGACCTGCGCGTCGACGTGGGTGCCGTTGACGACCGGCGGTATGACGTCGTTCCTGAGGGTCTGGACGAGCGCCTCGGTCTGGGCCGACTGCGGTGACGTGGTCGGGTAGACGACGATGACCGCCCCGGTGTGGTCGGCGTTGAACTGCGGCGGCGTGACGAACGCGATGCCGTCGTGGTGGTCGGCGATGGCCTGCTGCAGGTGGTCGACGGTGGCGGTGGCGGTGCCTGGCGCCGCTGGCCCGCCCATGTCGGCCGCGACCACGAGGGGGCCGTTGAAGCCGGGCCCGAAGCCCTGGGCCAGGAGGTCGTAGGCCTGGCGGGTGGTGAGCGACGTCGGGTCGTTGCCGGCGTCGGTGAAGGCGAGCCGCATGCTGAACAGCGGCAGCGCCAGCCCGATGAGCACGAGGACGGCGATGGTGCCGGTGACCCAGGCCCGCTTCTGCACGAAGCGGCTCCAGCGGTACCAGAAGCCGTCGGGCGGCGGCGGGCCGCCGGTCTGGAGCAGGCGCGGCAGGTGGAGCTTGTCGATGGCGTTGCCGGCGAAGCCCAGCATGGCGGGCAGCAGTGTGAGCGCGGCGATCAGGACCATGAGGACGGCGGCGATGCAGGCGGTCGCCAGGCCGATCATGTAGGCCTGCCCTATGAGGTAGAGGCCGAACAGCGAGATCACCACCGTGCTCCCGGCGAACAGGACCGACCGGCCCGACGTCATCAGCGACGTCACGACGGCGTCGCGGGGGTCCCGGCCCTCGAAGATGCCCTGCCGGTATCGCGTGACGATGAAGAGCGCGTAGTCGATGCCCACGCCGAGGCCGATCATGGCCGCCATCTCGGGCGAGAAGATCGGCACGGTCAGCACGTGCGTGAGGAGCTCCAGCAACGCGACGCCGATGCCCAGTCCCGCCAGGGCGGTGAAGACGGGCAGGCCCATGGCCACGACGGACCCGAAGGCGAGCAGCATGATGAGGATGGCGGCGGTGATGCCGATGCCCTCGCTCGGCCCGGGGGCGGCGGTGGCGGCGGCGCCGATGGGGCTGCCGCCGAGCTCGACCTGGAAGCCCTCGTGCGCGGCGGACTGCGCCGTCTTTATGACCTCCTTGACGGCCGGGACCGGGATGTCGGCGGTGTCGGTCGTGAACTGGACCTCGGCGAAGGCGATGTTGCCCTTGGCCGGCTGGGCGATCTGGTGGGCGCCGGCGGCCGAGAACGGGCTGGTCACGCTCCGGACGTAGGGCAGCGGCTCCAGGCTGGCCACGACCTTTTCGATGGCCGCCCTGTTGGCGGCGCTCGTGATGGGCGTCGTCGTGTGGAAGACGACGTCGGCCGTGTCGCCCGACTTCGACGGGAAGCGCTCCTGCAGAATGTTGGAGGCCTGCTGCGACGGTGTGTTGCCGGCCGTGAACTTGTTCTCGAAGTGCGTGCCCACCACCTGGGCCAGCACGGTCATGCCGATGATGGCCAGGATCCAGACGACGAGCACCGTCCGGCGGCGGTCGTAACAGGCGCCGGCCAGGCGCCCCAACGCCGTCCCGCCGGACCCGGACGTCTCGCCCCGGCGCTCCGCCTTTTCCTTCGCTTCGACGGTCTGGACTCCGGTCACGGTCGTTTCACCGTAAGATTCATCACTGGTGAGTTGTAACACAGAATTCCCGCAGTGGTGAATCCCCACATCTCAGCCCGGCGGGGACCTCATATGAGCGCCGCTGCGGCGGCGGCCGGTCGCCGGCCGGGCAACGTCGACACCAAGGGCGAGATCGTCGACGCTGCCAAGCGGGTGTTCGCCGCCAAGGGCTACGACGGGGCGAGCCTGCGGGCGGTGGCCCGTGAGGCCGACGTGGACCCCGCCCTGGTGCACCACTACTTCGACGGGAAGGCCAGCCTGTTCGTGGCCGCCATGGCCCTGCCCTTCGACCCACGCGACGTGCCCGCTGCACGAGCACCCCGACCGGTCGACGCAGCAGCCGGCACCATGGTCATCACGGGCTTCCTCACGATGTGGGACCACGCAGAAGGAACGGGCTCTTCGTTCGCCTCCTGTGTGGCGGGAATGGCGGCATCGACGAACGTGGCCGACGCGATGCGCGAGTTCGTCGCCGAGCGGATCTGGGAGAAGAGCCCGGTCAACGAAGGCGAGAGTGACGATATGACGCGTCAACGTCGTGCGCTCGTCTCCTCGCAGCTGATGGGTCTCGCCTTCATCCGTTACATCCTCCGGGTGCCGCCGATCTCCACCACCACGCCCGAAGAGATCGCCCGCTGGGCCGGTCCCACGCTCGACCGCTACATGGTGGGCCCGATCGACTGACGCAGAAGTTTTCGGGTCCGGCGCCGCGTCGTGGCGACCGTTCTCAATCTGATGCCTGACACTTCTGTCGACCATGGTCAATTGGGCGCTGCGCTGATCAGCGCGGTGGGCGCCGAGTCGAAGGAGGAGCTCTGGTCCGATCTCGACGAGCTCTTCGGCGTGCGGGAGGCCACCGAAGGGAAGATCGCCCTCCGGCTGGCGGAGCTGGAGCGGCGCCAGGCTTTCAGAGACGAGGGTGCGACCTCCATCGCAGCGTGGGCCACGGAGCGTTACGGCATTTCGTCGGCCACGGCACGGAACCTGACCCGGGGCGGCGAGAAGGCCTGGGACCTGCCGCACCTCATCGGCGCCGTCTGCGCCGGTGACATCTCCTTCGACAAAATGCGGGTGGTGGCCGACGTCGCGACACCCGAGACGGACGAGGGACTGAAGGAGCAGGCCGAGCGTTGCACGGTGCGCGAGCTGGCCGATGTCGCCCGCACGATGGCACAGGTCGCCGCCTCCCACTCCCCCGCGCCCTCCTCGTCCGACACGACCGCCGCTTCGTCCGCTTCAACGACACCTTTCACACCATGACGGCACAGTTCCCTGCCGCCGCCTACGCCGAGGTCCGCACCACGTTGGAAGCCGCGGCACGGCAGGTGCCCACCGACGGCGAGACGCCATGGGACCAGCGCGTCTACGACGCGCTCACCGGCATCGTCAGCTCGTCGAGTGCAGGTGCGTCCGGAACGGGCAGTCCGAACTTCGTCGTCGTGCACGTTCCCGCTCGACGCGCTCGTCGACGACGCCGTCGAGGCGACCGAACTCGCCGGGGAGCTCGAACGGGACGGCCTCATCGATCGCGAGACCGTGCAGCGCATGGCCTGTGACGCCACCATCGCCGTCGCCGTCGACGATGACGCCGGCCACACCATGTACGAGGGCCGTGCCCGGCGCTTCCCGACCGAGGCCCAGCGCCGGGAGGTGATGCGGCGGGACCGCCACTGCCGGTTTCCCGGGTGCACCAACGTGACGTTCACCAATGCGCACCACATCGTCCCGTGGGAACCGGGAGGGAAGACCGACCTCGACAATCTCGCCCTCATGTGCCTGCACCATCACCACGTGGTCCACAGCAATGGCTGGAAGATGTCGGGCAACGCCAATCAGGAGCTGGCGTTCTCGGGCCCGAGCGGGCGTGCCATGACGTCGCGTCCCTCGCCCCTGTGGACCAGGGTGACGCGATCGCGGCCGGTCAGCCGCGGCGGCTCCGTAGCTCCGCCGCCACTTCCTTCCCGTTCGCCTTGCCCGAGGTGGCCTTCATGACCGCCCCGGTGAAGAAGCCCATCAACTTGTCGTCGCCCTCGACGAAGCGCGCCCACTCGTCGGGGTGGGCGGCGATGACCTCGTCGAGCACGGCACCCAGGGTGTCGGACGCGAGCGCCTCGAAGCCCATCTCCTTGGCCACGGCGGCCGGGTCTCCCCCGCCGCGCTCGAGCAGCGCACCGAGGACCGCCTTCGATTGGGTGGCCGAGAGCTGACCGCCTGACTCCAGGGCCAGGGCGGCGGCGTACGTCTCGGGGTCGAGGGCTCGACCGGCCTGGCCCTGCGCAGCCACCTCGTTGGCGGCCCGGGCCAGGGCGAGCGCCACCGGCACGCCCGCATCGGCGGCCGTCGTCACCAGCGTGTCGAGCCCGAGGTCGACGACCGCATGGATCTGGTCCGTCTCGGCCTCCGTCGGCGCCCCGCCCAGCGCCGCGGCCAGGACGGCCCGGCGGTCGGCCGGCATGGCACCCAGGCCCGCCCGCACCTTCTCCTGCCACGCCGCGTCGGGCGCCAACGGGACCAGGTCCGGCTCGGGGAAGTAGCGGTAGTCGTTGGCCTCTTCCTTGGAGCGCATGGAGTCGGTCCGCCCCGCCGACTCGTCCCAGTGCCGCGTCTCCTGCGTCACGGTGTCACCCGACTCGAGGAGGGCGATCTGGCGCGCCGCCTCGTACTCAATGGCCCGCACGAGCGAACGCAGTGAGTTCAGGTTCTTGATCTCGCAACGGGTGCCGAAGGCCTCGGTGCCGGCGGGCCGGACCGAGACGTTGGCGTCCACCCGCATGGACCCCTCCTCCATGCGCCCGTCGGAGGCGCCGGTCGCCACGAGGATCCCGCGCAGTTCGCTGGCGTAGGCCCGGGCCTGGGCGGCGGTGCGGATGTCGGGCTCGCTGACGATCTCGACCAGCGGGACGCCCGAGCGGTTGTAGTCGACCAGCGCGGCCAGAGCCGCGTTGATGCGCCCACTCGCCCCGATGTGCGTCAGCTTGCCGGTGTCCTCCTCCATGTGGGCCCTCGTCACGCCCACCCGGGACCCGTCGGGCAGCTCGAGCCACCCGTCGGCGTTCAGCGGGAGGTCATATTGGGAGATCTGGTAGTCCTTGGCCTGGTCCGGGTAGAAGTAGTTCTTCCGGGCGAACTCCGACGGGCGGATGTCGCAGTGCAGCGCCGCACCGATGCGCATGGCGAACTCGACCGCCTGCTCGTTCAGCACGGGCAGCGAGCCCGGCAGGCCGAGACAGGTCGGGCAGATGTTGACGTTCGGCTCGTCGCCGAAGGCGTTGCGGCACCCGCAGAACAGCTTCGTCGCCGTCTGGAGCTCGCAGTGCACCTCGAGCCCGATGACCATCTCCCACGTCGTCTCGGTGGTGGTCACGCGGTCGCCTCGGAGCACCGTCCTCGATGACCTGGGCCACCCGGAACAGCAGCGCCTCCTGCAGCGCCGGCGCCAGCACCTGCACGCCCACCGGGAGCCCGTCCGCCCCGCCGCCGAAGGGCACCGACAGCGCCGGGTGACCCGACAGATTCGACGGGATGGTGCAGACGTCGTTCATATACATCGCCATCGGGTCGTCCACCTTGGCGCCCACGTCGAACGCCGTCGTCGGCGCCGTGGCGCCCAACAGGACGTCATAAGAGGAGTAGGCCCGGTCGAAGGCCTGCATCACCAGCGTGCGCACCCGCTGCGCCTGCGCGTAATAGGCGTCGTAATAGCCGGCCGACAACGCGTACGTCCCCAGCATGATCCGCCGCTTGACCTCCGCCCCGAACCCCGCCGTGCGCGTCGCCGTGTTCATCGCGGCGGCGTCCTCCGCCTCGACGCGCAGCCCGTAGCGCACGCCGTCGTAGCGGGCCAGGTTCGACGACGCCTCGGCCGGCGCAATCAGGTAGTAGGCCGACAACCCGTACCCGAACTCGGGCACCGACACCTCTTCCACCTTGGCGCCCGCACCGGCCAGCGCGTCGGCGGCCTCGCGCACCCGGGCCACCACGTCGGGCGAGCAGCCGTCGACCAGGTCCCGGCACAGCCCGACCCGGATGCCCTCCACCCCGTCGTGCACCGTGGCCACCGTCGCCTCGGGCTGCGACGGCAACGACGTGCTGTCGAGCGGGTCGTGCCCCGCCAGGACGTCGAACAACAACGCGGCGTCCTCGACGGTCGTCGCAAACGGGCCGATCTGATCGAGCGAACTGGCGAAGGCGACCAACCCGTACCGCGACACGCGTCCGTAGGTGGGCTTCATCCCGACCACCCCGCACAAGGCCGCGGGCTGGCGGATGGAGCCGCCGGTGTCCGAGCCGAGTCCGAGCGGAGTGAACCCAGCCGCCACGGCTGCGGCGGAACCACCGCTGCTGCCTCCCGGAACCTTGGTGATGTCGCGCGGGTTGCGCGTCGCCCCGAAGGCCGAGTTCTCCGTGGAGCTGCCCATGGCGAACTCGTCCATGTTCGTCTTGCCCAGTGCGATGGCGCCGGCGCGGCGGAGCGCGGTGACCACGGTGGCGTCGTAGGGCGGGCGCCAGCCTTCGAGGATGCGGGAACCGCACGTCGTGACGGCGCCCCGCGTGCAGAGATTGTCCTTCAGCGCCACCGGCACACCGGCCAGCGGTCCGGGGTCACGGCCCGCGGCGACCGCGGCGTCGACGGCGTCGGCCGCGGCACGGGCCTCGTCGGGCATGAGCGAGAGGAAGGCGTGGTACTGGCCGTCGCCGGCGTCGATCGTGGCGATCGCCTCGTCGACGACGTCGCGGGCCGAGCGCTGTCCGGCGCGGACCTCGGCCGCCAGGGACACTGCCGTGGGCGTGGGCGTCATGGGGCCTCACCGCCGATGCGGGGCACGCGGAACCGGTTCTCCTCGACCGAGGGCGCCACGGCCAGCACCTCGGCCCGGTCGAGGCTCGGTCGGGGCTCGTCGGGCCGCAGCACGTTGGCCAGTGCGATCGGGTGCGACGACGGCTCGAGGTGCGACAGGTCGAGCGACGCCACGTCGTTCGGCGTGGTCGAGCACGGTGCGCAGCTGCGCCGTGAAGAGCTCGACCTCCTCGTCGCTCAGATCGAGCCGGGCCAGGCGGGCCACATGTATGACGTCCTCACGGCTCAGCGCTGACCGGTCGTCGGTCATGAGCGTGGCGGCAGCACGGCCGTGGCGAAGGCGACGGTGCGTGCTTCTATCTCGTCCTTGTCCCAGTCCAGGGTGGCCACGTGGAAGCTCCGCTCCAGCACGACCTGCTCCACCGGGCCCTTGGCCTGCTCGACCAGCTTCTGGCTCGAGACGTTGTCCACCACGTGGTCCTGCAGGCTGGTGAAGACCAGGACGGGGCAGGTCACCTGGTCGAGGCTCTTCTCGACCTCGGCCGCGGCGCCGAAGAGCGACAGCGTGGCCCGCAGCGGGAGCCCGGGGTAGGCGGCCTCGACCGCGCCCTCCATGGCGATGTCGGACCCGATGCCGGGGGCCACCTCGTCGCCGCCGTCGATCATCGCCTGTATGAACCCGAGCGTGTCGGCGTCGGGCGGTGCGACGAGGGGGTTGACGACGGCGATGGCGGCGATTTCGGGATGGCGCTCGGCCAACCACACGCTCAACATGCCGCCCATGGACAGGCCCACGACGACGACGCCGTCACTACGGGCCGCCAATTCCGTGTAGGCGTCCTCGGCGGCGGCCGACCAGTCCTCCCACGTCGTGTCGAGCATGTCCTCTATCTGCGTGCCGTGGCCCGGCAGCAGCGGCATCTCGACGGTGAACCCGGCGTCGGCGAGAGCGAGCGCGAGTCCGCGCATCGACTGCGGGTTGCCGGTGAACCCGTGCAGGACGAGTGCACCGCGGGTGTCACCAGTCGCGGAATACGGCTCGGCACCGGGAATTATCGAGGCGGCCACGGTAGGGCAGCCTACCGGCGGGCACGGTAGGGTTCCGGCGGAATCGAACAAGACGAAGGAGCACCGCAATGCCGTCGTACCCGTTCTTGAGTGACGAGTGGCTGGACGAGGCCCGCACGATCCGCGCCGAGTACGAGGGCAAGACCGCTCCGATCCCCCACGTCGTCCGTATGAACCTGGTGGTGACCGCCGTCCCGTTCTCCGACGAGGACATCCTCGCCCACATGGACACGACGAGCGGCGAGCTCGTGCTCGACACGGGGCACATCGAGAACCAGGACCTCAAGGTCGTGGTGGACTACGACACGGCCAAGGCGATCCTCATCGAGGGCAACCCCCAGGCCGGCATGCAGGCCTTCATGGCCGGCAAGGTCCGCGTCGAGGGTGACATGGCCAAGCTCATGGCCCTGCAGGCGGCGCCGGCCGCCGCCGACCCGGCCACCGCCGAGATGGCCGCCCGGCTGCGCGATATCACCTCGTAGCGGCGGGGCCTACCCCGCGTCCGCCAGTCGCTGCGCCGTCCGGGCCTCCCGGGGCATGGAGCGGATGAAGAGGGCGCAGACCACGGCCAGCGCCGCCACGCCGGCCCCGACCCAGAAGGCGACGCTGAAGCTGTGCAGCAGCGCAGGGCTGTGGTGCACGTCGGCGAGACCCGAGCGCCGGGCGATCGACTCCTGAATGGTCAGGACGGCCTGAATCCCGGCCACCTCCCCGACCTGGGTGGCCAGCAGCTGCGCCGCACTCATGACGCCGTACTCCGACGCCGCCAGCTCGTTGGACATGGTGGCCGACGTCGCCGGGTTGGACACGCCCATGCCGAGGCCCGAGAGGGCCAGCGCGATGAGGATGATCGTCAGGCCCGCCGACTCGGTGAGCGTGGCGAACAGGATCATGGACACGAGCAGCGACCCGGCGCCGAAGAGCGTTGCGGTGCGCTCCCCCGTGCGCACCGTCATATAACCCGCGATGGGCGCGCTGATGGCGAAGATGAGGGGCCGGGCCACCGAGATGAAGCCGACCTGGGACACGCTGTACCCGTAGACCTGCTCCATGAGCAGTGGGAACAGGAAGAAGCCGCCGAAGTAGGCGAAGCTCGAGGCCGCCTTGGTGCCCATCGGGAACGTGAAGTTCCGACGACGCCAATATGTCGTCGGCATCAGGGGCGTGGCGAAGGTCAGCTGTTGCCGGACGAAGACCACCGCCAGGATGATCGCCACCAACCCCGACGTGATCACGGCCGGCGACGTCCAGCCGACGATGGGACCGATGCTCAGGACCAGCATGGCCGCGGTGACGGATCCGGCCAGGCTCCAGATGCCGACCCAGTCCATGCCGTCCCAGACTCCCGGGTGTCGCACCCGTTCGCGTCCCCACCGGCGACGGGAACGGGCGGCCGCGACGTCGGTCGGTGACGGCGTCGACGTCGCCGTCGGTCGTGTCCTGGGCGCCGTGGCGGGCGCGCATCCGCCGGTCGGAGGGCAGCAGGAGAGCGACGACGACGGACGCGATGACCAGCAGCACCAACTGCCCCCAGAACAACGTCCGCCACCCGAAGAACTGGATGACCGGCGAGCCCAACGTCACGCCGAGCACCGGGCCTCCGGCGCCCACCAGGGACCACCAGCCCAGCGCCTTCACGCGGTCCTGGCGTGAGAACAGCTCCAGGATGATCGCCATCGAGGCCGTGCCGGTCGCCGCGCCCTGGACGCCGTCGAGCGCGCGGGCGAACAGCAACAAGCCGACGTTGGGTGCGAGCGCAGTGAGGATGGCGCTGACCATCGCCCCGAGCAGACCGAACTGGTAGAGCCGGCGGTGGCCGAACAGGTCGCCGGCCTTCCCGAAGAAGGGCGCCGCGACGCCGAAGGCCAGCAACGGGCCCGTCGAGGCCCAGGCGAGCACCGAGAAGTTCGTGTTGAAGTCCGCCTTGACGGTGGGCAGGGCCACCACGAAGACGGTGAAGGTGATGTTGAGCGAGAGCAGTCCGGCCAGCAGCGCCACGAGGGCCCACCACTGGTAGCGGGGGCTGCGGACGGCCCGGTCCGTGACCCGGCGGTGCAGCAGGGAGAACCAGTTGGTCTCGACGGACCCGTCCGCCCCCATGGTGCCCATGGCGCCGCCGCCGGGGTCGAAGTTGGGGTCCAGCAGGACGTCAGCCTGCTCCTCCCCGGGTTTCTCCACCTGGGACACCCTAGGTGGCGACCTCAGCGCTCCTCTCGCCGTCGGCGACCCCGCAGGAGTGCCCGACCGACGAGGTCATATGAGGCGGACGCTCGACCGCCGTCAGCGCAGGCCGCGCAGGCGGAACCACCAGTTCGGGTCGCGCCCGTGGGCGTGGAAGTGATTCGGGATCTGGCGCATCACCCGGTCGACCGCCCATTCGCCCTCGCCGAATCGGGCGTCGGCCACCCGGGACAACTGGGCCACCATGTGATCGATGTCGCTCTCGGGCGGCGTCGGCCCGTGGTGCTTCCACACCACCATGGGCACGCCGCACACCTCGCAGTCCGCCACCCAGCAGATGTCGTCCTCGTGGTGCCATTCCGACAGGCGCGCCGCCTCGCAGAGGTCGCAGTCGGGATCGAAAGGGAGGGCCGTCACGGGACTGAGCGTACGGGAGACCGCAGGGGTCGGGATGTGGGGCGGGAGCGGGCCGGCAGGCCGCCGAGGTCCGGCGTCGGGCGGCTAGTGCGTGAAGATCTGCACGGCCGAGCCCGTCGGCACCGTCGAGCCCACGGAGGGCTGCGTGCCGGTGACGGGGTTGCTCGGGCTGCCCGACACGCCCGAGACACTCAGGCTGGCCCCCTGCAGGGCGGTGGTGGCCTGCGCCACCGTGTCACCGATGACATTGGGCACCGTGGTCGTCGGCGGTCCGGTCGAGACGTTGACCGCCACCGCCGAGCCGTAGGGGGCCGAGGCACCGCTGGCGGGCGACGTCGAGATGACCTGGCCCGACGGCACCGTCGTACTGGACTCGTTGTTCTGCGTGGCCGTCAGGCCGACCGCCTGCAGCGCCGCCGCGGCCTGGGCGAACGTGTAACTGCTCGGGATGTTCGGCACGGTGGCCGGCTCGTGGCCCAACGACGGCACCAGCGTGATGGTGGACCCGTAGGGCGCCTTGGTCGGGTTCTGCGTCGCGTTGATCGACCACAGCACCAGGACGGAGGTCGGCACGGTGTTGCTGTAGGTGCCCGGCGCGCAGACCGACAGGAAGTGCGCCGACTGCAGCGCGGTGGCCGCCTGCGCACACGTCATACCGGACAACGAGGGCACGGTCACGTCCGGCTTCCCGCTCGACAGCACCACGTGGACCGTCGAGCCCTCCTTCTGCATCACCCCCGCCTTCGGGCTCTGCGACACCACGTCGCCGGCGGCCACGGTGATGGACGTCACCGGCGCGCCCTCCTTCAACGTCATATGGACCTTGTCCACCGCCGTCCTCGCCTGCGCCACCGGCAGGTTCAACACCTGGGGCACCGGGTGCGAGGGCGTGAACACGTTGGTGGCGAAGGCCAGCACCAGTCCGGCGGCGGCCAGGATCACCGCCAGCGCGATGGCGCCGCCGATCCACCACCACTTCTTGTTCGTCTTGGGCTTGTACGGCTCCGACGGGCCACCCGTGCTCAGGATCGCCGCGCGCTTGCGCTTGCGCTTCGACGACGACGCCGTGGCGGGGTCGGCGCCCGGCTCGGCGTCGAAGAGCTCGCCCGGACCCGCCTTCGTCCCGATGGGCGTGGCGGCCGCGGCCAACCCGGGGGCGATGGCCGTGCCGTCGCCCAGAGCGGCGGCCGCGGCGGCACCGGCGGCGGCGCCGCCGGCCAATGTCAGTCCCGAGTCGGTCAGCTCGGACACGCCCGGGGCCCGGAACCCGCCGATCGGCGCCGAGTCCTCGAGCTTGGGCATGATCAGGGGCAACGCCGAGGGCGTCGGCAGGGCGGCCGCCAGTGCGCCCAGCCGTGCCGCCAGACCCGCGGCGTCCAGGCGGGACGCCACATCGGGCGCAGCGGCCCGGGCCAGGACGTCGTCGAGAGGCCCGAGCAGCTCGTTGTGCGGCAGTGGCTGCCCCACCCGGGCGGCCAACGTCCCCATGGTGGTGTCTTTCACGAAGGGCACCACCCCCGTCACGGACTCGTAGAGGACCAACGCCAGCGAGTAGACGTCGGCCCGCCCGTCGACCGGCTTCCCCTCCGCCGCCTCGGGACTTATGTAGCGAGCGGTCCCGATCATCGCGCCCGCCGGCTCGGTCCAGGCCGCCTCCGCCAGAGCGCGGGCGACGCCGAAGTCGGCCACCCGCACCCGCCCCTCCTCGTCGAACAACAGGTTGGCCGGCTTGATGTCCCGGTGCACCAGACCACGCAGGTGCGCGTAGGCCAGACCCTGCGCCACCTCGGTCCCGAGCTGGGCCGCCTGGGAAAGTGACAGCCGTATGTCACGATCCAACAAGTCACGAAGGGAGCCGCCACCGAGATACTCCAGAACGAGATACGGCCCGTCCGTGTCGTCACCCCAGTCGAAGACACGCAGCACGTGCGGGTGGTTCAGCGACGCCACCGACCGCGCCTCGGCCCGGAAGCGCTTGAGGAAGGCCTCGTCCGTCGCCAACCCGGGTTGAAGCACCTTCACGGCGACGTGGCGTTGGAGGGACACGTCCTCGGCCAGGTAGACGTGAGCTGATGCGCCGGTACCCAAAGCGGAGAGCAGCCGGTACCGCTTCCCAAGGACCCGGCCGATGGAGTCTGAAATTAGGGGCATCGGGGCGAACTCAGGCTACCGACCCCAGGCACGCAGTCGGTGGACACCCCCCTACCAGCAGCGGTTCTCCTCAAGAGGGCAGTTCGCCCGTGTCGAGCAGCGTCTGGAACGACGCCGCATCGAGCTGCGGGATGCCCAGGTCCTCGGCCTTCTTCAACTTGCTGGCGCCCGGCGACTCGCCCACCACGAGCACGAACGTCTTCTTCGACACGCTCCCCGGCGACTTGCCGCCCCGCGCCATGATCGCCTCCTCGGCCCCCTCCCGGGTGTAGTCGGGCACGGCGCCGGTGACCACCACCGTCTTGCCCTCGAGCGTCTGCGGGACGGCCGACGCCCCGGCCGTCGCCGGCGGCCGCACCCGGCTCCTCCATCGAGACGCCGGCCCGGCGCAGCCGTTCGATGACGGCGACGTTGGTGTCGGCCGAGACGAACTCGGCCAGGCTCGCCGCGATGATCCCGCCCACGCCGTCGACCGCGGCGAGCTGCTCGACGGTGGCGTCGGCGATCGCACGCAGCGTGCCGAAGGCACGGGCCACGGCCCGGGCGCCCGTGGGGCCGACGTGACGGATGCCCAGCGCGACCAGCAGGCGGCTCAACGGCTGTGACCGCGAGGCATCGATGCCCGCCACGAGGTTGGCCGCCGAGAGGGCGCCGAAGCGGTCCAGGGCGGCGAGCTGCCCCGGCGTCAGGTCATAGAGATCGGCGGCGTCGTTGATGAGGCCGGCGCTGACGAGTTGGAGGACGCGCTCCTCGCCGAGGCCCTCGATGTCCATGGCGCCGCGCGAGGCGTAGTGCGAAATGCGCTGCACGCGCTGCGCCGGGCAGTCGATGTTGGTGCAGTACGTGTCGCTCTCGCCGGGGAGGCGGACGAGGTCGGTGCCGCACGAGGGGCACTGACGTCGGGAACTTCCACTTCGGCTTGCGGCGCTTGGGGACGCCGGGGCCCTCACGGACCGGGCCGACGACCTCGGGTATGACGTCGCCGGCCTTGCGCACGATGACGAGGTCGCCCGGGCGCACGTCCTTGACCGCCACCTGGTCCTCGTTGTGCAGCGTCGCCACGCCGACGGTGGAGCCGCCGACGAAGACGGGCTCGAGCCGGGCGAACGGTGTGGCCCGGCCGGTGCGGCCGATCGACACCATGATGTCGAGCAGGCGGGTCGTGCGCTCTTCGGGAGGGAACTTGAAGGCGATGGCCCAGCTGGGGGCGCGTGAGGTGGAGCCGAGGACGTCGCGCAGAGCCACCTCGTCGACCTTCGTGACCACGCCGTCGATTTCGTAGGCCATTGTGTGGCGCGCCTCGGCCAGCTCCTCGCAGCGGCCGACCACGTCGGTCATGCCCACGATGCGGCGGGCGTCGGGGCTGACCGGGAAGCCGGCCTTCTTGAGCCGGGCCAGGGTCTCGGTCTGGGTGGCGGCCGGCCATATGACCTCGCTCTCGGGGCTCGTGCCGGCCTGCACGTCGCCGAGCGCGTAGGCCCAGAAGTGCAGCGGCCGCTGCGCCGTGACGGCGGGGTCCTTCTGGCGCAGCGCGCCGGCCGCCGAGTTGCGCGGGTTGACGAAGAGGCGCTCGCCCAGCTCGGCCTGGCGCTTGTTCATGGCCTCGAACTCTTTGACGGGCATGTAGATCTCGCCGCGGACCTCCATGATGTCGGGATAGGGGCCGCCCGCCTTGGCCAGTTCCTTCGGCACGTCGGCGACGGTGCGGATGTTCGCCGTCACGTCCTCGCCCGTGACGCCGTCGCCCCGGGTGGCGCCCTGCACCAGCCGGCCCTTCTCGTAGGTGAGCGACATGGCCACGCCGTCGACCTTGGGCTCGCAGGAGAAGGCCAGCGTCTCGAGGTCCAGATCGGGCAGCTGGCGGTGGAGCCGGGCCGCCCAGGCCCGCAGTTCCTCCTCGCTGAACGCGTTGTCGAGGCTCATCATCGGGACCCGGTGCCGCACCTCCTGGAACAGGCCCGACGGGGCGGCGCCGACGGCCTGCGTCGGTGAGTCGGGGGTGGCCAGGGCGGGATACTCCGCCTCGAGCTCCCGGAGCTCGACCACGAGGAGGTCGTACTCGGCGTCGGGGATCTCGGGCGCATCGAGCTGGTGGTACAGCTCGTTGTTGTGGATGATCTCGGTCCGGAGCTCGGCGGCGCGGGCCGCCGCCTCCTTCGGGACCTCCTCGCCCGATGCGTTCGCCATCAGGCGGCGATGCCGGCGCCCACCACGGCGTCGGGGTCGAGCGCGTCGTAGAGCGCCACCGTCTGGCCCGGCGCCACCGGGCGCTGCGGGTCGTCGAATATGACCTCGACGGTGGGTGCGGCTGCCCGGTGGGGTCGGCGACGAGCGTGCAGGGCACCGGACGCCCGTGGGCGCTGACCTGCGCCACCGCCCGTGCCCCGGGGGCGAGCGGCCGGTCGACCCAGGTGAGCGACGGCCCGGCCAGCAGCACCGAGGACCGCATGACCTCCGCCGCGCTGCCGACGGTGACCCGCCGTGCCGCCACGTCGACGTGGGTCACGTAGCGGCGCTTGCCGTCGCTGCCGTGGCCCATGCCGCGGCGCTGCCCCACCGTGACGAGCTCGACGGCCTGCACGGAGCCGGCCGGGCGTCCCTCGCCGTCCACCACCTCGGCGGGATGCAGGTCGACCCGCCGGGACAGGAAGCCCTCACGGCCTTCCGCGCTCCCGATGAAGCAGACGTCCTGGCTGTCCGGCTTGGCGGCGGTGCGCAGCCCGAGACGGCGGGCGTGGGCCCGCACCTCGTCCTTGGTCATGTCACCCACCGGGAAGACGACGCGCGACAGCGCGTCCTGGCCCAGCATGGACAGGACGTAGGACTGGTCCTTGAGGGGATCGGCGCCCCGGCGGAGCTGCCAGATGGCGTCGTCGGCGTCGGCGTCGGCGTCGGCGTCGGTATCGGTCGGCGGCGGCGGTGGCGACCCGGGCGTGGTGCCCGGTGGCCAGGCGGTCGAAGCCGAGGCGATCGGCCCGGTGCAGCAGGCGGTCGAACTTCATGGACCGGTTGCACTCGATGCACGGATTGGGCGTGCGCCCCAGCGCGTGCTCCCCCACGTAGGGCGCCACGACGTTGCGGTCGAACTCCTCCGTCATATTGAAGACGTGGTGGGTGATGCCGAGCTGCTGGGCCACGCGGCGGGCGTCCTCGACGTCGGCGACCGAGCAGCATCCCGGAATCGGACGGGCCGCCCCACAGCTTGAGGGTCGCACCGACGACGTCGTGGCCCTGCTCGACCAGGAGCGCGGCCGCGACGGACGAGTCGACGCCTCCCGACATGGCCACGAGCACCCGCATGGGACCAGTGTGCCACCGTGGCCGGAAAGGTCGGCCACCTTGGACCCGAAAGTCAGGCTTTTCAGGCGTCCCGGCGCAGGGCGGCGACCACGGCCGGGACGACGGCCAGGGCGCGCTCGACGTCGGCCTCCGTCGTGCCGTAGCCCAGCGTGAAGCGCAGCGGCGCCGGCCGCCAGCTCGGGTGCGACCCCCATGGCGCTCAGGACGTGGCTGGGCTGCAGCGCCCCGCTGGCGCACGACGACCCGCCCGAGACGCAGACGTCCTCGTGCCCCAGCGCGACCAGGAGCTCCTCGCGCTCGACCCCCGGGATGCACAGGTGCAGGTGGCCCGGGAGCACCGCCACGCCGGTCGGGCACCGTGCGGTGGGCGCCGGGGACGGCGTGCGAGCAGCCCGTCGCGCAAGCGGTCGCGCAGGGCCGCCACCCGCGGTCCGGCCGTGGCGCGCTCGGCCGCGACCAGGCGGAGCGCCGTGGCCAGCCCCACCGCGCCCGCCACGTCCTGGGTGCCGCTGCGCCGCTCGCGCTCCTGTCCCCCGCCGTACTGGCGCGGGCTGAGCACGACGCGCCCGGCGATGGCGAGCGCACCCACGCCGACGGGACCGCCGACCTTGTGCGCGCTGAGCGAGACCATGTCGGCACCGGCGGTGGCATCGGCCAGGTCGAGGTAGGGCGCGGCCTGCACGGCGTCGGTGAACACGTACGCGTTGGGGGCGCGGCGGTGGATCGTCTCTATGAGGTCGGCCAGCGGCTGGATCACGCCCGTCTCGTTGTTCGCCGTCATGATGGCGACACTGGTGACGCGCGAGGAGAGCGTGCGGGCCAGCGCCTCGGGGTCGACGATGCCGGAGGCGTCGACGGGGAGCTCACGCGTATCGAGGCCGGCCTTGGCGGCGGCGCGGGCCGCCTCGCGCACGGCGGGGTGCTCGACGGCGGAAGAGAGGAGCACCGCCTCACCCCGGTCCTGGCGGGCCGCCTCGGCGGGCCCCAGAAGAGCCAGATTGGCCGACTCGGTGCCACCCGAGGTGAAGACGATCTCGCCGGGGTCGCGGCCGAGGAAGGCGGCCACCTCGTCGCGGGCCTCCTCGAGCAGGCGGCGGGCCCGCTGCGCCGGCGGGTGGCTGCCGGTGGGATTGCCGAGGACGCCGGCGGACGCCGCGGCCATGGCCGCCGCCACCTCGGGCCGCAGCGGCGTGGTGGCGGCGTGGTCGAGATAGGTCAAGCCGTCACGCCACGTAGACGGTCTTGGCGTTGGCGAACTCCTTGAGGCCGATGGCCGAGAGCTCGCGCCCGTAGCCCGAGCGCTTGATGCCGCCGAAGGGCAGCTCGGGCATGGAGGCCACCATGGCGTTGACGAACACGGCGCCGGCCTCGATCCCCTCCACGCACTTCGCGATCTCGTTCTCGTCGGAGCCCCACACGCTCGAGCCGAGCCCGAAGCTGCGTGTCGTTGGCGGCGGCGATGGCGGCGTCGGCATCGGGGACGCGGATGACCATGGCGACGGGACCGAACATCTCGACCTTGGCGATCGGCATGTCGGTCGTGACGCCGCTGAGGACGGTCGGGGCGAACCACCAGCCGTCGCCCTCGGGGATCGTGGCGCCGTTGTGGACCGTGGCGCCCTGGCTGCAGCGCGTCCTCGACCTGGCCCACGAGCTCGTCGCGCTGGGCCTCGCTCACAATGGGCCCGATGTTGGTGGCCGGGTCGAAGGGATCGCCCACGACGAGCGCGTCCATCGACTCGATGAAGCGCGACTCGAACTCGTCGGCCACCTCGTCGACGACGATGAAGCGCTTGGCGGCAATGCACGACTGGCCGTTGTTCTGCACGCGGGCGGTGACCGCGGTGCGCACGGCGTCATTCAGGTCGGCGCTGGCCAGCACGACGAAGGGGTCGGAGCCGCCGAGCTCGAGCACCGTCTTCTTGAGGGCATCGCCGGCCGCTGCCGCCACCGACATGCCGGCGGGCTCGCTCCCCGTCAGGGTGACGGCGGCGATGCGCGGGTCGTGGATCAGCGCCGCCACCTCGCTCGACGGGACGAACAGGTTCGAGAAGGCGCCGTCGGGCAGGCCCGCCCGCCGGAACAGGTCCTCGATGGCCAGCGCGGTCTGCGGCACGTTGGACGCGTGCTTCAACAGGCCCACGTTGCCGACCATGAGGGCCGGGGCGGCGAAGCGGATGACCTGCCACATCGGGAAGTTCCACGGCATGATCGCCAGCACGGCGCCGAGCGGCTGGTAGTGCACGTAGGAGCTCGAGCCCGAGGTGGCGATCGGCTCGTCGGCCAGCAGCGCCTCGGCGTTGTCGGCGAACCAGCGCAGGCCGGCCGCACACTTGGAGACCTCGGCCTTGGCGGCGGCGAAGGTCTTGCCCATTTCCGTGGTGAGGATGCGCGCCACGACCGGGACCTCGCCCTCGAGGAGCTCGGCCGCGGTCAGCAGGTGGCGGGCGCGCTCCTTGTAGGTCGTCGTCCTGTACTCGGCGAAGGCGACCATCGCCTGGGCGAGGATGGCCTCGACCTCCTCGGGCGTGTGGGCGGGGAACTCCTTCTCCGTCTTTCCGGTGGCCGGGTTGATGGTGGCGAAAGGCATGGGACCAGTCTGCCTGCTCCGGGATGATTTCGGTGCGGCGGCCCGGTTGCTCAGTCCGGCAGGCCGAGGTGCTCGGGGACCGCCCTGCGCATGAGCTTGCCCGTGGCCGTGTGGGGCAGGTCCGTGGTGGCGAAGTAGGTCTTGGGCCGCTTGTACGGGGCGAGCCGGGCTGCGGCGGCGGCCCGCAGGGCCTCCTCGGCCGACTGCCGGGTGCGGCCGTCGGCCGTGTAGGCGGCGCAGACCTTCTGGCCCCACTGCTCGTCGGGCAGCCCGAAGACCGCCACCTCGGCGATGCCGTCGACCGCGGCCAGGACGTTCTCGACCTCGGCGGGGTACACGTTCACGCCCCCGCTGATGATGAGGTCGTGGCGCCGGCCGGTCAGGTAGAGGAAGCCATCGGTCATCGAGGTGGCCGAGGTCGCCGACGGTGCACGCTCGGCCGTTCCAGGCGGCCGCGGTGGCCTCGGGGTTCTCCCAGTAGCTGAAGCGGGCGAAGTCCGGCATGTCGCACCAGATGGTGCCCGACTCGTCGTCGCTCGTGCAGCGGATGCCGCCGTCGGGTCGGGTGCGCCTTCGATGTGGAGGCGGCGCCCCGGGCGGGCCCGGCCGACGGTGCCGGGGCGCTCGAGCCAGTCCTGCGGTGGGCACACCGAGAACTGGGCCTCGGTGGAGCCGTAGAACTCCCAGACGCCGCCGGGCCGGACTCGTTCCATGATGGCGCGCTTGACCGTGTCGGGACAGGGCGCCCCGGCGTGGGCCAGGAGGCGCAGCGAGTCGAAGCGCTCGTCGGGGTGCGAGGCGCGGGGTCCTGCAGCATCCGGTGCAGGTGCGTGGGGACCAGGAACGCGGTCGTCGGCCGGTGGCGGCGCAGGGTGTCGATGGCGGTGGCCGCATGGAAGCGGCTGAGGATGGCCAGCGACCCGCCGGCCAGGAGCGTGGTGCTGGCGAACCGGACCGACACGGTGTGGTACATCGGCGAACAGACCATGTGCAGGTCGGCGGCGTCGAAGTCCCAGACGGCGGCCTCGTCCTCGAAGACCTGGTCGCGCCGTGTCGCTCGTCCCACAGGCCGGTGGTGACGCCCTTGGGCCGGCCGGTGGTGCCCGACGTGTAGTGCATGGGGCGGGTCAGCAGGTGCGGGGCGAGGTCGGTCGGCGTCCCCGTCTCTATGAGGTCGTGGAGCTCGGGCTGGGTGAAGATGCGCACCGTGGGGCCGGCGTCGTCGGCCAGGTCGTCCCGCTCGGCCGGGGTGAGGGTGGCGTTGAGCATGACGGGGATGAGGCCGACGCGGGCCGCACCCATGGCCGCACAGATGAGGTCGGCCGACGAGCCGAGCGCGAAGGCCACCCGGTCACCCCGGGTGCAGCCGCGGGCGAGCAGGGCGCCGGCGGCCCGGCGCTGGCGGTCCTCGGCGTCGGACGCGTGCAGGACCTCGACGGTGGGGAGCGTCCCCGGGCACCGGCGCAGGTTACGCCCGTACGATTGACTCACCTCATATGAGCACGTCTCACCTCTTCTCCAACGAGCACCTCGACGACGTCGGGCGGGCCCGGGCGCTGCTCGAACAGGCGCGCCGGGTGGTGGTGCTGACCGGCGCCGGGCATTTCGACGGACTCGGGCATCGCCGACTTCCGGGGTCCGCAGGGCGTGTGGACCAAGAACCCCGAGGCCGAGAAGATGGCGACCCTGCAGGCCTACGTGTCGGACCCCGAGCTGCGGGCGCGGTCGTGGCAGAACCGGCTGACGTCGCCGATGTGGTCGGCCGAGCCCAACGCCGGGCCACCGGGCGCTGGTCGACCTCGAGCGAAGCGGCCGGCTGGACCTCCTCGTCACCCAGAACATCGACGGGCTGCACCAGAAGGCCGGATCGGATCCGGCGCGCATCGTCGAGATCCACGGCACGTCGTTGGAGGTGATGTGCCTCAGCTGCGGCGACCGCCAGCCGGCCGAGCCGGTGCACGACCGGGTCCGGGGCGGCGAGGCCGACCCCGCGTGCTCTGGCGACGACAGCGGCGGGGGCGAGCGGTCGTCCGTGCGGCGGGATCCTCAAGTCGGCGACCATCAGCTTCGGCCAGAGCCTCGTCGCCGAGGACCTGGTCCGGGCCGAGCGGGCCGCGGCCGACTGCGACCTGCTGCTGGCCGTGGGCTCGACGCTGGCCGTGTTCCCGGCGGCCGGCGTGGTGCCGGTCGCCGTGCGGCACGGCGCGGTGGCCATCATCGTGAACGGCGCAGCCGACGGAAATGGACGGCCTGGCCGACGTGGTGCTGCGGGACTCCATCAGCGAGTGCCTGCCGGCGCTGATGGAGGGGCTGAGCCCTACTTCTCCGTCGTAGAGGCCGCCGGCGGCCCTTCGCCTTGCGGCGGGGCTTCAGCGCGAACCACCAGATGCTGGCGATGGTGCCGAGCGTCACCGCGGCGGCTGCCACCGGCTTGACGACTTTGTGCCCGCTCTTGGCCATGGCGGGCACCTTACCCGGCGGGCCTGGGATGGACCCGGGACCCGAGGTCATATGGCGGTTGCCGGCCCGAAACCGGATGTCGACGCCGACGCTCAGACGGTGGCCCCGACCGACCGTTCCTCCTTGTACGCCCTGGCCGCCCGGACGAGGGCGTCGAAGGGCCGCTGGTCCATGGACTCTTCGGGGTGCCACTGGACGGCCAGGACGAAGCGGGCCGAGGGCAGCTCGACCGCCTCCACGACGCCGTCGCCGGCCCGGGCGGTGACGACCAGGTCGCGGCCCAGGTCGCGGATGGCCTGGTGGTGCGAGCAGCGCACGGTGGTGGAGGGCCCGAAGACGTCGGCCGTCCTGGTGCCGGGCTCCGTCGCCACGTCCACGTCCTCGAACTGCATGGCGACCTTGCGGTGGTCGAGGTTGCCGACGACGTCGGGCAGGTGCTGGTGGAGGCTGCCGCCCAGGTAGACGTTGAGCACCTGGCAGCCGCGGCAGATGGCGAGCACCGGCATGTCGGCCTCGAGGGCGGCGGCCAGGAGCGCCCGCTCGCTGGCGTCCCGGTTGGGGTCGATGCCGCCCACCTCGGGATCGGGCTCCTCGCCGTAGGCGCCGGGGTCGACGTCGCCGCCCCCGGTCAGGACGAGGGCGTCGAGCACGTCGATGACCTGGTCCGCTCCGGCCTCGGGACCACCGGGCGACGTGCTCGTCGGCGGGATGAGGAGCGGCCGGCCGCCGGCGGCGGCCACCAGCTCGAAGTACGACGCGGGCAGGACGGCGGCCCGGCGCTCCCAATTGCCCCAGGCCACGTCGGCCACGTAGGTCGAGACGCCGATCAGCGGAAGCATCGGCCCAGCGTACCGACGTGCGGGGCGCCCCGAGGCAACGCCAGTACTGGACGCTCGCCGGTTGCGGGGTCAACATGGCGCATGCCCGGACCAGGACGTGAGCTCATCGATGCCGCCATCGCCGACGGGTCGGTCGACACCGTCGTGCTGGCCTTCCCCGACATGCACGGCCGCCCCGTGGGCAAGCGGTTCACGACGGACTTCTTCACGTCCTACGCGGCCGAGCACGGCATGGAGGCGTGCGACTACCTGCTGGCGGTCGACGTCGACATGAACCCGCTCCCCGGCTACCGCTTCACCAACTGGGACACCGGCTACGGCGACTTCGTGGCCTCGCCCGACTACGACACGGCCCGGCTCATCCCGTGGCAGCCCGGCACGGCCCTCGTCATCTGCGACCTGACCGACGAGCACGGGGCGCCCATCGAGGTGTCGCCCCGGCGCATCCTGCGGCGCCAGCTGGAGCGGGCGGCCGAGCGCGGCCTGCGCATCTGCAGCGCCACCGAGCTCGAGTTCTTCCTCTTCAAGGAGTCCTACGAGGAGGCGGACGCCATGGGCTGGCGCGAACCTCGCGCCGCACACCTCCACCATTGAGGACTACCAGCTGCTGCAGACGACCCGCGAGGAGTACGTCCTGCGGCGGATCCGCAACGAGATGTGCGCCGCCGGCATCCCGGTCGAGAACTCCAAGGGCGAGGCCGGGCGGGGGCAACACGAGGTGAACGTCCTGTGGGACGAGGCGCTCGTCACGGCCGACCGCCACCTCGTCTTCAAGAACGGCATCAAGGAGATCGCCGCGCAGGAGGGACGGGCGACGACGTTCATGGCGAAGTGGACGATGGACGACGTCGGCTCGTCGTGCCACGTGCACACCAGCCTGTGGAACCTCGACCGCAGCGAGGCGCTGATGGCGCCCGGGTCGGGCGACGACGACGGGGCGGCGCACCCCAGCGGGCTCTCCAAGCTCGGCCGCCACTTCCTGGCGGGCCAGCTGCACGCGGCCAAGGAGCTGGCCTGGTTGGCGGCGCCCACGGTGAACTCGTACCGGCGCTACGTGCCCGGGAGCTGGGCCCCCACGGCGGCGGTCTACGGCGAGGACAACCGCACCTGCGGCTTCCGCCTGGTGGGGCACGGCTCGGGGCGGCGGGTGGAGTCGAGGATCCCGGGGGCGGACGTGAACCCGTATCTCGTGCTGGCGGGCGCCATCGCGGCGGGCCTGTACGGCATCGACCACGAGCTCGAGCCGGGCGACCCCTATCCCCGTCAACGCCTACGAGGCGACCGACGTGCCGCGCATCCCCTCCACGCTGGTCGAGGCCATCGACGCGCTGCGCAATTCGGCCGTGGCCGAGGAGGCCTTCGGGCCCGACGTGCACCACCATCTCCTCAACACGGCCGAGCAGGAGTGGCTGGCCAGCAACCGCCACGTCACCGACTGGGAGCTGGCCCGGAACTTCGAGCGGATCTGATCCTCCGGGACCGGTCCGGCGGCGAGGCGAGGCCGGCTCCCATATAAGGTCGCCCGGTCATGCTGCGCTCGCAACTGTGCTCGGCCGAATCGCTGCGCTCGCCGGCCCTGCGGGCCTGGGCCGAGCGGCTGCGGCCGATGTGGGCGGCCGGCGACGACGCCCGCGACGTCATGCTCCACCGCAAGATGTGGGAGTGGCTCTTCATCGCCGAGGCGCTGCGCGAGCGGGGCATGCTGGCCGCCGGCCGGCGGGGGGTCGGGTTCGGCGTCGGGCAGGAGCCGCTGGTGGCGCTCTTCGCCGACGCGGGCTGTGACGTCGTGGCCACCGACCAGCCGCACGAGTCCGCCGTGGCGTCGGGCTGGACCGACTCGGCCGTGGAGTGGTCCGGCGGCCTGGAGCTCCTGAACGAGTTCGGGTTGTGCGGCGGGGCCGAGTTCGCGCAGCGGGTGACCTTCCGCCCCGTCGACATGAACGCGTTGCCGGCGGACCTGACCGGGTTCGACTTTGCGTGGTCGTCGTGCGCTCTGGAGCATTTAGGGACGCTGGGGGCCGGGATGGACTTCGTGGTGGCGCAGATGGACTGCCTGCGACCCGGTGGCGTGGCGGTGCACACGACCGAGTACCTCGTGTCGTCCAACGACGCCACGGTCGAGGCGGGCGGGACCGTGTTCTACCGCCGCCGTGACATCGAGGCGTTGGTGGCGCGGCTGCGCCGGGCCGGCCATGACGTCGACATGGACTACACGTTGGGGGTGGCGCCCGAAGACGAGCACGTGGACGTGCCGCCGTATACGGACGTGCACCTGCGCACCGAGTTGGCGGGCTACGTGACCACGTCGCTGGCGCTCATCGTGACGAAGGGCGAGGCCACGTCCGGACGGCGCGGGCTGCTGCGGCGACGCTGATCCCTGTTTACGCGGGAACCTCGTCCTTCAGGTTCTGGCGCAGCCAGGTTCGGACCTCCTCGGTGTCGTCGTGCCCGTGGACCGAGACTGCGTGCTCGGTCGCGGCCAGGACGACCTCGTCCTCTTCACCCGAAATGGTCAGGGTGCAATTGTTCTCGCTCGGGAAGTCCCGACAATCAGCAACTTTTCGACCCATCAGGTTCTCCTTTCTCCGTTCCCATTTGCCGTCACAGCTCCTCGACGCTCCGCACATCGAGATTGCGAAAGCTCGGTGGCCCATCGCACAGCTCGCGCATTCTTTTCGCAAAGGAGGCCGTCTCCGGAAGCTCAGAGTTCCGCATGGCGTCCTCGTACGAAGGGAATTCCACAATCTGGACGTACGTATTCGGACGGTCCCTGTCTCTCGTGAAAGTTCCGCGTTGCGCCGACCTGGACCCCTCGGTGGCAGCTCGCCACTCACCGACCAATGCCTCGACGTCATCGGGTCTGACCGTTTCGATCTCGATGATTTGGATGAACCCCACGGGCGCCCCCGAACTGAGACCTCTCCTCAAAAGGTTACTCCCGGCCGCCCAAATTGCAATGGGGGATGTCGCTCCTTGGCGGGCGCTCGAGTCGCAGGCGCCCGCCGGCTCCGACGT
>CAVWJQ010000011.1:0-455385 GCA_963755445.1 uncultured Acidimicrobiaceae bacterium | reverse complement strand
TCGGTTGATCGCCGCCCGCCCCTCGGCGCGGCGAGCTGCGCTCCCGCACAGGTGTGGTTTCCGTCGCCGAAAGCGATGTGCTGGCCCGCATTCCGCAGTCGATGTCGAACTCCTCGGGGTTATCGAACACCCGGGGGTCCCGGTTGCAGGCGCCGGGGACGAGCATCAGTGATGCCCCGGCCGGGATGTCGACACCGCCGAGTGCGTGCCGACCGGCCATCCGGAACTGGGTCCGCAGGGGGCTCTCGAGCCGGAGCGTTTCCTCAATGAAGTTCGGGATCTGCTCGCGGTCCGCCCGCACCCCTCCTGGAGGTCGGGCCGCTCGCCCAGCATGCGCAAGCGCGAACGAGAGCAGGCGCACGGTGGTTTCCTGGCCGCCGGCGAACAGGTTGGCGGCAATCAGTGCGGCGTCCTTGGCGTCGGGGGTCGAGCCGTCGGGGAACGTGGCGGTGGCCAGGCCGGTGAGCACGTCGTTCCGCGGAGAGCGGCGCCGATCCTCTATGTAGCCGTTGAAGCGCTCGTAGAGGAACTCGAGAGGCTTGTGGCCGACATCCTGGTGCACGGTCGAGAGCTGCTCCGGAAGAGCGAGTGGTCCGACTCGGGCACGCCCTCAAGGTCGGCGATGACCGTCAGGGTGAACGGTTCGGCATACGAGCCGACCATTTCGAACGACCCCTCCTCAGAGAAGGCGTCTATGAGGCGGTCGGCGAACTGCCACATGAAGTCCTCGTTCTCCTTGAGGCGCTTCGGTGTGATGAGCCGCATCAAGAGATGCCGGTGTGCCGTGTGGTTCGGGGGTCGAACGACGGGAGCTGGTCGCTGAACGGGAGCTCGTTGCGGTACCGCACAATGAGGTCGCTGACGTCGTCGCCCTGCATCGGGACGGGGAACTTGACGAACGATCCGCAGACCACGTTGCACGACGAGTACGTCCCCGACGGCACGTCGTTCTCGGGGAATGTGGCCGGGTCGCCGTAGATCGCCATGGCCTCGGGGTGGCCGGTGATCATATACGTGCCGAAGTGCGGCTCCCGCCACACGGGGCCCTGCAGCACGCACCCAGTCGAAGTAGGGGTACGGGTTATTCTGAATCGCAGGATCCGTAATGAAGTTGACCTTCTCGAACTCGCTCATGGGCCCTTTTCCTTCGCGCATAGCCTACGATCGCCCATGGGCATGGAGATCGAATCGACCGCGACTGTGCATGGGTTCGGGCAACTGCGTCTACAAGGCGCCGGGCGTCTTCGACCTCGACGACGACTCCATCGCCCGCGTGGTCGACCCGGGCCGCGTGCGAGGAGGAGGCCATCGCGGCGGCGCGCCAGTGCCCGACGCACGCCATCACGGTCCGACGGGACGGCGAGGCACTGACCCTGAGTCCCATCACGAGGCGGATGCCTTGTCACGGGTGGCGTGGCGGGCCGCCACGTAGCCGAAGACCATTGTGTTGGCGATGCTCGCGCCCGGGCCGAGGTAGTGGCGGCCCATGACGGTGGCGGTGCCGTTGCCGGTGGCGTACAGCCCGTCGATCGACCCGGCCTCCTGGTCGACGACCCGCGCCTCGGCGTCGGTCAGGAGGCCGCCACAGGTGCCGATGTCACCCGGCACGACCTGGCACGCATAGAACGGGGCCTCGTCAATGGGCCCCAGGCAGGGGTGGACCTTGTGGTTCGGGTCACCCAGGGCCCGGTTGTAGGCAGACTCGCCCCGCCCGTAGTCGGGGTCGATGCCTCGCTCGGCGTTCTCGTTGAAGCGCTCGACGGTCTCGGCCAGGCCGGTGGGATCGATCCCGCACATGACGGCGAGGTCCTTCAGCGTCCAGGCCTGCTTGAGCATGCCGCTCTTGAGCAGCTTGCGCGGGAACCGTCCCGGCGAGGAGCGCTGGTGCGCGTAGCGCTTCCGGTAGCGGTCGTCGAAGATCAGCCAGCACGGGACCGCCTTGCTGGTCTTGTCCCGGGCGTACATCTCCTTGCCGACCTCCATGTAGGAGTTGGACTCGTTCACGAACCGCTGGCCTGCCGCGTCGACGTAGATGGTGCGCGGCCGCTGGCGGGCCTGGTCGAGCGTCGACTGCCCGAAGCGTCCCGTCCGGGGAGACGGGAGCCACCAGGCCTCGTCCATGAGATCGGTCTGGGCGCCGATGGCCATGGCGCTCCGGATGGCGTCTCCGGTGTCGCCCGGGTTGGAGATCGACCACTTGGCCTGGTTGGGCTGATCGCCCCCGAACTCGACGCGCATGTCGCGGTTGTGGGCGAAGCCGCCGGCGGCCAGCAGCACACCTTGGCGGGCCCGCACCAGCACGGGGACACCGTCGCGCACGGTGCGGACGCCGACGACGCGGCCGTCCTCGACGATCAGCTCCTCCAGCGGGGCGTCGGTCCAGATCGGGATCCCCCGCTCGAGGGCGATCCGCAGCAGCTGCGCGATCAGCGAGGCGCCGTTCGTCAAGCAGTTCCTGGCGGCGCAGGCGGGCGGCGTAGGTCCTGATGACCACCCGGGCCGAGACCGCGAAGGCGCGCAGGCTGCGGTTGTAGTGCGAGAGGGACCGCGCCTCGTTCGTCATGACCGCGAGGCCGAGGCTCTTGGCCAGCCCCTGCTGCAGCTTCGGGAGCCACTCGCCGAGGACCCGCCCGTCGAAGGGAACCGGCTCAATGCCGCGCCCGTTGTCGTGACCGCCCTTGGCGCTCGAGTAGTAGTCGCTGTACCCGGGGCAGTAAACGAACCGGACGCCGCGGTCCTGCAGGAACGAGACCATCTCGGGACCCGCCGTCAAGAAGGCGTGGCGACGCTCGAAGGAGGAGCAGGGACCGACGTCGCCCACGACGGCTTCGAAGTGGGCCATGGCGTCCTCGTAGGAGTCGGGGACGCCGTCCGCCGCCATGACCGGGTTGTTCGGGACCCAGGCGATGCCGCCGGACATGCAGGTGGAGCCGCCGATCAGCTCCTGCTTCTCGAGCACGAGGGCACTGGCTCCGGCGTCGTCGGCGGCCAGCGCGGCCACCATGCCGCCGCCGCCCGATCCGACGATCACGAGGTCGACGGTGGTGTCCCACGTGGTCATGTCACCCTCCCCGACCTCCCGACGGCGTGCTGTTCCCCGATGGAGCAAGCTAGCAGGATCCGTTGACGATTGCTACGAAGCCGAAGTAATCTGCGGCACCACACGAGGACCGCGTGGGGGAAGTGAAGCGGGGGAGATGACTGGTCACGCAAGAACGCTGACGTACCCGGCCGAAGGTCTCGGAGCGCCGAAGGACCGGCATCTGGGACCCCTCGTCGACTCGGGGCTCCCGGCCGACGTCGAGGTGTTCTCGGCCGACGACCACATCTCGCTGGCCGTCGACATCTTCTACGAGCGATTGCCCGAGGACGTGAGGGAGCAGGCGCCGCGGGTCATGAACGTCGACGGCGGCTGGGTGCTCGGCATGGGCGGGAAGTCCATCCTCGTGCGGGAGTTCGTCGAGGTCCTCACCATGTACGACCCGGTGTCCGGATCGCACACGGGCGACGTGGAGGCCCGCCTCGCCGCGCTCGAGTCCGAGGGCGTGACCAAGGAGCTGGCCTTCCCGAACTCCGTCCTCGCCCTGTTCGGCTGGCCCGACAAGGAGATGCGCGAGCGCTGCTTCCGCATCTACAACGAGCACATCGCCGAGGTGCAGGAGCGCTCGGGCAACCGGATCTACGGGGTCGGCCTGATCAACTGGTGGGATGCCGAAGGCGCCCGGCGGACCCTGCGCGAGCTGAAGGAGCTCGGGCTGAAGACCTTCCTCATGCCGCTGTCGCCGGGCAAGAACGACGACGGCAAGCCGATCGACTTCGGCAGCAGCGCCATGGACGGCGTGTGGGAGGCCATCGAGGAGGAGCAGGTGCCGGTGTCGCACCACATCGGCGAGAGCCCGCCCTCGTCGCCCAACGAGTTCAACCCCGTCATCCTCGGCATGCTGCAGTCCGTGGCCCCCTTCCGGGACCTGTTCGGCAAGTACGTGCTGGGGGGTATCCTCGACCGCCACCCCGGACTGCAGCGTGGGCTGGTTCGAGGGTGGCATCAACTGGGTGCCCTCGGCGCTGCAGGACGCCGAGCACATCAGTGCGTCGTTCCGGCACATCGCCAACCTGAAGATGCAGCACGAGCCCCGGTACTACTGGGAGCACAACATGTACGCCTCGTTCATGGTCGACCCGCTCGGGCTCGACCTGGTCGACCGCATCGGCGTGGACAAGGTCATGTGGTCGACGGACTTCCCCCACAACGAGAGCACCTACGGCTACAGCAGCGAGTCGCTGAAGTCCGTGGTGGACGCCGTGGGCGTCGAGGCGGCCACGGCCATCGTCGAGCGACAACGTCAAGCGGTACCTCGGCGTGGACGGACTGATGCCCGCCGGGCTGATGGCGAAAGCGCCGCCGGCGACGCATCCCGGCGGCGCCGGACTTCGCCCGGATGCAGCGGCAGCGCATGGAGCGCATGCAGGCGATGATGCGCCAGCAGGGTCTGGACGCCCTGGTGCTGCTCGGCAACACCAACGTCGCCTACGCCACCGGAGCCATCTGGCCCTTGGCCGATTCGGGCCGGGCCAACTTCGAGCAGCCGGTCGCCGTGGTCCTGGCCGATGACGCACTGGCCGCACCTCTTCACCCCGATGCGGGAGGACGATCGCCTGCGGGAGAAGATGCCGGCGGATCACCTCCACGGCCCCGTCTACCTCGATTTTGACGAAGGCGTGCAGCTCTTCGCCACGCAGCTCGGCGGATTGGTGCCGGCCGGGGCGGTGATCGGCATGGACGAATGGACCAACGCGCTCCGCCGCGAGCAGTCGATCCTGTTCGCCTCCGGTGCGCCCAAGGACGCGGGGCGGGTGATCAGCATGGCCAAGGCGTCCAAGACACCCGACGAGCTGTCGGCCATGCGCGAGGGCCTGCGGATCACCGAGCTGGCCATCGCCGACGTGCAGGCCAAGATCGCCCCCGGCGTCCGTCAGACCGACCTCACGGCGACGTTCCTGCGCACGATCTTCGAGGCCGGGGCCGACGCCAACATCCTCGACCCGATCTGGCAGGTGATGCCCGCCCGCATGGAGGACGGTCCGTGGACCACGACCGGTGACCTCGCCTGCCCGCTGCTCTCGACCGAGCGCGAGTTGGCCGAGGGCGACGTGCTGTGGGTCGACCTCGGCATCAGCTACGCCGGGTTCCACTCCGATTTCGGACGGACCTGGGTGGTGGGGCGCGAGCCGAGCGCGCGCCAGCGCGCCCAGTACGAGCAGTGGCAGGCGATCATGGGCGCCGTCCTCGACGTCACCCGGGCCGGGGCGACGGCGGCCGACCTCACGGCCGCCGCCATCGGCGCCGCCGGTGGCACGAAGCCGTGGATGCCGCACTTCTACCTCGGCCACGGGCTCGGGATCGACAGCGCCGAAATGCCCTATGTCGGGAGCGACATCGGCGAGGCCTTCGACGCCTCCCTGGTCCTCGTCGACGGCATGGTCCTGGTGCTCGAGCCGATCGTGTGGGACGACGGCGCGGCCGGCTACCGCTCCGAGGAAGTGCTGCGTATCACCGAGGACGGTTGGGAGCCCATGACCGACTACTCCTACGACCCCTTCTGAGGATCCCATGACCGTCGTTGAGATACTCCCCGATGACGCTGCCCTCCGGCGGGCGCGCCGCGCCCGCGTCCTGGCCGCCATGGAGGCAGCCGACGTCGATTTCCTCGTTGTCGGCCGCGAGGGGAATGCGCGCTACGTCTCGGGCGCGCCGCGGCTGTGGACGGCGGGCTCGCGGGCGTTCGGTCCGGGCTGCGTGTTCGTGCGTGAGAACGGCGCGGTGCATCTGCTGAGCACGTGGGACGAGGGCATTCCCGAGGAGATCCCGCACGAGAACCTGTACGGCATCACCTTCAACGCCCTGAACTTCGTGACGGTGTTGTCGAAGATCCCGGGCGCGGCCACGGCGAAGCGGGTGGCGACCGACTCCATGTCGGGCTCGTCGGCCAACCTGTTGCCCAAGGCGTTCCCGGCGGCCGAGTTCATCGACGGCGAGCCGATGCTGCGCCAGGTCCGCCGGGTCAAGAGCCCCGAGGAGGTCGAGGCCATACGGGCGTCGGTGCGCGTGGCCGAGGAGGCGCTCGCCGCGGCCACGCACGCGTTGGTGCCCGGCGTGACCGAGCGGCAGCTGACCGCGATCTTCATGGAGGCCATGGCGGCGGCGGGGGTCACCACGCCGTCCGGACAGGACGTGGCCTGGATCACCTCGCGCCAGGACCCGTGGCGGCGCACCAACCGCGATACGCCGGTGCAACCCGGAGACCTGGTGGCCTTCGAGGCCGGCGTCGTCCTCGGGGGCTATTCGGGGGAGGTGGGCCGGACCCATGCCGTGCGCGAGGGAGGTCATGTCGACTCCGAGTTGGCCCAGCGCACCAGCGCCCTGTGGGAGCGCCTCCTCGACGCCTGCCGGGTCGGCGCCCCGCTCACCGGGCTGCTCACTGCGTACGACGCCGCCGGCGAGCCCCAGCCGCCCATGCCGGTGGCGCGCGGACTCGGGCTGGGCTTCGACCTCCCGCTCGTCACCCACGCGCTCCCGCTGACGGCAGGCGAGCAGCACGTCGAGGCGGGCATGGTGCTTCGCGCTGACCGGCTACGTCTGGAAGGAAGGCGTCGGCGCGCTCTACGTGCAGGAGCCGATCGTCGTCACGGACGCCGGTCCCGAGTCCCTGGCGACGACACCCATCCGCCGACAAGGAGCCTGACGACGTGAGCGCCGCCGATGTCCCACCGCCCGAGGAGATCATCCTCTACGAGAAGGATCCGGCCACGCGGATCGCGACGATCACGCTCAACCGTCCGGACCAGCTCAACATCCCGACCATTGCGGCCCGGCGCCGCTACGCCGACCTGCTGTTCAAGGCCAACATCGACGACGACGTGAAGGTGCTGGTCGTGCGCGGCGTCGGCGACCACCTCGGCACGCGGCGCCGACCTCGACGAGCTGATGGCGAAGCGCGAGGCCGGCACCGCCCTCCACGAGGAGTTCGGGATCGACGAGGACGACGACGTCACCATGCCGGGCCCGCGCTCGTACCGCGCCGGCGCGTCGCTGCTGCACTGGTACGGCAACTCGAGGTCGGGCTGCCGGACGCTGCAGGACTTCAAGAAGATCAGCATCTTGGAGGTGAAGGGCTACTGCTACGGCTGGCACTTCTACCAGGCGGCCGATGCCGACCTCATCGTCTCGTCCGACGACGCGCTCTTCGGGCATCCTGCGTTCCGCTACGTCGGCTACGCGCCGCGGATGTGGCAGTGGGCGATGATGATGGGAATGCGCAAGTTCCAGGAGATGGTCTTCACGGGCCGTCCCGTTCACCGCCGAGCAGATGTACGAATGCAACTTCGTCAACAGCGTCGTGCCGCGGGAGGATCTCGAGGCCGAGACGGCCAAGTACGCGCTGGCCTGCGCCCGGACACGGCCGACCGACACCGTGTTCATGCAGAAGGTCTTCTTCGAAATCATGAAGCAGCACCAGGGCGAGTACATGGGCAGCCTCCTGAGCGCCTGGCTCGAGTCGATGGGCGGCCAACTCCGGGAGGACGACGACGGCGGCCGGGCCACGCTGAGCAAGGAGACCATGGACGCCGGCCTCAACGTCGCGGTCAAGGACAACGACGATCTGTTCCCGCCCGAGTGGCGCCTGAGCCGTTCGGGTCGCCGCCGCCCCGCCGCCGACTGACCGTGCCCGCACCAGCCGTCGGAGGCGCCCGCCGGCGGCTGCCGCGCGCATCGCCGCTCTCGGGGTTCCGCGTCGTCGACCTCTCGACCTGGATCGGCGGCGCCTACTGCACGAAGTTGCTGGCCGACGGTGGCGCGGAGGTCATCAAGGTCGAGTCGCCCGAGGGCGACCCGTTGCGACGGTGGTCGGCCTCGGGCGCGGCGATCCCGCCCGACGACGACGGCGCGCTCTTCAACTTCCTCGGCGCCTCCAAGCGCAGCGTCGTGGTCGACGGCACGGACGCGCGGCGGTCTCGACGCGCTGCACGCACTGTTGGACTCGGCCGACGCCGTGGTCTGGTCGCCGGGCTCGCCGCTGGCGGAGCAGGCGTCGCTGCACCCCCGCGAGGTGTTGCGGGCCCATCCGCACCTGGTCGTCACGTCGATCACGCCGTTCGGCCTCGACGGCCCCTGGAGCGACAAGCCGGCGACCGAGTTCACGCTCCAAGCCTGGTCCGGGGGCATCGTCGGACTGGCGCGGGGCGGCCCGACCGCCCCCCGTGTTCGTCGGCGGGCCAGATCGGGGAGTGGCTCGCCGGCCTCTACGGCGCCATCGGGACGCTGGCGGCCCGTCGCCGCGCCGGCGCCGGCGGTGAGCTCGTCGACGTCTCCATGCTCGAGGCGCTGGCGATGTGCCTCACCTATTACCCGGTGACGTTCAACGACCAGTTGGGTCGGCCGATGCGCCGGAAGCGGTTCGTGGCGACGCCCGGCGTCGGGGCGGCCCGCGACGGGCTCGTCGGGCTCGGGTGCGGGACCGGACAACAGTGGCTGGACTTCTGCGTGCTGGTGGGGCACCCCGAGTGGATGGAGGACCAGTCGCTCTTCCTCGATCGCACCGCCCTCGCACCCACCATCGACGCCTGGATCGCCGACCGCAGCGTCGAAGAGGTGTTGGAAGAGGCCTCGGCCTTCCGGATCCCCAACGCACCCATCACCAACGGAGCCAACGCCACCGACGTGGGCGCACTTCGTCGAGCGCGGGACGTTCGTGGCCAATCCGAGGGACGGCGCGACGAACCCGGGGCCGCCCTTCCGGCTCGGGGCCGGGCAGCCTCCGGGCGCCCGAAGCGGCACCCCGCCTGGGAGAGTTGGACAGGGACGAGGCGGCGACGCCGGCGCAGCCGGTGCGGCCTGCTTCGAAGAGCGCGCGCCGAGAGCTGCCCTTCGAGGGCCTCCGGATCCTCGACATGACGTCGTTCTGGGCCGGTCCCCTCACGGGTCACATGCTGGCGCTCCTCGGCGCCGAGGTCATCCACCTGGAGTCCGCCACCCGTCCCGACGGGGCCCGCCTGGTCGGCGGCGTCCCGCAGACCGAGGACCAGTACTGGGAGCGGGGCCCGATCTTCGCCGCGCTCAACACGAACAAGAAGAGCCTGACCGTCAACCTGAGCGAACCAGCGCGGCCTCGACCTGGTGCGGCGCGTCATCGGCACCTGCGACGTGGTGGTCGAGAACTACACGCCACGGGTGCTGGACCAACTCGGTCTCGACTTCGAGTCCCTGCGCGCGGAGCGACCCGATCTCATCATGGTGCGCATGCCCGGATTCGGGCTCGACGGGCCGGGGCGCGACCTGTCGGCCTTCGCCTTCGTCATTGAGGACGCCGCCGGTCTCACCTGGCTCACCGGGCATCCGGACCTGCTCCCGTTCGAGCCCTATTGCGTCGGTGACCCCAACGTGGGGCTCCACGCGTTGTACGGCTTGCTGCTCGCCCTCGAGCACCGGGAGCGGACCGGTGAAGGAGGCCTCGTGGAGGCGGCGATGGTCGATGCCGCGCTCAACATCGCGGCCGAGCAACCGATTGAGTTCTCGGCCTACGGCGCCCTGCTCGAACGGGCCGGGAACCGTGGTCCCACGGCGGCGCCGCAGAACCTCTACAAGGTCGCCGGCCCCGACGAGCACGGGCGGGACGACGGGTGGGTCGCCATCGCCGTCGCGACCGACGAGCAGTGGGCCGCCCTGCGCTCCGCACTGGGCGATCCGGCGTGGGCCGCCGACCCCGAGCTGGCGACCATGGCCGGCCGGGTGCGCGGGCACGATCGGATCGACACGCTGCTGGGGGAGTGGTGCCGCGCCCGGTCGGCGGACGAGATCGTCGACGTCCTGTGGGAGGCCGGCGTGCCGGTCGGCAAGGTGATGCAGCCCCACGACCAGCCCGACCTGCCCCAGCTGGCGGCGCGTGGCTTCTTCGAGGAGCTCGACCATCCGGTCATCGGATCCTCCCGCTACAGCACGCTGCCCATGCGCTTCTCACGGGGACCGGAGCGGGTCCACCAACGGCATGCCCCGCTGCTCGGTGAGCACAACGGCGAGCTGCTGACCGCACTCGGGCCTGACGCCGGCCGAGCATCGACGTCTCGAAGCCGACGGGATCGTCGGCGGCTCGCTGGCGCAGGGCCACCTGAGGGCCGGGCGCGGGAGCCGTAGTCTGAGGCGATGAGTTTCCAGAAGGCTCCCTTCGATGTCGTCGAGGCCTCCCGCCGGGTCTGGCTGGAGCGTTGGGAGCCCGAGGCGGCGTCGGGGATGGCCGTGTACACCGCCGTCCTGCGCTCCTACCAGCTGCTGAACGACCAGGTGAACGGCGTCATGCGGCATCACGACCTGACGTTCGCCCGCTACGAGGTGCTGGCCTGGTTGGCCATGGACCCCGAGTCCTCTCTGGCTCTGAGTTGGATCAGCAAGACCTTGCGGATCCCGCCGGCCACCGTCACGAACATCATCGACAAGCTCGAGGGCGACAAGCTCGTGCGCCGCGTGCCCCACCCGTCCGACGCCGCGCACCACGCTCGCGGTGATCACGGCGCGTGGCGAGCGGGTCGCGACCGATGCGACACGGGACCTGAACGCCACGGTGTACTCGTGCATCGGCCTGTCCGAGCCCAAGCGGGGCCGCCTGCTCGACCTCCTGGCCGAGCTGCGGGCCAGCGGGAACGAGTTCGACATTGAGCACTCCGACGAGGTCATTGCAGGAGGTCGGGTCCCGCCAGGCGCACAAGCGGGGGACGCGTGGACGCAACGGCCGGTTCGAGGTGGCATAGCCGCCGACCGTGGCCCGGTTGGACCGGCTGCTCCGAGCGGGGCCGACGGTGAACACCCGCTCGGTAGGGTGAGGGGTTCGGGCGCGAAGCTCGCTCCCGCTAGGTTCCCCGATGACCCCCTAGCCGCCCCCAGTGAGTGCCGGGCGAACGGAAGAGAGAGACACCGTGGAGTCGAGTGACATCGTGACGGCATCGTCGGCGGGCCTGACGGACGGGACGGGTCCCGACCCGAGGCGGTGGGGCATCCTCGCCGTGGTCATCGTGGCGCAGTTGATGATCGTCCTCGACGCGTCGATCGTCACCATCGCCCTGCCGTCGGCGCAACATGCCCTCGACATCTCCACGGCCAACCGCCAGTGGGTCATTACCGCCTACACCCTCGCCTTCGGCGGCTTCCTGCTGCTCGGCGGCCGGATCGCCGACTTCTCGGGCCGCAAGCGCATGTTCGTCGTCGGGCTGCTGGGCTTCGCCGGCGCATCGGCCCTCGGTGGCCTGGCCGTCAACGAAGCGATGCTCTTCGCCGCCCGCGCCCTGCAGGGCGGGTTCGCCGCGCTCATGGCGCCCGCCGCCCTGTCCATCCTGACCATCACCTTCCAGCACGACGCCAAGGAGCGGGCCAAGGCCTTCGGCGCCTACGGCGCCGTCTCGGGCGCCGGAGGCGCCATCGGCGTCCTGCTCGGCGGCGTGCTGACCGAGTACGCCTCGTGGCGCTGGTGCCTGCTCGTCAACGTCCCGATCGCCGTCCTCGCCTCCGTCGGGGCGGTCCTCATCGTGCACGAGAGCCGAGCCTCGGGCTCGACGAAGTACGACGTGCCCGGAGCGCTGCTCTCGACGCTGGGTCTGGTCAGCCTCGTCTACGGCTTCACCAAGGCGGAGAGCGACGGCTGGAGCGCCACGGTGACCATCGTGTTGCTGGTCGTCGCCGTCGTCCTCCTCGCCGCGTTCGTCTTCCTCGAGACGAAGACCAGCCATCCGCTGCTGCCGCTCCGGGTGGTCCGCGACCGCAACAGGGGCGGTGCCTTCCTCGCCTCGCTGCTCACGGGCGCCGGGCTCTTCGCCATGTTCGTCTTCTTGAGCTACTACCTGCAGAGTGTGCTGCACTACTCGGCGCTCAAAGCGGGTCTCGCCTTCCTGCCCTTTGCGTTCGGCATCATTCTGGCCGCGGGCGGATCGTCCGGCCTGGTCCCGCGGATCGGGCCCCGGATTCCCGATGACGGTCGGCCTCCTCATCGCCGCGGGCGGGCTTGGCCTGGCTGACGCAGATCGGGGTGCACAGCGATTTCTGGGTGCACGTGGCGCCGCAGGAGGTCTTGATGAGTGTCGGCCTGGGCCTGGCCTTCCCGGCCTTCAGCAGTACCGCCCTCATACGGGTCGCGATCAGGACGCGGGCGTGGCCAGCGCGCTGGTCAACACCACGCAGCAGATCGGTGGCTCGCTGGGTACGGCGCTGCTCAACACCCTGGCGGCGACCGCCACCGCGAGTTACATCGTCGCCCACGGGGCGGCGGCCTCCCAGGCCGGCGTCGTCCATGGTTTCGCCGTGGCCTTCGCGGTCGGTGCCGGATTCCTCGCCCTGGGAGCGATCGCCAGTGCGGTGCTCATCTCCGCCGGCCCGGCCGAGATGTCGGCGGCGGAGGGTGCCGTCGCCGGCGCAGGAGGCTGACGCCCATGACGCCCGGGGCGGTCGGCCGGCCCTGCCCAGCCCGGATCCGATGCCGGTGATCGCCACGGGGGTCCGGCTGCCCTGGGATGCGGTCGTCGAAGACCCGGTGGCCACGTTGGCGGACGCCCGGTTGCGCCTCGGGGACACCTTCGTCGTCGACAGTGGCGACGACCGGTACCTCTTCCTCTTCTCACCCATGGGCGTCGCCGCCCTCTACGGCCTCCCGGAGGAGAAGGCCAGCAAGGGCGTGGCCGACTGGCGCATGCTCCGGCGCAAACTGCCCGACGAGGTCTTCGCCGGCAGGAGGGTGCTGCCGCACCAGCTTTTCGGACGGGAGGACGTCGCCTCCTATCTACGCAACGTCGAGTTGGCGGTCGAGACCGCGGCCGACGAACTGGGCCCGGAGGGCGAGGTGGACCTCTTCTCGCTCAGCCGGCGCCTGGGTCACCGGGTCGGACTGGCCTCGTGGGGCGGCCCGGGTGCGGCCGAGGGAGAGCGCTTCGAGACGCCTCGATCCGCGCCTTCGACCAGCTCGACGGTTCGGAGTCCTTCGTGCACCCCGACGCCATGGCGCAGGTGGCCGCCACCGACAAGGCCGCAGGAGCGCGCCGCGCTGGGCGAGGTCATGGCGCAGCTCGGACTCGGGCTCGCGCAACGGCGGGCAGGTGCGAGCGAGACCGGCGGCAACGACGGCGAGGGCGGCGGCGAGCACACGCTCTTCGATCGGGTCGTCGACGCCTGGGCCGATGCCGCACCGGAGGAGGCGGCCACGGGAATCTGCCTCGACATCACCCTCATCCACGTGGCGTCCATGTCCAACCTGTTCGCCGCGCTGGGCTGGCATCTGGTCGATCTCATGGAGCACCCTGACGAAGCCGAAGCGGTGCGCCTCGGCGACGTCGGCCTGGCCGAGACCTGTGCACTGGAGTCGACCCGGATGGCGCAGCGCTCCATCATGGCCCGCTACACCCTCGCCCCGTTCTCCATCGACCTCGAAGAAGGTCCGCTCGAAGTCCCTGCGGGCATGACGGTCGCCACCCTGCTGCCGCTCACCAACTGCAGCGCGGCGCCGGGGCTCGACCGCTGGGACCCGGCGCGGTGGAACCGTCGGCGACTGCGTACGCCGAACGGGTTGGCCGCCGCGGAGCTCGTGACGGTGTTCGGACACGGGGGGCACTCCTGCCCGGCACGCCCGTTCTCCCTGGCGGCCATGACGCTGACCTCGCGGCGCCTCCTGAGCCAGTTCCGCTGGGAGCCGTCCTGGTCGGTGCATCCCGATCCCGTCCCCGCCCAGATCGGTGGCGTGGCCCGCGCCGCCGCACCGTGTCGCGCCCGCTACCGGCGGCGCTGAGGACGAGGCGGGCGCGCATGGCAGACGCAGACCAACACCGACACAGCGGCATCGACGAACACGACGGAGGAGGCGGAGGGAACCGCCGTGCGGGTCGCGCTGTGGCGGGCCATGCACGTCCAGGTCGATCCGCCGCCCCACGTCCTCGAGGACGAGGTCGGCCTCCGGCTGGCCGCACCCGACGACGGCTGGCGTCAACGGCCCGACATGGATCCGGAGGGCACGCGGTGGTTCCGGGCCGGCATCGTCGCCCGCGCCCGCTTCGTCGAGGACCTCGTGGCCGAGCAGGCCGCGCACGGCGTGACCCAGTACGTCATTCTGGGCGCCGGCCTCGACACCTTCGCCCAGCGGCGACCGGAGCTGGCGTCGCGTCTCCGGGTCTTCGAGGTCGACCAGCCCGGCCCGCAGGCCTGGAAGCGCCGGCGTCTGATCGAGCTCGGGTTCGGCGTGCCGGAGTGGCTGCGGCTGGTGCCGGTCGACTTCGAGCGCGGGGGATCGTGGTGGGACCAGCTCGTCGCCGCCGACTTCGATCCCGCGCGACCGGCCGTCGTCGTCTCGACCGGCGTGACGTCTCTACCTCTCCAAGGAGGCCAACGCCGCCACCCTGCGCCAGATGGCCGAGCTCGCGCCCGGGTCGACGCTCGCCATGACCTTTCTCCTGCCGTCGGAACTGGTCGACGACGTCCTGCGGCCGGGGTTCGAGGCGGCCGAGAAGGGTGCCCGCGCGGCCGGGCACGCCCTTCATCAGCTTCTACACGCCGGACGAAATGACGGCGCTGGCGCTCCAGGCCGGATTCCGGGACGCCCGGCACGTCTCCGCGGACGGCGCTGAACGAGCGCTACTTCGCCGGACGGACGGACGGGCTGCGGACGGCGCGGGGTGAGGAACTGCTGGTCGCGACGACCTGACTCGCCTCCATCCGGCCGCGTCGACATGAATGCCCAGGCGCCGGGAAGTGTGTCACTGTGTCGGCCGGCGCGGCCGTCGGTGGCTGCCCTTCCTGCGGAGATGGAGAATGCGAAAGAGCCTTGTCACACCCCTGGTCGGCGCACTGCTCCTCAGTGCCCTTGCCGTCGTCGCCGGCACCGGACCGGCGTGCGGCGGCCACCGCGCCAGCCCAGGCGGTCACGGCCACCACCATCCGGGTCGGCATCCCGTACGTCGACCTGGCGGCCGTCCGGCAGTTCGGCATCACCTTGGACCAGGGCAGCTTCCCCGATGCCTACAACGCGATCATCAAGAATCTGAACGCGCAGGGCGGCATCAACGGCCGCAAGCTGGTGCCGTACCTGGTGGCCGTGAACCCCGTCGGAACCGGGCCTGCCATCACCGCCTGCACCCAGCTGGCCGAGGACGACCCGGTCTTCGTCGCCATCGCCCCGCAACAGACCGACTGCTTCCTGCAGCAGCATGACGTCCCGACCATTTCGGGCATGTTCCAGGAGGTGCGCGTCCACGAACAGCACGCCGAACTTCACCCTGCTGCCGCCCCCGGCGGCCTACGACCCGCTGCAGCTCGCCGTCCTGGACCACCGCGGCACCTTCAAGGGCAAGAAGGTGGGACTCTTCGCCGGCGAGCGAGACCGATGGACCCGAGTTGAAGGTCGTCCAGTCCTCGCTGAAGTCGCTGGGGGTCCACGTCGTCGAGAGCGCAGTCGACGGCGCACCGCAGAGCGACGAGGTGGCCACCAACCAGCAGGCCGCCCTGATCGCCCAGCGCTTCCAGCAGGCGGGCGTCAACGAGGTGATCGCCGTTGGTACCGGCGCCACCGTCTGGCCCGAGTCGCTGCAGGCGAACGAGAGCACCTACCTGCCGGCATGGATCGCCACGGACGAGTCCGGCCTGGAGAGCGCGGTGCTCGGATCCTCCATCCAACCGAAGTATCTCCAGAACGTCCTGACGACGAGCCCCGTTCCTTCGAACTACGCGCTCTGGCACACCCCTGCGGTCCAGTCGTGTGCTCGCGTGGTGCGCAAGGCGTACCCCTCGCTCAAGATCACGCCGCCGACGAATCCTCTGACAGGTTCGGACCAGACCTTCTATGCCGTGGAGTCGGCGTGCCTGAACATCGACCTGTTCGCGACGATCGCCAAGGCGGCGGGAAAGAACCTGACCTGGTCCACGTTCACCCACGCCGGCGAATCGCTGAAGAACGCGGCCATCCCCGGATCCGGCGCACCGGTCTCCTTCGCGCCGGGCCGGCCCTACGCGCTCGGGCCCGGTGTACCTCGTGACCTTCGACAAGGCGAAGAACGTGCTGCAGTTCGCCGATTCCGCCGCCACGAAATAGGCGAGTGCGCCGCACGACCGCCTACAGCGGCCAGGCCTGCGCGGCCTCCGCCAGGAGGGGCTCGACATCGCGCGGGAGAACGACCCCGGCCGCCTCGGCCGCACGTGTCGCCTTGTCGTAGCGGGCGAGGTACTCGTCGCGGGTGCCGTAGAGCGCCCGGACCTTCTCGTCGGGGAAGCTCTCGTGGTACCCGACGAGGCGGGCGAAGATGTCGGGTGACTGCTGCAGGGCGCTGTTGTGTCCCAGCGGGACCTCCACCTGGGGCAGCCTGATGCCGCCGCGGGCGATGCCGTTGTCGTCGCGGGCGATCACCGCCGGCTCGCCGGCGAAGACGATGCGCGGCTGCGTCGGCGGGGGAGTGCCGTCCTGGAGCCAGGCCTGCAGGTGGTGCAGGGCGGCGTCGACCACCGGCGCCACGGAGACCTGGTTGATGGCCTGCATGGACTCGTCGCCCAGCGGAATGGCGAAGCCGAAGTCCCGCTCCATGCGGGGCGATGACGAGGCAATGCCGGGAAGGGACACGTGCGAGGCCCCGGCGACCTCCCAGTAACGGAACCGGTCGGAGTCGGGCTGGCGGACCGGGTAGCAGGACGTGGTCTCGCACTCCGTGTTGAGCACCATGACCGGCACGCCGAGGTCGTCGCGCAGCAGGTGCATGCCTTCGGGGATCCGGGGGCCGGCGCCGGCGGCCGCCCCGGAGACGGTCATGACCTCGTCGCCGACCTCGAGCGCGGTGCCGCCGCCGAAGTACATCAGGAGGAAGAAGGCGTCGAAGCGTCGGGTGAGCGGCTGCACGCCGTTGAGGTACGACGCCAGCCGCGCCGCCGACTGCGAGGCACCCTGAGCGATGACCCTGCGCACCTCCAGGCCTTCCAGCGGGTCGAGGTCGCCGCGAGGCCGATCGGGCGCCACCCGATCCGCCACCTGGGTGTAGATGTCGAACGAGTAGTCGTCGCTCGGGATCGTCAGCGATCCGTAGCGCTCCGGATCCCAGTCGCGCAGGCCCTGCGGGTTGTCGGGCTGCCCGTGCACCCCGACCCGCTGCACCGAGGCGGCCACGTAGGCGTAGCCGTTCTCGAACACTTCGGGGCTGTCGCCGCCGGTGAAGTTGTCGTAGCCGGCGGTCACGTTGTTCCACAGCACGACCACCGTCCCGTTGAAGGTGGCGGCGTCGACCGGGCGCAGGACGACCAGGCGGGTTCGGTAGGGCGCGCTCCCTACCGGCTCGACCTGCCAGCGACCGTCCCGTCCCAATTCGGTGCCGGCGGCGGGCCCGAAGCGGACGGCCTCGCCCTCCAGGAAGTACTCGTCGGCGCGGTAGCCCACCGCGGCCAGGTCGGTCGCCGGCAGGCCGAACGGCCATCCCTTGCCCCCGCTGATCGGGCCGACGAGGTTGCTCAACCCTCGTGTGCTCACCCGCAGCTCGCGCTTTGAGGACCTTGCCCGACGGGTTCCGCGGCAGCGCCTCGACGAACGTGACCTCTTTGGGGACCTTGAACCGCGCCAGCTGCGCCCCGCAGTGCGCGATGAGCGCGTCCGGCGTGGCGTCGGCCCCCGGGCGCAGGGCCACGAAGGCCACCGGGCACCTCGCCCCACCGCGCGTCGGGGCGGCCGACGACGGCCGCCTCGAGGACCGCGTCGTGCTCGTACAGGACGCGCTCGATCTCGGAGCTGGCGATGTTCTCGCCGCCCGAGACGATCATGTCCTTCAACCGATCGACGATGAAGAGGTAGCCGTCCTCGTCGCGGACGCCGATGTCGCCCGTGTGGAACCAGCCCCCGGTGAAGGCGGCGGCCGTCGCCTCCTCGTCGCGCCAGTAGCCCTTGAAGACCTTGGGCCCCCGCATGACGATCTCCCCCTGCTCCCCGGTGGGCACGGAGCGTCCGTCCTCGTCCCACAGATCGAGCTCGAGGTAGAGGCAGGGGCGGCCCACGGAGCCGAGCTTGGTGATGATGCTGTCGCGGTCGAGGAACGTGTCGCCCGAGACCGTCTCGGTCATGCCGTAGGCATCGGCGAACCAGGCCGAGGGAAAGACCCGCTGAATCCGCTCAATCAAGCGGGATCGGCATCTTCTCGCCGCCGTTGATGACGACCCGGATGGACGAGAGATCCCGCTGCTCGATGTCGGGCAGCGACATGATGGCGTTGACCATCGCCGGCGCCAGCCAGACGGCGGTGACGCGGGAGCGCTCGATTTCGTCGACCACCGTCGGACGCGTCGAACGTGCGGTGGATGATCGTCGTGGCGCCGGCGGCGATGAGCGACGTCGTCGTCAGGTCGAGCGCGCCGACGTGGTACAGCGGGCCGCAGGCCAGACCGAGGTCGGCGCTCGTAAAGCCGAATTCGACAATGTGGGCCAGGTTCTTCCAGGCCAGATTGGCGTGCGTGAGCATGACGCCCTTGGGCCGGCCGGTCGTCCCCGAGGTGTACATCAACCGGTGGACGTCGTCGCCGGCCGCCGCGCAACCGGCTCCGCCCCCTGGGAGCTGCGGCGAAGGTCGCCGATGCGTCGTCCAGCCCGGCGTGTCGACGGCCGCAATGCTGATCCGCACGAGCGCGTCGTCGAGGCCGTCGGCTGCCTCTTCTGCCAAGGCGAGCAGGGCTTCGTCGCAGACCAGGGCCCGCGCTCCGGAGTGTTCGAGGATGTAGCGCACCTCGGGGGCGGCGAGCCGCCAGTTGATCGGCATGGCGATGGCACCGAGGGAGTTGGCCGCGAAGAGCGTTTCGAGGAACTCGGGGCAGTTGTACGAGAGGATCGCCACCACGTCGCCGGGCCCGACCCCACGGTCAGCCAGACCGCCGGCCGAGCGCGGCGACGCGGCGCGCCATCTCCTTGTAGGTCGTCGCCTCGCCCTCGAAGATCGTGAGCACCTTGTCCGGCGTCCGCCCGGCGTGGTGGGCGAGCACGTTGCACCAGTTCACGTCAGCCGAGTCCATCGGCGCGGTGCTCACGGGCGCGACCCGACGAGAGCGGGAGGTCTCGGAACGCATTCGCAACACGACTGTCGACTCCTTGCGTCGAGGATGGCGCCACCGAGAGCGGCCGTCCGCCGCTCGAGCCCCGCGACGGGCCCGCTAGTCTCGCACTCAATGGCACGGGCGGAAGCGACAGGCGACTCTCGGCGCAAGGCGAACTGGGAGGCGCGCTACCAGGCGATCATCGACACGTCTGCGGGTGTGTTCGCCCGGGGCGGCTACCACGCCACGGGTATCACCGAGTTGTGCGTCGCCAACGACCTCGGCAAGGGCGCGCTCTACCACTACATCGGCTCGAAAGAGGATCTGCTCGCCGCCATTCACGACCGCGTCATGGACGAGGTGATGATCGGAGCCGATCGCGTGGCGCAGACAGGTGGCTCGCCCTCGCGGCAGCTGGCCATGCTCGGCGAAGAGCTGCTCGACGTCATCCACCGCTACCCCGATCACGTCTGGGTCTTCCTGCACGAGTTCCCTGCGCTCACCGGCGAGCGGGCCGAGCAGTTCCGCCAGCGCCGCCATGCCTACGAGCAGAGGGTCGAGGCCGTCCTGCAGGCGGGCGTCGACACGGGCGAGTTCCGCGACCTGGAGCCCCGGCTGACCGCCATGGCGTGGTTCGGCATGCACAACTACACGTACCTCTGGCTGAAACCGGGCGGAGAGCTCTCGGCGCGCGACGTGGCGAAGCCCTTCGCGGACATCTTCATGCACGGCATCACGAGCCCGAACCCGCCGTCCGATCCGCCCCGGTAACGGACGTCACGGGGCCGAGTACCCGCCGTCGACCACGAGCGCCGATCCGGTCGTCCAGCGGGACGCCTCACTGGCCAGGTACGAGTACGCGCCGACGAGATCGGTCGCCGTGCCGAGGCCGAGCGGATGGCGTGCGGCCACTGCGTCGAGAGCGTCCGGCGGCAGGCCGTCGTGGATGGCGGAGCGGAACGTGCCGGGGCACACGCAGTTGACGCGGATGCCGTCGCGGGCGTACTCGACGGCGGCGACCTTGGCCAGCTGAATGACCGCCGCCTTCGTCGCGCAGTACGGCGCGGCGTGCGACCACGCGGTCAGCCCGGAGACCGAAGCGGTCAAAATGATGGAGCCGGCATGTTGGGGGCGCATGACGCCGACGGCGGCCCGGATGCCGTTGACGGCGCCGAGGACATTGACCCGGAAGGCGCGTTCCCAGTCCTCGGTGGTCAGGTTGTGGATGCGGCCGTTGGGGGAGAGCACGCCCGCGTTGCTGATCAGGACGTCGAGTCGGCCGAAGCGTTCGACCGTCCGCGTGATCACCGCCTCGACCTGGTCGTAGTCGCTGACGTCGGCCAGCATCGTCTCGACCGAACCGTCCGCTCGCGCCGAGACCGGCGACCGTCGCGTCCAGCGTGGAGGCGCTGACGTCGCTCAGCATCAGGTCGGTGGAAGGCTCAGCGGCGAGCTGCTGCGACACGGCGGCACCGAGTGCCCCGCCCGCGCCGATGATCGCCACGACCCGTTGCGTCGCCGTCATACCAACAAGTATCCGCCGTCGACGCTCAGCACGGTGCCGGTGATGAAGGCGGAGGCGTCGGACGCCAGGAACTGGTAGGCGGCGGCGAGGTCGGTGGAGGTGCCCCAGCGCCGCTGCGCCGTGTGGCCGGTGATGGCGGCCGAGAGTTTGGGGTTGTGCATCCATTCGTCGGCGAGCGGGGATTCGAACCACCCCGGCGCCACGACGTTCACCGTGATGCCGGCGGGGGCGAGGTCGAGCGCGAGGCCCTTGGCCACGCCGACCAGGCCGGCCTTGGAGGCGCTGTAGGCCGACAGCCCCTTGCGCGGCCGCTCGCCCAGGACCGATCCGGTGAAGATCAAGCGTCCGCCCTCGCCCATGACCCGGGCCGCGGCGCGGGCACCGAGGAACGAGCCCGTCAGGTTGACCTCGATGACCTGGCGCCAGGTGGAGGCCTCGGTCTCGCGCGGACCGGCGACGACCGGCGAGATGCCGGCGTTGCAGATCCAGGCGTCGACGCCACCCCATTCGGCCACCGTGGCGTCGGCGACCGCTTCGTTGAAGTCCTCGTCGGTGACGTCACCGCTCAACACCAGGGACGCCCCGGGCAGCGCCGCCGCCACCCCCTTCAGATCGCGTTCGGTCCGGGCGACGAGCGCGACGGAGGCGCCGGCCTGCGAGAACGCGTGCGAGAGCAGGGCGCCGAGCCCGCGGCTCGCGCCGGTGATGACGACCCGCTTGCCCGAGACCGCTCCGGGACCCGGAAACGACTCGGGTATCTCGATCTGCTCCATCATCGTTTCCCTCACGTTGTACCGACCAGTACAGTACACGTTCGATGACCGTCGATTTCCCGGCTCCCTCCGCCCTTTTCGCTGGTCGACCTGCTCGAGATGCAGCGCGCATGCTGCTGATCCGGGGCTTCGAGGAGCGGGTGGCCGCGCTCTACCGCGACGGCGAGGTCCCCGGTTTCGTCCACCTCTCCACCGGGCAGGAGGCGACCGCCGTCGGCGCCTGCTGGCCGCTGGGCGCGGCCGACGTCATCACGTCGACCCACCGGGGTCACGGCCACTGCCTGGCCAAGGGCCTGGAGCCGGCGGGCATGTTCGCCGAGCTGATGGGCAAGGACCAGGGCACCAACCGGGGGCGCGGTGGCTCCATGCACATCGCCGATCCGAAGCTCGGGATCTTCGGGGCCAACGGCATTGTGGCGGCGGGCGTGCCCATCGCGGCGGGGGCGGCGCTGGCGTCACAACTGCGGAACGACGGCAGCGTGACCGTGGCCTTCTTCGGTGACGGGGCCGTGGCGCAGGGCGCCTTCCACGAGGCGGTGAACCTGGCCGCCGTCTGGAAGCTCCCGGTTGTCTTCTTCTGCGAGAACAACGGGTATGCCGAGTTCTCCCCGGCCTCCACCCAACATGCGGCGTCGCTCGAGCACCGGGCGGCCGGCTACGGCATTCCCTACGGCGCCGTGGACGGCAACGACGTGGTGGCGACGGCGTCCGCCATGGAGCACGTCGTCGACATGGTGCGCGACGGCCGTGGGCCCTTCGTCGTGGAGGCCACGACCTACCGCTGGCACGGCCACTACGAGGGCGACCCCGAGCGCTACCGCTCGGCCGACGAGGTCGAGGAGTGGCGCGCCCGCGATCCTCTGCTGGTGCACGAAGCCGTGCTGCGGCAGGCCGGTGTCAAGGACGACGAGCTCAAGGCGCTGGAGGCTTCGATCACCGTGCTGCTCGACGGCGCGGTCGAGGCGGCGCGCCGGCTCGCCGACCCCGCCCCCGAGACCGTGACCGACTTCGTCGTGCGGGCCCGGCCCTGCCCGGCCCGAACCGGAACCGCCCGTCCGAGCAGGCGCCGGTGTTCCGCACCATGGACGCCGTCCGCTCCGCCCTCGCCGCCGAGCTCGCCGAAGACGACCGTGTCTTCCTCGCCGGCGTCGACGTGGGCGCCGGCGGCAACGTCTTCGGGCTCACCCGTGGGCTGGCCGACCGAATTCCCGGGGCGGGTGCGCGACACGCCGATCTCCGAGACCGCCATCATCGGACTCGGCGTCGGGTCGGCCATGGCCGGCATGCACCCCGTGGTCGAGCTGATGTACCTCGACTTCATCGGCGTCTGCTTCGACCAGTTGCTCAACCAGGCGGCCAAGCTGCCCTTCATGACCGGCGGCGCGGCGGAGATGGCGCTGACCGTGCGCACCCAGTTCGGCGCCGGGCGCTCGTCGGGCAGCCAGCACTCGCAGAGCCTGGAGGCGCTGCTGGCGCACATCCCGGGGTTGAGCGTGGTCATGCCGTCCACCCCGGCGGACACCTACGGCCTGCTGCGCGCCTCCATCCAGGACCCCAACCCCGTGGTGTTCATTGAGAACCGCCAGCTGTACGGCATGAAGGGCCCGCAACCGCCGCCCGACTACGTGCTGCCGATCGGCAAGGCCGCCGTGGTGCGCCCCGGCACCGACATCACGGTCGTCTCGGTGTCACGGATGGTCCACGAAGCGCTGGCCGCGGCGGACGCGCTCGGAGCGGAGGGCATCTCCGTCGAGGTGATCGACCTCCGGACGGTGGCGCCCCTCGACATGGAGACGATCCTGGCCTCCGTGCACAAGACGAGCCGGCTGCTCATCGCCCACGAGGCGGTCGTGCCCTTCGGCATCGGCGCGGAAATCGCGGCCACCGTGGCCCGGGAGGGCTTCTGGGATCTCGATGCGCCGATTGAGCGCATCGGTGCCGCGCCGACCCCGTCGCCCTATTCGCCCGACCTCGAACGGGCCTGGCTGCCTGACCGCGAGGACATCGCCGCCGCCCTGCGCCGGCTGGCCGCCGTGTAGCCGGGCTGCGTCGTCAGCAGCCCAACTGGCGGGCGATGACGAGATGCTGAATCTCGTTCGTGCCCTCGCCGATCTCGAGCACCTTGGCGTCGCAGTAGAACCGGGCCACCGGGGTCTCGAGCATGTAGCCCAGCCCACCGTGGATCTGCACCGCCTCCGACGCCGCCCAGGCCGCCACCCGGCTCGCCTTGAGCTTCGCCATGGCCGCCTCCTTCTGGAAGGGCTGGCCGGCGTCGCGCAGGGAGGCGGCGCGGTAGGTGAGCCAGCGGCTCGCCTCCAGCTCGGTGGCGATGTCGGCCAGCTTGAACTGCACCGCCTGGAACTTCGAGATCGGCTGCCCGAACTGGGTGCGCTCGCGTGCGTAGGCGGTGGCGAGGTCGAGGACGGCCTGGGTCAGGCTGAGCGACAGGGCCGCGATGGAGATCCGTCCCACCTCGAGCGTGCGCAGGAACTGGCCGAGCCCCAGGTCCGGATCGCCGAGAAGGTGGTCGTCGGGCACCCACACGTCGTCGAGGTAGAGCTCGCGGGTGTCGAGGCCGCGCCAGCCGATGCCGCGCATTTTGGGGCCCATGGTGAAGCCGGGCGTGTCCTTCTCGACGACCAGGCTGGCGAAGCCCTCACGGCCTTCGACGGCGTCGGTGCGGGCCAGCAAGGTGACGCCGAACGACATGTCCGTCCCCGCGTTGGAGATGAACGTCTTGCGGCCGTTGATGAGCCAGCCGCCGTCGCGTCGCTCGGCCCGGGTGCGGATGCCGCGCGCGTCGGAACCGGCGTCGGGCTCGGTGAGCCCGAACGCGCCCAGTACCCGTCCCTCGGCCAGAGGGCGCAGCCAGCGCTCGCGTTGGTCGTCGTTCCCGAACAGGAGGAGGGGGAGCGAGCCGATGGTGACGTGGGCCTGCCAGGCGGCGGCGACGGACTGGTCGGCCTGGCCGATCTGCTCCATGGCGGCGACGAAGCCGACGGTCGACATGCCGATCCCGCCCCACTGCTCGGGCACGAGCATGCCGAGCAGACCGAGCGCGCCCATTTCGCGCAGGAGGTCGGTCGGGCACCGGGCCTCCTCCCAGGCCAGTGGCGCCCGCGGGGCGATTTCGCGCTGGGCGAAGTCGCGGCAGAGCCCGACGAGGTCGCGTTCGGTCTCGTTGAGTGAGAAGTCCATCGCTCCGGCTCTCCCTCAGCTCATCCGTCGGCCTGCAGGTGGGCCAGGAACGAGGCCGACCAGTCGGGGAGGTCGCGCGGGCACGACGTAGCCCTCCTCGTCTGTTGATCTCGTCCCAGTGCGCGGCCACGTCCTCGATGGTCGGGCGCCGTGGCGACGTAGCCCGGGGTGGAGGCGATGAAGATGCGGGCGAACCGGCCGGCGCCGGCGGCGTACATCTCCCCGTTGACCGGGCACGCCTCGTGGGCGAGGAAGGCCACCAGCGGCGCCACCTGGGCCGGCGCCATGGGCGACGCGGCGTCGTCGCTCGTCGGCGTCCGGCCCGGCCATGCGCGTCATGGCCGCCGGTGCGATGAGATTGACCTTTATGCCGTGGGCCTCGCTCGTGGTGGCGATGCTGCGGGTCAGCCCGATGACGCCGCCCTTGGCGGTGGCGTAGGAGAGGTTCTTGGGCAGGCCGAAGACCCCCGACGACGTCGTCATGACGATGCGCCCGTAGCCCTGGTCGACCATGGTGGGCCACGCCGCCCGCGTCGTGTTGAACGAGCCCAGGACGTGGACGGCGAGGTGCCGCTGCAGGTTGTCCGCGTCGACTTCGGGGAGCCCGCCCCACTGCATGATGCCGGCGTTGTTGATCAGGATGTCGAGCCGCCCGAAGCGCTCGAGGGCCGCGTCGACCAGCGCCTCCGCGCCCTCGGGCGAGGCGACGTCGTGCTCGTCGGCCAGCGCCGCGCCGCCCGCGGCCTCGATCTCGGCGGCCACGGCGGAGGCCACCGCGCCGTCGGCCCCGCCGCCCTTCATGGAGCCGCCGAGGTCGTTGACGACGACGCTGGCACCGCGGTCGGCCAGCAGCAGCGCGTAGGCGCGGCCGATGCCGCGCCCGGCGCCCGGTGACGATCGCGACGCGTCCTTCGAAGCTGTGCACGTCCACGTCGTCGACCGCCCTCCGCTGGTGCCGTCGAGCCGCGGTGCCGGCGGTCTAGTTCGCCGACGGCACGGCGGCCAGCGGGGCCTGGAACCCGAGGAGGTCGCCGAGCGTCCCGCCGACCATGGCGGCGCGCTCGTCCTCGGGCACGCCGGCGAACAGCTGGCTCATGAGTTGCTTGCTGCCGCGGAACGTCCCCTCGGCGTGCGGGTAGTCGTTGCCCCAGACGATCGACGACAGCCCCGTGATGTGGCGGCAGGCGACCGCGACGGGGTCGTCCTGGAACGACACGTGGAACTGGCGCTTCACGTACTCGCTCGGCATCAGCGGGTAGGGCCACTTCTCGTTCAGCCGGAAGAGCCGGGCGATCCCACTCTGCTCGGCGGCGGGCACGCTGTCGTCCCAGACCCCGAGCCACCAGTCGGCGTCCTGGCCGATGCCGGTGATCCAGCACTTGTCCATGCTGCCGACCAGCGAGGCCGAGCCAGTGCGCGTTGAACTCGATGAGCGCGAAGTGGAGGTCGGGATACCGCTCGGGGACGCCACCACCGATGAGCTCGCAGATGACCTGCTGGGGCACAATGGTGCTGTAGATCGCCTGCGTGACCATGCGCTTCGACGCCGACTTCTCGGTCACCGGCTGGTTGACCTCGGCGGCATTCTGCATGACGACCTTGAGGGTGGTCGACGTGGGGTCGTTGACCTTGATCCCGCCTGTCTGGGTGTGGATGAACACATGGAGGCCCGCTGGCCTGGGTGGCGGCCCAGACGGGGTCGAAGTCCCGCGAGTAGTAGGGCTTGGGCGGGGTCGCCGGCAGGAGGATGGCCCGGAACCCGAGTGCGGCGGCGCGCTCGATCTCCACGACGGCATCGTCCACGTCGGTCAGCGGGATGGGGGCGGTCGGCGCCAGCCGGGAGAAGTAGGGCCCGAACCGCTCGACGACGTAGTCGTTGTAGACCCGGGCATGGCCGATCGACAGCTCGTGGTCGTCGGAGTAGAGGCCGAACAACGACAGGTTCGGGTGCATGACCCCGACATCGACGCCGTCGGCGTTGAGGTCCTCCAGAATGATTTCGGGGTCGCCCTCGGGCATCCGGCCGCCCGTCTGGCGGTAGCGCGAAATGGTCCACCCCTCGAAGCCGGGCGTGTGCAGCCGGCGGAACTTGGTGGCGCCGCCCTCCACGAGCGGATCGATCTCGAAGTCGTCCTCCCAGACGCCGCGGTCCCGCAGATTCTTCGGGAGGCGGGTCACGAAGAGGTCGGTGGGTTCGAGGATGTGCCCGTCAGCGGAGACGACAAGTTGGTTCGCTGTCATGGTTGTGCCCTTCCTGCGCGGGGACGCAAGATCGATGACCGAGCGCGGCGCGTACGCGGTACTCTGAGCACAGATTCTAGACCAACCGGTCGGTACAGACAACGCCGCCGGACCGGCGCCGCGGTGGGCGCGGCCAGAAGGAGATGAGGGCATGAGCAAGCGGTGGAAGCAGCGACCGCCCGGCTCCACCTGGGGCGACTGGGGCGACGACGACGAGCTCGGGCGCATCAACCTGCTCACGCCCGACAAGGTGCTCGAGGGTGTGCGGGAGGTGGAGGCGGGCATCAGCTTCTGCCTCAGCCTGCCGCTCGACTATCCCGGCGGCACCGCGTTGAACCAGCGGCGCCACCCGCCGGTGATCGCGCCGACCGAGGACATGGACGGCAACGCGGACACCTTCTACAACGTGGCGATGAGCACCATGGACAAGTTCGGCGACCCCAAGTACGTCGACGTCTGGGCGGACGACGTGGTGACCCTCTCCCTGCAGTACTCGACGCAGTGGGACTCGCTGGCCCACGTCGGGGCGGAGTTCGACGCCGACGGCGACGGCATCGAAGAGGCCGTCTACTACAACGGCTACCGCGCCGGCGAGGACCTGGTCGGGCCGAAGCCCGACGCCGCGGGCGACGGCGGGGGACACCGCTGCTTCGCCCGTCACCTCGGCCTGGAGCACATGGCGGCCGCCGGGGTGCAGGGCCGCGGCGTCCTGGTGGACCTGGCGCACCACCTGGGCCACGACTGGCGCGGCGTGGACCGCAAGACCCTCGAGGAGATCATGGCGGCCGACAACGTGGTCGTCGAGCCGGGCGACATGCTGCTGCTGCACACGGGGTTCGCCACGGAGATCCTGCGCTGGGAACGCAACCCCGACCCGGTGAAGATCCACACGCTCTGCTCGTACCTCGACGCCCGCGACGCGTCGCTGCTCGAATGGATCGCCGACTCGCAGATCTCGGCGCTGGTGGCGGACAACTACGCGGTCGAGGGCATGGTGGGCAAGGACCGCGACGAAAGCCGGCACTCGTTCCTCCCGATCCACAACCTCTGTCTCTTCAAGCTCGGCGTCCCGCTCGGTGAGATGTGGTACCTGCACGAGTTGGCGACGTGGCTGCGGGAGCACAACCGGAGCCGGTTCCTCCTCACGGCGCCGCCGCTGCGGCTCCCCGGGATCGTGGGCTCTCCGCTCACGCCGGTGGCGACCGTCTGAACCGCGCCGCCAAGGAGTCGGTCAGGCCTCCGGACCGGGGCGTTCGGCGCACTTCGAGAGGGTGAAGGCCTCGTAGCCGGTCTCGACGACCTTGGCGATGTCCGCCAGCAGCTTCGGCCGGCCGGCCGAGTTCAGCAGGTACTTGCGGGGCTTCCCGGGAATGTTCGTGCCGAAGTAGTAGCTGCTCTCCCCGAAGGCGGGGGCCTTGGTGGCCCAGCGGTCCACCATGGCAGTCCACTTCTCCTCGGCGGCCTCGTCGACCTCAATGACGTCGCAGCCGGTCGCCCGCAGGTGCACCAGGGTCTCGGTGACGAACTCCACCTGGTCGCCGTTGTAGCGGGGGTTGTTGCCGGCCGCGGCATGCGGCCCACCGGGGAAGAAGAAGTTGGGGAAGCCGGTGGTCTGTATCCCGAGGAACGTCTTGGGACCGTCGGCCCAGTGGTCCACCAGCGCACGGCCGCCCCGCCCCCGGATGCCCATGCGCGCCAGGGCGCCGGTGCCGAAGTCGAAGCCGGTGGCCCAGACGATCATGTCGAATTCCCGCTGCGTGTCGGTGGTCTCGATGCCATCGGGGGTCACCCGGACCATCGGTGTCGCCTGCAGGTCGACCAGTTCCACGTTGGCCTTGTTGTACGTCTCGAAGTAGGCGGTGACGAAGGGTGGGCGCTTCTCGCCGAACCGGTGATCCTTGGGGATGAGCCTGTCCGCCGTCTCGGGGTCCTCGACGATGCCTCTGATTTTGTCGGCCAGGAAGTCACACCACGCCGCGTTGGCCTCGCCGTCGAACATCACGTCGCTGTAGTTGCTGGTGAGCTTCGAGAAGCCGGGGCTCCTCCACATCTGCTCGAAGAACGCGGCGCGCTCCTCCTCGGAGTCGTCGAAGGCGGCACGGTCGTGCGGGACGTGCAGGAATCCGCTCGGTGACGTGTTCAAGGTGGCCCGGATCGACTCGAAGTCCTTGCGCAGCTGCACCTGCTCGTCGGGGGCGATGGGCGCGTTGTTGAGCGGTGTGCACCAGTTGGGCGAGCGCTGCAGGACGGTCACCGACGCCGCCGTCTCGGCGATGACCGGAATGATCTGCACCCCGCTCGATCCGGTGCCGACGACGGCGACCCGCTTGCCGGTGAAGTCGACGGGCGTATCCGGCCACAGCCCTGTGTGGTACGACTCGCCCTCGAATTCGTCGCGGCCGGGCACGTCGGGGAAGTACGGGATCGACAGGACACCGGTGGCGGCCACGAAGTGGTGGGCCCGGACGACGGCGCCGGTGTCGTCGGTCACCGTCCACCGCCCGGCCTGCTCGTCGTAATCAGCCGACGTCACACGGGCGTCGAAGCGCATATGGCGCCGGAGGTCGAACCGGTCCACCACGTGGTTCAGGTAGCGCTCAATCTCGGGCTGTCCGGCGAAGTGCTCCTGCCACTCCCAATCCTCGAACAGCTCCCGTGAGAAGAGGTAGGCGTACGTGTAGCTCTCCGAGTCGAAGCGGGCGCCCGGGTAACGGTTCCAGTACCAGGTGCCGCCGGGCCCGTGGCCCGCCTCGAGCAGCTGCACGGAGAAGCCCGCTTCCCGCGCCAGGTAGAGCTGGTAGATACCGGTGATGCCCCCGCCGACAACGAGCACGTCGACGTCGGCAGCGGGCGGGCTCGTCGTCTGGTCAGATGCGGATTCGGGGGATGTCATGGGCCTCCGCGGCAATGAGTCTCACGGGCGCGTGCGGCGCACGGGCACACACAGTGTGTGCCGGCGACCACTTCGGGGATTGTACCGACCGGTTAGTATACGTTGTCGATTGTGCCTGTCCCGGGCACGAAGGAGGCTTCGGCAGATGGCAGTCCTGACGACGGGGGACCTGGGCGGAGGGGACGGCGTCGCGTCATGGGTGATGACGGTCATCGGTCCGAGGCGCGGGTGGCGATCGTCACCGGCGGCGCCTCGGGGATCGGGCTCGCCATCAGCGAACGGCTGGCCGCCGACGGCATGGCGGTCGCTGTGTTCGATCGCGACGGTGAGGCGGCCGAGCGGGCTGCCGGCAAAATCACCGCAGCGGGGGACCGGGCGCTGGGCGTCACGGTCGATGTCACCGACCGCGCCCAGATCGACGCGGGAGTGGCGCAGGTCCGGCAGTGTGTTCGGCCCGCCGACGGTCCTGGTCAACAACGCCGGAGTCCATGCCGTCGATCCCTTCCTCAAAATCACACCCGAGAAGTGGCAGCACCTCCTCGACGTCAACCTCACCGGGACGTTCAACTGCTGCCAGGCGGTGGTGCCCGACATGGTGGAGGATGGTTGGGGTCGCATTGTGAACATCTCCTCGTCCAGCGCACACAGCGGGCAGCAGTTCATGGCGCACTACGTCGCGGCCAAGGCGGGCGTGATCGGTTTCACGAAGTCGCTCGCGCTCGAGCTCGGGCCGAAGGGGATCACCGTCAACACGATTCCCCCCGGCTTCATCGACACCCCGATGCTGCGCCGTCAGGAGAGCAAGGGCCTCCTGGGCGAGGGCGTCGAGCACCATGAGGCGCTGACGCCCGTGCGTCGGATCGGTCGCCCCGAGGACATCGCAGCGATGTGCGCCTTCCTCGTGGGCGACGAGGCGAGCTACATCACCGGCCAGGTCCTGGGAGTCAACGGTGGCCGGAACACCTGAGTCGCCGCGTCTGACGCCGCTTCCGCCGAAAGAATGGTCAAAGGCGGCCGGCGAGGCCCTGGCGCCGCTGCTGCCGCCGACCGGACGGCCCAAGGGCGGGAAGGGCCCGAAGGGGCTCAACGCACTGGGCGTGCTGGCCCGGTACCCGGCGCTGGCGCTGGCCTACAACACGTTCAGCGGCCAGATCATGTACGGATCGACGTTGACGCCACGTCAGCGCGAACTGCTCGTCCTGCGCGTGGCCGCGCGACCGCCACTCCGAGTACGAGTGGCGTCAGCACGTCGCCAGCGCCGGGGACAACGGCGTCGACCCCGACGAGGTGGCGCGCATTGCGGTCGGGACGGACGCTCCCGAGTGGTCCGACCTGGAGCGTGCACTCCTGCGGGCCGTCGACGAGCTGCTGGGTGACGCGCTCATCGGCGAGGAGACGTGGTCGACGCTGGCCGCCGACCTGGACGACCGCCAGCTGATGGACGTGGTCTTCACGGTGGGCGCCTACGACGTCCTGGCCATGGCGCTGCGCACGTTCGGGGTGCCGTTGGACGACGATCTCACGCAGCAATGAACGTCCCCTACGCCGTCGAGGTCCCCGACCAGATCCCCAAGGAGCGCTACTACGACCCCGACTTCTACGCGCTCAGAAGCCGAGCAGCTCTGGCCCCGGGTGTGGCAGATGGCCTGTCGGCTCGAAGAGATCCCCGGCGTCGGCGACTTCGTCGAATACGCCATCCTCGACCATTCGGTCGTCGTGGTGCGGATCGCTCACAGACGAGGTGGCGGCCTATGAGAACTCGTGCCGTCACCGCGGCGTCAAGGTCGTCCAGGGCACCGGCACCCTCAAGTCGTCGGGCTTCACCTGCCCCTTCCACGGCTGGTGCTACGGCCTCGACGGCAAGAACACCTTTGTCTCGCGGGCCAAGTCCTTCTCCGAGCACAACCTCGTGGCGGGCGACATCGACCTGGTCCCGGTGCGCTGTGAGCTCTGCGTCGGCTGTGCGTGGATCAACCTCGACGCCTCGGCCCCGCCGCTGCGCAGCTGCATTGAGCCCTTCGCCACCATCTGCGACGCCTGGAAGGTCGAGGCCATGCGCACCGAGTGGTGGGAGGCCTTCAGGCTCCCGGTCAACTGGAAGCTGGCCCAAGAGGCCTTCTTGGAGCAGTACCACGTGATCGAGACCCACCCCGAGCTGGTCATCCCCAAGCGCTTCGCCCCCAAAGACCCCGCTCACTTCGATCCGGCGGTCTTCATCGACGCCGAGCTGCACTACCTCCACGTCATGAGCGAGGGCATGGGGGGCATGGTCCACGCCAACGACGTGGCCGTGGCCGAAGCCCAGCGCACCATGACCTTGCCCAAGGACCCCAAAGAGGCCATGGAGAGGTGGCACGCCAGCCTCAACGACGCCGTGGTGGCCTGGCACAGCGGTCGTGGTGCGGTGATGCCCGACCTCAACGAGCTCGAGGCCCAAGGCATCGGCGAGACGATGTACTACTCGCTTCCCCCACTACTTCGTGCTCCCCATGTACTCGAGCTGCCAGCTCGTACCGCTTCCGGCCCCTCGGGCCCGAAGAGACCCTCATGGAGATCTGGTCGCTCACCCGCTACCCGGAGGGCCAAGAGCCCGGGCCTCCGACCCCACCGGTGCCCAGGTCCTTTGACGACGAGTCCATCCCACCCATCCCCACCCAGGACTTCTCCAACCTGCCGCGCCAACAACGCGGCCTGCACAACGCCGGCTTCAACTACATGCGCCTCTCGGCAGGCATCGAAGGCGGCATCGCCAACTTCGAGCGCACCCTCGACGGCTTCTTGGCCGGGCGCCCCTACGACCAGCTCGGCACCGCCCTGCGTGCCGTGAACGTCAATCCCCTCGAGCAACCCGTGGTCGATCTGGGATTTTGAAGGAAGAGAAGAAGAGAGCCATGAGCACGACGACATTTGCCGAGGTCTCCGAAGGGGTGCGGGCCGCCCTGGCGCTGTACACGCAGGCGCTGGACGACGGCCGGACCGATGACGTCGTCGCCACCTTCTGCCCCGACGGTGTCTGCGACATTCCGGGCATGGGCACGCACGCCGGACACGACGCCCTCCGTCAGGCGTATACGAAATGGGCGCCACGGCGCCCCCAGCGCCACCTCGTCCTCAACACCGTCGTCGAGACCTGGAGTGACGACGAGGCCACCGCGGTCAGCGATGTCGTCTTCATTCTGCTCGGTGACGGCGGGTGGGACATCAAACTCGTCGGTCGCTACGACGATGTGCTCCACCGTGACGGCGCACTCTGGCGATTCCATCACCGTGCGGCCACGTTCGTGACCGGGCCGCCCCCACGCAAGGAGAAAGCATGACCGACGCCCTCGACTACGACGCCCTCGACTTCTTCCGGGGCACGGAGACCGTGGCCGATCCCTACCCGTACTTCGACTGGCTGCGTGACCAGTGTCCTGTGCGGCGCGAGCCTGCACACGGCGTGTACATGGTGACCGGGTACGAGGAAGCCTTCGCCGTCTACACGGACCCCGACACGTTCTCGTCGTGCAACTCCGTCACCGGTCCCTTTCCCGGCTTCCCCGTCCCGCTCGAGGGGCAGGAGGACGTCAGTGGCCTCATTGCGGAGCACCGCGGCGAGCTGCCGTTCAGTGACCAGATCATCACCATGGATCCCCCGGAGCACTACGACCACCGGCACCTGTTGATGCGTCAGCTCACGCCGAAGCGCCTCAAGGAGAACGAGGACTTCGTGTGGCGGCTGGCCGATCGTCAGATCGACGAGCTCATGGGCGGCGACGAGGCCGAGCTCATGACCGGGTACGCCAACCCGTTCGCCATGTTCGTCATCGCCGACCTGCTCGGTGTCCCCGAGTCGGACCACGAGGAATTCCGCACCGCCCTGTCCCGCCAGAACCGGGGCGGCGGGGTCGGCAGCACGAACTCCGAAATGCCGCAGAACCCGCTGGAGTGGCTCTACGACCGGTTCAGCCGCTACATCGAAGACCGCCGCCGGGAGCCGCGCGACGACGTCCTCACCGCACTGGCGACCACGAGGTTCCCGAACGGCGATCTCCCGGAGGTCATCGACGTCGTCCGCGTGGCCACGAACGTCTTCGCGGCGGGCCAGGAGACGACCGTCCGGCTTCTCGGTACCGCCTTGCAGCTGATCGGGGACGACCCGGACCTGCAGCAGCTCCTGCGCGAGCGGCGCGACCTCATTCCCGAACTTCGTCGAGGAGACCCTTCGCATGGAGGCACCGGTCAAGGGTGACTTCCGGCTGGCGCGCTGCCCGGCCACCGTCGGCGGGGTCGACATTCCGGCGGGCGTCACGCTGATGGTGCTCAACGGCGCCGCCAACCGTGACCCGCGCCGTTTCTCGGAGCCGAACGAGTTCCGCATAGAGCGCGACAACGCACGGGAGCACCTCGCCTTCGGTCGCGGCGTGCACAGTTGTCCGGGCGGTCCGCTGGCCCGTCTGGAGACCCGGGTGAGCATTGAGCGACTCCTCGACCGCACGACGAACATCGGGATTTCCGAGGAACACCACGGGCCCCCCGACGCCCGCGTCTACAACTACATGCCGACCTATATTCTCCGGGGCCTGACCCGGCTCCACCTGGAGCTCACACCGGCCCAGCCCGGATCGTGACAGGGCGGGTCGTGACAGGGCGGGAATGCCGGAACGTGGAACGGAGGAGTGTCAGATGATCTTCAATGTGGTCAAGCAGCCGGTCCGCGCCAAGTACGCCGACGAGTTCCCGTCGTTGATCGCGGACTACATCGCCGCGTCACGGGCCGAGCCGGGCAACCTCTTCTTCGATTGGTGCCGCAGTGCCGACGACCCCAACCTCTGGTTCCTCATTGAAGGATTCCGGGACGCCGAGGCAGGCGAGGCGCATGTGTCGTCCGAGCACTTCAAGGCGGCGATGTCCGACATGCCCCGCTCCTTGCCGCAGCGCCTGAGATCATTCACGTCGACATGCCCGGCGAGGGCTGGGGTGGTGTGAGCGAAGGCTCCTGACCCGGAGACCCGGGCTACTCCTCCAGCAGATCGGGCTGGACCGACACGATCCAGTCGTAGAGCGGTTGGAACGCCCGCCATCCGGCCATGGACGGCCCGACCTGTCCCGCGGTCTTCTTCGCCTGGTCGAGGTCGATGAGCACGGGAGTCCCGGCCGCCTCCGCCAGCAACTGGGCCTGGCACGTGCGCTCCATGGTGATGAACCACCACGCCGCCTCGTCGACCGAGGTCTGCCCCACGGTCAACAGCCCGTGGTTCGACAGGATCACGGCCTTGTTGTCGCCGAGCGTGTGGGCGAGCCGCTTGCCTTCTTCGAGGTCGAGCACGACACCGGTGTAGTCGTCGAACAGCGTGTGGTCCCCGTAGAACGCGCAGGCGTCCTGCGTCAGAGGGTCGAGCAGCCGGCGCAAGGACGACCAGGATTTCCCGTACACCGAGTGCGCGTGCGCCGCCGCCACGACGTCCGGCCTTGCCGCGTGCACCTGCGAATGGATGGCGAACGCCGCCAGGTTCACCGGCCAGTTGCCGTCGACCACCTCACCCTGATCGTTCACCAGGATGAGATCCTTCACGCGGATCATCTTGAAGTTCATGCCGAAGGGGTTGACCCAGAAGTGGTCCAGCAGCTCGGGATCGCGGGCGGTGATGTGACCGGCGATGCCCTCGTCGAACCCGAAGTGCCCGAACAGGCGAAAGGCGGCGGCCAGCCGCTGCTTGCGGTGCCTGCGCTCGTCCTCCGTGTTGTCGAACGAGGGGAACGTCACCGGAAGGCGGTCGGAAACCACATCGCCATCCTACGGGAGGGTCGCCCGGGCGACAACGAACACATCGCCGGACGCCTTTTGGGCTCAGGCCGGACGGAAGTACGGCAGGGAGATCTCGTCCGAGACCGGATGGAATTCGACCGCCAGCGCGAGGTCTGCGCGCAGTGCTTCGGGCTCGCAGCCGATGACGGCGCTCAGCATGGAGAAACCCTCGTCCAGGCGGACAACCGCCGGTGCGTAGGGGACCGCGAAGGCGGGGTCGGGTGGCCGCCACACCACGGTCCAGCTGTAGAGGGAGCCTCGGCCTGCGCTCTCCTCCCACACCGGCGACGTGGCATGGCATCGGGCGCACACGGTGAAGGCCGAAAGGCCGCGAAAGGAGCACTCGGCGCAACGCTGGTAGAGCAGCTGGTGACGCCGGCACGCGTCCCAGTACGGCCGGCTGTGCAGGCCGGGACGCGGGACCGGGATCCCGGCCGCCTGGGGGACGAGGAGGCTCACGGACGTTCCCGGCCCAGGACCAGGACGTCGCAGAAGAGGGCACCCGATCCGCCGTTCGAGCACAGGGCGACCTCTGCGTCCTCGACCTGGCTGGAAGTACAGGTCCCCCGTAGCTGCTCGGCGGCGCGGATGACCCTCTGCAGCTGCTGTGCGTTGATCCCCGGATGGCTGAACGACATGGTGCCGCCGTCGGTGGTCACCGGGAGGACGCCCTGCGGCCCGATGTTGCCGTCAGCGACGAAGGGCCCGCCTTCGCCGGGCCCGCAGAAGCCGAAGGCCTCGAGTTGCCTGATGATCTCGAACGAGAACGGGTCGTAGAGCTCGGCGACGTCGACATCGGTCGCGGCAATCCCGGCCATGGCGAACGCGATGCGGGCCGCCCGGGCGCCGACGAGCCCCGCCGGGAACGAGTCGGCGCGAGGCTGGAAATCCCAGACGGGAGCGACGACATAGGCCGGCCCGAAGGCATCGCTGGCCCCGCCGAGGATCCACACGGGAGCGGCGCCGGAGCCGGCCCGGTCGGCCCTGGTCAAGACGATGGCGCAGCCGCCTTCCGACGTGGTGGCGCAGTCGAGGAGATGGAAGGGATCGGCGATCATGCGCGAGGCGAGAATGTCGGCCGCAGTGAATGGGCCCCGCCCGGAGTAGACGGCATCGGGATTGGCGTGTCCGTTGTTGCGGATCACCGCGGCGACGGTGGCCATCTGCTCCGGTCGTGGTCCCGTAGGTCAGCATGTGACGCCGCGCCATGAGCGCGAATTCCGCCGCCGTGAACAACCCGTAGCCCACGACGAGCTCGTTGGCCGGCCGCGTCCACGGTGCCGTCGACGCCCGGTCGGAGTGGATGCCGGCGCCACCGGCAGCGATGAGCACCACGTTGCATTGTCCGGTGGTGATCAGCGCCGCGGCATCGAGCAGGGCCGGGATGCCCAGCGAGCTGGGCCGCCTGGTGCAGGGTCCGAGTCCCAGCTCCAGGATGATCTGCGCGCAATCCGTCCCCACCACCCCGTCGACTTCGTGCGGCGCAATGCCGGCATCGGCCAGCGCCCCGAGTGCCCCCACCAGGGCGATGGAGGTCGAATCGTGCTCCGGCAGGGCCCTGGCTTGCACCGTGTTGAAGACGCCGGCGATGGCGACCTCGCGGAAGGGATGGGAGTGCACGGCGCATACTTTCGCACCGCGCATCCGGCGCGTGCGACCAGCGGCCTGGACCTTCCGGCGCACAACTGCCCGGCTAGCCTGCGCACCGGTACGGGCGGTTGAGGTTGGAGCCGTGGCGGCTCAGGGGGTCGGGGAGATCGTGCACCGCGCGCAGGGCAGACGCTGGCCGCCGGGGGGTCGACGGGTGGGAGCCATCGCCGTGGCGGCTTGGGTGGTCGCGGCCCTGTCGCTCGTTGCGGGCGCCGGCACGGCAGCGGGCGCCGCGGCTCCGGCGGCGAGCGGCCTCTCGCCTGGTCACCCTGCCCGAAGGTGTCGGGCTACCTGTGCGGCACGCTCGCGGTCCCGCTGGACTATCGCCATCCCTCCGCGGGCTCGGTGCCGCTGGCGGTGATGGAACATCCGGTGCCAGCAGAGCAAGGGCGTCATCGTCTTCAACCCGGGCGGCCCGGGGGAGAGCGGCGTCCTGCTCCTGCCGATCCTGGCCTCGCTGGTGCCGGCGGCCGTGAAGGACCAGTTCACCCTCGTGAGCTTCGACGAGAGGGGAACGGGGTCGAGCGAACCGCTGCTCTGTGGGCCCTCAGCGGCGGCGGCGGGCAGCGCCGTCGCGGGGACGGCCGCCGCCACCCGGACGTTCGCCGGCCTGGCCAGCTCCTGTCGGGCCAAGTTCCCGGCTCTGTTCCCGACCGTGAACACCACGACGTCGGCCCGCGACATGGACCAGCTCCGAGCGGCGCTCGGGGTGCAGAAGATCGACTTCTACGGCATGTCCTATGGGACCGCGCTGGGCTCGGTCTACGCCCAGCTGTTCCCGGGTCATGTGGGTGCCATGGTGCTCGATGGCGCGGTCGACGCCAACCTGAGTCTCGATCACCGACGCCAAGGCCGACGCTCCGCGCCATTGAGACGGCGCCTGACGCATGGGTTGCAGAGCTGCACCGCCCAGCCAGGCTGCCCGCTGGGCGCAGATCCGGTCGGCTTCTACAAGAAGTTGCAGGCACAGCTGAGCGCCGCACCGCTCGCCGCACCGGGCGGGGGCGACACGACACCGGTGACGGTGGGCGATCTGTACACCGCCTCTCTGCTCTACCTGTCCGCGCCAACCTTCACACCCGGGTACTTCCCCGCTCTCGCCGCGGCCGCGGCCGGCAACGGGGCCCCGCTGCGGTCGGTGGCGCTCGGGCTGGAGGACGACCTGGACGGCGCGTCGCTGGTCGGCCCGCTCTGGACGATCACCTGCAGCGATGCGGTCGGGCATCCCGATGCGGCGACGACCGCCCAGCTGGCTCGGACGCTGGCGGCGCGGTATCCGCTCGCCGGCGCCGAGGCGGTCGCCAACTACCTCATCGCCTGCCCCGGCTGGTCGGCATCGAACCAACCCATCGCGCATCTCTCACCGCATGGCGCACCGACGCCGCTGGTGATCGGCAACGTCTACGACCCCAACACCCCCTACGTCGTGGCCCCGCAGCTCGCCGCGGCAACGGGGGGACGGCTGGTCACCTACGTGGGCTACGGGCACACGTGGCTCCTCAACGGATCGACGAACACCTGCATGCCGAACGTCGTGACGTCGTACATCGTCGACCGGGTCGTGCCGGCCAAAGGACACGCGTGCACCGCCTCCCCCTGAACCGGGTTCAGATGTACATGCCCCCGTTGACGCCGATCAACTGACCGGTGATGTAGCTGGCCTCGTCCGAACAGAAGAACGCGCAGGTGGCCGCGATGTCGTCCGGCGTTCCGGCCCGGCCGGTCGGGACCATGGCGCCCATGACGTCGATGCTCGGCACGTTGCCCACACCGGCCGCGTTCCTGGCCATGGGCGTGTCGACGATCGTCGGCGGAATGGTGTTCACGGTGATGCCCTGGCCCGCGAATTCCCGGGCGAACGCCTTCGTCAGGCCGATCACCCCACCCTTCGACGCGACGTAGTGCGCCATGTGCGGTGCTCCCGATTGCGCGCTCGACGAGGAGATGGTCACGATGCGGCCCCACCCCTCGGCCGTCATGTCCGGCACGGCCAACTGCATGCAGGTGAAGGTGCCGGTCAGGTTCACCGCCAGAATGCGGTCCCACTTCTCGGGCGTGATGTCGGCCACGGCGTCGAACGACTCGATGCCTGCGCTGGTCACGAGGATGGTGATCGGTCCCAGTTTCTGGCGCACTTCGGAGAACACTCGCTCGAGCTCACCACGGTCCGCAACGTCGACTTCCCAGGAAATTGCCTTTGATCCCTTGGCTGGAGAGCTCCTCGGCGGCCGTTGCCACCCCCGCACCGTCCCGGTCGAGCAGAGCCACGGCGTGCCCGTCCGCGGCCAGCCTGTTGGCGACGCCGAGACCGATGCCCGAAGCCGCCCCGGTCACGACCGCAACGCGGCCGCTCATTGCGCCACCTCGGCGGGCGTGAACTCAATGTGGAGCTGGTGCAGGCCGCGGAGGACCCACGTGGGCTCGTATTCGAAGTGGCGAGCCGACGGTGGCCCGTGATGTTCCTCGGACAGCCGGATGTCGCGCATGCGGTCGAGGATGCGCGCAATGCTCACCCGGCCCTCGACGCGGGCCAAAGGGCCACCCGGGCACGCATGCACGCCGCGCCCGAAGGCCAGATGGACTTTTGCATTGGGACGGTCGAGCCGGAACTCGGCCGGACATTCGAAGAGGCGGGGATCCCGGTTGGCCGCGCCGTTGAGCAGCATCACCGGCGTCCCGGCGGCGATATCGACGCCGGCGACCGTGGTCGAGCGTCGGGCCAGGCGGAAGTCCGACTTCACCGGGCTCTCAATGCGCAACGACTCTTCGATGAAGTCGGGGATCCGCTCGGGGTGCGCCCGCAGCTCGTCTTGGAGGTCGGGATATTCGCAGAGGTACTTCAGGCCGACGGCGAGGAGGCGGGCTGTTGTCTCCTGGCCGGCGGCGAACAGGAAGGTCGCGGTCCGCACGACCGCGCTCACGTCAGGCGTGGTCCCGTCGGGGTACGTGCCCAGCGCCAGACGCGTCGAGCGCATCGTCTCGTGGCTCGCGCCGGCGGTCTTCGATGTACGTGGCGAACCAGGCATCGAGCCCTTCGAGGGCGTTCAGGCCGATGTCGCCCTGGCCTCCGACCTCGCCCGGTGCCTACTCAAGCCGAAGAACTCCCGGAAGCGCTGGTGGTCGGCTTCAGGCACGCCGAGGACGTCGGCGACGGCGAGCATGGCGAACGGCTGGGTGTAGGCGCTGATGAACTCGCAGTGGCCGTCACCGATGAACTCGTCGATCTGCCGGTCGGCCGCCCGCCACATGAACTCCTCGTTCTCCTTCAGGCGCTTCGGCGTGAGCAGGCGCATGACCAGGGCACGCTCCTGGGTGTGCATGGGCGGGTCCATGGTCACCATGTGCTCGCTCATGGGCAACTGGTCCCGGTGGCTGTCGATGATCGCTCCGACGTCGTCCCCCTCGAGCGGCACCGGAAAGGCGGCAAACGGGCCGATCACCGAGTTGCACGACGAGAACGTGTCCGTGTCGAGATAGATCTCCATCGCCTCCTCGTAGCCCGAGACGGCGACCACGCCGAGATTGTCGGTGGGGAGCACCGGGCACTGCGACCGCAGGTGGTCGAAGTAGGGGTAGGGGTCCTCCACCAGCGATTCGTCGCTGAAGAAGTCGATCGTCTCCCAGTCGGTCAACGTGGTCTCCCTTCGTCTGCCCGCCCGAAGGGAGCGGGCCGCTGCGCTGTGCACCCGCTCAGCAGATTTTGGCGAATGCTTAGCATCGGCCCTCGGATGTGACAAGTTGTCGGGATGACGACGGCACCCCAGCCGAGACGGATCGGCGCGGCCGACTCCAAGACCAGGGCCCAGCTGCTCGATGCCGCCGAACAGCTCTTGCTCGACGAGGGCTACGCGGCCGTCACCTCACGGCGGGTCGGGGCGAAGGCGGGGCTCAAGCCGCAGCTGGTGCACTACTACTTCCGCACCATGGACGACCTCTTCCTGGAGGTCTTCCGGCGCCGCGCCGACGAGAACCTGGCCCACTTCGAGCGGACCGTCGCCACCGACAACTCCCTGCGGACCCTGTGGCGGCTCAACGCCGATCCTCGTGGCGCCGCCTTCATGACCGAGTTCGTGGCGTTGGCCAACCACCGCAAGTCCATCCGCACCGAGATCGCCCGCTACGCCGAGCGTTCCCGTGCCGCACAGCTGGTGGCGTTCACGGCTGCCCTCGAGGCGAACGGGATAGCGCCGGATCAGATCCCCCCGATCGTCGCCCTCCTCCTGATGACCGGGCTCTCCCAGGTGCTGTCCCTCGAGCGGGTGCTCGGTGTCACGGCGGGTCATGACGCCACCGTCTCCTTCGTGCAGAGCGTTATCGACCGGCTGGAGCCATGACGAGGCGCGGCTTGGGCCGCGGCGAGCGCATCGGCCCGCAGGTATCGGATCGTCTGGCGATAGGAGCCGATCAGGCTGTCCTCGCGGTAGCTCAGGTCGTTCTCGAGCGCAGAAGGCCTTCACGATGCGCCTGCGCGCGCGCCAGGTTCGGTCGGGGCATGTTCGGGAACAGGTGGTGCTCAATCTGGAAGTTGAGGCCGCCGAGCGCCACGTTGGTGAACCAGCCGCCGGCCACGTTGCGGGAGGTGATGACCTGGCGCCGGACGAAGCTCAGCCCTGATCAGGGTCGACGATGGGCATGCCCTTGTGGTTCGGGGCGAAGCTGCAGCCCAGGTAGATGGAGAAGACGGCCTGCTGGATGGCGATGAACGCCACCGCCTTGAGCGGAGAGAGGACCCAGAACACGCAGGCGAGGTAGAGGGAGGCGTGCATGGCGAGGAGCGCGCCCTCCAGGAACGCGGCCCGGTTGCGCTGGCGGATCAGTCGCTGGACGCCCAAGACGTAGATGCCGGTGCTGCGCAGGACCATGAGCGGGAAGAACAACGGCGCCTGCCACTTCGTCATGAAGCGCGAGGGCCAGCTCGCCACCTTGACCGGCCCGTCGGCGGACGGCTCGACGACGACGCCGCTGACATCGGGATCGCGGCCGATCTCGTTGGGATGCGCGTGATGCGCGCTGTGCTTCGGGACCCACCAGCCGAAGCTCATGCCGATCAGCACGTTGCCCACGGCCAAGCCGAGCCACCGGTTGGCCCGCCTGGAGCTGAAGACCTCGTGGTGGCCGGCATCGTGCCCGACGAAGCCGAGTTGGGTGAAGGCCAGCCCCAGGAACCCGGCGATGGCGAGGGCCCACCACGAGCTCCCGATCAGAATGAGTGCGGCGAAGCCCGCCGCCATGGCCGCGATCGTCAGCGGGATCATGAGGGCGTAGTAGCCGAGGCGGCGGTCGAGCAGGCCGGCCTCACGGACTTGCTTCGCCAGCACGCCAAAATCCGCTGTCGTGGCTTCGAGAGTGGTCGTTGGCACAGGTCCATACCCCGCATTCCTGGTCGAGCCATACCGGGTCTGGGAGCACCACACTGTGTGAGACGCTCTTACTCCGTCGCCTCAACTCTAGACCTTTTTTTCATGCTTGTCGGGGCGGTTCTCCGTCTCCGGAGCGCAGGCGAGGGCTTCAGGCGCGTCGAGGCAATCGGGTCGAACTCCCTGATCACGCCCTCGCCGAAGGCCGCCAGCGTGTCCGGGGCGGCAAAGTCGCAGAACCACGCGTAGACCCGTTCCACGCCCCGTTCCTGGAGCGAGCCGAAGTAGTCGACGAGCTCGGGCGCGGTGCCGACGATCGGGGTCGATCCGAAGCGCCGGCGCGCCGTCGCCTCGATCTCGTCCCGGGCGCCAGCGGCCGGGACGAACGCCACCTGTGCCTGCAGCGAACAGCGGGCGTTCCCTGCCAAGGGGCGCATCTCGTCGAGCTTGTCGACGATGTGGGTATGCACGTTCCACCAATCGGCATGCTCGGCGACCAGCCGCATCGTTCCCTTGCCCGCCCCTCCGATGACGATCGGGATGTGCCCGACGGGTCCGGGCACCTGCTGCGCTCCGTGCAGGGTGAAGTGCTCGCCCTCGTAGTCGAGCGTCTCGCCGGCCCACAGCGCCGTCATGATCTCGAGCGATTCGCGTAGCCGACCCAGCCGGACCTTCGCCTCGTTGTGACCCGACGCCGAAGGTCCCCAATTCGTCCGCCACCGAGCCCCAGCCGATCCCGAGCTCGAACCGTCCTCCCGACGCCTGGTCGAGGGTGACCGCTTCGCGCGCCAGGACGGCCGGATGCCGGAACGAGTCGCACAGGACCAGCGACCCGACCCGAAGCGTGTCGGTCTGGCTGGCCAGCCACGTGTTGGTGATCATCGCCTCGAACATGGGCTGGCTCTCTGCGAGCGGCGGGGTGAGGTGATCCATGCCGGCCATGCCGGCGAAGCCGGCCGCCTCCGCGGCCCGGGCGCGCTCGACGAGCTGGTCCATGGTCAGCCGCATCTGCGGAAGGAACAGCCAGAACTCCATTGGGTTGGCCACGGGTGAACTCCTCGTCGGTCGTCAGTCGGCATCGGACTCGCTGGGTCACGGTGTGCGCCCCACCCGGTGACACGCGGCCCCGAGGATATCTATGGTTCTCCCACCGGCAACAACCGGTCCGGTCCGGTCCCGTGGCGACCGCACCTCGAGCGGACCGACGAGGAGGAGCATGAAGGCTGTCCGCAGTGTGGAGGGGGGAGTGGCGGTCGTCGATCTCGACGAGCCGCCGGGCATCGGTGAGTTGCTCGACATGAGGGCGACGAGCATCTGTGGCTCCGACCTGAGCTACATCCGGTTCGGGAGCCGCGCCATCCTCGGTCACGAGCTGGCCGGCGTGCGCGAGGACGGCACGGCCGTCGTCGTCGAGGCCATCTACGGCTGCATGGAGTGCCCGCAGTGTCGCACGCGGCGCCTACAACCTGTGCCCGACCCACGGCCAACGAGCGCTCGGCATCAGTGCCGACGGGGGCATGGCGGAGCAGTTCCGTGCGCCGGCAGCGCGACTGGTCACCCTGCCGGCGGGCTTCGACGTGCGTGACGCGTCGCTGGTGGAGCCGGCCGCGGTCTCGTGGCATGCGCTCCGGCTCGCGGGGACCGGCCCCGGCACGCGTGTCGCGGTCGTCGGCGCGGGCGCGCTCGGCTTGCTGGCCGTGGCCGGCGCCCGCCGCCTGGGCGCGGAGGCGGTTGCGCTCGAGGCCCGCCACCCGTACCAGAAGGAGGCCGGCGAGCGCCTCGGCGCGCGCGTCGGCGCCGACGGGGTGTACGACGTCGTCGTCGAGGCCGCGGGGACCGAAGCGAGCCTCGCCACGTGTGGCGAGCTCGTCGCGCCCGGCGGGACCATCGTCGTCCTCGGCGTCCATTTCGGACCGGTCCAGCTGGACTGGATGCCGCTGTTCCACAAGGAGGCCCGAGTCATTCCGTCGCTCGGCTACTGCGCCCACGACGGGGGCCGGGAGATGGAGGATGCGGCCGCCATGTTGGCCGACGACCCCGACATCGTCCGGACGCTGATCACGCACCGGTTTCCCATAGAGGACGCCGCCGAGGCGTTCCGGGTGGCGGCGGACCGGTCGCGTGGCGCCATCCGCGTCGTGATCGAACCCTCCTAGTTCTGACGAGAGCCCTCCGTTACGCGGTCCATCCGCCGCCTCGGGCAGGGGCGCCCTGCAGCCCGATGCTGTTCAGCACGCCGGCCAGGCACAGATAGCCCCCGATGACGAAGAGCAACTCGAAGATCTCGGCGGGCTCGAAGTGCGCGGCCAGCTCCGCCCAGGTCGCGTCCCCGACCGCGTGCTCGTCAATGATGTCGTCGACCGCGGTCAGCAGCGTCCGCTCCAGTGGCGTCCAGACCGCTGCCGCCGGTCCCACCGTCGACCGCTTCGATCTGTGCTTCGGTCAAGCCGGCGTCGATCCCCATGCGGCTGTGCTGGGACCACTCGTAGCCCGAGCGGGTGCGCCAGGCCACGCGGAGGATCAACAGTTCGCGGTGGCGGCGCGGCAGCTTGGAGTCGTCTCCCGCCAGCATCTCGGTGAAGGGGAGCCAGGACGCGCTGAGGGGCAGGTGATGGGCGAACATCTCGAGGACGATCGGCATGGGTGGCGCGTCCGGGGCGCCGGACAGGTAGCGCTCGGGCCGGCGCAGGAACGGCAGCAATGTGGTGCGCGTCTCGTCGTCCCATTCGGCGAACGGGACGGGAGCGAGCCGCGGTTGGTCGGGGAGGGCATGGGTCCTTTCAGAGTCAGGGCAGCCTTGGTCGACGGACTGCCGCAACAAGGGACCGGCGGTCGTCAGCCAGTTGGCGATGACCTCGTCCGCGTCGGGCAATTCGGCTTCGGTCACGTAGAGGCCCCGGGTGGGCACGGTGGCGCCGAGCTCCACGAGCACGGGCCGGAGGTGGACCTCGACCGCCAGCGCGTGGTGGGCGCTGCCGCCGGTCATCACCGGGACGACCGTGACACCGTCCAGGCTCGTGTCGGAGAACCAGTCCAGGAAGGACTTCAGGATCCCCGTGTAGCTGGCCTTGTAGGTGGGGGAGGCCACGACGACCAGCGCACAGGACCGGATCGCCTCGACGGCCTCCTGCACGCCGGGCGAAGACCAGTCGAAAAGCTGCGGGCCCAGCTCGGCGAGGTCGACCGTCGCTGTCGGAGCGCCGGCCAGCCCCGCCGCTTCCGCCGCGGCCGCGGCGATCTGCCGCGCCAGGCCGAGCGTGCGCGACTGCGGCTTCGGGTTCCCGACGACGAGGCCGACCGTGTGGCGTGGGGCATCAGCCCAGGGTAGCGATGACCTGTGGCAGGTCGACGATGCTCCGGATGCCCGGTTCCGCCGCGCAGACGAAGGGGATGGCGTTGACGGGGCGGTGCGCGGTCAAGCCGGGCGACGTCGCCGCCCACTCGTCGGCCGGGACCGGGAAGCGGATGTCGACGTCGAGCGGGGTGTCGCCCTCGACCAGCAGGTGCCATCCCGTCTCGCGGAGGTCCCAGGCCGGCTCCACGTCGTTCGTCAGGTACCAGTTGGCGCTGAACGTCACCAGCGGTCGTCCGTCACGGATGCCGCTGACCTGCATCCGCTGCGCGCCGATGGTGCCTGCCTGCAGGTGGCCGGCGGCCACGTCCACGTCGTGGCGGGCCGTCGCGACCTGACCGGTTGCCTCGACCGCGTCGAGCGGGAGCGACAGTGCGTCGGCGAGGACCTCGAGCGAACCGGCGAACGACGCACCGCCGTGCGCCTCGACGCCGCGCGGGTCGAAGGCGGCGGGGTCGCGCCCGAAACCCATGAGATCGAAGATGAGCTCCGGCGAGTTGCGCGACGACATGTCGGCGAACTCCTCAATCAGCAGATGATCGAGCCGGCGCTGCAGCGAGGTGAGGACGAGTGGCAGTGCCTCGGTGATGAACCCCGGACTCGAGCCGGTGCTGTGCAGCGAGGAGCCCCCCTGCGCGCACGCGGCCTCAATGCGCCGGCGTGTCTCGGGGTCGAGCCGGGCCGGGTTGTGGAATTCGCTGCGGGTCGAGACCACGTTCACGCCGGCCTCGAGCAGCTGGCACAGCACGTCGACGTCCACGCGGTCGGCCATGTAGACGACGCAGTCCGGCTGCAGGGCGAGGATCTCCCCGACGTCACGGGTGGCCAGCACGCCCGTGGGCGCGACACCGCACAGCTCGCCGGCATCGCGGCCGGCCTTGTCCTCCGAGTAGACGTACAGACCCACGAGGTCGAGGTTCGGATGCGCAATGACCGCCCGCAGCGAATGCGAGCCGATGTTGCCGGTAGCCCACTGCACGACCCTGTAGCGATCGGGTGTCTGTCACGGGAGGAGCACCGGCAGCCTCTCCCAGCCCCGCACCGTCGAGGTCCGCGCCTGCACGGCGTTGGCCGTGTCGACCTCCCACTCCGGGAACCGCTTCAGGACCTCTTCGAGCGCGACGCGCGCTTCGAGGCGTGCGAGGTGCGCCCCGAGGCAGAAGTGCAGGCCGTAGCCGAAGCTCAGGTGACGCTGGGCCTTGCGGTGGATGTCGAAGCGGTCGGGGTCGTCGAACTCGCGCTCGTCGCGGTTGGCCGAGGCATTGAGGAGCACCATGACGCTGCCGGCCGGGACGGTCTGCCCATAGTGCTCCACGTCCTTGGTCACGTAGCGCGACTGCACGGGGGAGGGCGGCTCGAAGCGGAGGCATTCCTCAATGGCGGCCGGGATCAACGACGGGTCCGCTGCCATCTGGGCGCGTTGCTCCGGGTGCTCGGCCAGGAGCTTGCCGGCCCAGCCGATGAGCCGGGTCGTCGTCTCGTTGCCCGCGCCCGAGAGCAGGCCGATATAGCCCAGGATCTCGTCGCGGGTGAGCGTGCGGACCGTCCCGTCCACGTCGGTGAACTCCGCGTTGAGCAGCTCGGTCATCAGGTCGTCGGAGGGGTGCTCGACCCGCCAGTCGATGTAGGCGCCGTAGTCCGAGTCGGCCGCACCCCCTGGCTGAAGTCGACCTCGGGCATCACGCCCTCTTCGAGCCGGAGGCCCTCGTCGATGTTGTTGCGGATCGCCTGCTGGTCCTCCTCGGGAATACCGAGGAGCATGCCGATGGTGCGCATGGGGATTTCGGTGCCGAGGTCGAGGATGAAGTCGAAGCCGCCCTTCCCGACCAGCGGATCCAACGTGCGCGCCGCGTAGTCCCGCACCTGTGGCTCAATGGCCGCCATGCGCCGCGGCGTGAAGACCCGGCTCATGATGCCGCGATGGAGGTCATGGTCCGGCGGATCCTCGAAGATGAACAAGCCCGGGGGCATCTCCATCTGCGCCTTGATGATCTCGAGGACCGAGCCCTTGGCCGAGCTGTAGGTCTGCCACTCGACCGAGGCCCGTTCCACGTCGTCATACCGGCTGATGGCGTAGAAGTCGTACTTCTCGTTGTAATAGAGCGGGGCTTCGTCGCGCAGCCGCTTCCAGACCGGGTAGGGGTCGGCGTCGATCTCGAAGTCGTAGGGGTCGTAGTAGGGCGCGGGCGCAGTACTGACCATGTCGTCTCCCTCTCTCGTCGACTGTGGCGAGCCGGCGAACGCCCACCTTCGTGTGAGGTCGCCTTGTGAAAGTATCATTATTGTATGGAAAGAGGACCATTCTCAACGGGCGACGCCGGATCGGTTTCGGTCCCGCGGTGAGCGCCGCATCGTCCTGGCCCTCCATCCCCGCCATGGTCGAGGGCGCGGCCACACAGTTCGCAGATCTGGTGGCCGTCCGCGACGGGTCGACGACCCTCACGTATGCCGAGCTCGCCGAGGCGGCCCGGGAATTCGGTGCCGCGCTCGGTCGGGTGCGGGAGTCGAGCCGGGCGACCGGGTGGCCATCTGGTGCGGCAACTGCGTCGAATGGACGGTGGCGGCGCTCGGCCTTTTGGCCGCCGGCGCTGTCCTGGTGCCCGTCAACACGCGCTTCAAGGGTGCCGAGGCCGCCGTCGTCCTCTCCCGGAGCGGTGCCCGTGTCCTCGTCACCGTGACCGACTTCCTCGGGACCGACTACGTCGCCATGCTCGAGCAAGCCGGCACCCCGTTGCCGGCGCTCCGGACCATCGTCGTCGCCAAGGGGAAGGCGAGCGGTTCGGCGTTGTCGTGGCAGGACTTCTTGGGGAACGCCACCCCATCCGCCCGAGCCGAGGTCGAACGGCGCAGCGCCGCGCTCAGGCCGGACGATCCCTCCGACATCCTCTTCACCTCGGGGACGACGGGCGTGCCGAAGGGCGTGGTGATGACGCACGGCCGCACGCTGATTGTCGCCACGGACTGGGTGGCCATGACCGGCCTCCACGCCGGCGACGTCTACCTGCAGGTGAATCCGTACTTCCACATGTTCGGCCTCAAGGCCGGCATCCTCGCCAGCATCGCCAGCGGCGCCACCATGCTGCCCGAGCCCGTCTTCGACGTCGATCGGGTGCTGGCCCGGGTGGCCGCGGAGCACGTGACGGTGCTCCCCGGGCCGCCGACGCTCTACCAGTCGATCCTCGACCACCCGCAGCGCGCGCAGCACGACCTCTCGTCCTTGCGCGTGGCCGTCACCGGCTCGGCCGACATCCCCGTGGAGCTCATCCGTCGCGTCGGCGACGAGCTCCCCTTCTCGAACATCGTCACCGGCTACGGACTCACCGAGGCCGGCACCGCCTGCGCCACGTCCGAAGACGACGATGCCGAGGCCGTCGCCACCACCGTGGGCCGGCCGCGACCGGGCTTCGAGCTGCGGATCGTCGGCGACGACGGCAATGACGTCGAGACCGGGCACTCCGGCGAGGTGCTGCTGCGCGGAGGCAGCGTCATGGCGGGCTATCTCGACGACCCCGAGGAGACGCAGAAGGTGCTGTCGGCGGACGGCTGGCTGCGCACCGGGGACCTCGGAGAGCTGGACGGGGCAGGCCGGCTCCGCATCGTCGGTCGCGTCAAGGACATGTTCATCGTCGGGGGCTTCAACGCCTACCCCGCGGAGATCGAGAACGCGCTGTTGCGCCATCCTGCCGTCCTGCAGGCAGCGGTGATCGGCATCCCCGATCAGCGGCTCGGTGAGGTGGGCATGGCCTTCGTCGTCGTGTCCGGGGACACCTCGGGCGACGAAATCATCGAATGGAGCAGGAACGAAATGGCCAACTACAAGGTCCCCCGGGTCGTCGAGATCGTCGACGCGCTGCCGCTCAACGCCACCGGCAAGGTGCTCAAGGACGTGCTCCGGGACCAGGCCGCCAGCCGGTCGGGCCACAGCTCCCGATGACCGACCGAACCAGATGAGGCGGCCGAACCGATCGGCCTGAGCGCCCTGAGGGGGCTGCGCGTCGTCGAAATGGGTGTCTGGGTCGCCGCGCCTTCGGCCGGCGCGCTGCTCGCCGACTGGGGTGCCGACGTCATCAAGGTCGAGCCGCCCAACGGCGATCCGATGCGCAGCGCCTTCGGCTCCCTCGGCATCGGCCAGGACTTCCCCAACCCCGCCTTCGCGCAGGACAACCGGGGCAAGCGCAGCGTCGTCCTCGACCTGCGCCAGCCCGAAGCCAAGGAGCACTTGGAGGAACTGCTCACGACCGCCGACGTCTTCCTCACGAACCTGCGCCCCGACGCGCTCGACGGCCTCGGCCTCGAGCCGGCGGCCACGGTCGAACGCCACCCCCGCCTCGTCTACTGCAGCGTCAGCGGGTACGGCCTCCGCGGTGAGGATCGCAACCGGCCGGCCTATGACATCGGCGCCTTCTGGGCCCGCTCCGGCCTCTCGGTCCAACTGGCCAACAGCGAGGGCGTCCCGCTCAACGCACGCGGCGGCATCGGCGACCACATCAGCGGCCTGGCCGCGCTGGCCGGTCTCCTGGCCGCGGTGCTCGAGCAGCGCCAGACCGGCCGCGGCCGCGTCGTCGAGGTGTCGCTGCTGCGGACCGGGACCTACGTGCTCGGGTGGGACCTCAGCCTGCAGGAGACCGTCGGCAAGGTGGCCAAGGCCGAGGCGCGGCACTCCAACCAGACGCCGTTGATGAACTCGTACCGGACCAAGGACGGGCGCTGGTTCTTCTTCACCGGCCTGGAGGCGGACCGCCACATCGACGCGGTGCTGCGCGCCCTCGGCCGGCCGGACCTGCGCGCCGATCCCCGCTTCGCCGACGCCAGGGCGCTCCGCAAGAACCGCGCCGAGGTGATCGCCGTCCTCGACGACATCGTGGGCGAGCGCACGCTCGACGAGTGGGCCGAGCGGCTCGACGCCGAAGGCGTGTGGTGGGCGCCGGCGCAAGGACCGGCCGACGTGCTCGAGGACCCTCAGCTCGCCGCCAACGACGGCTTCCTGGAGCTTCCCGCCGACCCTCGACGGAACGATCCGGCGGTCGATCAACGGTCCGGTGAGCTTCTCTGATGTCCCCGTCGGCCGGGCGGCGCCTGCGCCGCTCCTCGGCGAGCACACCGACGAGGTGCTGGCCGAGCTCCGGGCGGCGCGCCGGAACGCCGGCGGGGACTCTGCTCAGGCCTGACCGCGGGCCCGGGCCAGCAGGCCCCGGGCGATCACGATGCGCTGGATCTCGTTCGTGCCCTCGCCGATGATCATCAGCGGCGCGTCGCGGTAGAAGCGCTCGACGGGGAACTCGGTGGTGTAGCCGACCCCGCCGAGAATGCGCATGGCCTCCGTGCTGAGCTCGAGTGCGGTCTCGCTGGCGAAGAGCTTGGCCATGCCGGCCTCGACGTCGCAGCGCAGTCCCTGCGGCCCGGCGCTCCGCCGCGTTGCGCGTCAGCAGGCGAGCCGCCTCGAGCTTGGTCGCCATGTCGGCCAGCTTGAGCTGAATGGCCTGGTGCTCGCCGATGACCTTGCCCATCGTCTCGCGCTGCAGGCTGTAGGCGAGGGCGGCGTCGAAGGCGGCCCGGGCCACGCCGACCGCCCGCGCCGCAATGTTGATGCGGCCGACTTCGAGCACGCCCAGGATCTGGGGCAGGCCGCGCCCGAGCTCGCCGATGACGTTGGCGGCGGGGATGCGGTGGTCGGTGTAGGCCATTTCGACCGTCTCGACGCCGCGGTAGCCCAGCTTGCCCATGTGCTTGCTGACCGTGATGCCCTCGAAGCGCGGGCCCGGGCTCCTTCTCGACGATGAAGGCGGTGATGCCCTCCTCGGCCCGGGCGGCCAGCGGCACGATGGAGGCCCGCTCCCCGTTGGTGACCCAGGCCTTGCTGCCGTTGAGGACGTACTCGTCCCCGTCGCGCTGGGCCCGGCACGAGATGTTGCGCGTGTCGCTCCCGGCGTCGGGCTCGGAGAGGGAGAGGGCACCGCGCCGTTCCCCCGACGCCATGGCGGGGAGCCAGCGCCGCTTCTGCTCCTCCGTGCCGTGCGTCATGATCAGCGTGGCGGCCATGGTGTGCGTGTTCACAATGCCGGTCAGGCTCATCCAGCCGTAGGACAGCTCCTCAATGACGCCGATGTAGGTCAACAGGTCGAGGCCGAGACCGCCGTACTCCTCGGGGATGGTGACGCCGAAGAGGCCGAGGTCGCGCATCTGCGTCGACGATGCTCTCGGGGTAGGTGTCGGACCGCTCGAGGTCGGAGGCCACGGGGATGACCTCGCGGGCCACGAAGCGCCGGACGGTCTCGATGATCTCGGACCGGACGTCCTCGTCGGTCGCCTCGACGTTCGGGCTGCTCATGGCGCTGATAACCATACACTTCGTGGGTGTTGACGCTGAATCTCAATTCAGAGAAGAATGTTTCCCCATGGCAACGAGCCTCATGCATCGCGGGCTCGAGTCGGCCGCCGCGAAGCACCCCGATCACGTCGCCGTCCTGGCCGGCGACGACAGCTGGACCTACGGGGAGCTGGACCGGGCCGCCAACGCGCTGGCGCGGCACCTCGCCGCCCAGGGCGTCGGCCGGGGCGACCGCGTGGCGGTCATGACGTCGAACCGGCCCGAGTTCGTGGTCACGGTCCACGCCGCCAGCAAGCTCGGCGCCGCCCCCGTCATGCTCAACTCCTCGTGGAAGGCGTTCGAGGTCGGCACGGCCGTCGCTCTGACCGCACCCCGATACGGCGTGGCCGACGGTGCGGGCGTCGCCCTCCTGGCGGAGCAGCTCGGTGCGGACGCCGTGCTGCATCTCGACGACGCCGTGGCCACGGTTGTGGTCGACCGCACGAGTGACGCGCCGGCGCCCGCAGTCGCTGTGCAGGAGACCGACGACGCCGTCTTCGTCTTCAGCTCCGGGACGACCGACCGGCCGAAGGCGGTCCGCCACACCCACCGGTCCATCGACCTGGGGACCGCAGCACTGGGTGACCGCGCTGGGCCTCGGTCCCGAGGACCGCTTCCAGGTGGCGACCCCGCCGTCGCACATCCTCGGGTTGTTGAACCTGCTGGCCGCGGCCGCGGCAGGCGCCACCGTCCGCCTGCACCGTCGCTTCGACCTCGACGAGGAGCTGCGCTGCATTCAGGACGAGCGCATGACGCTCGAGATGGCGGTCGCCCCGATCGCGCTGGCCATGGCCAACCATCCGAGGCTCGAGGACTACGACCTCTCGTCGTTGCGCTACGTCATGTGGGGCGCCACGCCCATCACCCCCAGCGTGGCGGAGCGGGTGTCGGCCCGCACGGGCGTGCGCTGGCTGCCCGCCTACGGGACGAGCGAGGTGCCCGTGATCGCCGCCAATCCGGTGGACGATCCGGACAGATGGCGCCTCGATTCCGCCGGGCTCCCCGTCGGCGGCGTCACCCTGCGCGTCGTCGACCTCGAGACCGGGGACGTCCTGCCGCCGGGCGGCGTCGGCGAGGTCCAGGTCCAGAGCGCATCGGCCATGGCCGGCTACCTGCCCGACGAAGCCACGGCCGCGGCCTTCGCCGACGGCTGGTACCGGACCGGTGACGTCGGCTGGCTGGAGCCCGAGGGCTGGGTCCACCTGACCGATCGCTGCAAGGAGATGATCAAGGTCAGCGGCTTCCAGGTCGCTCCCGCCGAGATAGAGGCTGTCCTGCACGGCCACCCCGCCGTGATCGACTGCGCCGTGTTCGGCGTGCCCGACGAGCGGGCCGGCGAGGTGCCGGTGGCGGCCGTGCAGTTGCAGGCGGGCTCCGCGGTCACGGCCGGCGGACCTCGAGCAACTCGTCGCCGACACGCTGGCCACCTACAAGCGGCTGCACCACGTCGTCCTCGTCGACGCCATTCCCCGGACGCCGTCGGGCAAGGTGCTGCGCCGGACACTCCGCGGACGAGTGGGTCTCCGACCATCGCCGTGGCCCCGAACGACTGATGGACGTCCGCCTCTCGCCCGAGCAGGTCGCCCTGCGCGACGCCGCGGCGCAGGTGGTCGATCGCTTGGGCGTGCACGGCGTCGCCGATCTCGACGACCGCGAGCGGGCCCGAAGCTCGACGCCGCGGTCGACGCATCCGGCTGGCGCGAGCTGCGGACCGCGACCGAAGACGGGGCGACACCCTGGGCGTCGGCGGTCGAGGTCGCCGTTGTCGCCGAGGAGCTCGGGCGGGGCCTGGCCGATGCCCCATTCCTCGGTGCCGACCCTGGCGGCGGAGCTGCGCCGGCTGGCCGGGGCGCCCCCCGCCACCGAACCGGAGACGGTCGCACTGCGCGAGAACCTCGCCGACGTCGCGGTGGTCGCCGGCGACGGTTTCCAGCCGGGCGCCTTGGCTCTCGACGCGTCCGCGGCGTCGTCAGCCCTGGTCCTCGTCGACGGGACCGGCGGCTGCAGCCTCGGCCTCGTTCCCCTGCAGGCGGCCGTCACCGGCATCGACCTGACGCGTCCGATCGCTCCCGTGCGGGCGCCGGAGACGGTCACCGCCGTCGGCGGGCAGACCCGACCGCTCGGCACGAACGAGCTGGCGACGTGGCGCAGTCTCGGCCTGGCCGTCACCAGCGCCGACCTCGTCGGCGTCATGCGCGGCGCGCTGGCCGCTGACGACCGACTACGCGCGGGAGCGCCGGCAGTACGGCGCCGCCATCGGATCGTTCCAGGCGGTCCAGCACCTGCTGGCCGACGCCTTCGTCGCCATGGAGGGCTCCCGCAGCATCGCCCTGCACGCCGCCTGGGCGGTCGACGCGCTGCCGGGTCCGGACGCGCTGGCCGCGGCCTCGGCGGCCAAGGCCTACTGCGCCCGGGCCGCCCGCTCGGTGTGCGAGACGGCCATTCAGGTGCACGGCGGCATCGGCAACACCTGGGAGTGCCTGGCGCACGTCTTCCTGCGACGCGCCCTCCTGTCGACCGACGTGCTCGGCGGCGTCGGGCCCAACCTGGCCCGGGTGCTCGCCGCCCGCGGCATCGGAGTCGTCGATGGACTTCGCTGATTCCCCCGAGGAGCTCGAGTTCCGCCTGCGCCTGCGCGAGTGGCTGAGCCGGCACAACCCCGGCCTGCCCGCCGTCATCGACGGCGGACGAGTACTGGGCCGGCCAGGCCGCCTGGCACCAGATCGCTCTATGACGCCGGGTTCTTCGGCCTGTCCTGGCCGACCGAGATCGGCGGGCACGGGTTGCCCAGCGTGTACGAGGTGATCCTCGACGAGGAGCTGATCAACGCGGGCACGCCGCCGCGTCCGAGCGTCGGCTATCTGGTGCAGGGAATCCTGCGGCACGGCAGCGAGGACGTCCGGCGTCGATTCCTGCCGGGTCTGGTCAGCGGCCGCGAGCGCTGGTGCCAGGGCTTCAGCGAGCCCGATGCCGGATCCGACCTGGCTTCGTTGCGCACCCGCGCCGTCCGGGACGGGTCGGAGTACGTGATCACCGGCCACAAGGTGTGGACGAGCTATTCGGACGCCGCCGACTGGTGCCTCGTCCTGGCCCGGACCGACCCCGACGTGCCGAAGCACCGCGGCATCTCCGCCTTCATCGTCCCGATGCGCCAGCGCGGCATTGAGCAGCGACCGCTCAAAATGATCAACGGGATCACCCGCGAGTTCGGCGAGGTCCTCTTCGACGGCGCCCGGGTCGATGCCGCGAACATGGTCGGGGAGCCTGGCGAGGGCTGGCGCCTCGCCATGACGGTGGTCAGCCACGAGCGTGAGCCCGGCGAGCTCGGCTACGTGGCGCGCTACGGCAAGCTCGTCAACGAGCTGGTGCACGTGGTGCGAAGGCGGAACCGGCGGCGTTCGGGGCCGAGGCGTTGCGCGATCTGGCCTGGGCCCTGGTGGAGACCGAAATGCTGCGCTGCCACGTCAGCCGCCGGCTCTCGGACCGCCTCGACGGCATCGTCGCACGGGCCCGAGGGCTCGGTCGACAAGCTCCTCATGACCGCGACCGAGCAGGCCGTGGGCCATGCCGCGCTCGTCTCGTCGGCGGCACGGTCGCACGCCGGCGCCGATGACACCTGGCTCAAGGTGTACCTCTACAGTCGGGCCCAGAGCGTCATGGGCGGCACGTCGCAGATACAGCGCAATCTCATCGCCGGCCGAATCCTGGAGCTGCCCACCTCATGAGTACCTACGACCTTCCCGACGAGCTCCGGGTCAGCGCCGACGGCCCTGTCCGCGTCATCACGCTCAACCGGCCCGACCAGCTCAACGCCACCAACCACGACCTGCACCGGGGCTTGGCTGCACTGTTCCCGCAGCTCGATGCCGACGACGAAGCCCGGGTGGCCGTCATCACGGGCGCGGGACGCGCCTTCTCCGCCGGCGGTGACTTCGACTACATCGACGAGTTGTCGAAGGACGCTGCGCTGCGCTCTGTCACGCTTGCCCACGGCCGCCAGATCGTCACCGGCATGGTGGGCTGCCGGGTGCCGATCGTCGCCGCCGTGAACGGCCCGGCGGTCGGGCTCGGCTGCAGCCTGGTCGCGCTCGTCCGACATCGTCTTCATGGCGGAGAGCGCACACCTGGCCGATCCTCACGTGCTCCTCGGGCTGGTCGCCGCCGACGGCGGACCGGTGGTGTGGCCCATGCTGACCAGCCTGCAGCTGGCCAAGGAGTACGCGCTGACGGGCGACCGCATCCCCGCCCAGCGCGGCGCCGAGATCGGCCTGGTCAACCACGTCTGCCCCGACGACGAGGTGCTGGACCAGGCGATGGCGTGCGCACACAAGATCGCCCGCCTGCCCAAGGGCGCGGTGGAGGACACGAAGCGCATCATCAACATCCAGATGGAGCGGGCCGTCCTGGCGGCGCTCGACTTCGCACTGACGGCGGAGGACCGGTCGTTCACGACGCCGGAGCTCCGGGCCAACATCGACCGGATGCTCGACAAGCCGAGCTGACCCGGCCCGGCCGAGGGCGGCGTCAGGAAGACGGAGGACGCGGCGCGGTGCTGGGCCGCCTGCGTGGCGAGCCAGTCGCCGAGCGCCTCACCGGCGGTGAGCACATGCTCCTCCGCCAGGCCCGGGCCTCGTGCGCGTCACCGCGCGCCATGGCCTCGAGGAGCGCGGCGTGCTCGCGCGTGCTGCGCTCCTCCTGCTCGGGGAAGAGCTCGAAGAAGTTGCCGGGCACGACCCGGACCGCCTGGCGCAGGTAGGTGAAGAGCCGGGGGGAGCGGGCCGTGAGATTCAGGGCCCGGTGGAAGCGGCGGTTGGCGACGACGACGTCGTCGGACCCCTCAATGGCGCCGGCCAGCTCGAACAGGTCGGCCAGCTCGGCCGGCGTGATGCGGGTGGTCGCCATCTCGGCCGCCTTGCCGGCCAGGGCGGCCAGGACGGCGAAGTTGTCGACCGCGTCCTGGGGCGTGATGCCGACGACGGCCATGCCGCTGCGCGGCGTGATCTCGACCAGGCCCTCGTAGGAGAGCTCGAGCAGGGCCTCGCGTATGGGGGTCCGGCTGATCCCGAACTCGGTGGTCAGCTGGTCGAGGTCGAGACGGTCGCCGGGTTGGAGCCGGCCGGTCAGGATCCGGTCGCGCAGCTCGTTGGCCGCTTGGGCCCGGACGGTGGTCGTGATGAGTTTGATATCTGAAATATTACATATTACGGTGACCCTTGCACGAAAGGGAGACAGATGGCCGAGGGCACACGACGGCAGATGGCGCTGGTGGGGTTCATGCAGGCCGGGAACGCCACGGTCTACGCCGGCTCCTGGCGCCACCCGGCCACCGAGCACGGGTTCCTGACCGCGGGCTACTACGAGAAGTTGGGGCGGACGCTCGAGGACGGGTGCTTCGACCTCATGTTCTTCGACGACCGCCTGGCCATGCCCGGCATTTACGGCGGGTCCGTCGCCGAGGCGGTGCGCACCGGGGCCCGCCCGGTGAAGCTCGACCTGAGCATTGTGCTCGGGATCGTGGCCGCGGCGACCCGCTCCATCGGGCTCGGGGCCACCTACTCGACGACGTATTACTCGCCGTTCCACGTGGCCCGCACGTTCGCCACGCTCGACCACCTGTCGGGTGGCCGCGCCGGCCTGGAACGTCGTCACCTCGGTCAACGACGGCGAGGCGCAGAACTACGGACTGAAGGAGCACCTCGCCCACGACGCGCGCTACGACCGGGCCGACGAGTTCCTCGAGGCGACGACCGGCTTGTGGGACAGCTGGGACGACGACGCGCTGGTGCTCGACCGCGAGACGCCGCTCTTCGCCCACCCCGACAAGGTGCACGAGCTCAACTACGAGGGGGAGTGGTTCGACGTGCGCGGCCCGTTGACCGTGCCCCGGACGCCGCAGGGCCGGCCCGTGCTCATGCAAGCGGGATCCTCGGGGCGCGGCCGGGAGTTCGCGGCCAGGTGGGCGGAGCTGATCTTCACCGGCGATCCCGGCATCGACATTGCGCGCGCGCATTACAAAGACCAGAAAGAGAAGATCGGCGAGCAGGGTCGCGACCCCAGCACCATCAAAATGCTCCCGATGGCCTACACCGTGGTCGGGGAGTCCAAGGCGCATGCCGAAGAGCGCGAACAGCTCTTCCTGCAACGACCTCGTCGACCCCATGGCGTCGCTCACGCTGCTCTCCGAGCTCATGAACTACGACTTCTCCGGCCTCTCGCTCGACGCGCCCATCACCGACGAGCTGATTGCAGTCCGTGTCGGGCATCCGCGGGCTCGTGCAGAACATCAAGGCGCACATCGGTGGCGACACGGTGACTCTGGGCGATCTGGCCGGGCACCGCGCCACCCTGCTGCAAGGGCCGCGCTTCGTCGGGACCGGTCCGGACATCGCCGACCAGATGGAGGAGTGGTTCGACGGCGGCGCCTGCGACGGCTTCGTGATTGCGGCGACGCACTCGCCGGGCGCCTACGAGGACATGGTCCGTCTCGTGGTGCCCGAGCTGCAGCGTCGGGGCCTCTTCCGGGAGCGCTACACCGGCTCGACGCTGCGCGAGCATCTCGGCCTCACGCGCCCCGAGTCGTCCCACGGTGCCTGACACGGCCCTTCCGCTGCAGGGGCTCCGCGTCATCGACGCCGCCACGCTGGCCGCCGGTCCCATGGTGGCGACGGCACTGGGGGAGTTCGGGGCCGAGGTGATCAAGGTCGAGCAGCCGGGCGCCGGTGACCCGCTCCGCACCTGGGGCCATCAGAAGGACGGGATCGGCCTCTTTTGGAAGAGCGTCGGCCGCAACAAGCAGTGCGTCACGCTGGACCTGCGCCAGGACGAGGGGCAGGAGCTCTTCCACCGCCTGCTCGACGTCAGCGACGTCCTGGTGGTGAACAACAGGCCCAGCGCGCTGGCCCGATGGGGCCTCGACTACGAGTCGGTGCACCGGGCCCATCCGAATCTGGTCATGCTCCATGTCACGCGGGTACGGCGGCGGGGGCCCGGCCAGCGACCGGCCCGGTTTCGGCACGCTGGCCGAGGCCATGAGCGGGTTCGCCCACGTGACGGGCCAGCCCGACGGACCGCCGACGCTCCCGCCGTTCTTCCTGGCCGATGGCATCGCCGCCCAGTCGGCCACCGCTGCCGTGATGATGGCGCTGTACCACCGCGACCTGCACGGCGGTACGGGCCAGCTGGTCGACGTGAACCTGGTGGAGCCGCTGGCCCGCCTGATCGAGACGTCCACGCTGGCCTACAGCCAGCTCGGGATCGTCATGGGACGCACCGGGAACCGGCTCGATGCCAGTGCTCCGCGCAACGCCTACCGCACGGCGGACGGCGAATGGGTCGCCCTCTCCAGCGCGTCGCGCAACATCGTGATGCGCCTCTACCGCGCCGTCGACCGGCCGGACCTGGCGGAGGACGAGGAGTACGTCGACCCGATACGCCGCCAGGCCCATGGTGACGAGATCGACGAGGTGGTGGCGCAGTGGATCTGCGTCCGGGACCGGGCCGACGTCATGCGGATCTTCGAGGAGGCCGAGGTGGCGGCGGCCCCCGTCTACGACGCCGCGCAACTGCTGGCCGACGAGCACCTTCGGGAGCGGGGCTCGTTCCTCGAGGTGGAGGACCCCGACCTCGGGCTGATGACGGTCCAGGCACCGGTGGCCGTGCTGAGCGAGACCCCGGGACGGGTCGACCATCTCGGTCGGGGCATCGGGGCCGACAACGACGCCGTCTTCGGCGGCCTCCTGGGCCTCGACGCCGCCCGGCTGCGGGCCTTGCGGTCCGCTGGAACGATCTGAGCCCGAGAGCAAGGAGCAGCATGCGTGCACCACGAGCCCGACGTTCGGAGCTGGCGACGCCGGCGAGCAGCGAGCGCATGTGCGAGAAGGCACCGTCGTCGGGCGCCGATCTCGTGTTCCTCGACCTCGAGGACGCCTGTGCCCCGTCGGCGAAGGAAGGAGCCCGGTCGATCGCCGTGGCCGCGCTGACGGAACTGGATTGGGGCCGGACAGTGCGCGCCGTGCGCGTCAACGGCCTCGACACGCCGTGGTGCCACGGGGACATCATTGAGATCGTCACCGGGGCGCGCGAGGCAGTCGACGTGCTGATCGTCCCCAAGGTGCGACGAGCCCGCGACGTCTGGTGGGTGGACGTGCTGCTGACCCAGCTGGAGACGAAGCTGCGGCTCGACGCGACCAATCGGGCTGGAGGTGCTCATTGAGGAAGCCGAAGGGCTGGCCAACGCGCTCGAGATCGCCCAGGCGAGCGAGCGGCTCGAGGCGCTGATCTTCGGGGCGGGTGACCTGTCGGCATCGCTGCGGGCGCGGGTCGACGGCAACTTCGATCCGGTCGCGCCGTACCCGGGGGACTTCTGGCACTTCGCCCGGGTGCAGGTACTGACCGCGGCGCGGGCGGCCATGATCGACGCCGTTGACGCGCCGTACCCGGCCTATCAGGACCCCGACGGATACCGGCGCGCCGCGTCGCAGGCCAGCGTGCTGGGGTTCGACGGCAAGTGGGCGATCCACCCGAGCCAGGTGCCCATCGCCAACGAGGTGTTCTCGCCGACACCCGACGAGGTCGCCGAAGCCCGCCAAGCGACCGCGACCTACCGCGAGGCGGAGGCGGGTGGTGTCGGCGCCATCGGTCGGGACGGGAAGCTGGTCGACGCCGCCCACATGCGGCTCGCCGCCAACACCTTGCACAAGGCAGCGCTGGCGGGTGGGTCGGGGGAACCCTCGGCATAGCTCGTGCCGTCTTGCAATGTGCCGCAGGGAGTGGGGGCTGCCCTCACACCTCGCGGCAGGACACTCGCAGCCACGTCCCCACGGGACACGGACCGAACGTTGTGGCACCATGACGTCTCCATCGGGGAGGGAGGCGATCGATGCGCCGAGCGGCGCTCTTGAGCACGGTCTGTGTGCGGCCTCTTGCTCTCCACCGCGGTCGCCGTGGCGCCGCCGGCTCTGGCATCCGAGGTCTCCGGGTCGACGCCGGTGTCGACCACGACGATGACCTTCGTCGACACCTCGCGGTCCACCCCGCCGTGGGACGGCATGCCGGCACGACCTTCTCGAACGCTGGTGACGAGCATTTGGTATCCGGCGCAGTCGGGATCGGCCGACAAGGTCGGCCAGGGTCCCTACCCGCTGATCGTCTTTGCCCATGGCCTCGGTGGCTCACCGCAGGACTACCAGGCATTGCTCACGGCGTGGGCGGCCGCCGGCTACGTGGTGGCCGCTCCACTGTTCCCGTTGTCGAGCAGCGAAACGCCGGGCGGCCCTGACGGCGGGGACATCGGCAACCAGCCCGGTGACATGAGCTTCGTGATCGGCCAGATGCTCAAGGCCTCGACCAGCCCCAGTGGACCGTTGTCAGGCCTCATCGAACCCGATGAAATTGGCGCCGCCGGCCACTCCAATGGGGCCATCACCACGCTGGGTCTGGTGGCCAACAGCTGCTGTCGTGACACACGGGTCAAGGCTGCGGTCGTCATGGCCGGCACCACCGAGGGCTTGGGTCGTGGCCACTACGACCTGGCCGAGGCACCACCGCTGCTCGTCGTCGCAGGACCTCCACGATGGACTCGTCCCCTACGCCGATGCGGTCGCCGTCTTCAACCAGGCGCACGGGCCCAAGGCCCTCCTCGCACTGACGTTGGGACCCACCGTCGGACACCACGGGTTCGACAGCCCACATGGCCTCGTCGGGGGTGGTCGGACCCACATCGACTGCCGTCATGAATTCCACGTCGGCGTTCTTCGATGCCTACCTCAAGCACGAGCACGGAGCGCTGCAGAAGGTCGCGGCCGACGGTCGCTCTTCCCGGTCAAGCGTGCACACTGCCTGGGCCCAGGGATCACGCTCCACGCTGCCCGTCCCGAAGGTGGCCGCGGTCCACCTGCATGCCACCGTCACACCCGACACCGGCCTCCACAACGGCCAGACCGTCACCGTTCGGTGGAGCGGGTACACCCCGGGCAAGGTGGTCAACATCCTCGAGTGCTCTTCGGTGGAGATCTCCACCGCCAGCTCGGCGGGCTGTAGCTTCGCCCACGCGGCGATTTTGCATGCCGACCCCACCGGATCGGGGTCGGTCGGCCTCGACATCGGCACCGGGGTTATCGGCAACGGTGTCTGTGACGCGACGCACAGCTGCTACGTCGTGGTCAACAATGCGAGTTCGACGGATCCGGCGGGCAGCAAGGTCGTTCCCATCCGATTCGCTCCTTGACCCTCACGCTGCCGTCGTCGGGTCGCAAGAGGACGGCTCCCGCCTGTGCGGCGCGGGCCGAAACGAAAGGTGTGCCACGCATGAGTGAGATCCCCCCGACCTTCGACCCTGCGACGTTCTCCAACGATCCCTACGTCAAGCGGGTCGACAAACCATGGGGCTATGAATTGCACTGGGTTCGCGAGGATGCCCCCTACATGGGGAAGATCTTGCACATCAATGCAGGAGCTCGCTTGAGCCTGCAGCTCCATGACGAGAAGCAGGAGAGCTGGTTTCTGATGCAGGGCCGGGCCAACGTGCTGTGGGATGACAACCACGGCAGCATGATCACGACAGAGCTCCTCCCGGGAGTCGGCTACAGCACCGCAGTCGGGCAGAGACACCGTCTGATCGGTGTCACGGACTGCGATGTCATGGAGGTCTCGACGCCGGAACGCGGCACGACATGGCGACTCGAGGACGATTCCTCTCGTCCCAACGAGACACCCGCACAGCGGAAGAAAGAGCGCGGCGAAAGCTGAGGGCGGCTCGAGGCTCGGTCACGATGTGCTCCCGCGTCGCCTTCGTACAGTCGGCGATCCGAGCCGCCGTGGGTTCGCAGCGGTCCGGTTGAGCGAGACGGGTCAGGAGTGCTGCGACGTGCCTCGGGCTACCGGTGGGCTTGCTCGGCTCCCGGATCCCCTGCGAGACCACCCGGGCTCGCCACGATGGCCTGGCTGATCAACCCGATCACCCAGCTCATGCCCCGGGTCGCCTCGGCCGGGTCCATCTGCCAGTCCACGACCATGCGTTCGTAGCTGGCCACGCCCCACAGCACGTCGAGCACCGCCGCCGCCACCGTGCGGTCTTCGTCGGACCACGCCCCGGCGTGTGCCGCAACGGCGGCCAGCAGAGCTTCGTGTTGCCGTTGCTTGGCGTCGAGCAGTGTCGGATCGAGTGGTTGGCGCGCGTCGGGCGGGTAGGACGAGACATGGGCGAAAATGCGCGCCGTCACGTCGGCCACGTCCTCGAGGCTGCATGCCGCGCAGGTCGATACCCGCCTCCTCCTCGAACTGGTGCATCACGGCGTCGCGCAAACCCTGCTCGTTGACGAAGTGGCGGTAGACGGTGCGTTCGTTGACGCCTGCCTTCTCGGCCACCGCCCTCATGGTCAACCCGTGCCAGTCCCGCACCGACGAGCCGTGCAGCAGTTCGGATCCGGCGGCAATGATGCGCGCCCGGGTCTCGGCTGATCGCTGCCGGCGCAGGGTGCTGTCGTAGTGCCGGCGCGCCCGTGCCGGCGCTGTCGCAGGCGTGCTCTCCGTTGTCGGCAGGGCTGTCATGCCCACAGGCCGGCTTGGCGAACCAGCTCCCGTCGCAAGGAACGACCGCGGTTCACGACGTCGTGACCACCGGGAGCGTCTCCCAGCCCCGCACCGTCGAGGTGGGGGAGAGCCGGGCGTTGTCCATGTCGACGTCCCATTGGGGGATGCGGGCCAACACCTCTTCGAGGGCGATGATCCCCTCCATGCGGGCGAGGGCGGCCCCCATGCACAGATGGATGCCGTTGCCGAAGGTCAGGTGCCGACCGTCCTTGCGGTGGATGTCGAAGGTGTCACCGTTGGGGAAGCGACGATCGTCCCGGTTGGCCGAGCCCAGCAGGAAGAGCATCACGCTTCCGGCCGGGACTTCCGTGCCGTGGACCACGAGGTCCTGGCGCGCCACGCAGCGCCCGACGTGGGGTGCGGGCGACTCGTACCGCAGGATCTCCTCAATTGCATTCGGGATCAGCGACGGATCCGCCACGAGCTCGGCCCGCTGGTCGGGGTGGTCGGCCAGGACCTTGGCGGTCCAACCGATCAGACGGGTCGTGGTCTCGTTCCCGGCGCCGGCCAGGACCTCCAGGTAGGTGAGCAACTCGTTGCGCGTCAGTTTGCGGACCGTCCCCGTTTCGTCGACGAACTCGACGTTCAACAGCTCGGTCATGATGTCGTCCGAGGGATGCTCGGCCCGCCAGTCGACGTAGTCGGCGAACATGGCGCCCGTCACGAAGTTCTCCGAGACCTGCATCGGCTCGCCCGCCTCGGTGCGCAGGTTGGCGTCGACATGATCGCGGACGGCTTCCTGGTCGCTCTCGGGAATGCCAAGGAGCATGCTGATCACCTGCATCGGCATCTGCGCACCCAGGTCCGCGATGAAGTCGAAGCGCTCCGCTCCCACCAACGGGTCGAGGCTCTGCGCGCAGAACTCGCGGATCTTCGGCTCCAGCTCCGCCACCCGCCGCGGGGTGAAGGCGCGCGAGAGCAGCCGGCGGTGGATGGTGTGGGTCGGCGGGTCCTCGAAGATGATGACGCCGGGCGGCATCTCAATGTCCGCCTTGATCAGCTCAATGATCCCGCCCTTGCCCGAAATGTAGGTCTGGGCGTCGAGGAGACCTTTCTCCACGTCGGTGAAATGGCTCACGGCGAAGAAGTCGTGCGTGGCGTTGTAATAGACAGGCGCCTCTTCGCGGAGCCGCCGGTAGACGGGGTACGGATCGGCGTTGATGCCGACGTCGTAGGTGTCGTAGTAGACGTCGCTGCTGCTGGTCGTGGTCATGGCCAACCCCCGGAATATTGGTGTCAGCAATATGACACCAAATATCGGGGATCGTCAATGTGCAGCGTGAGGCACCGATTCGGGGCCCGGCAGCCTCCGGGGCGGTGCGGAAACGCTCTTCTCATCTGTAGAGAGGAGTGCTACCATCGCCCCGTCAACGAACGCCACGCAGAGAGGACCCAACTCATGCCACGTTGGCCCAAGCCACCTGAAGGCAGTTGGACAGAGCACTTCGACCTCGGGACCGAGCCGATGAACTACGAGGACTCCATTTCCCAGGAGTTCTTCGAGCTGGAGCGTGAGGCCGTCTTCAAGCGGGCGTGGCTCAACGTGGGCCGCGTCGAGCAGGTGCCGCGCGACGGGGAGCTACTTCACCAAGGAGCTTGCCGTCGCCAAGACGTCGGTCGTCGTGGTGAAGGGGAAGGACGGCGAGGTCCGCGCCTTCTACAACATGTGCCGGCACCGCGGGAACAAGCTGGTCTGGAACGACTACCCGAAGGAGGAGACGAGCGGCACCACCCGCCAATTCGTGTGCAAGTACCACGCCTGGCGCTACGACCTCGACGGTGCGTGCTCGTTCGTCCAACAGGAGCAGGAGTTCTTCGACCTCGACAAGGCGGACTACGGCCTCGTCCCCGTGCATTGCGACGTCTGGGCGGGGTTCATCTTCGTCAACCTGGCCAAGGAGCCGGAGCAGTCGCTGCGCGACTTCCTCGGGCCGATGGTCACCAAGCTCGAGAACTACCCGTTCGAGAAGCAGACCGAGCGCTACTTCTACCGCGCCAACGTGAAGAGCAACTGGAAGCTCTACATGGACGCCTTCCAGGAGTTCTACCACGCACCGATTCTCCACGCGAAGCAGTCGCCGCCCGATTGGTCGGCCGCCGCGGCACAGGCCGGATTCGAGGCGCCCGCCTACAAGATCGACGGCCCGCACCGGCTCGTCAGCACGGCCGGCATCCATCCCTGGAACCTGCCGGAGAACATGATCAAGCCCATCGACACGCTGACCCGCAGCGGGCTGTTCGGGCCCTGGGACGCGCCCGACCTCGGTTACGACCAGAAGGACGCCGGCATCAACCCGGCCGGCTGCGACCCGTGGGGACTCGACTCGTTCCAGCTCTGGCCGAACTTCACCATCCTCGTCTGGGGACAGAGCTGGTATCTCACGTACCACTACTGGCCTGTCGCACCCAACGAGCACGTGTTCGAAGGCACGCTGTACTTCGTCCCGGCCAAGAACGCCCGGGAGCGTGTGGCGCACGAGAACGCCGCCGTCACCTTCAAGGAGTTCGGGCTGCAGGACGCCAACACGCTCGAGGCGACGCAGACCATGCTCGAGTCACGCGTGATCGAGCGCTTCCCCCTGATGGACCAGGAGGTGCTCGTGCCGCCACATGCACAAGGTGGCCCAGGAGTGGGTGGACGACTACAAGAAGCAGCAGCACGCGGAGGTATGACACACATGGACGACGACCCTGTTGCCGAGCGAGTTCTCCGACCTGGAGCCGTTCGCCGCCAAGTGGTGCCTGCCGACCGAGCGCGAGCGCTACGCCACACGGCTGGCCAGCACCATGGACGAGATGCAGGCGCTCTACGACGCCGCCATGCCTCGGGCCGACGCGGCCATGACCTACCTCGACCAGTTCCCCCTCGACGATCTGTCCGAGGACCAGGTGAACCTGCTCCACCTGCTGTACTCCATGGTCATGGTGTCGTTCCCGGTCGAGTGCTGGGGCCAACCGCGGGTGCCCGACTCCGGCGCCGCCTACCTCGACCTCCTGGTCGAGCCCGGGCCCTGAAGCCAGATCACATCGCCTCGTACTCGACGGTCACCGTCCGGCCGGACGGCAGGCTCTGACAGGTCAGGACCCAGCCTTCCTCCACCTCTTCGGGCGTCAAGGCGTTGTTCGCCCGCATGCGGACCGAGCCCTCCTTCAAGAAGGCCATGCAGGTGGCGCAGTTGCCGGCCTCGCACGAGAACGGCGGGCGCAGGCCGCCCCGGCGGGCCGTCTCGAGCAGCGTGTCGCCCGGCTGGTAGCGCACCACCACCGTCTTGCCTCCGAGGGTCACGGTCACCTCGTCGGGCGCCGTCGCGTCCGCGGCGCTCGGCGGCCTGCGTCGTCGATCAGCGCATCGGTCTTCTCCGCCTGCTCCACCAGGAAGCGTTCGATGAAGATGCGTTCCGGCGCGACGCCGTGCGCCTGCACCGTCGACTCCACGAGGTCCATGAAGGGGCCCGGCCCGCAGATGTAGACGTCGGCATCGAGGTCCGCCGCCGACGAACTCGGCGATGGCCTCGGGCGTCAGGAACCCGCCGTCGGTGTCGAAGTGGTGTCGCACCTCCAGCCGGTCCGGGTGCTCGGCGCCGAGGCGCGGCGAGCGCGTCGTCGAAGATCACCGAGTTGCGGTCCCGGTTGGCGTAGAGGAGCCGGACCGGCCGTTCCGTCGTCGCCAGCACGTGCTTGGCGATCGACATCACCGGCGTGATGCCACTGCCGCCGCAGAAGCCGAGCAGCGGGCGTGCCGACTCCTGGGGGCAGAACACGCCGGCCGGCTTCGTGAGCTCAATGCGTGTCGCCCGCCGAGAGGTTGTCGAGGAACCAGTTGGAGACCAGTCCGCCCGCCACGCGCTTGACGGTGACGGTGAGTTCGCCGTCCGTCGCCGGCGCACTGGACATGGAGTACGAGCGCAGCTGCTCGTCGCCGTCGATGTGCACGCGGAAGGTGCAGAACTGCCCGGGCTGGTAGCGGAAGGTCTCGGTCAGGTCCTCGGGGACGTCGAGGACGAAGGAGCTGGCGTCGTGGGTCTCGCGCACGACCCGGGCGATCCGGAGCGAGTGGTACCCGTGGTCGCGCAGGACCGGGTTCGTGGTCGCTCACGGCTGTGGCCGGGCGAGCCTACTGGGGCGTGGGCCACGCCACGGACTTGGTCTCGAGGTACTGGTCGAAGCCGGCGAGCCCGTTCTGGCGGCCGATCCCGCTGTGCTTGTAGCCCCCGAAGGGCATGTCGGCCTGACCGATCGGCATGCCGCCGTTGACGGCGAACGTCCCGGTGCGGACGCGCTCGGCCACGGCCAGCGAGCGCTCCAGCGAGCCGGAGAAGACGCCGCCGGAGAGCCCGTACACGCTGTCGTTGGCGATGCGCACGGCGTCGTCGTCGTCGTCGAAGGGGATCACCACGAGGACCGGCCCGAAGATCTCCTCCTGGGCGATCGTCATGGCGTTGTCGACGTCGGTGAAGAGCGTCGGCTCGACGTACCAGCCCTTGGGCAGGTCGGCCGGGCGGCCGCCACCCAGGGCGAGGGTCGCCCCCTCGTCGACGCCCTTCTCTATGTAGCCGAGCACACGGTCGCGCTGCTTGGCCGAGATGAGCGGGCCCATCAGGACGTCGGGCCGCTGCGGGTCGCCGTAGGCCACCGAGGACAGCGTGGCCTTCAGGATCTCGACCCCCTCGTCGTAGCGGGAGCGGGGGAGGAGCATGCGGGTCTGAATGGCGCAGCCCTGCCCGCCGTGGAAGCACACCGCAATGCCCGACGGGACGGACGTGGCGAAGTCGGCGTCGTCGAGGACGATGGTCGCCGACTTGCCGCCCAGCTCCAGGAACGTGCGCTTGAGGGTGGCGCCGCCCTTCTCCATGATCCGCTTGCCGACCGCGGTCGATCCGGTGAACGAAATGAGGTCGACCTTGGGGGACAGCGTCAGCTCCTCGCCGACGAGGTGGTCCGAAGAGGTGACGACGTTGAGGACGCCGCTCGGGAAGTCGGTCTGCTCGGCGACGAGGCGGCCGATGCCGCGTGGCGTTCCACGGCGTGTCCGGCGCCGGCTTGAGGATCACGGTGTTGCCGGTGGCCAGGGCCTGCCCGAGCTTGTTCAGGGTCACCTCGAGCGGGAAGTTCCACGGCACGATGGCCCCCACGACGCCGATCGGCTCCTTCCAGATCTGGCGCGTGTTCGGCGTGCCCCGGCGGTCGACGATGTCGCTCAGGTTCGTCCGCCAGGGGAACTCGTCGATCAGCTTGACCGGGTAGCGCAGCGCGCCGTCGAGCGGGATGTCGAGCTGGTTGGCGTGGGTCGTCATGCGCGGGACAGCCCACTTCGAGGATGAGCTCCTCGCGCAGCTCCTCGCGGTCCTTCTCGAGCGCCTCCTGCAGCTGGGAGAGGCAGCGCTTGCGCAGTTCGTGGTTGGTGGACCAGTCGGTCTCGTCGAAGGCGCGTCGGGCGGCGTCGATGGCGCGGTGCATGTCCGCGCTCGAGCCGTCGGCCACCTGCCCCAGGACCTCTTCGGTGGCCGGGTTGATGTTGTCGAACGTCCGGCCCGTGTCGGATTCCACGAGCTTGCCGTCCACGAGCATCCGCTCTTCGTGACGCCGCTGCTGCTGTCATGCCCGACCCCCGGTCTCGTCGCAGGTCTCTCACGGAGTGGAAACCTGATTATCAAAAAGTGCCATCAGCATAATCGAGCGGTCCCGGGGCCGCCCTGCCGGCTGGCGTCAGAGAGGGAAGGCGGCGGGCAGTGCGGCGCTCGCACAGCATGTCGGTCCCCAGGGTCCGGGTGAGGACGCGTCCCCGCGCCGAGCAGCTGATCCAGCACGATCGTCCGCCGGACGGAGCGGTGCAGCGGGTGCTCGGTCGTGAAGCCGATGCCGGCCAGCACCTGCTGGCAGTGCCGGGCCGCCGTGCGGGCCGACCGGCCGGCGAACGCCTTGGCCATGGCGGCAGTGACGGGGGAGGGGTCTTCCCAGGCGGCGTCGAGCAGAGCCGCTGCCGCCTCCAGGGCGACCAGGCTTTCGGCCAACCGGTGCCGGACGGCCTGGAAGCTCCCGATCGGACGGCCGAACTGCGTCCGTTCCAGTGCGTGGGTGCGTGCCAGCTCGAGCATGCGTGCGACCGGCGCCGACAAGCTCGTGCCCGAGGGCGAGCTGTCCCAGCGCCAGCGCGGCCGGCCAGTCGGCGGCCTGCGGCTGGGCCGCCCACGCCGTCTCGAATTCGCCCATGACTTCGAACAGGCCGAGCGCGGGATCGAGGCCCTGCGACCGGCCGGCGCTGTCAACAGGCCAAGGTCGACGGCGAAGGTGGCGACACCGTCGGGCGTCTGCGGCCACGACGAGTGCCGTGTCGGAGCGGTCGAGGGCTGCGGTGCCGAGCCCTTCGACGACGCACCAGTCCCCGTCCAGGCGTCCCGGCGGGTCGCGTCCGGCGGAGCGCCGGCAACACGACCGCGCCCACTACCGCTCCGGCCTCGACACCCAGCGCAGAGGCCAGCAGCCAATCGAGCGCGGCCGAGGTGGTCGTCGCCGCCCCCTGGCGACTCGAAGAGCACGGAGACAGCCGTGGGCCGATCGGCCTCGAGTGCGTCGCGCCAGCCGAGGTCGTCGAGGGCGGCGTCGAGCGCGCGCGCCGTCGGTGGTCTCGGTGGCACGCCGCACACCGCTCTCGAACAGGGCGCGCTCCGTCGCCTCCATCAGCGGTCGGCCCCCAGGTCGAGGAGCCGGCGGGCGATGATGTTGCGCTGAATCTCGGCGCTGCCGCCGTAAATGGTGGCGGCGCGTGAGTAGAGGAACTCGGCCCGCCAGCGTTGGCTGATCGGGTCGTCGCCGAGCGCCACGTCCGCGCCCAGCCCTTCGGCGACGAGGTCGAACACCGCCTGCTCGGCCGTCGCCACCAGCACCTTGTCGACGGACGTCTCGGCCCCGAGGGTCTCGCCGGCGGCGAGCCTGCGCTGGGTCGCCCGGGAGCGGGCCCGGAACGCCCACAAGAGCTCGGTGGCCTGGCCGACGGCGGCGGGGTCGAGCGCGCCGGCCGGCGCGCGTGGCCACGAGTTGCTCCAGCCGCCGCTGCAGGTAGGAGGCCCGGTGCCACAGCGCCGTGCTGCGCTCGTAGGGCAAGAGGTCCATGGCGATGGACCAGCCGTGATCGACCTCGCCCAGGACGCGGTCGAGCGGCACCACGACGTCGTCGAAGAAGACCTCGCAGAACTCCTGGGCGCCGTGCATCGTCTCGATCGGCCGCACCGTGATGCCGGCGCTGTCCATGTCGACGAACAGCGCGGTGATCCCCTTGTGCGCGGACTCGGTCGTCCCGGTCCGCGTCAGGAGCACGCACCGCTGCGCGTACTGGGCCAGGCTCGTCCACACCTTCTGGCCGTTGATCCGCCATCCGTCGTCGGTGCGCGTCGCCCGGCAGGCCAGGGAGGCCAGGTTGCTGCCGGTCCCGGGCTCGGAGAACCCCTGGCACCAGATCTCCTCACCGCGCAGGAGCCGCGGCACCATGGCGGCGGCCAGCGCCTCGGGCGGTGCGTAGTCGATCATCGTCGGCGCCAATACCTCGGGCATGGAGTAGATGCCGGGCTCGACGAGGTCGCGAGCGGTGAGCACCTCGCCGAGGTAGGCGCGCAGAAGGTTCGATCCGCCCAAGCCCACCGACGCGCTCGGGCCAGCCCATACGCATGAAGCCGGCGTCGTAGGTCAGCCGCATCACCTTGCGGAGCTGTGCCATCTGCTCGTCGAGGGTGCCGATGCCCTCGAACGTGCGGGCGAGCTCGCCCTCGTGTGCGCGTCCAGCCAGTCGTCGACGGCCGTCTTGAATTCCGGGAGCTCCACCGCGCCCGACCTCAGTCGGTGTCGGCCGACGGCGCGGGCCGCGGTCGGGTCGTGGGCCTTGCCGGCGTCGCGGGCGCCGCTGCGGCGGAGGAAGGTCATGGAGCGGGTCTGGAGCCGCCAGCCCTGCGCCGTCCGCCGGTACGAGTCGGTGTAGTAGCCGATGCGCATGTCGTGCGTCGTCTGGTCGACGAAGCAGAGCGTCTGTTGCCCGGTCCCGGTCCCGGCGTCCCCGTCGAGCTCGAGGACCGGCGTGCCGGTCAGGAAGAGCCCCTTGGGCGCGGCCCGGACCAGCCCCGGGAAGTCGGCCAGCGCGTAGGTGTCGCCGAAGGCGCTGTAGGTCCCGTCCGGGGTGAAGACGTCGATGACGGCGTCGATGTCGTCGCGGGTCATCCCGATGGCATAGCGGGCGAGCAGCTGCTCAATCTCGGTGATGTCGGCGATCTGGGACTGGTCCATCGGCCGCGCGCTCCTCGGTCCTCTCGTGCCTGATCAGGCGTTCCGCCAGGGACTTCGCGGCCACGATAACAGCATTCTCCAAAATCGTAATTGGCTGTATACCCTGGATCGGAAGGGCGCCCGTCAGGCGCCGCGAGCCGTGCCGCGGCGCCGGAACAGCCTTGTGCAGATTTCCTTCCCAACGGCCCTCGCCCTGGGGAGAGTCGTACTCTCAATTTGGGACAACAGCCGTTAAGCTGGCGCAATGTCAGTCGACGATCCCACGGCAGGTTCGACCACCGCCACCGAGCCGGTCCGACGGCGCGACCTCGCCGTGGCGCGGTCGTTGGACTCGGCCCGGCTCCGCAGCGAGGGACGGGTCCAGCGCTTCCTCGACGCCGGCTTCGAGCTGCTGGCCCGGGCCGAGTCGGGCAAGGAGTTCACCGTCCAGGAGGTGGTGGACCGCTCCGGGCAGTCGCTGCGCAGCTTCTACCAGTACTTCGCCGGCAAGCACGAGCTGCTCCTGGCGCTCTTCGACGAGGCGATCCTCTCGACGGCGGACCGGCTCGAGGAGCAGATCGCCCGCCAGAGCACGCCGCTCGAGCGGCTGCACACCTTCGTCGTGGAGTACTACCGCATGTGCCTGCCGGCGCCCAAGGGCCGGCCCGTCGAAGAACAATCCCACCCCGGTCATGGCCGAGTTCTGCCACCAGCTGCTGACCGCCCACCAGACCGAGGCGTCCCGCGCCTTCGTCCCCCTGGTGACGCTGCTCGAGAACGGTGCTCGACGAGGCCGCGGAGGCGGGCGCTATCCGCTCCGGCCTGGACCATGCCGAGGTGGCCGGCGTCATTTTGTCGACGATCATGTTCAATGCCGCCTACGCCCACACCATCAGCGGGAGCGAAGAGGCGCGGCGACGGCGAGCACGCCGCCGCGCCAGCTGTGGGACTTCCTCTCGGGCGGTATCGTGATCCGCCGCGCCGGGCCTGAGGCCGAAGGGGGACTTCAGGCCCGGAGCGAGGGCGCGACCGCGGCGAGGAATTCGCGGGTCCGCTCTGCTGAGGCCTTCAGCTCGTCCCGGCCCTTCGCCCAGGGGCACGATGCGCGCGTTGAAGTCGGTCAGGCCGGCGTCGGCGAAGCTGCGCAGCCGCTTCTCCATGGTGGCCTCGCTGCCGCAGACCAGGACGTCGCCGATGCTGGTGGCGTCCCCGTGCTCCATCAGCCTGACGTAGTTCGGGGACGCCTCCACCTCGCTGAGCGTGCGGTTCGTGCGCGCCACGGCGGCCTCGATCTCGTCGTCCCGGCACAGGCAGACGGGGACGCCGGCCAGAATCCGCGGCGCCGGCCGCCCGGCCGCCTCGGCGGCCTTCGTGATGCTCGGGACGACGTGCGATCCGATGGTGCGCTCGTCGGCCAGCCACAGGGTGGTGCCCGCGGCCCGCTCGCCGGCCAGCTTCAGCATCACCGGGCCCAGCGCGGCGATCATCACCGGCGTCGGCGCGATGTCGGTGATGTCGAGGGGGTTGTGGATCGTGAACAGCTCGTTCTCGACGTCGACCATTCCCGGACCGCCGAGGGCCTGGTCCAGCACGTCGAGGTAGCAGCGCATGGTCGTGGCCCCGCGCTCGTAGGGCAGGCCGAGCATGTCCTGGATGATCCAGTGGTGCGAGACGCCCAGGCCCAACGTGAAGCGCCCTTCGCACACGGCCTGGTTCGACAGCGCCTGTTGGGCCAGCACGATCGGATGGCGCGGCTGGAGCGGGACGATGGCCGTCCCGACCTCGATGCGCGAGGTCGCCGTGCCGATGAGCGTGGCCGCCGTCATGACGTCGAACTCGTCGGGGATCTGGGGCGTCCAGACCGAGTCCAAGCCGGCCTCGTCGGCCCAGCGGGCGTCGGCCTGGAGCTTCTCCACCTTGGTGGCGTACCGGCCGCGGTCGGCGCTCACCTGCAGACCCATGCGCATCCGGGGCCCCTTTCAGTCCGGAAATGATGTTCTCAGAAACAGTACATCCTGCTATCGCCAGCTGCTAGGGACGCTTGACAAGATTTTGCACTGTCAATAACATCCGACCACTCTACCGGCACGCATTCGGGCTGGCAGGGGCGCTGAAGAAGGGGAGGCCCGGCATGGGAAGCAGCGGTCGTCGATGAGCCGCGTCGCAGTCGTCACGGGCGGTGGGTCCGGCATGGGCCGGGCCATCTGCCGGCAGCTGGCCGACGCCGGACGGCGGGTCGCCGTGCTCGACATCAACGGCGACGCGGCCGCCGCAGGTGGCCCGGGAGATCACCGCCGCCGGCGGCACCGCCGCTGCCGTAGCGGTCGACGTCAGTGACCGGGCCGCCATCGAGGCCGCCCTCGACGAGGTCCGCTCCGCCCTCGGGCCGGTCGAGATCATGGTGACCAGCGCCGGGATCGAGGGCTTCGAGGAGTTCCTCGACATCACCGCCGAGGCGTGGGACCGCATGATGGCGGTCAACCTCACCGGCACCTTCCACTGCCTGCAGGCCGCCGTGCCCGACATGATCGAGGCCGGCTGGGGGCGCATCGTCACCATCTCGTCGTCGTCGGCCCAGTCGGGGACGCGGCGCATGTCCCACTACGTCGCGTCCAAGGGCGGCGTCATCGCCTTCACCAAGGCGCTGGCCCTCGACCTCGCACCGCATCAGATCACGGTGAACACCATTCCGCCCGGCGTCATCGACACGCCCATGATGCGGCGACCGATCGACGCCGGCACCATGAACGTGGACGCGGTGATCGCCCGGGCCCCGCTGGGCCGGCTCGGCACGCCCGAGGACATCGCGGCCGCCTGCGTCTTCCTCTGCTCCGAGGAGGCGGGCTACATCACGGGTCAGCAGATCAACGTGAACGGCGGCTGGTACTGTATGAGGAGGGCAGCAGCATGGCCGAGACTGACCACCAAGAAGCTGGGCGCGACGGTCGGCGCCGAGGTGCTCGGGGTCGACCCGGCGCAGTTGCTGTCGGACGACACGCTGCCCAAGGCGTGCATGGAGGCGCTCGAGGAGAACGGCGTCCTGGTCTTCCGCGAGCTCCATATCGACGACGACACCCAGGTCGCCTTCTCCAAGCGACTCGACGACGTCGGCAAGGCCGAGCCCGCCGCGCCGCCGCGGATCTTCAACGTGACGCTCGATCCGACGAAGAGCTCCACCGCCGCGTACCTGCGCGGGACGGTCTACTGGCACATCGACGGCGCCCAGGACGACGTCCCCAGCAAGGCCACCACGCTCAGCGCGCACGTGATCTCCGCCACGGGGGGCGAGACGGAGTTCGCCAGCACGTACGCCGCCTACGACGACCTCACCGACGCCGAGAAGGCGCAGTACGAGGACCTCCGCGTGCTGCACTCCCTCGAGGCCTCGCAGCGTCTCGTCTTTCCCGACCCCACACCCGAGCAGCTGGCGGGGTGGCGTTCGAAGCCCGACAAGGAGCACCCGCTGGTCTGGCAGCACCGGTCGGGCCGGCGCTCGCTGGTCCTCGGCGTCTCGGCCTCCCACGTCGTCGGCATGGACCTCGCCGAGGGCAAGGCGCTGCTCGACGACCTGCTGGAACGGTCGACGGCCCCCGAGCGTGTCTACCGCCACGAATGGACGGTGGGCGACCTGGTCATCTGGGACAACACCGGCGTCATGCACCGGGTGCACCCCTACGACCCCGCTTCGGGGCGCGAAATGCACCGCACCACCATGAGCGGCGACGAGCCGATCCGTTAGGAGATTCCGATGAGTGACGTGACCATCCTGCGAGCCGATCGCTGGCTCGACGTCGTGGCCGGCGAGGTGCGCGAGCCCGCCGTCATCGTGATCGACGGCAACCAGATCGTCGGCGTCAACCCGGCCGAGCTCCCGACCACCGCCACCGAAATCGACCTGGGCGACGTCACCCTGCTCCCCGGCCTCATGGACATGGAGCTCAACATGCTCATCGGGGGACCGGGTGGCCCCGACGGGCTGCCCGACCCGATGCACGGCGTGAAGGACTCGCCGGTCTACCGGACGCTGCGCGGCGCGGTGAACTGCAACACGACGCTGATGGCCGGGTTCACGACCGTGCGCAACCTCGGCCTGATGGTCTACACGGCCGGTTTCCTGCTCGACGTGGACCTGGCCAAAGCGGTCGACCAGGGCTGGTTCCCCGGCCCCCGCATCTTCCCGGCCGGCCACGCCATCACCCCGACCGGCGGCCACCTCGACCCGACCATGTTCCAGGGGCTGGCGCCCGGCATCATGCCGCAGAGCGTGGAGTCGGGCATCGCCAACGGCGTGTCCGAGGTGCGCAAGTCGGTCCGCTACCAGATGAAGTACGGGGCCAAGCTCATCAAGATCTCGGCCTCGGGCGGCGTCATGTCCTTCAGCTCGGCGGCCGGGGCCCAGCAGTACTCCGACGAGGAGCTGGCGGCCATCGTCGACGAGGCGCACCGCAACGGCCTGCGGGTGGCGGCGCACGCCCACGGCGACGCCGGGATCCGGGCCTGCATCCGGGCCGGCGTCGACTGCATTGAGCACGGCTCGCTGGCGAGCGACGACACCATGCAAGTTGATGGCCGAGTCGGGGACCTTCCTGGTCGGCACCACCGCGCTGGCCGACCACATGGCGATCGACCGCATCCATCCGATCCTGCAGAAGAAGGCGGCCGCAGATCTTCCCGCAGGCCCGGCAGATGTTCGCCAAGGCGCTCGCCGCCGGCGTCAAGATCGCCTGCGGCTCCGACGCGCCGGCCATCCCGCACGGGACCCAGGCCGACGAGCTCATCGCCATGGTGCGACCGGGGCATGACGCCCACCCAGGCCCTGCAGGCGGCCACCCTCACCAGCGCCGACCTGGTGGAGCGGTCCCACGACCTCGGGCAGCTCACCCCCGGCTACCTGGCCGACGTCATCGCCGTGCCCGGCGACCCCACCGAGGACATCAGGGTGACCAAGGACGTCAGCTTCGTCATGAAGGACGGCCAGGTCTACAAGGGCGTCTGATCACCCCGCTCGCCGCCGTCGGTGGAGTTGATAGAGAGGGGCATTGTCGCCGAAGATCCAGCGGGGCAAGCCCGCCCGCCGGGCCAGATCCGGTCCAGGCGAACGACGAGATTGAGAAGGAAGGTGTGAGCGTGACGCACGTGATCCTGGGGGACCTGAGCACCTCCTCCGTCAACATGGCGCTGCTGATCCTGCGGGTGACCGTCGGGGCCGTCTTCCTGGCCCACGGCATCAACCACATCTACGGCGGCGGGAAGATCGCCGGCACGGCGCGCTGGTTCGAGTCGCTCGGCATGAAGCCCGGGATCCTCCACGCCTGGATGGCCAGCCTGGTCGAGGTGGCCGCCGGCGCGGCCCTCGTGCTGGGCCTCTTCACCCCGATCGCCGCCGCCGGCGTCGTCGGCGTCATGCTGGTGGCCTTCATCACCAACCACATGAAGAACGGCTTCTTCATCTTCCGGCCGGGCGAGGGCTACGAGTACGTCATGACCCTGACGCTCGTGGCCGTCGCCATCGGCACCGTCGGGCCCGGCGACTGGAGCATCGACGGGCACATCAGCGCGCTGCAGCACCTGTGGGGCTGGCCCGGCTTCGCCATCGCGGTGGGCGCCGGTGGTCTCGGCGCGGCCGGTCTCCTCGGCGTCTACTGGCGCCCCGAGAAGCCGGCCGCAGCCGACAACGCCTGAGGCACTGAGAGCGGCCGGCCCGCGCCGCGCCGGGCGGTCAGTCCCAGCTGCGGGCGAGCAGGAACCCGGCGGCCGCGTTGGCCGGCGGGAACGAGTTGGTGATCCCCGAGCTCACGTAGCCGACGTCGCTGATCAGGGTGATCCCCGAAATCGCCGCCGCGGCGTCGCTGCACAGGAACACCAGCGGGTAGGCCTGCTCCAGCGGGGTGGAGGCCTCGATGCCCGTCTCCTCGCGGAAGTCGGCGCCGAAGCCCAGCCACATGTCCGCGTTGGCCTGGGCCAGCGGCGTGTCCGTCGGGCCGGGGCAGATGGCGTTGATGCGGATGCCCTGCTTGAGCAGCGGGAAGGCCTCGCGGGCCACGTAGGCGCAGACCGCCTGCTTCGAGTGGAAGTAGTCGGCGTAGCCGTGCTCCTGGGCCCAGGCCGCGCCGGAGTCGAAGTCGGGCGTGTCCAGGTACTCCTTGATCTCGCCGAGGCTCGCCTCCCAGCCCAGCCCGGCGGCCGAGGAGATGAAGCCGATGGCCGAGCCGCGCGGCAGCATGTCGCCGGCCAGCATCCGGTTGATGAGGTGGCGGTGACCGACGAAGTTGATCTTCTCAATGCCGGGCGTGCCGTCGGCGACGCCGGCGCAGGAGAACAGCGCGTGGATCGGCCCGCCGCACTCGTCGACGGCGGCGTCGATGGAGGCCTCGTCGGCCAGGTTGACGTGGATGGCCTTGGCGCCGGGCAGCTTCACCTCGGCGAAGTCCATCACGACGACCTCGGCGCCGGCGTCCTGCACCAGCTCGGCCGCGGCCGCGCCCATACCGGTGGCGCCCCCGACAACGAGGACTCGCTTCCCGTCGTAGCGGAATGCATCGAACAGTGACATGTGTCTCCTCCTGACAAACGAAACAAGCGGTTACGAAAACGACTGACGAAAGACGGCCTACAGATCGGCCTGCGAAGCGACGCGGCCTACCCGACGACCGAGCGGACCTTGAGGTCGACGATGGTATCCCAGTCGACTCCGACTTCTTCGAGGATGGCGTCGCCGTGCTCGTTGAACTCGGGGGCCCGTCGCACCGGCGACGGCTCGCCGCCGAACTGCACGGGCGAGGCCACCAATTGGAAGGGCGTGCCGCTCGCCGTCTCGCAGTCCTGCATGTAGCCGTTGGCGACGGCCTGCGGGTCGACCGCGCACTCGAGCGTGTCCTGCACGACGCACCACTGGCCGGTGAAGTCGGCCAGGCGCTCGCGCCACTCCGCCACGGTGTGCTCGGCGAACGCCTCTTCCAGGAGCCGCTGCCCCTCCAGGCTGTTCTCGACCAGACCGGCGTGGTCGGCGAAGCGCGCGTCGGTGGCGAGCTCGGGGCGGCCGACGGCGACGCAGAGCTCGGCCCAGTAGCGGCTGGCCTGCAGGCAGCAGAACGACAGCGAGCGCTCGTCCTTGGTCTCGTAGTTGCGCACGAGCGGGTTCAGCCGCGGCGCGCCGGCCGGCGGGCCGCCCCAGGGCGTGCCGCTGACGAGCGAGAGCGCGAAGGCCTGGCCCATGGCCCACATGCCGGTGCCGAGCAGCGACACGTCGACCGTGGTGGCCTCGCCGGTGCGCTCGCGGTGGAACAGCGCGCCCATAATGCCGCCGGCGATGGTCATGGCGCCGATGGAGTCGCCGAAGCCGGGCCCCGGGCGGGCCGACCAGCCGCTCCTGGTCGGTCGGGCGTCGCGCCGAGGGAGACGCCGGCCCGGAACCAGAAGGAGAGGGAGTCGTAGGAGCCCTTGTCGGCGTCGGGGCCACGCTCGCCCTGCCCGGTGCCGGCCACGTAAATGATGTTCGGGTTGTGCGCGCGGATGTCCTCGAGCTCAATGCTGAGCTTCTTGCGCACCCGCGGCAGCTTGTTGATCAGGAACACGTCGGCCGTGGCGACCAGCTTGTAGAGGATGTCGAGCCCCTCGGGCGTGGTGAGGTCGAGGGCGAGGCTGCGCTTGCCCCGGTTCGAGTGCTCGAGCAGCGCGTGCACGTCGCCACTGATGGAGACGACCCCGGTGGCGGCCAGGCCGCGCATGGCGTCGCCCCGCTCGATCGGCTCGATCTTGATCACGTCGGCGCCCCAGTCGGCCAGGAGCGCCGAGGCCGCGGGCACGAAGGTGTGCTCGGCTACTTCGAGGACGCGGACGCCCTCCATCACTGCGGTCAACGGAACCCTCCCTCTGTCCGCCCTGCTCGGGAGCGAGCCCGGCGGTTCACAAAATCGAAAACTGACATCGACGTCGACAATAGCCTTGTGCCTGGGGGGCCGCCCCCCGGGGTCCGCCGGGCCTCAGCCCGGGGGTGCCACCGCCAGGAGCACCTTGCCCACCGCCTTGCCGTCGGCGACGTGGCGCAGGGCGGCCACCACGTCGGCCAGGTCGAACTCGGCCCCGATCAGCGGCGCGGCGCGGCCTTCGGCCAGCAGGTCCAGCAGCTCGCGGTCGTTGCGGGCCATGTCGGCCGGCTGGTGCATGGCGAAGTCCCGGAACTGGAAGCCGAGGATGTGGATGCCCTTGAGCAGGACCAGGTTCAGCGGAATCCGCGGGATGGCGCCGCCGGCGTAGCCCACCGTCACGAAGCGCCCGCCGTAGTGCAGGGAGCGCAGGGCCGGCTCGGCCAGGTCGCCACCCACCGGGTCGATCGACCACGTCGGCCCCACCCGGCAGGGCCTCGCGCAGCGCCTGGCGCAGGTCGCCGGCACGGTGGTCGATCAGGCGGCTGGCGCCACAGGCCTCGGCCGCCTGCAACTTCTCGGGGGACGAGGCGACCGCGGTCACCGTCGCGCCCAGGGCGGCGCCGAGTTGCACCGCGGCGGAACCGACGCCGCCGCCCGCGCCGAGCACGACGAGTTCCTCGCCGGGCGCGAGCGCCGCCACCGAGCGCAGCACGTGGTACGCCGTCTTGTAGGCGACGCCGAAGGCCGCGGCCGTGCGGTCGTCCACCGCGTCGGGAATCGGGGTGAGCGCACCGGCTCCCACGACGACCTCGTCGGCAAAGGCGCCGATGAAGCACGAGCCGAAGACGCGCTGGCCCGACCGCGACGCTGGTCCACGCCTTCGCCGACCTCGGTGACGACGCCGGCGAATTCGCTCCCCGTGACGAAGGGCAGGGGAGCGGACATCTGGTACGTGTTGGCGATCACCAGCAGGTCCGGGAAGTTGATGGCCCCGACATGGACCCGGACCCTGGCCTCGCCGGCGCCGAGCGCCGGCGGATCGATGTCGGTGACGGTGACGACCTCAGGCCCGCCGTAGCTGGAGCACAGCGCCGCACGCACGACAGGTGATCCTTACGCCAGGACGTCGTAATCGGTCGACTCGGCCAAGTCGGCTGCCGACTGCATCAGGTCGAGCACCACCGCGCCGAACGCCTGCAGCTTCTCGTCGCCCCCGGCCCGCTGGAAGCCCTGTTCCAGCACGACGGCGAGCTTCCATTTGGCGAGCACGCAGTAGTAGTCGATGTCGTCCACCTGCCGGCCTGACGTCTTGGCATAGTGCGCCAGGACCTCGTCGCGCGACGGCATGCCCGTCATGTCGACGTACCCGCCCGTCCTGTCCTCGTCGGCCGTGGTGTCGTCGGGCCACGACTGCACGACCCAGCCCAGGTCGAGCTTGGGGTCGCCGACGGTGCCCATCTCCCAGTCGACGATGGCGGCCAGCCGCGCCGGCGCGCCGTTCTCGAACATGACGTTGGCGAACTGGTAGTCGCCGTGCATCAGGCCCGGGATGTAGTCGATCGGGCGGTGTGCCCGCAGCCACGCCGCCGCCTCGTCGAAGCCGGGAAGCTCGCGGCCCTTGATGCGCTCCAGGAAGGCGGTCCAGCGGTCGACCTGTCGCTCGTGGAAGCCCTCGGGTCACCCGAGGTCGGCCAGGCCCTTGGCCTGCCAGTCGACGTTGCCGAGCAGCGCGATGCCCTCGACGAGCTGGAAAGCGAGGCCACGCCGCTCCTCGAGGTCGGTGTCGAAGGGAGCGGGCCACTGTCGCCGCGTCGACATGGGGGACCAGCCGTCGACGAAGCCCATGATGTAGAACGTCCGGCCCAGGACCGACTGGTCGGTGCAGACGGCGATCGCCTCGGTGTGGGGCACGTTCGTCCCCGTCAGCGCCTCGATGATGCGCCACTCGCGCAGGATGCCGTCGTCGCGCGACGCCGGCGCGCTCATCGGCGGGATGCGCATGGCACCGTGGAGGTCGCCCCGGCGCAGCTCGTAGATCTCGTTCTGGCTGCCGCCCGAGATGTAGCGGTGCTCGAGCGGTGCGCCCGACGCCGAGCCCCTGCTTGTCGAGCCAGGCCGTCAACTTCTCGACGTCGGCGATCGTCGGCTCGTCGCCGACGGCTGCCGACTCTTCGGTCACGCTCACAGGTTCCCTACCTCCAACTCCATGTATTGGCCGTACTTTGCCTTGGCCGCTTCCTGCCGCTTGGGCAGCCACTGGGTCGGCCAGATGTCGTCGCTCTCCTTGTAGTCACGGAGGACCTGGCGGGCCACCGTGACCTTGTGCACTTCGGTCGGGCCGTCGGCCAGCCCCATGACGGCGGCGCCGTGCACCATGCCCATGAAGGGCATTTCGTTGGTCGTGCCGAGCGCGCCGTGGATCTGCATGGCGCGCCACGCAATGTCGTGCAGCACGGTGGGCATGACCACCTTGGCCGTGGCGATGTCCTTGCGCACCCGCTTGTAGTCGTTGTACTTGTCGATCTCCCATGCCGTGTAGAGCACGAAGAGGCGGAACTGGATCAGCTGGGCGTAGGAGTCCGCGATGTAGCCCTGCACGAATTGCTTGTCGGCCAGCTTGCTGCCGGCCGTCTCCCGGCTCAGCGCCCGCTCGCACATCATGTCGATGGCCTTCTGGGCCATGCCGATGGTGCGCATGGCGTGATGGATCCGGCCGCCGCCGAGGCGGGTCTGGGCGATGACGAAGGCCTGCCCCTCGCCACCGAGCAGCGCCTCCGCGGGGACGCGCACGTCCTCGTAGTGGATGAGCGCGTGCGAGCCCTCGTTGACCGGCTCCCCGAAAAGCCCCACGTTGCGCACAATGTTGACGCCGGGCGTGTCGGTCGGCACCAGGAACATCGACATCCCCTTGTAGGGGCTGACATCGGTGTTGGTGACCGCCATGACGATGAGGAAGGACGCCGTCTTGGCATTCGACGAGAAGTACTTCCATCCGTTGATGACCCATTCGTCTCCGTCCTTGACCGCCTGGGTCTTGAAGAGCGTCGGGTCCGCTCCCGCGTGGGGCTCGGTCATGGAGTAGCTCGAGAAGCACTCGCCGTCGAGCAGCGGCTGCAGGTAGCGGCCCTTCTGCTCCTCGGTGCCGTAGTGGGCGATGATCTCCGCGTTGCCCGTGTCCGGCGCCTGACAGCCGAAGACGATCGACGCCCACTGCGAACGGCCCAGGATTTCGTTGAGCAGAGCCAGCTTCAGCTGGCCGAATCCCTGACCCCCCAACTCGGGGCCCATATGCGTCGCCCAGAGCCCCTGGCGCCGCACCTCCTCCTTCAGCGGGTCGATCGCCTCACGGCGCTTCCCTTCCAGCGGCACAAATTGCATGTGCGGGAACACGAGGTCGAGTGGCTCGACCTCCTCGCGGACGAACTGGTCCACCCAGTCGAGCTTCTCCTGGTACTCAGGATCGGTTTCGAAGTCCCACGCCATGTGCAACCCTCCCTCGGTCGAGATTCAGAATATGATTCTGGCTATCAAGAACGCAATACCAACCTCCGAGCCGGGGTCCCAGGCCGACGATGTGGCCGGCCGGATCGTCCGCCGGACCCTGGCCAAGCGGGAGGACCAGTACGCCAGCGAGGTCCGCCGCCTGCTCGATGCCGCGCTTGAGGTCATCCGCCGCTGCGGCACCACGTCGCGGCCGCGGGTGGCGGACATCGTTGCCGAGGCCGGCCTCTCCAACGACGCCTTCTACCGCCACTTCCGGTCGAAGGATGCCCTGGTCACGGCCATTCTGGAGGACGGTGGCGAGCGGCTGCAGAGCTACCTGGCGTACCAGATGGCGAAGGAGCCGGCGCCGGAGGGCCAGGTGCGGCGTTGGGTCCAGGGCGTTCTGGCCCAGGCCGACAAGGACATCGCAGCGACGACCCTGGCGGTCCTGTGGAACGCCAGCGCGCTCGGCGGGGGACCAGCGGCAGGCCGGCACTTCGCCAGCGCACCGCTCTCCTCGCTCCTGCGCGAACCGTTCGCTGCGCTGGGGAGCGCGGCGCCTGACCTCGACGCTGCTCTGGCGGCGCACGCCACCCTGGGCCTGCTCTCGGACTGCCTGTGGCAGCAGGTCCAGCCGACACGGGCAGAGGTCGAGCGTGTCACCTCGTTCTGCCTGCGCTCGGCGAAAGGCTGAGTTCAGCCTTTCGCGAACTCCTCGGGCACCCAGCTCGGTGCGCGCTTTTCCATGAAGGCCAGCATTCCCTCGCGCGGCTCGGGTGATTCGGCCAGCGCCCAGAACATCGTCTGGTAGTCGATGAGGCCGTACCGCTCGTTCAGCATCCGCTTCACGTGCATGCGGGCCATCGGCGGGGTCTGGAGGATTTCCTTGACCGCCACCATGGCGGCGTCGCGCAGTTCCTCGTGCGGCACGAGTCGGGAGATGACGCCGATCCGCTGCGCCTCGGCGGCGTCGAAGCGCCGGGCCGACAGGAGGAGGTCGCGTGCCACGGCGAGTCCGACGTGGGCAGGGAGCACGGCGGCATAGGTGGCGTCGGGGATGCCCCGCAGGAGTTCGGGCACCCTGAAGGTGGCGCGGTCGCTGGCCACCGCGATGTCGGCCAACATGGCGATGAGAAGGCCGCCGGCCTGGCAGATCCCGTTGACCGCCGCCACGACCGGAGCCCGGCTGTCCCTGATGGTGAGGAAGGGGAGGATGTCGTGCCCGATGTCGGGCGTCGGTTCGTCACCAGGGTCCGAACGCCCGCCCAGATCCCCACCCGGAGCGAAGACGTCACCCGTGCCGGTGATGATGAGCGCGGCCAGGTCGGGATCCTCGTTGACGATGCCCACGGCCCGCTTGATGCCGAAGTACATGGCCGGCGTGAAGGCGTTCCGGGCCTGCGGCCGGTCGATCACACACCAGGCGACAGGACCCTCGCGTTCGAAGCGCAGTCCGGCGGCACCGAGTTCCTCTGACATGCGTGTCCCTCCTTGGTCGACCGGCTGCGGAGCGACCTTACCGGTCCCCGTCCGTCCTTCTCGGAAGCAGGCAGGCCGGTCGCCAGGGAAGATCGTCAGCGGGGCGCGAGGCGCTCGATCAACTCGTCGATGTACCTCTCCATCGCCCCCGCCATGTCCACGCGTTCGGGATCGGTCAACCACTGGAACTCGACCCCCATGATGGTGGCCATGACCTCGAGTGCGATCTGATCGACGTCCACGTCCTGGCGGATCCGCCCTTGCGCCTTCTCGTCTTCGAGGAGTGCGCGCACGAACTGCCTGCCGATGGCGTAGCGGTCGACGAAGAAGTCGTGGAGCGGGTCTTCGGCGTCGAAGCTCTCCGCACCCAGCACGAGGTAGAGCCTCGTGAGTAAGGCGCCCTCGGCGTTGTGGCGCCCCAGGTGGCGCAAGCTGGAAAGCGTCAGCTGCAGCGGAATGGCCCGGTCCGGGTCGACCGCTGCCATGCGGTCGCGCTCGGCGACCACCTCGCGGAGCAGCCGTTGCTTCGTGCCGAAGTAGTAGAGGAGCCCGGTCGCCGTCATGCCGACGCGCTCGGCCAGCGCCGTGACCCCCGTGCCCCGGTACCCCTTCGTCGGCGAAGAGCTCGACAGCCGCCTCGATGATCTGCTGCCGCCGCAGGTCGCCCCGGGGCTGACGGCTGTGTTCGTCGGCCCCGGCGGTCTCCCCGAAGGGGGCTTCCTTGGTCGGCGGGGTTCCCTGCTGCTCCTGCCCGTCATCGGCGACGCTGGCCATGGTCGTCATTGGACCCGGCTCCGCGGGCGCCGTCAAAAGAGCTTCGGCCACCGGCTCGGGACGGGCGACGCTGCCGTCTCGGATCGGACCAGGTCAGCGGCCTGAAAATGCCAGAGACGGCCTGACGGCACATCGGGGTCGTTCCGGAGTATCTTCGCCCGACCCGCACGGTTTTGGACCGGTCGGTACGCTTGCGTCGAGGGCGAAAGTTCCTTATAGTCCTCAGAAATTACATTCTCGCCAATCAGAGTGCGAGTACGGGGGCAGTGAATTGCCGGATGTCAAAGCGCTGGTTGACGCGCTGACACTTGAGGAGAAGGCCGCTCTCACTGCGGGAGAGGACATGCTGTCCACGGTTGCCGTGGACCGGCTCGGCATTCCCAAGGTGCACGTGACCGACGGTCCGAACGGCGCACGGGGAAATGCCCTGCCCGGAATGGGGAGCGCCCCCTCCGCCTGCATCCCGTGCGGCTCCGCGCTCGGCGCCACGTGGGACCCGGCTCTCGTCGAGACACTCGGCGCGCTCGTCGGGCGGGAAGCACGCGATCGGGGCTGCCGGGGGTTGCTCGCTCCGACGGTCAACCTGCACCGGTCGCCGTTGGCCGGCCGGAACTTCGAGTGCTACTCCGAGGACCCGCTGTTGTCGGGCCGTCTTGCCGCCGGGTACGTGCGGGGCGTCCAGTCCGAAGGCGTGTTCGCCACCGTCAAGCATTTCGTCGGCAATGACGCCGAGTTCGAGCGCGCGTCCATCAGTTCGGTCATTGACGAGCGCGCGCTGCGCGAGCTCTATCTCGTTCCGTTCGAGATGGCGGTCGGCGAGGGCGGAGCACTCGCCATCATGACGGCCTACAACCGGCTGAACGGGCGGTGGCTGACCCAGCAGCCCGCATTCCTCCTGGACATCCTGCGCGACGAGTGGGGTTTCGAGAGGCCTGGTGATGACCGACTGGTTCGCCGTCACCGACACGAAGGTGTCGCTCGCCGCCGGCCTCGATCTCGAAATGCCCGGTCCGGCCCGTGGCTTGGGCGCGACCGTGGTGGACGCCGTTCAAGAAGGGCGACGTGGACGAGGCCGACCTCGACGCTGCCGTCGGCCGGCTGCTCGGCGGTTTCGACCGGATCGGGGCCCTGGACGGGCCGGCGCCTGCAGCTGCACCCAAGGCGCCATCGCCGGGCGATGTGGCGTTGCTCCGGCGCGCCGCTTCCGAGGCGACGGTGTTGCTCTCGAACGACGGCGTCCTCCCGCTTGCGGCGCCGGCCCCGCGCATCGCGCTGCTGGGTGCGCCCGCCCTGACGCCCACCATCATGGGGGGTGGGTCCGCGCAGGTGACGCCCCACCACGTCGCGAGCGTGGTGGACGCGCTGGCAGATGCGCTGGGTCCTGACCGCACGCTCCTCTATGAGCGAGGGTGCGAGCCCTCACAGTCGGCGACGGTCGTCGGCGGCCCGGTGCTCCGGTCGCCCGACGGCTTCGTGGCCGAGAGCTACGCCGGCCTCGCCCTCGAGGGTCCCGTGACCGAGACCCAGCAACTCGACGAGCTCCGGATGATGAAGATCGGCTTGAGCTTCGAGGCTCCGACAGGCGACTGGTCGATGCGGGTCAGCGGAACCGTCGTCCCGGAGGAGACGGGCATCTTCCAGTTGGCGCTGGCCCAGGCCGGACTGGCCCGGCTCCTGGTCAACGACGAGGTCGTCCTGGACGGATTCACCAACCGCCCGCCTCCGGGCGGCAACGACTTCTTCGGGCAGGCCAGCCAGGACCTCGTCGCCGACGTCCATTTCGAGAAGGGCGTGCCGGTCGACATGGTCGTCGAGTACGCCTTCAGCGACACGAGCCTGGCCGGCTTCCGGGTGGGCTTCCGGACCCCGGACGGCGACGCGTTGCTGGAGCGGGCGGTGGCTGCGGCCGCAGCGGCGGATGTCGCCATCGTCTGTGTCGGCACGTCGGCCGAGACGGAGACGGAGGGACGCGACCGCACCACCCTGGCCCTGCCGGGCCGCCAGGCCGAGTTGGTCCGCCGGGTCGCCGACAGCAACAACCGCACCGTCGTCGTGGTCAATGCGGCGGCACCGGTCGACATGGAGTGGGCGGACGACGTTGCCGCCGTGCTGCAGTGCTGGTTCGGCGGCCAGGAGATGGCCGGAGGACTGGCGGACGTGCTGGTCGGCATCGCCGAGCCCGGGGGGCGCCTGCCCACCACGCTCCCGATCCGCCTGGAGCACGCGCCATCGCACGCGAACTTTCCCGGCGAGAACGGCCAGCTGCGCTACGGCGAGGGCCTGTTCATGGGGTACCGCGGCTACGAGCACAACGCGATCGCGCCCCGCTTCCCGTTCGGCCATGGCCTGAGCTACACGTCGTTCGATCTGGGCGAGCCGACGTTGTCGACGACGACCCACCGGCCCGGGGGAACGGTGACGGTGAGCGTTCCCGTGACAAATGTCGGGGCCCGCGCCGGGTCCGAGGTCGTGCAGTGCTACGTCGCGCCGGCATCGCCGCGCCTGGCGCGCCCACGCAAGGAGCTCAAGGCTTTCGGCAAGGTCGCGCTCGACCCGGGTGAGACAGCCGTCGTGGAGCTGGTCCTCGACGACCGTGCCTTTGCCTACTGGGATCCGGGCCAGGACGACTGGAACGACGTCCAGGCCTTCGTCCCCGAAATGTTCAACTTCCTGTCCCCACCGGTGCCGCGCCGGGAGCGTGGTTGGCAGGTCGACGCTGGTTCTTACGAAATTCTCATCGGGCGTTCGTCCGTCGACATCGCGCGCAGCTGCACGGTGCAGGTACCCGACGTCGCGAGCGGTGATAGGGAGCAATCATGTCGCACAACATCCAATCCGTAGGGGGAAGAGCCGGGAGGGAGCCTCGAGAGGGGCGCTCCCGAAAAGGAGGGGCCATGGGCACCCGAACATCCATCTGGGCCGGAGCAGCGGCCCTCGTCACCATGCTGGGATCGACGCTGATCCTCAGCCCGGCGGCCGGGGCGGCGAGCCCGGCCGATCAGGGCGTGACGGCCACGACCATCAGCGTGGGCCTGCCGTACGTGAACTTCCAGGCCCTGAAGAGCCTCGGGGTGACGATCAACGACGGCAACTATCCCGACGCGTATCAGTCGGTCGTCAACGGCATCAACAAGCAGGGAGGGATCAACGGCCGCAAGCTCGTGCTGCACACGGTCGAGATGAATCCATCGGTCCCGGCCGAGGCGACGTCGTCGTGCACGCAGCTCACCGAGGACAACCACGTGTTCGTCGCCATCTCGCCCGTGTTCCCGGCCTGCTACCAGCAGACCCACGACACCTCCGTGATCGCCGGTTCGTTGCCCGAGCCCCTGACGGGGACGTACGGTCAGGACTTCACGCTCATCCCGCCCTCGGCGAACTTCGACCCGATTCAGCTCGCCGCCTTCAAGAAGGCGGGCGACTTCAAGGGGAAGAAAGTGGCGATCTTCTACGGCGCCAACTCGGACGCCCCTGAGGTGAAGGTGGTGCAGGAGTCCCTCAAGAAGTTGGGCGTGCCGGTAGCGCTCACGGCGGAGGACAGTGTGCAGGCGACCGACGCCGTCGCCTCCGACCAGGAAACCCAGTCGATCGCGCAGCGCTTCCAGGCCGCGGGCGTCAACGTGGTGATCGGCGTCGGTGGCTCCGGGTCGACGACGTGGCCCCGGGCGCAGCTGGACAACCAGAGCACCTACAAGCCCACGTTCATCGCCACGAGCCAGTCGTCGCTCCTCTCGTACGTGGAGTCGACCAAGGGTGCCAACCCGTACCTGAAGTACGCGGTGGCCGCGCTCGCCTCGCCGTCCACCTACCAGCAATGGAAGGACCCGGCGGTTCAGAAGTGCGCCACCGCCTACCACAAGGCATACCCGTCCGACCCGATGACGGCGCCGGTCAACCCGACGACCCCGGGAGCGGGCAACACGACGGACACCTCGTACGAGGCGGTCCTCCAGGCCTGCCAGTACCTGGGCCTCTTCGATGACATCGCGACCAAGGCAGGGAAGAACCTGACGACGGCGAGCTTCACCAAGGCGGGCTATGCGTTGAAGAACGCGACGGTCCCCGGCATCGGCGTGGTTTCGTTCGGCCCCAACCAGCCCTACGCCACCGGCCCGGTGACCATCTACAAGTACAGCCCCACGAGCGAGACGCTCGTTCCTGCGTCAAGCTAGGCATCGTGACCCTGTCCGGCCCCACCTCCGTGCGCGGAAGCGCCGTGCGCCTAGACGCCGGGGTGGGGCCGATAGGGGGGTATCGGCAGTGCAATGAGTGATCCGACGGTCGGAGGCCCGGCGGATCCCGGCGCCTCCGAGGACATGAGTGCGGCCGACCTGGCCCACCTGGTGGTCGATTCGGCTGCCGAGCGGCAACTGGCGGCCGAGTCCATGCCGGAATTCCTGTTCCCCGAGGACATGCTCCCGGGAGCGGGGGAGGAGCAGACCACGCTGCGGGAGGGGCTGCGCTCCACGGGCGCTCGAGCCTTCATCATCCTCGCCATCATCGTCACGCTGGACAATCTCCAGACTTCCGGGCTCGCGGTCCTTTCGCCGAACATCCAGTCGTCCTTCCACGTCTCGACAGGCGCCATCACCTTCGTGGCGGGGATCTCGGGCGGGTTCCTGGTCCTGGGCATCCTCCCGATGGGATGGCTGGCCGACCGGTACCGGCGACCGCCCATCATCGGCTGGGCGACCGTCGTCTTCGGGCTGATGGTGGCCGCCACAGGCTTCGCCATCAACATCTTTGTGTTCTTCCTGGCCCGCCTCGGCGCCGGCATCTCGCAGTCGAGCACCCAGAGCGTCCACGGTTCCCTGCTGGCCGACACCTATCCGATCAACGTACGCGGCCGGCTCTACGCCGCCATGGGCATGGGCAGTGGTTTCGCCATGGCGGCCAGCCCGCTGCTCGTCGGCTTCATTGCAACCCAGGTGGGTGGCCCCAACGGCTGGCGCTGGGCCTTCTACATCCTGGCCATCCCGGTTTTGGTGGTCGCGGTCTTCGCTTTCACCATTCCCGAGCCGCCCCGCGGGCAGTTCGAGAAGAAGGACGTGCTCGGGGAGGTCCTCGGTGACACACCTCCTGCCGCGCCGTCGTTCGAGGCGGCGTTCGAGCGGGTCATGCGCATCCGCACCATCAAGACGGTGCTCATCGCCTTCTCGGCCATCGGCTTCGGGCTCTTCACGGGCCCCGTGCTCGGCAACCTCTATCTCAAGCAGCGCTACGGGCTCGATGCCTTCCAGCGCGGCATCGTCGGCACCATCGGCAGTGTCGGGGTGCTTGTGGCGCTGCCGCTTGTCGGCAGGTACTACGACCGCCTCTACCGGAAGGATCCGTCGCGGGCCCTTTCGCTGATCGGCATTGTCATCCTGCCGGTCGCACTCATTGTCCCCATTCAGTACTTCATGCCCAACGCAGTCCTCTGGGCCGTCTTCAGCGTGCCGAGCGGCGTCCTCTTGTTGACCGGTTTCTCCATGATCGGGCCGGTGCTCCAGTCGGTGGCTCCCTACCGGCTGCGGGGCATGGTCGGCGCGGTGGGAGGCATCTACGTCTTCTTCATCGGGGCTACCGGGGGCGCGGTGCTGGCGGCCCTGCTCGACAGCGTCGTCGGCATCCGAGCGACCGTCCTCATCATCATGATTCCCTCGACGATCTTCGGGGGAATCATGATCATCCGGAGCGCGCACTTCATCCGCAACGACCTGTCCCTCGTCGTCGTGGAGCTCAAAGAGGAGCAGGAGGAGCACCGCCGCCAGGAGGCCGACCCCGCGTCGATCCCCGTCCTGCAGGTGAGCAACGTCGACTTCAGCTACGGCCATGTGCAGATCCTCTTCGGGGTCAACTTCGAGGTGCAGAAGGGGGAGGTTCTGGCGCTCCTCGGGACCAACGGCGCCGGGAAGTCGACCGCGCTCAACGTCGCGTCGGGTCTGGAGACCCCGAGTCGTGGCGTCGTGCGTCTCAACGGTCGCGACATCACCTACACCACACCGGAACAGCGCTCCCGGCTCGGCATCCACCTGTTGCAGGGTGGGAAGGGAGTCTTCGGCCCGATGACGGTGGCGGAGAACCTCGAAATGGGTGGCTTCGTCTACCGCTCCGACAAGAACGAGCTGCGCCGACGGGTCGAACGGGTCTACGAGCTCTTTCCCGCCTTGCGGGACCGCCGAGGAGAGCGGGCCGACTCGCTCTCGGGCGGGCAGCAACAGATGCTGGCCTTGGGCATCGCCATGCTGCACGACCCGGCCGTCCTGATGATCGACGAGCTCTCCTTGGGCCTGGCGCCGATCATCGTGCAGGAGCTGATCGAGGTGATCGACGGCCTGAAGGCGGCCGGAGAGACGCTGATCATCGTCGAGCAGTCGCTGAACGTGGCGGCCGCCATCGCCGACAGGGCGGTGTTCCTGGAGAAGGGGCGTGTGCGCTTCGAGGGTCAGATCCGCGACCTCATGGAGCGTGACGACCTGGCGCGGGCGGTGTTCCTCGGGGGCCACGAGGCCGACTGATGCTCGCGGTGACCTGGCTGAACAGCCAAATCATTTTCGACGGCGTCGTGCAGGGACTCGGCGTCGCCGTCATCGCCGTCGGCGTGGTCCTGGTCTACCGGGCCACCCGGATCATCAACTTCGCCGTCGGCAACATGGGCGTCGTCGGCGCCGCCGTCCTGTCGTTGCTGGTCGTGCAGTACCACGTGTCGTTCTGGATCGGGCTGGTGGTCGCCCTGGTCCTGGGACTGGCCTTCGGGGCCGTCGTCGACCTGGCCATCATCCGTCGGCTGCGCAAGTCGCCCCGCGTGGTCGTCCTCGTCGCCACCATCGGCGTCTCGCAGCTGGCCCTGGCGATCGCCATCAAGATTCCGACGCCGACCGAGATCACCACCCACTTCCCGAGCGCCATCAACGGCACCTGGACCGTGGCCGGTGTCACCGTGCGCGGCTCGGACCTGTCGATCCTGATCATTGTGCCGATCACGCTCATCGCACTGACGTGGTTCCTCGACCGCACGACGCTCGGGCGGACGGTCAAAGCGTGCTCCACCAATCCACGGCTCGCCCGCTTGTCCGGCATCAGCCCGAAGATGGTCTCGACGTTGGTCTGGGCCCTGGCCGCTGCGCTGTCCACGCTCTCGGTCGTCCTCATCGCCGGTCAGAGCGGCGCCGCCGGCGACCTGACGACCCTCGGCCCACAGACCCTGTCGCTGGCTCTGGTGGCCGCCGTGATCGGCGGCATGACCTCCTTCAGCCGCACCATCATCGCCGCCGTGGCCATCGGCGTGCTGCAGAGCATCGTGAACTTCAACTACATCGACAAGCCCGGACTGATCAATCTGTTGCTCCTGATCATTGTGGTCGTGGCGGTCCTCTTCAATCGGGAGCGCACCGACGAGAGCGAGGTCTTCGCGTTCACGCCCAGGGCGCGCCCGATCCCGGTGCGCCTGCAGTCGTCCCGCTGGGCCCGCAACATCAACAAGAGCGGGATCTTCTTCCTCGGAGCGATCGCCATCGTTCTCCCGCTGATCTTCACCCAACCCTCGACCCAGCAGACCTTCACCGAGATCCTCGCCTTCGCCATCTGCGCCACGTCGCTGACCGTCCTCACCGGCTGGTTGGGCCAGCTCTCGCTCGGCCAGATGGCCTTCGCCGGTCTCGGCGCGCTCTTTGCCGCCCGCCTGGTCGAAGGGGGCGTGCCCTTCTGGCTCGCCATTGTCGCCACCACGGCCGGCTCGGCCGTCCTGGCCATGATTCTCGGGCTCAGCTCGTTGCGGGTCAAAGGCCTCTACCTCGCCGTCGTCACGTTCGTGTTCGCCCTGGCGGCGCAGCAGTATTTCTTCAGCCTCGGGATCCTGAGCGGGGCCTCGACCGACGGGGCCAACCTGCCGTTCGTCCCCGGAAAGCTCTTCTCGCTGTCCTTCCCGGGCCAGCGCACGTACTACTACGTGGTGCTCGTCATTCTGGCGGTCGTGCTCTTGGTCGCCAACCGGTTCAGGGACAGTGGCATCGGACGCTCCATCATGGCGGTACGCGACAACGAGAACACGGCCTCCGCCTACCGGGTACGGCCGGTCTGGGAGAAGATCCGCGCCTTCGCCATTGCGGGCGCGTTGGCGGGCATGGGCGGCGCCCTGTTGAGCGGTGCGTACTCCAACATCGCGTTCGGCGGACCGGGCAGCTTCTTCATCGTCGACATCTCCTTGAGCCTCGTGGCCATGGTGGTGATCGGTGGAATGGGTTCGGTCACGGCCGCGGTCATCGGGGCCATCTGGGTCATCGGGATCCCCGCCCTGGCTCCCAACAACCAGGTTCTCGGGTTGCTCACGTCGAGCATCGGGCTCTTGGCGGTCCTGCTCTACTTCCCCCGTGGCCTCATGCAGGTCGCCTACGACGCCCGCGATGCACTGCTGAACTGGGCCGACCGCCGATTCGGCAAGGACGTCGTCCCGCAGGCGCCCAAGGCGCCCGCCAAGGCGGCCCTGCCGGAGCCCGAGCACCGTGACGTCCGGCGTCCCGACGCTGGCCGTCACCGATCTCCGGGTGAGCTTCGGCGGCAACGTCGCGGTGGACGGCGCCACGGTCAGTGTGGGCGAACGCGAGATCGTCGGTCTCATCGGGAGCAACGGGGCCGGCAAGTCGACGCTCATGAACGCGATCGGTGGCTTCGTCCCCGCGTCGGGTTCCGTGCGACTGGGCGACCATGAGATCGGTGGCTGGGCGCCCGCCCACCGGGCCGGCCTCGGTCTGGGCCGGACCTTCCAGTCGGCGACCTTGTTCCCCGAATTGACGGTGACCCAGACGCTGCTGGTGGCGCTGGAAGGGAAGAACGAGACCGGCATGCTGTCCACCGCAATCGCCTGGCCGCCGGCGACGCGGCGGAGCCGGCACGATCGTGCCGCCGTGGGCGACCTCGTCGACCTCCTCGGGCTGGGTTCCTACCGGGACCACTACATCGCCGACCTCTCGACCGGGACCCGCCGGGTGGTCGAGCTGGCGGGCTTGCTGGCCCTCGACGCCAAGGTCCTCTGCCTGGACGAGCCCACCGCCGGACTGGCGCAACGCGAGACCGAGGCCTTCGGTCCGCTCATCGTGACCGTGCGGCGACAGCTCGACGCGTCGGTCCTCCTCATTGAGCACGACATGCCGCTGATCATGGGCATCAGCGACCGGGTGTACTGCCTCGAGGCCGGGAAGGTCATCGCCGAGGGTCATCCGACGGCGGTACGCGACAACCCCCGGGTCATCGCCAGCTACCTGGGCACCGACGAGCGGGCCATCAACCGGAGTGGCGCCGAAGGCGAGATCGGACGGACTCGCGACGACGACGCCGGCCCCGCTCCGCACCGAGCCCAACCCGGCGTGAACGTTCTCGACCTCCGTGTCCCACCGGTCGTTACCCGGTGACGCCGCAGTAACGTCCGAGTCGAACACGCAGAGAACAGGGGGCAGCAGATGACAGTGGGCATCGCGACAGGGGCGGGCCGCGGCATGGGCGCAGCGTGTGCCGAGCGCATGGCCGACATGGTCGATGTCCTGCTGCTCGTCGATCGCGACGAGGCGCTGCTGGCCACCCAGGCGGACATGCTGGCGGCGGCCGGTCATCGCGCCCAGGTGGAGCCCTTCGTCCTCGACGTGAAGGATCCCGGCGGGATGGCGCGTCTCGCGGCCAGGGTGGCCGAGCTCGGCTCGTTGCGTGCCGTCGCGCACGCCGCAGGACTGTCCCCGACCATGGCGGACTGGCGCGGAGATCCTCGCCGTCAACCTGGTCGGGACGGCGCGGCTCGTCGAGGCGTGCCGTGTGCTCGCCGTGCCCGACACTGCGATCGTCTGCTTCGCGTCGGTGGCCGCGTTGCTCGCCCTCGACCAGGGGGATCTCCCTCCCGACCCTGTCCTCGACGATCCGCTCTCCGACGGGTTCCTCGAGAGGATCCGTGAGGCGGTCGGTCCCGAGATCGAGGACCCCGGCATGGCCTACACGTGGAGCAAGCGCGGCGTGCACCGGCTGGTCCGCCGCGAAGCCGTGCGCTTCGGCCAGGTCGGCGCGCGCATCTGCTCGGTCACACCCGGCATGATCGACACACCGATGGGACGCCAGGAGGCGGAGGCGCGCGACACCAGTGCCATGCTCGTCGACCTGTCGCCCCTGCACCGGGAGGGACGCCCCGAGGAGGTGGCGGCCGGTGCCGTCTTCCTCCTCTCCGACGAGGCGAGCTTCATCAGTGGGATCGATCTCCCCGTCGACGGCGGACTGGTGGCGGCCATCCGCGGGGGAGGAGGGTTGCTCGCATGAGCGTGCCGATTGAGAAGGTCAACGTCAAGGACCTGCTCGACCCGGAGCTCCGGCCGGTGCTGGCCGCGTTCGAGCTCCCGGCCGTCGACGCCGAGGGCGTGGCCGCCATGCGGTCGGCGTCCTTCGCCTCGCCGGATCTGTCCGACGCAGTGGTGCGGACCGAGCACGAGGTCCCGGGCGACCCGCCTGTGACCGTCCGGGTGCACCGCCCGAAGGATGCGGAGGGGCTCCTTCCCGCCATCGTCACCATTCATGGCGGCGGCTACGTCATCGGCTCCTACGACATGGACAGTCCGCTGCTTGACCGCTGGTGTCCGGACCTCGGGGTGGTCGGCGTGTCCGTCGAGTACCGCCTCGCACCAGAGACGCCCTACCCGGGCCCGCTCGAGGACTGCTACGCCGCGCTGCGGTGGACGTACGACCACGCTCACAGCCTCGGCATCGACAAGGACCGCATCGGCCTCTACGGGCTCAGCGCCGGCGGTGGCCTGGCGGCCGCGCTGGCGCTGCTGGCCCGTGACCGCGGCGAGGTCCCGCTGGCGTTCGTGCTCCTCGACTGCCCCATGCTCGACGACCGTCAGCAGACGCCCTCCATCAATGCCGAGGGGCTCTACGTGTGGGCCGCAGGCTCGAACGAGTTCGGCTGGCGTTCCTACCTCGGTGCGCTCTACGGCTCCGACGAGGTCCCGGGCTACGCCGCCGCGGCGCGGGAGACCGACCTGACCGGCCTCCCTCCCACGTGTGTGGTCGTCGGCTCCATCGACGGCTTCCGCGACGAGGACATCGGCTACGCGCAGCGCCTGAACCAGGCCGGGGTGCCCTGCGAGCTGCACGTGATCGCGGGCCTCCCGCACGCCTACCTCCTGGTGCCCGGGGCGGCGGCGGTGCAGCTCGCCATGCACTGCATGGACGACTGGCTGTCCCGTCAGCTGGCGCGCCTGTCCGCCGGCTGAACGCTGCTCAGAGCGCGCCGGCCTTGCCGGAGCGGGCCCGGATCATGGCGTCCTGGACGAACGAGGCGACCAGCTGCCCGTCACGGCGGAAGATGTCACCCTGCCCGTAGCTGCGGCCGTTGCCGGCGAACGTGCTGCGCTGCTGCAGGAAGTGCCACTCGGCGGCGGGGCAGCGCTCGTGGTACGTGAGGGTGTGGCTGAGGACGCCGGTCGAGAGGGTCACGTGCGCCTGGGCCTGGCCGACGCCGGCGTGGGGGCGCATGGCCGTGCCGATCAGGAACCCGTCGGTGGAGTAGGCGACGAGGGCCTGGTCGGTGGCGGGGTCGTCGGGGGCGTCGACGAAGCGCACCCAGGCGTCGAGCTCGGGCGGGCCGACCAGCTCGGGGTCGCTGATGTCGACATCGTCGACGATGAGGATCTCCCAGACGCCCTCACCGCGCACGGTCCCGCCGGACTCTTCGGGAGACGTCATGGCGCGCGCCGTGTCGGCGTGGCGGATCACGTCGGGCTCGTCGGCGCTGAGGAGGACCAGCGAACGGGTGACCAAGGTGTCGCCCTGGCTGATCGTCACCGTGCTGCTGGCCACGGAGCGCCCGCTGTGCATCCGCTCCACCGCGATCTCGAGGGGCGCGTCGGGGCTGGCGCCCCGGGCGAAGACGGTGTGGATCGTCTTGACCGCCTTCCCCTCCTGGCCGGCCAGTCCCGCCATCACGGACTGCGCCAGCAGCTGCCCGCCGAAGACGACGCCGTGCGTGGAGCTGGAGGCTGTTCGCCCGGTAGCGGTCGGGGCCGACCTCCTCGAGCGTCAGGGCCTCGACGAACGCAGCAATCGTGAACATGATCCTCCTCTGGGGCCCGGTGGGCCACCACTGTGGCATCACCGCAACGGCGGCTGTCGTCCGGCCTCCGGAACCGGTCGCGGCGGCCTCCGCGAGGCCGAAACCCGGCATCCTACAGTCGTTTTTGACGGCGACGTCAAAGTCAGATACCCTCCCGAAGAGAGGCTTCCCAGGCACGCGTCCCGCCATATCCGGCGGTGTTGCCGCCGTGACCCTGGCGATCCGGACGACGAGAGGATGACGACCGTGAGTGACACAGCGAAGGTCAACCCCGAGCAGCGGATGTTGATCGACGGCAAGCTCGTCGATGCCGATTCGGGCAAGACGTTCGACAATGTGAACCCGGCCACCGAAGAGGTCATCGGCCAGGTGGCCGACGCCTCGACCGCGGAAATGCAGCGGGCCATCGACGGGTCGCGGCGGGCCTTCGACGAGACCGACTGGTCGACCAACCACGCCTTCCGCAAGCGCTGCCTCGAGCAGCTGCACGACGCGCTGCAGAACGAGCAGGAGGAGCTGCGCGAGCAGCTCATCCTCGAGGTCGGCTGCCCACGCATGACGACGAACGGCCCCCAGCTGGACGCGCCGCTGGCCGACGCGCTGTCGTGGCCGGCCAAGATGATCGACGAGTTCGAGTGGGAGACGGTGCTGCCCGACGCCATCAACCTGCAGGGCTCGCTCGACTCGCGTCGGATCTGGCGGGAGCCGGTCGGCGTGGTCGGCGCCATTGTGCCGTGGAACTTCCCCTTCGAGGTCACGTCGAACAAGCTGGGCCAGGCGCTGGCCACCGGCAACACGGTCGTGCTGAAGCCCGCGCCCGACACGCCCTGGAACGCCACGTTCCTCGGCCGGTTGATCGCCGAGCAGACCGACATCCCGCCCGGCGTGGTCAACATCGTCACGTCGTCCGACCACCTCATCGGTGAGGAGCTCACGCTGTCGCCCAAGGTCGACATGATTTCGTTCACCGGCTCGACCGCGGTGGGCCAGCGCATCATGGAGAAGGGCGCCGCCACCATGAAGCGGACCTTCCTCGAGCTGGGCGGCAAGTCCGCCACCATCGTCCTGGAGGACGCCGACCTCGGCTTCGCCACCCTCATGGGCATGGGCGCCTGCTTCCACGCCGGCCAGGGCTGCGCCATTCAGACCCGCATGCTCCTTCCCCGCTCGCGTTACGAGGAAGGGGTCGAGCTGCTCAAGGGCCTGTTCGCCGCGGTGCCCTACGGCGACCCGCAACGGCCCGACGTCATCATGGGCCCGGTCATCTCGTCCAAGCAGCGCGAGCGCGTCCTCGGCCTCATAGAGAAGGGGAAGGCCGAGGGCGCCACGCTCGCCGTGGGCGGCGGACGTCCCGCCGGTGACGAGTTCGCCAAGGGTTGGTGGGTCGAGCCGACGCTGTTCACCGACGTCGACAACGCCATGACCATCGCCCAGCAGGAGATCTTCGGCCCGGTGCTGGTCGTCATCCCGTTCGAGGACGAGGACGACGCGGTCCGCATCGCCAACGACTCCAAGTACGGGCTGTCCGGCGGCGTGTTCTCGGGCTCGACGGAGCGCTCGCTCGCCGTGGCCAAGCGCATCCGTACCGGTGGCCTGAGCATCAACGGTGGCGCACCCTACGGGCCCGACCTGCCCTTCGGCGGCTACAAGCACAGCGGCATCGGGCGCCAGAACGGTGTGGCGGGATTCGACCAGTATCTCGAGGTCAAGTCCCTCGCCTGGCCGGCGGCCTAGGTAGAAGGCGAAGAGACGACAGGGGAGGTCCCGACGTGACCGTCACCAACGAGTCCGGGGTGTACTACGACCCGTACGACTTCGACATCGATGCCGACCCGTACCCGGTGTGGAAGCGCCTGCGCGACGAGGCGCCGCTGTACTGGAACGAGAAGTACGAGTTCTTCGCGCTGAGCCGCTGGGACGACGTCGACAAGGCCATGCTCGACTGGAAGACCTACATCTCGGGCCGCGGCTCGGTGCTCGAGATCATCAAGGCGGGCGTCGAGATCCCGCCCGGGTCGATCCTCTTCGAGGACCCGCCCACCCACGACATCCACCGCGGCCTGCTCTCCCGGGTCTTCACGCCGAAGAAGATGCAGGCGCTCGAGCCCCAGGTGCGCGCCTACTGCGCCGAGGTGCTCGACCCGCTCGTCGGGACGGGGGAGTTCGACTTCGTGAAGGACCTGGGCAAGTTCATGCCCATGCGCGTCATCGGCATGCTGCTCGGCGATCCCCGAGCGAGGACCAGGAGGCGATCCGCGAGCAGATCGACGACGGGCTGCGCCTCGAGGAGGGCGTGCCGAACGAGACCGAGTACGACGCACTCGCGCTCGGCAGCGGTCTTCTCCGACTACATCAAGTGGCGCGCCGAGCACCCGTCCGACGACCTCATGACCGAGCTGCTCAACGCCGAGTTCGAGGACGAGCACGGCACCACGCGCACCCTGAGCCACGACGAGATCCTCGGGTACGTCGGCCTGCTGTCCGGCGCCGGGAACGAGACCACGACCCGCCTCATCGGCTTCGCCGGCGAGGTGCTCGGCCGCCATCCCGACCAGCGGGCCGAGCTGGTGGCGGACCGCTCCCTCGTGAACAACGCCATCGAGGAGCTGCTCCGCTACGAGGCGCCCTCGCCGGTGCAGTCCCGCTACGTGGCCGAGCGACGTCGAGGTCCACGGGCAGACGGTGCCCGAAGGCAGCATCATGGTCCTGCTGAACGGCTCGGCCAACCGGGACGAGCGCCACTTCCCCGACGGCGACAGCTTCGACATCCACCGCGACATCGGCCGGCACCAGTCCTTCGGGTACGGCATCCACCTCTGCCTCGGGCGCGGCGCTGGCCCGGCTTGAGGGCCGGGTGGCGCTCGACGAGGTGCTGCACCCGCTTCCCCGAGTGGGAGGTCGACTACGACAAGGCACGACCGGGCCCACGCCTCGACGGTGCGGGGCTGGGAGACGCTGCCGGTGCGCACGGCGTGATGCGCCGCAGGGCGCAGCATGGTGAAGAGAGGAGCACGCCATGAACCTCGACGACATGATTCTGGTCAGCATCGACGACCACATGATTGAGCCGCCCGACATGTACGAGAACCACGTGCCGAAGAAGTGGCTGGACGAGGCACCCAAGGTGGTGCACGAGGACGGCATCGACCGCTGGGTCTTCCAGGGGGAGAAGACGAGCACCTCCTTCGGCATGTCGGCCACGGTGGGCTGGCCCTCGGAGGAGTGGGGCTTCAACCCGGGCACCTACACCGAGCTGCGGCCCGGCTGCTTCGACGTGCACGAGCGCGTGCGGGACATGAACGCCAACGGCGTGCTCGGCTCCATGTGCTTCCCGACCATGGCCGGCTGGAACGCCCGGACCTTCTCCGAGGCGAGTGACAAGGAGATCGCCCTCGTCATGCTGCAGGCCTACAACGACTGGGCCATCGACGAATGGTGCGGTGAGTACCCGGGCCGCTTCATTCCGCTCGGCATCGTCCCGATGTGGGACATCGACGCCGCCGTGGCCGAGGTCCGGCGCATCGCCAAGAAGGGCTGCCGCTCCATCAGCTTCCTCGAGACGCCGCACGTGCAGGGGTTCCCGAGCTTCCTCTCGGGCTACTGGGACCCGATGCTGGCCGCGCTCAGCGAGGAGAACATGGTGCTGTCGCTGCACATCGGCGCCGGCTTCAACGTCATTCAGAAGCCGGAGGAGGCGCCGGTCGACCATCTGATGGTGCTGGCCTGCCAGATCAGCGCCATCACGGCCCAGGACCTGCTGTTCGGCCCGACGCTGCGCCGCTTCCCCGACCTCAAGGTCGCGCTCTCCGAAGGCGGCATCGGCTGGATCCCCTTCTACTTCGACCGGATCGACCGGCACTTCACGAACCAGGAGTGGATGCACGGCGACTTCGGCGGCAAGCTCCCGTCCGAGGTCTTCCGCGACCACATCCTGGCCTGCTACATCACCGATCCCTCCGGCCTGTTGCTGCGGGACCGCATCGGCATCGACGGCATCGCCTGGGAGTGCGACTACCCGCACACCGACACGACCTGGCCCCGGTCGCCCGAGTTCGCCTGGAAGGAATTCCAGGACGCCGGCTGCCGGGACGACGAGATCCACAAGATCACCTGGGAGAACGCCTGCCGCTTCTACGGCTGGGATCCCTTCGCCCACACCGCCAAGGAGGCGGCGACGGTCGGTGCGCTGCGGGCGGCCACGCCCGACGTCGACGTCACCCGGATGTCCAAGGACGCGTGGCGTGTCCGCAACGAGGCCGCAGGCATCGGCGTCGTGAGCGCCGTCTAGCCTCGCCACACCGGTCATCCCAATGCCCATCGAACCCCATGCCGTCGCGCCCGAAAGGACCGAAGAGACCCACGTGAGTGAACGCCGGGGAGCACCATGCTCCTGAACCTGACCGAAGACCAAGAGTTCTTCCGCGAGACCACCGATCGCTTCCTGACCGAGCAGGTGGCGCCCGATGCCCTGCGGCAGCTCCGTGACGACCCGATCGGCTACGACCCCGCCTACTGGCGCCGCGGCGCCGAGCTGGGCTGGACCTCGCTGCTGGTGAGCGAGGAGCACGGAGGCGGCACCATCAGCGACTCGGGCCTGGCCGACGCCGGCCTGGTCGCCTACGAGTTCGGCCGTCATGCCGCGCCCGGGCCCCTGGCTGTGGTGAACGTGGTGGCCGCGGCCCTGAGCGAGCACACTGCGGCGCCCGACGTGCTGGCCGGACTGCTCTCCGGCGAGCGCATCGCCACCTGGTGCGCGCCGCCGTTCGGTTCGACACGGTGGGAGCCCACCGTCGATGCCGTCGCGTCGGGGACCGACCTCGTGCTCGACGGCGAGGCCCGCATTGTCGAGTCGGCCGGACAGGCGGACCACCTGCTCGTCACCTGCAGCGACGGCGACGGCGTGACCCAGGTCCTCGTCCCTGCGACCACGCCCGGCATCACCATCGCGCCGATGCTGACGGTCGACCTGACCCGGCGCTTCGACATCGTGACCTTCGACGGGGCGACGGTGCCGGCGTCCGCGGTGATCGGGACCGCCGGCGACGCCCGCGCCGACGTCCACCGCCAGTTCGAGCTGCTCATCGCCCTGCTGAACGCGGAGTCGGTGGGCGCCATGCAGGCCGCCTTCGACATGACCGTCGAATGGGCGTTCGACCGCTACTCGTTCGGGCGGCCGCTGGCGTCGTACCAGGCCCTCAAGCACCGCTTCGCCGACATGTTCATGTGGCTCCAGTCGAGCCACGCCACCAGCGACGCCGCGATCGCCGCCGTGGCGGCGGGCGACCCCGACTCGGCCGAGCTGGTGAGCGCGGCCAAGGCCTACATCGGCGAGTACGGCGCCGAGTTGGTGCAGGACTGCACGCAGCTGCACGGCGGCATCGGCGTGACCTTCGAGCACGACCTGCACCTGTTCCTGCGGCGGGTGACGCTGAACCGGGCGCTCGCCGGCACGCCGGCCGACCACCGCCAGCGGATCGCCGCTTTCATCGACGCACGGGAAGGGGCGGCGGCGTGAGCGCCCTGCGAGTGGAGACGTCAGAGGAGATGGAGAGCCTCGAGGACTTCCGGCAACGGGCCCGCTCCTTCATCCGGGGCAACCTGCGGCAGGTCACCCCCGAGGAGTTGCGCTGGGAGCGCAACGGCAACGACGACGAGGCGGAGCTGGCCACCGTGGCCCGGGACCGCGAGATTCAGCGCATGCTGTTCGACGCCGACCTGGCCGGCATCTGCTTCCCGCGCGCCTACGGCGGTCAGGGCCTGACGCACGAGCACCAGAAGGTCCTCAACGAGGAGTTCGCCGGCTACGAATACCCCCTGCGGGTGCAGATCCCCACGCTGTCGCCGTGCGCCGCCGTCATTCTCGAGTTCGGCACGGAGGAGCAGAAGCTGCGCCACCTCCCCGCCATCCTGAAGGGCGAGGAGCTCTGGATGCAGTTCCTCTCCGAGCCGAGCGGCGGCTCCGACGTGGCCGGTGCGCTCACGACGGCCGTGCGCGACGGGGAGCAGTGGATCCTCAACGGCTCCAAGGTGTGGACGTCGGGGGCGTGGTGGTCGGACTGGGGGCTCTGTCTGGCCCGGACCAACTGGGACCAGCCGAAGCACCGCGGCCTGACGGTGTTCATGCTGCCCATCCACCAGCCCAACGTCGAGGTGCACCGCATTGAGATGAACAACGGGTCCCGGGAGTTCTGCCAGGAGTTCATGACCGACGTCATCGTCCCCGACACCGACAGGGTCGGAGCGGTGGACGAGGGCTGGACCGTCGGCACCCGCTGGATGTTCCACGAGCGCATGCTCTACAACTCGTCCTTCGTGACCGAGCCCGTCGGGCTGGCGCACGGCAGCCAGGACACGAAGATCGTCTACGACATCGCCAGGGCGCACGGCCTTCTGGACGACGCCACGGCGCGCGACCACATCGGCGAGGCGCGCATGCTCGAGCTGGTGGTGAACCAGCTCGCCGAGCGGGTCGGCGAGGGCATCCGGTCGGGCCGCATGTCCGACCAGGCGGCCGGGCTCGTGCGCTTGTTCAAGGGCACGTCGGTCTCGCGCATCGTCACGCTCGCCTTCGACAACGCCGGCCCTTCCGGCGCGGCCTGGAGCGAGGACGACGCCGCCTCCATGAGCGCGATCAACTTCCTGATGCGCCAGGCGGGCAGCATCGGAGGGGGCACGACCGAGATGGCGCGCAACGTCATCAGCGAGCGCGTGCTCGGCATGCCGCGGGAGCGCCGCCTGGACAAGGACGTCCCTTTCCGTGAGGTCCCCCGCAGCCGCCCGACCTCGACCTAGCCGATCCGACCGAGTCCACCGTCGCGGCACCGCGCCCGGCGCCCATGCAGAGGAGTCCATTCGTGCCCACCGCCACCGTCAACGGACTGTCGCTCGCCTACGAGGTGATCGGGGACTCGGGGCAGCCCTGGGTGATCACGCCCGGTGGGCGGTTCACCAAGGAGTCACCCGGCGTGCGCCAGCTGGCGGAGATCCTGGCCGCGCAGGGCAACAAGGTGCTCATCTGGGACCGGCCCAACTGCGGCGCCTCCGACGTGTGCTTCGAGGGCTCGTCGGAGTCGGCCATGCAGGCCGACGCGCTGGCCGGCCTCCTGGCGCACCTCGACATGACGCCGGCCGTCATCGCCGGGGGCTCGGGCGGCGCCCGTGTCTCCCTCCTCACCGCCGCCCGCCATCCCGAGACGGCGGCCGCGCTGGCCATCTGGTGGATCAGCGGCGGCGTCTACGGCCTGCTCTCCCTGGCGACGCACTACTGCGGTGGATCGGTGCAGGCGGCCTGGACCCACGGCATGGAAGCCGTGGCGGACCTCCCCGAATGGGCCGAGGTGCAGGAGCTGAACCCGTCGAACCGGGACCGCTTCCTGGCGCAGGACCCGGCCGTGTTCATCGCCACCATGGAGCGCTGGATGCAGGCCTACTGCCCCCGGGACGACGAGCCCGTGCCGGGCTTGCCCGAAGCGGACGCCAAGGCACTCGACATCCCGGCGCTCGTCTTCCGGAGCGGCATCAGCGACCCGCACCACACCAGGGCCACGTCGGAGGCCCTGGCGGAGATCCTCCCCGGCGCACGCCTCGTGGAGCCGCCGTGGGGCGACCGCGAATGGATCGAGCGCGGCGAGGCACGCGAGGAAGGGCTGTTCGCCCGGTGGACGCTGCTCGCCCCGCAGCTCCTGGAATGGAAAGCAGACGTTCTGGGCTGACCGCGCCCGTTCTGCGCGCTCGCTTCCGGCGGCAGAGGACCCGTCGTCAGTCGCTGACGAGCGTGTCGTTCGACGTGTCGACGTGGCGGCACTCCAGCTGTCTGGTGCAGACCCAGGGCGTTGACGAAGAGCCGCGTCAGCTGATCCACACCCTGGTCGAAGTCGCAGTCCACCAGGTCCTGCACGAACCACATTTCGGGGAAGCGGTAGGTCATGGCGCCCAGCCCGGCGGCGGCGATCACGGGGTCGAGGCTCTTGTCGGCGAGCCCGTGCTGCTGCAGGCGGCGGATGGAGTCGGCGATCTGCGCCGACGAGACGTGGTGCCGCTCGTTGCGGAAGGCACGCAGGTTCTCGTCGAAGCGCGAGACCTGTTCGATGACACCCATGATGCGGGCCTCGTCGCGGTAGCTCTCGAGGTTGCGGCGGATGCCCTCGTGGATCCGGTCGTACGGCGATGCGGTGGAGTTGGCGTCGAGGATCACGCTGTAGAGCGGCTCGCTCAGACGCTCCTCGACCTCGGCCGCCACCTCCCGGAAGACCTCCTCCTTCGATTCGAAGTAGTGGTAGAAGGATCCGTGGGACAGGCCGGCCCGCTCCGCGATGTCGGAGATCCGGGCGTCGAGGAACCCGTCCTGCTCGAAGACCTCCTTCGCCGCCGCCAGCAGACGCGCCCGTGTCTCGACACCCTTTCGGGACCGGGGCCCGCTCGGCTTGTCGGTCGTGTCGGGGATTGCCGTGGGCTCCGCCATCGACGTCACGCGTCCTTCCGTTGCAGCAGCAGGACGCCGGACGGCGTCCCGCCACCCGAGGTGACCACTGCCGTCTTGGCGTCCTTCACCTGGCGCTCGCCGGCGTCGTGGCGAAGTTGGGTGACCGCCTCGTAGAGAAAGCCGAAGCCGTGGCTCCGCCCTTCGGAGAGCTGTCCACCGTGGGGATTGACCGGGAGCTCGCCGTCAAGGGCGATGCGCCGGCCTCCGTCGAGCCAGTCGTAGGCCTCGCCGAACCCGCAGAAGCCCAGACCCTCGAGCCAGGAGATGGCGTTGAAGGTGAAGCCGTCGTAGACGAGCGCCAGGTCGACTTCGGACGGCCGCATGTCGGTGCGCGTCCAGAGGTGCTCGGCCTGGCCGATGACCTGTGGCTCGTGGGTCAGGGTGTCCTGGTCCCACGACACCCGCTCGAGGATCTGCGTCCCGACGGCCTCAATGCGCACGGCGGGGTGAGGGAGGTCGTCGGCGACGGATGCAGCGGAGACGATCACGGCGATGGAGCCGTCGCAGGGCACGTCGCAGTCGTACAGACCGAAGGGCGAGGTGATGGGCCGTGCCGAGAGGTAGTCGTCCATCGTCATGGGATCCCGGTAGATGGCATTGGGATTGCGCGCGGCGTTCCGCCTCCCGTTGACGGCGATCATGCCGAGCATTTCGCGGGGGGCGCCGTAGCGATGCATGTACTGCGTGGCGTTCATGGCGATCCAATTGGCGGCCGACATGGCGCCGAAGGGGGCTCGCCACTCCCGGAAGGGGCCCGAGACGCGTTCGGCCAGGGGGTTGCCCCCGCCGGCACCCGCCGCGGCCTGCGCAGCCCGGGCGGCGAGGACGCCGAAGGTCGATTCCCAGACGGTCCGGAAGCACAGCACGTGACGGCAGAGGCCCGAGGCCACGGCCATGGCGGCCGCAATGACCGATCCTCCCGGTCCCGGCAGGTCGCCGCCGCCGTTGATCCAGGTCGGGTGGATCCGCAAGCGCCTCTTCGATGGCGCTGACGCCACCTTCGCTCATGCCGCCGCCGCTCATCCCGGGGTACGTCGACAGCCCGTCGATGTCGTCGATCGTCAGCCCGGCGTCGGCAATGGCGGCGAGGCTGGCGTCCACGGCCAGCGCGAGAGGATCGACCATGAGGCGCCGGCCGAAGGCGGAGCGACCGATGCCGCTGAGCACGGCCCGGTGCTCGAAGCGCTCGTCGCTCAGCGGGGCGCGGGGGAGCGGGCGCACCGGCTCCGCCACCCGGTCGACGGGGTCCACCGCTCCCGTCAGCTCGAACAGGGGCAGCCACACGTCCTCTTGTTGGAGGAACCGGACGGCGACCTCCTGGCCGATCTCGACCTCCGCCGGCTCGCAGCCGACGATGTTCGTCGTGAGGTGGACGCGCGGGTCCTCGGCCAGTGCGACGTTGGCGATCACGTAGGGCGGTTCGAAGTCCGGGTGCCACTGGTGGGCATTGACCGTGAAGCCGACGATCGTGCCGCGGCCCGAGACCGGGGACGGCTTCGACGAGCGGCTCCGGCAGTAGGGGCAGATGGGAACCGGCGGGTGCACCAGCTCGCCGCAGTCGCTGCACTCCTGTATGCGCAGGGTGCCGTCGGCTCCGGAGGTCCAGAACCACTCGCTGGCCGGGACCAGCTCAGGCAGCGGCCGCATCGTCACTCCGCGCCCGGGTCGGCGAGCCCAGTATTGACATCGACGTCGCAATCGAACACGCCAGCCATGTTACGTGGTGGGACCGGGGCTGCCCGTGCCGGGCCGCCATGGCCCCGACCAGGGGCTCCGCAGTCTCCCGTGCGACCGGCGGGCGGGCAATGCCGGTGCCCGGGGGCCGCCGTAAGATCACCGACGACATGACTCCAGACTCCGAGACGAGCACCCCGGGGGTGCCGCAGATCGGCCACTGGGTGGCGGGCCGGGCCACCGCGGGCACATCGGGTCGGGTCGCGCCCGTCTACGACCCGGCCCGGGGCGTGCGCACCGCCGAGGTCGCCCTGGCCTCCCCGGCGGAGGTCGACGCCGTCGTGGCGTCCGCCGTGGAGGCAGCGCGGGAGTGGGGCTCGTCGTCGCTCACGCGACGGGCCGGCCTGCTCTTCCGGCTCCGCGAGCTGCTCGACGCCAGCCGGGACGAGCTCGCCGCCGCCGTCACCCGGGAGCACGGCAAGGTCCTCGAGGACGCCAGGGGCGAGGTGGCGCGCGGCATTGAGAACGTCGAGTTCGCCTGCGGCATCCCGAATCTCCTGAAGGGGTCGTCCAACTCCGAGGTCTCGACCGGCATCGACATCCGCACCGTGCTGGAGCCGATGGGCGTGGTGGCCGGCATCACGCCCTTCAACTTCCCGATCATGGTGCCGCTGTGGATGATGGCCAACGCCATCGCCTGCGGCAACTGCTTCGTGCTCAAGCCTTCGGAGAAGGATCCCTCCGCCTCCCTGGTCCTGGCCGACATCGTCCAGCGGGCCGGCTTTCCCGACGGTGTCTTCAGCGTGGTGCAGGGTGACCGCGAGGCGGTCGAGACGTTGCTCGCCCACCCCGACGTTGCGGCCGTCTCCTTCGTGGGGAGCACCCCGGTGGCGCGCCACATCTACGAGACGGGCACGCGCAACGGCAAGCGCGTCCAGGCACTCGGCGGGGCCAAGAACCACATGGTCGTCCTGCCTGACGCCGACCTCGACGCCGCCGCCGACGCCGCGGTGTCCGCCGCCTACGGGTCGGCCGGCGAGCGCTGCATGGCGATCTCGGTGGTCGTCGCCGTGGGTGCGGTGGCCGACCCGCTCATCGAGGCGATCGCCGCGCGCATCCCCGACGTCGTCGTCGGGGCCGGCGACGACCAGACGTCCATGATGGGACCGCTGATCACCGCCGAGCACCGCGACCGCGTGCGCTCCTATGTCGAGCGCGCCGCCGACGAAGGCGCCAAGGTCGTGGTGGACGGTTCGGGAAGCCCGCGGGACGACGGCTTCTTCGTCGGTTGCTCCCTGCTCGACGACGTGAAGCCCGGGATGCGCGTCTACGACGACGAGATCTTCGGCCCCGTGTTGAGCGTGGTGCGGGTTCCGAGCCTGGACGAGGCACTCGCGCTGGTGAACGCCAACCCGTACGGCAACGGCACCGCGCTGTTCACCCGGGACGGCGGCTCGGCCCGCCGCTTCGAGCGGGAGGTCCAGGTCGGGATGGTCGGCATCAACGTCCCGATCCCGGTGCCGGTCGCCTCCCATTCCTTCGGTGGCTGGAAGGCCTCCATCTTCGGCGACTCCTCCATCTACGGCCCCGACGGCATCCGCTTCTACACCCGGCCCAAGGTCGTCACGTCACGCTGGCCCGAGCCCGGTCCGAGCACCATGGAGCTGCACTTCCCGACCAATCGCTGATGCCCCGGACGGGGGCCGGCCGAGCCAGCAAGAACCGGTTCCGTCGGCCTCTCAACAGGGATTTCAGGTCAGGCGGCCCGAGCCCGGAAGCCGAGAGTTCTATGACATTGACGTCATAGTCAGAAATCTATATCCTCTCCACCATGCCGAGAGTTTGCGATTTTCCCGTCTTCGACGCCGACAACCACTTCTACGAGACCAGGGACTCGTTCACGAGGCACCTGCCCGATCGCTACAAGGGTGCGATCGACTACGTGGAGCTGCGCGGCCGGACCAAGATCATGATCCGCGGGACCGTCAGCGAGTACATCCCGAACCCCACCTTCGAGGTCGTGGCCCGACCCGGGGCCCAGGAGGAGTACTTCCGCAACGGCAATCCCGAGGGCAAGTCGTACCGCGAGGTGATCGGGGAGCCCATGCGGGGCATCCCGGCCTTCCGGGAGCCGGCGCCCCGCATTGAGGTCATGAACGAGCTCGGCGTCGACCGGTCCCTGATGTTCCCGACGCTGGCCAGCCTCCTCGAAGAGCGCATGCGGGACGACCCCGAGCTGACGCACGCCGCCATCCACTCGTTGAACGAGTGGATGTACGAGGAGTGGACCTTCAACTACGAGGACCGGATCTTCGCCACGCCCGTCATCACCCTCCCGATCGTCGACAAGGCGATCGAGGAGCTCGAATGGTGCGTGGCCCGTGGGGCCAAGACCGTCCTGATCCGCCCCGCACCCGTCCCCGGCTTCCGTGGCTCGCGCTCGTTCGGCTACCCGGAGTTCGACCCGTTCTGGCAGGCCGTGGTCGACAACGACATTTTGGTGTCCATGCACTCGTCCGACAGTGGCTACGCGCGCTACACCAGCGACTGGACCGGACCGAGCGAGATGTTGCCCTTCAAGCTCGACGCCTTCACCTACATGACCGGTCAGCACCGGCCGATCCAGGACGCCATGTCGGCCTTCGTGTCCCACGGCGTCTTCGCCCGCTTCCCCGACCTGCGGATCGCCTCCATCGAAGCCGGCGGGGAGTGGATCAGGGGCTTCGTCAACCACCTCGGCGACACCTACAAGAAGATGCCGAACGCCTTCGACGGTGACCCGGTCGCCCAGTTCAAGCACAACGTCTACGTCAGCCCCTTCCACGAGGACGACCTCGGCGAAATCATCGACGTCATCGGCGCCGACCACGTGCTGTTCGGGTCCGACTGGCCGCACCCCGAGGGTCTGGCCGAGCCGTGCTCCTACATCGACCACCTTCCCGACAGCCTCTCCGACGAGGACGTGCGCAACATCATGGGCGGCAACCTGGCCCGGATCATGCGTGTGGAGCAGGCCGCCCTGGCGGTCTGATCCGGAGCTGCCGGCTGCGCCGAGGCGGCTCAGCGGCAAGGTGCGCCGCGCCGTTTCTAACAGTAGGGTCACGCGCTGAACGACTCGTCTCCATCGTCAAGGAGCTTTCCCAATGGCTGACTACAAATTCGTGACCTACGAAACGCTCGATTCGGGCAAGGTGGCGCGCATCATGCTCAACCGGCCCGAGGCGCGCAATGCCCAGAACCGCGGCCTGCTCGTCGACTTGAACGACGCCTTCCTCGAGGCCGAGGCGGACGACGAGGTCCGCGTCGTGATCCTCGGCGGCATGGGCCCGATGTTCTCCTCCGGTCACGACATGGGCTCCAAGGTGTCCATGGAGGAAGGGATGCCGGGACCGAACCAGCACTACACGCGGAAGATCAACGGCGCGACCCGCAAGGGTGCCGAGAGCCTCATGCTCCAGGAGTGGCACTACTACTTCGAGAACACGCGCCGTTGGCGCAATCTGCGCAAGATCACCATCGGGCAGGCGCACGGCGATGTCTATGCCGCCGGGCTGATGCTGCTGTGGGCCTGCGACCTGATCGTGTGCGCCGAAGGAACCCGGTTCGCCGACGTGGTGGGGACGCGACTCGGCATGTGCGGCACGGAGTACTTCGCCCACCCGTGGGAGTTCGGACCCCGCAAGGCCAAGGAGCTGCTGCTGACGGGTGACTCCATCGACGCCGAGGAGGCGTACGGGCTCGGCATGGTCAGCAAGATCTTCCCCGCCGACGACCTGACGCAGCGGACGCAGGAGCTCGCGGAGCGCATCGCCGTGCTGCCCTCGGTGACGTCGCTGCTCGTGAAGGAAGCGGTCAACCAGACCGTGGACAACATGGGCTTCTACAACGCGCTGAACGCCTGCTTCACGCTGCACGAGCTGAACCACTCGCACTGGGCGCAGGTCAACGACGACGGGTACCCGGTGGCCAAGGAGGACAGCGGGCTGCCCAACTGGAAGGACGCACCGCCGATTGTGCCGTCCGTGAAGGACAAGGTGCGCGCCGACTCGTAACTGCCCGATCCGGGCGACAGGGCGGGGGCGGCCAGCGGACGCCCGGAGCCGCTCCTGTCGCAGGGGCAGTGCGCACAGTGTCGTGATGGCAGCTCGGGATACCGCCTCTCCGTCGGCGCTGCGCGAGGGCAGCGAGCCGGTGACGCGGCGTGCCCCCTTCTCGGACAACCCGAAGGTGGGGGAGCGAGGGCAGCGGACCCGGCAACGAATCCTCGATGCCGCGCTGCAGCTCTTCGGCGACGAGGGCTTCCACCGGTGCAGCATCGCCCGGATTTCGGAGCGGGCCAACTGCTCGCGGGTGTCGTTCTACCAGTACTTCTCAAGCAAAGAGGATGTCTTCAGCAGCCTCTCGGGGCAGGTGGCCCGCCAGATCAGCGCCTCGACGGAGGCCATTGCGCCGCTGACGCCCGAGGCGCCCGGATGGGAGAACCTGCGGGACTGGGTCGGGCACTACGCGGACGTCCACGAGCGGTACGGGCCGATCTTCAGGGCGTTGCCGACCGTCTTCGAGGAGGACGACGGGTTGCACGCGGGTGCGACCCGCCTGCGTGACGAGAGCGTGGCCCGCATCCGCTCGAAGCTCTCCATGAGCGATGTGCCGCCCCGCCGGCTCGACCCGCTCATCGTCATGCTGCTGGCATGCCTGGCCCGCACGCTCGACGACGCCGGCTCGCTGCGCGTCGTTGCCCCGTCGGACTACACCAGGGAACGGGTCGAGGTCGCCTTCACCGACGTGATGCACCGTTCGCTCTTCGGCCGCAGCACGCTCAACGTGCACGACGGCCCGTCGGCCGAGCCCGCGGCGGTGCCCTTCGGCCCGCTGGTGCGGGACATGTTGGAGAAGGAAGAGGCGATCCAATCCGGTACCGACAGGCAGGTCGCCTTGCGCGCGCTGGTCGACAACGGGCGCGACGTGTTCGTGCAGCGCGGCTACCACGCCACCCGGGTCGACGACCTGGCCGAGGCCGCGGGCGTCTCCCACGGCGTCTTCTACCGCTACTTCGACAACAAGGACCAGTTGGCGGTCGTGCTCACGGTCCGGGCGATGCGAGCCGTGGCCGACGCCTTCGTGGAGATTCCCGACCTGACCACCTATGACCGTCCCGCCCTGCGGCGCTGGCTTCGTCGGTACAACACGGCGCAGACGGGAGAGGCGGCCATGATCCGGGTCTGGGTCGACGCCGCGCAGGAGGACGCCCGCCTGCGGGCGCTGTCAGCGCCGGCGCTCGACTGGGGTCGCCGGCAGATGGTGCCGGTGCTCCATGGGCGGCGCTTCGGCGACGTGGACGTGGACTCGGTGATCCTGGTGGCGCTCCTGGGAGCGTTCGGCGAGCGGCCGCGTGACGCGGCGGCAGTTGACGCCACGGCGCACATCGTGGAGCGTGGACTGCTCGGCCGCCTCTGAGGCGGGCGGGAGGGTGCTCCCACCGAACGCATGTCGGCGAGGTCGAGTGGGGCTGTCATCGCAGGTCAATGGGTATTTCGTCCATCGTGCACCCGGGCCGCTGCATCGTTAGTATCTGATTCGACGTCAATGTTAGAAACAGCCCGGGAAAGTCGGCCGGTGGGGAGGGATTCGTAGGAATGCTCCAGTTCGTGATCGCCGGACTCGTGCTCGGAGGGATCTACGCGATCTGCTCCGCGGGCCTGGTCATCACCTACACGTCCTCGGGCGTTCTGAACTTCGCCTTCGGCGCCATCGCGTTCTTCATCGCGCGCTTCTATTACTTCCTCAACACACAGCACACCTGGTCGATCCTCCCGGCCGCCGTCCTCTCCATTGCGGTGGCATCACCGGCGCTCGGGGTGTTCCTGTACTACGCCCTCTTCCAACATCTCCGTCTCGCTTCACCCATGATCAAGGTGGTGGCGACGATCGGCCTGCTGGTGGCCATCCCGGCCGCCGCCGTTCTGATCTTCGGCAACCAGGCCATCAACACGGCGCCCGGGTTAGCCCCCCAGCCGGTCGCCGTCTACTCGGTCATCGGCGTTGCGGTCACGCTCGACCAAGTGATCGTCTACGCCTGCGTCCTGGCGACCGTGGTCTTCGGTGCACTGATCCTGCGCTACACGGACGTCGGGCTGAAGGTACGGGCAATGGTCGATTCGCCGGCCATGACCGACCTCTCGGGCACGAATCCGAACTTCATTTCCGTCGGCGTCTGGGCCGTCAGCACCCTCTTTGCCGGTCTGGCCGGCGTGCTGGCCGCTCCGATTGTCGGGCTCGACCCCAGCAAATTCACCGTGCTCATCGCCGCCTCGTTCGCCGCGGTGGTGGCGGCACGGTTGCGCAGCCTCCCGATCGCCGTGGTCGTGGCCCTCCTCATGGGCGTCGCCACATCGCTCATTGAGGGTTACCTCCCTCCTTCCAGCCAGTGGACGACGGAATTCATCGACGCCGTGCCTTTCATCGTCATCGCTGTCGTCCTGATTTACGAGCTGCTGCGCCGAGGCCGCGTCGGTGAGACGGATACCTGGGGCGGGGCCCTTGACCGAGCCATCACGCCTCAGGGCGAGAGCCGTCTGGCCGGTTCGACGAGCAGTGTCGTCGAGTCCGCCGGCCTCGGCTTCTTCAGCCGATACGCCGGTCCGGTGCTGCTCATTGCGGCCATCGGTGTTGTGCCGCTCATCGTCCAGGGTTACTGGGTCGGCGTCATGGCGGCCGGTTTCGCCTACGCAATCATCCTCCTCTCCTGGACCATCGTCACCGGTGAGGGCGGCATGCTCTGGCTCTGCCAGATCACCTTCGCCGGTGTGGGTGCGTTGACCACCTGGCAACTGGCCGCCAACCACGGCTGGCCCGTCCTTCTCGCCGTCCTGGCCGGCGGTGTCATCGCACTTCTGATGGGCGTCGTCGTCGGGCTCTTGAGCATCCGCCTCGGCGATCTCTACGTCGCCTTGGTCACGCTCACTTTCGGGCTTCTCATGGAGAACCTCGTCTTCACGTTGCCCACCTTCGTGAACCAGGGCCTCGGCATCACGGTGACGCCGCCGGGCTTTGCCAGCTCCCAGCGCGCCTTCGCGTACCTCTGTTTCGCCGTCTTCGTCGTCATTGCGCTGTTCATCGTCAACTTCCGACGCTCGACCACAGGCTTGGCCCTCAATGCGGCGCGCTGGAGCGAGGCCGGCGCGAAGACCTCGGGCATCAGCGTGGTCCAACAGAAGGTCATCGCCGGCGCGCTTGCTGCGCTGATTGCGGGCATCGGCGGGGGGCTCTTCGCGATGTCCCAATCGGCCATTCAGCCCAGTACCGAGTTCGCCACCTTCGAGGGCATCGTGTGGCTGGCCGTGCTGGTGACGTGGGGCGTCCGTTCCAATGCGGCCGCGCTGCTCGGCGGGGTCTCGTTGGCGTTGCTGCCGGCCCTCACGCAGAACTATCTCCCGAACTGGACATCCAATGTCACGCCCGTCCTGTTCGGACTCGGTGCCGTGTCGGCGGCGAAGTACCCCGACGGCGTGCTGGCCGAGCAGAGCCGTCGGCTCCGAGCCCTGGTGCTCCACATACGACCCCGGTCGGGCGGTGGGGATATGCCTGACCTCACCATGGCCGGCGCGGAGGTGGGCCAGGTGGCGCCGGCCCGCGTGGCGGAGAATATCTCGTGATGTCGGCGCCGAACGAGGCGGCTCCAGCCGTGGGCGTCGAGACCGCCGCATTGGCCGCCGACGGGATCACGGTCCGTTTCGGGGGGCTCACCGCGCTCTCGTCGGTGAGCGTCGAGGTCCAACCGGGGAAGATCGCCGGCCTGGTCGGACCCAACGGGGCGGGGAAGTCCACTCTGCTGGCCGTCCTGTCGGGCCTGCTGCGACCGAACGGTGGTCAGGTCTTTCTGCACGGGGAGGACGTGACCAACGCGTCGTGCCGGTCCCGCTCGAAGAGGGGGCTGGCCCGGACGTTCCAACAGCCGGAGCTGTTCATGGGGCTGACCGTGCGCGAGCACTTGATCCTGGCCCACCGTGCCCGCGTGGCCCCGCAGCGGCTCTGGCGCGACATGCTCGATCCGCGCTCGCTTTTTCCACCGGCCAAGGACGAGACAGAGCGGGTGGACGAACTGCTGGAACTGTTGCGACTGACCAGGGTGGACAAGGCACCCGTGGCGGCACTGCCCCTCGGCGTCTCGCGCCTGGTCGAGGTCGGAAGGGCGCTGGCCAGCGAACCGAACGTCCTGCTGCTCGACGAGCCCCTCTCGGGCCTCGACATCAAGGCATCGGAGAATCTGCTGGCGGTCTTCCGTCAGATCGTCGACCAACCCGGCCACCAGGTCTCGCTCATCATGGTGGAGCACGACGTCGCCGCCGTCCTGTCACTCTCCGACATCGTCTTCGTGCTCGACTTCGGCGAGCGGATCGCAGTCGGCCCGCCTGAGGTGATCCGCAACGACCCCGCGGTGCGTGCCGCCTACCTGGGGGACACGGATCCGGAAGCGGGCCCGCCCGCCGAAGCGGCGCCCGTCGGCGGAGACCCGGCGTGACCGAGCCGCTGCTCACTGTCGAAGACCTGGACGTCCGCTACGGGTCGTCGCGGGCGTTGTTCGGTGTCTCGGTCAGCGTGGAGACGGGCACGGTCCTGGCCGTGCTCGGTGCCAACGGTGCGGGCAAGAGCACCCTGGCCCGTGCGGTCTCCGGGCTGGTCCCGTCCACCAGTGGGCGGATCCTCTTCGACGGGCAGGACATCACCGGGCTGCCCGCGCACCGCATCCGCAAACTCGGGCTCACCTACATTCCCGAAGGTCGCGGCATCTTCCCCGGCCTGTCCGTCGTGGACAACCTGCGCATGGCCGTCGCCCAGGAGAAGCGCAACGAGCGGACCGCGGCCATCGACCGGGCCATCGACCGCTTCCCGGTCCTGGGCCAGCGCAGAGCGCAGCGGGCCGGCAGCCTCTCGGGAGGAGAGCAGCAGATGCTCGCCCTGGCCCGGGCGCTCGCCGTCTCGCCCAAGCTCATCATCGCCGACGAGATGTCGCTCGGCCTGGCCCCGATCGTCACGGAGTCCGTCTTCCAGGGGCTGGAGGAGGCCCGCCGGTCGGGCATCACGATTGTGCTCACCGAGCAGTTCGTCCACCGGGCGCTGGCCATGTCGGACGCCTGCGTGATCCTGATGCGCGGGCAGGTGGGCTGGTACGGACCCGCCTCGGGGGCCGGTCAAGAGGTCATCGACCGCTATCTCGGCGACGCCGAGCCCGCGGCCCCGGCGTCAGCGGGCGGTTCGGTCGCCTGACGAATCAGCGGAGACGCCACTCCGGCCGGGGCTCGTTGCCCTCGAAGATCTGCTGACCTCCGGCGACGTTGTCGAAGAGCGTCCCGAGTGCGACGAAGGTCGAGACCTGTGAGAGGGCTTCGCGCCGGCTGAGCTCGTGGGTCATCCAAATGGCCCGCAGGGTGCCCTGCACGGCCATGACCGGCGCCGACGCGATCGCCTTGGCCACCCAGAGGGCCCGCTCACGCAGCTCTGGCCCCGGGACGATTTCCGAGACCAGTCCCATCTGGTGGGCCCGCTCGGCCGACATGCGCTCCCAGGCGCCGAGGAGCATCATGCGGAGCACCTCGCCCAGCGGCAGCTTTTGCAGCAGGTGCGTGGACTCGAAGCCGGCCACCATGCCGTACGTCACGTGCGGGTCGAAGAACGTCGCATGGTCGGCGGCGATGATGATGTCCGACTCGCCCAGCATGTAGAGCGCCCCGCCACAGGCCATGCCGTTGACGGCGGCGATGATCGGCTTCCACAGGTCGTTGGTCTTCGGGTTGATGTTGACCCCGGGGTCGTTGAACATGAAGGGCGTCGAGACGGGGCCGGCCCTGCCCTGCATCTTCCAGCGGTTCTCCTCGTAGGCCAGGTAGCTCTCCTGAATCGTCTCGTCCCTGTCGATCCCGGCGCAGAACGCCTCGTCGCCCGCTCCGGTCAGGACGACCGCCCGAACATCCTCGTTGCGACGGAGGTGGCGCCACAGGCCATGCAGTTCCGCCTGCATGCGGTGGTTGAAGGCGTTGTGCACCTCGGGCCGGTTCATGGTGATGACGGCGACACCGTCTTCCTGCTCGTACAGCAGTGTCTCAAGTTCCATGCGACATCCCTTTTACCGTGCGCGCCCGGTGACCGGGTCCGACTCGCGCACCCACACTAACGATCGCATGTCGTCCATCCGGTTGGCGTCAGTCGGCACCGGGCAGGTCGTGGAACACCGACAGCTGCTGGTCGTCGAAGCTCACCAGGTGCTGCAGCGGCGACGACTCGGGAAGGGCGTCCTCGTAGCTCCATGCGACGTCCGACAACACCACCCCGTTCACGACGGCGTTCCAGTACGTCGCCGTCCCCTTGTACGGGCAATACGTGTGCAGCTGACTCCGCGTCAGCTCCACGCGCACGAGCGCCGGGTCCACGTAGAGGCGCGGATCGAGTGCGGTCTCGTAGACGACCATGGTCTCGGTCGTGTCGACGAGCACGGTGCCGTCGGCCTCGACCCGCAATGAGCGGCTGGAACGCAGGCAGTCGATCCGGTGGTACGGGTTCCGGGGATGCCCGAAGAATTCCTCGTCCTCCTCGTACCAGGCATCGACGGCATCGGAGGGGACGACCACGTAGCCCGGAGCGTCGGCGACGGCCTCCGTCGGGAGCCCGTCGACGTCCTCCGACGGGAAGGCCAACGTCGGCGGCTGTCCGGGCCGGTGCAGGAGCAGGGCGCGCTCGGAGTCGATCAACGTGCGCCCGTCCTTGGTCGCCCTGACCCGCCGGCGGAACGGCTCCAGGTACGACACGTTCGCCGGCACCGGTGCGCTGAACCGTCCGGCCGGCTTGGCGGCGAGCGGCCCGCGCCCCGTCGTGAGACTCATAAGGCGGTGCGGGCGTCCATGGGGCCCTTGGCACCCTGGGGGAGCGGGCGCACCATGGCGTCGACGGTGAACGAGGCCACCAGTGCGCCGTCGAGGTCGTAGACCCTGTTCTCCGCGTGCGTCGTGCCGGCCCCGGCGAAGGTCGAACAGTGGTGGTAGAGCAGCCAGTCGTCGGCCTTGACCGGAGCGTGCAGCGACAGGCTGATGCTGTTGATGGCCATGGAGAGCGTGAAGTGCGCCTGGTCCTGGCTGACCCCCTCGTGCGGACGCAGTGCGGCGGCGATCGACATGTGGCCGGTGAACTGGGCCAGGAGGCCGGCGTGGAGCGGCTGGTCGTCCGGGAGGTGGCGGAAGCGGACCCAGGCGTCGACGACGGGCGGGCCCGCGGCAGCGGGGTCGTTCGTGTAGCTCCCGTCGACCACTCTGATGTCGCGACCGGTCACGCCCATATCGTACGGCTCGCTCTCGTAGGGCCCCGCGACGTCGGGCCCTACGGACGCGTGCCGGATGACATCGTCGGAGGGCACGTCGAGCAGCAGCGTGCCGGCGGCGCAGAGCCGCGCTCCTTCGAAGACCTTGGCCGCCAGCCCCGAGAAGGTGCGGCCGGAGCTGAGCTCCTCCAACTCCACCCGCAGGGGCCGGTGGGCGTCGGCCGCCCGCAGGAAGATCATGCTGGCCGAGACGACGCGCCGGCCTTCCACGTACCGGCCGGCGGCGACAATGGCCTGCCCGAGCATCTGACTGCCTTCGACGACCGGCCGTCGCTCGTCGCTCCGGGCCACCGTCACGAAGGTGCGGTTGCTGTCGTCGGTGGGGCGGACGTCCATGACGTCGACCAGGTCCGCGGCATCGCCCCAGGTCGGGAACCGCTTGTGGGTCACGTCCCGGGGCTCGTCCTCCGCGACCTCGTCCGTGACCTCGACCCGCACCCGGTCCTGATCGAAGGCGATATGACCGGCGAGCCCGTCAGGCGACTCGGCCGGCCGCAGGCACTCGGCCAGACCTTCGAAGGCACTGAGGTCGGCGTCGACGTCGGTCGAGGGAAAGTACAGCACCGGGAGCTCACCGGGGGCTTCGGCGCACAGGCACGAGTCGGACTGCGCCACGAGCCGGTCGTCCCACCATGCGCGCGCCCGGTAGGGGTACCGCGAAATCTTCATGCCGAACGGAAGGGCTGTTGGTTCAGCCGGCGGCGCGGGTGGCCACCGTCACCGAAGGGATGTGAGCACCGGCCTGACGAAGGACCGAGTCCACCACGCTGACGAGGCTCTCCACGTCGACGAAGTTGCCGCTCATGTAGTTGCGGGCGAACCACACCGGCATGACCTCGGCCGCCAGCTCCTGGTCCCAGCCGTCGGCGAAGCCCGGCACCGAGTCGCCTTCGCCGCCCATGCACTCGCCCACGATCACCCGGGTGAACCCGATGTCCGGGTGCTCGGCGCGCCAGGCCTCCACGAGCTTGTCCAGCGCGGCCTTGCTGACCGCGTAGGCGCCCAGGCCCGGCCACGGGGGCGTCATCGACGCGCTCACCGAGGAGAGGAAGACGGCGTTGCCCCGGGACTCGGCGAGGTAGGGGACGGCGGCGGCCGTCACGAGCGAGGCGCCGATCACATTGGTGTCGAAGACGTGCCGCCACGTGTCCGCATCCATGTCGGCCAGCCGCACCAGGGGACCGACGCCGGGCGCGTAGACCAGGGCGTCGATGCCGCCCAGGCCCTCGGCGGCTTCCGCGATGGCGGACCGGCACGACTCGGTGCTGGTCACGTCGCAGGTGATCGCCAGCGTTCCCTCGCCCGCCTCCTTGGCGGCTCCCTCCAGGCGTTCCTGCCGGCGGGCCAGCAGTGCCGTCCGGGCCCCCCGCTGGGCCAGCCCGACACCGATGCAACGTCCCAGTCCGCTCGACGCTCCTACGACAACCGTTCGCAACCTGACTCCTCCGATTGGGCTGACGCCGATGTTAGACAAGTTTGTCCGGACGCTCCCTTTGGCCGTGACCGGCAACCCGGGCCCGACGCTCGGGAGCGTGGCGGCGTCCCTCTTCGACGCGCAGCAGCCCCGCCGGAGCGGGGCTGCAACGTTGCCACCTGGTGGGTCCGAGCGAGACGGCCCCACCCTGGGGGGTGAGGGGGGAGATGCGGGGCCGAATCGCTCACACAAGCGTGACAGCCCTTCGTTACAGGATCGTTGCGGTCAACGCGCTGCTGTGTTGGGAGTGGATAAGAACACGGTAAGCAGGCCGGCGATCAGCGCAATTGCCGGCGGCATCGTCCCCCGGTCCTCAACGAATGAGAGCGCTAACATCGCCCGCATGCATGCGCCCACCCATCTCCGGGTCGAGCATCTCGCGACACCGCTTCTCGGCCTCGGGAGCCGTCGCCCCCGTCTTTCGTGGCGCCTGCCGGCGGGTGCCGTGGCGCAGGAGGCGTATGCCCTCCAGATCGACGGCGTCGTCACGGAGCGGATCGACTCCGATGGCAGCGTCCTCGTCGCCTGGCCCGGCGCACCCCTGCTCTCCCGGCAACAGGTCGTCTGGCGAGTCAAGGTCTGGGCCGACGGCGTCGAGAGCGACTGGTCCGAGCCGGCGTGGTTCGAGGCGGGGCTCTTCGAGCCCTCCGATTGGACCGCCCGCTTCATTGAGCCGCAGGAGGCCGAGCGCGCCGCCCACGTCCTGCGGCGTCGCTTCCGGCTCGCCGTCGCGCCTGCGCAGGCGCGGCTCTATGCGACGGCGCACGGCGTGTACGAGGCATTTCTCAACGGCCACCGCGTCGGGGACACCGAGTTGGCCCCGGGTTACACCAGCTACCCGACCACTCTGCACGTGCAGACCTACGACGTCGGTGCCCTGCTGACGGCGGGCGAGAACACCTGGGAGGTCGTGCTCTCCGACGGCTGGTGGCGTGGGCGCACCGGGTTCTTCCAGGGCACCGACGGCTTCGGCAGCACGCTCGCCTTCCTGGGCCAGCTCCACGCGGACGAAGAGGTCGTCTCGACGGGCCCCGAATGGGAGTCGACCACAGGACCGCTCCTGCAGGCCGATCTCATGGCGGGACAGACCGAGGACCACCGCAGGGGCACCGGCGAGTGGCAGGCCGTGTCCGTCGTCGACGACGACCTGACGGCGCTGGCCTCGTCACCGGCGCCGCCCACCCGCCGGGTGGAGGAGCTCCGGCCGGTCGCCGTGACCCGACCAGCGCCCGATCGCCAGGTCGTCGACCTCGGGCAGAACATCAACGGCTGGCTGCGGCTGACGAACCTCGGCCCCGAAGGCACCGAGCTGACGATCGTGCACGGCGAGACCCTCAAGCGGTCGGGGGACGTCACCCGGGACCACCTGAAGCCCGACTGGTTCGGTGACATGGACGTCGGCATGATCGACCGCGTGGTCGCGGCCGGGACCCCCGGCGAGGTGTTCGAACCGCGCCAAACCACCCACGGCTTCCAGTTCGCCCGCATTGAGGGCCACCCTGACCGTCTCACCCCCGACGATGTCACCGGCATCGTCGTGCACACGGACCTGCGCCGCACGGGGTGGTTCCGTTGCAGCGACGAACGCCTCAATCGCTTCCACGACATCACCGAGTGGTCGTTCCGGGACAATGCCTGCGAAATCCCGACGGATTGTCCCCAGCGCGAGCGCGCCGGTTGGACGGGTGACTGGCAGCTCTTCATCCCGACCGGCGCCTTCCTCTACGACGTGGCCGGCTTCTCGCTCAAGTGGCTGCGAGACGTGGCGGCCGAGCAGCTCGCCGGACGGCCGGATCATCAACTACTCACCGGATCCCCTCCGCCAGCACATTTCGGAAACCGGAAGGTGGCTGGGGCTGCAAGGGTCGTCGGGGTGGGGCGACGCCATCGTGATGGTGCCCTGGGAGATGTGGCGGGCCTACGGCGACGGCGACGTCCTGGTCGAGATGTGGCCCCACATGGTGTCGTGGGTCGAGTTCGCGGCGACCGCGGCCCGGCTGCACCGACACAAGAGTCGCCAGGAGGCCCGTCCCGAGGCAGCGCCGCACGAGCGGTTCATCTGGGACGGCACCTACCACTGGGGCGAATGGATTGAGCCCGGTGCCGAGGCGGACGATCATCTCGAGCGTGACCAGGGTTCGGTTGGCACGGCCTTCCTGTTCCATTCCGCGGCTCTGGCCGCCCGCATCGGCCGGATGCTCGGTCATGACGCCGAAGCGGCACGACTGGAAGCGCTGGCCGCCGACGTCCTTGCGGCATGGCGCACGGAATTCATCGGGCCTGACGGTGCGCTGACGCCGGACACCCAGGCCAACCACGTACGCGCCCTTGCTTTCGGCCTGGTTCCCGACGAGCTCCGGGCGCAGACGGCGGGGCGGCTGGTGGGTCTGATCCGTGAGGCCGACACGCACCTCGGCACCGGATTCCTGGCCACGCCGTATCTCCTGCCGATGCTGGCCGACAGCGGCCACTTGTCCGTGGCCTACGAGCTCCTGCTGCAGGACACCCCGCCCTCCTGGCTGGCCATGGTCGAGCGCGGCGCCACGACGGTGTGGGAGTCGTGGGAGGGCATTGACGACGATGGCTGGGCGCGTGAGTCGCTGAACCATTACAGCAAGGGAGCAGTCATCTCCTTCCTGCACAATTACGTCGCCGGCATTTCGCTGCTCGACGGCCACCCCGCCTACCGGCGCTTCCGGGTGGAGCCCCGGCCGGGCGGCGGGTTGACCTGGGCCGAGGCGGTGCACGACTCGCCCTACGGGCGCATTGAGTCGGCCTGGCACACGGACGGCTCGACTTTGCGGCTGACGGTCACCGCGCCGCCGGGCACGGTGGCCGAGGTGGCGTTGCCGGACGGGTCCGTCCGCGATCAGCGGCCCGGCACGGTGAGCTACGAGTGCGCCATCGGCTGAACGCCCCTGGTTTTCCCGGTATGGGAGCGTTAACATCGCCCGAACGCACGCCGCCGGCGTGACGAAAGGGGGGCCGATGTCGAAGGCCGCGATCATCTCGGTGGACGGTCACGTCCGGGCGTCCCGGAGCGACTACCGCCACTACGTCGAGCAGCGCTTCCTCAGTGCCTTCGACGCCTGGGCCCGCGCGGAGGAGGCGGCCGGCGCTCCGGAGAGCGGCAACCTGAGCGCGGGCCTCGATCCGACCTCGCAGTGGGATTCGGACCTCCGCCTGAAGGACATGGAGAGCCAGGGCGTCGTGGCCGAGGTGTTGTTCCCGAACGGGCTCCCGTTCCAGGCGAGGCCGGCCGACGACATCGGCTCCTTCTCCGACCCCGACATCGACCGGCAGGCGCGCCTGGCCTACAACCGCTGGCTGGCCGACTTCTGCGCGCAGACGCCGGGACGCCGGGCTGGTCAGGCGCTCATCTCCTTCGACGACGTGGACCTGGCGGTCGCGGACATCCACTGGGCCAAGGAGCACGGGCTGGGGGGCGTCATGATGCCCGCCCTGTTGCCCGGCGGAACCTTCTTCTTCGACCCGGCGCTCGACCCGGTGTGGGCCGCCTGCGTCGACGTCGGCCTCCCCGTCAGCCAGCATGGCGGCACGGGAGCGCCCACCTACGGGCCGCCGGGGTTCGCCGCCATCATGACGCTGGCGCTGGAGCATTCGTTCTTCTCGGGGCGGTCCCTGTGGCAGATGATCCTGGGCGGCGTGTTCGAGCGCTTCCCTGCGTTGCGGATCGCCTTCATCGAGACCGAGGCAGATTGGATCGCTCCGGTCATCCGCAAGCTGGACCGCCGACTCGACTGGGGCGACGACTGGACCGGGTGGGCCCAGACGTTGCAGCGCATGCGCCAGTTCACCGGATCCGCCCGCGACTACTGGGCGGCCAACTGCCTCGCCGGCATCTCCCCCTTCACCGAGGACCAGGTCCCTCTCGACGAGCTGGCGCGGCCGAGCGCCGACTACGAGGGTTTCGCCATCGGCTGTGACAACGCGATGTTCGGCGTGGACTATCCGCACTTCGAGTCGGTGTTCCCGGAGACGAAGGCCCGGGTGGACGCGCTGGTGCAGCACCCGTCCATCTCCGCCGAGGTGTCCCGCAAAATCCTCTGCGAGAACGCCGCCGGCCTCTACGGCTTCGACCTGGCCGCCCTCGCCCCCGACGTGGAGCGGGTCGGCTTCGAGATCGGCGGGTAGCGGGCGCCCTCGTCGCCGGCTCAGTCGAGGCCGTTGCGCCGGGCCACCTGGCCCAGCCAGCGCGCCGACGGCTTGACCGTGCGGGCGAAGTCCGCCCGGTCGACGGCGATCAGGCCGAACGTCTTGGAGAAGCCGGCGTTCCATTCGAAATTGTCGAGCAACGTCCAGTGCAGGTAGCCGCGCACGTCGATCCCGTCCGCCAGGCACTCGGCCAGGCCCTCGAGCGCCGCCCGGGTGTAGGCGACCCTGGCGTCGTCGTCGTCGGTCGCCATGCCGTTCTCGGTGACGAGCACCGGCACCCCGGCGTGCTCGGCGGCCAACCGGACGGTGTGGCCCAGCGCGGCGGGGTAGACCTCCCACCCGGTCTGCATGGTGGGCGACCCGTCGGGCGGTGGGAGCTGGCCCTCAGGACCGATGCGGGTCCGGGAGTACGTCTGCACGCCGACGAAGTCGTCGTCGGCGGAGACGGCGAGCCAGTCCGTCTGCGCCACCCGCCGCGCCTCGCTCCAGCGCTCCTCGCCGTTCTCGGCCGGCTGGAAGTCGACGAGGGCGAGGGTCCAGCCGGCCTGGATGGCCGGCGCCGCGGCCTTGACGGCCTGCACCGCCAGCCGATGGGCCGTCGCCATCTGCTCGACGTCCGCTGCGACGATGCCCATCCGGTAGCGCGCCGGGTCGAAGCCCCCGACACCCCCATTTTCCGACTCGGCCGGCTCCGGTCGCTGAGGGGCGGTCGCCGGCTCCCATGGCCAGCACGCCCGTGCTTCGCATCATCGCCATGAGGTTCGGCTCGTTCAGGGTGCAAACCCAGGTCAGGAGATCTCCGACGTGCTGCGTCACCCGCGAGGCGTAGTCGGCGAAGCGTGCCGGCGCGTCCGGGGCGCTCCAGCCTCCACGACCCGCCATCCAGCGCGGGACGGTGAAGTGGTTGTACGTCACCACGGGCGTCACCCCCTCCTGCAGGCAATGCTCGATCATTCTTTTGTAGTGGTCGAGCGCCGCCACGGAGTAGAAGCCCGGCTCGGGCTCGATGCGTGACCACTCCACCGAGAAGCGATAGGCGTTCAACCCGAGCTCGGCGAGCGCGGCGATGTCCTCGGGGTAGCGGTGGTAGTGGTCGCAGGTATCGCCGGACGGTTCGTTGAACGACGAGTCGGTGGCCCACTCCATGGGCCACATGTCTGCGTTGACGTTGCCACCCTCGACCTGATGGCCGGCGGTGGCCGCGCCCCAGAGGAAGCCGTGTGGGAATCCGGTCATGGGGAAGCCCTCCTGTACGTCGAGATCAACATCCGGCCGGCACGTGCAGCCCGGGCTCAGCGAGTGTGGCACGTGGGATCGCCGTCTAGCGTGCGCCCATGGCCGAACCACGACGGCTGCGTTTCGATCCGATCGCCGAGGCGGAGCGACAGTGGGGGGCGCACGGCTGGGCCGACGAGGCGGCGGGGATGGCGGTCGTGACCTCCATCATGCGGTTGCAGCAGATCTTCCTCGCCCGCGCCGATGCGGTCCTGCGTCCGCTCGGTCTCACGTTCGCCCGCTATGAGGTGCTGATGCTGTTGTCGTTCTCGCGCCACGGTGCGTTGCCCCTGGGCAAAATCGGCGAGCGCCTGCAGGTCAACGCCGCCAGTGTGACCAACGCGGTCGACCGCCTGGAAGCGGACGGCCTCGTGGCCCGCCGGTCCAACCCCGACGACGGGAGGGGCACCCTCGCCGGGTTGACGACGGCGGGACGGCGGCGCGCCTCGGCGGCCACGGCTGCCATGAACGAGCAGGTCTTCCAGGACATCGGTCTCGATCCGTCGACCGTCCCGGGCCTCTTCGGCATGTTGGCGGATCTGCGGCGTGCCGCGGGCGACTTCGAGTAGACGGTGGCAACTAGTTTGACGTTGAAGTAATCTGGTCGGGTGGCAGACCGGAAGACGTGGCAGGAGCAGTTCGACCGTTCGCCGCGGCGGGCGGCCCGCTTCGAGACGATGTCGGGCGTCCCCGTGGAACCCGTGTACGGCCCGGAAGGCGCGGAGCTGCCGGGCCAGTACCCCTACACGCGCGGGCCCTACGCCTCCATGTACCGGTCCCGGTTGTGGACGATGCGCCAGTTCGCCGGGTTCGGCACGGCGGCTGACACCAACGGGCGCTTCAAGGAGCTGCTGCGCGCCGGCGGCGATGGGCTGTCGACGGCTTTCGACATGCCGACGCTGCTCGGTCGCGACTCCGACGATCCCTGGGCCAGAGGGGAAGTCGGCCGGGCCGGCGTCGCCATCGACACCCAGGACGACATGGAGACCCTGTTCGACGGTGTCGATCTGGGGAAGGTCTCGACGTCCATGACGATCAACTCCCCGGCTGCTCCGATCCTCGCCATGTACGTGGGTGTGGCCGACAAGACCGGCGTGGACCGGGCCGCCCTGTCCGGCACGCTCCAGAACGACATTTTGAAGGAGTACCAGGCCCAGAAGGAGTACGTCTTCCCGCCGCGACCGTCGGTCCGGCTCGTCACCGACGTCATGCGGTTCTGCTCGGCCGAAATGCCGCGGTGGCACCCGGTGTCGGTCTCGGGCTACCACATCCGGGAAGCAGGCTCGACGGCTGCGCAGGAGCTCGCCTTCACGCTCGCCAACGGCTTCGCCTACGTGGAGGCTGCGTTGGCGGCCGGCATGGCCGTCGACGACTTCGCACCGCGGCTCAGCTTCTTCTTCAACGCCCACAGCGATTTCTTCGAGGAAATTGCCAAGTACCGGGCCGCCCGCCGCATCTGGGCCCGCTGGATGCGCGACCACTACGGCGCCGCGGACGGGCGTTCCTGCCAGCTGCGCTTCCACACTCAGACGGCCGGCGTGTCCCTGACGGCGCAGCAACCCGAGGTCAATCTGGTCCGGGTGGCGATCGAGGCGTTGGCCGGTGTGCTGGGCGGGACCCAGAGCCTGCACACCGACTCCTTCGACGAGGCCCTGGCGCTCCCGACCGAGCACGCGGCGCGCCTGGCGCTGCGGACGCAACAGGTCATCGCCGAGGAGACGGGCGTCGTCCACGTGGCCGATCCGCTCGGCGGATCCTGGTTCGTCGAGGAGCTCACCGACGAGCTGGAACGGCAGGCCGAGGAGGTCTTCGCGCACCTCGCCGAGGCCGGCTCGGGGTCGATGCTCGAGGGAGTCTTCGCCTGCATCGACGACGGCTGGTTCGTCGGGGAGATCGCCGACGCCGCCTACGCCTTCCAGTCGAAGATCGCCAAGGACGAGTGGATCATGGTCGGTGTCAACGGCTACGTGGAGGACGACGGGGTGGCCCCTCCACGTTGTCGATCGGCGCCCACGTCGAGACGGAGCAGCTGCAGCGGTTGGCCGCGCTGAAGCAGGCGAGGGACGACGACGCGGTCCGCCGTGCCCTGGCGGCGCTGGCCAAGGACGCGTCGGACCCGACCGTGAATCTGATGCCCGCCCTCATAGAGGCGGCCCGCCAGCATGTGAGCGTCGGCGAATCGATGCGGTGCGCTCGAGTCGGTCTTCGGGCTCTACACCGAGCGTCACGTCGCCTGATCCCTCCCGGGCGGCGGGTGGCGCACCGGGCTGTGTGCGAATGACACGCCGAATTCTCGGTCCTGTAGAGTGGAATTCTCACCGCTGAGCAGGAGAAACAGAGTGGCCGAAGACGAGAAGTTCGAGGCGTCCCGGGCGATGCGCCGGGCCATGTTGGGCCCTGAGTACGTCGACGCCCAGACGAGCGACCCCAATCCGGCGCTGCGGGAGTTCTCGGACTACCTCACGTCGATGGCCTGGGGTGTCTGGACCCGCGAAGGGGCCCTGAGCACTCGGGACCGGAGCCTGGTGGTCCTGGCCATGACGGCGGCCCTCGGTCGGATGGACGAGTTCCGGCTCCACGTCAGTGCGCGCTCGCGGACCGGCGTCACCGACGACGAATTGGACGAGCTGCTCTTCCAGATCGCGGCCTACTGCGGCGCGCCGGCCGGGGTCTCCGCCCGACGGTCGCTGCTGGCCGTGCGCGCCGAAGAACAGACCGAAGGCTGATCATGGCGACGGTTGGCTTCGTCGGCCTCGGCAACATGGGCAGCGTCCTGGCGGGCAATCTGGTCGGGAGCGGCCACGACGTGGTGAGCCATGACGTCGCGGGGCCGGAACGCAATCCGGCCGGGGCGACGTTCGCCGACGACCTGGCCGAGCTGGCGGGTCGCGCCGATGTCGTCGTCCTGAGCCTGCCCGACGGGGCGGCATCCGAGCGCGTGGCCAGGGAGATCGCCGCCGCCCCGCAACGACGGGTCGGTGCCGTGGTGGACACCTCGACGATCGGCGTCGCGGCAGCCCGGGAGATCGACGGCCTGCTGGCAGAAGCCGGCGTCGGCTTCGTCGACGCGCCGGTGTCCGGCGGTGTCGCCGGGGCCACGGCGCGGACGCTGTTGGTGATGTACGCGGGCCCGGACGCGGCCTGCCGGACAGTCGAGCCCGTACTGGCCGGATTGAGCGACCGGCGCCGCCGGGTGGGTGACCGGCCCGGCATGGCGCAGGCGCTGAAGCTGGCCAATAACTTCCTGTCTGCGACGGCGCTGGCCGCCACCAGCGAGGCCATCGCATTCGGCCTCTCGGTCGGTCTCGACATGGGGACCATGCTGGAGGTCATCGACGGGTCCAGCGGGCAGAGCGCTGCCACCAGCGACAAGTTCCCCAATCACGTGGCGACCGGCCGCTACGGCGCCGGCTTCGCCAATTCGCTCATGGCCAAGGACCTGCGGCTCTACCTCAGTGCCGTCCGGGCACAGGGTGCGCCGTCGGTGCTGGGGCTCGTGACCGGGTCGGTCTGGGAGCGATTCGCCGCCGAAGAGCCGGGGGTCGACTTCACGCGGATCTACCCTTTCGTGGCCCGATGAAGGACGGAAGGCGCCGCACGTCGCGTCGCCTCCGCAGCAGAGACGAGTGGAGGTAGGACCGATGCGAGTAGTGGTCGACTTCGATCTGTGCGAGAGCAACGCGCTCTGCATGGGCCTGGCCCCGAAGGTGTTCGAGGTCCGGGACGACGATCTCCTCTACGTCCTCGACGAGACGCCGCCCGAAGAGCTGCGCGAGCAGGTGGAGGCAGCAGTCCGCACGTGCCCCAAGAACGCCATCTCCATAGAGGACTGAACCCGGAAAGGGACTGACCCCAGCCCCCGAGGGGAACTGGGGTCAGTCAGTCCTGTTGTCGGCGTCCGCTCGGCTACTTGACGGTGGTGGTGCCCGGGAGGTCCGTCCCGCACCAGGGCTGGCTGGACACGGCGACGAAGGAGGTCTTCTCCGCCTTCATGTACCACCCGCAGGACTTGGGCAGGTCCTTCCCGAAGTTATTCGTGAAGTTGATGTTCTCGGGCAGCAACCCGTTGCCGTTGTAGCTCTTGATGCTGCGCAGCGCCTTGATGACGTCCGCGTGCGAGGCGGTCGGTCCCGCCATCTGCAGTCCCTTGATCATGAGGTCGGCGCCCAGCCAGGACTCGTACTGGCTGAAGGACGGGAATTCGTTGGCCGAGAAGTGGGCGTACTTGTCCAGTGCCGCCTTCATCTGTGTTGTGCCCGCGTTCGGCAGGGAGAAGGGACGGAACTCGGTTTCGAAGTAACCGCCCTGCACGGCCTTCCAGGCAGGGGTGCCGATGACCTGGGAGTCGTAGCCGGTCGGGAACACCATGACCTTCGGCTTGACGCCCTCCTGCTGCAGCGCGGTGGCCAAGGCGTCATTGGAGTTGTCGTCCAGGCCCGCGTAGAAGGCGTTGCAGCCCTTCTGCTTGGCCGTCAGCGCCGGTGTCGTCATGGCCACCGAGCCGAACGTGATGGACGTGTCGAGCACGCCGGACTTGCCGCCCGCGTGCACGAAGGACAGGTTCGTCCCGATGGCGGACCGGCTCGAGGACGGCGAGATGCTGTAGCCGTACGAGCAGGCGACCGTGCCGCCGTGCGCCTTCATGAAGGCGCCGATGGACGTGTTGACCGGGTACTTGGTGTCCACGCTGCCCACGTCGGAGGCGAACATGTTCGTGAACCCCGGCGTGCCCCACTCCGGCCCGTCGAAGAACCCGCCTGTGACCGGCAGGCCCGCCTGCTGCGGGATACTTGTCGGCCAGGAAGAACAGGGGGCTCGTCGACACGATGCCCGCCGGGTTCTTCGAGATGGCGTCCTGGACGGCCGTGGCGATCTGCGTCGGGCTGGTCTGGTCGTCGAGGACGACGCCGTTGATTTTGTGGCCGTCGATCCCGCCCTGCGCGTTCTGCAGCGCGATCCGGGCGTTGAAGCCGGACGGTGCGTTGCTGAATTCCGACGACCCCTCGCCCGTCAGTGAGGTGATCATGACAAGGGTGATGGGCGAGCCCGACGCGGCCGCGCCGGCCACGGCGCCGCCGGCCAGGGTCGTGATGCCGACTCCCGCAGTGAACGCCAGAGCAGCCAGCCCCAACCTGCCCTTGTGCCTACCGGACGCTTTCCTCATGCTGTTTCCTCCCCAGGAAGTGCCTCCCGATGCCAAATCGGGAACATAGGCATACACGCCCGGAGCGCCGCGTGTCGGTCAGCCCCCTGCGACCTGGACTAACGCGCGTGTCACTTTCCCGGGCTCGCTGATCATGAGGTCGTGGCCGGTGTCGATGTCCCACAGCCGGCCCTGGGCGCGGGCCCGGTCCATCAGGGCCTTGTCGCGTGGGGCCAGGGTCGAGCTGCAGACGATGTCCCTGGCGTGATGGTAGCGATAACATCCCTGGTGGCATAGGATGCCGGTCCATGCGCCGGACCCCCTTCAACGACGGCTGGACGGTCGGGCCGAAGGCCAACTCGTTCATGGAGATGATCGTCGGACCGGGGTCGGAGCCCGACGTCGTGACCCTGCCCCACGACGCCATGATCCGCACCGAGCGGTCGCCCGCCGGGCACGCGTCGACGGCGTTCTTCCCGAGCGGGAGCTGGGAGTACAAGAAGTCGTTCGAACCTGCGCCCGACGACGAGGGGAGCACGCTCCTGCTGGAGTTCGAGGGCGTCTATCGCGACGCCCGGGTACGGGTGAACGACACGCTGGTCGCCCACCGGCCCTTCGGGTATTCGGGCTTCACCGTCCAGATCGACCACCTGCTGCGTTTCGGCGAGCCCAACGAGGTCAAGGTCGAGGCACGCGCCCACGACGACAGCCGGTGGTACCCGGGGGCCGGCATCTACCGCAGCGTCTGGCTGCACCGAGGGGGACGGGTGCACCTGGTGCCGGGCGGCCTGCAGGTGGCCACGCCGGAGATCGACGACGACGTGGCCGTCGTGGTCGTGCGCGCCGAGGTGCGCAACCAGTCCGTCGGGACCTCGAGCGCCGTGCTGCGGGTCGACGTGCTCGACGCGGACGGGTCGCTGGTCGCCGGCGTCGAGGCTCCGGTCACGACCGCGCCGGGCGACGTGCTGACGGCGCGGCAACGGCTCAGCGTCCCGGGACCCCGACGGTGGGGTCCCGACGATCCGCACCTCTACACCTGCCGGGCGACCCTGATCGACGGCGACGGGGTGCTCGACGAGCAGTCGACGACGTTCGGGATCCGATCCCTGACGGTGGACCCGGTCCGCGGTCTGCGCGTCAACGGGGAGCCCGTCCTCCTCCGAGGCGCCTGCGTGCACCACGACAACGGCCTCCTCGGCGCCGCCACCATCAGCCGCGCCGAGGAGCGCCGGGTCGAGCTCCTGAAAGAGGCCGGCTTCAACGCCATCAGGAGTGCGCACAATCCCTTGAGCCGGCCCATGCTCGAGGCCTGCGACCGCCTGGGGGTGTTCGTCATGGACGAGACCTTCGACATGTGGACGCAGCCGAAGAGCGAGCACGACTACGCGTTGCGCTTTCCCGACTGGTGGGAGGCGGACGTGGAGGCCATGGTCCGCAAGGACTTCAACCACCCGAGCGTGCTCCTCTACAGCATCGGCAACGAAATCCCCGAGGCCGGGACGCCGATGGGAGCCCGTGTGGGGCGTGCGCTGTCCGAGAAGATCCGGTCCCTCGACAACACGAGGTTCGTCACCGAGGGCATCAGCGGCCTGCTGGTCGGGGGCTCCGAGCTGTTCGCGCACCTGGCCGAGGGACGTCAGGACACGGCGGAGGAGCCCGACGAGGAGACGGGCGTGAACACGGCCATGACGCAGATCGCCGATCGGCTGAACGCCCTCATGACGGCGCCGGTCGTCGCCCGGAACTCGGCCCAGACCGCCTCCTACCTCGATGTCGTCGGGTACAACTACATGGAGTCGCGCTTCGGCATGGACGGCGACCTCTATCCGAACCGGGTGATCGTGGGGAGCGAGACGCACCCCGCCGCGATCGACACCGGCTGGGCGGCGGTCCGCCGTTACCCCTACGTCATCGGCGACTTCACCTGGACCGGGTGGGACTACCTCGGCGAGGCCGGGATCGGGCGCACCGCCTACAGCCAGCCGGGCGAAGCGCCCGGGCCACCGTCGTTCCTGGGCGAGTACCCGTGGCGCACGGCCTGGTGCGGGGACATCGACATCACGGGCCACCGGCGACCGCAGTCCTACTACCGCGAGATCGTCTTCGGCCTGCGCACCGACCCCTTCCTCGCCGTGCAGCGGCCGGAGCACCACGGCGCAGTGGCCGCCGGCACACCGTGGTCATGGACCGACGTCGTCGCGAGTTGGAGCTGGCCCGGGCACGAGGGTGCACCGGTGACGGTGGAGGTGTACGCCGACGCCGACGAGGTCGAGCTGGTGGTCAACGGCGCCTCCGTCGGACGACAGCCCAGCGGGGCGGCGCACCGCTACCGGTCGGCGTTCGAGACCACCTACGAACCCGGTGTCGTCGAGGCGGTCGCCTTCCGGGAGGGGGCCGAGATCGGCCGCACGGCGATCCGGTCCGCCGCCGGGCCGGTCGCTGCTGGCCGCCGACGTCGATCGCGCCGACATCGCCGCGGACCCCGAGGACCTCGCCTTCGTGACGCTGAGCCTGGTCGACGGGGACGGGGTGCTGCACGTGGCGCGGGACACGGAGGTGGAGGTCCGGGTCGAAGGGCCCGGCGTGCTGGCGGCCCTGGGGAGTGCCAACCCGGTCACCGAGGAGGGCTTCAACGGGACGCGCTGCACCACCTTCGACGGTCGCGCCCTGGCCGTCGTCCGCCCCACCGGTGCGGGGCGGATATCGCTGTGGGCGACGGCGGAGGGATGCGAGCCCCAGCTGGTCGAGATCGATGCCCACGCCTGAACCGCAGCGGGCCCGGCCATGACCTGGGAGCTGCGCTGGCACCCCTTCCGTGGCCAGTGGGTCCTCTTCACGTCGCATCGTGACGCCCGGCCCTGGATCGGCGAGGTCGTGGCCCCCGAGGAGCCGCCGGTGCCCGCCGACAATGCCCTGGCCCCCCTCGGCCGGCGCCTGCACGGGACGAATCCGGACTACCGCGGCGTCTACGTGTTCACCAACGACCTCCCCGTCTTCTCGCCCGAGGCGCCGGAGCCCGAGCCGGGGGACGACGTCTACCGGACCCGCCGCGCCCTCGGCACGGCCGAGGTCGTCTGCTACCACGAGGACCCCACCCGTTCCCTGGCCGACCTGACCGACGACGAGGTGGCGGCCATCGTCACCACGTGGCGCGACACGCACCGAGGCCCTGCAGGCGCACGACGGCGTCGCCCACGTCCTGATCTTCGAGAACCGGGGGGCCATGGTCGGCACCTCCAACCCGCACCCGCACTGCCAGATCTACGCCGGGGCGATGGTCTACGCCACCATGGACCGCGAGGCGCGAGGTGGCATGCGAGTACCAGCGGCGGACGGGGCGGTCGTTGCTGTCCGAGGTGGTCGAGCGGGAGGAGAGCGGACCCCGCGTCATCAGCGAGGGCGAGCACTTCTTCGCCTGCGTGCCGTGGTTCGCGCAGTATGCCTACGAGGTGCACATCCTGCCGCGCCGGCCGGCGGCGTCGCTGGTCGACCTGGACGAGGAGCAATGCCGCTCTCTGGCGCTCGTGCTGCGCGACGTGGTGCGGCGTTACGACGCACTGTGGGGCTTCCGCCTGCCGTACGTCCTGGCGGTGCATCAAGCTCCGGTCGGTGACCATCCCCACTACCCGTTCCATCTGGAACTGCACCCGCCGCTGCGGTCGCCGGGCATCCGCAAGTACCTGGCCGGCCCCGAGGTGGGCGGCGGCTCCATGACGAACGAGTCCGACCCCGACCAGAAGGCGGAGGAGTTGCGTGCCGCCCTCGCCTGAAGAGGCCCGCCGCCTCCTGTGCGCGCTGGGCGACCACGTGCGCGACCTCGTCGTGGCGGCGCGCGGCACGGACATGGCGGCGGTCGCGGGGGAGACGGTGGCCGACACCATCTACGCCATCGACCGGGTGGCCGACGACACGCTCATCGACTGGTTCGAGGAGCACTGGCCCGGCGTCCTGGTGGTGTCCGAGGGTCTCGACGAGCCGGTGCTCGTCGGCGACTGCCGCGGCCTGGACGGTCATCGTCGACAGCATCGACGGCACGCGCGGGCTGATGTACGACAAGCGGTCGGCCTGGTGCCTGGCCGCCGCCGCCCCGCCGGGCGGCGGTCTGGCGGACATCGAGGCGGCGGCCATGACCGAACTGCCCACGGCCAAGCAGGGAGCGGCCGACCAGTTGAGCGCCCGGCGCGGCGGCGGCCTGCTGGCCGAGCGCGTCGACCTGGCGCAGCGCGAGCGGGTGGTCTTCGACGTTCGGCCGTCGGCGGCGACGGACCTCGAACACAGCTTCAGCGGGTTGGCCAAGTTCTTCCTGCCCGGGCAAGCCGGCCTTGGCCTCGCTCGAGGCCGAGCTCTTCGCTCGGCTCGGCGTGCGGCACGTCTTCGACGACGAGTACCTCAGCAGCGGCGGGCAGCTCCACGAGCTCATCACCGGCCGGGACCGCTTCGTGGCGGACCTGCGGCCGCTGGTGCAGCACGAGGGGCTGGACTGCCATCCCTACGACGTGTGCACGGCCATGCTGCTCGAAGAGGTCGGCGGTGTGGTCACCGATCCCTGGGGCGAGCCGCTGTCGGTGCCGCTGGACAACGTGTCCCCGGTGGCGTGGGTCGGCTATGCCAACGAGGCGCTGGCGGCCCGCATCGGACCGGTGCTGGCCGAGTTGGTGGCCGAGCTGGTGGACGGTCCGGGTGCGGGGTAGGGCGCCGGGGCGACTCGACCTCCTCGGTGGCGTGGCCGACTACTCCGGGGCGCTCGTGCTCGAAATGCCGACCCGCCAGGGGACCGAGGTCACGCTGTGCCCGGACCGGTCCTTCGTGGTCGGACCGGCGGCGTTCTCGCCGGGCGAGCTCGAGCGACTGGCCGGTCTCGACGACGCCGCGGTCCGCCGGGAGCTGTCGCCGACACCCGCGTTGGACGCACTACGTCGTCGGTGTGGCGCTGGTACTGCTGCGCCACGGCGTGATCGATGCCCCCCGCGGGCGGATCGAGATCACGTCGGATCTGCCGGCCTCGGTCGGCGTCGCCTCGAGTGCTGCGCTCGAGGTGGCGACGGCGCGGGCTCTCGGGGCGGGCACCATCGACCCGCTGCGCCTGGCCGCGCTCTGCCAGGAGGCGGAGAACCACCTCGTCGGCGCACCGTGCGGGATCATGGATCAGGTGACGGTGGCGCTCGGGACGCCCGGCAGCGTCCTGCCGATCCTGTGCCGGCCGGCGTCGGTCGCCCATGTGGTGGCGCTGCCCGAGGGACTCGAGGTGGTGGGCTGGCCGACGGGAGCGGCCCACGACGTCAGCGGGGCCCCGTACGGACGGGCCCGGGCCGCGGCGTTCATGGGCAAGCGCATGGTGGAGCGTGCGGCGGGGTCGACCTGGCCCTGGGTGAGCCAGCTCCCACGCGACGCCGCCGAGCGAGCTGCCCGAGATGCTCGACGGACAGGCGTTCGTCGCCGAGTGGGGCGGCACCGACGACGACGTGACCCAGGTCCTGCCGGACGTGGCGTATCCGGTGCGGGCGGCCACGCTGTTCGGGGTGGAGGAACACCGTCGCAGCGTCGCCGCTCTGGAGGCATTGGCCGACGGTGAGCCGGAGCGCCTCGGCCAGCTGATGGCGGCCAGCCAGGGCGGGTACGACGCCATGGGCCTGGGGCATCCGGCCGCGACGGCCGTCGTCGAGGAGGCCTTGGCCCGGCCCGGCGTCTTCGGGGCGCGTTCGAGCGGGGGAGGGTGTGGCGGCACGGTGGTCGTCGTGTCGCGAGCGTGGCGCGCTGGACGACATCGACGGGCTGATCCGTTGAGATGCTGCTAAGCAAGCCTTCGAGAGACAGGAGAGTGCCGCCATGACCGACAGCGAAGGCTCGACGATCCATCTTCCGAGTCGGGAGATCGCGCCGCCGTCGTCGCTGAGCCCGGAGGCACGTGCACTCCTGTCGGTGACCCTCCCGCAGGCGCCTCCCTACCCTGCGCTCGACGACAAGGAGGGATGGCGGACGAGGGTGGCCGAGCAGGACGCAGTCATGGAGGATCTCATCCGCGACCGGGTGGCGGACGCGCCGGTGCAGGTGGAGGAGATCGAGGCCGAGCGCGTGCCCGTCTACGTGATCACCCCGGACGGCACGCCCGCGGACGAACGGCGTGTCCTTCTGTCGGTGCACGGCGGGGGCTTCACCGGAGGAGCAGGACTCGAGCTGCCGCGCCATGGGCATCGGCGACGCGTTGCAGATGGGTGCGCGCACCTGGGCGGTCGACTACCGGATGCCGCCCGACCACCCCTACCCCGTCCGCTCGACGACTGCGTCGCCGCGTACCGCACCATGTTGCAGGAGTACCGCGCCGAAGAGATCGTCGTCGGGGGAGCGTCGGCCGGAGGCAACCTGGCCGCCGCACTCATCCTGCGCGCCCGCGACGAGGGGCTCCCGCTGCCGGCCGCGGCGGTACTGCGGACGCCGGAGATCGACCTGACCGAGTCCGGCGACTCCTTCCAGACGAACCTCGGCCTGGACAACCTCCTCACCGGAGAGCCTGCTGCCGGCCAATCTGCTCTACGCAGCGGGCCACGACCTGCGGGACCCGTACCTCTCACCCTTGTTCGCCGACCTGACCAAGGGTTTCCCGCCCACGGTCCTCATCACCGGTACCCGGGACCTGTTCCTGTCCAACACGGTGCTCTTCCACCGGGCCCTGCGTGCGGCGGACATCACGGCGGAGTTGCACGTCCTCGAGGCCGGGGGACATGGAGGCTTCTTCGGCCTCGCACCCGAGGACAAGGCGGTGCAGCGTGACGTCAACCTCTTCGCCGATCGCTACTGGGGGCGTGAAGCCCCATAACCCGGAAGTCGTCCCCCCGGGCGGTTTCAGGCGTTGCCGGGCTCAGTTCAGAGCCGCTCGGTGAGGCGCACCGTGATGGTGTCGCCGACGTCCTTCCCGATCCTCTTTCGGATGTCGGCCTTGACCGGCAGCTTGTGTGTCCCGTCTCCGAGCGCCATGAAAGAACTCTGGAACGGTTCGCCATCCATGGTTCCCCGCACCTTCACGAGACCCTTCGTCCCGAAGTACCTCGCCGATCCCGCCATGACCACGTAGGTCCATCCGCCCTTCTCGGGGCTCTTCTGCAGAACGGCCCGAAAGGTCTTGTCCACACCCCGAGTTTCTTCCCGCGGGGCCTCGATCGTCCAGTGCGGCTGGGGACGTCGATGGAGCGCACGAGGGGAAAGGTGCCCGGAGAGTTCCCGCGAGCTGTCGATTTCGTACCCCCTCATTCGTCGTCAGCACGACGGTCAGACCGGACCGACCCATGCAGAAGGAGACTTCCCATGCCACATCCCGTCGTGCACGCCGAGATCCGCTCGCAGGACCCTGACGCGACCCGGCAGTTCCTTGCGGACCTGTTCGACTGGAAGGTGGCATCCGAGGGCGCATTTCCCGGCTACACCTTCATCGACACTGGGGTCGAAGGCGGGACCTTCGTGGCGATCAGCCCACGTCAAGGCCCCGACGACGAAGTCCTGTTCTTTGTCGCGGTGCAAGATGTCGCCGCCACGCTGGAGAAGGCCGAGAAGCTGGGGGGATCCATCATTCAGCCCGTGCAACATGTGCCGGGAACAAGCTTCGGCGTGTTCGCCGATGCCCAGGGTCACAGGATCGGAGTCGCCGCGAACGGCTAGCCACGACGGGCCTCGCCCGGGCCTGAAGGTCGGTGCGAGACTCTCGGCGCTCGACATCCGTTCGGAGGCGCCCCATGGCCAAGCTCGTCTACATCGCGAACACATCGCTCGACGGTTACAACGAGGACCCAAACGGCGGCATCGATTTCGGTGTCCCAGACGAGGAGTACTTCAACTTCATCAACGACATTCAGAGACCTGTCGGCACCTACCTCTACGGACGCCGTATGTACGAGACGATGGTTTATTGGGAGACTGCTCCCGTTGCAGACCAGCCGGCCTGGGTGGTGGAGTTCACCCAGGTCTGGCAGGCGGCCGAGAAGTTCGTCTTCTCGGAGACCCTGGCGTCGGTCGGGAGCAGGAGAACGCAGCCTGGAGCGGACATTCGACGTCGAGGCGATTCGACGGATGAAGGCCGACAGCACGAGTGATCTGACGGTGGGGGGAGCCGACCTCGCTTCGCAGGCGTTCGAGGCGGGCCTGGTTGACGAATGCCACTTGTTCTACTGGCCCCTCGTGCTCGGAGGAGGCAAACCCGCCCTCCCGTTGCGTCGACGCCTCGAACTGCAACTGGTCGACGAGCAACGCACCTCCGCCGGCGTTGCCCACCTTCACTACCTCGTCCCTGGGTGAGCCCGCCTCTTCAGCGAGTCGGCCACTTCCACGACGGTTGATCGAGGGAGCGCTGTCCGGCCACCCGCGTCTCACCGTCTTCTTTGAGAAGCTCGAGGGTCTGGACTGACCCGTCGGCTTCCCCGACGCGTTCGAGATGGGCAACCAGCGCCTCGGCGTGCGTCACGACCATGATCTGTGCGTCTTGGGAGGCTCTCTGCATAAGTTCGGCCAGCGGCTCCAAGAGCTGCGGATGCAGACTGGCTTCCGGTTCGTTCAGCACGAAAAGGGCAGGCGGGCGCGGCGAGAGCAACCCTGCAACGAGCAGCAGGTAGCGCAGGGTGCCGTCGGAGAGGTCCGAGGCAACCAGCGGTCGAAGGAGGCCGGGTTGGCTGAGGGCGATCGTGAACACTCCTGTGCGGTCCTCGAGGGAGGGGTCGCTCCCCGGATACTCGATCCTGAGCTGATTGCCTGGGAAAGCCCGGTCGATGACCTCGTCGAGCGCCTGACCGCGGCCGCTTTCGACGATGGTCTGGAGGGCAGCAGCCAGGTCGGCGCCGTCGGCGCCAAGCACGGGAGTCCTCGTGCCCACCCGGCCCTGTCGAGACGGAGCAGCCGCGTCGGTCCGGAAGTGGTCGTAGAAGCGCCACGATCGGAGCTGTTCCCGCACGGACATCACTTCTGGGGCCTGCAGCGAAGCGCCGAGCTCGCTCAACATGCTGTCGTAGGGCCGCAGCCGATGGTCGAGAGTCGTCCATGCTCCGTCTGCGTCGCGCACTCTGACCGCAGAGCCGGACCGATCCGTCAAGAGCGTGCTCGGCCGAAGCTGAGGCCCGTGCCAGATGCTTTCCTCCTTGATCTTCGGATCGAGCAGGAAGGCGGTCTGCCGCTTCCCGGAGGGGTCATATCCGGGAAGACCGAAATCGATGGCGTAGCCGAATCGGTCGCCGGCGAAGCCCAGCTTGATCCCAACTCGGGGCATGACGTCGGTTCGTACCTCGGGTCACGACACCGCGTCGCTTCGATGGGCTCGACCCGGCTTCTGGGCCGGCCCACAGCGTCGAGGCCAGACCTCCTTCCCGGGCGAGTGCCGCCACGGCACCATTGCGCGACGTCTCCGCCAGAAGGCGCATCGCCCGGTACAGGCTCGACTTGCCCGAGCCGTTGGCGCCGGTGACCACGTTGACACGTTTGAGCGGCACGACGACCTGACGCAGGGATCGGTAGCCCTCAACAGCGAGCGTGCTGATCGCGGCGTCCCGCCCTGTTTCGACCTCCATTGATGGAGGCTATGCCGCATGGTCGCGGCGTGCCGACTGACCGCCACGGCTGGCCCCGATCGACGGTCGTGGCGACCGACCTGATAACAACGAGACGATGAGGCTCGTCCGGCCGTCGGATTCCATCACTCTTCAAACGCCGGGAGACAACGACCGAAGGATTGAAAGCGGCGAAGGACCCGGGGCTGCTGGCGAAGCGGCTCGACTCACTCTCTGGAGAAATCGAGCGACCTGCGTAAGCGAGGCCTATCCGTTCGTGACCGTTTCTACAACGCGTCGATTGGAGAACCCACATCGTGCGGCCGGTGGTCGAGGTAATCGCAAGAGAGTTTCACGAACCATCGCACTCTTTGGATTTATCGGGGCGCCAATTTTGGGGCCTTACGTCGGTGGTTCGAAAATGCTTTGCCAATATCCTCGAATCCTCTGAACGGACCACCTCGACGACAGCTTCCTAGGTCTCCTGAACCAGACCCCGAGTCGGGAGTGGGGTAACGAGCTGACGGTTCTCCATAATCAGTCCCCGCCAGACGAATGTGGGAGTTTCAAAGGTCATTCCCTATCGGCGCCAGATCCGGGCGCGGACCACCGCTCCGGTTGATGGTCCGTTCGTCCGTCCCGAGGTAGCTGGCGATCACCCGGGGATTGTCGCGCACCGCGGCCGGCGGCCCATCTGCGATGACCCGTCCGGCCTCGAGGCAGTTGACGCGGTCGCTGATGCTCATGATGAGAGGCATATCGTGCTCGATCAAGAGGATGGACGCGTCCAGCTGGCGTTGCACGGTCACGATGAGCGGACCGAAGGCCTCGGTTTCGCGCTGGGCCAGCCCCGCCGTGGGCTCGTCGAGGCACAACACCTTGGCGTCAAGTGCCAGGAGGCCGGCGAGCTCCACCACGCGTACGTGTACCGGTCGAGAGATCGGCGATGTAGTGGTCGCGGTAGCCGTCCAGGCCGAGGAGTTCGACGAGGTCACTCACTGCGGCCCTGTCGCGCCGGCTGCGACGGGTGGCTCGTGGGAGGGCGAGCGCGGTCGACAGCACGCCCGTCTCGCTCTTCCCCTCCAGTGCGACCAGCAGGGTCTCGGTCACCGTCAGCTCCGGGAAGAGCGTCGCCGACTGGAACGTCCGGCCCAGACCCAGACCCGCTCGGTAGGCAGGTGCCTTGTTGCCGATCTCCTGGGCGCCGAGCCGAACCGAGCCTGAGGCGGGGACGAAGCCACCGATCGTGTTCATGAGCGTCGACTTGCCGGCGCCGTTGCTGCCGATGAGCCCGACGATCTCTCCGGCTCCCACGGAGAGGCTGACGCCGTCTACCGCCACGTTGCCGCCGAAGGTGACACGCAGGTCGGCCACGGCCAGCGTCGGGATCTCACCTTCGCGATGCTCGGGTTCGAGGGTCGCCGCCTTAGCGGGAGTCCGCGCCGTGGGGGTCTCTGGCTCCTTCCCGTAGCGCTTGTCGGCCCACGACAAGAAGGCGTCCCGGGCGTCGTAGGCGACCTGCATGAGGCCTCGAGGAAAGTACAACAAGACCGCCAACAGCCCGATGCTCGATGTGAGAAGTCCCAGTACCTGGTTGTTCGGGGCCAGGGCCGGGATCCCGATGACCCACAGTGCACCGATGACCGCCGCGGTGACCGAGCCCATGCCACCGATGACCACCATGGCGACGAGGCTCAACGACGCGTCGACGACGAAGAAGCTTCCCGGCCCGGAAAAGGCGACGTTCGAGTAGGCCCCGCTGAGGAGAGCACCGCCCATGCCCGCCAATGCGCCGGCGATGGCGAAGGAGCGGATCTTCTCCCAGGCGGGACGGACCTGGTAGGCGGCGGCGGCGTTCTCGTTGTCGCGCACCGCCATGATGGAGCGACCGACCCCGCTGTCCCTGAACCTGCTGGTTACCAGCAGGACCACGGCGAGGATGACCAGGACCACGTAGTAGTACGCGCGCTGGCCGGGGAACGAGAGCGAGAAGAGCTTGCCGGGTACGAACGGCAGGTCGGAACCGTCAGGCGAGGCCCCGCTCAAGATGTGGAGGCTGAAGAAATACTGCTGGGCCGCCAAGGCGAAGACGAAGGTCACCACGGCCAGGTAGAGACCCTTGACCCGCAACGAGCTGAGTCCGAGGACCGTCGCTACCACGGCCGAGCCGGCCGTGGTAGCGAGGATGGCCAGCCAGAAGGGCACGCCCCCCTCCACGAGACGAGCGGCGAAGAGTGCTCCCAGCCCAGCGAAGGCCATCTGGCCCAGAGACAGCTGGCCGAGCCAGCCCGTCAGGACGGTCAACGAGGTGGCGCAGATCGCGAAGGCCAGGACCTCGGTGAAGGTCTGCTGGGTGGATGGTTGGGTGAAGATGAGAGGCAGGACGACGGCGATCAGCGCCAGTAGGACCACGCCGCTCTTGTTCACATTGCGGGCCCAGCGGTAGGACCGTAGACGGACCGGGATGGGACGGGCACGCGGGGTGAAGGCGAACACTTCGCTCTCGTCGGTGCGCTCCCGGTTGAACAGGACTGCGACCACCACGGTGATCAAGAGCAACAGATTGATCAGACCCGGCTGATCGATGAAGTTGAAGTTCAAGATGCTCTGCAGGAGGCCGATGACGATGCTGGCGAGGATGGTCCGGCTGAACGAGGTCATGCCGCCGATGACCGCCGCGACGAGGGCCAACGACAGCGTCTGGGGCCCCAGCGTCGTCAGGTCACCTGCCACGCCGCTCTGGCCGGCGATGAGGACGATGGAGAGCGTGGACAGCGCCGCGGCCAGCGCCCACACCACGGTGGAGACCATTTTGGGGCTGATGCTCGACAAGCGCGCCAGGCGCGGATTGTTGGCGCAGGCCTTGACGGTGCGGCCGATGGTCGTCCGGTCGAGGAACCAGGTCAAGGCGACGAGGGTCACCGTGGCGATGATCAGGACCGAAACATCCGAACCTCGTACGGTGACGCCAGCCACCACCCAGGTGCCGTTGATGGCGCTCGGGTAGTGCATCGTCAATTCGGTCGGGGCGGGAATCTTGATGGCAATCGCCGCGGCGAGTTGCGACACTCCGATGGTGGCGACCAGGACGACGACGCGAGGGACTTCCGGAGTCGGCGGATGATCGCCAGGTCCACGATGGCTCCGAACGCCAGCCCCACCACAAGTGCGACGGCGAACCCCACCCAGTACGGCACGTGGTACTGCACGACCAGGAGCGAAAGAATGGTAGCGCCGACGACCCCCAAGTTCCCCACCGCGAAGTTGATGATCCGGGTGGCGCGATAGACGAGCACCACCCCCACTGCGATAACGGAGATGGCGAGGCCCTGGACAATGCCGTCGAAGACGATCTGGGTGTTGAGCCACGAGACGGCGAGCATCACGTATCTGCCTGACCTCCGAGGAACACCGCCCGCGCCAGATCGTCCCGCTCCATCAGGTCGCGAATCTTGCCTTCGAAGCGGACGCTGCCCTTCTCAAGGAAAACGGCCCGATCGGCAATAGCCGCCGCCACGTTGAGGGATTGCTCGACGATGATCAGCGTGACGCCCTCGGCCTTCAGTCCCTCAACGACCTCGATGAGCTCCTGCACGATGATCGGGGCGAGCCCGAGCGACAGCTCGTCGATCATGAGGACGGCGGGGTCGTGCAGCATAGCGATGGCCAACGCGAGCATTTGCTGCTGACCACCAGAGAGCGACTCCGCCCGCTCGCCGCGGCGCTCCCTGAGAATCGGAAAAAGGTCGTAGGCCCGCTCTGTCCGCCGACGCAGCTCGGACCGATCGGAGCGGTAGACGAACCCGCCCATCTCGAGATTCTCCGCCACGGTCATCGGGCCGAAGACACCCTTGCCGCCTGGCAGGAGGTGGATGCCGAGGCGGGCGCGTTGTTCCGGCGTGGTGTACGTGATGTCCCGGCCGTGCAGCCGGACCACACCTCGGGATGCGATCTCCAGACCAGCGGCGACATTCAGCGATGTCGACTTTCCGGCACCGTTCGTCCCCAGGAGAGCCAGCACCTCCCCCCGTCTCACCTCGAAGGTGATACCGAAGAGGATCTGGACGTGCCCGTAGCTGAAGTCGACGTTGCTGAGCTGCAGAACCGGGATCTGCGCGGGATCGGCTTCCTGGCGCTTGTGCTCCTCCATCTCTTCCTGGATCTCGGCAACTACCAGAGAGAGGTCATTCCGGATGAAGTGGGCGCTGCGAATGATCATGACGGCTCCGAACAGGGTGGAGGGGATCATGATGATCAGCACGGTTGCTCGCACGCTGACCACGCTGTCCAGCAGGGCGGCGAGGATCGCTCCGCCGGTGGCCCCCACGAAGAAGACGTAGATTCCCCCGACAGCGCCGACCATGCCTCGCAGTCGGTACGGTGCCACCGAAATGAGGACCGGGCTGATCATGGAGAAGCCGGTAAGAAGAAGGACCGCGCTCGGGACACTGAAGATCGCCCACAGGATTGCGTTCGGCATGAAGTACTGAATCGGCACGAGAACGACACACGGCAGGACGACCTTGCCAATGAGCGAGAGGGCTCGCGCCGGGTCCTTGCGATAGAGACGGTCGTAGTAGCGGCCGACGAGGGGAAGAGCGATCAGGACGCCAGCGGTGCCGGCGGTACCAATGATGCCGCGCTGGAAGGCGTCAAGGCCGAAGCGTTGCTTGAGATACAGGTTCCCGAGCACCGGGACCGTGAATAGTCCGAACCCGATCGCCGAGAAAGCGATGAGGACAGTCTTGATGGTGCGGATGCGCATGATCCGCTCGAACGCCGCCTCCAGGGACGGCGCGGCTGGGCGTTCGTCGACGATGACCTCGCCCAGCACGTCCTTCTTCTCGAACTGTCCGCGGGGTGGCTCGGGGATCCGGAAGGCGAAGACTGCCACCACCAGAATTGGGATGGCCAGGATGAAGAAGGCCCAGCGCCAACCATCCGGCCCGCCGACCGCAGTCGCAATCAAGCCCACCAGGAGTGGGCTGAGTGCCATGGCGCCACCGCTCCCCATCCCCATCGCTGCGTATAGCCGACCACGAACGCTGATCGGGTAGGTATCCGCCAACAGGGAGCCGTGGACGCTCTGCGTGCTCGCCTGGGAGATCCCGGCTCCGAAGCGCGCGAGGAAGAACGCGAAAATGTTGATCGCCAATCCGGAAGCGAACACCATGAGGCCGAAAACGAACGTGGCCCATCCGATGATCGGCGGGCGACGGAATCGGTCGGCTAGCCACCCCATTGGCACTATGCCCAGCACCAGGAAGCCGCCGGAGATGCCCGCCACAAACGTGATGGCGCCGGTCGAGACGTGAAACGAGGACTGGATGTTTGGGGAGAGGACGGCGAGACCGGACGACTGGAGGCTGTCGAACGTCACGATGACAGCCAGGGTCACGAAAGCGCGAGACCCGGCTGCCCGAAGTCCTTCGCGCAATGTCGTTTTTCCCTCGCCTGCGCCCGGCAACATGTCCTCAGGGAGGACTACCTCTGGTGTCGACGCGGCTGCCCGTTGTCGCTCGGCCGCCGAGTCGACCACCAGGCGAGCCAGGTCGGCCGGGCTGGTATCGCCCGTGGAGCCCCTGGTCGTTGGCTCGCTCAAGAGAGTTCCAACTCTCGGCTTTTGCCGCGCGACTGAACGCCCAATGCTGAATGAACGAACCCTGCAGTCATACCGGTGCGGAACTCGTCCCAGATCGGGGCGCAGAAGCCCTTGCGAGTGCTCCGAGGCTGGGGTTCAGAAGTGCGACCGAACCGGCGGTATTCGCCTACTCCGACCTGGAAGAGACCGGTCCTGCTGTCCTGAGAATGCAATCCTCCTGCAACCCGGCCCGGACCTCGGGCAGTTCCATGATGGTCCGACCTTTTCCGGTGGCGAGGCCGAATGTGGTGCACGGACGCATGAACTTGCACTTGTCGACCCTCCGGACCGATTGGGTTTGGCGATGTCTCTACTGCCAGCCTTAAATGCCGAAGAGTTATGGCAGAACGACAAAGGGCTGGACGAATCTTTCGACAATGTGAAACCGATCAGGCGGAGCCAACAACGAGATACATGGTGGCCGGGCTCAGATAACGAACAATTGGTTGTTACTCCGGCTGAGATGATCGTCATTGATGACCCCTTGGGGAGCAGCAACCTTGCCCATACCGAAGCCCCCCGGCGTCTGAACCTTACTAAGTACTCGGTAAGGAATCAACCACCTGACAGAGTGCTCGGTCACTTCTGAGATTGCTGGTAGGCTGGGCCTTCGTGGGAGCGTCCCGGCCTTCCCCTCGGAAAACCACCAACGGCCGCGGAGATCGAACTCGTGAGGCCATCCTTCGGGCCGCCCAGAGGCATTTCGCCGACCGGGGCTATCGCGGAGCGTCCCTGGCGTCCATTGCCGAAGAAGCCGGCATCAGCGAACCCGGACTCGTGCATCATTTTGCCTCCAAGCCAGCTTTGCTCCGTGCGGTACTCGCCAGGCGAGACCAAGAAGACGAGCGGCTGTACTTGGCGAGCTTAGGCGCCACCGTCCTCGATACCGTTGAAGCGTTCGAGACGGTCGTGGCCCATAACCAGTCCTCTCCTGAGAGCGTGCGTTTGTACTCAGTTCTCTTGGGGGAATCGCTCGAAGTTGATCACCCGGCTCACGATCATTTCGTCACCCGCTACGAATTTGCACGACAGTATGTGGCTCAAGGTTTGCAAGACGGCGGCGCAGGACGGCTCCCCCCGGATGTTCCCGTTGAAACGCTCGCCTCGATCCTCCTCGCCGTGATGGACGGCCTGCAATTTCAATGGCTCCTCGACCAGAGCATTGACATGGTGCAGTGTTACAAGGTCCTCGCCCAACTCGTGGCCCCGGGCCTGAAGGGTGGTTCGCGGCAGGAAGAAAACGTCGATCCCGTCGGCGAGAGCGAATAACAGTCCTCGACGCAGTGAGCGAGAGGCCGCAGCATGCGGGCTGACTCGTTCACCGTCTCGCAAGAAAAGTCAGATGTTGATTCAGCCTCAATGAGAATTCCGACGTCGGTCCGGTCCCTCGTGCCCGAGGTGTGCGGTCAGTCGTCGTTAGCTTGTGCCACGCCCAACCTCGCCGCCGCTAGGAGGTGGGAGTATTGCAGCGTCCTCCGGTGAGGGAAGGGGCAGATCGACGAGGGGCATCCGGGGGTCGACGTCGAGCGGGATCACGTCGGACGTCTCGACCTCCCAGCGCAACAATGCATCCTTCATGGTCTGTTCGACCACAATGACCTCGGGCTGCCCAGCGACATTCGTTGTCTCCGCAGGATCTGCCTGTCGGTCGTACAGCTCGGGTGGCTCGTAGAGCCTCCACACGTATGTCCAGCGCTCGTCGCGGACTGCAACCGCCCGACCGACCGATCGGGGTTCCTCGTGTTGGATCGCGCCTTTGAGGTCATAGGGAAAAGAGGGACGCTCCAGTTGTGACTCTTCCCAATCCGAGAACCCCCCCTCGGTGAAGGCGTAGCGACGGTGCTCTCGCCCCGGGTTCTCGATGAGCGGCACCAGACTCCGACCGAAGTGCCTGTGAGGTGCGGAGACACCGGCGAGATCGAGGACGGTGGGGAGGATATCGATGAGCTCCACCATTGATGAGCACCGCTGCCCAGCGGGAAGACCGCCGCCACTCAGGATAAGAGGATCGGCCGTGATGCAGCGATCCATCCCCGACGGCCACTTCTCAATGAGGCCAAAATCTCCGAGGTATTCGCCATGATCGGCAAAGAAGAAGGTGACTGTTTGTTCTACCTGTCCACTTTGCTCGAGTGCCTCTAAGATTCGCCCGATCTGACTATCGAGGCGCGACACCATCCCGTAGTACACGGCAATGACCTCGCGCCACATCTCCGACGTCACGGCTTCGAGGCCGCAACGCCGTCGGATGGACTCCTTGAACCTGGCTTCGGCTCCGGAACCCCGAGGGAGGGGGTCGGGAATTCTGTTTCGGTCGTACATGGAGAACCATGGCTCCTCGACCGCAAAGGGGCAGTGCGGAGCGAGAAACGGCACGAAGAGAACCCACGGTTCGGACGGCAATGACGCCAAGCGCTTTTCTGCCGTTCGTGTCACAGCTTCGTCGAAATCGATCCTGCCCCGCTCGACTTCACCCACATAGAAGAGGCGACCCCATAGGTCATGCGGGACGTCAAAATACGACACATAGTTCGGCGCCTCTGCGAAGCCGTACTCGTGCACGCTCAACTCGGTCACACCGGGGGCGAACGTGTCGCCGCGAGCACCGGCCCAAATGACGTGATAGCCGGCCTCCTTCAAAATGCGGAGCAGATTGGGCTCGTCTGCGCGGAGGAGATGCGTCAACGTCCGGTGGCCACGGACATGGGGGTACCACCCGGTGAGGAACGAAGCGCGGCTGGGTGAGCACACCGGATGCTGGACGTACGCCTCAGTGAAGCGGGTGCCACGCTCCGCCATTGCGTCCACATGCGGCGTCTCAGCCACCACGTTGCCGAAACAACCGAGCGCGTCGGAGCGCAGTTGATCGGGAATGAGGAAGATGAAATTGGGCGGTCGCATTGTGGATCCGATCGGATCAGGCTGGCTCTCGGGCTCAGAGCCGGGCAAGTTTGGGTGGCACGGGGTTGATCACTTACCGAGTAGTTGGTAAGTTAACACCGTGAAACCCGAGCCGCCGGGCTCCGGATCCTTCGATTTTCTGCACGGCGGTCGCCGCTCAAGCGACTCTCGTCGAACGCTGCCGACTCAACCGGTCTCGCTCAACGCCCAGAAGTGTCCGTCGGACCCGGGGCGAGAGCACCGTCGCTACGCCTTCACCGAGGGGGGGTTCTCGGATTGGGAAGAGTCACACTGGAGTCCCTCTTTTCCTTATGACCTCAAAGGCGCGATCCAACACGAGGAACCCCGATCGGTCGGTCGGGCGGTCGCAGTCCGCTCGAGCGCTCGACATACGTGCCGAGCTCTACGAGCCACCCGAGCTGTACACGGCGTCGTCACTAAGTCCGTAAAGCACTTGGTCCGCCAGCAGCGGACTCATGAGATCATCAAGAAGGAGTGTTAGTGCAGCCGCACCCCATTGTAGATCGCCCAGCTACACGCCACCTGGAGCGATTAGAAGTCGATCGATTCGTGCCCAATGTCACGACAGTACGGGAGATCGGGCCAGCCTCTGTGATTCTTGACATCGCCGGCGCGACCGACATGGCTCACACCCGCTTGCCCGAGAATGTCATATTGGCAGGAAGCACGATCGAGAACCCAGTGATCTCGGTGCGAATTGACGCCGTGAGTCCCAATACCTTTCGTTATCGTGTATTCGAGGGGCAAGATGCTCCTGACGTGGTGACTCCAATGTTGGTGGGCAGATCGCAAGTGAGCGAAGCAGCCGCTGTCGTGAGCAGTGAGGGTAGAGTCATCATTGAGACCACGGCCGCGCAGCTCGTGATCGAGACGCCACCTCTCGGTCCACCTCTGATCCGACTGCACGACAACACCGGCGCCGAGGTGACCGCGATTGCTGGTGGCGAAGCGAATTTTTTTGGCCAGTGGGACTCCTTCCCAACAGGCATCTCCCGTACGCCGCTGGCCGATCATCGGATCACAACTGAAGTCTTCTCGCTCGGGTCATCCGAGGCTATCTACGGTTTTGGCGAAACCTTCGGACCGCTCAACAAATTGGGCGAGACCATCGACGTCAACGTGGAAGAGGCATTGGGCGCCGTTACTCCCCGGTCTTACAAGTCGATCCCGTTCTGGGTCTCTAGTGGCGGCTGGGGCGCTTTTCTGAATCACTCAGCCCGCTCCACGGCGTGGATTGGCAGTCGTTGCGTGACCCACCTCCAGATCGCCGTTGACGAGCCGTGGCTTGACATGTTCGTTTTCGTCGGGTCAATCCCAACCGTGTTGGCGGCCTATACCGAGTTGACCGGAACTCCACAGATGCCACCGGACTGGTCTTTCGGATTTTGGCAGTCGAAGATCTCGTATTCATCCGCTACAGAGGCGGTGGAAGTTGCCGCCAGAATGCGCGCCGAAGACCTCCCTTTCGATGTCCTTCATCTCGACACATTCTGGTTCGACCGGGACTGGTATTGCGACCTCGAGTTCTCACACGAGCGGTTCCCCGATCCGGCCAAATTTCTGGCGCAACTTGCCGAAATGGGTGTCAAGGTGTCCCTATGGCAGCTGCCGTACATTCCTGCGGGGTCCTCGTACTTCGAGGAGCTCTCCGCAGCAGACGGATTCGTGTGCCGCGAGGACGGTTCGATCTATGACGTCGGGATCTGTTACACGCCAGACTGGGAAGGCGGAACGGTCGGCTGCATCGATTTCACCAATCCGATCTCATGTGAAATCTATCGAAATCGAATCGCGGAACTGTTCGATCTGGGGGCCAGCGCGATAAAGGCGGATTTCGGAGAGCAGGCACCCCTCGACGGCGTCTATTACGACGGCACTCCAGGGCACCGGGCGCACAACCTCTATCCGCTCCTCTATCACCAGACCCTGGCTGACATCACGATGGAGCGCAAAGGTGACTCGATCATGTGGGCACGGTCTGCCTATGCCGGGTCACAGCGCTACCCGTTGCATTGGGGTGGTGACTCATCAGTCCGATGGGACAATCTCCTCGCAAACGTGAGCGGGGGCCTTTCCCTCGGCTTGTCGGGTTTCGCCTTCTGGAGCATGGACATCGGCGGCTTCGCCGGAGTGCCGGACGATGAGATTCTCATCCGGTGGCTCCAAGCTGGACTCTTTCTCAGTCACTCCCGCATCCACGGATTTGGAAATCGCGAACTTTACGACCGTGGCGAAACGACGGGAACAGCCCGGCGGCTTCTCCATCTCCGATACCAGCTGATGCCCTACCTGCTCGCGCAGGCCAGGAGGTCCGTGGCCCGTCGAGTGCCATTGGCCCGAGCTCTCGTCGTCGATCATCAGCATGACCCGGCTACCTGGTCAATCGGGGATCAGTGGATGTTGGGGGACGATCTGTTGGTTGCACCAATCGCCAACCGAGCTGGTTGTCGTCGTGTCTACCTACCTGAAGGCGCGTGGGTGCATTGGTTCACCGGCGAGGCCTTCTCCGGGCCCCGTTGGATCGAGGTCCAGAGCCCCTTGGAGATATTCCCCTTGTACCAGCGGGCCGATTCAATCATCCCCTTGGGCCCTTCAATGCCACATGTAGGAGCTCGGCCGACCGATCTGTTGCAACTTCGTGTCGCTGGTGACGGAAAACGCGCTGGTCGATCGACAACGGCGTGGATTGACGGACGCCTTCTACAGATCTACCCGTGGACCGAAAACGGAGGTTACGAGCTGGTCGTCGAAGGATGTGGACCCGACTTGAGCGTCACTGCTGTCGATCAGAACGGTCAAGACCTCCAGGAGATGAAGGTACTGATCAAATCGTGAACTGAAGCGGATCAACGAGTCCCGAGTTCTCGGTGATGGTTCTGAACATCAAGGCGCAGGTCGCAGCCCACGGGACTGTCGTGTGGCGTCAGCCGCTCTGAACGGTTGAATACTTACCGAGTAGTTGGTAAGTTTACACCCATGAACCCGGGTGACGTTGTCGAAGGAGCAATGCTGGCGGCGATTCGGTCCATGAGCGTGGCCGCCAAAACGGCTCTGACCACCGGTTCTGGGATGTGGTCGACCGCCGCCGACCCGACACTGGGCCTCCGAACGATGTGGTTGTCCGACGGACCAAATGGCGTCCGCGGCCGAACTGTCGATGACCGGGACCCGGGCTATTGCACACCGTCTGGTTCCGCGTTGGCCGCGACCTGGGATGCCGATGTTGTCCGCCGGGTGGGCGAGCTGGTGGGCCGCGATGCTCGGCGCAAGGGGATCGATGTCGTACTCGGGCCGACCGTCAACCTTCACCGGTCTCCGATCGGAGGCCGCGGTTTTGAGTGCCATTCGGAGGATCCGCTGCTCACCGCGGAGATCGCGGTGGCATGGGTCGACGGTGTCCAGAGTCAGGGAGTGGCAGCAACCGCGAAGCACTTCGTCGCCAACGAGTCAGAGACTTCACGTATGACGGCCGACATGGTGGTCGACGAACGAGCGCTGCATGAACTCTATCTGACACCGTTCGAGGCCCTTGCCGGCGCGGGCGTATGGGCAATCATGACGGCCTACAACAAGGTGAACGGCTCCTTCGCAAGTGAACACGCCGACCTGGTGGGCCAACTCTTGAAGAAAGAGTGGGAGTGGGACGGTCTCGTGATATCCGATTGGTTTGGGACCAATGACACGAATCGGTGTGCAACGGGCGGACTGGACCTTGAGATGCCCGGCCCGGGCCGATTCTTTGGTGCACCGCTCGTCGCAGCAATCGCCGATGGCGTTGTCGACGAGGCCGTCCTCGACGACAAGGTACAGCGCTTGGCCCGGCTCGCCTACCGGGTCGGTGCGCTCGAGGGTTCGCCGGCGGCCCCAGCCTTCGTTGACCCAGGCGACGTCAAGGAGCGCCAAGTGTTGCGGGAGGTGGCGGCGGCCGGGATGGTGCTCTTACGCAACCAGGACCAACTCCTGCCCCTGGACCGATCCGAACTCACGCGGGTTGCGATCATTGGGCCACACGCCACGCGACCCGTCTTCCAGGGAGGTGGCAGCGCACAGGTCTGCCTTCGTCCCAGCGTTCTTCCGCTCGACGCCATACGTGAGGCCCTGCCGGGGATAGAGGTCGTTCACGAAATTGGTTGTTCTGCCGGCGACACGCTTCCTCTGCTGGACTCCCTGCGGACCTACCCAGTCGGCAGGGACGGTACAGATCCGGGGCTCTCCGTCGAGTACTTCGACAACATGGGATGCGCGGGCGAGCCACAGCTCGTCGAGCACAGGCGCCGTGGCGTCTGACCTGGCTGGGTGACTTCCCACTAGAGGGCGAGGGCCTCACGGTAGCTGGAATCCGCATGCGAGGCGCGTTCGAGACAGAGGTCGCCGGCGAGTACGAGTTTGCGGTGCGCGGCTCAGGGGAGATCCGGCTGACCATCGATCGCGAAGAAGTGCTCCTCCATGCCCACGCGGACGATTGGGATGACCCCGCCGCGGCCCTGCTGATGTCTCGTGACGACTCGGCGAAGTCCGTGATACTTGGCCCAGGAAGGCACCTGGTCGAAGTGACGGCTGGGTTCAACGTTGGCCCTTTCTTGTTCGTCGAGGTTTGTGCTCGTCGACGCCTACCGCCCGACGGCATTGCTCGGGCCGTCCGCGCAGCCGCTGAAGCGGACGTTGCCATTCTCCTGGTTGGCAACACCGAAGAGCACGAGACCGAGACCAAGGATCGGACGAATCTGTCGCTTCCCGGAGACCAAGCCCTCCTCGTCGAATCTGTCACGACGGCCAATCCTCGTACCGTGGTGGTGGTCCATGCCGGTATGCCCGTGGATCTGGAGTGCGCCAAAAGCGCCTCAGCACTTCTGTACGGCTGGTTCGCAGGCCAAGAGGTCGGGCCAGCTCTGTCCGACGTTTTGATGGGCGAGCGCGAGCCGAGTGGTCGTCTTCCATTTACCATCGGAAGACGCCTGGAAGACTATCCGGTCAGGTCGACTGCACCCGACGCTGTCGACCAGCTCCATTACGACGAATCGATCTTCGTTGGATATCGACACTTCGACGCCCAGAGCATCGAGCCAGCCTTCGCTTTCGGACATGGGCTCGGCTACAGCACATTCGTCTATGGCGATCTCGAGGTGGAGGAGTCGCGCCGTGGTGAGACGGTGCATGCATCGGTCGTGGTCACCAATGTCGGGCCTCGTCGCGCCAAGGAGGTGGTGCAGCTCTACGTGTCCAAACTGGCAGCGCGAGTTCCGCGCCCGGAGCAAGAGCTCGCAGCACTGAGGGTCGTGTATCTCGAGCCGGGCGAATCGCGAAAGGTGCAGCTCGAGTTGGCGCCAAGAGCCTTCAGCACATGGGACGTCGGCGAGCACTCGTGGGTCGAGTGGGAAGGCACATTCAGCGCCGCCGTCGGCCGGTCGAGCCGTGACATTCGGTCTCGCGTCGAACTCCTCAGGTTGGGCGAAGCTGTTGCCTACGGGATCGCAAACCCCGCCGGCTTATGAGAATCGTCCCACCGGACATCAAGGTGATGCTTTCCGCCCCTTTCGGCCGTTACGGCTGCTGCCGGCCCCGTATCGATGTCGTGGCCGACCGCAATATGCGGTCAGAAACGTGTACGGTTTCGACTTTTCGTCATCCCCGTTCGGAGCTTCAGTCGGAGATGTGTGACTCCGGCAACGAGCTGGCAAGCCGATGAGGGTTGGGTGTCTCGCTCCCCGATCGATGGGATGCAACGTCTCTCTCCGACGAGGTTGCATCGGAGTTTGGCCCCCGAAACGAATGCCTTTCGGAAAGGAAATACGAAATGCGTAGTGCACTCAGGTCGTTCGTAGTCGCTCTCATGGCGATCACCGGGTTCGCCCTCTTGGGACCCGGTACCGCGAATGGTGCCAGTCTTGAACAATCGGCTCAGGGGGTCACCCCGACCAGCATCAAGCTCGGAATCACCTACCTCGATTCCGCCGCCATCCAGAACGTCGTGAACATCCAACCCGGCAACTATCAGGTCGCCTACACCGCGTTGATCGATCAGATCAACGCCAAAGGAGGGATCAACGGCCGCAAAATCGTACCGGTGTTCGAGCCAGTCGACCCCATCGGAACAGCATCGGCCGCCACAGCGTGTACCGCGCTCACCGAAGATGACAAAGTGTTCGCCGTCATTGGGTTCTTCCAAACCGCCGATTCGGCCTGCTACGTGGGAACACACGACACGCCGCTGATCGGCACGACGCTCACCAATTCGCAGTCTGCACAAGCCAAGGCACCATGGTTCAACAACGGTCTGTCCGCCAACGATGGCATCCCCAGGGAGATGGCAGCCTTTGTCCGAGAAGGTGCCTTCGCCGGGAAGAAGGTCGCTGTGATTGGGGACACGTCCGATCAGGCTGAGATGGGCCTTGTGCTGCCAGAGCTCAAAAAGCTCAAGGTGAAGGTGGTGCAGACCGCAATAAACGGCGTCCCAGACAGCGATCAAGCGGCAACAAATTCGGAAATGGGCGTCATCGCCGAAAAGTTCAAGGCTGCCGGTGCCAACGTGGTCATTGCCGTCGGGGATGCCGGCGTCAGTTGGCCGGAGGCGCTGCAGAACAACCAAAGCACCTACCTGCCGAGGTTGATCGTCCCGGACCAGCCCGACTTCGAAACCGTCGTTTCCAGCAAGGTCAACTACACCGGCGCCGAGCTCGACGACGCGTTGGTCGCTGGCGGTGCCCCGCCGCAAGCGGTGGAATGGAACGATCCGGCGATGAAGCGCTGCGTTGCCACTGTCCAGGCGGCCGAACCGAAGGCAGTTATAAACAATCCCATCACTGCGTCAGCGTCCACGCCGGTGACCTGGCACGCCCCCGAGACCGCGTGCCAGCAAATGGCGCTTTTCGAAGACATTGTCAAGGCTGCCGGCAAGAGTCTCAACAACGCGACTTTCAACCGAGGTGGGCAGTCCCTGACACACCTCACGCTCCCCGGTGGGGGCGGGATCTACGACTTCGGGCCGGGCCATCGCGATGGCGACGGACCGGTGTTCATTTACGAGTGGAGCGCTGCGGCCGACAAACTGGAACTCAAGGACACTGTCAGCCAATAAATCTTCACAGTGGCCAAGGAGCGATCGCAGCACATTGAGGTCCTGTAGTTTGGGGCTCTTGGACCCGCCCAATATGGAACATCTACGCCGATGAGGAGCACCCCGAACTTCGTCCTTATGAACTGTGACGATCTCGGTTATGGAGACCTCGGTTGCTATGGCTCTGATCGCAATGACACACCCGCGCTTGATCAACTTGCCGAGGATGGGCTGCGCTTCACTGACTTCTATATGGCCTCACCGGTCTGCTCACCGTCTCGGGCGGCGCTTCTGACGGGCTGCTATCCCCCTCGCATCGGGTTTGGCGAATTTGACGGGCTTCCCGTGCTCTTCCCCGGGCAGCGATTAGGGCTCCATCCCGATGAGATCACAATCGCCGATGTCTTGGCCGCGGCGGGCTACGCGACGAAACACATTGGCAAATGGCACTGCGGAGACCAGCCACCATTCCTGCCAACCCGACACGGATTCCAGGGATCTTATGGAATTCCCTATAGCAACGACATGGGCCGCCAGCGCATCCCTGAGGACATGATCAATTGGCTCAAGATCTTTTCCGAATCCGGTATCGTCATTGCGTCCGAGTATCCCCCTTTGCCCCTCTTGCTGAACGACGAAGTCATCGAAGCGCAGCCGGACCAGGCGTCGTTGACGGCCCGCTTTGTCGAACAGTCCGTACGCTTCATGCGAGAGAATCGAGAACGTCCGTTCTTCCTCTACTTAGCCCACATTTACGTCCATCGGCCGATCTATGCGCAGGAGCGATTCGTTCGACAGTCGCGTAACGGGGTGTATGGGGCCGCGGTCGCAAGCATCGATTGGGCGACCGGTGTTCTCCTGGCCGAGCTCCGGCGCCTCGGAATCGAAGAGGACACCGTAGTGATCTTCACCAGTGACAATGGTTCACGGGACAACGGCGAGGGTGGCAGCAACGCGCCGCTTCGTGGCGAGAAGGGGACAACCTGGGAGGGCGGCTTGCGGGTGCCGTGCTTGGTCCGCTGGCCCGGGCACGTCCAGCCGGGCACGGTGTCGTCCGTGGTGGCGACGGCCATGGACCTCCTCCCAACGCTGGCAGCCATGGCGGGCGCTGACCTCCCATCGGATCGGATCATCGACGGACGCGACATCACCCCAGTACTTGAAGGGCGGAAGACATCACCCCAAGAGGCCTTCTTTTACTACCAAGGGAACAGCTTGGCCGCAGTGCGTGCAGGTATGTGGAAGCTCCACACATGGCGGTCAGGTGCTCCGGTCGATGAGCTCTACAACCTGGAAGAAGACATCGGCGAGAGTCGAAATGTTTTCGATCAGCATGGCGACGTCGTGACGCGTTTGCGCGCTCTGGCCGACGGGGCGCGGCGTGATCTCGGCGATGCGGCTCAGAGAGTTATTGGAAGAGGCGTCCGGTCCGTGGGCGAGGTGGAGGAACCCGTGCCCCTCACAACGTTCGAACCTGATCAGCCCTACTACCTCGAGGAGTATGACCTGACCGACAGGGGCTAGTCATCCTCGGCCCGTTGTCGCAGAAGTCACGATCGAACGAAAGAGTCCGGGGAGGAGGTCGGTGCGCATTACTGCGACCTCGTCGGCTACGTCTGTTTTGCACCGAGACAGAGTTGCACCAGGTCTCGTCCCACTCCTACAAGCGGTAGAGCGTGCGGGCGTTTTCCCCCAATGACCCGCCTACGTCTCCGGACGCAGTGCGCCGTCTTCTCGGCAACCCCTTCAACCGGTGCCGGGTAGAGACAAGTCGAGAGGTGCGTTGACGCCACCGATCCCCCTCAACGGCGACTACGGATCAGAGCGTGCGGTTCGAGATCGAGGCGTTTTCCCGTCCCGGCGATCCCTTCGTCAAGCTGTCGGGGCCGGTCGGGAGGGCGATGCAGAAGGGTGGCACCGCCGGCTACCTCCGGTCGCTGCAGCGGTTTGTCGACGCGGAGGCGATCGGCGACGAGCCCCGGTGACGAAGTGATCGACTACGCCAGATTTTTGGCCCGGGCCAAACCGCTCGAGCTGTAGACCCCGTCAGGAAAGACGGCATCCCAGGCGTCGCGGATGCCGCGGAAGTCCTCGCTCGGTCCGTAAGCGGACCGGGCGGCTGCGACCACCTCGTCCCGGCGTGCCGCGACGACGACCCCGGAGTCGTACTCCAACTGGGCATCGATCTGAGCGATCGCCTCGGCGAAGCGGGCCTTGTGCCCGATCAGGCGGACTCCACTGGGGGGAGGGGTCATGAGAGATTCCTTTGTCGGTATTGCCAGGAGGGCTCCTCCAACGTAGCCCTCGATCGGCGGGGGACGATCGCAATCGATGAGCCACTGGGCTCGATTGCGCTACCGGGGGTTGAGCGCTTCAATCACGGCGGAGAAGTCAGGCCACGCACGGCCACTGTCGACAACGGTCGACAAGAGCACATCGGTGGCCGGACCTATGCGCGCTCCGATCCCGGCCTGATCGGCGAGGCTGACCGCCAACCGGACGTCCTTGCGCGCCAGGGCGGGCGTGAACCATCCCGGGTGTTCATGGTCGAAGACGCTGTCCAGCCGCACCTTGCTCGCCGGACTGACAACGAAGCTCTCGGCCAAGAGCGTCTGCAACAGCTCGTCGGGTATTCCATGGTGACGGGCCGTGGCGACAGCTTCTGCCAAGGCGGCGACACCGGTTATCAGCAACAGGTTCGAAACGATCTTCATGGTCGCCCCGGCTCCGAGCGGACCGCAGTGCTGATAGCCGGCGGCGAGATCGTTCCAGAGCGCGTGGAGATTGCTCACGCTCGCCGAAGGCCCACCAATGAGGAAGCTCCCGACACCCGCCGCGATCGCAGACGGGGAGCCCATCACGGGGGCATCGAGCACCGCACCTCCGGGAGCCATGCCCGCCACTCGACGAACCGTGTCCGGCGAAACGGTGCTGACAATGGCCAGGGTCGCCCCCGAGGGAAGTGAGCTCAGAACGCCGTTGTCGCCCAGACAGACGCTGAGCACAGCGTCGTCGTCGGCCAGGACGATCAGCACGACATCGCTGCCGGCCGCCGCTTCCTCGAGGGAAAGGGCCTCAACCGCGCCGCTCGAGATCAGATCGTCAGCTCGATTCGCTGTTCGGTTCCACACGGTGACCTCATGGCCCGTTTCGAGCGCACGAGCGGCGAACGCACGACCCATGCTTCCCATACCGATGACAGAAACTCGCATCACGCCAGCCTATGAGTGTCGGGTGTTCTGCTCGTCGGCTCCTTACCGGTCCCAGGGTCCGATCCTGAGATGAGCGGGTTGGAGAATCGTTCAAGGAGCTGACGGTGACGGTCGATGTTTCAGCATGGCTCTGAGCAAGGTTGATTCGGGTACTGAGGTTGCGGGCCATGTCCGGAGCGCGCTCTGGCGGCAGACGCTGCTCACGAGTTGCGTCCTCGCCGGGTGCCTCGGGCTGATCGCCCTGTTGGTGGTCTTCTAACCACACACGCCCCGACCGGGCTCCATTCCTGGCTGCGGCCATGGCCGGAACGCTCGAGATGCCCTGTGTGAAGATGGTGGGATGGCAACCTGGCCGACGAACCGTGAGGATTTCGTCGTTCCAGCGCATTCTTGGGGCGATGCCGGCCGGACACATCCCCGGGTCCAGGTCACTTGGCTTTTGGTGGGTGTCATGAGTTCCCTCACCTTGGCGGCTGCAACACACCTCCCGTGGTTCGGGTCGCCCGCAAACGATGGCGTGGAGCCTCACTACAGCGCGGTCTCGGGTTACCTCGTTCCGCCGGAGTCTCCGGCGGGTGTGGTTCCGGGCACGCAGAACTGGGGCTACTTGATCGTCGCCGTTTCGATACTTTTTGCTGTGTCTGCCGCTGCGGTCGCCATCTTGTGTGCCTTCAGTCGTCGCCTCCGAAGCCGACGAGGCCTGAGCCACGCTTTGGCTGCCGTGGGGATGGTGTCGATACTCCTGGTGCTTGTCGTGGCACTGGAGTTCGTGCCCCGGGTGCCGTTCGATGGGCCCGCGACGCTGGGCTTCGATTGGGGAACAGTTCTTGGAACGGTCCTGGCAGTCCTGTCGTCCATCGCAGCCTGGTGCGCTTGGGGGACGATGAGATATCCGCATCGCTGGGGACTGGCCCCTCCCTCCTGACTCCATGCAACAAGCTCTGGCCGACCTCGTCGGCCCCGATCTCCGGGTCCTCTTCTGTGGGATCAATCCTGGAACGCTCTCAGGCGAGCTCGGGCTCCACTTCGCCCGCCGTGGAAACAGGTTCTGGAAGTTGCTCTGCGCCGGTGGGTTCACCGAATCGGTCCTCTCACCTGCTGACCAAGCGATCCTGCCCGACCTCGGTGTCGGCATCACGAACCTCGTCGGGCGGGTGACGGCCGCCGCCAGCGAGCTGCGCGCCTCCGAGCTCCGGGAAGGAGCAACCCAGCTGGAGGCCAGAGTGGAAGCGCTGCGGCCCCGCTGTGTCGCGGTGCTCGGGCTGCAGGCGTACCGGACGGCGTTCCAACGGCCGGGGGCAACCATCGGTCGCCAACCTGAAACTCTCGGTGGTGCTCTTCTCTGGCTCCTTCCCAACCCGAGCGGCCTGCAGGCCCGCTATCAGGTCCCCGAGATGGAGGAGATGTACAGGGCGCTCTTCGCCGCGACCGCCGGCGTCTGATTGGGGCCTCCCGGGTCAACGTGAGCCGTTCGCGGCATCATGTGGGCATGCGTATGGGCAAGGACGGCGCAGCAACCTCGAAGTGGTCCTTGTGGTCGGAGAACTCGGTTCTCTCCATCGGGTCGAAGGGATCCTTCCTCTCCATCGGCTCCATCGGCTCGGCCTGTTCGATCGGCTCGGTGGGATCCTTCTTCTCCATCGGCTCAATCGGGTCGGCCGGTTCGGCGCTCTCCCTCCTGTCCGCCCTGTCCCTGCGATCGGTCCTGTCCTACCGGGCGACGAGAGCGGTGATGGAGGCCGGCTCCGCCGACGCTAGGACCTGCCAAGCGCTGACGGCGTCTCGACGCGTTGTTCAGAGAGGCGGTGCAGTGCTGGCGCGTACGACGAGCTCAGCCGGGACGATGACGTGCGGATCCGCAGGAGCGCCGTCGGCGAGTGCCAGCAGGAGTTCGACACTGCGGCGGCCGACCTCCCCGAAGTCCTGGCGGACGGTTGTCAGCGGCGGCAGGAAGTAACCCGATTCCGGCGTGTCGTCGAAGCCGACGACGCTGACGTCCTCGGGAACCCTCCGGCCGGCGTCGTGCAGTCCCCGGATCACTCCGAGCGCAGTCTGGTCGTTGGCGGCGAAAATGGCGGTGACGTCGGCGTCGCGGGCCAGGCGTGTTCCCGCCTCGTAGCCGCGGCGGGCGCTCCAGTCCCCGGCCACGGATCGGCCACGTGGTGCCGGGTGCGACCGGAGGGCATCGGACCAGCCGCGCATGCGAGCCGTGGCGTCGACCCAGGTCTGCGGACCGGTCACGTGGTGGACCGTGCGGTGCCCGAGGTCGAGAAGGTGTCGCGTGGCCATCCGCGCACCCTCGAGCTGGTCGATGGTGACCGTGGGCGCGCCAATGGAAGGATCGCTGCCGACCACGACGAGTGGCATGTCGCCGTCGAGCTCGGTGACCGCCTGAATCACCCGGCGCACCGGGGCGACAATGATGACGCCCTGGACGTGGGAGGCCCGCAACCGATGCAGTGTGGCGGCCATGTCGTTGCCGCTCCTGCTGAGCGTCACGAAGCTCAAGGCATGCCCCGCCTGGCGTGCCGCCGACTCAATGCCGTACAGCATGTGCGACGGGCCGAATTGGTCGGTCTCGACCGCCATCACACCCAGCGTCCGCGAGCGACCCCCGGCGAGGACCCGTGCCGCCGTGTTCGCCTGGTAGCCCAGCGCGGTGACCGCCTCTTCGACTCTGACCCGGGTCTCGTCGGTCACGCCGGCGAACCCGTTCAACACGCGGGAGACCGTCATGACCGAGACGCCGGCCTGTGCGGCCACGTCAGCCATGACGGCGCGGCGGGCGGGCGTGTCGGGCGTCATGCTTCCTCGTAGGTGAACCACTCGAAGGCGGCGTCCCCGCCGACCGCATACATCCCGATCAGGCGTCCGAGAAATCCTCCGGTCACCTCCGAGGACAGATAGCGGCCGTCCAGCCGGGCCAGCGTGTGGGCGTCGCCTTGGGCGTCGACGAAGCCGAGGGACACGGCGTCGGGCCCGTGGATGTCCTGCTCCGTCCCGACGGTGAGGACCACGGGTCCGTGCGGACGGGGGGCGCTGCCCAGCACGACCTCCAACCCCCCGACGCGCCCCCGGGCCACGACCTGATCACCTTCGACGGCCACGTCGTAGTGGGCCGCCGTGTCGAGCAGGACGCTCAATCCGGCTTGCCGTGGCCGACATGGCGTCGACGCGGGTGGTGACGCGGCAGTGGTGGTGTTGCTGGCGGCGCCCGACGAAGACCGGTTCGGCCATGTCCAGCGTCTGCTCCCCGCCGTGCAGCACGAGCCAGCCCGGTCGCGATCCCAGTGAGCTGACGTCACCCGGCGGGCGCCGCACGCCGACCCAGTGGTGCCCGAGGGCCGCGTCGAACGTCTCGCGTGCGGGCAGGGGGAGGGATGTCCCCGACGCCGGCGCGGAGGCCATTTCGAGCGAGGGGTCGTCCGGCACGGGCCACCCCTCCTCCCAACGCACCGGGACGAGGAAGGTCTCCCGACCGAGCGTGTGGAAGCCCGGACCGATGCCTTTGGGGCGCACGCCGAGCAGGACCATCCACCACGACCCGTCGGTGAACTCGACCAGGTCCGCATGTCCGGTGTTCTGAATCGGTGAGTCGGTGCTGCGGTGGGTGAGGATCGGGTTGGCCGGGCATCCCTCCCAAGGCCCGACGGGAGAGGGGCCCCGGGCGACGGACACGCAGTGCCCGCCGTGGGTCCCGCCCTCTGCGATGAGCAGGTACCAGGTGCCGTCGCGCTCGTAGAGGTGCGGCGACTCGGGGTATTGCAGGCCGGTTCCCGACCACGTCAGGTCGGGACCGTCGAGGAAGGCGCCGGTCGCGATGTCGACGCGGCAGCGTGCGATGCCGCCCAGGCCCGAGAAATGGACCCAGCAGTTCCCGTCGCCGTCCCAGGCCAGGTCGGGATCGATCCCGGGGACCGGCACGACAACGGGATCGGACCACGGACCGGCCGGGTCCTCGCTGGTGACGACGAACGTCTCGGCTCCCTTGAAGGTGACGTTGGTCGTGATCATGAAGAACCGACCGTCGTGGTGACGAATGGTCGGGGCGTAGATGCCGAGCGACGACCAGTCCTGCGTCGCCGACAGGTCGAGCTGCGACGGACGGTCGAGGACGTTGCCGATCTGGGTCCAGTCCACCAGATTCGAAGACCGGAAAAGCGGCACGCCCGGTGCGTAGACGAAGGAGGAGGTGGCGAGGAAGAACTCGTTGCCGGCCCGGCACACGCTGGGGTCGGGGTAGAAGCCGGGGAGGACCGGGTTGCAATACGTCATCGGAGTGCTGCTGCCACTGCGTCGGCGTAGGCCGCCCGAATGGCGACGTGGTCGACGGTGTCGTCCGGCTCAATGGTGTCGCCCCGGCCCAGTCCCCACGCTTCCGCCACCTTGGCGAAAGCAACTCCATGGTGCAGGGCCGCCGCCTGCACCGCAGCTCCGGCGGCGACCAACTCCTCGTCCGCTGGGACCCGGACGGCGCGCCCGGTGAGGTCGGCGACCACCCGCCGATAGGCCGGGCTCTTGGCGGCACCGCCCACGAGGAACACCGTTCCCTGCGTGGCGGCGGAACCGAGCGCGTCGGCGCCCGCCAGCAGGTTGCACACGACGCCTTCCACGGCGGCCCGGGCGAGTTGGCCCGGTGTCATGTCGGTGCGCAAACCGCTCAGCTGCCCGGTCGCGTCGGGCCGGTTCGGCGTCCGCTCGCCGTCGAGGTGCGGCACCAGGACGAGGCCGCCGGCGCCGGCCGGCGCCTCCAGCGCGAGGGCATCGAAGCGGGCGTGGTCGACCCCGAGCAGCCGCGCCACGGTGTCCGTGACCTTGGTGGCGTTCATGGTGCAGACCAGCGGCAGGTAGCGCCCGGTCGCATCGGCGAAGCCGGCCACCGTGCCGGTGGGATCGGCGCCCGCAACGTCCGAGACCGTGAACGCGGTCGCACTGGTCCCGAAGCTCAGGGCGAGGTCGCCCGGTCGAAGGCCGAGACCGAGGGCGGCGGCCATGTTGTCGCCGGTCCCGGCGGCCACCGGGATCCCGGCCCCCCGCCACTCGCCGGCCACGGCGGCGGGAGCGAGCACGTCGGGGAGTGCGGCGTCCCAGTCGACCTCGTCGCTCACGAGCCGGAGGAGATCCTCGCGGTAGCGCTCTTCACGAGGCGACCAGTACCCGGTGCCGGAGGCATCGCCCCTGTCCGTGGTGCGCCGGCCGGTGAGCCGGAACGTGAGCCAGTCGTGGGGGAGCAGCACGGACGCGGTCCGCCGGAAGGTCTCGGGCTCGCACCGCCGCAACCAGTGCAGCTTGGTGATCGTGAAGCTCGGGACCGGGACGCTGCCACAGGCGTCCGCCCAGGCGGCCGGGCCGCCGGGGAGAGCGGCGAGCAGTGAGCCGGTGTCCGCGGCGGACTCGGTGTCGTTCCAGAGTTTGGCGGGGCGCAGGACGGCATCGTCGTGGTCGAGCACGACGAGCCCGTGCTGTTGCGCCGCGACGGAAATGGCGACGGGCGTCTGTTGCGCCGGAGGGACGGCCTGCGCGCAGGCGGCGTGGAACGCCGCCTCCCATTCCGCGGGATGCTGTTCGCTCCGCGGTGGGGATGTCGGGGAGTGCGCGGCCCGGCCCGATGCCACCACCGTGCCCGTGTCGACGTCGCGCACCTGCACCTTGCAGGCGGAGGTGGACGAGTCCACCCCGACGACCAGAGGCACTAACGCGCCCCCAGCAGCAGTTCGGTGACGAGTTGGTCCAGGCGTTCGTGGCCGTAGCCCTGTGCGGCGAGCGCCTCCTCGTCCTCCGTGGTGGCCAGCAGCTCGTCGAGTCCGCCGGAGGGGGTCGTGGCCTCGGCCAACTCCGGCACCTTCGCGACGCGCAGGGCCTCTTGGATCTCGGGGTCCTCGTGGAAGCGCCGTGCCTTGTCGGCCAGAATCAGGTACGTGCGCATGCAGCCGCGGGCGAAGTCCCAGACGCCGTCGGCGTCCTCGGTCCGATAGGGGTGCGCGTCGAAGTGCCGCATGCCGTCCCACTTGGCGTCCTCCAGGAGCTTGACGACGTAGAAGGCGTCGCGGATCCCCTCGGAGCCGAAGCGGAAGTCCTGGTCGAACTTGCCGATCCGCTGCGCGTTGAGGTCGATGTGGAAGAGCTTGTCCTGCCACAACGCCTGGGCCACCGCTTGGGAGAAGGAGAGGCCGCTCATGGTCTCGTGCGCGAACTCCGGGTTCAGCCCCACCATCTCGGGCTGCTCGAGGGCCCCGATGAAGGCGAGCGCGTGGCCGACGGTCGGCAGCAGAATGTCGCCCCGTGGCTCGTTCGGCTTCGGTTCGAGGGCGATGCGCAGACCCAGGCCGCGGTTGGTGATGTGCTCGCAGATGAGATCGATCGCCTCCTTGTAGCGGTCCAGCGCCAGGCGGACGTCCTTGGCGGCCTCGGCCTCCATGCCCTCGCGTCCGCCCCACAGCACGAAGACGCCGGCGCCGAGCTCGCCCCCGATCTCCACCGCCTCGCACGCCTTCTTGACCGAGAGGCGACGGATGCGGGGGTCGTTGGCCGTGAACGCACCTTCCTTGAAGACCGGTCGCCAGAAGAGGTTCGTGGTCACCATGGGGACGTGGAGGCCGGTGGCGTCGAGGGCGCGTCGGAAGCGCTTGAGGATCTCGTCGCGCTCGTTGGCGCTCGCAGCCGTAGGGGACGAGATCGTTGTCGTGGAAGCTGACGCCGTAGGCGCCGAGGTCGGCCAGGCGGTGCACCGAGTCGACCGGGTCGAGTGGCGCCCGCACTTCGGTGCCGAACGGATCGCGGCCCGGGTTTCCCACCGTCCAGAGTCCGAAGGTGAAGTGGTCTTCTGGTTTCGGGGTGAAGGGATCGGTCATGGTCCTCCTGTCGTTGACGCGCCTGGAGGCCCGTCGCGAATCAGCCGCGAGCGTTGTCCCAGGCAGGGACCGATGATAGCGTTATCAGGCCAAGAAATCCGCTGCCGATGGGAAGGGGATCCATGCGTCGCGCTGCCAGTTGCTCCCCGCGGGAGACCCATGCGGGGTCGGCGAGTGATCCGCTGGGGCGTCATCGGCCCCGGCATCATTGCGACCGGGTTCGCCGAGGCCATGCAGTGGGCCGAGGGCGGCACCATCACGGCCGTGGCCTCGCGCTCGGCCGAGCGGGCAGCGGCCTTTGGTGATCGCTTCGACATCCCGACCCGGTACGGGGACTACGACGCCCTCGCCGCCGATCCGGACGTCGACGTGGTCTACGTGGCCACGCCGCACTCGAGGCACGAGGTCGACACCATCGGGCTCCTCCAGGCCGGCAAGCACGTGCTGTGCGAGAAGCCGCTGGCGCTCAACGCACGGCAGGCCGCGCACATGGCGGAGGAAGCCCGCAGCCGGGGGCTGTTCCTCATGGAGGCCATCTGGAGCCGGTTCCTGCCCGCCTACCGGTCGCTGGTCGATGTCATCGCCGAGGGGCGCATCGGCGAGCCCCTCCTGGTCGAGGCCGACTTCGGGTTCCGCAGGCCGGTGGATCCCGCCCACCGCCACTTCGCCCCCGATCTCGGCGGCGGGGCGCTGCTCGACCTCGGGATCTATCCGATTCAGTTGTGCACCCTGGTCCTCGGTCCCATCGAGCGCGTGGTGGCCGACGGGGTGGTGGGCGAGACAGGGATCGACGAGGTCGTGACCGCCTTGTTGCACCATCCGGGTGATCGGCTGGGCGTGGTCAAGGCCGCGCTGCGGGTCGGCATGACCTGCACGGCCCGGATCGCCGGAACCGACGGCATCATCGACCTGCCCGCCATGATGCACTGCCCGAACTCGCTCACGGTGACGAGTCGCGCCGGCGTCGAGGTCATCGACGCCTCGTACGAGGGAAACGGCCTGCGTTTCGAAATCGACGAGGTCCACCGTTGCCTCGAAGAGGGGCGTACCGAGAGCGCAGTCGTCCCCTTGGACGAGTCGATCGCTCTCGCCACCACCATGGATGCCATCAGGGCCGAGCTCGGCGTCGTCTATCCCGGCGAGTGAGGGCCCGTCACCGCAGACGGTAGAGCACCTCGCCGGCGTCGGGCACCACCAGCGTGCCGGGTTCGGCCGCCCACGCATCGGCATCGACGGCGCCCGGGGCGAGGTAGCCGAGGTTGGCCCGCCGGACCACCTCCTCGGGAATACCGGTGGCCAGGGTCACCCTGACGCGCTGGCGTTCCGTCGACCCCGTCGTAGGTCCCGGCGCCGTACAGGTGGGTGGCGTGCGCCAACTCGCCCCACGGGACGCTGCGGTAGCGGTCCCAGTGCGCCAGGAAGTAGTCGCGGCAGTGGTACCCGATGTCCGCCAGGCGCGGATGCATGGCCGCGATCTCGGTGATGTGCGGCGCGTACAGGACCACCTCGCCCCCGTCGGCCACAATCGGCTCCACCTTGTAGAAGCCCTTCGCCCCGGTCCAGAGATCCGGGTAGCGCGTCGGGATCAGCGACAGCACCCGCTGGACCGGGCGGTCGAGGTACTCGACGTGGGTCTGCGCGGCGACGTCGGCGGCTTCGGCCCAGGCACGACCGGGCTCCCCGAAGGACAGCGACTCCAGCCCGCCGCTCTCGTGGTCGACGACCACGCACAGCGCGTGGCGCTCGCCGGGGACGAGAGCCGCCGCCGCGTCCACCAGCGCCCGCACCGGTGTGACGCCGCGGGTCCCGATGATCGAGCTGCTCGTGATGAGCGCCCCGAGCCAGTGCGTGACGTCGATCATCTCCTGACCGGAGAGTCCGGGGAAGAGGTACTTGTTGCCGCCCGAGAAGCCGATGACCTCGTGGGGGAGCACCGGTCCCACCAGAAGCGTCACGTCGCTCTCCACCACCAGCCGGTTGAGCCGCACCTCGATGCCGTCGCGGAGCAGGCCACCGGAGAGGTCCGCCACCAGCTCCGCCGGCAGGTGGCCGATGTGCACGTAGGTGTCGTCCTCCCACCAGGCGTGGTTGCGGACGGGCATGGACGTTGGCCCGACGAGCGCACGGATGGCGTCGTCGGACATGGGGGCGTGGGTCCCCAACGCCACCACGGCGCTGCAGGTGCTCGTCCGCCCGGCGACTCCTTCCTCAATGGCCCCGAGGAGGAGCGGCAAGGGACAATTCCGGGTCCCGTCGGGGATCACGACGCAGAGCGAGCGGCCGGCCAGGTCCAGAGCGGCCACCTGCTCCCGCACGAACGAGCGCACCTTCTCCGCGTCGAGCACGTGCCCGGGTCGCCCGACGGTGGCCGTCACCGCGCTGCCTCCAGCAGCGAGAGCCCTTCCTTCGTCAGCCGGTCCAGCATGTGGGCGACCTCCTCTGCGAACACACTGGCACCGAGCGCGACCCGGCTGAGTTCCCGCAGGCCGTCGGGGCGGACGGCGGCAGTCCGGAGCCGGGCCGCCAGCGGATCCGTGAGGGCGGGGAGGCGCACACCCGGGACGTCGACCCCGCCCGCCCCCGCCAGCCAGATGGCGGTCGACGAGGGCGAATCCCGAGGTTCCGAGCGATGCGGCCTGGCGGGCGGCGACGACGGGGAGCAATCGCTGGGGCAACTTGGCCGATCCGTCGGCCCCGACCTGCGCGCACGTGTGGCCGAGCGCGGGGTTGGCGAATCGCCGCAACGCGTCGTCGGCGAAGGCCGCCGGCCGCAGTGCAGCTGGAAAGGGGGCCACCTCCAGCGTGTCCTCGACGATGTCCCGTGCGAAGCGGGCGATGAGGGGATCCGTCACCGCACCCGCGATCGTGGCGTGGCCCGCCAGCATGCCGCCGTAGGCCACGGCCGAATGCGGGCCGTTCAGGAGCCAGAGCTTGCGGCGCTCGAAGGGGGCGACGTCATCGACCAACTCGACGCCGGCCTCGGCCAGGTGATCCAACCCGTCCACCGCCCTGACGATCCACGAGCGGTGCTGCTCGGTCGCGACGGCCGCCTCGTCGGTGAGGCCGAGTTCCTCGGCGATCTCCTCCACGACCGATTCGGTCACCGCGGGCACCATGCGGTCGACGACGGAACTCGGGAAGCGCACGTCGCGGGCGATCCATGTCGCCAACGCCCCGTCGATCCTCTCGGCCTCGCCGAGGACACGCTCACGCAGGACGGCCCCGTTGTCGAGCAGGTTGTCGAGCGACGCGAAGACCGGCGCCGCCAGTCCGGCCTGTCGCCGTCGGTCCAGCGCCAGTGCGATCAGCGCAGGCGCCGACGACGGCAGGGCACCGGGCGCCAGCTCTCCCTCGGCGCCGCCGCCGTACCCGTTCTCCGTGATGGTCAACGTCACGAGCCGGGTGGACGGAGCGGTCAGCGCGGCCATGGCCGCAGCCGGCCCGCTCCCCGTCGACACCAGCGGACCCACCACCTGGAGCCTCGGCGCGGCGCCCGGCTCGCGGACCGCAACCGTGAAGAGTCCGTCCTGGGGCTCGAGCTGGTCCTGTACCCGTCTGCTTCTGAGTGAGACGCCCCTGATCAATGCCGGCGTGCCTTGTCGCAAGAGCTCGTCGGCGTAGACCGCGACGTGGGCCCGGGCGAACGCGCCGAGGCCGATGTGGGCGATGGTCGGTGCGCCCTGTCGGTCGTAGTCCGGCACGCGGGCATGCGCGCTCGCCAGCGTCCGCGCGCTCAGTCGTGGGCGCTGTTCGCCCATCAGGCTCCTCCGAGGAGCAAGCAGGCCGCGGGGTAGGGTCGGACGCCATGGGGCGCGAGCAGCGGGCGACCATCCTCGACGTTGCGGCCCGCGCCGGCGTGCACGCGGCAACCGTCTCGCGCACCATCAACGTTCCGGAGAAGGTTGCACCCGAGACGCGGTTGCGGGTCGAGGCGGCGATTCGCGAACTCGGCTTCGTGCCCAACCGCGCCGCGCGTGGCCTCATCACGGGCCGGACCGGCAACGTCGCCGTCATCGTTCCCGACATCACGAATCCGCATTTCGCATCGTTGGTGCGCTCCGTGGAGCGCTCGGCCCGGCAGAACGATCTCCAGGTCCTCCTGGTGGATACCGGTGAGCATCCCGACGAGGAGGTGCGGGCCGCAGAGTCGCTGTCCAGGGAGGTCGACGGATTCATCGTGGTGTCGCCGCGGCGTTTGCACCGTGCCCTCGGCGCACTGGGTTCCACTCCCGCCGTCTTCGTCAACCGCCCCGTCCCCGAGCATGCGTCCGTCCTTCTCCGGACCGCGCCTGCCGTGACCGACGCGCTCGCGCACCTGTCGGGCCTCGGGCACACGCGCCTGGCCTACCTGGGTGGGCCGACCGGATCGTGGGCGGCGGGGGAGCGTCGAGCGTGCGGTACGGCAGTCGGGCCCCACCAGCGGGATCGATGTGCTCGAGCTGACCGCGTCCGAGCCGACCTTCGATGCCATGGCGGTCGTCGTTCCCGACGTCGTCGCCAGCGGTGTCTCGGCCGTGCTGGCTTTCAACGACCAGATGGCCCTTGGCGTCATCGCCGGGCTGCGCAATCTCGGCCTCTCCGTGCCGGAGGACATCAGCGTCGTGGGCTTCGACGACGTCCCGATGGCCGCCATGGTGGCGCCGCCACTCACGACGATCAGCTTGCCCACCGCCGAGGTCGGCGCGGTCGCCCTGCCCATGCTCGGCGAAGGCCCCGCCAGCAGGGAGCTCTTCGGCCAGTTGGTCATCAGGCATTCGACGGCACGGGTCAGGTAGCGCCGAGCCAGCGGCGTCGCAGGTCGTGCGCGGCCATTTTGGGTCGCCGGTCCCGGGTGAACACGCCCTTCTTGTTGCCGTCGACACGGATGAAGGAGGGGCCGGTGGCGAAGTCGGCGAAGTTCCAGACGTGTTCGCCGACGACCGCCTCGGTGCGGTCGAAGACCCGGTGGTAGGCCTCCAGGAGCGCCACCTGGAACTCCTCGCTCCAAGGTGTGCCGTCCACCGCGTGCAGACCCGACATGGTGTCGGCTCCGTACTCGGTCACGATGATCGGCTTGCCGTGCCTGGTCGCCCAGGCCTGGAGCTCCGCTTCGAGCCCGCGCTCGGCCGCGTCGAGGTCGCCCGGCTCCACGTACCAGCCGTAGTAGCGGTTGATCATGACGACGTCGGCCAACTCCGTCACCGTGCACGTCTCGGGGAGGGCGAACATCATGTTGACGAATCCCACCGGCCGGCTCGGGTCCGCCGCCCTGGCCGCGGCGAACAGGGGCTCGAAGTAGGTGCGGCCGGCCTCGGTGTGGGACTCGGGCTCGTTGGCCAGGCTCCAGAGGACGACGCTCGGATGGTTCTTGTCCCGGGCGATGAGCTCCTCGATGGCGCGTCGATGCACCTGCTGCGTGACGGTGCTGATCGTCTCGGCCGAATAGGTCGTCCTCGGGCCACCGAGGAACATGCCGCCGCCGACGCCGAGGTTGAGCCCGACCGCGGCGGTCTCGTCGATGACGACGATGCCCTGACGGTCGGCCTGCTCGAGCACCTCCTCGGCGTAGGGGTAGTGGGAGGTGCGAAACGAGTTGGCGCCGATCCAGGCCAGGAGCGAGAAGTCGTGCAGCATGGCGGCGTCGTCGTGCCCGCGGCCGTGCACGTTGAGATCCTCGTGCTTGCCGAAGCCGCGGAAGTAGAAGGGCTCGTCGTTGATGAGGAACTGCGTGCCTTCGATCCGCACGGTGCGGATGCCGACGGGGAGCGGGTAGCAGTCGCGGACGGCGTCCCCCTCGAGCAGCTCGACCTGCAGGGTATAGAGGTAACCCCGCCCGGGTGCCCAGAGCTCGGGGTTGTCGACGCGGAGTGCCCCGTCGGCGCCCTCGGCCGCGGCGACCTGGGTGCCCTCGGCATCGTCGAGCCGCACGCGCACCGTCATGCCCGCCGCGTCGGCGGCCGCGACGGCGTACCGGACGACGCCGACGCCATCGTCGATGTCCGTGGTCACCGTCACGTCGTCGATGTGCGCGTGCGGCGTCGCACAGAGCCACACGCTGCGGTGCAGGCCCGCATAGTTGAAGAAGTCGTGGTACTGGCGCTGGCGCCGGGTCCCGTCCGCCAGCACCTCGACGATGCCGGGCGGGATGGACTCCCAGGTGAGCTCGTTGTTCACGACGACGGTGAGCCGGCAGGGCTCCCCGGCGGCGACGACCGCCGTCACGTCGGCCTCGAAGGGCGTGTAGCCCCCCTCGTGTTCCAGGACGCGGGTCTCGCCGATCCAGACGGTGGCGCGGTGGGTGGCCGCGTCGAAGCGGAGGACGACCCGCTGCCCCGCCCAGCCGCGAGGGACGAAGACCTCGCGCTGGTACCAGACGTCGCCGACATGATCGTGCAGCTGCGGGTCCACCAGGACGTCGTTGAAGCTGCTCGGCACCGGCATGCGGCGGGCCTCGCGGAGGGGCCCGCGCCACCAGCCCTCGTCGCGACCCACCCCGCCGGCGTCGACGGCAAAGTCCCAGATCCCGTCGAGCCGTTTGGTCTCGCGTGTCGAGGTGTCCTGCGGTCGAAGCATGGTGTCTCCCGTTCCGTTCCCTCAGGCCCCTGCCGGCTCGTCCGCCAGCAGTTCCACCACCATGTCCGCCACGGCGTCCGGCGCACGATCGTCCGTGTCGATGGTCGCCGTGGCGACCGGAGCGGTAGAGGTCGGCCCGCTCGTGGGCCATCGCGGTGAGCGCCTCTGCGGGATTGTCTCCGAGCAGGGGCCGGTGATCACCGACGTGGACGCGACCCGCCAGGGTCGTGGGTTCGGTCCGCAGCCAGACGACGAGGTGGCCGGCCAGCGCGGCGCGCACCGTCGGATTCAGCACGACCCCTCCGGGCGCGGCCAGCACGGAAGGTGTTTCGCCCGCCAGGACGCGCAGCACAGCCTCGGACTCGAGCCTCCGGTAGGCCGCTTCTCCGCCCGCCTCCCAGAGTTCACGAACGGTCTTGCCCGTTTCCCGCGCGATGACGATGTCCACGTCGACGAAGGCCCGACCGGTGCGCGCCGCCACCAGGGCGCCGACGCTCGATTTTCCGGACCCCATGAGCCCCACCAGCACGACTTGCCTCATGTCTCGACCCGGAAGGCGCGGCAGGCGAGGTTGAGGGCCAGGTCCGCCGCCGACTCGGCGGCTTCGGCTTCTTCCATCCGGTGCTCCGCCACCAGGTCGGCCAGGTAGCCGGCATTGAGCCGCCGGGCCACGTCGTGGCGGGCGGGGATGCTCAACAGCGAACGAGCGTCGTCGTTGAAGCCGACCGTGTTGGCGAACCCGGCCGTCTCGACGACCGATCGGTAGAAGCGGCGTATCCCCTCGGGGCTGTCGAAGAACCACCAGGGAGGCCCGAGGCGGAGCGCCGGGTAGTGCCCGGCCAGCGGGCGCCAGCTCCCTGCTGTAGGTGGTCTCGTCGAGCGTGTAGACGATGACGGTCAGCCGGGGCTCGTTCCCGAAGCGGTCGAGGAGCGGTTTGAGTCCGCCGACATAGTCGACCGGCCTGGGGATGTCGGCCCCCTGGTCGGGTCCGAAGCGCTCGGCCACCAGCGGATTGTGATCGCGCCAGGCGCCGGCGTGGATCTGCAACGTCAGGCCGTCGTCGATGCTCATGGCGGCCATTTCGACGAGCATCTGGCCGCGGAACAGCTCGGCGTCGCCCGGCCGACCCGTCCCCGCCACAATCCGACCGAAGAGGTTCTCGGCTTCTCGACGGGAGAGATCGGCGGTGGCAGGTGAAGGATGCCCGTGGTCGGACGCGGTCGCTCCCGCCGCCACGAACGCGGCGCGTCGGCTGCGCAGGGCGTCGAGATAGCCGGCCCAGTCGTGGGTGTCCGTTCCCGTGATGTCGCTCAATGTTGCGAGGTGGGCGTGGAACCCGGGTCGTTCGGGGTCGACGACATCGTCCGGGCGGAAGGTCGGCACGACGCGGCCGGTCCAACCGGATTGGCGGAGCTGCGCGTGCGAAGCCAGCGGGTCGAGGGCGCCGTCGGTCGTGGCGAGGAACGTGATGCCCCATTGCTCGAAGAGCGACCGCGGCCGGAAGTCCTCGTGCAGCAGGCGGGCCGAGATTTCGTCGTAGACGGCGTCGGCATTGGCGGTGGTGAGCGGTGCCGTCACGCCGAAGACCTCTTGCAGCGTGTGGTCGAGCCAGAGCTTCGACGGCGTGCCGCGGAACAGGCCGTAGTGCGATGCGAACGTGCGCCAAATCTGCCGTCCGTCCGTGACCACGGGTGTGCCGTCGCGTGTCGGTACCCCGAGTGCCTCGAGCGGCACGCCCTGGCTGTAGAGCATGCGCAAGAGGTAGTGGTCCTTCGTCACCAGCTCGGTCGCCGCGCTCTCGAACGCCGTGTCGCCGGCCAGGGCCGCTGGGTCGCAATGGCCGTGGGGGCTCACGATGGGGAGTCCCTTCGTGCCCTCGTACAGGGACCGGGCGATCCGGCGGACGCCGGGGTCGGCGGGGAAGAGGCGGTCCTCGTGCAGCATCGATGCAAAGCTTTGCATGACCGGAAACGCTGCGCCAGGCCTCGCCGCCCACCGGTCCGGCATCCTGATTTGTACCGGCGGGCCGACCTTCATGTAATATTGACGTCGAAGTTGAAAACGATCGGAATACGGCCGCCGCCTGGACGCGGCGGCGCCGCGGTCCCGTCCCACCCGGAGGTAGTCATGCCCAAGCCCATTGTCGACTTTCCTGTCTTCGACGCCGACAACCACATGTACGAGACGACGGACGCCTTCACGAAGTTCCTGCCGCCCCAGTACTCGGGACTGATCAAGTACGTCGAGGTCAACGGGCGCACGAAGATCGCGGTCCGCAACGTGATCTCCGAGTACATCCCCAACCCGACCTTCAGCGTGGTCGGACGACCCGGCGCGTCCGAGGAGCTTTTCAAGAACGGCAACCCCGAAGGGAAGACGCGCCGCGAGTTGATGGGGGAGCCGATCCGTTCGCCCGAGGCCTTCTTCTCGCCCGAGCCGCGTCTCGCGTTGATGGACGAGCTCGGGCTCGACCGCGCCCTCATGTGGCCGACGCTGGCGAGCTTGCTCGAGGAGCGCCTGGCCGACGACCCCATCGCCACGCACGTCGTCGTGCACGCGCTGAACGAGTGGATGCACGAGCACTGGACGTTCAACTACGAGGACCGGATCTTCGCCTCCCCCGTCATCACGCTTCCGATCGTCGATGAGGCGATCAAGGAGCTGGAGTGGGTGGTCGAGCGAGGGGCCAAGCTCATCCTGATCCGGCCGGCGCCGGTTCCCGGTTACCGCGGCTACCGCTCGTTCGCTCTCCCCGAGTTCGACCCCTTCTGGCAGCGGGTGACCGAGCTCGACGTGACGGTCGGCATGCACGCGTCCGACGACGGGCTGACCCGCTACTACAACCAGTGGGAGGGCAACTATGGCGGCGAGCACCTCCCGTTCGCCGGGCAGTCCGCCTTCATGAACATCGCGCACACCCAGGGTCGAGGCATCTTCGACACGGTGGCGTCGCTGATCGGGCACGGCCTGCTCAACCGGTTCCCGACCCTGCGCATCCTGCCCGTGGAGAACGGCGCGGCATGGGTGCGTCCGCTCATCGACGCCCTGGGCCGCTCCTACGAGCACGAGCCGGCACTGTTCGCCGAGGATCCACTGATGGTCCTGAAGCGCAACATCTGGATCCACCCGTTCCACGAGGAGAACCCGCGCGAGCTCATCGATCTGGTGGGCGTGGACCGTGTCGTCTTCGGATCGGACTACCCGCACATTGAGGGGATGTCCGAGCCGCTGTCCTACGTCGACGAGCTCGAGGGCCTGTCGCACGAGGACATCGCCAAGGTCATGGGCGGGAATCTGGCCGAAGTGATGAAGATGCCGTTCGCCGCCTGAGGCACGCACGACACGCGGGTGCGGGCGGCACGCCGTCGCCCCGCCTGCGCGTGCCTGTGTCAACGGGCATTGCGCCTGCCGTAGGCCGTTCACACAGTCCGTTCTCAGCCCGGCATCTGCAACGCTTATGCGTGTCGGAAGCAGCACACGGCGAGGCAGACGGGGCGGGAAGAGGTGTCGATCGCGCAGGGCCGGAGAACCTCTTGGCTCACCAAGGCCATCTCCATCACCCTCGGGGTGGTGTTGGCGGGGGTCGCGGCGTACGCCGCGACGAACTGGGTCGTCGGGCTGGCGAGCAACTCGTCGGGCGAGGCGCAATCGGCCACCATCGGCAAGCTCACCATCACCGCCACGTCCAGTCCCGCCCCCGGCAACCTGCTCGACCCCGGCGACGCCGGCGACGTCGTGGTGAGCATCGCCAATGCCAATCCGTACCCGGTCACGATCACGGCGGTGCAGCTGCCGACGAACACCACCTACGCCACCGGGTACACCTCCAGTGCGTTGACGACGACGCAGGCCGGTTGCCTGTCGACGACCCCGAGCGACGTGACGTGGAACTTCTCCACCGCGACCAGCGGCAGCAGTCACACCCTGACGACGCCGCTGACCGTGGCCGCGAGTGGCAAGGCCAACAACCCGCTCGTGGTGACGCTGAGTGACGACGCGCTCATGAGCTCGTCCGCCCCGCTGGCGTGCGCCAACACCTTCTTCTCCATGCCGGCCCTGACGGGCATCACCGCCACCGGCGGTGGCACCGGGACGGCCACGACGAGTCCCACCACCGACTCCTGGACGAGCTGACCCCTCGTCTCCGTGCCCTCGGCCGGGGCGAGGACAGCGTCAGACGTAGTCGCTGCGGCGCAGCCAGACGAGCGTGGCCCAGCCCCAGATCGGCGGCAGATACGCCGTGCAGAAGCGCTCGATCAAGACGGCGGCCACGGCCTCGATCCTGTGGAATGCCGGCTGCGCTGAGCCCGGCGATGAGTCCGACCTCGATGACGCCGGCGCCGCCGGGAATCGGGACGGCGCCGCCGATCATGGCGGCCAGGGTCAGCACCACAATGAGGGTGGCGAAGCTGGCGTGTGCGCCGACGGAGTGGAGCGAGGCCCCGAGGCACAGCGCAATGAGCACCTGGCTGCCCAGTGATCCGCCCAGCACGTAGGCGATCTTCCGCGGCTCCACCGCGATGCCCTTGACGTCCTTCCAGATCGTCACGAGGTGCGGCCGCGCCTTCTCGTTGGCCAGCCGCCGCACCCGGGGGACCAGTGTCACCACGGCCACCAGGACGGCGATGACCAGAATGACGATGAGGATGATCCACACGATCCCTCCGTGGCTCCCGCTCTCTCCGGAGGTCGGCTTGTGGAAGTCGTCCCAGGCGAAGGGAAGGCAGAGCAAGAACAACGCGCCCTTGACCACCCAGCTCGCCGTGCCGGCGATCGCCCCCGAGCTGATGGCGGCCGGCGCGTCCAGTCCCTGGCGTTGGAAGAAGCGCACCCGGACGCCGAAGACGGCGGCGTCACCGCCGACGAAGGACGTGAACATGTTGGAGGTCTCCAGCGCCACGCACCGCCCGAAGGGCAGCGGGCGCCATGACTGCGCCGGTCAAGGCCCAGGCGCCGGTGACCACGGGGAGTTGTCCCAGCACGAAGGCCGCCGCCACCCAGCCCCACGCCGCACCGCGGATGACACTGAGCGAGCCCGCCGCATCGGTCAGGACGCCGATGATCAACCACAGGCCGATGAGGCTGCCGATGACCATCAACAGGTTGGGCCAGCTGATCCGCTTCGCCTCGACCAGTTTGGGCACCTCGACCCCGGCGGCAGCGGCAAGCGACTCGCGCAGCGTCTTGAGGAAGCCCTTCTGCGATCGGGCCATCCGCTCCGTCTCGGGGTCGAGCGTCGAGCGCTGCAGCTGGGTCAGGACTGCCTGCAGTGTCTCGGTGTCGAGCACCCGGCAGGTCGAGGCGACGGCGCGGTCGATACCGGCGACCGCGGCCACCGTCGCCACCGCGGCGGCCAGGTCGCGGTCGGTCCGCATCGTCGGCGCCGACGACGAGGCGCGCCGGAAGTCGCGCAGCAGCGGCCCCTCCGACGTGACGAGCACCGTGTCGGGGCTCAGTCCGCCGTGCGAGATCCCGGCCTTGCGGAGGAGGAGGACGGCGCGGAGGAAGCCGTCGACGTCGTCATCGTGGACGTCGTCCCCTTCCAACTCGGAGAATCGGTGTCCTTCGGGCACGCGGGTGACGAGCGCGGCGTCGTGGGACGGGCCGCACCGCCCGGCCGCCACAATCTCGGGGACCCGCGTCCCGGCGTGTCCCGCCAGGAAGGTCAGGTACGCCTCGTGCTCCACCTGCTGGAGCCGGTTGAGGACGAGCGTGGGTCCCGAGTCGCGGTAGATGCAGAATCGCCACACCTTGCGCAACCACTGGGCGTCGGCGGCGTCGCGTCCGTACACCGCCAGCTCAATCGGGTCGCCCTCCGGGTCGGCGCCGGCGAACGACGCCACGCCCCACTCCTGGCGGGTCGTGGAGCGCAGCCCGTGCACCTCGACCCCCAGGTCGCGCACGGCGTCGGTCACTTCGGAGGCCGACGGAAGCCCGTTCGGCGAGCCCATGGCGAGGTGACAGGCCGCCGCCGTGCCCCATCCGACGATGACCGCGGCAATGACGCCGAGCGGAAGACCGTAGGAGCCGATGACCGCGCAGATGCCGGCGAGTGCCACCGCGCCGACCACAATGCGGTGCATCGGCCGACTCAGGTAGGGCAGCCCGGCCAGCGCGACGGCGGTGGCGATGGCGAGTTGGATGATCGGAAAGCGCGGATCGAAGCCGGCGAACTCGGGAATGGGTGGGCGGCCCCCCGTCGGTCCCAGCAGCGCGTCGAGCAGAAGGCAGACGAGGACGGCGGCCACCCCGGCCGCCGCCATCTGGCGGACGGCCTTCAGCCGCGGGACGAGCAGACCCAGGAGGATCAGGGCCGCGGTGACGCCGAGGGAGCCGACGAACCAGATCGCCGTGATCAACCAGCGGATCCCCGACGGCGGGGGAGTGACCAGCTCGGTGAGGTGGATCTCCACCGATGTGTTGGCTTCCACCAAGGGGATGCAGATCACCAGCAGCACGGTGGCGATACCGACCCGCACGGCGTCCGAGGCCCGCCTCCGGGTGGTGCCTCCGCCATGCGGTCCGAGGACCAGCGAGCGGACCCGCTGGGCCCACGAGGTGTGCCCGAGGGCGCCGGGCACGGACGCGGCGTCGGTGCTGGTGGCGGTGGCCGTGCCGGTCCCCATGAGCTTCATGTCGGTCGGACCGACGGGCAGGCTTGCGGCTCGGGGCCGGACCAAGGGACGCATCGACGACAATCTTGGTCTCTCCGGCCGCTCCGACCAGGGACGGAGGTAATAAGACTGTAAATACGATTGACTTAGTCGGGTTTACTGTTACCCTCTCGTCCATGGTTCCACCGGCCCAGCTCGACTCGACCCCGACAGCCCTGCTGGCGCCCTCGCTGCTCGCCCCACCTCCGTTGCGCAGGCCGCACGTCAACCCGCAGGAGGTGGCCAGCCGGCTCGCCCCTGCCATCCGCTGGCCGGGGGCCCCCGCCACCGAGCGCCGCGCAATGGCGGCTCATGGCCCGGACCCCCGACTTCGACGCCTGGCTGATCGCCTGGCCGAGCGGTGGAAAGGTCGATCTGCACGATCACGGCAACTCGACAGGAGCGATCAGCGTCATCAGCGGCGCCCTCGTCGAGGCGGTGCCGTGGCGCGACGACACGGGCCGTCTTTCGCTGGTGCACCACGAGCTCCAGGCCGGGGCCACCCTCGGCTTCGGCGCCGGCCATGTGCACGACGTGACGAACGAGTCCGACGAGCAGGCCCTCAGCCTCCACGTGTACAGCCCGGCCCTGACCTCCATGACCTTCTACGAGGTCGCCGGCGACCGACTTGTGGTACGCGAGGTGGCGTGGACGTACGACGGCAGCGGCGAGTTCGAGGACGCGCTCGACGAGCGGTCGGTCGAGGCGCAGAGAGGTGGCGTGGCGGCGGCCTCGCGGTGACGGCGAGATGACCGCACGCAGCACCGACGATCTTCTGGCCGAGGCGCGCCGGCGCATTCGCGCGGGTGGAGCCCCATGAACTCGAAGCGTTGCGGAGCGAAGGGGCGTTGGTCGTCGACATCCGGCCGGTGGCCCAGCGCGCCGACGAGGGCGATCTCGGCTTCGGGCTCGTCGTCGAGCGCAACGTGCTCGAGTGGCGCTTCGACCTGACGGGGAGCCACACACTGCCCGAGGTCACCGACTACGACCAGCCGGTCGTCGTCGTGTGCTCCGAGGGCTACGCCTCGAGCCTGGCCGCCGACTCGCTGCGTCAGCTGGGGTTCACCAGGGCCGCCGACCTGGCCGGCGGCTACCAGGCCTGGCTCCGCTGGCTGGCCGGGTCCACGGCGCCCACCCCGGACACCGAGACGTAGGCCGCCAGCCGGCCCAGCCGTTCAGGAGCGGCTGAAGCGGGGCGCCGCCTCGCCGTGCAGACGGCCTGGCGGGAGAAGGCGACCGCAGGCCGCCACCGCCAGCGCCTGCGCCGGGCCCGTCACGAGTGACCCCGAGCCCGAGGACCACTCGAGGTCGTCCGCCCGTAGCTCAACGTCACTGAGATCGAGCCCGAACAGGTTCGGCGCCCCCGCATCCGTCGCCACCATGTCAAGCACCTGGCGGATGCGGGCCCGCGGGCACGCGCCGGTCCAGCGGCACGGCCTCGACGATGTCGAGCGTGTGGATGACGCAGTGCACCAGCGCGCCCTCCACGCCGCCACCGGGTGGCTGCCACGCGTGCAGCACCGGCGAACGCAGGTCGGCCAGCAGAGCGGCCGCGGGGAGCGCGCCGTCGCGGGCCGCCACCGTGTCCGACAGGCGGGTGAAGTCACCGCCGCAGCGCCTCGAGCTCCGCCATGAAGGCGGGGCCGTCGTAGCGCGCCGGCATCGTCATGTGCGCCACCACCTCACGGGTGCGCCACCCCTCGCACAACGACGGCGCGTCCCATGCGTCGGGGCCGGCGGCCTCCAGCAGGTCGGCCAGCGCTTCGAACTCGGCGGCGATGTCGTGCGCCATGGCGGTGCCCGTGTCTCCGCTCATGCGTCCAGCCCGGAGAGATACGCCGCGAAACGGTCGAGCGAGGACTCGAATCCCTTCCGCGCCTCGGGAGCCGAGAACGCCTCGGGCACGTAGGTCTGGTGGATGCGGACCTCGGTACGATCCGAGCCCAGTGCCACGAACTCGGAACGCACCCGCATGCCCGAGTGCGACTCGGTCCACACCAGCAGCTCCGGCGGGCGCACCTCGTCGAACACGGCCCGCGTCGGGTACTCGCTGCCGTCGGCGTCGTTGACCATCACCGTCTCGAAGATGCCGCCGGGTCGGGCATCGAGCGTGATGCGGTCGCGCGGTGCACTCACGCCCGCCGGGCCCCAGAAGTGCGCAAGATGGTCGGCGTCGGTCATACAGGCGAACACGAGCTCGCGCGGCGCGTCGAACGTCCGACTGAAGCGCAGCTCACCGTACTCAGCCACGGGCGCGCCCCTTCCGCTTCTGGGCCGGCTGCAGATCGACCAGCAGTGCGTCCAGCTTGTCGAAGCGCTCGTCCCACTGGCGGCGGTTCGTCGTGATCCAGTCGAGCGCGCCGTCGAGCGCGGCCCCCTCCAGATGGCACGGCCGGAACTGCGCGTCCCGCCCCCGCGAAATCAGGCCGCTGCGCTCCAAGACCTTGAGGTGCTTGGAGATCCCCGGCAGCGACATGGCGAAGGGTGCGGCCAGCTCGGTCACCGTGGCGTCGCCCCGGGCGAGGCGGCTCACGATGGCGCGGCGGGTGGGGTCCGCCAGCGCGGCGAAGGCCGCACTCGAGGGTGTCATCAGCCAGTGTCGTCATGCCCTGTATTTAACCCGAGAGTTAGTTAACTGTCAAGTGAAATACCGGGCCGCTCCTGCTACCGTTGGTCCCGGCCGGGACCGTCTCTCGAGCCCGCCGGGGCCACGCAGGAAGGAGGCACCCGTGCTCTTGCAGGTCATCAACGGAACCACCAGGGAGGGCCGCTTCAGCGAGCGTGTGGCGGCCTGGGTCATGGACCGTCTGGGACACCATGACGCGTTCGAACTGGAACTGGTCGACCTGCGCGACCACCCGCTGCCCTTCTTCGACGCCGACCCCCCGATACGGACCGGGCGCGACTACGCCGACGAGGCAGTTGCCCGATTCAGCCGAGTCGTCGACCGCGCCGACGGCTACGTGATCCTCACCGCCGAATACAACCACGGCTATCCCGCGGTGCTGAAGAACGCACTCGATTCGACCTTCGTCGAGTGGCGGCGCAAGCCCGTCGCCTACGTGGGATGGGGCAACACCGGTGGGGCAAGGGCGATCGAGCAGCTGCGGGCGGTGGCGATCGAGTTCGAGATGGCACCGCTGCGCCACGCGGTGCACGTGCTGCCCGACGTGTTCATCGCGCTGCGCCAGGCGACGGACCCGGCCGACGTCTCGCCCTTCGAGCCGCTCGAGCCCAGGCTCGACATGCTGGCCGACGACCTGGCGTGGTGGATGCGCGCCCTCGCGTCGGCGCGGGCCGCCAGCGGGTAGACCGCTGGCATGGAGAATCCCGTCGGCGCGCTGCGCGCCTCAGTCGATCGATTGCACGCGTTGGTCAGTGGGCTCGACGACGCCCAGCTCACGGCGCTGTCCTACTGCAACGATTGGTCGATCGCCCAGGTGCTGTCCCATCTCGGCTCGGGCGCGGTCATTTCGCGTCGGGCCCTCCAAGACGTCCGTGCCGGGGACGAGACACCTGAGGATTTCAACCAGTCGGTGTGGGACGAGTGGAATGCCAAGTCGCCCCGGGACCAGGCCGACGACGCCCTGGCGGCTGACGAGGCCCTGACGCAGGCGCTCGAGTCGGTGGACGAGTCGGAGCGGGCCACGCTGACGTTCTCCATGGGACCCATGACCCTCGGCTTCAACGACATGTTCGGCCTGCGGCTCAACGAGCACACCTTCCACTCGTGGGACATCGCCGTCATGCTCGACGACAACGCTCGCCTGCCCGACGACGCTGCCGCCTTGGTGGTCGACAATCTCGGGCTCATCGCCCGCTTCAGCGGCGCGCCCGGATGGTCAGGAACGCACCATCGCCGTCCGCACCAGCGACCCCGAGCGCGCCTTCGCACTGCGGCTCTCGGCCGACGGAGTCGAACTGGGCCCGGGTGACCCCGGCGCAATCCCCCGACCTGGTGCTGCCCGCCGAGGCTTGGAGCAGACTGCTCTACGGCCGGCTCGACCCCGACCACACCCCCGAGTTCACGGGCGACGCCGCACTGCTCGACACCCTGCGCGCCGTCTTTCCCGGCCCGTAGGTCAACGCGTCAGACGGGCGGCGCCGCTCCCACGAACGCCCGGCGGGGCCAGGTGGCGGCATGGCGTGCCCGGGACCCGATGCGGTGCCCCGAGGCGAGGAGCACCAGCAGGATTTTGAGGCGCTGGGCCGGGGCGTCGGTCAGCGCGTAGTTGAGGTGGTAACCGGGAAGGTCGCGATGGCTCAAGGGCCAGGTGACCGACACCAGCTGGTCGATGGCCGCGCCCCGCCAACCCCGCGACGGGAGGGAGAAGAGCTCGCCGGGCGTGTCGACACCGACGCGAGCGGCCAGCGCCAGCGCGGCGGCGACCACGGTCAGGCAGTGGGCCTCGGCCGCAATGGCGCGCACGCGTTCCCAGTCGACGGGGGTGCCCCGTTCTGCCGCGTCGCCCACAATCATGGCGAGGTCGGCCATCCAGGCCAGTCGGACGAAGCCGTGGTGCGGCTTCCCCGCGTGGGCCGCCAGCACGACCAGCTCCTCGGCCAGCGGGAGCCCGAAGGCGGGCGTCCCGGCGCAGGCGATCGGCTGGCGCCGCTTCCAGAGCGCTTCGGGGTCCAGCGCCGTGACGCGTTGGGACGCGCCCTCCAGGCCGTAGTGCAGCTCCAGGGAGAGGGACGGCACCTCGTCATGGGCCAGGACGGTGTCGTAGCGGTCGGGACCGCCGGGGCGCACGACCCGCCAGCCCGCCGCGTCCAGGGCCGCCAGGGCGCGCTGGTGGTCGCGGCGGGGGAGCAGCAGGTCGATGTCCTCCATGGGCCGCAGCCCCGGCTCGGGGTAACGGGCGGCGACGGCGGGCCCCTTGAAGACCACCGGCTCCAGACCGGCATCGGTCAAGGGCCGCACTGCCAGCGCAACGGCCCGTGGAATGAGCAGAAGGGCCTCCATGCGGAATGCGTCGGCCAGGCTGCACAGGACGGCACGACGCGACCCGAGCTCGTGGCGCGCGTCGGCCGCGCCGAACGCACGCCACAGCAAGGGGGCGATCCGGTGCTCGGTGGCCGCGGTGAGGGCGCGGTCGAGGTCGGCGCCGCCGGTGAGGGCACGCCGGAAGGCGGCCGGATCGGGATCACGGCGGCAGGCTTCCCAGAGCAGCATGGCCGTGGCCTCGGTTGCCGACAGCGGTGCGCCGGGCGGTCCCTGGCGCTGGTCGACCGGGAATTCGGCGGCCATGGATGTCCTCACGTGGGGGGAACGCCGGTTCGACCTGGTGCATGCGGTGCACCGGGATTGCAGAATTCGTGTCCACCGCCGGTGAGAAAGCACGGGTCCTGCCGTTACCAGGTCACTGCAGCAATCCGGCGTCCCCGCTGAGCGACACCGGAGTCACGGACGAAGGCCGCCGGCTGCGGGGCGGCACAGGACGGTGGACCACATGCACGACGACCAGCGCCAGCCCGACGTGACGGCCCAAGGGCGCGAGCGGCCGACGGGGCGGCCCGGAGTCCCGATGTCGCGGCGCCAGGTCATGGGCCGCATGTCGGCTGTCGCCACGGCCGGTGCGGTGGCGTGGGTGGTCCCCGAGATCCTCACCGCCAAGCCCGCCGCCGGCGCCGCCCTGTCGGGCACGGGCAGCGGCGGCACGGGGCTCGGTGGGCGCGTCGGGTGGCGTCTCGACCGACGCCTCGACGGGGAGCTCCGGCACCGACGCGTCCGTCGGTGCGAGCGGCAGCGTCGACGCCAACGGTCCCGACGGCGTGGTCACGGCGGCGGACACCAAGACGGCCACCGACCCCTCGGGCTCGCTCGCCTTCACCGGTCTCAACATCGAGCGGGACGCCGTCGGTCGGCGCCGCGCTGGTGGCGGGCGGCTGGGCCATGCAGCACTGGGCCAGCCGCGTCCGCAAGCCCGCGGTGGACGGCCCTTCCGGCGGCGTGTAACGCCGTGCCGGCGGCGAGCAGGCGCTGGCCGTACCGCAGCGGCGGCGCTGCGGGGGTTGTCCTTCCGCTTCGGCGTGCGTTGCGACGACGAGCACGTCGGTGCGCTGGTCGACGTGCTCGTTCGCCGGGCTGCGCCTTGAGCCCGATCGGGGCCCCGTCGAGCACTGGTACTCCCTGACGGCGTCGGTCGGAGGCGCCGGCACCTTCGACGTCGTGCGCGACGACGAGCTGCTGGCACAGGACCAGCGCGCCGGCGACGCGCTCGGTTGGGTCGTGTGGGACGTCAACCGCTCCGCCGCGGCGGCGAGCGGTGCGCACCTGTTGTTCCACGCCGGCGCGCTCGAGGCCGATGGGGCGGGTGTGCTGCTGCCCGGCACCTCGGGGTCGGGCAAGTCGACGTTGACCGCCGGCCTGGTGACCCGCGCCGGGCTCGGCTACCTGACCGACGAGCTGGCGGCGCTCGACCTGCGCCGCGGCCTGCTTCTCCCGTACGCCAAGCCCATCACCGTGAAGCGCCGGCAGCTTCGGGGTCGTGCCCGAGCTGCACCCCGACCGGTCTGCGGCGCCCGGTGCGCCGTCGTGGGCGGGCGCGGAGTGGCAGGTGGCCGTCGGCGGGACGACGCGGGCGGCGCGTCGGACGGCCCTGTCCGCTGCGCTGGGTGATCGTGCCGCGCTACGAGCGCGGCGGCGCCGACCGCGCTTGACCCCGCTGTCCGACACCGAGGCCTTCCTGTCGCTGGCGCTGCACGCCGTCAACCTGCTGCCCGCACGGCGCGGCCGGCAGCGCCGCCCTGGGACGGCTCGTGGCGGCAGGCCTCCTGCTACGCCCTGACGATGTCGGACCTCGACGAGGCCTGCGCGCTGGTGCAACGGCTGGTGGCGACGGCCGGTCGCCGCACCATCGGTCGCCGCGCAGGGCGGAGCCGGTCGATGCCCGCTGACGCGCGCCCAGCGTGCGACGCGGCGCGGCCCCGGCGGCGCGCCGGTGCCTCGTCGGTCGAGCTGGACGACAACCTCGCCGTCTACGACGACGTCGGGCAGCTCCTCATCCTGCTGAACACGAGCGCGGCGGCGGTCTGGGAGCGCTGCGACGGCGTGACGACGGTCGACGACATGGTGCGCGCGCTGGCACGGGCGCACGGGGCCGACGCCGACGACATTGCCGAGGACGTGGAAGCACGGTGGCCAAGCTGGCCGAGTTGGGGCTGGTCGACCGCGCCGGCGCCGTGCAGGGCGGATCGCCGGCGGCGCTGAAGCGAGTTGCCGCGCCGGCGGGCGTTGGGGAGGATGGGGCGTGCCCCTCGCCCACCTCACGCCCGACGCCGGCCCCGAGGAGGTGGCGGCGGCGATCGGCAGCGACGGGGCGGTCATCGTCGACGCGGTGGCGCCCGAGGCGCTGTTGGAGCGCATCGAGACCGAGCTCCGACCCTTACTTCGACGCCACTCCGACCGGCCCCGACGACTTCAGCGGTGACCGCACCCGGCGCACCGGCTCGCTTGATCGCCCGCTCACCCAGCTGCCGGGAGCTCGTCATGCACCCGTTGGCGCTCGGCACGGCCCGCACCTTCCTCGGGCCACGCCACGAACATCCAGCTGCATCTGACCCAGGCCATCGCCATCGGCCCGGGGGAGACGCCCCAGCCGATCCACCGGGATCAGTGGGCCTTCGACTTCTTCCCGTTCCCCGCCGGCTACGAGGTCCAGTGCAACACCATCTGGGCGCTGACCGACTTCACCGAGGAGAACGGCGCCACCCGCGTCGTGGTGGGCAGCAACCTGCAGGAGGACAGGCTGGCCTTCGGCCCCGACGACACCGAGCCGGCCACCATGACCCGCGGCTCGGTGCTCTTCTATTCGGGCAGCGTGTACCACGGCGGTGGCGCCAACCGCTCCGACGCCACCCGCATCGGGCTGAACATCACCTACAACGTGGCCTGGCTGCGGCAGGAGGAGAACCAGTACCTCTCCGTGCCGCGCGAGGTGGCCGAGACGCTCCCGATCGACCTGCTGCGGCTGATGGGGTACGACCGTGGGGCGTATGCGCTGGGCTACATCGACGATCTGCGCGATCCCATAGAGGCCGTGCGCCCGGGCATCGGGTCGTCGGGTTTCGGCGCCAACACGTAGCGCCTCGGCCCGGAGCCGTCCGGGTCCGCCGGCGCATGCAGCCCCTGTGCGATCAGTCGATTCCCAGGTGGGCACCACTACCGTGGGTGCGTGCCCGTAGAGATCCGCCGAGCGGCGACCGACGACCACGACGAGCTGCTACACGGCGTTCAGTCGCATCGTGGGCGCCGGCGAGGGATTCCCACAGCAGTCGCCGCATCACCCGCGAGGACTTCGACGACTACTTGGATCCGCCATTCGTCGGCCGTCTCGGTGGCCTGCTTCGGCGGCTACCTGGTCGGCGCCTCGTACATCAAGCCGAACTTCGTCGGCCGCGCCGCCCACATCGCCAACGCCGGCTATTTCGTGTCGGCGCCGTACCGGCGCACCGGTGTGGGGCGGTCCCTGGTGGAGCACTCGCTGCGCGAGGCGAGCCGCCTCGGCTTCGACGCCATGATGTTCAACCTGGTCTTCGAGTCCAACCCTGTCCGCTGCCATGTACCGCGAGCTCGGCTTCGAGGAGCTGGGTCGGGTGCCCAAGGCCGTCGACGGCGAGGACGCGGTGATCTACTGGCGCAGCCTGGAGGACATCGACGCGGAAGAGGCAGCACGGTGAGCGAGGCCCGACGTCACGGTCGAGCAGCACGGCGAGCACGTCGGCTCGTCACCTTGCACCGGCCGCCCAACAACTTCTTCGACACCGACCTCCTTCGAGCGCATCGCCACGGCGTACGAGGACCTCGACGGCGTCGGGCTGGTGCCGGGCGATCGTCCTGGCCTCGGAGGGCCGGCACTTCTGTGCCGGCCTGGACTTCGCCGGGCAATGCCGACCAGGACATCGCCGCGCTGTACGACGCCGCGCTGCGGCTCTTCGCGGCACCGCTGCCCGTGGTGGCGGCCGTGCAGGGGGCGGCCATCGGCGGCGGCTGCGGGCTGGCGCTCTCCGCCGACTTCCGGGTGGCCACGGCGCAGAGCCGCTTCAGCGCCAACTTCGCGCGGTTGGGCTTCCATCACGGCTTCGCGCTCGACCGTCACGCTGCCGGCCGTGGTCGGACGCCAGGCGGCGGCGGACCTCCTGCTGACCGGGCGACGCGTCGGGGGCGAACAGGCCCTGGCCCTCGGCCTGTGCGACCGCCTGGCCGACGAGGGCGACCTGTTGGCACAGGCCCTGGGCTACGCCGACGAGCTGGCGGCGGCGGGGCCCCTGGCCGTGCGCGCCATCCGGGCCACGCTGCGCGCCGGCCTGGTCGAAGAGGCCCGGCTGGCCATGGAGCACGAATGCGCCGAGCAGACCCGTTTGCGCGGCAGCGCCGACTTCGCCGAGGGCGTGCGCGCCGCGGCGGAACGGCGCGACCCGGCCTTCCGCGGGGCGTGAAGTCCGGGTCGCCCGTCCCGCACGAGCTCACGCACTCGGCGCGCCGGCACCAGCCGGCGGCTTGCCCCTTGGACCCGCCCGGGCCGCCCTTGCCCATCTGCGGCGGCCGGCCGATCATGACCGTGGTCGCCGTGACGGAACCGTCGCTGTTCTTGGTGCCGGTGACGCCGATGAAGGCGCCGACCTTGAGCGCCGAGGCGCTGGAGGTGGTGCCGCCGCCCGGCCCGGGGTTGGTCTTGAAGGTCGTGCTGGTCGAGTAGACGACGGTCACCGACGTCTTGGCATTGGTCTCGACGGTGATGTCGTCCCCGCTCAACGCGGTGATCTTGCCCGAGACGGTGGGCCGGGCCATGCCGCCCGGCGGCGCTCCGTGGGCCGCGCCCCCCGAATTGCCCGACGTGGTGGTGGCCGCGCCGGCCCCGCTGGCCACTCCCAGTCCGAGCACGGCGGCCAGGACGCCTCCCGCGGCCATCGCCCGCCGCGGCCGTGACCAACGCCAATGGGCGCCGTTGCGCGGTCGCGGCAGCCCCGCCTGCTGTTGTCCGATGCGTGACTGCGGTGTCTTCGTCCTGTCATGTCGTCTGCGCTCCTGCGCTGCGTGCAACCCGGCGATCTGCCGTGCCAGCAGCCTGCGCGGCCGGCGTGTGGGTGCACTGCGCGGCCGCTGAGGGCGCGGGTCAGAATCGTCGAACGGCCGCCGGCGGTGTCAGCGGTAGGGTGCAAGGAGTCAGGGTGACCTGAGACGGCAAGAAGGGGGTCCCATGCCACACACTGCGCCCGTGCAGGACTGGGCGACCGATTTCGACGTGCTCGACCCGCGCTACGTCAGCGATCCCTTCAGCATTTGGGACGACCTCCGGCAGAGCTGCCCGATCGCGCACACCGACCGCCGCAAGAGCAGCTGGCTGCCGACGCGCTACGACGACATCACCGACATCGCGCACGACATCGCGCACTTCAGCTCGCTCAAGGTGGCCGTCATCCCCGGCGACGAGGACGAGGACCCCAACGAGAACTTCGACGGGCCCAACCTCGAGTACGGCCTGCCACCGATATCGGCCGACCCTCCGCTCCACACCTGGACGCGGCGGCTCCTCTTGCCGTGGTTCTCGCACAAGCGGGTGGACGGCTACGTGCGCATTGACCCGCGAGCTCTGTCGCGGCCTGCTCGACCAGTTCGCCGACGCGGGCCACGCCGATGCCGCCGCCGACTACGCGCAGCAGATCCCGGTGCGGGTCATCGCCCGGATCCTCGGCGTGTCGACCGACCTGTCCGACACGTTCACCGGCTGGGTGCGCGACGTGCTGGAGTTCGCCGACGATGCCGAGCGGCGCCAGCGCGGCGCCGAGGGCCTGCTCAACTACTTCCTGGGCCAGCTCGAGGACCGGCGCCGGCACCCGGGTGACGACCTCTTGAGCGAGCTGCTCACCACCGAGGTCGACGGGAAGCCGGTGGACGACGGGATCGTGCTCGGCATGGCGGCGCTGGTGCTCATTGCCGGCGTCGACACGACGTGGAGCGCCATCGGCTCCTCGCTGTGGCACCTGGCGGCGCACCCCGAGGACCGCAAGCGCCTGGCGGCCGAGCCCGAGCTGATGGCGACCGCCGTCGAGGAGCTCCTCCGGGCCTACTCCCCGGTGACGATGGCCCGCGAGGTCACCGAGGACATCGACTACCACGGGTGCCCCATGAAGGCGGGGGACAAGGTCCTGATGAACTTCCCGGCGGCCAACCGCGACCCCGAGGCGTTCGAGCAGCCCGACGTGGTGCAGCTCGACCGGGCGCACAACCGCCACGTGGCCTTCGGCTCGGGCATCCATCGCTGCGCCGGGGTCGAACCTCGCCCGCATGGAGTTGCAGGTCGCGCTCGAGGAGTGGATGGCCCGCATTCCCGAATTCAGCACTGGCCGAGGGCCAGGAGATCACCTGGGCGGGCGGACAGGTGCGTGGGCCACGTATTCTCCCGGTGGTATTCCCATGAAGATCCGAGTCGACTCCGAGAAGTGCCAGGGCCACGCCCGCTGCTACGGCCTCGCGCCCGAGATCTTCGACGTCGACGACTACGGGCAGGCCTCGGTGCTCCTCGACGAGATCCCGCCCGAACTCCAGGAGAAGGCCAGGCTCGCCGTGGCCAACTGCCCCGAGTACGCCATCGAGATCATCAGCGAATAGCCCATTCGAGCCGGGCGCACCAGGTGTGGCCGGCCCGGATGGGATCGCTTCGATCAAACGGGGGCGAGGACCAGCGCCTGCTCTTCGCCGGTGACGATGTCGGCCGCGTCAGGCCGACCCCGCCGGATGAGGGCGAAGGCGCTTGCGCCGGCCACCGCCAGCACGATGGCGCTGAAGGTGAAGGCCGTCGTGTAACCGTGGATGGAACCGGCCGTGAGTGAGGCCACCGACTTCCCGTGGGCGGCGACGTAGGACACCGTGGCGCTGGTGGCGATCGTGTTGATCAGCGCGGCCCCCATGGTGCCGCCGGTCTGCTGCGTCGCGTTGACCAGTGCGCTCGCCACCCCGGCGTCCTGCGGGCTCACGCCGATCAGGGCTGTGCTGCTCATGGCGACGAATGACAGGCCCATGCCGAGGCTCACGATCACCTCGGCCGGGAGCACGACGCGTCAGGTAGGAAGAGCTCACGCTCAGCGTGCTGAACAGGAACAGTCCGGCCATGCCGAGCAGCAGCCCGCCGGTCATGACGATCCGTGGCCCGAAGCGGGGCAGCAGCCGGCTGGCCAGCGTGGCGCCGGTGATGATGCCCACCGAGAACGGCACGAAGGCGAACCCCGACTTGAGGGCCGAGTAGTGCAGCGTCCCCTGGAAGTAGTACGTCAGCGACAGGAAGGTCCCGAGGAGCGCCGTTCCGACCAGCAGCGAGGCCAGGAAGGACCCGCCACGGTTGCGGTCGAGCACGACCCGGAGCGGGAGCAGCGGGTGCTTCACTCGCTGCTCAATGAGCACGAACGCCACCAGGAGCACGGCGGCCACGGCGAAGAGGCTGACGGTGACCGATGAGGCCCACCCGTCGGTGCCGGCCTTGGTGAAGCCGTAGACCAGGGCGAGCAGCCCGCCGGTCACGGTCACCGCCCCGGGGATGTCGTACCCGTGGTTGGACGAGGCCCGGCTCTCGGTGATGTAGCGGAAGGCCGCCACGGCCGCCACGATGGCGATCGGCACGTTGATCAGCAGGGTCCAGCGCCAGGAGGCGAACTCGGTCAGGAACCCGCCCAGGATGAGGCCGATCGCCGCGCCGCCGCCGGCGATGCCGCCGTAGACGGCAAAGGCACGGGCCCGCTCCTTCGGCTCGGTGAAGGCCACGGTGAGCAGGGACAGGGCGGCGGGAGCCATGATCGCGGCGAACGCGCCCTGCAGGGCCCGGGCGCTGAAGAGCATGGCCGAGTTCTGCGCCAGGCCACCCAGTGCGGAGGCGGCGGCGAACCCGACCAGGCTGATCACGAACATCCGCTTGCGCCCGAAGTAGTCGGCGATGCGACCGCCGAGCAGCAGCAGGCCGGCGAAGGACAGCGTGTAGGCCGTCAGCATCCATTGGCGGTTGGCCGTCGAGATGTGCAGGGCCCGCTGGGCCGACGGCAGGGCGATGATCACCACCGAGGCGTCGAGCACCACCATGAGCTGGGCCACGGCGATGATGGCCAGGGCCCGGAAGCGCTTGGGGTCCAGATCAGGCCCGCCGGCGATTGCTGTTGCCTGGTCAGGGGTGTCGAGAGTCGAGGTCATAGTGGTCTCCGTGTCCAACGAGGTCCGTTCCGAGCGCTCCGTCCCGCCGCCTCGACCTGGTTGGGTCTAGTTTTTCCGGCAGAGATGACTTACAATCGGAATCGGAGTTCAGGTTCCACTTAGACTATACGGAACCTGGGTTCCGTTTGTCAACGGGGGGAGGAGAGATTTCTGTGGACCGAGCCGAAAAGGTAGAACCGGGATGTGACGGGCCGGCCGCTGCCGCGGCACGACCCCTGCGCGCCGACGCGTTGCGCAACCGGGCCCGGATTCTCGAAGCCGCCGAGAACGTGTTCGCCGTCGAGGGGATCGAGGTGCCGGTCGACCTCATCGCCGAGAAGGCGGGGGTCGGCGTGGGCACGCTCTACCGTCATTTCCCGACCAAGGAGAAGCTCTGCGAGGCCGTGCTGCTCGACCGTTTGTCGTCACTGACGCTCGACGCGCAGGCGCTGGCCGATGCCGACGACCCGAAGGCCGCTTTCTTCGATTTCCTCGAGCACGTGGTGGAGGAGGCCGCGGCCAAGCGCGACCTCATGGTCGCCGTCATGGGCGCCGGACTGGAGTTCGAGGAGGCATCCGTCGCCGTGAAGGACGGCCTGCGCGACGCGATCGGCGTGCTGTTGGAGCGGGCACAGGCCGTGGGCGCCGTGCGTTCGGACGTGACGCCGACGGCGGTGCTCTCACTGGTCGGTGCGACCTGTCAGGCCACGGCGCACGCCGGCGCGGCGCCGGCGTGCGATCTGCTCACCATCGTCTGCGACGGGCTACGCGTGCAGGGCGGCCCGCCCGCCTGACGCGAGCGCCGTCAGCGGATGCTCCTCTGACGTGGTGGCACCGCGGCCCGACGTTTCTCTCCACCCGATCCCGGCGGTCGCCATCCGACGTCAGTGGTCGTCGAAATGCTTCTTGGCGGCGTGGTTGGCCTTGCGCTCACTGGGGTAGGGGCCGCGCAGGCGCTGCACCGTTTCGGACTGCGCCTCGGCCGGCCCGTCCGTGTCCCCGCACTCGCGGCAGAAGACCTCCCAGCGCCGCTCGTCCTCCGCGCCTTCGACCCATTTCCCGCCCTGGTCCCGGTGCCAGCCCAGAACGAGACGGCGGGCGTCGGGAAAGTGGCGGTGCTCATCGGAGCCCTGGCCGGCGGCCGCCGCCCCGGCGTCGAGGGCGCCGGAGCGAACTCCGGAGGCGAAATCGCCGCCGATCCCCATGTGGTTGCCTCAGTCCCTGGTCTTCACGGTGCAGGAGGTGCACGACATCACTTTGCGAGTATGACCCGCGATCAGTTGCCATGTCGGCTTCCGCCACCATCGCAGGATGCACGCTCTTCGATCTGCGCCCCGGTGCGAGACTGCTGCACATGGCCGAAGCGGAAGACCCCAAGACGGTGCAGCACCGCTATCTCCAGGCGGCTCGCGATGCCCTGGTCTGGAAGTTGGACGGGCTCAGTGAGCGCGAGGCGCGACGTCCCCGCACGCCGACGGGGAACAATCTCCTGGGTCTGCTCAAACACTGCCTCAACGTGGAAGCGGGTTACTTCGGACCGACCTTCGGCCGTGCCTTTCCGGCACCCCACGAGCTGGTGCCGGACGAGGCCTTGGAGCATGACCCGCAGGCCGACTGGTACGCCAGCGAGGACGAGACCAAGGAGGGGCTGATCGACCTCGCCCACCGGGTCTGGGCGTTCGCCGACACGACGATCTTCGAACTGCCGCTCGACGCGCCGGGACGGGTGCCGTGGTGGCCGGCCGAGCGACGGGACGTCACGCTGCAGCGGGTGATGGCCCATGTGGCCTACGACCTCGGCCGCCACGCCGGCCAGGCCGACATTCTGCGCGAATTGCACGACGCAGCCATCGGCTGCCTCCCGGAGAGCACCAACATCGCCGACGGCTACGACTGGCCGGCCTACGTCGCCAAGCTGGCTGCGCTCGCTGATCGGTTCCCTCAGCACTGAGACCGGTCAGGACGGTCGGGCACGAACAGAGAGCGCCACTCGGGCAGCCCGCCCTTGTCGACGAGGACGTAGGTGGTCCCACCGCGCTCCTCGATCACGAGCCACGGCGGAACGTACTCCAGGCGACTGAGGCACGGTCCACCTTCGCACCGGACGAAGACGCGGTCACCGGGGCGGACGAACTCGTGCACCGGGCTGATTCTGGCAGCAGGGCGGTCCGCGACGCACAAAATTTGGAACCAGAAAAGGCAACCTGCGCACGCTCCCGGCGTACCGCTGCTCATGGCCGGGTCACCTCTGCCCGAGGTGAAGGGGGAAGGATGAGCGCAGCGGGCGAGAGGAGAAGGCGATGACGACGACGCCGCCGGGCGGCTGGTACCCCGACCCGACCGGACCTCCCGGTCTGCAGCGTTGGTGGGACGGCGCGGCGTGGACCGATCAGACCCAGGTCGCCATGGCCCCGCCCCCCATCCCCCCGACCCAACTCGGGCCGCCGTTGGTCAGCTACGGCCGCCGCCTCGGAGGCTGGCTCATCGACTGGGTGATCGTCGTCGTCGTCGCCGGTGTCATCATCGCCGTGACCGGCACCTACAACCATACGAACACTACGACGACATTCAACGGCTCGACGGGCCACACCGTGAGCTTCCACATCGGAGGGCCGGGGATCCTGATCCAGGCCGGCATCGCACTGGTCTACGGCATGGTGCTCTGCGGATCGAAGCGCGGCCAGACCGTCGGCATGCTGGCGGTCGGCGTCCGCGCCGTCGACATCGGCAGCGGCGAGTCGATCGGCTACCTCCGGGCGCTGTGGCGGGCCTTCTTCGAGTACCTCATGGCGGTGGTGCTGTTCATCCCATGGGTCATCGACATGCTCTTCCCTCTGTGGGATCCGATGCGCCAGTGCCTGCACGACAAAGTGAGCCGCACCATCGTGATCCAGGCCGATGCGCACTGGCACCCCGGTGCAGCGAGCTCGGCCCGTCCGAGTTCCTGAGCCCGGGTGCACGACACGCTCAGGGGATGATCGGACTCCGCAACGCCAACCCGCCGTCGCACTCGAGCACCTGGCCCGTGACCCACTCCATGGAGTGCAGGGCGATGACCGACCGGGCGATGTCCTCGGGCTCACCGAGACGGCCGAGCGGTGTGCGCTCGGCGACGCCCGCCAACCATGGCGAGCCGTCCACGGTCAGCGCCGGCCCCCGTCCGAGCATCGGCGTGCGCGTCACGCCGGGAGCGATGGCGTTGACCCTGATGCCGAACTGACCCCATTCGGCCGCCGCCACCTGCACCAGCATGGACAGGGCCGCCTTGGACGCGCAGTAGATCCCCATGGTGCGATCGGCCAGGCGCGCGCTGATGCTCGAGGCGGCGACGAACGAGCCGGCGACCTGCTGCTCGCGCATGGCCCCGACCCAGGCCCGCATGCAGAGCCATGGGCCCCGGGCGTTGACGCGCATGACCCGGTCGAACGCATCGGGCTCGGCCTCGGTCAGGAGGCCCGAATGGCCGACGCCCGCCGTGATCGTGACTGCGGTGGGGATACCCCAGCGCATGCGGGTCAGGCCGACGGCATCGTCGATGGCATCGGGCTCCCGCACGTCGCAGGTGATGTCGTGTCTGCCCTCAATGTCCCAGGTCACCGCGGTCGTGCCTTGGGCCTTGTAGGCATCGGCCAGGGCGGCGCCGATGCCCGAGGCGCCGCCGATCACCAGCGTGAACGGCCCGGACTCGTCACTCATGGGACTCCTTCCACCTCGCTCGGACCAGGCCGTCACCGGCTCGCGGTGTCAGACTCGGACCTCGGATTCCGGATGAAGGAGTATGTCCGATCATGAAAGCAGCGGTGTACTACGAGACGGGAGCACCCGACGTCTTCCGTTACGAGGACGTGCCCGATCCGACGGCCGGCCCGGGTGACATCCTCATCGATGTCGAGGCGGTCAGCATTGAGGGTGGGGACACCCTCAATCGGCTGGGAGGGGATCTGGCCCGGGTGCCCCACGTGGTCGGCTACCAGTGCGCCGGCACGGTGGCCGAGGTCGGAGCGGACGTCCGCGGCTTCGCGGTGGGGGACCGCGCCGTCACGGTGGGGCTCGACGGCTCGCACGCGGCGCGACGGGTGACCCCCGAGGGATTCGCCTGGAAAATCCCCGAGCGGTCTCCACCGACGACGCGGCCTGCGTGCCGGTGCCCTTCGGCACGGCCGACGACTGCCTCTTCGAGTTCGGCCACCTGCAGGCGGGCGAAACCGTCCTCATCCATGCCGGGGCCGGCGGGGTCGGCATTGCCGCCATCCAGATGGCCAAGCGGGCCGGGGCGCGTGTCCTCTCGACGGCGTCGAGCGACGACCGGCTCGAACGGTTGAAGGAGCTGGGACTGGACGAGGGCATCAACTACGTCACGCACGACTTCGTCGCCGAGGCGCGTCGCCTGACCGACGGGCGGGGCGTGGACGTGGTGGTGGACTCGGTCGGCGGTGTCACGCTGCAGGGGAGCATCAACGTCCTGGCCTATCGGGGCCGCTGCGTGACCGTGGGGGACGCCGGGCCGGACGGCGGGGGAGCTCCTCGACATCTCGACCATGCGCGGCAACAACCAGACCCTGTCGGGCTACTTCCTCGGTGCGGAGCTCCTGCTGTCGCCTCGTCCACACGCCATGATCGCCCGCCACCTCGACGACATCGGGCGTGGTGCGTTGCAGGTCGTCATCGACCGCGTCTTCCCGCTGTCCGACGCCGCCGGGGCGCACGCCTACATAGAGAGCCGGCAGGCGTTCGGCCGGGTGCTGCTCGTCCCCTGAGGCTCAGCGCTCGGGCGCCTACGTCGCCGGTCGCCCCGTCCCGCTGTCGGCGGTCACGGTACGGAGCTCGTCGAGTGACTCCCGCACGAGCTGGGGCAGGTCGAGCCGGACCGGGTCGGCGACCCAACGCTCGAACGCCACCCTGAAGACGGTGATCGCCACCTCGGCCGCCAGACTGGCGGCGTGGTCGGGCACACCGCGCCGCCGCAGCGCGCCGGCCAGTGCGCCCGACAGGGCGGCCAGCTTGATGAGCTCGCGCTCCTGCAGCTCCGCGTTGGCCGCAATGATGGCGTAGCGCTGGCGGGCGAAGTCCGGGCGTCCCTGTATGAGCGCGCCGCCGGCCACGACCCCGGCGATGGCGGCGTCGACGGGCGACAGGCCGGCCGCCGCGTCCCCCACCGCCTCCACGAAGAGGTCCTGCAGCATGGCCGCGCCGGCGAACAGCACCTCACGCTTGTCGGCGAAGTGCCGGAAGAAGGTGCGCTCGGTGAGCCCGGCCCGCTTGGCGATCTCCGCCACCGTGGTCTCGTCGAAACCCCGTTCGACGTAGAGCTCCATGGCCGCCTTCTCGAGCCTGCCGCGTGCGTCTGGCTGCCACCGGCCCATGGCGCCCAGGGTACTTGATGACAGGGACTGACATTACTGGTACAGTGATGTCAGCGAGTGACATCGCAGCTTCCTCGCCCGGGTGTCCGGGCCTGGAAGCGCCGACCACCTGGAGGTTTTGCCATGCGTCTCTTCGTCACCGGCGGGTCCGGCTTCATCGGCTCCGCCGTCGTCCCTGAACTGCGCGGCGCCGGGCACGAGGTCGTGGGCCTCGCCCGGTCCGACGCGTCGGCCCCGCGCTGGCCGACGCCGGCGCCGAGGTGCTGCGCGGGGACCTCGAGGATCTCGACAGCCTGCGCCTCGGCGCCGCCGAGTCCGACGGCGTGATCCACCTGGGCTACGTGCACGACTTCTCCGACATGTCGATCGGGGCCGCGGTCGACCTGCGGGCCATTGAGGCGATCGGGGAGACGCTGGCGGGATCGGGCAAGCCCTTCGTCATCACGACGGGGACGCTGCTGCTCGCGCTCGGCGACGTCGGGCTCCCGCCCGGAACCTTCGGCACCGAGGACGACGTCTCGCACTCAGACGTCATGCCCCGGGTGACGTCGGAGAACACCGCCATCGCCCTGGCGGAGAGGGAGGTCCGCTCTGCGGCCATCCGGCTCTCGCCGACCGTGCACGGCGCAGGCGACCACGGCTTCGTCCCGATCCTGATCGGCATTGCACGCGAGAAGGGCGTGTCGGGCTTCGTGGGCGAGGGCGTCAATCGGTGGCCCGGCGTGCACCGCCTCGACGCGGCACGGCTCTTCCGGCTGGTGGTCGAAGAGGCGCCGGCGGGCACGCGCTGGCACGGTGTCGGCGACGAAGGGGTGCCGTTCCGCGACATCGCCGAGGTCATCGGACGCCACCTCGACGTGCCCGTACGCAGCATCCCGCCCGAGGAGGCGGCCGGGCACTTCGGGTTCCTGGGCGGCCTGGTGCAGGCGGACAACCCGACCTCGAACGCCTTGACGCGCAAGCGGCTGGGTTGGGAGCCGGTGGAGGCCGGCTTGCTGGCGGACCTCGACGAGGGCCACTACTTCGCCTAGTGGCGCACCAGGGCCCGGTCGGTCCTCGTCTGCGGCCCCGTCCGGCCCGTCCCGTAGAATCGCAACCCCGCTGCGGGAGCCTTCCAACCAGGTTCCCGTGACGAGCGGCGTAGCCAAAGGGACGGAATGAAGATCGCGATTGTCGGAACCGGTGCGATGGGCTCGGTGTACGCCGGCGTGCTCGGCAGAGCCGGGCACGAGGTCTGGGCCATCGACACCTGGCAGGAGCACATCGACGCCATCGCCGGCTCCGGCCTGGCCGTGGCGGGAGCCAGCGGCGACTACGTCGTCGAGAGCCTCCACGTCGGGCGCGTCCCGGCCGACGCCGGCAGCTGCGACGTCTGGGTCATCGCCACCAAGGCGGCGGACGTCGACGCGGCGGCCGCGGCGGTGGCACCGTTGCTGCGCCCCGGGGACATGGTCATGGCCTTCCAGAACGGGCTCGGCGCCGGCGAGCGGGTCGCGCGGCGGATCCCCGAAGACCACATTGTGATCGGCATCGCCGAAGGCTTCGGGTCCTCCATTCCCGGACCGGGGCGCGTGCACCACGAAGGCATGCGGCTCATCCGCTTCGGCGAAATGAACGGCGGACTGACACAGCGCGTGCAGGACATGGAGCGGCTGTGGCGCGATGCGGGCTTCAACGTCAAGGCCTTCGCCGACGTCCACCGCATGATCTGGGAGAAGTTCCTCTGCAATGTCACACTCAGCGCACCGTGCGCCGTGTTCGACGTCACGGTCGGCGGGCTGATGGCGAATCCCGAGTCCTGGCGGGTGGCTCTCGGCTGCACCGCTGAGGCCTACCGGCTCGCCCTCGCCAAGGGGGTGCAATTCCCTTTCGAGGACCCACTGCGCTACGTGACGGAGTTCGCGGCCACCATCCCGAACTCCAGTCCGTCCATGCGCCTGGACCAGCTGGCCCGGCGGCGCTCGGAGGTCGACGTCATCAACGGCCAGGTGGTCACGCTGAGCCGTGAGCTCGGGCTCGACGCGCCCTACAACGAGACCCTCTGCGCCGTCCTGCGAGGTCGCGAGGCGCTCTTCGACTGACTTCGGGCCCGCCGCTCATGTGCGGACGGGCAGCGGTAGCCTCTGCCGGCGCCGGAAAAGACACGGCGCGCTCGGGGGTTGGCGATGCGAGTGTGGGGAAGTCGGGGACGGCGACGTCTGTCCGGGGTGATGGCGGCCTGCGCCACGTTGTTGTGCGCGGGAGCCCTGGGCCTGTCAGCTCCACCGGCGAGCGCCGGCGCGGCGACGCCCGTCGGCCAGGCCAGCACGAGCGATCGCGGCGTGACCGCCGGCGCGATCAACGTGGTGTTCCCGGTCATCTCCTTCAGCAGCATTGAGGGCCAGTTCGAGATTGAGTCCGACGCCGAATACGGCGAGCAGACCAAGGCCATCCATCTCTTCGTGGACCAGATCAACAACGCCGGCGGCATCAACGGCCGGAAGATCAATCCGATGATCGTGGGTTTCGACCCGACGAACCCTGACGAGCAGCGATCGCTGTGCAAGCAGTGGACGCAGGGCAGCCCGCCCGTCTTCGCCGTGCTCGACGGGCTCGGCACATTCGAGGGGGTCAACCAGCTCTGCGTCACGCGCGAGGGCCACACGCCGATGCTCTCGCAGTGGTCGACCACGACCAACTGGACGAATTTGGGGGCGCCGTACCTGTGGTGGACGGGCGCGGACGACGCACCCATCCTGGCGGCGACGGTGCACTGGGGCCTGAGCTCGGGTCGCCTCGGCCACGGGACGAAGGTGGGCGTCGTGGTCTCCGACGAGGTGAGCGACCAGGACGCGCTGCACTCGTACCTCCTGCCCGACCTGAAGAAGATCGGTGTCGACCCCCAGGTCGTGACCATCACGGCGGACGTGGGGGAGACGGCCACCACCGATTCCGATGCCACCCTGGCCGTGGAGCGGCTCAAGGAGGCCGGCGTGCAGTCGGTCATCCCGCTCCTGCCGGAGAACGCGTTCACCCCGTACATCGGGTCCGAGACGTCGCAGAACTACTACCCCAAGCTCCTCCTCAGTGACTACCAGTCCGAGATCGAGATCGCGCTCGGACTGATCCCCATCCCCTACGAGAAGGCGCTGAACGGGCAGGAGGGTGTGACGGCCGAGACGCTCGGTGGCATCGACCTGCCGGTCCCCGAGGCGCAGGGCGGCTACGACCCCGGGGTGCGGAGCTGTTGGACGGTGTGGCACGCGGCCTACCCGCAGACACCCAAGGGCAACATCAACGACGACATCGAAGAGCAGGGGCCGGTGCAGGGTTGGTGCCAGGAGATCCGCCTGTTCGCCAAGGCGGCCACCATGGCCGGCAAGGATCTCAACCGGCGCACCTTCGTGGAGGCCATGTCGCGCATCACGAACTTCCCGGGCGGCTACGCACCCGTGCTCAGCTACGGGCCGGACAAGTTCTCCGGCCCGACGCAGTACCAGGTGGTCGAGGTCCACGACAACCACCCGCCGACCAGCCAGTGCAAGCACGGTCCGGCCCCGGCGCCGGCGGCCGGTGTCTGTTGGGTCATCGTGCAGAAGTGGAAGCCCCTGCCGTAACGACGTTTCCGTTGGCGGGGTCGAGGACGATGTGCCTCGGCACGGCAACGGTGCTCCAGATCACCGCGCCGTCCACCGGGTCGAGGACGACGACGCGCACGGGGAGCACGACGGGCCGTGGCAGGGAGGAGTGACCCCGACCGCCTCGGGCCGGAGCGCCGCTCCCCATCCCACGAGGGCGACGGCCAGGACGGCCGCTCCCGCCAGGGCACCCCGCCTCGTCACGGTTCCGGGCGATTGAGCCGGTACGCCGTCGTCGGTTCCGCCAAGCCCTTCAACGTGAGCGGCGGCAGTGCGGCGAAGCGGAACCCGCTCGCGGCGGCCGCCCGCACCTGCTCGGAGACCACGGCCGTCGAGGGCTCGGCCGCACCGACGAGCCGCGCCGCCAGGTTGACGTCGGGCCCGTAGAGGTCGCCGAAGACCGAGGCCATCTCCCCGGTGGCGAGTCCCACCCGCACCGGCGGGAGCGTGTCGCCGGCGGCGTCGATCAGTTCGAGCGCGATCCGGCATGCGTCGCCGGCGTCCTCGGTGACGAACATCGCCTCGTCGCCGATCGTCTTGACGATCTGACCGCGACCCTCGGCGACGATCTCCGAGGTCCGCATGTCGAACTCGACCAGGACGTGGGTGAGTTCACGCAGCGACAGCGACGCCGTCGCCGTCGTGTACCCGACCAGGTCGACGAAGCCCACGGTTCGTCTGCACCGTCACGACGGAGCGCTCGGGGTCGGTGCTCCACATCCGCTCGGCGACGGCCACGATCTGGCGGCGGAGCGACGGCGTCGAGGGTCGCCACGAAGCTCGGCAACAGGGTCTCCGTCAGCTCGGCGTACTCCTTGACGACGTCGAAGTAGGGTCGTCCGGCCGCCCGGCGCGGCAGCTCGACCTGCAGGCGGAAGACGCCGACCAGCGTCTCGGCCAACCGTGCCATGGCGTTGCCGGTGACACGGGCCAGCTGCAGCGTGGCCTCGTCCCCCAGCAGGTCGTTGTGCGCGCCGGCGAGCAGCCGGAGGCCGGCCGCCTCGTCGGCGGTCACATGGAAGTCCGGATCCGTCGGCAGTCCGGCCGCCGTCATCAGGCGCAGGGTCGTGGGCCAGTCGATGCCCGCCGAGGCCGCCACCTCGCGCAGGGGGAGTGGTCCCCGTGGTCGGAGGGTGAGGTCGAGCGCCAGCTCCCCGAGGTTGGGCGCCTGCGCCACCTGCTCGGGGGTGGCACCCCGGCTCACGGCGTAGCGGATCAGCTCGCGCTGATCGCCCTCGTCCTGCGCATCAGGGTCGAGCGGCCCGAGGCAGGCCGGGTCGTCACGGTCGGGCTGCGCCGGGTCCTGGGCCATGGCACCAGCTTGCCCGACGCGCCCGGACGGAGCGGCCCGGGCGGTGCCGTCAGGCCCGGGTGGGCTTGGCGGCCAGCTTCTCGTGGCGCAGCGTCGCCCAGCGCAGCTTGACCAGGAGCCAGACGGCCCACCAGCCGGGGTCGACCTCGCCCTTGGCCAGCGACATCCGGCTCGACGTCGTCGCCGCGTGGTGGTTGTTGTGGAGGCCCTCGCCGGCCACCAGCCAGGCCAGCCACTGGTTGTTCGTGGCCAGGTTGTCGTAGGGCCGCTTGCCCCACTTGTGGCCGATGCCGTTGATGGCGCCGCCGCCCAGGAGGTAGATGGAGGCGTGGACGGCCGCCGCGATCACGGCGATCTCCCATCCGAACACGGCGACCAGCAGCGCCACGCCGAGGGCGAGGCCGAGCAGCGCATGATTGAAGAGCACCTTGTCCCAGCGGTCCTCGGGCAGGTCCTTGGCGTAGCGGTCCACCTGCTCGGCATTCTTGGAAACCCGGCGGTACAGCACGGCGTTGCCGAACTGGACCAGCGAGTAGCCGAAGATCACCGGCGAGTGCGGGTCGCCCTCCTTGTCGGTGTGGGCGTGGTGCTTGCGGTGCACCGCCACCCATTGCCGGGGTCGAGTGCCCGTCGACATCCAGATGATGAAGCGGCAGGCGAAGGCGACGGGTGGCCGCAGGGTGATCGCCTTGTGGGCCATGGCCCGGTGCAGGTACACCGTCGTGACGACGAAGGAGATCTGGGAGGTGACCAGTCCGATCAGGACGGCCTCGAGGACCGCGACCACTGGCACGTCGGTGACACTAGCGCAGGCGACGACCCCCGAGACCTCACGCGGCGGCGTGACCCGGCCGGCGACGCCGTCTGCAACCCTGCGTGCCACGCCGATCCGCGCCACAATGTGCCGCTTCTGGCGACCATTCGAGACGAGGTGTCCCTTCCATGAGCTTCACGCCCTACGACCGGCCGGTCCGTGCCGCCTTCATCGGCCTCGGGCGCATCTATGACCTGAACATGCGGGCCTATGTCGACAACCCCGACGTCGAGGTCGTGGCCCTGGTCGACCCGAGCGAGGAGCGCCGGGCCGAGCGCGCCGCCGACTGGCCGGGCGTGCAGACCTTCGCCTCCGCCGCCGAGCTGGCCGCCAGCGGCCTGGAGGTGGACGCGGTGGAAGCGCTGCTCCCCATTCCGCTGCACGAAGAGGGCGTCATTGAGCTCCTCGGCTACGGCTGGCACGTCAACCTGCAGAAGCCGATGGCCAACGACCTGGCTTCCGCCCAGCGGATGGTCGACGCCGCCGTCGCCAACGACCGGCTGTTCCGGGTCATGGAGAACTACATCTTCTACGAGCCGCTGGTGAAGCTGAAGGCGCTCGCCACGTCGGGCGACCTGGGCGACATCAGCGGCTACCACATGAAGATGGTGGGCAGCGGGCGCGGCGGCTGGGACGTGCCGATGAGCAGCTACGAGTACCAGTTCCAACAGATGAAGCGGGGCCGCGGCGTCCTCGTGTTCGACGACGGGTGGCACAAGTTGGCCACGGCCATCTGGCTGTTCGGGCCGATCAAGGAGGTGCGGGCCTGGGTCGGCGGCACCGAGGTGTTCCCCGGGATCGAGGTCGACGCGCCGACGATGATCGCCTGGCAGCACGAGAACGGCATCCGCGGCGTGTGGGACATCACGCTGGCCCCGGACATGTACCTGCGCTCGGACTACTACACGAACGACGAGCGCTGGGAGATCACCGGCCGCTCCGGCTACGCCCGTGTCAACCGCTGCACGGGCCGGGGCATCCAGCAGCCGAGCCTCGAGGTGTACCTCGACGGCGAAATGCGCTCGTACCATGCGCTCGACGACGACTGGGGGAGCAGCTTCCGGGACTCGGGGCGGCACTGGCTGCGCTGGCTCCACACCGGCGAGGGGCCCATGCTCTGGAGCGCCGAGGAGGCCATGGACGTCCTGCGGTTCGCGCTCGCCGTCTACGCCAGCAGCGAGTCGGGCGGCACGGGCGTGGACCCGGCCACCGGTCGCATAACGGACGGGGCAGAGCCCCGGGCGACGGGAGCGCCTCCGACCGGTACCGTCTTTGGTGTGGTCCGAAAGGAGCCGGCAGCGAGCCTCGGCCGACGCATCGGGGCCCTGGCCCTGACGGTGGTCCTGCTCGTCGGGACGCTGGTCGTCGGATTCGTGGTCTGGAGCGTCTTCGAATGGCGTCGTGGGCGCACGCCGAGCTACCGCCTCCTCGGGCTCCACGTGGTGCGACGCGACGACGGGCAGCCGATCGGCCTCGGGCGCTCGTTCCTGCGCAGCGGCGTCTGCTGCACGCTGCTCGTGGTGCCGACCGTCGTCATCGGTGCCGTCGTCCTGCTCTGCTTCGCGTTCGGGGCCTCACCACCCGACGGGCTCTTCCGCCAGCCGCGCTCGCGCCCCCTGGGACAGCCTCACCGCCACGACGGTGCTGGACGAACGGTCTCGCCCGTCGGTCCGGCCCGGTCCCGAGTTCCGGCCCCTCGACCCCGTCGATCTGGCCGGCCAGCCCGTCGACGGAGCTGCCCCGCGTCCAACGGGCACACCCTGAACTGAAGGCCGGCTCAGCCGCCGGAGCTTCCCCGCCAGCGGCGCTCGAAGGGCAGCCTCCAGGTGCGCGGCGCGATCAGCTCGTTGATGGTGGGCGGGCCCCAGCTTCCCTGGGGGTAGCTCTGCACCGGCGGCGGGTCCTCCAGCAGCGGCGTCGACACCTCCCACAGGCGCTCAATGCCCTCGGCCGTGTTGAACAGGGTGTGGTCGCCGATCATGGCGTCGTGGATGAGGCGCTCGTAGGCCTCGAGCACGTCGGCGTCCTGTCCCGTCTCGTGCAGGGCGAACTGCAGGCTCAGCTTCTCGAGCTTCATGCCCGGCCCCGGCTTCTTCCCGTAGAAGGACAGGGACAGCTTCGACGAGTCGGCCAGGTCGAAGGTGAGGTGGTCCGGCCCCTGTGCGCCCACCCCGGAGCCGGCGGGGAACATCGACTTGGGCGGCTCCCTGAAGGCGATGGAGATGATGCGCTCGCCGCCGCCGAGCCGCTTGCCCGTGCGCAGGTAGAAGGGCACGCCGGCCCAGCGCCAGTTGTCGATCTCCACCTTCAGCGCCACGAAGGTCTCGGTGTCCGAATCCTTGGCCACGCCGGGAATGTCGAGGTAGCCCTCGTACTGCCCCCGCACGACCTCCGTCACGTCGAGCGGGCGCATGGAGCGGAAGACCTTGTTCTTCTCCTCGTTGATGGGGCCGCCCGAGAGCGCCGTCGGCGGCTCCATGGCCATGAAGCCCAGGATCTGGAAGAGGTGGGTGACCACCATGTCCTTGAAGGCGCCCGTCGCCTCGTAGAAGGCGACGCGGTCGTCGACGCCGAGCGTCTCGGGCACGTCGATCTGCACGTGGTCGATGTGGTCCCGGTTCCAGATCGGCTCGAAGAGGCCGTTGGCGAAGCGGAAGGCCAGAATGTTCTGCGCCGCCTCCTTGCCCAGGAAGTGGTCGATGCGGAAGATCTGCTCCTCGTCGAAGACCGAGTGCAGCAGGTCGTTGAGCGCCACCGCGCTGGCCAGGTCGGTGCCGAAGGGCTTCTCCATGACGATGCGAGCCCGCTCGACCAGCTTGGCGTCCGAGATCATCTGGAGCACGGCGCGGTCCGCCGCCGGCGGGACGCTCAGGTAGTGCAGACGCCGCGGCTCGCCGCCGATGTCCTTCTCGGCGCCGGCCACGTGGTCGGCCAGCGCCTCGGCCCCCGCCGAGGTCGAGCAGAAGCTCAGCCGCTTCTCGAAGTTGGCCCACTGCAGCAGCGAGATCTTGTCCGTCGAGAACTGGTCGACCGCGTGGCGGGCCAGGTGCCGGAACTCCTCGTCGCTCAGGGTGCTGGTGGAGCTCCCGACGATGCGGTAGTCGGGCATCATCCCGTTCACGGCCAGGTGCAGGAGCCCGGGGATCAGCTTGCGGGCCGCCAGGTCGCCGGTGGCGCCGAAGAGGATGATGACGTGCGGTTCGATTTTGTATCCGGGCTCGGCCGAGTCCACCGTCTCGCTCTGGTCGACGACTTCGGTCACCGCGGCCTCCGTTCGTTCAGCTCGGACACGTTGCCGCCCATGATCTTGGGTACCGACTCGCCGGGGAGCTTCTGCAGCTCGGTCACCCAGTCCGTCGGCTCGGGCAGCCCCTCAATGTGCGGCCAGTCCGATCCGAAAATCACCCGGTCGTCGCCCATGAGGTCCACGATCTCGGTGACGTCGTCCTCCCAGAACGGGTTGATCCACACGTTGCGGCGGAAGGTCAGGACCGGGTCCTCGGAGAAGTAGCCCGGCATGCGCCGCGTGGTGGTGCGCAGCTTGGCGAAGAGCGGGGCGAGGAACTCCGAGCCGTTCTCGACGGAGGCGACGCGCACATTCGGGAAGCGGTCGAACAGCTTCTCGAGCAGCAGGGTGGCCAAGAAGTCGTGGGCGGCCCGCTCAATGGCGAACATCTTGATGCTCGGCCGCGCCGGCCCGGCCCGGAAGGAGGCCGAGAATCCGTCGGGTGCGTAGCCGTTGGAGGACAGGCCGGCGTCACCGGCATGGACCACCACCGTGATGCCGGCTTCGTTGACCCGGGCCCAGAACGGGTCGAAGACGTCGTCGGCGGGGGAGAGCGGGCCACCGGCGGTGATCGGGGCGGCGGCCCGCATCACCACGGCCCGGGCGTCCTGGTCGAGCGCCCACTCCAGCTCGCGCACGGCCTCGTCGACGTCGGCCAGCGTGATGTACGGCGCGGCGAAGATGCGGTCCGCATAGGCCATGCCCCAGTCCTCGGCCAGCCAACGGTTGAAGGCGCGGAACAGGAGGACGACGGCGCCCGGATCGTGCTTGAGCGCCTCCTCGTAGAGCATGCCGAGCGTGGGGAAGAGCCAGATCTTCGACAGGTTCTGGGCGTCCATGGTGGCGAGGCGGGCGTCGCGGTCGCGGTACTCGGGCCGGATCGGCTCGGGCTTGCCCATCAGCTCGTGCATGGGACGGCCGTCGGGGTTGCCCCGGAAGTAGTCGACCAGTGCACCCGGGGGCGTGATCGGGTTGAAGGTCGGGTTGGTCACGGCCCGGCTGACCCGGCCGCCCGAGCGCGTGGTAGCGCCGCCCGTTGACCTCGACCCACTCGATCACCCGCGGTCCCAGCTTCGGGTCGAGGTGGCGGGTGAACGCGTCGAGCGCTTCGTAATAGTGGTTGTCCGCGTCGAAGACGGGCGAGTCGACAGCCTGCATGGTCAGCCTTCCGCGAGGGAGCGCAACACTGCAGACTCTATTGGCTGCGGGTCGGCGGACCCGCCGCCGTGTGGGCGGCGCCCGCCGGGTCGACGGCCCAGGCGGGAGGCTCGCCCCACCGGTCCCCGTAGACGAGCTCGGGGAGCGGCCGGCGGCGCACCGGCCCGTGGTGGCCCTCGGGGCGCCCGAGGGTGATGGTCGCCATGATCTCGACCTCCTCGGGGATGTGCAGCAGCGCCCGCAGTTCGGCGTCGGCCGCGAACTGCCAGCCCGTCATGACGCCGCCGAACCCGAGGGCCCGGGCGGCCAGCAGCAGGTTCTGGCAGGCGGGGTAGACCGAGGCACCGTCGGTGTACGCGCTGGCGTGCCGGTACCGCCGGAAGCAGGCCAGCACCAGCACCGGCACCGACTCGTAGGTGTCGACGTAGTGCTGCATGGTGCGCGCCATGCGCGCCTTGGGCGAGTCGGCCTGGGACCCCGAGCCGGTGTCGTAGCCGTCGGCTTCCCGCTTGGCGGCCCAGAACTTCCGCGCCCCGACGCCGATCAGCCGCTTGGCCTCCTCCGCCACCGGCCCGTCGGTGAGGACGATGAAACGGAAGGGCTGGCGGTTCGACCCGCTGGGCGCCCGGGTGGCCGCGAACAGGATGTCGCGCAGCGCCTCGTCGGGCACGGGCTCGTCGGTGTAGCGCCGGATGGCCCGCGTGGTGAGCAGTCCCTCGTAGAGGGAGACCGCTTCGGGTCGTCCGTCGCCCGCCGTTCCTGCCATGCCGGCGACCCTACCCAATACCCGCGGGCGAGCCCCCTGGCGGACCGGTGTCAGCTAGTTTGCGCCGCCGTGCCGAGCCCACCCCGTTTCCGACGCGCCGTGGCCCTGGCCGCCGTCGCGGTCACCGCCACGCTGCTCACCCTGTCACCCGCCACGGCGGGCGGCGCCAGTCCCGGCGCGGGGACGATTCCCGCCCTGACCTTTCTCCACGTGGTCACGCCGGCCGGCGGCGCTGACCGGACGCCGTACCTGGCCGACGGTGCCGGGAGACAGGTTCTGCTGCACGGAGCGGCGGCCGTCGGCATGGAGGACGTGGCCTATCCGGGCGCCAACGGCGGCCCCGCCCTCTTCCCCGTCTCGCCCTCGGCCTACGACGGGCGCTGTCCGAAGGCGTCGGCCCTCATTCCGCAGCCGCCGCTGTGCGAGGTCCAGGCTTCGCTCTCCGCCTTCGCGCAGTCGACGGCGCCGGGGAGCGGCAACGACTTCGCGCAGATGCGTGCCCTCGGTTTCAACGTGGTCCGCCTGGTCCTCAATTGGAGCCAGCTCGAGCCCACCGCGGGGACCTACTCGCCGACCTACCTGCGGCGGGTGGCGCAGGTCGTGGGTTGGGCGCGCCAGCAGGGGATCTACGTGATCCTCGACATGCACCAGGACCAGTACTCGCGCTACATCCTGCCGGCCACCAAGGCGGCGGCCCCGTCCGGTTGCACGCCGTCGGGCGGATCGGACGGCGCCCCGTCGTGGGCGGTGCTCGACGACGGCAAGCCCGGGTGCGCCATGTACGGCATCGACGAGCTCAACCCGGCCGAGTCGGCCGCCTTCGCCAACTTCTGGCAGAACGCCCCGGTGGCCGGCCCACAGGGCCAGGCGCCGGGCACCGGGACTGCAGGACCACTACATCGGCGCGCTGGCTGCGCTGGCGCGCCGGTTCGAAGGCACGCCCGCCGTCCTGGGCTACGAGCTCATGAACGAGCCTCAGCCCGGCTCCACGGGCTCGACGCCGGCGGGCAACGGGTACCAGGCGAGCAGCCAGGACCTCTACCCCTTCTACACGCGGGCCATCGAGGCGTTGACGGGTGTGCGCGACGGCAAGGCCGACCTGCCCGGCCGTCGGCACCGACGTCGCTCACGAACGCCTGCGCCTACCCGCAGCTGACGTCGGTGCAGCACCAACAGATCTTCTACGAGCCGCTGGCCTACCGGAACCTGCTCGACTTCTCCCTCCAGGTCGTCCGCGCCGTTCTCGGCCTATCCCAACCTCGTCTTCGCGCCGCACGTCTACACCTACGCCTTCACCGTGGAGCAGGACCTCCTGGGTCTTCCCGCCAAGCCGGGCGGGTATCCCGCCCAACTTCACCTTCGGCTATCAGACGGCCGAGGCGGAGGCACAGGCCATGCGTTCGGCGGTCTTCGTCACCGAGTTCGGCGATTCCTCGGCGACCGACACGACCATTCTGGCCAACGAGCTCGCCGCGCAGGAGTCGACGCAGACCGGCGCCACGCTCTGGGCCTGGAAGGGGCTCTCCAAGGCGCCGGGCTCGTGCTGGTGCATCCGTTGGCAGCACTCGAGCTACCAGACGACCTCCAACGGCACCCCGGGCAAGGGCAATCCCAAGGCCGACGCCGTCGAAGGCGGACCTGCTGATCGCCAGCCGCCAGAGGCTGCTCATGCGCGTGTCGCCCACGGCCACCGCCGGGCGGCTGGGCGCCTACCGCTACGACCCGTCGACCCGCACCTTCGCCATGGTGGCGACGTCGACCGCGGCCGGGCGGCGCGGCGACCGGCAGACCGACACCGTGCTGTTCATCCCCTCGACCGTGCACGGCGCGGTCCGGGTCAGCGGCGCGGCGCGGCTCGACGCGGTGGTGACGCGTCCCGACGGGAGCCGCCTCGGTTACGTGACCACCACGCTGCCCGCGCCGGCGGGGAGCAGCCAGGACGGCTACGGCGTGACGGTCGGTCCGGCTTCGAAGGCCCTTGTGGCGGACGTGGCCCAGCAGGCGGCCAACCCGCCCCAACCGATCAGCGAGCCCGTCGCCCGGGCCGCCGCCGAGAGCGCGTTGACCGCCGAGACGCACTCGCCCAACGCCTCCATCCGATCGACGGCGCAGCTGGTGGAGGGCCTCGCCGGCATCGTCCTCGGTCTCGACGGACCCCAACGGAGCCGGCGCGCCGTGAGCCCCGACCGCTGCGGCGCCGTCCCGGGATCGGCGACCTCCTGCAACCCGTGGTTCAATAAGCCATGTTCTACGTGCTGATCTTCAGTCTGGCGGCCGTCGTCCTGATCGTCGCCTTCTTCGCCGCCATGTCGCGTCGCCGCCGCACCATGCGGGGTGAGGACATGGCCGTCGGCGCCTCCAGTGGACAGACGGCGCACGCGGCGCACGGGACCCATCCCGACGACGCGGCCCGCAGGAACCGCAAGGCCAAGCGCTCCCAGTCCAAGCACGACCGGCGCAAGCGCCACTGAGCGGAACCGATCCGTCCGGGTGCACGGGAACGGCCGTCAGCGGGTTGACTGGAGGGATGTCATCGCCCGTCCGCTTCGGTGAGGAGCGGCCACTGACGCTCACCGGCCTGGAGTCGGCCATCAGGGCGTCGTGGTCGATCGAGACCTGCGACCCGACGGATGTGCCGGTGTGGACTCCGGCCGAACCGTCGCGCGGCCAGTGCGCCGTGACGGCGCTGGTCGTGCACGACCTGCTCGGCGGCGAGCTGCTCGAGGCGGAGGTCGACCACGCCGACGGATCCCATCAGGGGTTCCACTACTGGAACCGGTTCGCCGGCGTCGATGTCGACCTGACCCGGCGCCAGTTCGCGAACGGCGAGGTGGTGCGGGCGCCGCACCTGATCGAACGGCTGCCCGACGTGCCGTGGCTGGCGCAGGAGCAGTACCTCGTCTTCCGCGACCGTGTCGACGCCGCGCTGCGGGCGCAGGCCGAGCGGGACCGCACTGACGGGGACTGAGGTCAGGCGGACTCGGCCGGGACCCGGTCGAAGTAGAGGTCGGGATGGCGCTCGTCCTCCAGCAGCCCGGAGATCCCCTCCCGCGCGTAGGCGATGTGCAGGTCGATGCGGTGCACCAGCAGCTCGGCCCGGCTGAGCGAGCCCGGAACGGCCCGGCTCGCCTCGGCCACCACGGTGCCGGTCGGCGCCACAATGCGGCTGGCACCGAGGAGGGTCGACGTGGAGTGCGAGCCCGCCTGGTTCGCCTGCACCCACCACTGGCTGTTGGTCAGGGCGATGGCGGGGTAGAGGAGGTCCCAGGCGTTGGCTCCCTCCACCTCGTAGGCGGCGGGCGCCAGGACGAGCCGGGCGCCGCGCAGTGCCAGCGTCCGGGCCACCTCGGGGAAGTCGCCGTCGAAGTTGACCACCAGGCCCACCCGCCCGAGGGCGGGGTCGTCGAAGGTCGTCAACCGGTCGCCCGGCGTGAACACGGAGGGCTCGAGCGTGGGCGGGTAGAGATGGGCCTTGCGGTGCCAGGCCACCAGCTCGCCGTGGGGATTGAAGACCAGCGCCGTGTCGTAAATGCGGCCGTCGTCGCCCGAGTTCGGGCACGCTGCCGGCGGCCAGCCACATGTCGCGCCGTCGCGCCGCCTCGCCCAGCTGCGGCCGAGCGCGGCCCTTCGCAGCGGCTCGGCGTCCGCCCGCGCGTCCCGGGCCAGCGTCTCGGGGTCGTAGCCGCACGACCAGAGCTCGGGCAGCAGCAGGAGCTCGACGCCGCGCGCCGCGGCGTCGTCCATCATGCTGAGCGCCACGTTCATGTTCTGGCGTGGCTCCCCTGGTGCGGCCAGCCACTGGGCCACACCAACCAGAAGATCTCGCTTCACGTCGGGTACCTGGTTTTCCCACCTCTGTACTGCGCTATGCCGCTCACCCTAGGGAGACAACGTTCGCCGTTCGTTTCCCGTACGTGAATGCACTGTTACAAGGCCGGCGCGCGCCGAATCGGCCGCTGCAGCGAGCGCGTCCGGTCAGGCCGGCCCGGCGCCGCCATGATCGTCACCAGGTCGTAGAGGACGTGCGCGGCGGCGACCGCCGTGATCTCCGCGTGGTCGTAGGCGGGGGAGACCTCCACCACGTCCCCGCCCACCACGGCGGCGGGCCGCAGTCCCCGCACCAGGGCGAGGAGCTCGCGGCTGGTCAGGCCTCCGGCCTCGGGCGTGCCGGTGCCCGGGCGCGTGGGCCGGGTCGAGGACGTCGATGTCGACCGACACGTAGACGGGTGCGTCGCCCACCCGCGCCAACAGCCGCCGCACCACCTCGGCCACCCCGTGCTCCGCCACGTCGTCGGTGGTGAACTGCGCGAAGCCCATGGACGCGTCGTCCGAGAGGTCGGCCTCGGAGTAGAGCGGCCCCGGAGGCCGACATGCGCGCTGTGGTCATGGAGGAGGAGGCCCTCCTCCCAGGCGCGGCGGAACGGCGTCCCGTGCGTGAAGCGCTGCCCGAAGTACGTGTCCCACGTGTCGAGGTGCGCGTCGAAATGCACCAGGGCGAGCGGCCCGTGGCGACGCGCCGTGGCCCGCAGCAGCGGCAGGGCGATGGTGTGGTCGCCCCCGATGGCGACCAGCCGCCCGCCGTCGCGCAGCAGGGCGTCGGCGCGCGGCCTCAATCTGGCTCACCGCCTCCTCGGCGCTGAAGGGCGTGCAGGCGATGTCGCCGGCGTCGACCACCTGGGCCAGCTCGAAGGGCAGGGCGTCGAGCGCCGGGTTGTACGGCCGCAGCAGGCGCGAGCCCTGGCGGACGGCGGCCGGCCCGAAGCGGGCGCCGGGCCGGTAGCTGGTGCCGCCGTCGAACGGGACGCCGACCACCCCGATGTCCCAGCGCCCGACCTGGTCCAGCGTCGGGAGGCGGGCGAAGGTGGCCAGCCCGGAGAAGCGGGGCACCAGGCTGGCGTCGGCGGGACCGACGGGCCTCCTCAGCCTCGGCCATCAATCGTCGATGGCCTGATAGACGAGCGCCCGCAGCTGGGCCCGGAACGGGTAGGCGACGGACGGGAAGAGCTGCGTCATGAAGACGACGAAGAGGTCCTCGGCCGGGTCGACCCAGAACGCCGTGCTGGCCGCCCCGCCCCAGTAGAAGTCGCCGGCCGAGCCGGCCATGGTGGTGGCGGCCGGGCCGAGGCCGATGGCGAACCCCAGCCCGAAGCCGACGCCCTCGAAGCCGGCCTCGCCGAAGCCCCCGATGGCCATGTCCTGCAGGGTGGCGCCGCCGGGGAGGTGGTTGACCGTCATCAGCTCCAGGGTCTTGCGCCCGAGCACGCGCCGGCCGTCGAGGTGCCCGCCGTTGGCCAGCATCTGGCAGAAGGCGACGTAGTCGGCGGTGGTCGAGACCAGCCCACCCGCTCCCGAGAGATAGGAGCGGGGCCGCAGGATCCCGTTGGCGAACGAGCCCTCCATCAGGACGGGGCGTGTTGGCCGGGCGGTACTGGTAGCAGGCGGCCAGGCGGGGCAGCGAGCCCTCGGGGACGTAGAACCCCGTGTCGACCATGCCCAGCGGCTCGAAGAGCTCGCGCCGCAGGTACTCGTCGAAGGGCAGCCCCGAGAGGATCTCGACCAGCCGGCCCACGATGTCGGTCGACAGCCCGTAGTTCCACTGTGTGCCCGGGTGGAACTTGAGCGGGTACTCGGCCAGCAGCGCCGTGACGCTCTCGAGCGTCTGCCCGCCGCCCCGCGCCGCGAGCGCCTCGTTGAAGGCGGCGTCGATGGGATTGCCGGGGAACAGCCCGCCGGGCAGTCCGGTCGTGTGCATCAGCACGTCGCGCATGTTCATCGGACGTTCGGGCTTGACCAGGGTGATGGCGCCGTCGTCGCCGACCAGTCCGACCTGCAGCGTCCGCCATTCGGGTATGTAGCGGTGCACCGGGTCGAGCAGCTGGAACAGGCCGCGCTCGTAGAGCTGCATCAGGGCGACCGACGCGATCGGCTTGGTCATGGAGTAGATGCGGAAGATGGCGTCGTCGGCCATCGGGGTCCGCGGCCTCGCGGTCCATGAGCCCCAGCGAGCGGTGGTAGGCCACGTGGCCACCGCGCACCACCGTGATCTGGCAGCCGGCGATCTTGCCCGGTTCGACGTAGGTGGAGGAGAAGTGCTCCGTGATGCGCTCGAGGCGCACCTCGCTCATCCCGGCGGCATCGGGCTCCGTCTTCATGATGCGGTCGACTACCCCTTCTTCAGCTTCTGCTCGCGGAGGTAGCCGGCCGTGCCCGCCAGGAATGCGCCCACGTCCTGGGCCTTGGATGCGGCCAGGTCCTTGAAGTACTCCGGGAAGTAGACCTGGGCGGCGCCGGACTCGAGCCCCGCCAGAATGGCGTCCGCCATGGCCGAGACGGGCTCGGCCGGGATCGGCAGGTCGGGCACGTCGTTGTCGGGCAGCGAGAACAGCGGGGTGTCGATCACGCCCGGGTACACCACCATCACCTTGATCCCCGTCTCCCACAGGTCCACGGCCATGGCTTCGGAGAAGGCCGTGAGCGCCGCCTTCGACGCGTCGTAGGCGGCCTCGCCCGGCGCACTGAGGGGGGCGGCGATCGACGAGATGTTCACGATGGTGCCCGAGCCGCGGGCCAGCATCTGGGGGAGCAGGTCGTAGGTCAGGCGCATCGGCGACAGGTAGTTGATGTGCATCACGGACGTGATGGTGTCGATGTCGAGCGCGGTGGTGTGGCGGCGCTTCGGGATGCCGGCGTTGTTGACCAGCAGGTCGACCCCGCCGAAGGCGTCCAGCACGTCCACGGCCAGCTGGTCCACCGCGTCCGGGTCCGCCAGGTCGGTCACCCACATGCGGCTGTCGGGCGAGTGCTTCATGCAGCGTTCCAGCACCTCGGAGAGCTGTTCGGCGCGTCGGGCGCAGATGCCCACCACGGCGCCCCGCTCGGCCAACGCCTCGGCCAGCCCGGCCCCGATGCCCGACGACCCCCCGGTCACCAGCGCACGGCACCCTTCCAGGTCCAACGCCATCGTCCACCCCACTTTCGATCTCTACGACTCGGTCTCACCTTACGCAGGGCCGCCGCCCAGCGGCCATTGACACTTTGTTCACGCCGAGGGGCGCGTTGCGTTGATGTCCGGTTCACGGCGCCGCCACCAGCATGGAACCCATGGCTGACTTTCTCGCAGTGCTCGGCATCGTGGGCTTCATCGCGGTGATGCTGGGTCTCATCTGGGCGCTGGAGCGGGTATGAGCGTCGACCCAGGGGATCCTCCTCGGCGTGTCCATCGTCATGTTCTTCTACCTGGGCGTCGCCATGTTCAAGCCCGAGTGGTTCTGACGATGGGCTTCTTCTCGACCATCATCGTCCCCCTGGTCACTGCGCTCGGCTCTGGCCTGGCGCTATCTGGGCTCGTACATGGCCGCCGTCTTCGACGGGCGGGTGCATTTCCTCGGTTGGACCGAGCGACCGATCTACCGGTTGCTCGGGACCAGCCCTGAGAAGGAGCAGAACTGGAAGCGTTACGCCGGCTCCATGGTCATCTTCTCGGCCTCGCCATGGCATCACCTACCTGCCTGCTCCGCATCCAGGGATCGCTGCCGCTCAACCCGCAACACTTCGGCGCCGTGCCCGGCCCTCAGCTTCAACACCGCCGCCTCGTTCATGACCAACACCAACTGGCAGAACTACGGCGGCGAGACGACCATGTCGTACTTCTCGCAGATCGGCGCGCTCACGCGTGAGCAGATTCTGAGCCCGGCCATCGGAATCGCTGTGGCCATCGCCCTGGTCCGCGGCTTCTCCAAGAAGGGCTCACCGACCATCGGCAACTTCTGGGTCGACATGACCCGCGGCCTGCTCTACATCGCTTCCCCATCGCCTTCCTCGCGCGGCCTCGATCTTCGTCGGCCAGGGCGCCGTGCAGACGCTGGCCGGAACGGTCAGCATCCACGACCCCTTGAACGGCGTGAGCCAGACCATCGCCGAGGGGTCCGATCGGGTTCATGGAGGCCATCAAGCAGCTGGGCAACAACGGAGGTGGGTTCCTCAACGCCAACTCGGCCACCCCTTCGAGAACCCGACAGGTCTCACGAACTGGCTGTCGATCTACCTGCTCCTGGCGATCCCCTTCTCCCTCACCTACACCTTCGGCAAAATGGTGGGCAGCATCCGCCAGGGCGCGGCCCTCCTGGCGGCCATGGTGATCATCTTCGGCGTCTGGGTGGGCGGCGCCACTTTCTACGAGCACCAGAACAACCCCGCCGTCGCCGCCGCCGGCGTCACCACCACCGTCGGGAACACCGAGGGCAACGAGGTCCGCTTCGGTGACACGTCGATCGGCCGTCTTCGGGGTGTCCTCGACGAGCACGTCGACGGGCTCGGCCGATGCCTCCTACGACTCGTTCACGCCGATGGGTGGCTTCTTCCTCATCAGCGGCATGATGCTCGGCGAGGTGACGCCCGGGGGCGCCGGGAGCGGCCTCTACACCATCCTCATCTACGCCATCATCGCCGTGTTCATCGGCGGCCTGATGATCGGACGAACGCCGGAGTATCTGGGGAAGAAGATCCAGGCCAAAGAAATCAAACTCGCGGGTCTCGGGGCCCTCGTCATGCCGCTGATCGTGCTGATCTTCACGGCCATCGCCGTCTCAATCCACGCCGGCCGGCGGTCCGCTCAACGCCATTCCCCACGGGTTCACCGAGATCCTCTACGGGCTGACCTCGCAGGGGAACAACAACGGCTCGGCCTTCGGGGGCCTGACCGGCAACACGACCTTCTACAACGTGATCGGCGGGATCGACATGTTGATCGGTCGAGTCGGCATCATGATCCCGGCGCTCGCCCTCGGCGGCGTGCTGGCCGCCAAGCCGTGGTCGCCGAGGGGCTCGGCACGTTCCGGACCGACAACTCCATGTTCGTGGGCCTGACCATCGGCGTCATCATCATCATCGGCGGCCTGACCTTCTTCCCCGCCCTTGTCGCTCGGACCGATCGTCGAGCAGCTCAGCCACGGACAGTTCTTCTAAATGACCCGCCACGGAGCGTTCTTCTCATGACTATGACCACCACCCAGCCGGATCAGCCGGGGCCGGCCAGTGCGCCGCACGGTGTGGCGGAGTCGCCGGAGCCTCTTCGACGGCCCGATCCTGCGTCAGGCCCTCGTCGACTCGTTGTCAAAGCTGAACCCGGCCGTTCAGATCCGCAATCCCGGTCATGTTCGTGGTCCTCGTCGGCACCGTCGTCACCTTCCTCGAAGCCATTGCGCACCCTTCGGTCTTCACCTGGTCCATCACCGTCTGGCTGTTTCTGACCGTGATCTTCGCCAACTTCGCCGAGGCCATGGCCGAGGGACGGGGCAAGGCGCAGGCCGACACGTCTGCGCAGGATGCGCTCGGAGACCGAGGCGCGGCGGCTCCGGGCCGACGGCACCGAGGAACTGGTGCCTGCCGCCGAGCTGAACAAGGGGGACATGGTCGTCTGCGAGGCGAACGACCTCATCCCGTCCGACGGCGAGATCGTCGAAGGGATCGCTTCGGTTGACGAGTCGGCCATCACCGGTGAATCGGCGCCGGTGATCCGCGAGTCGGGCGGTGACCGCTCGGCCGTCACGGGCGGGACCAGGGTGCTCTCGGACCGGATCGTGATTCGCATCACGGCCGAACGCGGGCAGACCTTCTTGGACCGGATGATCACCTTGGTCGAGGGAGCCAACCGCCAGAAGACGCCCAACGAAATCGCCCTGACGATCCTGCTGGCCGTGCTGACGATCATCTTCATTCCCGTCGTGGTCTCGCTGGAGGCGTTCGGCTACTACTCCGGCAGCGACGGTGTCGGTCGTGATCCTGGTCGCCCTGCTCGTCTGCCTGATCCCGACGACCATCGGCGCCCTGCTCTCCGCCATCGGCATCGCCGGCATGGACCGTCTCGTGCAGAAGAACGTGCTCGCCATGAGCGGCCGCGCCGTGGAAGCGGCCGGCGACGTGCAGACGCTCCTGCTCGACAAGACGGGCACCATCACCATGGGCAACCGGATGGCGTCGGGCTTCTACCCTGTCGGCGACCACAGCGAGCGTGACCTCGCCGACGCGGCCCAGTTGGCGTCGCTGGCCGACGAGACACCGGAGGGGCGCTCCATCGTGGTCCTGGCGAAGGACCGCTTCGACATCCGGGAGCGCCACCTCGAGACGGGCCACGTCTTCGTGCCGTTCTCGGCCACCACCCGCATGTCGGGGCTCGACTTCGACGGGCGCCAGATCCGCAAGGGTGCGGCGGACTCGGTCAAGCAGTGGGTGGGCGAGCAGGGCGGGACCGTGCCCGCCGATCTCGATGCCATCGTCGAGCGGGTCTCGCGTGCCGGGTCCACGCCGCTGGTCGTGGCGGATGGCCCCGTGATCCTCGGCGTCATCGAGCTCAAGGACGTGGTGAAGGAGGGCATTCAGGAGAAGTTCGCCGAAATGCGCTCCATGGGCATCCGGACCGTCATGATCACCGGCGACAACCCTCTGACCGCAGCCACCATCGCCCAGGAGGCGGGCGTCGACGACTTCTTGGCCGAGGCCACGCCGGAAGCGAAGCTGGCGCTCATCAAGCAGGAGCAGGAGGGCGGCAAGCTCGTCGCCATGACCGGCGACGGGACGAACGACGCGCCCGCGCTCGCCCAGGCCGACGTCGGGGTGGCGATGAACACAGGAACCACGGCAGCCAAAGAGGCCGGCAACATGGTCGACCTCGACTCCAATCCCACCAAGCTCATCGACGTCGTCGAGATCGGCAAGCAGCTGCTCATCACGCGGGGCTCGCTGACGACGTTTTCCATCGCGAACGACGTGGCCAAGTACTTCGCCATCATCCCGGTGATCTTCGTCGCCACCTATCCGCAGCTGAACGCGCTGAACATCATGCATCTGCACAACCAACAGAGCGCCGTGCTCTCCGCGGTCATCTTCAATGCCCTCGTGATCGTGGCACTCATCCCCCTGGCGCTGCGAGGCGTCAAATTCCGTGCGGCCGGCTCGGCGGCCATCCTGCGGCGCAACGTCTGGATCTACGGCGTCGGCGGGATCGCCGTCCCGTTCATCGGCATCAAGCTGATCGACCTCATTCTCGTCGCGCTGCACGCCTACTGATGGAGACCCTACCGATGCTCGTCCACATTCGCCGTTCAGTCGTCCTCGTCATCTGCCTCGCTGGTCCTGACCTTCGCCTTCGCCTTCCTCGGCACCGGTGTCTCGCAGCTCTTCTTCAAGCACCAGGCCGACGGGTCGATCACGGCCAACGGGTCGACCCTGATCGGGCAGAACTGGTCCCAGGCGACCCTGCCCGGGCCATCGGACGGGCACCTGTGTGTTCCAGGGACGCCCGGACGCCGTCGGTCCCTACGCCGGTTCGCTGAACCCGCCGGCCGCCGGGGGCGACAACCCGCTCCAGGCGAACAACATCCCGGGCAAGCCCGGCGTCCTGAACGCCGGAGAGTCAGGCGCCTCCAACCTGGGACCTCGCTCGAAGACCCTGAAGGAGAACACGCAGGCGCTCGTGGCGTACTGGAAGGCCAGGGGCGTCAACCCGACTCCCGACCTCGTCACGACCTCCGGCAGCGGGTATCGACCCCGACATCAGCCAACAGGACGCACTGGTCCAGATACCGATGGTGTCCAGGGCGACAGGACTCTCGGCCCCGGTCCTCCGCCGACTGGTCATCAGCCAGACGCAGGGGGCTCAGTTCGGCTTCTTGGGCACCTCGTACATCAACGTGCTGCAGCTCAACGAAGCGCTGGCCAAGCTCAAGCCATGAGCACGACCGCCATTGCGGCGGTGGTGCCGCGACGGCGGACAACAGTGCGTGGTGAGATCGTCTCCGTCGTGTCCTACGAACGGCCCTGGGTCCGCACCGACGCCGAGGTGACCGATGGAACCGGGCCACCTCGTCCTGCGCTTCGTGGGTCGTTCCGGCGTCCCGGGCCTGGTCGCCGGGTCGCCAGCTCGTGGCGGACGGCACGCCCGGGTTCGTGCGCGGCGTCCTCGTCATGCTCAATCCGCGCTACTCGTTGACGCGGACGGCTGATCGTCCGCCACGAGCTGATAGCCGATGCCCGGAACGGTCTTGAGCACATGACCGTCGTCGTCGCCGAGCTTCTTGCGCAGCCGGTGGGTGTACACCCGCACGTAGTTGGACTCGATGCCGTAGCCGGGGCCCCAGACGTCCTTGAGGATCATGTGGTGGGTGCAGACCTTGCCGGCATGGCGGGCCAGGTAGGCCAGGAGCTCGAACTCGCGAGCGGTGAGTTGCAGCTGGGCGCCGTTGCGCGTGGCCATGTGATGGACGAGGTCGACCTCGATGTCGCCGACCCGCAAGGTCTGCGCAGCCTCGTCGGCGTCAGCGGACGTGGCGCTCCGGTGTCTGAGCGCGACGCGGAGGCGGGCCTCGAGCTCGGCCATCCCGAAGGGCTTGGTGACGAAGTCGTCCGCTCCGGCGTCGAGCACCTCGACCTTGCGGCGTTCGTCGCCGTAGGCCGAGAGCACCAGAATCGGCACCGTGGAGAACTCGCGGATGCGGCGGGTCACCTCAATGCCGTCCAAGTCGGGCAGGCCGAGGTCGAGGATCACCAGGTCGGGCATCGCCAGCGCGACCTGCGTCACCGCCTCGGCGCCCGTCTGGGCCAGCACGACCTCGTCGCCGCGCGCCGTGAGGCCGATGCGGAGCGCCTTGAGCAGCGACGGGTCGTCGTCGACCACCAGAACCTTGGTCATGCCGCCTCAGACCGGTGCCGGCGACGACGGCCTCGGCAGGGACGGTGAAGACCACGCGTGCCCCGTGCTCGACGTCGGGATCGATCCAGATGTGTCCGCCGTGGGCCTCGACGAACGCCTTGGCGATGGCCAGGCCGAGTCCGGCGCGGCCGCCGCCGCCGTTCTGGCTGAACATCTCGAAGACACGCTCCCGCTCGTCGATGTCCGATGCCGGGCCCGTCGTCGCAGACGGCGATCTCGACCGCGGTCGACGCGCTGCCCGGTGCGACCCGGCCCGTTACCCGGATGACGCTGCCGTCGGGCGACAGGCGATCCGCGTTCTCCAGAAGGTTGGCCAGAACCTGACTGATGAGCACATGGTCGATGTGCAGGAGCGGAAGGTCCGGCCGGCTCCTCGACGACGACGCGGCCGGGCCCGATGATGCCCTCGAGAGAACCGAGCGCCTCGGTGACCAACTCATCGAACGCCAGGGTGACGGGACGCAGTTCCAACGCGCCGGCCTCAATGCGGGTCATGTCGAGGAGGTTGGTGACGAGCCGGGCCAGCCGATCCGACTGGAGCTCGATCAGCTCGAGCAACTCGTCCCGGTCGGCTCGGACTCGAGCTCGCGCCCGACCTGCCGCAGGCTCGAGACGGCCGTCTTGATGGAGGCCAACGGCGTCCGCAGGTCATGGGAGGCCGCCCCCATGAGCGCGCTGCGCCAGCGATCGATCTCCTCGAGCAGGCGGGCGCGCAGCGCCTGCTCCGACAGTTCGGCCCGGTCGAGGGCCAGTGCCGCCTGATTGGCGAAGGTGCCGAGCAGGCTGCGCTCGCGCCCCGCCAGTTCGACCTCCTGGAGCACCAGCAGGCCGACGGGATGGTCGCCCACCGCGAGGGCGACCGAGACCCGGCGGTGCCTCCGTGCCGCCCGTCAATCCGAGCGAGCGGGCGGGCCCTCCGCCCGCGGTCAGGCTGGCGACTTCGCTCTCGGCCAGGCGCTCTCCCGCCGTGGCGGCGACCCGCAGCACCTCACCCGGGTGCCAGTGCACCGCGGCCACCGGCGGGAAGGATCAGCGCGGTCCAACGTGGAGTGAAGACGCCCTGCACCGTGTCGACGATGTGCGTCAGCAGCTGCGACAGGCTGAGGTCGCCGATGAGTGCCTGCGACAAGCTCGTAGAGACGAGCGGTCTCCTCCGTTCGGCGCAGGGCGTCCTCGCGGGCTCTCTGCAGTTGTGCCACCACCTGGGCCACGACGAGGACCACGACCACGTAGACCACCAGGGCGACCCAGTTCTGCGGCGACCTGACCGTGAGCGTGTTGTAGGGCGGCAGGAAGAAGTAGTCGTAGCAGAGGAACCCGCCCAGCGCCCCGACGACGCCGGGCACGAAGCCGCCCAGCACGACGCCGAGGAGCGCCGGCAGGACGAAGAGCAATGCAGGGATGGCGATGCTCACGTGCGGGCGCAAGGGCAACAGGATGGCGAGGAGGACGCCCAGTCCGGCGAGGGTCGCGAGCACGCCCACAATGCTGCGCTGGTACCTTCCCATGGTGAGCCTGCCTGGCTGCACGTGTGTCGACTGCTTTCCTTCGGTCCGACTGCCATCCGAGTGTACTGACGTGGTTGCGGGCGCGAGGCGAGGTGAGGTCGACATGATCCCAGGGAACGGTGAGGACGAGGGCGTCCGCCCGACCGGGAAGTTCCGGGTGTACCTCGGTGCGGCGGCCGGCGTCGGCAAGACGTGCGCCATGCTCGACGAGGGTTGGCGCCGCTTCCAGCGCGGGGCCGACGTCGTGGTCGGCTACGTCGAGACGCACAAGCGCCCCTACACCGTCGAGCAGATTGCGGGATCTGCCCGTGGTGCCGCGCAAGAAGGTGCGCTACCGCGACGCGGACTGGGAGGAGATGGATGTCGACGCCGTGCATCGCCCGGCGCCCCAAGGTGGTCGCTCATCGACGAGCTGGCCCATACCAACGTCCCGGGCTCGGGCCGCCACGAGAAGCGCTGGGAAGACGTCCTCGAGATCCTCGAGGCCGGCATCGCGGTGATCACGACCGTCAACATCCAGCACATTGAGTCGGTGGCGGACGCGGTCGAGCGGATCACCGGCGTCGGGGTGCGCGAGCGGGTGCCGGACTGGGTCGTGCGGCGAGCCGATCAGATCGAGCTGATCGATTCATCGGCCGATCAGCTGCGCCGCCGCATGCTGCACGGCAACATCTACCCCGAGGAGAAGGTTCCCGCTGCGCTCAACGGGTTCTTCCGGGCCGAGAACCTCGCCGCGCTGCGCGAGCTGTCGCTGCGCTTCGTGGCGGACGAGACGGAGGAGGAGCTCTTGGAGTACCTCCGCATCGAAGGGCGCCGGCGGTGAGTTGTGGGAGACGACCGAGCGGATCATGGTGGCCGTGACGGGTGCACCGGGGAACGCCTCGGTCATCAGGCGGGCCGCCCGTATCGCGGCACGGGTCAAGGCCCCGCTGGTCGCCATCAATGTGGTCTCCGGCGACGCCGAGGCGACGGAGGCGGGCACGGCCGAGCTCGAGGAACTCGTGACGGCGGTCGGCGGAACCTGGCAGACGGTGGAGGGCGACGACGTGGCGAAGGCGATCTTCGCGGCTGCGATCGACCAGCAGATCACGCAGATCGTCGTCGGGACCTCTCGGCTGACGCGCTGGCAGTCGATGACGCGGGGGTCGGTCATTCAGCAGATCCTGCGCATGGCGTCGGAGAACGACATCGATCTGCACGTCATCGCCCGCCGTGACGCGTCCAACAGCGCGCCCGCCGCCGACGACGACGGCTAAGCTCTCGCGAGAGATCGGCGAACGCGGCGTCCGCCGCCGTGCGCGCCGCCAGCTGCATGCACTTGTTGAGGTGGGCGAGCGCCTTGGCGCGCCGTGGGTCCCGGGCGAGGTACTTGGCCACCGCGACCGGGTCGGCCGACCCGTCGGGCTTGCTGAGCGAGAAGACGGCCTGGTCCACGATGTGCTCGTCGGGGCGATCACTGATGCCGCGATAGATGGACCAGTCGACGCCGGCCTCCTCGCACACCTCGGCCACGCCGGCCGCCTCCATGTCGACGGCGCCGAAACCCCTCTCGACGATGGGCTGCCAGATGTCATCGTCGTCGAAGAGCCCGTCGGTGGTCATGAGCGCGCCCGAAGCCTGCCTCCCTGCGACGGGACGGGTGGTGAAGACGGGCCCGTCGGGATAGAGCTGCACCCGCTCGGGTACCAGCAGCGACCCGACGGGGAGCGCAGGGTCGAGCCCGCCGGCGATGCCGATCACCATGACGTGGTCGATCGATCCGGCCGACAGCGCCCGTCGGGTCGCCTCGGCCGCCAAGGCGGGGCCCATGCCGGTCACGAGCGATCCCGACCCACCACTGGCCGGCCGTCCCGGCATGGGAGAACACCGTGTCGGAAGGCGTCGCCTTCAGCCCGAACGACTTCACGATCGCCTTGAGCTCGGGCTGCATCGGCGCCAGCACGGCGACCCGTCTTCGTCGTTCCTGTCACGCCGCCATCATGCCCGATCATTCGGTACCCTGGGCGGCCCGGTCACCCAGAGAGGACTGCCGATGCCCAGCGCTGAACAGGTCGTGCGGGACTTCTGTGCCGCGGCGAGCACGCGTGATCCCGAGGTCCTGCGGGCCTTCTTCTCCGATGACGTCGTGTACCACAACATCCCGATGGCACCTGCCGAGGGGATCGAGGCCACGATGGCCGTCATCGACATGTTCCTCGGGATGTGCGAGGCGCTGGAGTTCGAGGTCCACCACGTGGCGAGCGACGGGACGACCGTGCTGACCGAGAGGACGGACATCTTCACCATCAAGGGGAAGTCCGCCCCCCTGCCCGTCATGGGTGCCTTCACGTCGTGGACGGGAAGATCACCGCATGGCGGGACTACTTCGACATGGCGCAGGTGACGGCCATGTTCGAAGCGGGGTAGCGGAAGACGCCGTTCGACGCGGCAGGCTCTAGTAGCCGTGGCACTGCCCGGGAGCGTCGGGCGGTCCTTGGCCGTGGGCCGCTTCCCAGGCCAACTGCACCGAGGCCGGCGCGCTGCCGGCCGTCGGGTAGCCGTCGAAGTGGTTCCACTCGAGGATGCCGAAGTAGCCGGCGTAGGGGTCGTTCCGACCCCCCTCTTCGCAGACGGCCGTCGGCATCCATGCCGCCGGGATGGTGTTCTCCTGCGCTGCGACCGCCTTGAACCAGGTCAGGTCGTTGTAGAAGGTGGCCTCTTGGGCCGCCTCCACTGCGTTGGCGTAGGTCACCATCTGTGCGACCTTGCGCGCCTGGGAGTACGACATCAACGTGTCGTTGATGCGCACGGCCTGGTGGGTATCGGCACCTTGGTGCGAGCTGACCGCCTCGTGGCGGGTCGCCTGCGCCGAGGCGGGGTCGCTGGTGATGAGCGATGTAAAGACAGCTGGTACGGCAACAACATTGACGGCCACTGCCGTCGCGAGTGCAATGCGATTCCGCACGGCACCTCCCTTCGTCGGGCGCGCGTCGTGCGCGCCAGGCTCTGCTCGGTGTAGGGCGGGCTCCGGCCTTTGCATTCGCGCCCCGAACGGCGAGCGGGAAGGCGTCGTCCGTTCTGGCTTGGTGCCGCAGGGTGTGCGGCCGGTTGTGTACAGCCCTTCTGGAATGGTTGCTCGGTGGCGTCCTCAATTCAGGGCCCCGGCACGCCGGGGCGTCTCGGTGATGTGATCTCAGAGCCCGCAGACGTAGCGGGTGGTCCAGGGCTCCCAGCCGCGCTGCGAGTACAGCTTGAGGGCGGCCGAGTCCTGCACCGCCGGCGGGTAGTCCTCGGCGGGCGAGGGCAGGCCGGTCAATGCGGTCCACGTACCCAACTCGAATTGGTACGCGCCGCCGTTTCCGATGCTGTAGTTGCCGCCCGACTCGTGTTGACGGATGCAGGCCCAGTCGGGCGTATTGGTGCTGGTGGCGTCGGACCCTCCGGCGGCAGAGGCCGGGCAGCGGCGACGGGCGCCGGCGCTGGGCGGCGCGGGTCGGCTGCTGCCGCGGCCGCGGCCGCTGCTGCCGCGGCTGCCTGCTGGCGTTGCGCCGCCACCGTCTTGATGTAGGCGATCTCGGAGAGATACGTCTGGACCTTGCCGGCCTCGACGGCGTTGCGTACGCCACCTTCGAAGCGTTCACGGCGTTGGCGTAGGCCACCATCTTCGACGCGTTCTCGGCTTGGGCGTACGACATCAAGGTGTCGTCGATCTTCACGGTCCGGTGATGGCTCGCCGCCTCGTGGCGGGAGAGCCGCGCCGAAGCAGCGGAGTTCGTGCTGAAGAACGCGAAAAAGATCGCGGGTATAGCTATGACGGCTACCGCCGTCCCTAGTGCAATGCGGATCCGCACGGCACCTCCCTTCGTCGGACGCGCAAGGCGCGCCAGGCTCTGCTCGGTGTAGGCGGGCTCCGGCCATTGCATTCGCGCCCCGAACGGCGAGCGGGAAGGCGTCGTCCGTTCTGGCTTGGTGCCGCAGGGTGTGCGGCCGGTTGTGTACAGCCCCTGGAATGGTCCTGGGTGTCGTCCTCAATTCACTGTCCCGGCTGGCCTGCAGGCAGGCGCGCCGGAACATCTGGTTGGTCTGAAAACTCCCGTTCGGCCCCTTACTTTCGGTATGCAGCGAAAATCTCCACTCACCGCATGCATCCGAAAGGCCGTTTCGGCTTTGCGGACAGCAATCTACAGGGTTGCTTCTCGAACCCGTGTTCAATGGCCACTTCAGTGCTCTGACCTGCGGGTTTGTAGGGGATTCCTTGTGACGGGAATCACAAAGTCCCTGGTCGCAGGGTCGCATTTAGGTCAATAAGAGCCATAAAAAAGCCATTAATTTCTCGAATAAGCGCCTGACCAGTAGTTACGCAGATCTCCAAGATGGCGAAATTGGCTCCAGACCCGCCTGCGGCGGTGCCGCGACGCTGCATAGGGTCCCCGTGCCGACACGGTTGCGACGAGGAGGTCACCGGTGGCGTCGAACGTCAATGTCACTGCACAAGACCGCTACACGGTGGCGGGGTTGATCCGTCACCTGGCGCGCCAGCGAGCGAACGCGGAGATGCTGGTGCAAGGCGCGGAGCGCCGAACCTGGGCCGAGGAATTCGACGTTGGCGTGCCGGGTGGCGCAGGCGGCACAGCGGGAAGGCCTCGGCGTCGGTGACCGGATCGCCTTCCTCGACCGCAACGGCATCGCGTACTTCGACTTCCTGTTCGGCGGTTCGTTGCTCGGCGCGGTGAACGTCGCGGTGAACTGGCGACTGGCCCCGGCGGAAATGGCGCGCCATCATCGACGACTCGGGCGCGCCCGTGCTGGCGATCCACGCCGACTACCTCGCGGCCCTCGAACGACATGCCGAGCGGGTTGCCTTCGGTTCGTCGCATCGTCGTGATCGGTGACGATGCCGCCGTCTGCGCGGATGCGCGGGCGGTGTCGTTCGCCGCGTGGATCGAAGGCACCTTGCCCGAAGACCCCGGGCACGTCGGCGGATCCGGACGAGGTGAGCATGCAGCTCTACACCTCCGGCACGACCGGACTCCCGAAGGGGGTGATGCTGACCAACGCCAATCTTTCGACCGCCATCTCCGAAGCGGGCATCACGTTCCACATCGCCGATGACACGGTGAGCCTGGTGGCCATGCCGCTCTTTCACATCGGCGGATCGGGCTGGGCCCTGTGTGCCATGTCGCGGGGAGGTCGCTCCATCATTCTGCGTGACGTCGATCCGACGGTCCTTCTGGAACTGATCGCCACCGAGCGGATCACCGAGATGTTCGTCGTCCCCGCCGTCCTGATGATGCTCCTGGCCACTCCCTCGCTGGGCGGAACCGACCTCTCGAGCCTGCGGGTGATCTTCTACGGGGCCTCCCCGATTTCCGAAGATGTCCTGGTCAAGTGCATGGCGACCTTCGGGTGCGCGTTCTGCCAGGTCTACGGCATGACCGAGACGACCGGGGCGATCACGGCGCTCTCCTTCGAGGATCACGATCCGGACGGTCCGCGGCGCGGGCTCCTGCGTTCGGCCGGCAAGCCGCACAATTCGGTCGCCCTCCGGGTCGTCGATCCTGACAGCGGGCAGGATGCGGCGCTCGGCGCGGTGGGGGAGGTGTGGACCCGCTCGCCCTACAACATGGCCGGCTACTGGCGGAAGCCCGAGGAGACCGCGGCCACCATTGATGCCGACGGCTGGCTCAAGACCGGTGACGCGGGGTACTTCGACGCGGACGGATACCTCTACCTGCATGATCGGATCAAGGACATGATCGTCAGCGGGGGCGAGAACATCTACCCGGCCGAAGTCGAGAACGTCCTGCTTTCGCATCCGGCCATCGTCGACGCGGCCGTGATCGGCGTTCCGGATCCGAAGTGGGGCGAGACGGTCAAGGCGATCGTCGTGCTCGGTCCCGGAGAAACCCTGGACGAAGCGAGCGTCATCGCCCACTGCCGCGCGAACCTGGCGCACTACAAGTGTCCGACCTCGGTCGATGCCACCGGATGCGCTGCCGCGCAACCCGTCGGGCAAGATCCTCAAGCGTGAGCTGCGGGCACCGTACTGGGCCGACCAGGGCCGCTCCATCAACTGAGGAGCCGCCGATCGTCGTACCGCCGCGCCGTGGTTGCGTGATGCGAGAGCGGTGGTCGGCAGCACCGACCGTGCAGAGCCTCAGGCCCCGGCCGGTGCTGCCGACTGCTGCTTACTTCTTGTCGTCGGGCAGCACGCTGCTGACGGCGTCCTTGACCTTCTCTCCTGCCTGCTTCAGATGGCCCGAGGCCTGGTCGGCCTTTCCTTCGGACTCGAGGTCCTTGTTGCCCGTCACACGACCGACGACGTCCTTCGCCTTGCCCTTCGCGGTCTCAGCGGTGTTCTTTGCCTTGTCCTCGAGTTGCCATCGTGTGTGCCTCTCTTCTTTCGTCGTCAAGGGTTCTTACCCACATCGACCCTCTTCGAACCGAGAGGCGCGTCCTGCGCCGGCGCTAGCCGAAGGTGAAGTCGTACGCCTCGACGCCGGGCGACATGGTCAAGGTCAGTGTGCCGGTTTGCAGCACAGCTCCCGGAGAACAGCGTGTAGAGCTTCGGGATGCCCGAGATCGGCACGGTCGTCAGATGTTTGCCGTTGTACGACACCCCGACCGTGCCTTCGCCACTCATGACGAGATAGACGTCGTCCGCCGTGAACTGCAGGCCCAAGCGTCGCGTCGTTCCCTGCCGTCGCCTCCTCGTTGTGGACGGTCCAGGTGCCACCGAAGGCCAGGCTGTTCGAGGGGATGGTCGAGGGCGGGTGGTACACGGTCGCCTTGTTCGGCACGACGGCGGTCCCGACCGCATTGTTGAGGCGCTCGTCGCCGACGTAACTCTCCGGCGTGATCTGGTTCGTCGGCGTCTTGTCCGGGACGTCGGTCCGAGCCGGAAGGTCGGTGACCCCGTTGGCGCTGAGCAGCATCCGGATGTTGTCCTCCATGCTGGAGTAGCCGCCCTCACCGAAGTCGTAGGCGCGCACGATGCCGGTCGGGTCGATGAGGTACTCCGCAGGCCAGTACTCGTTGTTGTAGGCGTCCCAGGTGGCCAGGTTGTCGTCCACCGCGACCGGGTAGTCGATCCCGAGACTGCCGGCCGCGTTCTCGACGTTGGAGACCACGTGCTCGAAGGCGAATTCGGGCGCCGAGACGCCCACGACGACCAACCCGTCCTTCTTGTAGTCGTTGTACCAACCCTCGACGTGGGGCAGCGCACGCTGGCAGTTGATGCACGAGTAGGTCCAGAAGTCGATCAGCACCACTTTGCCGCGCAGTTGGCTGAGCGACAGCGGCTTGTTCCCCGGCGTGTTGAACCAGGCCGTGATGCCGGTGAAGTTCGGGGCCCGGCCCAGGTTGGGCAGGTTGGTCTTGTTGGCCATGAAGATCGGCGTCTTCGGCGGCGTGGTGACGCCGGTGGACGGCAGCTCGTCGTCGTCGTGGTCGTCGGCCCCCGGCCGCCAGATGGCCGCTCGCCGAGTTGCCCTGATCCGTCGCGGTGCAGGTGGCCTTCTTTCCTTCGAGGCGGGCATTGGCGGCGGCGAACTGGTTCTGGTGCTCGCCGCTGAGATGCTGCAGCTGCGTGCAGGCGGAGCCGGTCGACTCAATGTGATCCTCCAGGGCGCTGGTGTAGCCGGGGACGTCGCGTTGCAAGGCGCCGAGCCAGTTGAAGGCGATGGCCAGGGTGGCCACACCCAGCACGACGCCGGCCACCTTGCGCACGGTGGGGAGGTGGCTGCGGAGCGACGACCAGGACGTCGTGGCGCGTTGGGCGACGACGGCCAGAACGAGGAGCGGAATGGTGACGCCCAACGCGTAGAAGAGCGGTGACGAGGACCGAGCTTGCGCCCGCATGGTGGTGCGCGGCCGCCACGGAGATCGCCGTCAGGACCGGTCCGGCGCACGGCACGAAGACGAGGCCGAGGCTCAAGCCCAGGACGAAGCCGCCGCCCTCGTTGGCGTAGCGCGACGCGCCCAGCCTGGCGAACGGACGCTCAATGACCTCACCGAACCTCGGGATGAGGAGTCCCACCGACAGGAGGCCGAGCAGGGCGACCCCCAGCCAGAACAAGAAGTCCTGGGGCAGATGGAGGAAGCCGAGCAGCGAGCTGGCGAAGAGGACGGAGACGCTGAAGCTCACGACCAGCCCGGCGATGATCACGTAGGGCCGCCACTTGCTCGCTCCGGCCGATCCCCCGGCCATGACGACGGGAATGACGGGGACGATGCAGGGGGAGAGCCCGGTGATCAGCCCACCGAGGAAAGCGATGACCAGGAGTTCACCCATGGGTGTCGCTCTGCTTGCGGACCGTGAGCGAGGCACCGGCGCTTCTCCTTCTGGGATGTCTTCCGGTCGAACCTAGCGGCCTGCCCTCCCGAAGGGACATCGCCCCTGGGAATGACGGCAGGTCCGCCACACAGCAGACTGTGCAACGGTGATCAACGAGAATTGGATTTATCTGGGTACCGCCATCGGCGCGGCCGGAGCGTTCGTCTACCTGCGCGACACCCTGCGAGGAACGACGCAGCCCAACCGGGTGACGTGGCTCCTCTGGGCCGTCGCCCCCCTCCTGGCGGCCGCCGTCGCGCTCAGCGAGGGCGCCGGCCTGCGCGCCCTGCCGACCTTCATGGTCGGCTTCATGCCGTTGTTGATCTTCATCGCTTCTTTTCACAACTCGGCTGCCGTGTGGAAGGTGCGAAGGATGGACTACGCCTGCGGCGCGTTCTCGGTCGTCGGCACGATCGTGTGGCTCGTCACCCGCAACGGCGTGCTGGCCATTTCGGCCGCCATCGCGGCTGATTTCCTGGCCGGCGTCCCGACCCTGATGAAGAGCTGGACCCACCCTCAGACCGAGACGGTGCATTCCTACGTCGGTGCGCTGATCAGCATGGTGGTGCTCTTGCTCACGGTGGACCAGTGGACCTTCGACGTGGTGGCGTTCCCGCTCTTCGTCGCCTGCACGGCGGCGGTGCAGTCCGCTGTCGTCGGATTCGAGCTCGGCCCGCGCCTTCGCCGTGCCCGGCACCGGGACGTCGCCGTGGTGAACGCGGCCTCGCCCGCGGAGGGATGACGCACCGACCGGCGCCTGGTAGGAAGTCGGTCCGAGCGAGCGTCGAAGGGAGCCGTCATGCCGCAGGCCAAGGCCAACGGGATTGAGATCGAATACGTCACGGAGGGTGATCCCTCCGATCCGGCGTTGCTCCTCGTCATGGGGCTGGGAGCCCAGCTGACGACGTGGCCCGACGGCTTCGTCGACGGGCTCCGCCAACGTGGGTTCTTCGTCATCAGGTACGACAACCGCGACAGCGGGCTGTCCACCAAGTTCGAGGGGATGCCCGACATCGCGGCCCTGTTCACGGGCACGGACCTGTCATCGACGGTCTACCGGATAGAGGACATGGCGGACGACGCCGCCGCGCTCCTGGGGGCGCTGGGCATCGCCAAGGCGCACGTGGTGGGCGCCTCCATGGGGGGCATGATCACCCAGGCCCTCGTGATCAACCATCCCGAGCTCTTCCTCAGCGCCTGCTCCATCATGTCGACCACCGGGGACCGAGCGGTCGGAGCGCCGACCGGCGAGGCGCTGACCGCGTTGCTGCGGCCGGTGGCGACGAGCCGGGACGAGGCGATTCAAGCGAGCGTGGAGGGCAGCCGCGCCATCGGTTCGCCGGGGTACCCGATCGACGAGAGCGTTCTGCGCGAGCGGGCCGCCGCGGCCTACGACCGTTCCTATTGTCCCGGAGGGCACGGTCCGGCAACTCGGCGCCATTCTCGGCTCGCCCGATCGCACGGAAGGTCTGCACGGTGTCGACATGCCCTTCCTGGTGGTGCACGGCGAAGCCGACCCGCTCGTCACGCCGAGCGGCGGCGACGCCACGGCAGCGGCCGTGCCCGGATCCCGGCTGCTCACGTTCCCCGGCATGGGCCACGACCTGCCCGAGGCGCTGTGGGACACCATCACCGATGCCATCGTGGCCAACACGGAGTTGGCCGCGGTCTGACTGGACCTCAGACGTCGAGGGCGTTGGCTGCTGCGACGCCGGCCAGCCAGGTGGCGCTCGGTTTCGGCGTCGCGGGCGAAGCTCTCGCGGTCGACGCCGACGATGCCGAACTTCGGCCGGTAGCCCATGGCCCACTCGAAGTTGTCGAGGAGCGACCAGTACGTGTAGCCACGAACGTCCACGCCGTCGTCCAGGGCCTGCAGCACACCGGAGAGCGCCTGGCGCACGTAGTCGATGCGCTGCGCGTCGTCCGTGGTGCCGATGCCGTTCTCGGTGACGAGGAGGGGAACCGAGCCGCCGGTGTAGTCCCAGGCGCGGCGCAGGCAGTTGCCCAGCGAGGCCGGATAGAACTCGTAGCCCATGTCGAGGACCGGCACGCCCTCCTCGTAGCCGGCCCAACCGTCGGGCCCGATGAGCATGCGGCGTGTACACCTGCACGCCCAGGAAGTCGTCCCCCTCGGTCGCGTCGAGGAAGACGTCTTCCGCGTGGTGCCGGATGCTCTCCAGCTGTTCCTCGCCGCCCGGCGCAAGCTGATAATCGGTCATGGACAGGGTCATCCCGACCGGAACACCGGGTGCTCCGGCGCGAATCGCCTCGACCGCCACACGGTGCGCGGCGACGAAGCGGGCAGCGACGGCGCGGGAGAGGGCGAGGTCCTTCTTTCCCGGCGGGAACATCCCCGCATGCCAGCCCATGGTCGCCACAATGTTGGGCTCGTTGAGTGTGCAGGCACGTGCCATGACATCGCCCAGCGCCTCCGTCACGACGGCACAGAACCGGCCGAATCGCTCGACGGCCAGATCGGTCTCCCAGCCACCCTGCGCAGTGAGCCACTGGGGCGTCGTGAAGTGATGGAACGTCACGACCGGGTCCACGCCGCGCTCGCGGAGGCCGAGGCACTGCTGTCGGTAGTGCGCCAGCGCGGCCCGCGAGAACTCGCCCTCGGCCGGCTCAATGCGGCTCCACTCCACCGAGAAGCGGTAGTTGTCGAGCCCGAGCGCGGCCACCAGGTCGGCGTCCTCTTCCCAGCGGTTCCACGAGTCGCAACAGTCCCCGGACGGCTCTGCGCAGCCCGACCCCGGCGTGTGCTCGAAGGCCCACCAGTCGTTGTTGGAGTTCCCGCCCTCAATCTGGTGGGCGGCCGTCGCGGTGCCCCAGGTGAATCCGGGCGGGAACGCCCGTCCCAGTCCTTTCCCAGCCATCGACGCGCTCCTCCTGCTTGCGTAGGGCCCTTGAGCGGCACGGTATCGTTCCCTGACAATGACGTCATATTCCTCGCCGATGACTGACGCCCCGAATTCGGAGGCCGCCGGGACAGCCGGCACTCCCCATGGTCGAGGCGCACGGACTGGTCAAGCGGTTCGGGGACTTCGTCGCCGTCAACGGCGTCGATTTCACCATCGCCAAGGGCGAATCGTTCGGGTTCCTCGGGCCCAACGGGGCCGGCAAGACGTCGACCATGCGGATGATCTCGTGCATCAGTCCGCTCAGCGGGGGCACGCTCCGGGTGCTGGGAATGGATCCCACCAAGGACGGGCCCCGGATCCGCGCCCGGATGGGGCTCGTGCCTCAGGAGGACTCGCTGGACCTGGAGCTCACGGTCCTCGACAACCTGATGATCTACGGGCGCTACTTCGACATGCCCAAGAAGGTGATCCGCGAGCGGGCCGAGCAGTTGCTCGACTTCGCCCAGTTGACCGAGCGGGCCAACGATCGGGTCGACCCTCTGTCCGGAGGCATGAAGCGACGCCTCACCATTGCCGCGTGCCCTCATTTCGAATCCGGACCTGCTCATCCTCGACGAGCCGACGACGGGTCTCGACCCGCAAGCCCGCCACCTGCTGTGGGACCGGCTCTACCGGCTCAAGCAGGACGGCGTCACGCTGGTGATCACCACGCACTACATGGACGAAGCCGAGCAGCTCTGCGACCGTCTCGTCGTCATGGACAAGGGCCGCTTCGCCGCCGAAGGCTCGCCGCGCCAGCTGATCGAGGAGTACTCGACCAAAGAGGTCGTCGAGCTGCGCTTCGCTCCGGGCCAGCACGAAGAGGTGGCACCGTCGCTGGCGGAGCTGGCGGAGCGCCAAGAGGTGCTGCCCGACCGCATCCTTTTGTACACCGACGATGGCGACGCCGCGCTGGCCGAGGTCGCCCGCATGGGTCACGTCGCCCGCGCCACGCTGGTACGCCGGTCGACGCTCGAGGACGTGTTCCTCCGCCTCACCGGGCGCACACTGGTCGACTGACCCGATGACGACAGTCAGCGACGCGGCGGCGCCGGGAAACTCCGCGCTCTTCGGGCACGGGCGAAGACTGGGAGGCCCGCCGTTTTGCCACGCCGATGTGGCTGCGGGCGGCGCGCTACTGGGGCTACCAGTACAAGCGCACCTGGCGCAGTTCCGTCGCGACGAGCTTCCTCATCCCGGTGCTCTACCTGGCCGCCATGGGTGTCGCGCTCGGCTCCCTGATCGACAAGCACTCGCACGGCGTCGACGGCGTGACCTACGTCGCCTTCCTGGCGCCCGGCCTGCTGGCCGGCACGTGCATGCAGATCGGCACGAACGACGCCACCTATCCCGTGATGGGCGCCATCAAATGGGTGCGCACCTATTTCGCCCAGCTGGCCGGACCGCTCAGCGTCTACGACGTGCTGCTCGGGCACCTGGCCTGGATCGCCGCCCGCTTGGCCATCGTGACCTCCATCTACCTGGCCGTGATGGCGATCTTCGGGGTCGTCTACTCCCCGTGGGCGATTCTGGCCCTTCCCGCCGCCGTCCTGACCGGCATGGCGTTCGCCGGACCGGTCAGCGCGTTCGCCGCCACGCAGGAGAAGGACTCCTCGTTCTCGACCCTGTACCGGTTCGCCATCATCCCGATGTTCCTGTTCTCGGGAACCTTCTTCCCTATTTCGCAGCTGCCGACCTGGCTGGAAGTGGTGGCCTACTGCACGCCGCTGTACCACGGGGTCACCCTGTGCCGTGATCTGACGCTCGGCCAGGTGAGCTGGGCCGACCTGGGACACGCCGCCTACCTGGCTGCGCTGTTCGGCGCCGGCTACGCCGCGGGGCGCCGGACCTTCGCCAAGAAGCTGGTGGTCTGAGATGGCGACCACATCGACCGGCTCGGGCACCGCGTTGGACGAACGCTCTCCCGGTGTGGCGGCGCGCATCACGCCGCTCGCCTTTCTGGGAGGGGGCCATGCCTCCCGGGTGCTCGAGCGCAACATCCTGGTCTACCGGCGCTCCTGGATCTTCATCATCTCGGGCTTCTTCGAGCCGCTCTTCTACCTGCTCTCCATCGGAGTGGGACTGTCCCACCTCGTCGGGCCCATCAACGTCGACGGCCGGGAGATCCCCTACACCGCCTTCGTGGCGCCCGGGTTGCTGGCCTCGTCGGCCATGAACGGCGCCATGCTCGATTCGACCTTTCTGGTCTTCTTCAAGCTGAAGATCGCCAAGACGTACGACGCCATGCTCTCGACGCCGTTGAGCGTGACGGACGTGGCGCTCGGCGAGCTCAGCTGGTGTGTGTTCCGCGGCACGCTGTACTCGGGGGCCTTCCTGGCCATCATGGCGATCCTGGGCTACGTCGTCTCGCCCTGGGCGATCCTGTGCTGGCCGGCGGCCGTGCTGATCAGCCTGGCCTTCGCCTCGGCCGGCATGGCCGGCACGACCTACATGCGGACCTGGCAGGACTTCGACATGGTCTCGCTCGCCTTCATCCCGCTCTTCCTCTTCTCGGCCACCTTCTACCCGCTGACCGTGTACCCGGGCTGGCTCCAGGCCATTGTCCGCGTGACCCCCCTCTACCAGGGGGTGGTGCTGGTCCGGGCCGCCGACCTGGGGATCTGGGCGTGGACCCTGTTGGCCCACATCGCCTACCTGGTGGCAATGGCCGTGATAGGGGTCATCATCACCAGACGCCGTCTCGGCGCCCTCCTCCTGCCGTAACCGACCACCCCGGCCGGCCGGTACCGTAAGGCCCGATTTTCCCGATCGCCAGAGGACCGGACTCCATGAACATCGTCGTCAGCAACGTCAAGGGTGGGGTCGGCAAGACCACCTCCTCCGTGTACCTGGCCGCCGCGGCGGCACGGCGAGGCCGCGGTCCCGTGCTGCTGGTCGACGCCGACCCCCAGGGCTCGACCGCCGAGTGGTACGAGGTCGACCCCCTCGAGGGCGTGGACCTCGTCGAGGGCCCGTCCGTGCGCACCGTGACCAAGGCGATGAGCCGGGAGGAGGGCATCGTCGTGGTCGACACACCACCGGGGGAGGGCAACGTGGTCCAGGCCGCCCTGGGCCGGGCCGACGCGGTGATCATCCCGACCCGGGCCGGCGGTGTCGAGCCCAACCGCGTGGTCACGACACTGGAGATGACGCCCAGCGATATTCCGGCCGGCGTCGTCATCTGCTCGGCCCGCCTCGGCACCAACGATCTCGAGGCGACCGTCGAGTGGTGGACCGAGCTCAAGGTGCCGGTCTGGGGCATCATCCCCGAGCGGGTCTCCATCGCCAGTGGGCCGGCCGCCGCCCTCTCGGCGGAGGGCCTGGAGCTCTACGGCAAGGTGCTGAAGAAGGCGACCGCCAAGAACCGCTGACCGGTCGCCGCTCAGCGAGCGGGCGCGACCTGCAGGTCGGCATGGAACTGGCTGTCGACCCAGGCCACAGGGGCCTTCCCGTGGAGCTGTCCGGTCAGCTCGGAGAGGAACCAACGGCGGACGGCCACGCTCGACGGCGACGCCGGCAGGGTCAGGAGTCGCTGGGCCAGCCCGAACTCGTCGGCCTCGTCCAGCAGGGCGTCGTAGAACTCGACGGCCACGACGGCCGACTGTGGCAGATCGACCGTCCAGTCGAAGAACTCGACCTTGTTGTCGACGGCGGTCTGCCAGAGATCGTCCATGCCCGGACCCAAGCCGTTGAAGCGGGTGCCGATCTGGGAGACCAGGACGCCGAGCCGTTCGGGCAGGTGCGGCGCGTCGACCGAGCCGGCGGACCGCTCCTTCATGAGCCGGAGCTCGCGGAACAAGGCCTCGTACTCCTCGCTCGACTTCTGCAGGAGCGCCACGGGTATTCCCAAGAGTCGCACGGAGACCACGTCGCGACTCCTCCGGCGTCGCCGTGGAGGCCGGCCCTCGTCACGCCGGTCAGGTCGAAGCGGAAGCTGCCGTCGGAGACGCTCGTGGGCGCCGACGGGAAGTCGACCGGGAGCTCGAACCAGACGATCTTGCCGCCGTCGACCGCCTGCACCCCCCAGTTCGAGGCCAGCGTGTTGAACAGCGTGAGGCCACGACCGGTGGCCGCGTCCTTGCCGTAGTCCTTGACGGACGGGAAGGCGGGGTTCCCATCGGCCACGTCGATCCGGATGCGGTCTGGAAGCGTGTGCAGCGTGATGCTCATCGGGGTCGCCGCGTGCAGCACCGCGTTGGTGACCAACTCGGACGTCAACAGAGCGGCGCAACCGGTCACTTCGGCCGGGAGGTCGCGGAGATGCGCGGCGACCCAGTGCCGCGCCACCGGCGTGCTCTCCACGACCGGTTCGAGATGCAAGGTTGACATGCCATCCCGTGACGTACCCACTGGCGAGGCGGATATGCGCCCCGCGGACGAACCGGTGTAATTGAGGCAGAGCACCACGATGTCGTCCGTGCGTTCCTCGACGCTCAGCATGGAGGCGAAGGTGACCGCGGGATGGTCCGGCCAGCCGGCCCGCGCAATGACTGTTGCCGTATCCGCCAGCCGCTCCATGCCGTGCGTGATGACCTCGCCCCGGCGTTCGATCAGGCCGTCCGAGTACATGATCAGCGAGTCACCACGTTCCAGGACGATTTCGTCGCGCGGCCGCAGCGAACCGCTCAACCCCGCCGCGATCAGCAGTGTCCGTTGCATGGGGCAGAAGGTCGCGCTGCCGTCGGCACGCACCACCAATGGGGGAGGGTGGCCGGCGTTGCTCATGACCACGCGTCCCGTCGAGGGCGTGATCGTGCCGACGACCGCGGTGACCACGCGGTCCTCGATCAGCGTGTCGAAGAGGCGGTCCAGCGAGGAGAGCACTTCGGTCGGCGACAGACCGGAGACCGCGTAGGCGCGGATGGCGCTGCGGACCTGGCCCATCAGGGCGGCCGCCGGCGCACCCTTGCCCATGACATCGCCGACGCTGAAGAACACGGAGTCGTCGCCGAGTTCGAAGACGTCGTACCAGTCGCCGCCGGCATAGGTCCCGGCGACGCCCGCCCGGTATTCGGCATCGAGCACGAGCCCCTCGACCTCGGGCAGAGAGTCGGGGAGCACGGCGCGCTGCAAGACGTCCGCCACGACGTGCTCCCGTTGGAACCGTGTGGCATTGGACAGGGCGACGCCGGCCCGGCTCGCCACTTCGGTGGCCAGCGAGACGTCGTCCGCCTCGAAGAGCCGGCCCGGTCCGTCGACGAAGGTCATGACGCCGATGACTTCGCCGTTCGCGGTCAACGGGACGGCGAGGGCCGTCGACACGTCGCCGCCCTCCTCGCCGTCATGGAGCGGCGCCAACTGCGTCCGGCCGGTGCGGAAGGCGACGGCGGCCGGTGCGTCCGAGCCGAACGGAAGCGTCTCGTGGCCGCTCCCCTCCGGCGCTGCCACCTCGTCCGACGACGCAGGCCTCGGCTCTCGCACGTCGAGCCGGACCAGGCCGCTCTCGCCGGGCACCTGGACCAGGCACGAGTCGGCCAGGCGTCCTTCCACCAGGCTCATGGTGCGGCGGATGACGATCGTCGGCTCGAGGCTCGAGCTCAACAGCCGGGTCACCTCCGAGAGCAGGGACAGGCGTTCCCTGCCGGCCTCGGCGTCGCGGAGCGCCTCTCGTTCGTGTTCGAACACCTGGGCCCGTTCCAGGGCCTGCGCCGTCAGCCCGGCCAGGGTCGAGAGGAAACGCAGATCGGGCTCGTTCGGTTCGGGTTGGCCGACGAATGCCAGCGACAGGACGCCGAGCGGGCCGACACTGCCGATGAGGGGCTCGCTCACGATGGTCACGGGCTTGGGCAGCTCGTGCAGGACCCTGGCCACTATTTCCGTCTCGAGGTTCTCGCGCACGCGGTCGTCGGCGGCAATGCCCGCCGCCACCGTCCTCCCATGGGTGAAGCACGCTCCCGCCTGACTGCCCTCCAGGGGCACCATGGTGCGGGAGAGGAGGGCCGGGTGGCCGCTGCTGGCCAGGCAGGCCAGGCCGAGCTCTCCGCCGGCCGGGACGCGCACCACCGCGGATTGCGCGCCCAGCGCGCGCCGGCCGCCGGCAATGGCCGCATGGGCCACGTCGCCCGGTGTCGTGGCCGCCGCCAGCGCCGAACTGAGCTGATGGAGGTGCTGGCTGCGCTCCAGGTTGACGAACTCGGTCAGGGTGAGGCGGGCCCGCTCCACGGCCTGGGCCGCGGCGCCGGTGATCGTGAAGAGGAAGGTCCGGTCGGGCTCCGAGATCTCACGGTCGTCGTCCCAGTGCACGACGACGGCACCGATGGTGCGGTCGGACACGACCAGCGGAATGATGGCGAGGGCGCGGAAGCGGCTCTGAGTCGACGGACGGCATGGATGTCCGGCCGGTCGCGCAGCAGGTCTTCGACGGTCTCCGAGAAGAAGGCGATGTTCTCTCCCAGGACCGGGCCGTCGATCTGCAGCGAGGTCAGCACGCCGTCCGTCGGGTCGTCGGGGGCGTAGCCGAAGCGGCGGAGTGTGTGCAGGGCGCCGCGCTCGTCCAGGAGGGCGAACGTCGAGGCGTCCACGCCCAGCTCGTCGCGCATGGCGGCGAAGACGGCGTCGGCCACCTGCGCCGGGTCGGCGGCAGTGGTCAGCGCGCGCGCCATGGTCTGCATGCGCTGCGCCGTCTCTGCCGCGACGCGACGACGTCGTTCGTTCCTGGTCTCCGAGCGCGCGGTCCACAGCTGCACGTTGCGCTGACCGCGCAGGTAGGAGATCCACATCGCCAACGCGGTCGCCGCCAGCATCGTGACGACGCGGAGCGTGTGGTTCAGCTCCCCGTAGCTGTGGGGGGGCGTACTGATGACGAGAGCGAAGAAGGCGGCCAGGATGCCGACCAACGCCACCCGCGACGGCCGGGCGAAGGGGGCGGCGAAGAAGGGGGAGATCGCCAGCAGACCGACCAGCGAGACGTTCCCGCCGTAGACGGCGAAGACGATCGCCACCGTCGAGGCCCAGGCGAGCGCCACCAGCGTCGCCACGGCCTCGGCCCGGTCGACGCGTGCGCTCCTCCCGGTGGCCGAAAGCTGCTCGTCTCCTTGTTCGGGCACGTACTCTCCCTGGTCGGCGGGCTTCTGTGCAACGCTATTCCCCTGCTCGGGCAGGCCGGGTCAACCCCGCCGCTCACCGGGGTTGTAAGTCAACTCAGTACCCGGCCGGGCCGGGGCGGAAACCCCGGTGGCCCCAGCGAGGTTTAGGTTCGGGCGCCAGCGGCTATAGAACCGTTGCCAATCGGCATTGCACGTCGTCCTCGGGGTGGCGGAGGATGAGCCCACAGGAGGGCGGAGTGGATCAGGACTTTCAGATTGAGCAGCGGACGGGCTCGACGCCGCCGGTCATCGCCGTCAGCGGGGAGATCGACGTCGCCACTGCTCCGCAGCTGCGCGAGTGCCTCCACGGCGTCATCGCCCAGGGTGAGGCGACCATCGTGCTCGACCTGCTCGGCGTGACGTTCCTCGACTCCACGGCGCTGGGCGTCCTCGTGGGCGCGCTCAAGCGCTGCCGGGAATTGGGCGGGGAGCTCCACGTCGTGGTGGCGGATCCGCGGATTGTGAAGATCTTCGAGATCACCGGACTCACCAGTGTCTTCACCATCGCCGACTCGCTGGAATCGGCAGGAGCGGCGTGACGGAGACAACGGACCGGCTGGAGAGCGGCGATCGCATCGAGCTGAAGTTCCCGGCCCGGGGCGACCTGATTGTGCTCGCCCGGCTCGTCACGAGTGCGATCTCCGCCCGTGCCGGGTTCGACATCGAGGAGCTGGAGGACCTTCGCCTTGCCGTCGGCGAGCTCTGTCTCCTCACGCTGCAGGGCAGCGACGCGCAGCACGGCGATCTTCACCTCGAGCTCAGCGTCGTGGGCGACGCCATTGAGGTCGTCTCCACCCTGGAGCGGGCCGAGGTGGCGGCGCGCTCCGGACCCGAGGGCGAAGAGGTCGCCCGCCTGAGCGAGCAGATCCTCGACGCGCTGGTGGACGAGCACGGACGGGAGAGCCGGGACGGCTCGGCCCGGGCCTGGCTGCGCAAGCGCAGGGGGGGGCATGCAGAGTGACGGACGGCCGGGAACACGATCCCGGGCCGCTGTCGGACGTCGCTGCACCTGAGCGTCCTGCCCTCGATCCCGTCGCACGCGAAGAGCTGATCACCGCCAACCTGGGGTTGGCGCACCAGCTCGCCCGGCGCTTCCTCCACCGGGGCGAGCCGCTGGACGACCTCGTCCAGGTGGCGTCGGTGGCGCTGGTCAAGTCGGTGGACCGGTTCGACCCGTCCCGTGGCGTCGACTTCGCCGCCTTCGCCACCCGGACGATCATCGGGGAGCTGAAGCGGCACTTCCGCGACAAGGGTTGGGCCGTGCGGGCCAGCCGTCGGGTCCAGGAGCTCTACCTGGAGCTCGGGCACGCCACGGGCACGCTGGTCCAGCAGCTCGGCCGCAACCCGACCGTGGCCGAGCTGGCCGAGGCGACCGGGGCCAGCGAGGAAGCCGTCATTGAGGCGATCGAAGCCGGCCAGGGGTACCGGGCCGCGTCCATCGACGCGTCGGAGAGCGAGGACGACCCGCTCTCGGCACGGCTGGGCGAGGTCGACGACAACTTCTACTCGGTGGAGGACCGGGCCCTGCTCGGGCCGGCGCTCGCCACGCTTCCGGAGCGGGAGCAGTCGATTCTGCGCATGCGCTTCGTCGAGGGTCTCACGCAGTCGGAGATCGCGGCAGCCGTCGGCGTGAGCCAGATGCACGTCTCCCGCCTGCTCTCGTCGAGCCTGCAGAAGCTGCGCGAGGGCATCGGGCAGACGGAGGCCGGGCGCCGCTGACGCGGTGACGATATCGGGCACCGAACCGCCCTCTGGACATCGAAACCGTGGCGGCGGAGAATTTCGGGTCCGGGATCAGTGGATTCTCCGGAAAAGTCTGGAGAAATTCTGCCCGGCGTGAGTATGGTGCAGGCCAGTCCTGTTGGAACGACGCACCAGTCCTGGAACGAACGGAGCGCCCATGGTCCATCTCGATGCTGAACTGGCGAAAGAAAAGGACCTTGGTGACAAGGGCCTGAAGAGCGGGGCGCTCGGGCTGTTCTCCTCGGTGGTGGTGGGCGTGGCCTCGACGGCGCCGGCCTACAGCCTGGCGGCGACGCTCGGATTCGTCGTCATCGCCATCAAGGGGCTGCAGGCGCCGATCATCGCCATCCTGGCCTTCGTCCCGATGCTGTTCATCTCCTACGCCTACAAGGAGCTGAACAACGCCGACCCCGACTGCGGCACGACGTTCACCTGGGCCACCCGCGCCTTCGGGCCCAAGACGGGGTGGTTCGGCGGGTGGGGGATCGTGGCGGCGGACATCCTGGTCATGGCGAGCCTGGCCCAGATCGCCGGGCAGTACGTCTTCCTGTTGTTCGGCGCCAGCAGCATCGGAGGCAATCCCTCCAGCACCTGGGTGCTGCTGGTCGGGGTGGCATGGATCGTGGTGATGACGGCCATCTGCTACGTGGGCGTCGAGATCTCCGCCAACCTGCAGAAGGTCCTCCTGGGCGTCGAGGTGGTCGTGCTGGTGCTCTTCTCCATCGTCGCCTTCGTCAAGATCGGAACCGGCAAGGCGCCGGCCGGGCACCTGACGCCCAGCGCGCAGTGGTTCAACCCGTTCCACAATCTGGGCTTCACCAGCTTCATGATCGGGTTCTCGCTCATGTTGTTCATCTACTGGGGCTGGGACACCGCCGTCTCGGTCAACGAGGAGACCAAGGACTCGACCCGCACGCCGGGGCGGGCGGCGGTGATCTCGACCCTCATCCTCCTCGCCACCTACGCCATCGTCATTGTGGCCTCCCAGTCCTACGCCGGCATCGGCTCGACGGGCATCGGGCTGTCCAACCCGGCCAACTCGGGCGACGTCCTCAATTCGTTGGGCGCCTCCGTGTTCGGCACCTCGGGGATCGGGGCGGTCATGGTCAAGCTGCTGCTGTTGATGGTGCTCACCTCGGCGGCGGCGTCGACGCAGACCACCATTCTGCCGACGGCCCGGACGACGCTCTCCATGGCGGCCTACAAGTCGATTCCCGACGCGTTCGGCAAGGTGCACAAGCGCTTCCTCACGCCCACCACGTCGACGCTGGCCATGGGCGGCGTCTCCATCGCGCTGTACGTGGTGATGAACTACCTCTCCACCGGCAGCAGCGTGATCGGGGACTCCGTGTCCGCCCTCGGGGCCATGATCGCCTTCTACTACGGGCTCACCGGCTTCGCCTGCGTCTGGTACTACCGCAAGAGCCTCAGGGAGAGCGCCCGCAGCCTCTGGCTGCGCGGCATCCTCCCCCTGCTGGGCGGCCTCATGCTCTGGTTCGTCATGATCTGGTTCATTTGGTACAACTGGGTCAACCCCGAGCAACAGCTACACCACCTGGACCATTCCGGGCACGCACAAGGTCGTCGGTGGCGTGTTCGTCCTCATCGTCGCTCTCCTTCCTCCTCGGCGTCGTCCTGCTCGTGATCTACCGGTTCGTCCGACCCGACTTCTTCCTCGGCAAGACGCTCAACCGCGACACGCCGACCCGGGTGCCCGACGACATCGGCGTGCCGGTCGGACTGTTCGGGATAGAGCCGTTCGCCGACGCGGACGGCCACGCCAAGAACGAGCCCACGGGGTCTCCCACCTAGGGCCGAGCGGAGCGACCGCTCGTTCCGGTAGACCGTGGCCACGGCCGCGCCCGGCCGGAGACGACGACAGGTGGAGGCTCCATGACGAAGAGACTGGAAGGGACGGTCACCCTCGTGACCGGTGCCAGCAGCGGCATCGGCGAGGCCACGGCTGTCGCCCTGGCCGAGGAGGGGGCCACCGTTGCGCTCGTCGCCCGGCGTCGCGACCGCCTCGAGGCGTTGGCCGAGCGCACTCGGCGGAGCCGGGAAGGCGCTGGTGATCGAGGCCGACGTCACCGATCAGGCCCAGGCCGAGAACGCCGTGGCCCGCACGGTGGAGGAGTTCGGCCGCCTGGACACGCTGGTCAACAACGCCGGCGTCATGCTGCTCGGGCCCGATCGTCGGGGCGCCGGTCGAGGAATGGCAGCGCATGGTCAACCTCAACGTGCTGGGCCTCCTGTACTGCACCCACGCCGCGCTGCCGCATCTTCTGACCGCCGCCGAGGGCGAGCCGCGCTCGGTGGCCGATGTGGTGAACGTCAGCTCGGTGGCCGGCCGGGTGGCCCGGCTGAACAGCGGTGTCTACAACGCCACCAAGCACGGCGTCGGCGCCTTCAGCGAGTCGCTGCGGCAGGAGGTCACGCACCGCCACGTGCGGGTCACGCTGATTGAGCCCGGGGCCGACGGCCACCGAGCTGGCGTTCCACAACCGGCCCGAGATCCTCGAGGGCATGGCGCAGACCTTCGGGGGCATTGAGATCATGCAGGCGGAGGACATCGCGGAGAGCCTCCGCTACGCCGTGACCCAACCACGCCGCGTCGCCGTCAACGAAATCCTGATCAGGCCCACCGAACAGGAGCGCTGACATCGAACGGGTCGCCGTCGTGGGGTGCTCGGGCTCCGGGAAGACGACGCTGGCCCGCTCCTTGGCCCGGATCCTCGAGGTGCCGCACATTGAGCTCGACGCCATCTTCCATCAGCCCGGATGGACGCCACTCGACGACGACACCTTCCGGGCCCGGGTCGGGCAGGCCACCGAGGCGCCGGGGTGGGTCGTCGACGGCAACTACTCGGTCGTGTGGGACACCGTCTGGCAACGGGCCGACACGGTGGTGTGGTTCGACCTCCCCTACGCCGTGGTGATGGCCCGCACCGTCCGGCGCACGGTCAGGCGCGTGGCCACCCGCCAGGAGCTCTGGAACGGGAACAAGGAGCCGTGGTCCAACCTGTTCTCGTGGAAACCCGAGAAGTCGATCATCGCCTGGTCGGCCACGCGGCTACCGGGTCTACCGTCAGCGCTACGGGGACGCCGAGCACGACCCGCGCTGGGCCGGTCTGGACTTCGTGCACCTGCGGTCACAGCGCGAGGCCGATGCCTTCCTCGACCGGGTCACGATCACCGCACCGAAGAAGGAGTGACGCATGGATCTGGAGCTCAGCGGCAAGACCGTCCTCATCACCGGGGGCACCGACGGGCTGGGGCTGGCCCTCGCCACGCAGCTGGCGACCGAAGGGGCGGCCGTCGCCGTGTGCGGGCGGGACGAGGAGCGCCTGCGCGCCGCCGAAGCGGCGGTCCGGGCCGCCGGCGGCGACGTGCTGGCGCAGCGGGCCGACGTCTCGCAGGCGGGGGACCTCGAGGCCTTCGTCGAGGCGGCGGCGGCGCGCTGGGGCCGGATCGACGGGATCGTCCACAACGCGGGGCGCGCCTCGGCGGGTTCCATCGAGACGATCGACGACGAGACGTGGGAGTCCGACGTCCAGCTCAAGCTGATGGCGGCCGTGCGCCTCACCCGGCTCGCCCTCCCGATGCTGCGGGCCAGTCACGGCGCCGTCCTCTTCACGTTGGCGGTGTCGGCCAAGGCGCCCGGCGGGTCGAGCGAGCCGAGCTCGGTCACGCGTGCCGCCGGCATGGCGCTCATGAAGGCGCTCTCCAAGGAGCTGGCGCCCGACGGCATCCGCGTCAATGCCGTGCTCATCGGCCTCATCGAGAGCGGTCAGTGGGTCCGCATCGCCGAGGGCTCCGGGCTGGCGCTGGGGGAGTTCTACGAGCGCTTCGCCGCCGACGCCGGCATTCCGCTCGGTCGCTTCGGCCGCGCCGGCGAGTTCGCCGACCTCGGCTGCTACCTCCTGTCGTCGCGGGCTTCGTACCTGACGGGCACGGCCATCAACCTCGACGGCGGGCTGTCACCGGCGGTCTGAGCAGCGAGGATCAGTTGTAGCCCGTCGTCTCGGTGGAGTCGCCGGTGCCGCCCGGCTCCAGCCCGACCGCGAAGCCGTCGATCACGTCGAGGCGGGTGAGGGCGTCGACGTGGGCCCGGCCGTCGCCGCCCCACTTGGCCTTGGCGGCCCGGCGGGCCGATTCGGTGTCCTCGGCCACCACGAAGACCACTTCGTGGTCCTCGCCCATGCGGCCGCCTGCGAGCTCGCCACCCAGGAACGCTGCGAAGAGGTGCACGCGGGCAGCGTAGCGAGTACGAAAGGGCGTATGAGTCCAGACAAATTGCAGGGAAGCACCATCGTCGTCACCGGTGTCACGGGGCAGGTGGCGCGCCCGCTGGCGACGGCCCTGGCCCGCGACAACCGGGTCATCGGAGCAGCCCGCTTCTCCGACGCCGCCGCCCGCACCGAGCTGGAGGCGGCCGGCATCGAGTGCGTCCCGGTCGACCTGGAGTCGGGCGACATGGGCCGGTTGCCCGAGGACGCCGAGTACGTCCTGAACTTCGCGGTGGCCAAGACGAACGACTGGGAGAGGGACCTGGCGGCCAACAGCGGCGGCCTGGCCTTCCTGATGGAGCACCACCAGAACGCCCGCGCCTTCCTCCACTGCTCGTCCACGGCGGTCTACAAGCCCGAAGGTCACCGCGTCTTCGACGAGGACGGGCCCCTCGGCGACAACCACGGCGTCTGGCCGTTCCTGCGCACCTACAGCATCTGCAAAATTGCCGCGGAAGGCACTGCCCGCTGGGCGGCACAGCGCTTCGAGTTGCCGACCACCATTGCGCGGCTGTCCGTGCCGTACGGCGACAACGGCGGCTGGCCCGCCATCCACCTGCACATGATGCTGAACGGGTCGGCCATCCCGGTGCACGTGGACGCGCCGAGCATCTACCACCCGCTGCACGCCGACGACATCCTGGCCATGGTGCCGCGGCTGCTCGAGGCGGCGTCCGTGCCTGCCGTGACCGTCAACTGGGGCGGGAGCGAGCCGGTCAGCATTGAGGAGTGGTGCACCTACCTCGCCGGGCTCGCCGGCACCGAGGCCCGCTTCGAGCCGACGACGCAGACGATCGACAGCGTGGCGATCGACACGACGCGCATGCACGAGCTGGCGGGGCAGACGACCGTCCCGTGGCGCGAGGGCATGGCGCGCATGGCCAAGGCACTGCACCCCGACCTGGTGCGGTGAGCGCGGGCCCGAACGGGGCCGCCGGCGCAGTTGCGCTTCGTGCTGTGCGATCCGGAGGAGCCGCCGGCCTCGGAACTCCTGGCGGCCATGCGCGCCGAGCTCATCGGCGCCTACGACAACGCCAGCCGTCTGGACAACCCGCCGCTCCTGCCGGCGGAGCTGCGCGCGCCCGACGGCGCCTACTTCGTCGGGTACGAGGGCACCGAGGCGGTCGCGGGCGGCGGGCTGCGGCGACTGGGCGACGGCGTGGCCGAAATCAAGCGGATGTACGTGCGCCCCGAGGCCCGCGGGCGCGGCGTGGCGGCGGCGCTCCTGCGCACGCTCGAGGAGGCGGCCGCGGCCCTGGGCTATGCGCGCACCCGCCTCGACACCGGCCCCAAGCAGGTGACCGCGCAACGCCTCTACCGCGGCGCGGGGTACACCGAGATCCCGCCGTACAACGACAACCCCTTCGCCTGCTTCTGGGGTGAGAAGCGCCTGACGCCATGACGGGATTGCCGGCCGTGGGCGACGAGGCCCGGCCACCCGAGGAGGCCCGGCTCCCGTTCCGGGAACGGTGGGCCTGGACGCTCCAGATGAACCGGCCGATGGCATCGCCCTTCATCGGGCTCGTCTGCGCGGTGTCCATCGGCGGGCCCCTGGCGGTCGGGATCGCCACCGGCTACCCGCGGGCCGGCGGCTGGGCCGCCGTCGGGTCCTTCTTCACGGACATGGCGGTGTTCCAGCCGGGGCACCGCTTCCGGGCGAGGATCGTTGCCGGGACGGGCGTGCTGGTGGCGGTCGGGGCCTTCCTGGGCGCGCTGTGCGGCATCCGCGGCATCGCCATCTTCCCGCTCGTGGCCCTGTGCACCTTCGCGGCGGGACTGCTCGTGGAGTTGGGCCCGCAGGCCGCGTTGATCGGCGTCTCGTCGGTCACCTCGCTCGTGTTCTCCGCCTCGTTCGATGTGTCCGCCACCGAGGCGCTGGTCGTCGGCGGGGTCACGCTGCTCGGCGGCCTCTTCACCGCCGCGCTGGCCGTGGTGGCCAGACGGGGCCTCGCCCGTTACGCCGATCCGACCCGCCACGCCGGCGCGACCGGATGGGCGTGGGCGCGGCGAGGTGGCAGCGACCATGCGGCGGTCCACCCACCTCCGGTCGATCCCCTTTTGGCACGCCGTACGCCTGACCGCGGCAAGCCTCGCCGGCACGATTCTCTTCCGGGTGACCAACCCCGACGACGGGTTCTGGATCCCCGAGGCGGCGCTCTTCATCATGCGGCCCGAGCCCCAGCTCACCAGGCGCCGGGCCGTGTTGCGGATCATCGGCAGCGTGGCCGGGGCCGCGCTGACGACCCTGGTCCTCGTCACACTGCGGCCCGACACCACGCTGCTGGCGGTGCTCGCCGTCGTCGCCGCGGCCATCGCCTTCTCGGTGCAGCGGGTGAACTTCGGCCTCTACATCACGTTCGTCACGTGCATCTTCGTCCTCCTCACGGCGTTCGGCGGCCTGCCGGCGCGCACGGCCATCGCCAACCGGGTCGTCGACAACCTCATCGGCTCGGCGCTGGCCGTGGCCGCGCTCTGGCTCTGGCCGACCCGGCCCCGTCAGCCTGCGCCGTCGGAGTCCTGACGCGGCACGCGCGTCTAGAAGGTCCAGACCTCGACCACCTGCCCGGTCTCGGGCACCCCGCCCGTGCCCTCGTAGGTGGCGCGGGCGGCGTCGTTGTCCTCGTCGGTGAGGACCCACATGCCGTAGCAGCCGGCGTCGCGTGCCAGCGCAGCCAGGTGCTCGGTCAGGGCGCGCCCGATGCCGCGGCGCCGGGAGGGCTCGTCCACCGCCAGCTCGTAGAGGAACATCTCTGTGCCCTTGTCGGGGTGGGTGACCTCCACGCCGCTCACGAATCCCACGGGCACGCCCGTCCTCGTAGGCGATGAGCAGATGGTGGCCGGCTTCGGCGAGGAAGCGGGCGGTGGCCGTCGGGCCGGGCCGGGCCGTCGAACAGGTGGGAAGCCGCCGCGACGAGCCCGTCGTCACCGGGGCGGAGGACCCGGATCTCCATGCCGCGGCCGATTCTTCCCGGTCAGACGGGCTCGGGGCGCGCCTGGAGCGCGGCCCAGGCCATGAGCAGCTGCAGGGGGAGGCGGGCCCAGGCCACGGCGCGGCTGTCGGAGGCTCCGGGGTTGCGTCCCGTCCCGGCATCGAGCGCCATCTGGATGTTGGCGGGGAACACGGCGGCCAGGGTGGCGATGCTGGCGGCGCTCGCCCAGCGCGTGCGCCGGACCAGGCCGGCGGCGCAGACGAGCTCGACCACGCCGCTGGCGTAAATGAGGTTGGTGTGGTGCTCCTCGGGGATGACGCGGGGCATGATCGGCGCGAAGGTCTGCGGGCGGACCAGGTGGATCACGCCGCTGCCGGCGAAGGCGGCGGCCAGGACCAGCGGGGCGCGACGCCGGAGGCGAACCATGAGCGGGACTGTACTGTGGCGGCGTGCCAACCCAAGTGACGATCGTCGGCGGCGGGAGCTATCAGTGGGGTCCGGAGCTGATGGCCGACCTCTTCGGGACGCCTGCCCTCGCCGGCATGCACCTCGTGCTCGAGGACATCGATCCGGCGCCGCTGCCCAAAATGGAGGCGCTGGCCCACAAGCTGAACGAGGCCATGGGCGCCAAGGCGACGATCGCCACCACGACCGACCTCGGTGCGTCGCTCGACGGGGCCGACTTCGTCATCGTGTGCATCTCGACCGGCGGCTTCCGTTCCATGGCGGTCGACCTCGACGTGCCCGCCACCCACGGCATCACCCAGACGGTGGGGGACAGCGTGGGGCCCGGCGGCATCAACCGCGCCCTGCGCAACGTCCCCGTGCTCGTCGGCATCGGCAAGGCGATGGAGGAGCACTGCCCGGACGCCTGGCTCTTCAACATCACCAACCCCATGACGGCGCTGACCCGCTCGGTGTGCCGCGAGACCAGCATCAAGACGGTCGGCCTCTGCCACGAGGTGGGCAACTTCTGCATGGACCTGGCCATCGCCCTGGGCCGCCCGCTCGAGGCGGTCACGGCCTCGGTCACCGGCGTGAACCACTTCCCGGTGCTGACCTCGCTCGAGGTCGACGGCGCCGACGGCTTCGACGTGCTGCGCAGCCTGGTCGACGAGGTCGGCGGCCTGGCCTCGCTCGCCCCGTACCCCGGGCGCCCCGAGGCCGACAACTTCTCCAAGCTCGACTTCGCCGAGCGGCACCTCTTCAAGCTGACGCTGCTCGAGCGCTGGGGCACCTTCCCGGCGGCCGGCGACCGGCACATTGCCGAGTTCGTCTCGTTCGCCCTCACGCCCGAGTCCGAGTGGGGGGCGGCCTACAACATTGAGCTGAGCCCGATTGCGCGACGCGAGCAGCATCAGGCGGAGTACGTCGCCGACGTGGACGCCTGGCTCGCCGGCACCAAGGACCTGCAGACCTGGCAGTCCGGCGAGCTGCCCTCACCGATGATCGAAGCCATGCTCACCGGCGAGCCGTTCGAGGCGCCCGTGAACATCCCGAACACCGGCCAGGCCGTCGGGCTGCCGGCCGAGGCGGTCATTGAGTCGATCTGCATCATTGACGACAAGGGCATCCGCGGCCGCGACCGCAGCACGCTGCCCACCCCCTACGACGAGATCGTGCGCCGCCACGTCGCCACGCAGGAGCTGACCGTCGAGGCGGCGCTGCGGGGCGACCGCACGCTGGCGGGGGAGGCGTTCGCCCTCGACCCGCTGGCCGGTCGCGGCGACCTGCGCGCCACCGACACCATGGTGGACGAGCTCCTCGCCGGCACGGCCGAGTGGCTGCCCCAGTTCGCCGCCCGCTGAACGGCACCCCGGGAGGAACGCGCATGCGGATCGGATTCATCGGGCTGGGAGCCATGGGCCTGCCCATGGCCGGCCACCTGGTGGCGGCGGGCCACGACGTCACCGTCGCCTCGCGCGGCCGTGGCCCGATCGAGGCTGCCGTGGCACAGGGTGCGGTCGACGGCGGGTCGCCGCTCGGCGTGGCCGAGGCCTCCGACGTGATCATGCTCTGCGTCCCCAACTCGCCCGAGGTCACCGAAGTGATCGACGCCATGTTGCCGGCACTCGGCCCGGGCAAGACGGTCATCGACACCTCCACCATCGACCCCGAGGTCGAGCGGGCCCAGCACGTCCGGGTGGCCGAGACCGGGGCGCGCTACCTGGATGCGCCGCTCTCGGGTGGCACCGCCGGCGCGCAGAAGGGCACCCTGACCCTCATGGTGGGTGGCGACGCGGCGACCCTGGCCGACATGGAGCCGGCGCTCGACCCTTTCGCCGGGCTGGTGGTGCACGTGGGCGGCCCGGGCATGGGCCAGGTGGTGAAGCTGTGCAACCAGGTGATCTACGCGGCGCAGATGACGGCCACGGCCGAGGCGACCGCCATGGCGGTCCGATCCGGCGTCGACATGGAGAAGCTGCTGCTCGTCCTGACCCATGCCACCGGTGACTGCGTGGCGGTGCGGACCCGCCTGCCCGTGCCCGGCGTGATCCCCGAGAGCCCGGCGTCGAACGACTGGCAGCCCGGCTTCATGACCGATCTCATGGCCAAGGACCTCGACCTCGCCATGGCCTACGCGGTGCGCTGCGGCGTGCCGGTGCCGACGACGGCGACCGCCCGCCAGCTGCTCACCGCGGCCAGCGCCGCCGGCTACGGGCGGGAGGACTTCTCCGCCGTGGCCAAGGTCGTGCTGGCGCTGTCCGGGGCCCAGTGACGACGCCGCTGCCCACGCCCGCGCTCATTCTGGCGGCGGACCACCGCGCCCGTGCCGTGCTCACCATCGAGAACTGGGCCGAGTTCTTCGCGTCGCTGGCTCGGGCGCTGCCTTCGTGCGACGGCATTCTGGCCACGGCCCAACCCCTGTCCGGCCTGGCCGAGGCGGGCCATCTCACCGCGCTGCACCGCACCTACCTCTCCATCAACCGCACCGGGTTGGCCGGCTCGGCGTTCGAGCTGGACGACCGCCTGGTGGCCAGCGTGCCGCGGGCGGCGGCGGACGGCTGGTCCGGCGTCAAGCACATGACGCGGATCGACATGGACGACCCGATCACGGCGTCGGCGCTGGAGCTGCTGGGACAGGTGCTCGAGCAGGCGAGCGCGGCGGGGCTCGAGGCCCTGATTGAGCCGCTCGTGTGGGACAAGGGCCGCATCCGCCGCGACACGGACGCCATTGTGCTGGCCTCGATCATCGCCCACGACATGGGCGCTCCGGTGATCAAGGTCCCGGTGCCCGCGGTGCCGCCCGGGGCGGAGCGCCAGCGGGCCGTGGCCCGGGTGGTGGCCAGCGTGAGCGTGCCCGTCCTCTTCCTGGGCGGCCCGCGCACGGCAGCGGGCCGGGCGCCCGTGCTCGACGAGGTACGCGACGTGATGGAGGGTGGAGGCGCCGGCATGGCCATGGGACGCACGATCTATCAGGACCCCGACCCCGCCGAGGCGGCCGGTCTGGTCCACGAGCTGGTGCACGGCCGGTGATCCTCACCATCGACTTCGGCACGTCGGTCACCAAGGTCGGCCTCTGGGGCGACGAGGGGCTGGTGGCGCTGGCCCGGGCCGACCTGGCGACGACCTACCCCCAGGTGGGCTGGACGGAGCAGGACCCCCTGCGCTGGTGGACGTCGCTCGTCATCGCCTGCGCCGAGGCGCGGGCGCAGGCGCCTGTGGCCTTCGGCGAGGTCGACGTGGTGGCCTGCTCGGGCGCCCGGCAGACCTTCGTCCCGGTGTCGGCGGAGGGCGACCCCATCGGCAAGGGCATCCTGTGGTCGGACCACCGGGCCGCGGCCGAGGCGCGCGCGCTGGCCGAGCAGATGGGTGGCGACGACATCAACCGGGCCCGCACCGGCATTCCGCTCGACGCCGGCGCCGTGGCGGCGAAGCTGGCCTGGCTGGCGGCGTACCAGCCGGAGCGGATCGAGGCCGCCCACGTCCTGCTGTCACCGCGCGACTTCATCGTCTACCGCATGACCGACCAGCTGGTGACCGACGCCACGTTCGCCTCGCGCAGCGGGCTCTACGACTTCGACGGCAACGTGGTGCGCGAGCTGGCGGGGCCGGCACTGGGCAAGCTCCCGAGCGTCGTGCCGTCCGACACCGTCGTCGGCCAGCTCAAGCCCGTGCCCGCCGCCGAGCTCGGGCTGCGCCCCGGCGTGCCCATCGTCCTCGGCGCAGGTGATCGCCAGTGTGAGGTCCTCGGCTCGGGCGCGTCGGAGCATCACCCCATGGTCAGCTGGGGCACCACGGCCAACGTGTCGGTGCCGGTGCACGAGCGCCCCGTGCCGGCGCCCGTCGGCGCCGTGGTGACCCGGGCGGCCGACGGGGGCTGGCTGCTCGAGGGAGGCCTGTCCGCCGCCGGCTCCTTCCTGGCCTGGCTGGGGCGCCTGCTCGACGTCAACACGGAGGAGCTCGGACGCCTGGCGGCGGAGAGCGGACCCGGGCGCGCGCGGCGTGGTGGCCGTGCCATGGCTCGACGGGGCCCGCGCCCCGTGGTGGCGCGACGACGCCCGGGCCGGCTTCATGGGACTGGGCGCAGCCCACGGCGCGGCCGACATGGCCCGCGCCGTGGTGGAGTCGGTGGCCTGGGACGTGGTGCGGGTGATGGAGGTCGTGACGGTGGGGCGCCTCGGCGGCTCGACCGCCGAAGGGGTGACGCTCGGCGGCGCCGGGTCGGGCCTGCCGGTGTGGGTCGAGGTCCTCACGTCGGTGCTGGGGCTGCCGGCGCTGCGCCACCGCTCGGGCGAGGCGGCGTCGGCCGGCGCCGCGCTCCTGGCCGGCAAGGCGCTGGGTATGGGGCTGACGCTCGACCAGATCGACCCGGTGGCGGCGGTGATCGAGCCGACGCCGTCCGCGGTCGAGTTCTACCGGACCCTGCGGCCGCGGGTCGACCACGTGGCCGAGGCCGTGCTGGCCGCCACCGAGTCGCTGCCGGGATCCGGTCCGCCCGCCCCCTGACCGTGCGCGTCGAGCTGGCCTACGGGCGCCACGGGACGACGGTCGAGGTCCCCGACGACGCCGAGGTCATCGCACCGGTGGAGGAGCCGGGCCTCGAGGACGAGGAGGCATCGATTCTGGCGGCCCTCCGCCGCCCTGTGCTCGGGGGATCGCTGCAGGACCTGACCGACGGGTCGGAACGGGTGGCCGTCGTCTTCCCCGATCTGACCCGCCCGATGCCGAACCGCACGGTGCTGCCGCCGCTGCTGGCCGAGCTGGCGCGCTGCGGGGTGCCCGACCACCGCATCACGCTGCTGTGCGCCACCGGGACGCACCGGCAGGCGACCGCGGCGGAAATGGAGGAGCTCGTCGGTCCCGAGATCGTGGCGCGCTACGCCATCGTCGACCATGACGGCACGACTGACGACGCGCACGTCGCGGTGGGTGAGGTCGACGGGACGCCGGTCCGATTGCAGCGCGAGTACGTCGAGGCCGACCTGCGCATCGTCACCGGCTTCGTGGAGCCCCACTTCTTCGCCGGCTTCAGTGGCGGCCCGAAAGCGGTGTGCCCGGGGCTGGCGGCCAACACGACGATTCTGGAGGCACACCACCCGCGCCGCATTGCCGATGCCCGCGCCACCTTCGTCACGCGGGAGGGCAACCCCGTGCACGACTTCGTGCGCGCCGCCGTCGCGCTGGCCCCACCGCACCTGTCGGTCGACGTCGCCATCAACCGCGCCCGCCAGGTCACGGCCGTCTTCGCCGGTCCGCTGCCTGCCGCGCACGATGCCGCCTGCGCCCACGTGCAGTCCACCGCCATGCGCACCGTCGCCGCGCCCTTCGACCTCGTCGTGTCGACCAACGGCGGCCACCCGCTCGATCGCAACCTGTACCAGGCGGTCAAGGGCATGGCGGCGGCCGAGCGCATTGTGCGCCCGGGCGGGACCATCGTGATGGCGGCGGCCTGCGAGGACGGCGTGCCCGCGGGCGGCGCCTTCGCCCGCCTGGTGGCCGACGCCCGCAGCCCGGCCGATCTGGTCGGGGCAACCGGCATGCCCGAACTGGACCGCTGGCAGGCCCAGGTGCTCGGGCGCGTGCTCGACCGGGCCGAGGTGGTGCTCTTCGCCGAAGGCCTCGACGCGGCGGCGGGGCCGACCGCGCTGCTCACCGTTGTGCCCGATCTCGACGCCGCGGTGGCGTCCGCGTGCACGCGGCTCGGGCCCGGGGCACGGGTGGCCGTGTTGCCCGAAGGCCCGCTGACGGTGGCGATGGTGCGCCCGTAGGCGGAGAGCGTCGGCGCCGCCCGTCGTCAGCAGGTCGGAGTGCTCGGCGCGTTCACGCCGACGCCGACGAGCCCGCCTGCAGCGAGGCGGAGCCCGACGCGGCAAGCTGGCGACCTCGAGAGGACCGGCCCAGCGACCCGGGTCGATCAGGGAGGCGCCCGACTCCGGGCACCGGAGCGGGATGTGCGGCCAAGGGGGCGCCCTCGTTGTGCCCTTCGATACGGACCAGGCTCACCGTGGCGTCGATCAGGCGCTGCAGCTCGTCGAAGTCCTTGACCGTCCCGGTGAGGTGGAACACGTGGGCCTCGGAGCCTTCGCGCCAATCGATCCGTTGCCCGGGACCCCTCACGAGCACGATCTCGTCGACGCCATCGATCTTCCGCAGTTCGGGCAGACCCTCGACGCTGTCGATCCACTCGACGTCGGACTGTGGGAAGACATACAGCAGGTAACCGATACGAGAGCAGGGGACCGGGCCCGGAAGCCCGACCGGATCCCCCACCGCAAGGCGGAGCGCGGTGCGCAAGATGCTGAAGCCCGACGCGCGCTCGAGCATCTCCGACATGCCCCCACCGGGCCGGCCGTTGACCTCGATGACGACAGGACCGTCGTCGGTGAGCTTGATTTCGGTGTGGAGGCAACCCAGCGTCACGCCCAGGGCGCGTGCGGCCTCCCCGGCCACGCGGAGGACCTCGGCCTCGTGCTCGGGCGAAAGCGCAGTCGGCGTGCAGTACCCGGTCTCCAGGAACGGCCAGCGGAACGGCGTACGGGAACTGATGCCGGCGTGCTCGATCCGGCCCTTCTCCACCACGCTCTCCACCGAGACGAAGCCGGCAAACCCGGGACCCCCGACTTCCGTGGTGGCGTCGGGCACGAACCCTTCGAGGACGTAGTCCTCGGCCAGCCATTCGGGCTGTCTGCGCAGTTCCCGCAGCGTCGCGCTGAGCTCCGCACTCGACGCGACGGGAATTGTGTTGCGGCTCTGCTGGCCGAAGCGTGGCTTCAGCACGGCGGGGTAGGTGAAGTCCGCTCCCAGGTCGGCCAGCGTGGCCGCGTCGGCGTCGCCCGGGAGGACCCTGACCATCGGGACCGCCAGTCCCGCCGCAGCAAAAGCGGCGCGTTGCGCGTGCTTGTCCGTGAGCTTCAGTGCCGTCTCCGGGCTGTGGAACGGAAGCCCGAGCACCTCGGCGAGCTCGGCCGTCCAGCACAGGTCGGCGTCGTGCATCGACAGCACGCCGGCGGCGTCGTGCTCTCGCGCCTCGGCGGCCACGCGCCCGACGTCGCGGTCCGAGGAGTCGATGACCGGCCCGAACTTGCGCAGGAGCCGCGCCATGCTCGCCGCGTCCGGGTCCGAGAGGTCCACCACCCACACGAAGCGGCAGACGCCTTCGGCCTCCTGGGTGATCGACAACGGCGCGAACGAGAGCGGGTCGTAGACGTAGAGGAGATTCGGGAGCGAGCCCGCTTCTGGTGTCGGAGTCGCCACAGCCGGAGTCAGATCGTCTTGCGCAGGGGCAACATGTCGGCGTTCTCATGCAGGTAGCGGTCGTTGCCCACCATGATCAGGGCGCCGCAGGAGTCACGGAGGATGCGCTCGAGCCGGTGGTCTTCGCCCCGCCGGAAACCGTTGATGCCGCAGATCTGCAAGGCCGCGGTGGAAGCGCTCATGGCGGTCTTCGACGTCACGACCTTCACGTTGCGCAAGCTCATGATCGTCCTGATGTCCTCCAAGGAGTCGGATTCGACGGCGGCCTCGACCAATCGCTGCGCCTCCGCCAGCGTGCTGCGCGCCACCTGGACCTCGGCGAAGATTTCGGCCAACCGCAGCGCCGACTGCGGCGTCGTGCCGATGGTGCGGCGTGCCGCGGCGCGTACGGCCTTGTGCGCCTCCTCCATGGCCGCCTCGGCCAGGCCGGTCCAGACTGCGGAGAGGAGGATGTGCCGCAACTGCCCGCCACCGCCGCTGGCGATGTCGGCAAAGGGCACTGGGAACAGGTCGTCGGACGTCACATGGCCGGTGATGTGCAACCCGGAGCTGCAGGTGCCGCGCAGTCCCAGCGTGTCCCAGCCGCTCGTCGGCTCCAGGGTGAATTCGGCCGCACGGATGAGCACCAGCACCTGATCCGTCTCAGCCGCGTCGGGCGAGCGCCGGGAAGTCGAGAGGATCAGGTCGGCGGCGCACCCGTACGAGGCCGCCAGCGCCTGCTTGTCGAAGCGCCAGCCGTCCCCCTCGGGTTCGAGCGCAGCAATGCTCCGCATGACGTCGCCGCCGATCCCCACCTCGCTGTTGGCGTTGGCGATGAGCAACTGCTTGTCCACGACTTCTTGCACGGCACTGGCGCAGGGCCGGGGTCGTGCCGAACTTGAGCAGCATGAACATCTGCTCCATGTGCATTCCCAGAACCGAGCCGGCGGCCGCGCACGAGCGTCCGATGATCCGGATCGCATCGCTGATGTCCGTGAACGAGGCGCCCATCCCGCCAAGCTCGGCCGGCACCATGGCAGAAAGGAGCCGCGCCTCCTTCATGGCATCGACCGCCTCGACGGGAAAGCGGGCTCGCAGGTCGACGTCGTAGGCGGCCGGGCCGGCCGCGGTCTCGGCGATCCGTTCCGCGATCTCCGGCAACGATTCGCGGCCGGACAGATCCTCGGACTCGGCGGACTGGAGAAGTTGGGTCATGTGCGTTTCCCTCGTGAAGAGTGCTCGGGCCGACGGCGGTTGCCGTCTAGGGGACTGAAGCGAACTGCGCCTCGATCGCCGCCTCCACCACATCGATGCCGCGGAGCAGCGTGTCGTCATCGGTCGTGAGCGGAGGCAGGAACTTGAGGACCTCGGAATAGGCGCCGGCGGTCTCAATGAGGACCCCTCGGGCGAAGGCGTCTCGCGACACCCGCGACCCGAAGTCCGGGTCGGTCAGCGAGGCGAGGCCCCGGATGAGGCCACGGCCGCGCTCCACGAGATGGCCGGGATGACGCGCCGCGATGCCGGCCAACCGGCTCTGGAGCAACTCGCCCTTGCGTATGGTCTCGGCGCCGAAGCCTCCGTCGGACCAGTAGGTCCGCAGCGCCGCGGTCGCCCCCACGAAGGCGAGATTGTTCCCTCGGAACGTGCCGGTGTGCCCGCCCGGCTCCCAGACGTCGAGCTCGGGGCTGATCAGCACGAGCGACATGGGGAGGCCGTAGCCCGAGAGGGACTTGGACAGCACGACGATGTCCGGACGAATGCCCGACTCCTCGAAGCTGAAGAAATCCCCGGAGCGCCCGCAGCCGGCCTGGATGTCATCGACGATGAGCGGAGCATCGTGCTGCGCCGCGAGCGCGGACAGTCGGCGCAGCCACGAAGGGCTGGCGAGGTTGACGCCGCCCTCGCCCTGGATGCATTCGACGATGATGGCGGCCGGCCGGTCGATGCCGCCGGACGGGTCCTCGAGTTGCCGTGCCAGCAGTTCGATGGTGTCGACGTCCGGACCGAAATACCCCTCGAAGGGAGCGAATGTGACGTCCCCCAGCGAGACACCGGCCGCCGTGCGGTACTGCCGGGCCGCAGTCGTCGCCAAGGCCCCCAGGCTGAGCCCGTGGTAGCCGCGGGTGAACGCGATGACATGGCTGCGTCCGGTGGCCAGGCGGGCGACCTTGAGGGCCGCTTCGGTGGCATTGGCCCCGGTGGGCCCGGTGAACTGCAACTTGTAGCGCAGTCCCCGCGGCTTGAGGATCAGATCGCGGAACGTCTCGATGAACTCGCGCTTGGCCCGGGTGGCCAGGTCGAGCCCGTGGGTGATGCCATCGCGTTCGATGTAGTCGAGGATCGCCTGCTTGAGGAGGGGATTGTTGTGCCCGTAGTTGAGCGTCCCGGCGCCGGCGAAGAAGTCGATGTACTCGGCGCCGTCCTCGTCGAACAGGAGGGAGCCGCGCGCGGCATCGAACGTGGTGGGGAAGGCCCGGATGTACCCGCGTACTTCCGACTCCCACTCTTCGAAGACGTCGAGCTCCAGCTCTTCGAATATGTCGAGGCTCACCCTCTACTCTCGGCAGGAGCCGATCGGCGGTTGAGCGCGTGCCCGGCCCCCGACGGCGGCCCGGAGACGGTCCAGGACCTGGAGTTTCCTCCGGCGTGGGAGGGTCCCACCTACCCTGACGTTGGTGTCAGAGATAGAGTCCCCGACCGGTGACCGACGATCCGCTGTTCGACTTCGCCGTACCGGAGGATCTCCTGCGCGAAGCGGTCTCCCAGGTGAAGGATTCCGAGGTCGTCGCCGAGCTGGAGGTGATGCCGGGCACGGGTGAGGGCAAGCCGCCCCCGCTGATCGGCATCCTCAGGAGCTCGGGCTACGCCCCCCTGGTGCTGCTGACGGCGGCGGCCCTGGTGCCGGGCACATTCGGCAACGGCATCAACCTGATCGGGAAGAACCTCGAGACCTCGTTCCACATGTCGAACGCGTCCCTGGGCGCCGTCGCCTTCATCGCCCAGGTGTCCCAGCTCCTGTGGGCCGTCCCCCTGGCGGTGTGGGCCGACCGGGGCAGCCGCAAGGTGGTGGCCGCCGTCGCCCTGCTGATCTTCGCCGTGTTCGGCGCCCTGATGGCCTTGTCGCCCAACGTCTGGTGGTTCGCCTTCTTGTATCTGGCGGCGTCGGTCGGGACCGGGGTCAACAACACGGTGCACAACTCGTACCTGTCCGACGCCTACCCGACCGAGTCGCGGGGCCGGATCTTCAGCTGGCACAACCTGTCGGACCCGTTGTCGCAGACGATCGGGATCCTGATCTTCGGGTACGTGGTGACCGTCTCGCACAACTGGCGCTACGGGCTGCTGGTGGCGCTGGCCGGCATTCCGCTCGGCCTCGCCCTCTTCACGCTGCGCGAGCCGGAGAAGGGCCAGAACGAGAGCAGCCACATCCTCAAGGCCTCGGGCATGGACCTGCACAGCCAACAGGAGAAGGCGCCGCGCGTCCTGCTCGGCTCCGCCGTGACCCGGCTGCTGCGCATCCGCTCCCTCTACTTCGAGCTGGTGGCGGTGGCGATCCTGGGCTTCGCCGGGACCGGGGCCCCGCTCTTCGGCAACCTCTTCTTCATCGACAAGTTCCACCTCGACACGGCGTCGCGCAGCGGGGTGTACGCCATCATCGGCCTGGCCGCCTTCCTCGGGCTCCCGCTGGCCTACGTCTTCGGCGACCGCTACTTCCGCCGCGCCCCGCAGCGCCCGCTGGTCATCGCCGGCATCTGCATCACGGCCTACGGCGGGCTGTTCGTGCTGTCGCTCTACGTGCCCCAGCTCTGGCTGTGCGTCACCCTGCAGTTCCTGGCCAGTGCCGCGGTGTCGCCGCTGGCCATCTGCATCTTCCTGACGCTGGCCGCCACCGCCCCGCCGGAGATGCGCACCATCTGCTTCGCCATGTTCGGGGTGTACTCGCTCGTCTTCGGCGGCTTCACGGGCTCGGTGCTGCTGGGCGCCGTCTCCGACGCCATCGGGGGCCTGCACGGCATCATCGTCGCCCTCACCATCATCTTCCCGGTCTGTGCCGTGGGCGGGCTGCTGCTGGTCATCGGGTCGCGCAGCGTGCGGCGCGACATCACCCTCGTCATCGAGGACGTCATTGAGCGCTACACCGAAGGCAAGCGGCGCCAGGCCGGCGGGGACATCCCGGCGTTGCAGGTCCACAACCTCGACTTCTTCTACGGCACCAACCAGGTGCTCTTCGACGTCAACCTCGAGATCGAGCAGGGCGAGATGGTGGCGCTGCTCGGGACCAACGGGGCGGGCAAGTCCACGCTGTTGCGCGCCGTGTCGGGCCTGTCCCATCCGCACCGCGGCGTCGTCCGGATCTTCGGCATGAACTCGACCTACCTCGAACCCGAGCAGATCATCGACGAGGGCGTGGCCCTTCTGGTGGGCGGGAAGATGACGTTCTCCGGCCTCAGCGTGCGCGACAACCTGCGCATCGGGAGCCACACGCTGCGCAAGGACCGGGGCAGGACGCAGAAGGCCCACGACGAGGCGCTGGAGGCGTTCCCCGAACTGGCGGCCCGGCTGGACCAGCCGGCCGGCACGCTCTCGGGGGGCGAGCAGCAGATGCTCGCCCTGTCACGGGTGATGATGACCGAGCCGCGCCTGCTCATGATTGACGAGCTCGCGCTCGGGCTGGCCCCCATGACGGTCGAGCGGCTGATGGCGATGGTGCGGCGCATCAACGACGTCGGGCACCACCGTGATCCTGGTGGAGCAGAGCCTGAACCGCGCCTTGAGCCTGGCCCAGCGCTGCTTCTTCATGGAGCGGGGCGAGATCCGCTTCGACGGTCCGACCGCCGACCTCATGGCCCGTGACGACCTCCTGCGCCCCGTCTTCCTCGGCACCGCCGCCGCGGGGCTCTCGTAGCGCACGTGCTCGCGTTCTCGGCCCCGAACTTCGTCCTCGTCCAGGGCGTCTTCTACGGGCTCGGCTACGGGCTGTTGGCCCTGGGCCTGGTCCTCGTCTACCGCACCAACCGGGTCCTGAACTTCGCCCAGGGCCAGATCGGCGTCATCGCCGCCGTGTTCCTGGTGAAGCTGACGGCGGACTTCCACTTCAACTACTGGTTCGGCCTGGTGCTGTCCATCAGCCTGGCCGCGCTGGTGGGCGCCCTGTCCGAGCTCCTGCTCCGCCGGCTGTTCAGCCGTCCCCGTGTGCTGGTGATGGTGGCCACCATCGGGTTGAGCTACGTGCTGCTGGCGCTCACGGCGCTGCCGTTCATCCGGCCCTCCAACCTCTACAAGCCGGTCCCGGTGCCCTTCGACCTGTCGTTCTCCCTCGGGCCCTTCATCATCACGCCGACCGAGGTGCTCACCCTCATTGTCGCCCCCATCGTCACGGTGATCCTCGTGCTCGCCGTCCGCTTCACCTCGTGGGGCCTGGCCATGCGCGCCATGTCGGAGAACGCCGACTCCGCCCGCCTCTCGGGCGTGTGGATCCGCCGCACCTCCACCCTGACGTGGACCGTCGCCGGCGCGCTGTCGGCCTTCACCGCCATCCTCAACGCGCCCAACCAGACCAGCGCGCTGACCCAGGCCCTCTCGCCCGACCTGTTGCTCTACGCGCTCACGGCGGCGCTCATCGGCGCCATGGTCAACCTGACGGTGGCCTTCATCGCCGGCATCGGCATGGGGGTGTTCCTCGAGCTCCTGGAGTGGAACGTCCCCTCGCCGGCCAAGCAGCAGTTCATCATCTTCGTCGTCGTCATGGTCGTCCTGCTGGTGCGCGTCGGCGCGCTGCGCAAGGGCGCGCGCACCGGGGAGCGCAGCACCTGGCAGCACGGCGCCGCCACCACCATGCGGGCCGGGGTGGACCAGCTGCGCCGCCGGGTCTCGACCGGCGGCGTCTGGCTGACCGTCGCCGTCGCCGTCGCTGCTGCCCTTCGTGCTCTCGGTGGGCAACAACCTCCTGTTCAGCCAGATCTGCATCTTCGCCGTCATTGCCCTGAGCCTGACCATGCTGACCGGGTGGGCGGGCCAGGTGTCGCTGGGGCAATTCGGCCTCGTCGCCGTGGGCGCGCTGGTGGCCGTGCACCTCGGCACGTCGCTGCCGCTGCCCGTCGTGATGCTCTACGGCGGCGCCATCACCGCGCTGGTGGCCATCCTCGTCGGCCTGCCGGCGCTGCGGATGCCCGGCCTCTTCCTGGCCGTCACGACGCTCGCCTTCGCCATCTTCATGCAGAGCGCGGTGCTGGCCACCCCCTGCTTCAGCATGCCCGGGCATCCACAAGACGCTGTGCACCGGACTGCCCGACCCCGGCTACACGTTCCTCGGCGCGCCCTTCGCTGTTCGGCATCAGCCTGGCCTCGCAGAAGTCGTTCGCCCTCTTCTCGCTCGGCGTGCTGCTGCTGTCCGTCTTCATGGTGCGCATCTGGCGCGACAAGGGCGTGGCGCGCCGCCTGGTCGCCGTGCGGGACAACGAGCTGACGGCGGCGGCCATGGGCATCCCGATCCTGCGCACGAAGCTGCTGGCCTTCGGACTCTCGGGCTTCATGGCGGGCTACGCGGGCGTGTGCTTCGCCTTCGCCACCCAGCAGCTCAACAACACCGACATCACCTTCGACCCCACGACCTCGTTCGTGATCATCTCCATGGTCGTCATCGGGGGGCTCGGCTCCATTCCCGGCGCCATCCTCGGTGCCATCTACCTCGAGGGCCTGCCCGCGCTCTTCGGCGCCAACCAGACGATCCAGTTCATCACCAGCGGCCTGGGCCTCATCCTGTTCATCCTCTACCTGCCGGGCGGGCTGGCCGAGGTGCTGCACCGCAGCGGCGACGCCGTCACCCTGGGCATCCGCGCCGCGCAGGAGCGGCTGGGCTCGCGCCACGCCGGTCCGCCGGTCACGCCTGCGCTGGTGGCGGAAGGGGCCGAGCAGTGACCGCCGTGGCCGAGGCCGCGGTGTCGACCGGGCACCCGGCCCGGCTCCTCGTGGAGGACCTGCAGGTGCAGTTCGGGGGCGTGCACGCGCTGAACGGCGTGTCGTTCGAGGCGGAGCCGGGCTCCATCGTCGGGCTGATCGGGGCCAACGGCTCGGGCAAGACGACCACGCTCGACGTGATCTCGGGCCTGGTGTCGCCGCAGTCGGGCACGTGCACCTCGACGAGATCGACCTGGCCGAGTACCTGCCCGAGGAGCGCCTGGCCGTGGGCATGGTGCGCTCGTTCCAGGACTGCCGCCTGTTCCCGGAGCTGACCGTGCTCGACGTCCTGCTCCTGAGCGAGGACGCCCGCCAGGAGGTGGCCGTGGTCTCGACCACCCTGCGCCTTCCGTGGGCGCGCCGGGCCGAGCGCCGCAAGCTGGCGGCGGTGGACCAGGTGATCGCCGCCTTCGGGCTGGAGCGCTTCCGCCACCACCGCACGGCCGAGCTGTCGACCGGGACGCGGCGGGTGGTCGACCTCGCCTCCGTCGTGCTGGCCAAGCCGCGCCTGCTGCTCCTGGACGAGCCCACCGCCGGCATCGCCCAGCGCGAGGCCGAGGCCTTCATTCCGCTGCTGCAACGGATCCACGAGGTGGCGGACGCCACCATCGTCCTGGTGGAGCACGACGTGCCGCTGGTCTTCGAGCTGTGCTCGAAGGTGGTGGTCATGGAGCTGGGCCGGGTGGTGGCCGCCGGGCCGCCCGAAGTGATCCGCGCTGACTCCAAGGCGCTGGCCGCCTACCTTGGTGCGAGCGACGAGGCCCTGATGGCGTCAGGACCGATAGGGGAGGGCGGCGGTGCAGACCGCCGTCAAGGAGGGTGAGCATGGAAGCGAGCATGGAGGTTCCCGCGCATCGGGGGGTGGCGTCCCACGTCCTGGCCCCGCTGGGCCGGTCCTGGCGCCGCCTGCGCCGGCGTCCCCGCGCCATGCAGATGCGCACGGCGCTGATCATCGTCGCCATTGTGGTCGGCCTCGTCGCCTGGCTCGTGCTGGCCCCGTCGGGCACCCCGGGCGGCTCCGAGCGACGCCGGCGCGGCCGAGGTGGCGTCGAGCACCAGTGCCACCCCGCCGAGCCAGGCCAGCACCAGCACGCGCGGCGTGACCGCCACGAGCATCAACGTGGTCTTCCCCGTCGTGGCCATCAACAGCCTGGCCGGCAAGGAGGGCTTCGCCGAGGACAAGGAGTACAACGAGCAGATCCCGGCGATCCACCTCTACGTGAACCAGATCAACAACGCGGGCGGCATCAACGGCCGCAAGATCAACCCGATCATCGTCCAGTTCGACCCGACCAACGACGCCAACATGCAGTCGCTGTGCAAGCAGTGGACCCAGGGCAACCCGGCCGCCTTCGCCGTCGTCGACGGCGTCGGCACCTGGGAGGGCGACAACCAGCTCTGCGTGGCCCAGCAGGGCCAGACCCCGCTGCTGAGCGCGTGGTCGACCACGACGAACTGGACCAACCTGGCCTCGCCCTACCTGTGGTGGACCGGTGCCGACATGTCGCCGGTGCTCTCGGCCGTGGTGCAGTGGGGCGTCAGCTCGGGCCGCCTCGGCCACGGCAAGAAGGTCGGCGTCGTCGTGTCCGACCAGGCGGCCGACCAGGACGCGCTGAACGACGCCATGCTGCCCGACCTCAAGAAGGCCGGCATCACCCCGGTGGTGCAGACGGTGGCCGCCAGCCCGGACCAGACGGCCACCACCGGCTCCGACGCGCAGCTGGCCGTCGAGAAGTTCAAGGCGGCCGGCGTGCAGTCGGTCATCCCCATGCTCCCGGAGAACGCGTTGTTCCCCTACATCGGGGCCGAGAACTCGCAGCAGTACTTCCCGCAGCTGCTGCTGAGCGACTACCAGTCGTCCATCGAGGTGGCGCTGGGTCTCATTCCGGTGCCCGTACGAGCAGGCGCTCAACGGGCAGGAGGGCGTGACGACGGAGACGCTGGGTGGGATCGACGACAACCGCCCGCAGAGCCAGGGCGGCTACGACCCGGGCGTGCGCGCCTGCTACAACACCTGGCACGCCTACCACCCGAAGCCGATTCCGGGCACGCTCTACCACTACATCGAGGAGCAGGGCCCGATTCAGGCCTGGTGCGGCGCCATCGGGCTGTTCGCCACCGCGGCCAAGGACGCCGGCAAGAACCTGAACCGGCGCACCTTCGCCGAGGCCATGTCGAAGATCACGAACTACCCCGGCACGCTCTCGCCGACCTGGACGTTCGGCACGGACAAGTTCTACGGCCCGACGCAGTACCAGGTCGTCAAGGTGCACAACAACGTGCCGAAGTCGGCGCTGTGCAAAATGCCCAAGAGCGGCAAGGCCCAGGGCACCTGCTGGGTGACCGTGCAGCCCTTCAAGCCGCTGCCGGGGTTGTCCACGACCGCGGCGGGCTGAGCCGGGCTGTTCCGTTCAGGCGATCATCGTCGGGCTGGGCGCCCGCCCCTGCACAATGTCGTCGAAGCGGGTCGTGATGGCGATGTCGAGCTCGGGGTGCGTGAGGATGTAGAAGGTGTTGGTGCGGACGGCGTCGATGACGCGGTCGGCCACGATGTCCGGCGCGATGCCACCGTCGACCAGGTTCTGCACCACGCCCTGCACTTCGGCCGCGCCCATGGCGTCGCTCTCGGGGGCCCAGTCCGGCCGGTTCCGGTCGGACTCGGCGATGCGCGTCTGCACGAAGCCGGGACAGAGCACCGAGACGCCGACCGGCGCGGCCACCGTCTGGAGGTCCTTGAAGAGCGTCTCCGAAATGGCCACCACGGCCTGCTTGGTGGCGTTGTAGGGGCCGAGGAACGGGGCGACGATGAGCCCGGCGATGGAGGCCGTGTTGACGATGTGCCCCTCGCCCTGCTCGATCAGGAGCGGCGTGAAGGTGGCGACGCCGTGGATGACGCCCCACAGGTTGACGCCGAGGATCCAGCGCCAGTCCTCCTCGGTGACCTCCCAGATGGGGCCGCCCAGCCCGATGCCCGCGTTGTTGTGCACGAGGTGCACGGCGCCGAAGCGGTCGAGGGCGCGGTCGCGCAGCGCCTCCACCGAGCCGCGGTCGGCGACGTCGGTGACCACGCCGATGGCCTCGGCCCCGGCCGCGGTGAGCTCGTCCACGGCCTGGGCGAGGGCCCCCTCCTCAATGTCCCCGAGGACGATCTTCATACCCTCGGCGGCCGCCCGCTCCGCCACGGCCCGCCCGATGCCGCTGGCGCCGCCCGTGATCACCGCTACCTTGCCCTGCAGGTCCTCCATGGTGCCTCCCGTGCTCGATCTGGGGGCAGTCAAGCACCGAACTGATCGCTTCGGCGCGGCCACTGCACCGCCGGAATCGGATTTGGAGGCGATCGCCCTGACCCTGGAAGAGGTCCGAGACTCAAGGGTCCTCGAGCAGCCCCAGGACATTGCCGTCGGGGTCGGTCCAACGTGGCCACCAGGCGCCCGTCGCCCACGTCGTGGGCCGCTTCGGTCACCGGAGGCGCCGGCCGCGGTGGCCTCGGCGCAACTTCGCTTCGATGTCCGTCACCGTCCAGCTAAGGTCACCGGCGACGGTCGATGCCCAGGGCCGCCGCCTCCGGGGAACAGCCCAGATGAAGGCGGCGTGGGTGCTCACTTCCTCGTTGGGCTCGCTCCTGTTCGGGATCGTCGGTGCAGCGATCGCCGTGTTTTCTCTCGTCGGACCTCGCCGAAGGTTGAACACGCAGCGCTGGTAGGGGACGGGCTGGCCGATTCAGTCACGCGCTTCGATGCGGCCGGCGCTCTCGTCAGACCGCGGCGGCAGCCCGGTGGCGGCGCAGCTGTGCCACCCCGGCCGGCGTGACCGCGATCAGCGCGCCCTGGCCGGGCACGTGCTCACGGGAGAGGAAGCCCCGCGCGTTGGCCTCCTCCCACACCGGCAGGCGCGGGCACGAGGTGCGCCACGCCTCCATGACCTCGTCGTAGGGACGCGGCCGCGGGCCGACCCACTCGAGCAGGTCGAGGATCGAGCGCGTCGACGGGGTCCGTCACCCGCTCATTGTCGCGCCGGCTCAGAGCAGCGAGAAGGTCCCCGCCTGCACCAGGACCAGGACCCCGACGCAGCAGAGCAGGATCGGCACGGCCACGTGCCCGAGGCGCAGCATGGCGCCCCGGGCCTTGGGATGGCGACCGCCGGCCAGGATGAGCCAGGTGACCAGGACCTCACCCACGACGAACACGGCCGCGACGGCGCCGATGTTCGCCGCCCCTCCGACCCGGAACAGGGGGATGTAGACGGCCAGGTTGTCGCCGCCCGCCGCGATGGTGACGAGCGCCGCCGCCGTGAAGCCCCGGCCGACGGCGCGCTGCTCGGGGCGAAAGCGCCGGCCGCCCGCTGCTTCGAGACGCCGGCGACGTCCGCCGCGCCCTCGGCCTCGCCGTCGCCCTGCCGGCGACGCAGCAGGACCAGGCCGCGCACGCCGATGGCCAGCGGCACCAGGCCGAGCAAGCCCGACCACGGCCGTCGAGAACTCGAAGAGAAGCACGGCGCCGGCGGCCGCCACCACGACCAGCACGAGGAAGCCGGCCATCTGGCCCATCGCGATGCGGCGCGCCCGCTCCAGCGGTGCGCCGGCGACCATGGCCATGGTCACGACCGTGTTGTCGACGTTGGTCCCGACGAACGCCGCCGCGGCGACGCCGAGGTCGGCCCCCAGGCCGGCCGCCAACGCGGCCGTCAGCTCGCGGGCAACGGCATGGCCGGGCCGAAGGGCTTGTCGCCCCGCAGGGTCACCCGGTGCGCGTAGCGCGCCGACGTGCCCGTAGTCGTCCAGCGCGTAGTGCAGCGTGGCCCGGTTGTCCCAGAAGGCGACCGACCCGGCGCGCCAGCGGAAGCGGCAGGTGTACTCCGGCTTGACGCAGTGGTGGTAGAGCATCTCCAAGATGGCGTTGCTCTCGTTGTCCGACAGCCCGAAGATGGTCCGGGTGAACTGCCGGTTGACGAAGAGACCGTTGCGCCCGGTCTCGGGGTGCGTGCGGACGACGGGATGCAGGGCCGGCAGCAGCTTGTCGCGCCAGGTGCCGTCCCACTCGTAGCCGCCGCGCTCGGCCACGTCGGCGGCGAACCAGGGGTCGTGGTGGATGGCGATCAACTGGTCGCACATGGCGCGCACCGGCGGCGCGAGCCCGTCGTAGGCGTCCTGCAGGCTGGCCCACATGGTGTCGCCGCCCACGTCGGGTGCCTCGAGCATGTAGAGGATGGAGCCCATGGCCGGCGTCTCCAGGAAGGTGACGTCGGTGTGCCACCAGCTGGCCCGGTCCACCTTGCCGTCGATGGCCAGCACCTCGGGGCTCTCGTCGATGGAGGGCAGCACGGGGTGGGCCTCGGTCACGGTCCCGAACTGGCGGGCGAAGGCGGCCTGCTGCTCGGCGCGTCAGCGACTGGTCGCGGAAGAAGATGACGTGATGCGTGTTGAGGGCGTCGCGGATGGCGGCCACCACGTCGGGCGCCAGCGGCGCGCGAATGTCCACGCCCGAGATCTCCGCGCCGATGGTGGGGGAGAGCGGGTGGATGCTGACGGAGGTGGCGAGGGTCACCGCCCGATTCTGCCCGAAGCAGATCGGCGGCGTCGACGCGGCGCCCGGCGCACCCCGCCTACATTGGCCCCGCACGCGCCGCACGAACACCAGAAAGGGCCGTCCATGAGCGAAGACACCGGGGGCCTCGTCCTGACCCCGCCGGCCCGCAACTACTCGCCCTGGTACCAGTGGATGACCCGCCTGGCCGCCACCACGCACGAGGACCCGCTGCCCGAGTCGGACCCGGCGGCCATTCCGGCCTGGCTGGAGCGTCGCCGCGCCCGCCTCGGCGAGCTGCTCGGGCCCGAGCCTGCGCCCGTCCCGCTCAACCTCGAGACCCTGGAGTCGGAGGCCTGCGACGGCTACCGGCGGGACAAGGTCGTCTTCGACAGCGAGGACACCATGTCGGTCCCCGCCTACCTGCTCGTCCCCGACGGCCGCCGAGGGCCGACCCCCGGGCCCGGCCGTCCTGGCCTGCCACGGTCACGGGCCGGGCAAGTCGCAGGTCGTCGGGTTGACGCACACCGACATGCCCAACGCCGACTACGGGCTGCAACTGGTCCGCCGCGGCTACGTCGTGCTGGCGCCCGACCTGCGCTGCTTCGGCGAGCGGCTGGACTGGAACCCCGAGGACCACTACGCCTGCGACACGAACCTCGTCCACGCCGCCATGGCCGGCTGGAACCCGCTGACGCAGAACGTCTGGGACCTGCGGCGCTCGCTCGACGTGCTGGAGCAGCACCCGCTGGTCGACCCGGCCCGCCTCGGCATGGTCGGCATCTCCTACGGCGGCACCGTCACGCTCTTCACGGCGGCCGTCGACACCCGCGTGGCGGCGTCGGTGGTGAGCGGCTACTTCTCCTCGTGGGCCGAGAGCCACAAAATGCCGTGGAACATGTGCGGCTCGCAGATCCTGTTCGGCATGCTGGGGAGCCTGGAGCACGAGGACCTCGGCGCGCTGGTGGCGCCGCGGCCGCTGCTGGTCGAGTCCGGCAGGCAGGACGACCTGTTCCCCTTCGCCACGGCGGCGGAGTCGGTGCGCCGCACGCGCCTGGTCTACGAGCAGTTCGGCGCGCGGCGACCGCCTGGTGCACGACATCTTCGAGGGCGGGCACCAGTGGCACGGCACGGAGGCCCTGCCCTTCCTGGACCACTGGCTCGGGCTCACGCCGGGCTGACGGCTCAGTCGTCCGGATCGCGCTCGGCGTCACGGGCCTCGGCCGCCCGGCGCAGGACCTGATCGAGCGAGGTGTCGGCGGCTCCGGGCCTTGTCGGCTGTGTGCCTGTCGGCGTCGGGTGGCGCCGGCATCGTCGCGGGCTGGGCGACGTCTCGACGGGCTCGGCGGCCTCGGCGGGCGGAGCGGCGGCGATGGTGCCGGTGGAGCCAGCCCCGCCGCTGGGTCCCGTCCCGCTTCGGCCCGCCGGCCACTACCCGCTCGCCACTACAAGAAGGCTCGCAGGACGTTGGCGAAGGCGGCGGTCAGCACGACGACGCCGTGCACGTCGCGCTCGACCGGGACGGAGACCGGGTGGGCCGTCGGCACGTTCATGAGGGACAGGACGGCGGACACCGGCGTGCCCGGTCCGAGCTAGATGTGCGAGGCCACCTGCTGGAGCAGCGAGCTGGCGCCGGCCGGGTTCGACATCAGTGAGCCCAGGGGCATCGTTCCCGTTGGCCAGCTTGGCCAGGTTCGAGTGCGGGTCCACCGTGTGCAGGTCGACGCCGACGTAGTGGGTCACGGGGATGCCCAGGCGGTCGAGCCCGGCGATGATGGCGGTCGGTGCGTGCAGGCTGAGCGCTTCCAGCGGGACGGTGCTGCCGTTCTGCAGGGGCAGGCCGAGCGCCTGCGGGATCTGCAGAACGTTGGTGTGCCCGCCGGCGTTGTGGAAGACGAAGACCTGCTCGGTGTGGTCGGGTCCCTTGACGATGGCCAAGAGGTCGTTCTTGCCCTTGGCCAGCAGCGAGGCCGACACGCCGACGTGGTGCACGGCGTGGTCGATGCGGTAGAGGTTGAAGCCGACGAACGACGCGGCGAGGAGCATGAGCGCAACGAGCGCGGACCCGGTTGCGATGAGGATGCGCTTGACGCGGGCGCGGCGGCTCCGGCGCGGCTTGGGTGCCCGGGGCAAGCTGCCCCACGGCACCCGTCGGAACAGCAATCGTCACGCGCCCCTCCTCCGGTGCCCCTGGCCCCCGCCCGGCACCCCTGATCTCCGTGCCCGCAACCTACGGAGCGGCCATTGCCCCGCCGTTGCCCGCCGGGTTCGATGTGGTTGCCGTACCTGCGCCGGTGCGGTGTCCGCGAAGCTGGGTGCCATGGGAGAGAAACGTCGCCGGACGCACAACCCGGCGACGTCGGGCGCAATCAGCCCACCGGCCTGCACGCGGACGGGAGCACTGAGCATGCCGATCGTGCCCGACGACAAGGACTGGACCTGGGTCCTCGAGCGCCCCTGCCCCGAATGCGGGTTCGATGCCGCGGCCGTGGCCTCCCGAGTCCGTGGCGGCCCGGCTGCGCGACAACGCCGCCGCCTGGCAGCGCGTGCTGCACAACCCGACGACGTGGTGCGCCGGCGCCCGGCCGACGACCGCTGGTCCCCGCTGGAGTACGCCTGCCACGTGCGCGACGTCTGCGCGCTCTACACCGAGCGGCTCGTTCTCATGTTGCGCGAGGACGACCCGCTCTACCCGAACTGGGACCAGGACGTCACGGCGGTCGAGGCGCGCTACGGCGAGCAGGACCCGGCTGTCGTCTCGGCGGAGCTGGCCGAGGCCGCGGCAGCTCTGGCCGACGGCTTCGACGGTGTGCGGGGCGAGCAATGGCTCCGGCCCGGACGGCGCAGCGACGGCGCCCGCTTCGACCATCGCGGGATTCAGCCGCTACCTGCTCCACGACCCGGTGCATCATCTCTACGACGTCACCGGGCATCGGGGGTCCTGAGCCCCGGTGCCGGGGCGCCTCAGTCGGGGAGCAGTCGGGCGGAGTCGGGCTCGAGGTAGATGGTGGCCCGGGAGATCGTGCGCAGGGCCGAGGCGGGGCAGGCCGTGGTGACCGGCCCGGTCAGGGCGGCGGCCACCGGCTCCGCCTTGCGCGCCTCGGGGACGATGGCCAGCACGCGCCCGGCCCGCAGCAGGGCCGGGATGGTCACGGTGATGGCGTGGGTGGGGACGTCGTCGAGGCCGGGGAAGTGGCCTTCGTTGACCTGCTGGCGGCGGCAGGCCGCCTCGAGCTCGACCACCTTGACGTCGAGCGGGTCGGCGAAGTCGGCCACCGGCGGGTCGTTGAAGGCCAGGTGCCCGTTCTCGCCGATCCCGAGGCAGCACAGGTCGAGCGGGTGCTGCGCGCAGCAGGTCGGCGTAGCGGCGGCACTCCGCCTCGGCGTCGCCCAGGCCCTCCACGTAGTAGGCGGCCTTCGGGTCGGGCCGGCTCGACGATGCGCTCCCGGATCCAGCGCTGGAAGCCCGCCGGGTGGTCCGGTCCCACCCCGACGTACTCGTCCATGTGGAAGACCACGGTGTCGGCCCAGGGCACCCCCTCGGTCTCGTGCACCAGGGCCTGGGTGAAGGCCAGCTGGGAGTTGCCGGTGGCGAACATCACGTGCGCCGTGCCCCGGGCCGCCACGGCCTGCGCGCATGACGGCGAGCGCCTCGTCGGCCGCGGCCCGGGCCATGGCCGCCACGTCGGCGATGGACCTCCACCGTGGCGCCGTCGATGGTCCGGGTCCCCGCCTGCACGGGTTCAGCATGCCAGGCTCCGCCTCGGCCAGACTGGACCGGTGCGCGACGTGGAGCTGCCCGGGCCGGCCCACCGGGAGGCGGCCTGGCTGGCGGTGCGGCGCTTCCTGGCGGTGACGCCGGTGGTCGGCGCCCCCCAGTTGGGGCCCGTCCGTGTCGGTCAAGCTCGAGACGCTGCAGCCCACCGGCTCGTTCAAGGTGCGCGGCGGGCTGGCCGCGGTGTCGGCCACGCTGGAGCAGGACCCCGGCCGGGCGGTCGTGGCGTCCTCCGCCGGCAACCACGGCCTGGGCCTGGCCTACGCCGCCTCCAAGCTCGGGGCGACCGTCACGGTCGTCGTGCCCACGGGCGCCTCGGCCGCCAAGGTGTCGGCCCTGCAGCAGTTCGACGTCCGCCTGGTGCTGCACGGCGAGGGGTACCGCGAGGCCGAGACGCACGCCCTCGAGCTGGCCGCCGCCGACGGGAGCCGCTACGTCTCGCCCTACAACGACCCCGACGTCATCGCCGGCCAGGCGACCCTGGCCCGGGAGCTGGTCGAGCAGGTGCCCGACCTCGGGACCGTGGTCGTGCCCTGCGGGGGCGGCGGTCTGCTGGCGGGCGTCACCATCGGGCTCGAGGGCACGGGCGTGCGCGTGGTCGGGGTCGAGTCCGAGGCGTCGCCCGTCCATGAGCACGGCGCTGGCGGCCGGGGGCATCGTCCCCATTGAGGTCGAGCCCACCGTGGCCGACGGGCTGGCGGGCAATCTCGAGCCGGGCGCCGTCACCGTCGGCGTGGCGCTGTCGCACGGCGTCGACGTCCTCACCGTCAGCGAGGCCGACATCCGCTCCGCCATGGCCTTCTCGGCCTCCAAGATGGGCCTCGTCCTCGAAGGCGCCGGCGCCGTCGGTGTCGCCGCCCTGCGGGCCGGCGTGGTGCGGCCCGATCCCGACGGGAAGCAGACCGTCGTGTTGCTGACCGGGCGCAACGTCGCTCCGAAGCTGCTGTCGGAGGTGCTCCATTCCTGAGGTCAGCGCCAACGGCGCCACGCTCAACTACGAGGTCGTCGGCGAGGGCGAGCCGCTCCTGCTCATTGCCGGGTGCGGCCAGCCGGCCGTGGCCTGGCACCTCTCCCTGGTGCCCGCGCTGGTCGCCGCCGGGCTACCAGGTGGCCACGTTCGACAACCGGGGCGTCGAGCCCTCCTCCTCACCGCCCGCGCCCTACAGCGTGGAGGGCATGGCCGCCGACACCGTGGCGCTGCTCGACCACCTGGGCTGGGACGGAGCCGGTCCGCCTGGCCGGGCACTCCATGGGCGGGTGGATCGCCGAGACGCTGGTGCTCGACCATCCCGAGCGGGTGCGGTCCGCCGCCCTGATGGGGAGTGCCAACGCGCCGACGGCCTGGGAGCTGGCCATCACCACCGTCGAGCGCGACCTGGCCCGCCTCGACTACGACCTGCCGCCGCTCTTCTACGCCACCGAGACCCTGCGCTACCTGCCCATCAGCGACCTGCAGGACAACGAGGTCGTCAGCGTGTGGCTGTCGATGATCGCCGACATCCCGGCCTGGCCCAACCCCGGGCGCCTGGGGCAGTACGAGGCGGCACTGGCCTGGTCGACCGACCCGGCCCGCACGACGCGCTGGCCCGAGGTGCGCGTCCCCTGCCTGGTGCTGGCCTTCGAGCACGACGTCGACTCACCGCCGCGTTACGCCCGCCAGGCCGCCGAGGCGATACCGGGCTGCGACTACCTCGAGGTCGCCGGCTCGGGGCACATCGGCATCCTCACCCATGCCGACCAGGTGGCGGCAGCTCTCATCGAGTTCTTCGCGCAACACTGATCTTTCCGCCCCGCCGGGCCCGCGCTAGCCGGCGGCGGATCTGACTATTGCTGCAAATTGCGTCGGATCGTCCAGCATCAAGTTGTGATGCGCGTCGGGAAAGACAGTAAGCGTGCTGTGCGGAATCTCCTGATGCAGTGTGTCGGCAACGCTGAGGTTGAGGTTCGGGTCTCGAGCGCCCCAGACAATGTGAACAGGAACGTCGAGGGACGTGAGGCTGGGCACACGAGCGGCATCGTTCGTCACCGCCGCGAAGAGATTGCCGGCGAAGGAGCGCAGCGGACCCAGAGTGCTTGGATTGACGAGGAACTGCTGGGTGAAGAGGGGAATGAACTTCCGAGCAGTTGACCGGTTGGCAATGAAGGTCGACTCCTGCCAACTGAGCAAATCTCTTAGGAGACGAGGATCGTGTGACAGTCCGTTCATCAGACTGTTGAATCCGTAGGCCGTGCCGGGGGGCAGCGGTCCGAGCGAAGCTGTGATCGGCCATTGACCCAGCGCGAAGATGCCGGCGAGAGTGGGCGGCCCGGATCCGGCAACTGGGGCGTAGAAGCCGTTCGACAGAATCATTGCAGCAACATGACCAGGGTGATCGAGAGACCAGTTGAGCACCGCCGGCACGCTGGCGTCGTGTGCCACGAGAACGACGCGGCCGAGGTGGAGGCCTTGGATCACCGCATTGAGGTCCTGTTCCTGCCCAGCGAAGGTGTAGGAATAGTGGGCCGGCTTACTCGACCGTCCCCACCCGAGGAAGTCAAAGGTGACGACTTCACGACCTCCGAGCAGCGGCACAACGCTGTCGTACAGGTGGTGGTTGTCCGGGAATCCATGGCTGAGCACAATCGCGGGACCGCGGCCAGCGTGAACGTAGGCCGCGATCCGGTAGCCGGCGCGTGGGATCCACACCAGTTTCGTCGAAGCCGATGCCGACGATGCCGGTGTTGTAGAAGAAGCCAACGCTGACGATGCCGGTGCTGCAAGAGCGAACGTCGTCGCGACGAGCGCGGTAAGGGTGATCAATGTCACGGCTGCGCTGGCACGAAGCCGCATACGACCTGGGCACCAGCGGGTACCGGAGATGTGAGATCTGTTGTCTCGAGCACTGGTGAATGTCACGGTGTTGGGGTCCTTTCGGAGTGCTGGGATAGTTGGCCGTCCGTACCGGTCGGAGGTCGTTGGGCCTCTCGTCGTGCTGGCGAGAGGGAGGTGGGAAGCGGCTGGACGGATACAGCTGCTGGCGACTTCTTGGGAAATGGGGCCATTGTGAGGGCAACATCCGGGGATGAAACTGCCTGCTCTGAGCTCTCGCCACCTGGTCGGGCCGGCAGGAAGAGGGCTGCGATCAGCGCTCCCGTCACGGCCACTCCGGCTGCCACCACGCAGCCGACTGCGAGGCTGTGCAAGAACGCTTCGCTCGCACTGCTCGCCAACGCGCTTCCTGCGTGGGGAAGGCCGGCTCCGGTCAAGCTGCGTGACGCGATGAGCGCGCCACCAACCGACTCCTGCGCAACGGAGAGGGCCCCCACCGGAAGATGGGCCGGCGCGGTCGCGGCGAGTCGGCTCGAGTAGAGAGATGCGGCAATGCTGCCGATCACCGCGACACCGAGGGTCCCTCCGAACAGGCGAGTCGCGTCGTTGACGGCCGAGCCCACGCCTGCCTTGGCCTCTGGAACCGCACCCATTATCGCCTCGGTCGCCGGAGCGCTTGTCAGGCCCATGCCCACGCCGAGCAAGAGCATCTGGAAGACGATGATGGTGTAGGAGGTCGACGCCGAGACCGTGGCCGTCCAGAAGAGCCCCGCCGCGAAGGACAGCAGACCAGCTGCCACGATCACCTTGTTGCCGATTCGCACTGCCAGCTTGGTGCCAACGACAGATGTCACGGCGACGGCACTCGCGACAGGCAAGAGGCGAACTCCTGTGCTGAGCGGGCTAAAAGCCTTGATGAATTGAAAGTACTGAGTGACCAAGAAGATGAAACCCTGGAGGACGAAGAACGAGATCGCTACTGATCCGCTCGCCGCGGTGAACCGTGGATTGCGGAAGAGCGACACGTCAAGCATCGGATGATCGGTCTGGCGTTCGAAGAGGACGAAGAGAAGGAGAAGGATCACACCTGCCGTGATGGTGGAGACGGCGGCGGTCGATCCCCATCCCCAGTCCGGAGCTTCGATGACACCGAGGATCAGGACCACCATGGCAACCGACGAAAGCCCAAAGCCTCGCCAGTCGATTGGTGGAGTCAGTGGATCCCGAGAGCTGGGAACAGCCCACACGACGAGGAGTCCAATGACAAGGGCGACTCCGGCCATGAACCCGAAGATGCTTCCCCACCAGAAGTGCTCCAGCAGCCAGCCACCCACGATTGGACCCATGGCGATGCCCACTCCCGTGGTCGCACCCCAGAGCCCAATGGCCTTGGCACGCTCGCCGCGCTCGGTGAAGACATTCACCAGGAGCGAGAGGGTCGACGGGAACATGAGGGCGGCACCAAGACCCATCACGGCGCGGGCGGCGATGAGTTCGGTCGTCGTATCGACCAGCGCCCCCGCCAGACTGCCCGATGCGAAAATGCCCAGGCCGACGAGCAGCGTTCCCTTCCGGCCCTGTCGGTCACTCAGACTTCCAGCCGCGCGAACTAACGCCACGAACACGAGGCTGTACGCGTCGACCACCCACTGCAGCTGGGTGGTGGTAGCACCCAGCGTGCGCACCAGGGTGGGAAGGGCGACATTCACAATCGTGACGTCGAGGCTGATGATGAATGCCGCCAAGCTCAGAGCGACAAGCACCCCAAGTCGGTTGCGCCCTCGCTGTGCTTCCGTCGACGTGGTCATGATGCATTCCTTTCCGTCCGGTCATGTCGGATCAGGACGGTCGCTGGCACCGTCGCCGGGGCGCCTGTCGATGTGGGTTCGGCTGCCGCCTCTGGGGTTTGCACGACAGTAGCTTTATTTTATAAAGTGCTGACTCTATAAAGTCAAGGGTTGTCGATAGATTATTTAAAGTGTAGATTCTGGAGCATGCGTTCCTACGATCAGTACTGCGCCCTCGCCAAAGCCCTCGACGTGGTCGGCGACCGGTGGACCCTCCTCATCGTGCGCGAGCTGTTCGTTCGGCCCGTCGCGCTACAGCGAGCTCCAAGACGGCCTGACAGGTATCGCCACCAATCTCCTCGCCGAGCGGTTGCGCCACCTCGAGGGTGCCGGGGTCATCGGTCGTGACGCAGAGAGCCGCTACGAGCTCACCGATTGGGGTCGAAAGCTCGGAACAGCCGTGCATGAGCTCGTCCGCTGGGGCGCGCCGTTGATGCTCGCAGGACAGGGCACCGACACGTTTCGAGCTCGGTGGCTCGAGCTCCCTTTGGATTTGATGTTCGGTGGCATCGACCGAGGACGGCCCAACATCCAGATCGAACTCCGGACCGGAGATGAGGCTGCTTACTCTCAAATCAGAGCGCCGGCAGTGTGGAGGTGCGCACTGGTCCCGCGTCGTCTCCCGACGTCGTCGTCACAGGTTCGCCCGAGCTCATTGTCGGACTGATGTCGGGTGCCCTCGACAAGGACGTCGCAATGAGCCAAGGCGTGAGCATCCTCGGCGATTTCGCCGATGTCGAGCGGTTGCGTCGAGACGATTGGCTTACTCCGCCCGCTCAGGCGCTCGACCTCGTTCGCCACCCCACGAAGACCTCGGCCGAAGGCAACGAGCGTCCGGGTGGGCAGTGAGATCCATGCCACAGAATTGTTGAAAGGACCCACTCCCATGGCTGAAACACATGCTAGACCCTCGGTGATCGGCTTCATCGAGACGCCGAAAGGCCTTCGCTTCGTTCGCGAGATCGCTGGTGAATCTTGGCTGATCCTCCTGGCCGACGTTGTGAGCACACAATGTCAGTGACGAGCGTCGAACGACAGTACGCAACCGGTCTCTCCAGGCGCCACATTGAGGAGGCCCTTGTGGCCGCCGGCTTGGATCTCACACGAGCTGGAGCGTGGGCGATCTCGCCGCCCCTCGAGGATTTTCACACCATCGGTCGAATCGCGACCAACCAACTCGCCGAGCTTGCAGAGATCGAGCGCAGCGACGAGGTGCTCGACGCCGGCAGCGGCGTTGGTGGCGCAGCGCGCTTTCTCGCCGACCAGTTCGGCTGTCAGGTCGACGACCGTAGATCTCACCGAGGAGTACTGCGACACGTCCCGTTGGCTCAACCATCTGGTCAGGTTTGGACGGCCTGCATCTCGGTGCATCACGGAGATGTGACGAACCTACCGTTTTCCTGCAGCCAGTTTCACCGTTGTGATGAGCCAACACGTGCAGATGAACGTGGCCGACAAGTCGCAGCCTGTACGACGAAGCCCGTCGCGTGCTGCGACCAAGTGGCACGGCTTGCCATCTGGGACATCGTCGCTGGTGCGCCGGGCCATCTCGATTTCCCGCTTCCGTGGGCTGATCGGTCAGTGTTGAGCCATCTCGCCTCCGGCGACCAGTTGCGGGCGACGATCGAACTGCCTGCTTTGCGATCACCCACTGGAGTGACAGGACTGAGGAAGCGGTAACCATCATGGAGATATTCCTGTCGGTCCCTCCCGGTCCGCTCGGGTTGCACATATTCGTCGAGAACTTCGTCGACAAGGCGAACAATCTTCTTCGCGGCCTTTCCAACGGTCGGCTTCGCACCGTGCAGGTCATCGCCGAGGCCACAGCGTGAGGTCCTCTGCGTGCCTTTCAGGGTCGATTGAAATGACGATCCGTCGCTCACCGGATTCGGACAGCAAAGAGTCCAACGTGATCGCCGAGAGGCAACAAGCGCATTGATCTTACGGTGGTTACATTCGACAGCCGATTCGATTTCGAAACGACGAGAACTCGCTTCGACGAGCGAATCCCATTGCTCGACCCAAGCATCACTGTCAACCTCGTGAGTCTCGCAGGCAACTTGGTCAGAAGCGGAAGCCGCTATCACTTCGACACTCGGTTCCTCTGGGTTTCTTGCCGTCTCCCGACTAGACCAAGGGTCACTCATGAGTCTACGCGGGCACCGACTTGCACGCCACTCAGTACCTCGTCGGGAACCCACTCATCGCTACCGATGTCATCGGCAGCGTGCGAAAGGGTTGCCTGTTCGCTCCGTTTCAAGCAGCTATCTACGAGGACCACAGTGGCGTGCATGTCTCCTACATGCTTCCTTCAAGTCTCTTCACCTCCTTGGACCATCGTGAGGTAGCTGCGATCGGAGCACGACTCGACGCCAAAATCGAGGACACTGTCGCTGAGGTGTGCGAACTGGTTTGACCGCTCGCCTGCGGGCCCACAAAAAACGCTCCGGCGTCAGAAGGGTCGTCCCCGAAGGAGCTGGAAAGCCTCTGGTATCCAAGTAGATCCTTGAACCAGCCTGGCTGTGTCTGACTTCCGACGACGCCAGAGACGGACGGAAGCGGGCCTCAGTGCCCGAAGCTCAGGTACTGGTGCACCGCGCCGACGCAGGCCGAACCCTCGCCGACGGCGCCGGCCACCCGCTTGGTGGAGCCCGAGCGCACGTCGCCCACGGCGAACAGCCCGGGATGGCTCGTCTCGAAGGGCAGCGGGAGGCGGTTCTGGGCGGCCCAGCGCTCGTCGAGGTCCTCGGCACCGAGGGCGCGGTCCGTCAGGACGAAGCCGCGGTCGTCGAGCTTGGCGCAGCCCGAGATCCACTCCGACGTGGGGTCGGCCCCGATGAAGGAGAAGAGCCCGGTGCACGGGACCTCGGTCGTCCCGTCCGCGTCCGTGATCTCGACGGCCCGCAGGTCCTGCTCGCCCACGAGCCCGGTGATCTGCGCCTCCGTCCGCACCGTAATGCGGGGGTGCCGGTCGATGCGGTCGGTGAGGTAGTGCGACATGCTCTTCCCCAGATCGTCGGCGCGGATGACGATGGTCACCGACGAGCAGGTGTCGGACAGGAACATCGCCGCCTGCCCGGCCGAGTTCCCGCCGCCGACGACGATCACGGCTGTCCGCGCCACACTGGCGGCGCTCCATTTCGGTGGCCGCGTAGTACACGCTGGTGCCTTCGAACTCGTCGAGCCGGTCGACGGGGAGACGCCGGTAGCGGGCACCGCTGGCGACGATGACGGCCCGGGCGGCCAACTCGGTGCCGTCGGACAGCCCGAGGATCAGGTGACCCGCCTCCTCGCGCAGGGACGTCGCCTCGCAGGGCGCGGTGAGGGAGGCCCCGAACTTCTCGGCCTGGATCATCGCCCGCCGGGTCAGGTCGCCGCCCGAGATCCCGGTGGGGAACCCGAGGTAGTTCTCGATCCGCGAGCTCGAACCCGCTTGGCCGCCGACGGCGAACCTCTCGAGCGCCGAGCGTGCGCAGCCCCTCGGAGGCGCCGTAGACCGAGGCGGCCAGGCCGGCGGGCCCGCCGCCGACGACGACGAGGTCGAAGCAGCGGTCGGGCAGGCTCTGGACCGTCAGGCCCAGGTACTCGGCCAGCGAGCCGGGAGTGGGTCGGCGCAGGACCGACCCTGACGTGATGACGACGGGCAGCTCGCCGGGGTCGATGCCGAACTGCTGCAGCAGGGTCTCGACGGCCGGAGTCGCTGTCGGGGTCGAGCCACTCGTAGGGGATGCCGGAACGCGCCACGAACTCGCGCAGGGCCTGGCAGTCCGGACAGAAGCGGGACCCGATGATCCGGGTGCTGGCCGACGCGCCGCTCGAGGAGGACCGCCCGCCGGGCCATGAGGGCGATCAGGATGGTGTCGCCGAGCCCGGGGTCGGTGGCGATGAGCCGGCGCAGCGCGTCCCGCGGCACCACGATGACCTCGCCCGGCTCCACGGCCCGGGCGGACACGAAGACGCGCATGCCGGTGAGCAGGTTGAGCTCGCCGATGAACTTGCCCGGGCCGTGCTCCGCCACGATCTGCTCCTCGGTGCCGTCGTGGGACACGATCTCGATCGCCCCCGACACCACGACGTTGAAGTCGTAGGTCACGTCGCCCTCGCGGAAGAGGTACTCGCCGGCGGCCACCGGGCGTCGCGTCCCCAGCTCGTCCAGGACGGCCAGGTCGGCCTCGGTCAGCGTGGGAAAGGCGGTGTCGAAGTCATCGGCCATGGTCGGGCCTCCTCAGGGCTGCTGCCGGTGGTTCGGGGTCAGGTGCTGCAGCGGCAACGAATTGGGGCAACCCTATGGGTGGATCACTCGCGTTCAGGCGGGCCCGGACCAGTCCGAGTGGGGGTCCGAGGCCGGGAAGGAGTCCTCCTCCTGCCCGTCGATGTACTCCTCGGAATCGGGCTCGGCCCGGTCCGGCTCGGACCCCGTCCGCCTCGTCTCGTGGTGTCGCACTCACTGCGCTGCGCCCTCTCCGTCGAAAGTGCCAGGTCTGCCGGTGTACCGCTATGGACTACACCGTGGGAATTCACCGCGCAAGGCCCCGCCGGCTCAGCGCGGGGGCCGTGGCGTGTCCCAGTCGACGCGTGACGGACGCCGCCTCGTCGGGGTGCTCCTCCAGCCAGTGCCGCGCGTAGGGGCACCACGGCACCACGGTCAGGCCCTCGGCCTCGGCCCGGGCCAGCGCGGTCCGGACCAGCCGCCCCCCGATGCCGTGGCCGCTCCAGGCCTCGGGCACGCCGGTGTGGACGAGGATCAGCCGGTCGCCCTGGCGGGCGTAGATGAGCTCGGCCTCGGCGCCGCCCTCGCTGATGACGAAACGGCTCTCGGCGCTGTCGTCGACGACCGGTGCGTCGTCGGAGGGAACCGTCATGGGGCGCTGCCTCCCGGTTGGTCGTCCGTCTGCTCCCGCCACTGTAAAGGTGTACAAAGAAAGCGGTATGAGTGGACCGGTGGCCACGGACGATGCCGCACCCGTCCCGGAGCCGGCGGACCAGGTCCGAGGGGCCGGTCGTGGAGCTCTCGCCGGCCCGCCGCACGCAGGTGGGCTCGCTCCCGGTGCGCCGGGTCCTGCCCCAGCGGCCGCGTCGCACCGTCGGGTCCTGGTGCTTCCTCGACCACGCCGGGCCCGTCGCGGCCGAGCCCGGCGTGTCGTTCGGCATCGGCCCGCATCCGCACATGGGCCTCCAGACCGTGACCTGGCTCCTGGCCGGCGAGCTCCTGCACCTCGACAGCCTGGGCTCCGAGCAGCTCATCCGGCCCGGGCCAGCTGAACCTCATGACGGCGGGCCACGGGGTCTCGCACGCCGAGGAGGACCCCGCCCGCGCCGGCGAGGTCCACGCCGTCCAGCTCTGGGTCGCCCAGCCGTCTGCGACCCGGGACGGCCCCGCCGCGTTCGAGCACCACGCCGAACTGCCTCGTGTCGAGCTCGACCACGCCGACGGCACGGTGCTCGTCGGCGACTTCGCCGGGACCGACTCGCCGGCCCGCCGGGACACGGCGCACATGGGCGTGGAGCTCGCGCTGCGCGGCCCGAGGACCACGGTGCCGCTCCGCCCCGACTACGAGCACGCCCTGGTGGTCCTGGAGGGCCGGGTCGCCGTCGACGGGGTCGCCGTGGAGCCGGGCGTCCTGGCCTACCTCGGGCGGGGCCGCGACGAGTGCGCCCTGGCGACGGAGACGCCGACGCGGGCCCTGCTGCTCGGCGGGGTGCCCTTCCCCGAGCCGATCCTCATGTGGTGGAACTTCGTCGGGCGGACCCGCCAGGAGGTCTCCGAGGCCCGGCGGCAGTGGTCGGCCGACGACGGCCGCTTCGGGCGCGTCCACTCCTCGCTGGAGCGCATCGGGGTGGGGGCGCCCCCGTGGGAGTGACTACCAGTCGCCCCAGCCGGGCGGGCTGAAGGTCCCCGTGACGCCGCGCGGGTCGACGGGGAGCCGGGTCGCCCCCGCCTCGTAGACGGCGAAGCAGAGCCGCAGGACGTCGGTGGCCTCGGCCGCGGTCATGGCGGCCGCGGTGCCGTGACCGAGCGCGTCGACGAAGTGCTGGGACGAGCGGGCGAAGCCCGAGCCCCAGTCGGCGTCGATGTCGGTGAACTCCGTCGTCTTGATTTCGTTGGCCGTCCCCGTGAACAACATGACGGGCGGCAGGTCGAGCATCTCGCCGGTGGCGCGGGTCACCCAGAGCTGGCCCTCGTCCCCGGTGATCTCGAAGAACTCGTCGGCGCCGTAGTACGAGGAGCGCATGTAGAGGTTGGGGGCGTACTGCACCTCCATGGTGCCGAGCACGCTCGGGTCCTCGTACTCGAAGATCACGGCGCAGGGCTCGAAGAAGAGGTCGCGGCGCCGCACGACGGCCTGCACGGACGTGATGTCCAGGTCCAGCAACCACAGCGCCATGGCGTACTTGTGCACCATGTCGTCGAAGAGGTGGCCACCCGGGCTCCGCTTGTCCAGGCGCCAGCCGTAGCCCTCGGGGCGCAGCGACGACTGGAAGGTCGAGGTGGTCTGGCCGACGAGGGTGCGGATGCGCAGCGAGGTGGGCTTGCCGATGGCGCCCTCGGCGACGAGGCGCTTGGCCAGCTCGAGGGGCGGGTAGTGCACGAAGCACTCGCTGATGCGCAGCGTGCGGCCGACCCGCTGTCGCCACCGCCTCCATTTCGAGCGCGTCCTCGACCGAGTTGGCCACCGGCTTCTGGACCGAGACGTGCTTGCCGGCCTCGAGCGCGGCGATCACGTGGTCGTGATGCATGTGCGTCGGCGTCAGCACCTCCACCGCGTCGATGGAGTCGTCGGCCAGCATGGCGTCGAGGTCGCCGTAGTACGACTCGGCGCCCCACTCCTTGGCGGCCTGACGGCCGACCTCCTCGTCGGTGTCGCACACGGCGACGATGTCGCAGCGCGGGTCTTCGAGGTACCCCCGCACGTTCATGACCGCGATGTTGCCTGCGCCCAGCACGCCCAGCCGGACCTTGTCCATCAGACCCTCCCTTGGCCGACGACGCCGCCTACGTCTCGGTCCCGAATGCGCCCCCGTCACGGGCGGCGGAGATCTGATTGTCGTCATAACCCAGCACGGAGCGCAAAACCGCCTCGGTGTGCTGGCCCACGGTGGGCGCCTTGGCCGGGTGGGGGAGCTCCTCGCCGACGAAGTGCAGCGGCGTGAAGAGTTGGTCCGCGCCCATGTCCGCTGCGGGCAGGAGGGGGAAGCGGTCGGCGAACTGGGGGTCGTCGAGCAGGGTCTTGGGCGTGTTCACCGGCGCGATCGGCGTGTTGACCCGCCCGCCGAACTCCAGCCACTCGTCCGCCGTCTTGGTGCGGAAGATGTCGCGCAGCTCACGCCGGAGCTCCTTGTTCCCCCGGGCGTGATCGGCGTACTTGGAGCCGGGCCAGCGCTCGAAGAGGTCGACGCGGTCGACGCCCTCGCAGAAGTTCTTCCAGAAGGCCTGCTCCGACGCCATGAAGAGGACGTGGCGCTGGTCGGACGTCTCGTAGACCTGGTAGCGCACGCCCTCCACCATGCCGGCGGTGCCCGGGGCGCGGCGCTCGTAGTCGTCCGCCTTGTTCCCGGTCACCTCGGACTGCGGGCGCTCGTAGGCCCGCCACGTCTCGGAGCGGTACCAGTCCATGCCGGCGGCGGCGTCGGACTGGGCCAGGTCGATGTAGGCGCTCTCACCGGTCTCGCGGGCCCGGATCACGGCGGCCAGGATGCCGAGCCCGCCGAACAACGGCGCCGCGTTGATCCCGATGGAGACGTGCTCGGGAATGTAGGTGAAGCCCTCGTCGTCGGTGGCGACGTTGACGATGCCGGCCCAGGTGTCGTAGGCCACGCCGTGGCTCGGGTAGTCGCGGTACGGGCCGGTCATGCCGTAGCCCGAAATGGTGCAGAAGACGATCTTGGGGTTGAGGACGCGCAGGTCGTCGTAGCCCACCCCGCGTCGGGCCAGCGCGCCCGGGCGCATGGCCTCGATGACGACGTCGGCGCCGGTCGCCAGCTCCTTCAGGATGGCCACGCCGGCCTCGGTGCGCAGGTCGAGGACCAGCGAGCGCTTGCCCCGGTTGAGATGGAGGTGCATCAGCGAGGTGCCCTCCACGATGGGCCACGTCATTTCGCGGATGTAGTCGCCGGCGGGCGGCTCCACCTTGATCACGTCCGCGCCGAGGTCCACCAGCGCCGTCGTGATGGCGGCCGGCCCCAGGGCCGAGCACTCGATGATGCGCAATCCGTGCAGTGGCGGCGTCGTCGCCATCGGACCTCCCGTCGTCAAAGGGCGGATCGTAGCGGCCGCCACCCAGGGCACCCCCAGCCCGGCGTGGCCATACTGGGGCGATGGGAGACGGAGGCCCTCGATGACGCCTTGACGCGTCTTCGCCGCCACCGCGCCCAGCTACGGGCTCCGCCGGCCTGGCCAATCACGGCCCCATGGCGGCCGAGGCGCTGGCGCAGCTGGGCCGGGCCGACGCCATCGGCGGCTGGGCGGCCCGGTACCGGGCCCGTCTCGACGACGCACCACCACCGGCGCGGCCCCTGTCGGAGGAGGACTGGCCCGGCAGCGCTCGGCGCAGGACGGCCGCTTCCCCGAGTGGCTGGCCCTCTTCGAGCGCGAGATCGCCGACCGGCCCGTCGCCGCCGTGGTGGGGGAGTGGGTGCCCCGGCTGCTCCCCGGCGCCGTCGGCGCGGCGACCCACGGGCTGATCCGCACCGGTCACGCCCTGCGCGGGCTGGGCGGCGCCGACACGCCGCCCCGCCGCCTGGAGGTGGCCAACGGCCTGGCCTTCTGGGCCGCCAGCTACGAGGAGCTGCCGGGACCGCCCCTCCTGATCGGGCACGAGGGCGTGGCGGACGCGCTGGCCGACCTGCCCTACCTGCCCGAGGACGCGCCGCAGGCCTTCCTGATCAGCGACCGGGTGGCGGCGGTGGCCGACATCGCCGACGAGTTCGAGCAGGCGGTGGCCTCGCTCGGCTGGACGGGCGGCGCGGTCGAGCTGCTCGACCAGCTGGCCACCGGCGGGTCGGTCGGCCTACCTGCGCAACGCGGACGGCGGCGGCGCCATCGGCCTGCTCCACGCGGTGACCGTCGCCGCTGGCCTGCGAGCTGGTGCTGCCGTGGCTGGCCGAGGAGGATCGCGACGCCGCCCTGGGCTACGTCTGGCAGGCCGCGGCGGCCTTGCACGTCGCCTACGACATCGACCGCACCACTCCCGTCCCCACGGACGCGCCGCCGTCGGCCGAGGACCTGGTCGAGCGCGCGCTGGCGTCCGGCGACGAGCACGCCATCAAGCTGACCGAGGCGGCGCTGCGCAGCTTCGGCCGCAGCGGCGACGCCGTCCTCCTGCTGGCCGCCGCCGACGCCTGCGGACGCCTCTGAGGCAGCCGGCCCGCGGGGCGCGGCGCCGGGCCCGTTGGTAGCTTCGGCCCGATGGAATACCGCACACTTGGAAGGACCGGCCTGAAGGTCAGCCCCCTCTGCCTCGGGGCGATGATGTTCGGGTCGTTCGGCAACACCGATCACGACGACTCCATCCGCATCATCCACGCCGCGCTCGATGCCGGCATCAACTTCGTCGACACGGCCGACGTCTACTCGTTCGGCGAGTCGGAGGAGATCGTCGGCAAGGCGCTGGCGCAGACCAAGCGGCACAAGGTGGTGCTGGCCACGAAGGTGCACGGCCAGATGGGCCAGGACCCCAACGCGCAGGGGAACTCGCGGCGCTGGATCATGGCCGCCTGCGACAACAGCCTGCGCCGGCTCGGCGTCGACTACATCGACATCTACCAGATCCACCGGCCCTCGCCCGAGACCGACGTCGACGAGACGCTCGGCGCGCTCGACCGACCTGGTGCGGGCCGGCAAGATCCGCTACTTCGGCAGCTCGACCTTCCCGGCGCACGAGATCGTCGAGGCGCAGTGGGTGGCCGAGCGCCGGGCCCGCGAGCGCTTCGTCACCGAGCAGCCGCCGTATTCGATTCTGGTCCGCAGCATTGAGAAGGACGTGCTGCCGATGTGCCAGAAGTACGGCATGGGCGTGCTGTCGTGGAGCCCGCTGGCGGGAGGCTGGCTCTCGGGCGCCTTCGGCCCCGGCAAGGAGAACACGAGCCGCCGCGCCACGTTCCTGCCCCACCACTACGACCTGGAGATCGCCGGCAACCGGTCCAAGCTCGAGGCGCTGACGCAGCTGATCGAGCTGGCCGACGAGCGCGGGCCTGTCGCTCATTGAGCTGGCGCTCGGCTTCGTGCTCGAGCATCCCGGCGTGACGTCGCCGATCATCGGGCCCCGCACCATGGAGCACCTGCAGTCACAGCTGCCGGCCCTCGAGCTGCGCCTCAGCCCCGAGGTGCTCGACCGCATCGACGCCATCGTGCCCCCCGGCACCGACCTCAACGACACCGACGTCGGCTGGGTCCCCGCCGCCATCGCCGACCCCTCGCTGCGCCGGCGTCCCCTGCAGGCGGGGGCCCCGCAGCGCGGCCTGCTCGACGCCATCCGATCCTCGGACTGAGGCGCCGGCGTCCTCCTCCTACTTCGAGGGGGCCGTGAGCGCGTTGGCCAGGCGCACCGCCTCGGATCGCGTGAGGTTGCCGCCGAGCTCCGGCCTCATGATGCTACTTTGCATAGCATCATGTTGCGTGTCAAGGTCGACCGCTCCGAGTCCGTCGCCCTCCACGACCAGGTGGCGGCGGAACTGCGGCGCGCCATCGCGGCGGGCGAGGCCAGCCCGGGGGAGCGCCTGCCACCGGCCAAGGACCTGGCCGCCGTCCTCGATGTCAACGTCAATACGGTGTTCCGCGCCCTCCGCCTCCTGCGGGACGAAGGGCTGCTCGAGTTCAAGCGTGGCCGGGGAGTCACCGTGGCCGGTACCCCCGAACGCGGTGCGGTCATCGAAAGGACGAAGCAGCTCTTGGATTTCGCCCGGTTCAACGGCTACAGGAAAGAGGATCTGCTCGAGATCCTGGGTGAGCTTCCCTGAGCGGATCCGAGCCTGATCCGTCTCACTCGAGACCGAGGCCGATTCGTATTGCCGTTTCGACGGGGGAGTAGACGTGCCCGGGCCGATCGATTTCGAGCGCGCCGATGGGTGCCAGGGGCGGCTGTGCAAGGAACCGCGGCATGGTGCCGGCATGGGACTGCGCCGCATGGACCAGAAAGGGGTGGCAGAGGTACACGTCGCCCGCCGCCCCTGTGGCGGTGACGACTGGACGGCTGGCGGTGGCCTCCAGGTGAGGAGCAAGTTCGAGGAAGGTCATGCCCTCCTCCCCATGTGGGGCGAGCAGGCGCGGGACGTCGAGGTGGGATCCGACGCGGATTCTCGTCGGCGCGTCCACCTCCCCGACATCGGAGAAGAGGAACAGCATCAGGAGCGCCCGGTCTCGCGAGCGGACGTTCAATCGAAAAGGCCAGTCACCGAAGCTTCCGTCGCAGTGCCAGCCGGTGTCGTCTGGTTCAGGCGGGACCGGAAAGCGAATGGGAAACGTGCCGAGACCCGTCCGTGGCACATAGCGTCCCTCGCCGACCAGTTGATCAAAGGCCCGCAGGAGACGTTCCGAGTTGGCGGCGCGCGCAAATGGTGGGGCGCCCGACCCCTGCAGCCGAACGACCGGGTGCGTCCACCCCGTGGGATCGGTGGCGGAGAGCCCCATCTCCGCCCAGAGAAGTGCGCATCCCTCTTCTGCGGTCTCCCGGGAGAACGCGGCAGGGACGTACACGAATCCATCGCGGACAAACGAGTCGATCTGCTCCGGCGTGAGGCGTGACGCCATGCGAAGGAATGTACCGGGGGGCGGTCGCGCTTGCTGCTCTTGGTCGTGCTCGGCCGACGAAAAGTGGGAGCTTCAGGCCAGCGGCACTTCCATCAGGGCGACGTTGCGCCCCACGGTCTGGCGGTCCGCCATGGCCTGCAGCGCCCGGGGCAGGTCGGCGAAGGCGACTTCGTTTCCGATGACGGGCCGCACGCTCCCGTTCGAGACGAGTTCGAGCACCCGTGCGTGGACGCGCTCCCCGTCGGCGTGGGAGGGGAAGTTGTAGCCGGTCGCTTCCTTCAGGGCCGAGGGGTCGTCGACGTAGGCGTGGCACACCCCGCAGAGGGAGAAGTTCCCGAAGAGCACCGGCCGCGGAATGATCCCTTCGTCCTCGGCTTCAATGCCCGACGCGAACCCGACCAGAAGATGGCGTCCGTTGAACGCCATGCACTGGAACGTCTTGGTCGTCACGTCGCCGCCGATCGAGTCGAACGCCACGTCGACGCCGCGCCCGTCGGTCGCCTCGAGCACGGCCGCGACGAAATCGCTGTCCCGGTAGTTGATGGTGACGGAGGCGCCGAGGGAGCGGCACAGTTCGAGCTTCGCCTCGGACCCTGCCGTCGCGATCACCCGGGCGCCGGCCACGCTGGCGACCTGGACGGCCGCCGAGCCGACGCCGCCGGCGGCGGCGTGAATGAGGACCGTCTCGCCCGGCTGGATCCGGGCCCTTTCGTGGAGGGCCAGCCATGACAGGTGGAACGGGAAATAGACGGCCGCCGCCGGTGTGTCGGCCAACTGGGACGCCGGCGGCATCTCGAACGCCATGGCGGCCGGACCGACGGCCAGCTCCGCGTAGCCACCGAAGGCCCCGCCCGGGATGGCGACCACGCGCTTGCCGATCCAACTCTCGGCGCCGGCACCGGCGCCCTCCACGACGCCCAGGACCTCCATGCCGGGGATGTAGGGGAGTGGCGGCGCCACGGTCCGGTAGCGCCCGCGCACGCCGTCGACGTCGTTGAAGTTGAGGGTCGTGGCCGCCACGCGCACCAGGAGCTCGCCTGGGCCGGGGGCCGGTGGCGCCACCTCGTCGAGCCGGAGGGCGTCGCGCGGCTCGCCGAACTCGTGGACACGCCAGGCCTTCACGTCCGAGACTGTTTCACAATCGACCCGTTGGCGCTCAGGAACGGGAATCTCTGAACGTGAGCGGGCGAAGATGCGCCGGTTCCGAACAGTTCGGGACGATCCGGGTCATCATTGCCCGGTGAGGCACCTCCGTCTGGTCCTGGTGGCGATCGCCGCATGCGTCGTCGCCGGGTGCGGGTCGACGTCGGCCGACCGGACGACGACGCCGACCACCCGGGCGCCACGCATCCCGCAGACGACCTTGCAGCCGCCGACCACCGCAGGATCCGTCACCGCGCCGCCCGCGTGCGCCAGCGGCACCGTGACCGCCACGGCCGCACCCGGCGGTCAGGCGACGCCGGTGTGCGCGACCGTCGGTTCACTCATTGTGCTGCGGGGCGGCAACGACGGATCCGGCGGAACCTGGCCCGGGCCGGCGCAGATCTCCGACACGAGCGTCGTGCGCATCCTGTCGAGCCATTCGGCCGGAGCGACTTCACGGCGCAGCTCCGAGCCGTCGCCACCGGCACGGCGTCCGTGACCGTGCCCTTCGTCGCGGGCAACGATGTCTGCGATCCGACGCCGTGCACGCCCATACCCGGCGCCCCGTTGCACTTCGCTGTCCGGGTCGTCAGCTAACTGATCCTCCACCGATCGTGGCCGGGCCACCTACCCCGACCCGCAGGTCCGGTGGCGGACGGGTTGACTACGGTGGCGCCCCGAGGGGCCGAGACGGGGGATGTGATCTGGTGCCGACGCGGCGCGAGTTGCTCAAGGGTGGGGGTGGCGCGGTCCTCGCCGGGCTGGCGGGGTCCGCCGTTCTCGCCGAGGTGCCGGGTCCGCCACGCCGTCGGGTGCGTCGGAGTCGACGATGGCCGCGTCGGAGCAGGCGCCCCGGTCGTGCCGGGATTCCGGCCCGGTGGGCCCGGTCCTCTCTACTGGAGCACCTACGACTACGAGAACGTGTTGAACACCATCATCCCCGAGTCGGTGTGGAAGGCCAACATCGACTGGGTGGCTGAGACGTTCCGTGACTACGGCTACACCATGGCCTGTACCGACGGGTGGATCGACAACACCCAGAAGGTCACGAAGCACGGCTACATCGTCAGCCAGGCGGACGACTGGGAGCACGACTGGGCCTGGTGGGCCAAGTACCTGCAGTCCAAGGGAATGCAGCTTGGCGTCTACTACAACCCGCTGTGGGTCACGAAGTCGGCCGTCACCGATCCGTCCGTCACCGTCGTGGGGCGGCCTGACGTGAAGGTGGCCGACATCGTCAATCCCAACGACTACTTCGACGGCGGCGGGCAGCTGCAGTGGGTCGACACCACCCGCGACGGCGCCGAGGAGTACGTGAAGGGCTACGTGGCCTACTTCCGCGAGCTTGGGGGCGGTGTTCCTCCGCATCGACTTCCTGGCCTACTACGAGACCGGGTTCGACCAGAACGACGGGACCGTGGGCGTCAACCACGGCCGCGACGGCTACGTGCGGGCGCTCCAGTGGATGCGCGAGGCCGCAGGAGACATGCAGCTCAGCCTCGTCCTGCCCAACCTGTTCGAGCACGGATCAGCGGAACGCCAGTACGGCGACCTGATCCGGATCGACAACGATGCCGGCTTCGGCACCTGGTTCACCTTCAGCGGCGGCCGCGAGACCTGGCAGCCCGAGTGGTCCCAGTGGAACAACCCGTTCATGGGGTTCACCGGGTTCGCCGACATCTCGGGCCGCGGGCAGGTCATCCTCGACGGCGACCCGCTGATCATGCGGACGTTCACCCGCGACGAGGAGCGCCAGAGCACCATCAACCTCTTCACCATGGCCGGCGCCGCCATCGCCATCACGGATCACGTGGACACCATCGCCGGCAACGCGCACATCTTCCAGAACCGCGAGGTGCTGGCCCTGCGCAAAGAGGGCCTGGTGGGCAAGCCCGTCTTCAACAACAGCCATGCACTCGACTACGACCCCACCAGCCGGGACCCGGAGCGCTGGATCGGCCAGCTCCCGGACGGATCCTGGGCGGTCGCCCTGTTCAACCGCTCCGACGTCACCGCCACCAAGTCGATCGCCTTCGCCGATGTCCTCGGTTTCAGCGGCCCGGCGGCCGTGCGCGACCTCTGGGCGCATCAGGACCTGGGTTCCATGACCGGCTACCAGGTCGCCTTGGGGCCGCACGCCTCCGTCCTCCTGTCCGTCGTGCCGCAGGGCACGGCGCACTTCCAGGCCGAGGTCGGCGCGTGGGCAGGCTCGGCCCGCTTCGAGAACACCTTCGGTGGTCACGAGGGAATGGGCTACGTCACCGACCTCGTGAACGTGGGGAGCAGCGTCGCCCTGGGGATCGCCGCCCCGAAGGGCGGCAGCACGCGCCTGCACTGCCGCGTCGCCAACGCCACCGGGAGCCCATCCGTGCTCACAGTGCGGGCGATGCATCCGCAGACGGGCCGCGTGCACGGCTCCGCCATCCTCCGCGTGCCGAGCTCGCCGGCGTGGACGGCATGGAAGACCGTGCCCGTCACGCTCGACATGGCGGCGGGAACCAACCTCGTCGTTCTCAGCGTGGAGTCGCCGGACCAGGGCGGCGTCAACGTCGACTACGTCGCCCTGGCCTGATTCCCTTCGCACCGGGAGGCGGGCTCCTCCACGGGCCAGGTCGGGGTGCGGTGGGCCTTGCTAAGTTCTGCTCCCGAGGGGTCGGAGGCCGGGGGATTGGCGATGACGCAGGTGGGTTGGGGTGTGCGGCCGCGTATCGGTCGACTGATCATGGCCGTCACGGCGGTGACGGCAGCGCTGGTGGGCATCGGCGTCGTGCAGGCATCCCACGACGCGGCCTCGGCCAGCCCGCCGACGGCGATCACCGGGTCCTTCTCCGCGACCGGCTACTTCCACGTGGCCCAGGCCTCGGACGGGCGCTGGTGGTTCGTCGACCCCTCGGGGAAGCCCTTCTATTCGACCGGCATCGACCACGTGTCGGTCAGCCCCGACGTCGACGTGACCACCGGTCAGTGTCCGTACTGCCAGGCCATCGCCGGGGAGTACCCGAGCACGGCCGCCTGGGCCGCGGCCACCGTGGCCCAGCTGCGCTCGTGGGGCTTCAACACCATGGGCGATTATTCGGACACGTCGACCTTCGCGCCGTTGATGCCCTACACGGTGCAGCTCACGATGGCGAGCGGGAACGACTGGTTTGCGCCGTCGTTCGTCACCCACGCCAATCAGGTTGCGGCCACGCAGGTCGCCCCCCTCGCCAACGACCCCAATCTCATCGGGTACTACACCGACAGCGAATTGGCATGGGGCCCCAACGAGGACCACGACCAGTCGCTCCTGGACCAGTACCTGGAGCTCCCGGCCGGATCCCCGGGGCTTGTGGAAGCCCAGCAGTACGCCGGCAATCCCAGCGGTTTCGCCACCGCCCTCGCCACCCGCTACTTCTCGGTGACCTCCGCCGCGCTGCACGCCTACGACCCGAATCACCTGAATCTGGGTGTCAAGGCGGAGTCGAACGACGTCCCACCCGAGCTGCTCCAGGTCGCGAGCCAGTACGTCGACGTCTTCAGCATCGACGACTATGCGCTGCAGCCCGGTGACGCCGCCATTCCGGTCCAGATCTGGAACTACCTGCCGGTCGAGCCGAACTTCGCCAACTTCGAGGCCCTGGTCCACAAGCCGCTCCTCATCGCCGAGTACTCGTTCCGGGCCACCACCCCGACGACGCCGAACTCGGTGCCCTCCATTCTCGCCACGTATCCGAACCAGGAGGCCCGGGCCGCGGCGTACACCAGCTACATCGGCACCATGATGCAGACGGCGCCGTGGTTGGTCGGGGATCACTGGTTCGAATACGTGGACGAGCCCCAGGGCGGCCGCTTCGACGGTGAGAACAACGACTTCGGCCTGGTGTCGACCGCCAATGTCCCGTACGGGGACATGGTGCAGGCGGTGTCGGTCATGCATGCCGCCACACCCGACAGGGCGGTCAATACCGGACCCGAGTGCGACTCGTGGTCGACCACCGCACAGGTCACGAGCTGCTCGGCCACCATGCCCGCGGTGAATCAGCCACTCACGATCGAGACGAGCTCGTTGCCGACGGCCCCTTACCAGGTGCCGTACTCCGAAGCGGTCGTCGTCGGGGGTGGGACGCCCGGCTACACGTTCAGCCCGCAGGGCCAGGTCCCACCCGGCCTGAACCTCGACCCCCACACGGGCCTTCTGTCGGGGTCGCCCACCTCGCTCGGCGTCTTCAACTTCACGGTGCAGGTCACGGACTCGTCCAGTCCCGTCTCTGCGACGTCCGTGCCGCTGAGCCTGGACGTGGTGCAGACGCCGCAGTCCGATCCGGTGCCGACGCTCACCTCTCTTTCGCCGGCGCAGGGGGTCGGCCAGGGTGGCGGGACCGTCACCGTCAACGGGAGTGGATTCACGCAGGGTCTGGCCGGCCCGACGACGGTGGCGTTCGGCCAGCAGCAGGCGACCAACGTCGTGGTCAACGCGACCGGCACGCAGCTGACGGCCACGGTCCCGCCGGCAGCCGCCAACGGAACGGTGGCCGTGGTCGTGTCGACGCCCGGGGGCAGCACGGCGCTCAGTGGGGCCGATCTCTACAGCTACTTCTTTGCCACGCCTTCGGTCAGTGCCGTCTCGCCGCCGAGCGGCCCGGTCGGTGGGGGCACAGCTGTCACGCTCACCGGGAATGCATTCGTGGGCGCCACCGGGGTGAAGTTCGGTGGGAGCGCGGCCAGCTTCGTCGTGCACTCCAACTCATCCATCACCGCGACCGCACCAGCCGGAACGGGCGGCACCCGGGTCGACATCACGGTGACGGGTCCCGGTGGGACCAGCAGCCTGAGCGCGGCGGACCAGTTCACCTATGGACCGGTCGTGTCGGGCGTCAGCCCCGGCAGCGGCCCGCAGCGCGGCGGGACGGCCGTGTCCGTCCGCGGCGCCGGGTTCAGCGGGGCGACCGCGGTGCATTTCGGATCGATCCCGGCCACCACGTTCACGGTGAACTCGGCCACCCTCATCACCGCCACCAGCCCAGCCGGCACGCCGGGCTCGGTGGCGGTCACGGTGACTGCGCCGGGTGGCACCTCGCCTCCGACGACAGCCGATCTCTTCACCTACATCGCGGCCGCCCCCACGGTGAGCGGCGTCTCCCCGGCCGTCGGGCCGGCCGCGGGCGGTACCGTCGTCACCATCACGGGGGCATCGTTGACCGGCGCGAGCACGGTCAGCTTCGGTGGGACCCCGGCGAGCGCGTTCACGGTCAACTCGGCCGGTTCCATCACCGCGACGACGCCGCCCGGGACGGCCGGGTCCGTCGTCGGTGTCACCGTCACCGGCCCCGGTGGGACCAGCACGGTCACCTCGGGCGACTCCTTCTCCTACGGCCCGCTCGTCACCTCCGTGTCCCCGCACTCGGGCAGCCATCTCGGCGGGACGGTCGTCACCCTCAACGGGGTGGGATTGACCGGTGCGACGGCGGTCAACTTCGGAGGGACGGCGGTGACCTCAGGGTTCACCGTCAACAGCACGGGCACGCAGATCGTGGTGGCGGCTCCGCCTGGAGTCCCAGGGGCGGTGAACGTCACGGTGAGAGTGGGTGCCGTCACCACCGCCGCCGGCGCCCTCGACGCCTACACCTACTTCTGATCCGGCGCCGCCGGCTTCATCCGGAGGAGAGCAGCCTGCGCAACGACGCGCCGGCCAGCCGCCCGACCTCCTCCGGTTCCTGCGCATGGAGGACATCGGAGAAGACCTCGACACCGAGCGGCGCCTCCGAGCCGGTCGCTCGGACATCGGCCAGGAGCGTCCGCAGGGGGAGTTCGCCGTCGCCCGGCAGCAGCCGTTCGTGCAGCGTGGCGTGGAGCGGATCGGCTTCCGGCGTCGCCGGCGCGTCGCAGAGCTGCAAGCCGAGGATCGACGGGCCGGGAATGGAGCGCAGGAGCTCCCCGTCTGGGTCGCTGCGGAAGTAGTGCCAGGCGTCGACCATGAGGCCGCCGTTGGGCCGATCGGCCGCAGCGACGACCCGCCAGGCCGTGGCCAGGTCGGGGATCCGCGACCAGGGGAGAAACTCCAGGTGGACGAGCAGGCCATGATCCGCCGCCCGGTCGCAGAGCCCCGCGAAGGCCACCGCCGCCTCGTCCATGGACCACGAACCTCCGAAGACATCCACCGCGTTGAGCGAGCGCGCCCCGACGGCGTCGGCAACCGCGAACAGCTCGGGCTCGGTGTAGCGGAAGATCTGTTCCTGATCGTGCTCGGGCGGGATATGGATCGCTGCCGCGCCCGGAAGCCACCACCAGGCGGGGTCGAGCTCGCCCACCGACAAGCCCTGATCGTCGAGCAGCAACGCGATGTCCCGGTCGCTCAGGCCCTCGTCACGGGCGACCCGGTAGTCCCGGCCCCAGAGCGAGATCCCCGAGAAGCCGCCCGCCGCGGCTGCCGCCACCCGCTCCCGGAAGGAGAGACCGCTCCGGAGGGTGCCCGAGCAGAGCACGGTCTTGTCGGCGTCGAGGGTCATCGGCCGCTCCAGGCGGTGACGGGAGGTGGCACGGCGGCGGGCCACTGCGGGCATCGGCTGCTGGTCAGTATCGTTCCTCTCGTGTCCGAGAACCGTACCGGAGCGCGAGCCCGCCGCATGCCTAGGGTCGTTCTGCGCGGCGCCACCGTCCTCGACGCGGACGGCGCCCGCCCTCGGACCACGGTGGTGGTCGAGGACCGTCGCATCGCCACTGTCAGCACCGGGGAGGCCCTCGAGTCCGGACCCGGGGACCGGGTCGTCGAACTCGGTGGGCGCACCGTCATGCCGGGCATGGTGAGCAGCCACTTCCACGCCACCTACAACGAGCTCGGCTCCAAGACCGCCCCGTTCGGGCTCGAGGAGCCGCCGGCGCTGCAGGCCGTGCGGGCGGCCCATCACCTGGAGCTCCTGCTCCGGAGCGGGTTCACCGGCGCCGTCAGCGCAGGGGCACCCTTCGCCATCGACGCGTCCATGAAGGCCGCCATCGCCGAAGGCCTCTTCCCCGGCCCCCGGCTGATGGCCGGCAGTCGCGACGTCAGCACGACGGGTCACGCGGGCGACAAGAGCTTCCCGTGGTACTGGGACGTCGGTGCCCGCGGCGCCATCAACCGGTCCGACGGGCCCGACGGATTCCGGCTCGCCGTGCGCGAAGAGATCAAGCAGGGCGCCGAAATCATCAAAATGTTCGTCACGGGTGGGCACGGCACGGTGGCCCCCAGCGAGCAGACGGAAATGACACCGGCGGAAATCACGGCGGGCATCGAGGCGGCGCACCAGCGCGGCGTCCTGGTGCGCGGCCACATCGCCAACCGCGAGGCCATCCACATGGCACTCGATGCCGGCATCGACGTCATCGACCACGGTGACGGCATGGACGCCATGGCGATCGAGCGCATGGTGGAGCTCGGCACCTTCCTCGTGCCCAGTCAGCTCTTCCCGGTCCGCTTCGCCCAGCTGATGGGCGGTGGCGGTCTCGGCTTCACGGCCGCCATGGCCCAGGACATCGAGCAGGCGCTGGCCATCCTGCCCAAGGCCAACGAGGCCGGGGTGAAGATGCTGTGCGGGGACGACTACGGGGCCATCAGCCTGCCCCATGGCCGCTACGCCGACGAGCTCGAGTTCTACGTCAAGGAAGCGGGGATCCCGCCGCTCGACGTCATCCGCTGGGCCACGCGGAACGGCGCCGAGCTCATGGGCCGGTCCCACGAGCTCGGGTCGGTGCGGGAGGGCTACCTGGCCGATCTGCTCGTGGTCGACGGCGACCCCCTGGCCGACATCGCCATCCTGCAGGACCCGGCCAAGCTGTTGGCCGTCATGAAGGGCGGCACGCTGGTGCGGGACGAGCTCGACCTCCTCGCGGCAGGCTGAGCGGCGCTACCCTCCCGCCATGATCATCATCGCCGGCTCCCTCAGCTTCGACCCCGAGGACCGGGATGACGTCCTCGCCAGCCTGGCCGAGGTGACCGAAGCGAGCCGCCGCGACGCCGGTTGCGTCGAGTACTTCTGGGGCGAGGATCTCGAGGCCGCCAACACGTTCCGCTTCTTCGAGTGCTGGGAGTCACAGGAGCTCTTCGACGCCCACATCGCCCAGCCGCACGAGGTGGCGTTCGGCGAGCGCAACCTCTCGCGCATCACCGGCGCGACCGCGACCTTCTTCGAGGCGTCGCCCACGGCGCCGATCGGCATTCCCTCGGCGGGCTGAAACGAGCGCCTACTGCGGAGCGAAGTAGCGGGGCAGTGCACCGCTCGGCACCCTCGCCCCGTTCGTGCGTGCCTCCTGCAGATGGCCGAGGTCGACCCAGTAGGGGAGGATGGCCGGCGCCAGGTAGTCGCCGCCGGCTCCCGCGCTCCCGGCTGCATGGCGAAGTGGCTGCCGTCGCTCTCGCGCACCGGGGTGCCGTCGAGGTCCTCCGTGGAGTTGTCGCCAGGGCAGACGTACGAGGTGGCGAACGTCGGGTTGAAGATGTTGGTCATCCGTCCGCGGTAGAGGCGGTCGAGGATTTCCCTCCACCGACGGAGACGACCGGCGGCGCCAGTCTCCAAGTTGTCGGCCGGCCCCGAGGCCCCCGGGCGAGAAGGTCTGACTAGAGTCACGGCGCACGACGCATGAGGTGTCAAGGGGGATGTTCATGAGGTGGATCAGACGGCCCGACTCGATCGCGCCCGGGGGTGGAACGGCGCTTGCCGGACTGGCGGCGCTGGTCGCGTTGTTCCCGCTGGCCCTGGGCACCCAGGTCGCCGGTGCGGCGGCCGCGACCTCACCGGAGGTGGGCTTCCACACCGCCGCCACCCTCACCGGCCCCGTCACGGTGGGCCACGTCGTCGAGCCCGAGTCCGCCCACACTCCCGACCTCGCTGCGAACGGGTACGAGGAGCAGGAATACTTCGCGGCCGGGACCGCCATGGCGTTCAAGGCTGCTGCCATGCCGAGCGACGGCAAGTGGAACGTCACGCCGACGACGACCGCGGCGTACAAGACCAGGATTTTGGTGCGCCGTCCCACGAACCCCGCCCACTTCAACGGGACGGTCATTGTCGAGTGGATGAACGTGTCGGCCGGCGAGTCGGCACCCGATTGGGACTTCCTCAATCCGATGCTGATGCGCGACGGCTACGCCTACGTCGGCGTCTCGGCGCAGGCGTTGGGCGTGGACGGCGGCAACTCCCTCCTCGGCACACCCGGGTCGACGAGTGCCAACGGCGGCCTGGTCGGCGACGAACCGGCGCGCTACGGCACGCTGCATCACCCCGGCGACCAGTACGCACTGGACATGTACGCCCAGATCGGGCAGGCCCTGAGTGCGCCGCACGACGCCGCGCTGGGCGGACTCAAGCCCAAGCACATCGTCGCGATCGGCGAGTCCCAGTCCGCCTTCTACCTCACGACGTTCGCCGACGCGATCCAGCCGCGCACCAACGTCTACGACGGCATCTTCATCCACAGCCGGGGCGGTTCGGGTGCGTCGCTCGCCGGAACCTCCATCGCCAAGAGCAACGGGCCCGACGACCTGCGCATCCGCACCGACCTGAAGGTCCCCGTCTTCATGTCCGAGACCCAGACCGATCTCATTCAGCTCGGCTACGCGCCGGCCCAACAGCCCAATACCGACAAGATCCGCACCTGGGAGATCGCGGGCACCTCCCACGCCGACTCCTACTTCGTCGGCGCGGCGGCGAGCATCCTCGGCTGCACCACGCCCGTGAACAGCGGGCCCCAGCACAATGTGGTCCAGGCCGCCTTCACTGCCTTCGACAAATGGGTGAACAACGGCACGCCGCCGCCGAGCCCGCAGCCGTTCACGCTGTCGAGCACGAAGCCGGCGACCCTGGCGCTCGATGCGCACGGCAACGTGGTCGGGGGCGTGCGGACGCCGGCAGTCGACGTGCCGGTCTCCACTCTCAGTGGCGCGCCGCCTGCCGGAGCGACACCGATCTGTTCGCTGTTCGGGTCCACCGTCGCCTTCACCCCGGCGCAACTCGCCAGCCTGTACGGCTCGCAGAGCAACTACGTCGCCCAGTACACGAAGAGCCTGAACAAGGCGATCGCCGGTGGGTACATCCTCAGTGCCGACAAGGCCTCGTTGCTGGCCCAGGCGAAGCAGGTGCAGATCCCAGCTTCGTAGCGCTCAGTCGGCGCCCTGCCACGACGGACCGACCTGGCGCAGCGTGACGCTGATGCGGCCGTCGAGGCCGAGCTCGGGAGGAGCGCTGCCGGCATAGGTCTTGGGCACGCCGTGGAACGCGAGGCGCGACGGCCCACCGAAGACGAAGAGATCACCGCTGGCCAATTCGACATCCGTGTAGGGACGGCTCGGCCGGTCGGTGTTGCCGAACCGGAAGACGCAGCGGTCGCCGAGGCTGATGGTCACGACCGGCGAGCCCGCCGCAACGACCTCTGCGCCCTCGATCTTGTCCTGATGGAGACCGAGCTTCGCCCCCTCCTCGTAGAGGTTCACGATGGCGGCGTCGTAGGGGACGGGAGCGAACCCTGTCGCGGCACAGGCGGCGGCGCCGAGCCGTTGCAGGAGCGGCGGGAACGCCTTGACGGGGGCGCCATCACCGTCGTCGCAGGTCCGGCTGTAGCGATAGGGGTACCAGTGCCAGCCCAGGCAGACCGCCCGGGTGGAGAAGGGTGCGCCGTTGGGCATTCTCGGGCGGCGCAGGCCGGCCGGAGGGGCGGCCCACCGGCGGAAGGCGGCGGCCAGTTCGAGCTGGTCCTCCCTGTCCAACCAGCCCGGCACCCAGACAGCGCCGGGCGCGATCTCCACCGGACCCGAGGCCGCGTGGGCCAGCGGGAGACCCAACTGGCTCATCGCGGGGCTCCAGCGCCGCGCCAGAGTTCGACGATCGACAGCACCGGCACAGTGTGCCCCGCTCGGATCCACTCGGCTGGCGGTAATCGGACTTCAGCGCGACGGCCCCGAAAGTCACCCGGTTGGGTGATTGCCGACGCAATCCGTTGTTGCCAAACTGAGCAATGGAAGCAGGCGACAAGAGAGGGAGGCACCACACGGAGGTTTCTCCGGACGTTCGCCGTCATCGCCCTGTGAAAAACGGGCGGGCCGGTTCTCTCGACGAGAGGGGAGGCAATGAAGATGGACACATTTCGCGTGACTTCTCGTGAGTTCAGGGACGGTTGCATCTTCACCCTTTCGGGTGAACTCGATGCCAGCACGTGTCGAGGGCTGGTCGAGCAGCTGCAGGGGCCACCCGGCTCGTTGGTCGTCCTCGATCTGTCCGAGCTCACCTTCATGGACTCCTCGGGGATAGGCACGATGCACATGGCCAGGCGCCTCGCGGTGAAGAACGGGGGGATGTTGGTCGTGTCTCGTCCCCAGGGGATCGTCGAACGTGTCCTGCAGCTCACCGGATTCGATACGTGGATCGTGGATTGGGATCCGGGCTGGCCGGACCGCCCCGACTGAGGTCTCACGGCCACAACGACAGTGCCCCGCCCGCCCGTATGACCATCACGTCGTGATGTTTCACGGCGCCGGACGCTGGTAACCGCACACGCATGACCAGTTACGGGTACACCATGATGTGCGAGCAGTCCGACCCGAAGAGCCTGGTCGCCGACGTGGTCGCCGCCGAGGCGGTCGGCTTCGACTTTGCGGTCATCTCGGATCACTACTTCCCATGGCTCGACTCCATGGGTCACTCTCCGTACGCGTGGTCCGTCCTCGGCGCGGTCTGTCAGGCCACCGATGCCATCGACCTGATGACGTACGTCACCTGTCCGATCAAGCGCTATCACCCCGCTGTCGTGGCCCAGAAGGCGGCCACCGTGTCCCTCCTGTCGGACGGGCGCTTCACGTTGGGCCTCGGCGCCGGTGAGAATCTGAACGAGCACGTCACCGGCGGAGGATGGCCACCGGCCAACGTGCGGCACGCCATGCTCGTGGAAGCGGTGGAGATCATCCGGGCGCTCTTCGGCGGCGACTACGTGTCCTATCGCGGGGAGCATTTCGAGGTCGACTCCGCCAAGCTGTGGGATGTGCCCGCGTCGCCGCCTCCCATGGCGATCGCCGCCTCGGGAGCCCAGTCGTGCCGATTGGCCGCCCTCCTGGGCGACGCTCTCATCGCGGTGGAGCCTGACGCCGACCTCGTGAGCCAGTTCGGCGAGGAGGGCGGCTCCGGCAAACGGGTCGTCGGACAGCTTCCCCTCTGCTACGACGAGGACCGGGATCGTGCCGTCGAGCGGGCCCACGGCCTGTTCCGGTGGTTCGACGGCGGCTGGAAGGTCAACGCCGAACTCCCCGGGACCGATGCGTTCGCGGCGGCGTCGAGCTACGTGCGCCCCGAAGACGTCGCCGAGTCCATCCCGTGCGGCAGCGACGTGGAAGAGGCTGTGCAGGCAGTCCACAGGTTCACCGAGGCCGGCTTCACCGATGTGGCTCTCCTGCAGATCGGGGGCGAGGACCAGGAGCCCTTCTTGCGGTGGGCGGAGGACGAGCTTCTTCCCGCCCTGCGGGACTGACTCTCCTCACGGCTGCGGGATCACCGGCCCAGGTGTTTCGATCGCAGTCCTCGGCGAGGCGCTAGGAGGCTTTCGCCGCGCCGCTGAACGTCTCGATGAGCTGGGCGCAAAAAGCCTTGAGATCATCGGGCTTGCGGCTGGTGATGAGGGTATTGGGGCCGCTCGTGCAGACGACGACCTCTTCGTCGACCCAGGTGCCGCCGGCATTTGCGATGTCCGTGTGCAGGCTCGGCCACGAGGTCAACGTCCGCCCTTTGACGACCCCCGCCTCGACGAGCGTCCAGGGTCCGTGGCAAATTGCCGCGACGGGCTTTCCGGCGAGGAACATGTCCTTTACCAAAGCGACAGCGTCCGCATCGGTGCGGAGAAGATCCGGATTGGCAACGCCACCAGGCAGTATCAGCGCATCGAAATCGTCGGCACTGACACTTCCGGTTGTGCGATTCACCGTGAAGGTGTCTGCCATCTTCAAATGGTTCATGGCCTGGGCGGATCCCGGCTCTGGGGCGATGAGCTGAGGCGTCCCTCCGGCGCCGAGCACCGCTTCCCACGGCTCTGTCAGTTCGACCTGTTCGATGCCCTCGTTCGCAACGAGCACTCCGACCCGCACCTCTCCGAGTTCTTCTGTCATTGGTACTCCCTCCGTTCAGGTGTGTGGATCTACCCGGTCGCACCGGGGCGAAACCGGGCAACGTCCGAAGTTTTCTGGCTGCTGGATCCCCTATGCGCGTTCGGGGGTGTCCTCGACGCCCGGCTCGGGCACTTCGACCGGCGCGAGAGGTTCGGGGACGGCGTTCGGCTCGGGCTCAGGCGGGTCCGAGGGTGTGTCGGTGAGTGTCATGGGTGATCCATACCGCGATTGCGCGTTGCAAAACCCAAGACGCACCGTCGCTTTCCGATGTTCACGTCGCGAGCAGTGAGGCGACCGGGCTGGTGAACAGCTGGGAGAGGAGCTCGCTCACGTCACGGTAGACCCGGGCGGAACCTGCTTCGCTGAGCTCGTGCTGGCTGAAACCGCCGCTCTCGACGGTGATACAGGCGATCCCGGCCGAGCGGGCGGCTCGCACGTCCCACACGCTGTCGCCGATGGCGATCGCTCGCCTCGGATCGATGGCTGCGCTCTCCATGGCTTTCACGAAGACTTCGGGGTCAGGCTTGGAGTTGGCCACGTCGTCGGCCGTCGTCTGTCCGTCGATGGCGTCATCGGCGCCGAGCACCTCACGAAGCTCTGCCAGTTCGTCGGCGGGGGCAGATGTCGCCAGCACCACGGCGAGACCCAGGTCGTGCATCCGTTGGAGGAGCTCGCGGGAGCCGGGAAAGGCCCTGATATCACCCATCAGCTCCGAGTACCGGCGGGGGCGAGCCGCCGTCGCAGCCGGGCTGTCGTGACCGAGGAGCTCGGGCACCAGCTGATCGCCGCCCATGCCGATCAGACGGTGGATGGCGTTCATGGGTGCCCACTCTCCGGCATCGCGAAAAGCCCGCGACCAGGCGAGGGAATGGAGATAGTTGGTGTCCATGAGCGTGCCGTCCATGTCGAAGAGGACGCCTGGACGGAGTTCCTCGCTCACGCCGGCGGATCACTTTCTCGGTTGATCGCCGCCTGGGCCGTCCCGGTGGTGTGCATCATTGCGATCTCCTCATCCTGACCCAGTGGGGGGGCGCCGGCCGCGGCAGTGTCGGACCTCTCCTTTCGCCCAGCAACTCCGGCATCGCTATCGCTGTCCTTTGCGCCGGCCCGCCGCAGGCAACGCCAGAGTTCCTCCAAGTGAGGAAGGACCCCCGTCGTCGCGGTCACCAGGAGGACGGCAGCGATATATTCGGCTGGAAGGGGCCGTGACGTGCGGCGAATCTGCCACGACCTGTCGGCGGTCCCGGTCATCCGGAGGGCTCCGAGAAGGCATACGACGAACGGCATTGCCTCAAGAGCCGAATGAATTTGTTGCTCGAGCGGGGAAACCCGTCGATCGCTGTCGTCTGCCACCCTCAAGTCCCAGTTGGCCGTGCTCTGGTGAACCACGGCTGAGGCGGCGAGAGCGCTGACCATCAGTGGAGTCGGCTCCGCGAAGAGAGTGAGTCCGAGTGGGATCGCGCCTTCAGTCAACATGAGGATATGAAGGAGCGATTCGCGGAGCCCGCCTCGCTCGGGGATCTCGATCCGGCTGCGGCGGTGGCACATCCAATCCGCCAACCCAGGAAGCCCCCAGGCAGGAAGGACCCCAAAACAGAGCACTCGCCCGGCGCGGTCACCTGGCCACCGGCCTGCTCTCTTCGGTGAACGCATGGAGCCTGCATACCCGGTTGTCTTACATTCACGCCCTTCAGGGCCGCGGCCGGCACGTCAATTTGTGGCCCTCAAGATCGTGGCTGGTGTAACGCGAGGTGACTCTGCCTGGCCTCGTTCACCTCCTCTTCCGAGTCGAAGTGACCGAGCAAATCGTGTTCGGGGTCGCTGCAGCGGGCTGCCCAGAGCAACACAGTGAGGTCGTGCGGGTCAGGAATCTTCTCGATCACGACCTCGACTTTGGGCGGATCTGCCGAACCGACGTCCGCGGCGCGGCCACCTTCGCCAGCCGAGAGCGAGCCCTCCTCGGCCGCCTGCGCCAGGTCGTCGTCGGGTGAAGCACGGTTGAGTGCTTTTCCGACCTCGCCGGGATCGGAGGCCGGTACAGCGGTCTCGGGAGATGGCGACGCCCCTTCTCCGGAGGTGGATCCATCGGCATGATGGCTTGGTGCTGTGGGGTGGCTCATATCCGAAGCACTACCCCAGGCATCGCCGGTGAAGCATCCTGTTTGTCGGGTGATCCAGGCGCGGCCCCCGGTCAGGTGGTCGCGTCCGGGGGCGCAACTGCGCTCCTGATCCCAACGATTGACATCGGGCGACCCTGGGTAGTTCTGGGCCAGTGGCAGGCTCCGGGTTGCGTGGAGGGTCAATGACGAGCCAGGTCGCCGAAGCCGGTCAGGCGAAGGAAGCGGACGTTCTCGACGCCCGTGTGCCGGATTGTCGCCTTCGTCTTCCGGTTCTTGCCTGAGACGAAGGGGCTGTCGGTGGAGGAGATCGTCCAGGGGTTCGAGCAGGAGACCGAGAAATCCGGACGCAGGACCCCTCGCGCCCGGCATCATGGACCGGTGGCATCGGCTGCGTCGCGCCGCAGGTGGGGGAGAGTGACCGAACAGAGCACGGCAGACCGTCTCAGCGAAGAGAGGCGAGCGACGATTGCTCGTATCGACGCACTGACCGGTGAGGTCGAAGACATCCATACGGCGAGTGTCGGCGCCAACGCCGACGACGAACATGATCCCGAGGGATCGACGATCGCATTCGAACGGGCGAGAGTTTCCACGCTGCTGGACCAGGGCCGCGCCTACCTGGAGGAGATCGAACGGGCGCAAGAGCGCCTCGTCGACGGGACGTATGGAACATGTGAGCGATGCGGGGCTGCGATCCCTGCCGAGCGCCTGGCGGCCCGCCCCGTCGCCCGCACGTGTGTCGAGTGCCGAACCGCAAGTGCCTGACCCGCCAGGGGCCCGGTTTCGCCACCCGCGGAGGGGGTAGCTGGTCACCGTGGCACTGATCGTCGGGACCTCGGGGTGGCAGTATGCCGACTGGCGGGGTCGCCTCTACCCGCTGCGGCGTGGCGCAGGCCGACTGGCTGTCGTTCTACGCCGAACGGTTCCAATCGGTCGAAGTCAACAATGTCTTCTACCGTCTCCCGGAGAAGTCCACCTTCGCAAAATGGAATGCCGCCACGCCCGACGACTTCGTGTTCAGCCTCAAGGCGAGCCGCTACCTCACCCACGTGCTCCGTCTCGGCAAGCCGGCCGAGCCGGTGCGAAGACTCCTCACGCATGCGCGTGGACTGGGTCACAAGCTGGGACCGGTGCTGCTGCAACTTCCCGCCAACTTCCACGTCGACCCGAAGCGGCTGGCTTCGACGCTGCGGGCCTTTCCCTCCGGCGTCCGGGTGGCCTTCGAGCCGCGCCACGAGTCCTGGTACAGCGACGAAGTGGCCGACATCCTGACCCAGCACCGAGCGGCCCTCTGCCTGAGCGACACCCCGCAGAGGAAGTCTCCGCTGTGGCGCACCGCCGACTGGGGCTACCTGCGGCTCCACGAGGGGCGGGCGAGCCCGGCGCCCTGCTACGGACGGACCGCCCTGGCGAACTGGGCCGCCCGTCTCGCCGACACGTGGGACGCGGACGAGGACGTCTACGTCTACTTCAACAACGACCACGGCGGGTGTGCCGTGCGGGACGCCCACCGCTTCGCCTTGGCCGGCGCCCATGTCGGTCTGGCCCCGACACGAGTGCCGACGAGTCGCGAAGCGACGTTGACGGTGCAGGAGTGAGCCGAGTGTCTCGCTGGTTGCCGCCAGCTCCTGGGGCTACCCGGCGCGTCCGGAGCAGCGCGACCGGCAGCAGGTCGAGTGCACTTGCGACCTCAATGCGGCCGCGGGTCGCGGTCACGCTCTGCCCCGTGAAGATGTCGACGTAGGAACGCGCTGCGCCCTTCGGGAGCCGGCAGGTGGTCTCGCCCCAGACGCGACGGCCGACGGGAAACCGGCCCCGTCCGGCGTGTCCGAGCATGAGGCGCGGGATCACGGCGATGACCCGGTCGGATCCCTGGCGGCGGGACCACGCCACGACGTGCTCTCTCTTCGGCCCGGCCGCGCCGAGCGGGACGTACGATCCGTCCGAGAAGAGGCCGGGCCGGTCACGGCGCAGGTGCAGGAGGGACCGGATGACGTGCATCTTGATCCTTCCGTCCGGCCAGTCCGCCAGCATCTGCTTGACCTGCGGCACCAGGTCCGGCCGGTCCGCGTCAAGGGCGGGAAGGGATGTGAGGAGGGCCTCGCGTCTCGCGAAGTCGACCGCCCGTCTGTTGTCGGGGTCGGTCAGCGTCGCCTCGAAGAGCTCCGTTCCCTGGAAGAAGTCGGGAACCCCCGGGGTGCACACCTTCAAGAGCGTGAGCGCCAGAGAGTTCGAGACCGCGGCCGGCGCGATCGCCCGCACGAACCGTCCCATCTCCGTGCGGAATCGACTGGTCGCGACAGGCGCGGGAGACGAATGAGCGCAGGGCATCCTCGTAGCGGTGGTCCGGTTCGGTCCAGGAGGTCTGCCGTTTCGCCTCCCTGGCCGCCTTCAGGGCGTACTCCTGGACCCGGCGGACGTCTTGGGGAAGAAGCGCGCCCCGGTCGGCGGGCCACAGGGAGACGAGGGACTGATAGGCCACGAGCTCGTCGTGCGGGTGCGGCCCGTGGGGCCCGGCGCCGAAGCGGCGATGCCACCGACCGACGAGGCGTCCCCATTCGTCGCCCGCCTCCGACAGGACGGCCAGGCGGCAACGGGCGTCCTCGTTCCTCTTCGAATCGTGGGTCGACGTGCTGTTGAGTCCCGCACGCTGCGCCTGTGCCCGCTTGCGCACGAACAGATGGAACTCGTCCACCCCGCAGCTGGCCCGGTCCGGGTCGCACCCCACCTCGGCATGGCTGAGGAGGCCGTTGTAACGGTAGGTGGCGGTGTCCTCGACGCCCTTGGCCATCACGGCGCCGGTCAGCTGCTGCCAGCGGCGGCCGACGTCGAGCCAAGGGCTCCCGGGCCGGGCTTCCTCCACCAGGGCGCCGTGCGACCAGTGCGACCGCCCGATCCACCTCCGGATCCCCTTCGTCCCGGGTCCGGCCGGCAGCCCGTGCGAGTGTGTCGGCGTCGACGCGCGAGGGCGGCGCACCATCGAGATACGTCCGGTAGACGTCGAGTGCGATGGTCAGCTCCGCCAAGGCTCGGCGGACGTCGCTCAGCGACAGGTCGTGCCCGGCGTGGTCCGCGTCGAGCGCCGCCAGGGTCAGCCGGGCCAACCGATCGAGCTGGGACACGAAGGTCCGGTCGAGCATCTCCCGCTTGCCTGCCACCGCCAACTCCTCGAACGTGGCGGGTTCTCCCGTGAGCATCGACCCGATGTCGGACAGCTGCCGGCAACCGGACTCGTCGAGGAAGAGCCCGCCCGCCCGGTCTGCGAATTCGTAGCCGGTGGTCCCGTCGACGGGCCAGCGTTGGTCGATCACCTCGGCGCGGTTGAGGATCTTCTCCACCAGGACCGCAGGGCTCCGACCGAGATCGGCGAGCCCGTCGACCAGGTGGGCCAGGTACCGCGCCGGGTCCCACAGGCCGTCGACGTGGTCGACGCGGAGCCCGGCGATCCTTTCGTCGTCGCAGAGGCTGCAGGATGAGCCCGTGGGTCCGGGTGAACACGTCCGGATCCTCCACCCGCACACCGACGAGCCCGTCGATGTTGAAGAACCGCCTGTAGTTGCCCGCGGTGTCGCCGAGCCGCCAGTACGCCGGCCGGAAGTGCTGCGCGGCCAACAGCCCCGTGATCGAACCTCCGGGGACGCCATCGGAGAGAAGAGGGAAGTCCTGGTCGCCCATCTCGAGAACCGCACCGTCGGCTTCGTCGCGCACGGAGGCCGAGGCGGCCGTCTGGGCAAGGGGTGCGCCCAGGACCGGGAGCAGCACGCGCCCGCCGTGCTGGCTCCAGTCGATGTCGAAGGTGCCGGCGTAGGCCGAGTCCCGGCCCCGGCGCAACGTGTCCCACCACCACCGGTTCGCGCGCTCCGCCGCCATGTGGTTGGGGACGATGTCGAGGAGTGCCCGCATGCCGTGCGCCGCCAGTTCCTCCAGAAGAGACTCGAACTCCTCCGCGGAGCCGAGCGCAGGGTCGAGTCGATCGGGGTCGATCACGTCGTAGCCGTGCGTGCTGCCCGGTGCGGCGGCGAGGATCGGCGAGAGGTAGAGCGTCTCGATTCCCAACCGGTGCAGATACGGGACGAGCGCACGGGCACCCGTGAAACCCAGGCCGTTGAGCTGGAGTCGGTAGGTGGAGCCGAGGGCCGCGGCCGACGTCATCCTCGGTGGCGCTCCGAGTGTCGCAGCAGCAATGTCGAGTGTGCGTTGAGCGAGACGGCTTCGGTCCGCACGATTCGTGACCATGGACCTGGCTGGGCCGTGTTCAATACCTCCTCCCATTGGCCGGCGAGCTCCATCCGGGGGAGCGTGTACGAGCGGGACCGTGTGCCGGCGTTGAGCATGAGGAAGAGGGAGTCACCGGCGTAGGAACGGCCCCTGACATCGACCTCGTCGGTCGCCACCCCGAGGAGCAGCATCCCGATGGTGTGCAATTCGGGATCGGTCCAGTCCGGTTCGGTCATTTCGGCGCCGTCGGGCCGGATCCAGGTGACGTCCTTCGTCTGCATGCCGGGGTGCGGCTCTCCGGTGAAGAAGGCGCGCCGGCGGAGGATGGGATTGTCCTGCATGACCCCGATGAGGTCGCGGACGAAGTTGCACAGATCCTCCCCGGTTTCGCCGACGTCCCAGTTGAACCAGCTGAGCTCGTTGTCCTGGCAGTACGCGTTGTTGTTGCCGTGCTGCGTGCGGCCGATCTCGTCGCCGCCCAGCAACATGGGCACGCCCTGGGAGAAGAAGAGCGTGGCGAGGAAGTTCCGCTTCATGCGGTCACGTGTGCGCTGAATGCGCGCCGATTCCGTCTCGCCCTCCGCTCCCCAGTTCCGGCTGTCGTTCTGGTCGGTGCCGTCGCGGTTGTCCTCGCCGTTGGCCTGGTTCCGCTTGTGCTCGTAGGTGACCAGATCGGTCAGGGTGAAGCCGTCATGGCACGTCACGAAGTTGATGCTGGCGTACGTGCGGCGGCCGCTCGGGGCGTAGATGTCGCTGGACCCGGTGAGACGGGAGGCGAGCTCGGGCACCATGCCGGGGTCACCGCGCCAGAACCGCCGCACGGAGTCCCGGTAGGCGCCGTTCCACTCGGACCACCCTTGCGGGAAGTGGCCCAGCTGGTAGCCGTCCGGGCTGGCGTCCCAGGGCTCGGCGATCAACTTGACGGTCGAGAGCACCGGGTCCTGGCGGACGATCTCGAAGAAGGCGCTGGACTGGCCGGCGTTGTCGCCCCGGGACAGCACGGGAGCCAGGTCGAACCGGAACCCGTCCACGTGCATGTCCGTCACCCAGTAGCGCAGGCTGTCGGTCACCAGGCCCATCGCCCGCGGATGGAGGACGTTCAGGCTGTTGCCCGTGCCCGTGTAGTCGAGGTAGTAGCGCTGGTCCTCGGGGGAGAGCCGGTAGTAGGTGGCGTTGTCGATCCCCTTGAGCGAGAGCGTCGGCCCGAGCTGATTGCCTTCGGCCGTGTGGTTGTAGACGACGTCGAGGATGACCTCGATGCCGGCCCGGTGCAGGGTGCGCACCATCGACTTGAACTCGCCGACCTGGTCGCCGAGCGCGCCCGTGGCGTAGCCGACGTGAGGGGCGAAGAAGGCGATCGTGTTGTAGCCCCAGTAGTTGGTGAGGTTCTTCGCGATCAGGGTCCGGTCGGCCACGAAGTGGTGGACGGGCATCAGCTCCACGGCGGTCACGCCGAGGTTCAGCAGATGGTCGACGATGGGGTCCGAGGCCAAGCCCAGGAAGGTGCCGCGCTGGTGGGCGGGCACGCCGGGGTGCTGCATCGTCATGCCGCGCACGTGGGTCTCGTAAATCACGGTGCGGTTCCACGGCGTGCGTGGCGGCCGGTCGTCCTGCCAGGTGAAGGACGGATCGACCACGACGGACTTGGGGAGGGCGCTGGCGGAGTCACGCGTGTCGAAGGAGAGATCCTCGGCCGGGTCGCCGACGGTGTAGCCGAAGAGATCGTCGCTCCAGTCGATCGGGCCGCTCACCGCCTTGGCGTAGGGATCGATGAGGAGTTTGTGGGGGTTGAAGCGGTGCCCGGCGCCGGGGTCGTAGGGACCGTCGACCTTGTAGCCGTAGAGGGCCCCGGGTCGGACGTCGGGCAGATAGACGTGCCAGACCTGGTCGGTCTTCTCCGTGAGGGGGACCACGTCGGAGGGCACGCCCGACGCGGGTCTTCGAAGAGCATGAGGGTGACCGCCTCGGCGTGCTCCGAGAACAGCGCGAAGTTCACACCCTCGCCGTCCCACGATGCGCCCAGGGGATAGGGGGCGCCGGGCCAGACTCTCACGAGCCCTCCGGCGGACCGAAGGCGGAGGGCGTGCGAAAGACGCGGAAGGCCCAAGGTCCGAGGGGGACCTCACCGCTCGTCTTCTCCGTGGTGTCCACGCGCAACAGCTCGTCCCAGCGTCCGCACCGGGCGGCAGCTGCCCCGAACCTGCCGAGCCGGACAGGTTGAAGAACGCTGCGACGGTGGTTTCACCGTGCGTCCGCACGAGGGTCACGACGTCCCCTTCTGCGTAGGCCCGCGTGTCCTCACGGGACGAATTGTGGAGGGCCGGTTCGCACCGGCGCAAAGCGATGAGGTCGCCGTAGAGCTGACGGAGTGCCGCGTGCGTTGGTTCGTCACCGCAGCCGCGCCGCAGCACCGCTGCGGTGAACGTGGCCGGGTCCGCCGGGTCCGGGACCGGTCCGCCCGGGTCGTGGGCGTGCTCGGCCGCCCTTCCTCGCCGCACGGCGTCCAGGAGCTCGGGATCCTGGTGGTCGACGAAATAGGCGAACGGGGCCTCCTCGCCGTACTCCTCACCCATGAAGAGAAGGGGGAGCCCCGGGGCGAGGAGGAGGAGGGCCGCCGCCAGTCGCGAGGCGCTCCGGGGGAACGAGCGTGGACAGCCTGGCGCCGTCGGGACGGTTCCCCACTTGGTCGTGGTTCTGCACGAAGATCACGAACCGCTCCGGCCCGATGCCCGTCGACGGTGCGCCGTGGCGGCGCTTCCGGAACGCGGAGTACTGACCCTGGTAGACGAACCCCTGGCTCAGGGCCCGCGCCACGTCGTCGGCCTTCCCGTAGTCGCCGTAGTAGCCGTCCCGCTCCCCGGTCACGATGGCGTGCACCGAGTGGTGGAAGTCGTCGTTCCATTGTGCGTGCATGCCGAGGCCATGGGCGGCCCGCGGTGTGACGACGAGCGGATTGTTGTCCGCGCTCTCCGCGATGAGCGCGCAGGAGCGTCCGATGCGACCTTCGAGCTCCTCCGTCGCCGCCGACAGTTCAGCCAGAAAAGGCCGGGCGCTCCGGTCGATCAGCTCGTGGACGGCATCGAGGCGCAACGCGTCGACGTGGAAGTGTTCGAACCACTGACAGGCGTTGGCCACGAAGTACGCCCGCACGTCGTCGGAGAACGGCCCGTCCAGGTTGACCGCCCGGCCCCAGGGCGTGCTGTAGCGGTCCGTGAAGTAGGGCGCGAAGCGGTCGAGGACGTCGCCTTCGGGCCCGAGGTGGTTGTAGACGACGTCGAGCACCACCGCGAGGCCGCGCCGGTGGCATTCGTCCACGAACTCCTGCAGGCCGCGGGCACCGCCGTACGAGTGCTGCACGGCGAAGGGGAAGACGCCGTCGTAGCCCCAGTTGCGGTGCCCGGGGAACTGCGCGACCGGCATGATCTCGACCGCGGTCACGCCGAGCTCGACCAGGTCGTCGAGCGCCGCCGCGGCGCCCGTGAAGGTGCCGGCCTCGGTGTACGTCCCGATGTGGAGTTCGTAGAGGATCCATTCCCGCAGCGGTCCGGGACGGAACGCCTGGTCGGTCCAGGCGTAGGCCAGGTCCACGACTTGCGACGGCCCGTGCACGCCCTCGGGCTGCGCGCGTGATGCGGGGTCCGGCAGTGCGGGCCCTCCGTCGAGGACGTAGCGTGTAGCGCGCGCCGGGACCCCAGGGACCGGACCCCCGGTGGTACCCGTCCGCCCCTCTGGTGAGGACGGCCGATTCGCCGCGCACGCGCACCTCCACCGTCGTGGTGTCGGGGGCCCACACCGTGAACATCGTCGAGGACGCACCACTGGGCCGGGCGCCCAGGTCGATTCTCACTGCGGCTGGAGGAACAGGCAGCCGAGCGGCGGGACGGTGAGCGTGAGGGTGTGCGGCATCCCGTGGTTGGGCAGGGGATGCGTCTCGGCGCCTCCCAGGTTGCCGACGCCGCTGCCCCCGTAGTCGTGGGCATCGCTGTTGAGGATCTCGCGCCAGCGACCGCCGCTGGGCACGCCGGCCAGGACGTTTGTCCGGACGACGGGAGTGAAGTTGCACACGGCGAGGACGGGGTCGCCGGCGGAGGAGAAGCGGAGGAAGCTCAACAGGCCGGCGTCGGGCTCGTCGGGGTGGGTCCACTCGAAGCCGCGCCCGTCGCAATCGAGCTCGTGCAACGCCGGGACGGCCCGGTGCAGGCGGTTCAGCTCGGCAATGAGGGCACACATGCCGTCGTGCCGCGGCGAGCCGAGGAGCGCCCAGTCCAGTTCGCCTTCGTGGTCCCACTCGCGCCATTGCGCGATCTCGGCCCCCATGAAGAGCAGCTTCTTCCCCGGCGTCGCGAATTGATAGGAGTACAGCAGGCGCAGGTTGGCGAAGCGCTGCCAATCGTCGCCGGGCATCTTGTTCAGGAGGGAGCCCTTGCCGTGGACGACCTCGTCGTGCGAGAGCGGCAGTGTGAAGTTCTCGCTGGAGGCGTAGACGCTGCGAAATCTGAGTTCGCCGAAATGATGGCGGCGATACACGGGATCGCGCGAGAGGAACTCCAGGGTGTCGTGCATCCAGCCCATGTCCCACTTGAGCCCGAACCCGACACCACCGGTGTCCACGGGCCGGGAGATCCCGGGGAACGCCGTGGACTCCTCGGCGAAGACCTGGACGTCAGGGTGGTCCCCGTAGATGCCGGTGTTCAGCTGGCGCAGGAAGGAGATGGCCTCGAGGTTCTCGCGTCCACCGTGCCGATTCGGGATCCATTCACCCGGCTGTCGCGAATAGTCGAGGTAGAGCATGGAAGCGACGGCGTCGACGCGCAACCCGTCGGCGTGGTACGTGCTGAGCCAGTGCTCGGCCGACGACGCCAGGAAGCTGCGCACTTCGTGCCGGCCGTAGTTGAAGATCAGGCTCTTCCAGTCGGGATGGAATCCGAGGCGGGGATCGGCGTGCTCGAAGAGGTGCGTGCCGTCGAACTCGGCCAGCGCGAAGCCGTCCTCGGGGAAGTGGGACGGAACCCAATCGAGAATGACGCCGATCCCTGCTCGGTGCAGCTGGTCGATGAGCGACATCAGACCCTGGGGGTCGCCGAAGCGGCGGGTGGGCGAGAAGTACCCCGTGGTCTGGTATCCCCACGAGCCGTAGAACGGGTGTTCCATGACGGGCAGGAACTCGACGTGGGTGAACCCGCACCGCCCGACGTGCTCGATGAGCGGCTCCGCCAGCCGCTCGTAGCCGAGGAAGCCCTCGGGACCGCCACCCTCCCGACGCCAGCTTCCCAGGTGGACCTCGTAGATCGACATGGGGGCGTCGAGGGCCATGCGCGGGCCCCGGGAGGCCATCCACTCGGCGTCATGCCACTCGTACGAGAGGTCCCACAGGACCGAGCCGGTGCGCGGTGGCACCTCGGTGCAATGCGCGAAGGGGTCGGCCTTGTGGAGGAGATGGCCTTGTTGGCTCGTGATGGCGTACTTGTAGACCTGGCCGACCCGCGCCGCGGGCACGACCACCTCCCAGATCCCGGAGTGACCGAGGGACTGCAGCGGGTGGGCGGACTCGTCCCAGAAGTTGAAGTCCCCGATGACGCTGACCGCTCGCGGTTCGGCGCCCAGACGGCGAAGCGTGCGCCGCCTTCCGGGACGGGGTGGCCACCCAGGCGCCAGCCGAGGCTGCGGTGCGTGCCCTCGTTGAACCAATGGACGTCGTCGGGGGTGATGGGGTCTGCACCGGGGAATTCGTCGATGGTCCGCATCCCGGCCGTCATGCGGCACGCCCGGCCATGAGCTCCGCCAACGTCTTCCCGAATACCTGGTCGGACGAGAAGTCCTCGAAGGTGCGCTGCGCCCGCCGGCTCCAGTTTTCCTTCGACGTCGTGCCGGGATGATTCTGGGCCTGGCGTTCGTCCCACATCTCCTCCAGGTCGACGAGGACGATGTCGGCGTCGCTCCGAGCCATGTGGCGCAGGCAACCGTGCAGTGCCGCCAGCGTGACGGGGCCCGGCTCGCGGGCAGGGTCGAGCCCGAGGGCGTCGAAGAGCTGCAGGCGCCAGCGTGTGCGGGCGGCCCGCTCGGTCGCCGCGTCGGTGGGGCTCGACGCGCCGGCCCGCTCGCGCTCGTCGATGTCCTCACCCCACAGGAATGCGCCGAACCGCGGCAGGTCGTGCGTGCCGATGGATGCGAGGGTGTTGGCGGCGGGCCGGGGGAGGGGCTGCGCCGGCGTGGATTCGAATTGGAGGACCCACGTACGCAGCATGCGGTCTCTCGCCATCCTTTCCCGCACCCCCTTCGGCACCGTGCCCAGGTCCTCGCCGACGACGACCGCGCCGGCCCGGGAAGCCTCCAGCGCGACCAGGGCGTGGAGCTCTTCGGCCCTGTAGGACACGTAGGCGCCCTCGGTCGCAGCGTGCCCGTCGGGGATCATGTACATGCGTTGGAGGCCCATGACGTGGTCGATGCGCAGACAGTCTGCGTGCTGGAAGGCGCGCCGGAGGGCGGCGACGAAGAACCGGTACCCGTCTTCTCGCATGCGCTGGGGATGCAGCGGGCGGAAACCCCAGCTCTGCCCGCCGGCGAAGAAGCGGTCGGGCGGCGAGCCCCCCTGCACTCCCGGGACGAAGGACTGGGGGGACCAGACGGGGTCGAATCCGTCGGGATGGGATCCCACGGGAAAGTCTGCGTACCGGCCCCCCTGGAGGGCCACCGCCGCGAGTTGCTCGCAGGCCACCCACTGGGTGTAGAGGTGATAGTCCACGACAGCGGGGTCGGGCTCGCGGCCGGGCGACGACGTGACCTCGCTGCCGGCCCGGAATCGTGCATAGGCGACCAGTTCGGGATGTGTCGCCGCGAAGTCCTCGAGGCCGCGACGCCGGGCGGGGAACCGGCCGGAGCGGACGGCGCCTGCCAGCGGCTCCAGCTCTCGGCGTCGCTGCCTGGCCACCTCCTCGTAGTCGACCCGGTCCGACCCGGTCCCGGCCGCGCCGGGCAGAGGTCGAGCGGCCGGGGACGCGGCATATTCGGGCAGGACCGTGGGGTCGATGAAGAGCTCGTTGTAGGCGAGCCTCGTGACGGGGAGATAGGGGCTCGGGTCCGCCGGCGGCTCCAGGAAGGCCGGATACAACGGCAGGGTTCCGACCAGTCCGCCCCCGAGGGAGGACACCCAGCTGCCGAGCCGGCCCAGGTCCTCGTAGGTGCCGACGCCCGCATCGTGCTCGGTCCGCAGAGCGTGGAGCGGGAGGAAGACGCCCCACTGCTGCGGGCCCTGTGGGCAGTCGGGTGCGGCCACCACGAGCGCCGACTCCTGGACCCCCGCTGCCTCGAGCGTGAGGTGGTGGTACCCCGCGGGAACCGGTTGCTCCGCCAGGCTGTCGAGGTCGAATTGCACGCGGCGGGACCCCCCGGGGGCGACCCCTCCGCTCGTGGCGGCCGGCGCCGCCACCGCGCACAACGGTCGCCGGCTGGTCGTCCCGTCCTCGAGCTCGAGCGAGAGTCCGACCGAGGCCGCCTCGACGCCCTTCGGTATGGTCGCCGACAGCAACCCTCCACGCCCGATGCGGTGGACCAGGACGGGCTCCAGGTGTCGGCCGGGTGGCCCGGTCTTTTGCTCCCGGACGAGGCTCTGGGCGTCCTCGGGCCGATCCACGGGCACGCCGAGAGAGCGCAGGAGGGCGAGCATCACCTCGGGACGGGCCTGTTGGACCGCGCCGTCGACGTCCGTGTACGACGTCTGGATCCCACAGGACGCGGCGAGCTCTGCCAGGGCGCCCTCGTCGTCCGTCCTCACTCCGAGCCCAGAATGTCGAGGATGCCGCGCGCCGGCACGTCGACCCAGGTCGGCCTGGTGTTGACCTCGTACCCGAGCTCGTACATGGCCTTCTCGAGCCGGAAGAAGTCGAGCAGGCATTCGAGATCCTCCTGGCTGGAGGGAAGGAACGGGCTGGCTTGTGCCAGTTCGAGATACGAGTTGAGGAACTGTGCCGAGATGTCGCGGTGCCAGATGGCGAGCCAGTCGGCCAATCGGCCGCGTTGGCCCGATTCGGACGAGGCGCCGAATTCGAGATTGACCCGCAGTGCCGCCGCTTGTCCCGCGTAGTGCAGTGATCGGACCATGCCGGCCAGGTCGAAGGCGGCGGGCCGCTTCAGCCGCCGCCAACCCAGTGAGCGCGACGGTTCGCCTTCGAAGTCGATGACGACGAAGTCCTTTCCGGTCCACAGGACCTGTCCGAGGTGGTAGTCACCGTGGCAGCGGATGCGGAACGCCTCCACCCGGATGGCGCTCAATCGACGCAGCCGCTCAATGATCTGGTCCTCGCTCTTGAGCACCCGGTCGACGAGCGGCGAGGTCGTTCCTCGCGAGACCACGTCCCGCAGCACCTGACGGGTGAGGCTGCGTGCACCGTGGAAGAGCGCCTGACGGTCCAGGCTCGTCAGTGGCTCGGGGGTGAAATTGGCGTCGCGTTGCTCGCCGGCCAGGGCCACGTGCATCTCGGCCGTCCGCCGGCCCAGCAGCGACGCCCATTCGAGATGGGGACCGACGAGCGGGTGGATCGGGTCCGCCATCTCCTCTTGCAGGGTGGGAGCGCTCCGCACCGACGCACGTTCCGTGACGGGCGTGGCCAACGCGTCTTCGAGTCCGAGGGTGAGCGCATCCACCACGTACTGCCACCCGTCGCCCTCGTTGGGGACGTACTGCTCGAGGATCGACACCGTGGCCGGAGTCGATCCGAGCGCGTCGCCCCGGTACTCGATGCTCCCGCCGGCTCTCGGTGCATGGCCGAACCGTCCCTGCTCGCTCAGGAAGCGGCTGATCTCGACGCCCGGATTCACCCCTTCCTCGAAGCGGCGGATGAACTTCATGATGGCCTGGTCGCCCAGGAGCACCGAAGAGTTGGACTGCTCCCCCGAGAGCGGCGTCGCAGCGAGGTCGCTGCGCAGATACCCGACGTCGCGCCGAAGGCTCGGGGACGGGATCCCGACGATCTGGCCGTGCCGACCCGGGAGCGTGCGGCGCCGCGTGAGGACGTCGGCCATGATCTTGACGAATTCGGGCGAGTGCGTGGCGTCCAGCAGCACGCCGTCGTGACCCTGCGCGCTGCAGGTCTGCCATCACGGCGTCGGGCTGCCACTTCTTCATCTCCTCGGCGTCGAAGCCGTCGAGGAATGCGACGGGGAGCGTGTAGCGCTCCGACGCGCCCTGATCGAATTCGAGCTGCACGATGAGAATGGTCGCGACGGGAGCCAGCGGGTCCCGGGCGCTCCCGTTGCCGTAGCCCTGCGGCGACGACGGGATCGGCACGGCCTCGACGATCGAGGCCGAGGTGATGGTGCGGGTCTTCTGGCCGAACCAGCGCCGCTCGGCCAGGTAGGTCTCCAGCCACGACTCGAAGGCCTGACCGGAGGGGCCCTCGAAGAGCGAGGTCCACGGGCCGGGGACGGCGAAGGAAGGCCGTCCGGTCAGGAGCTGCTCGGGCTCGCACTCCAGCGAGAACCAGAAGAACCCGTGCGGATCCGAGCGTGATGAAGTAGGGGAGATCGCCGATCGGCGGGAACTCCTGGTTCCCGGAGAGCTCGACGGGGACGGCCCCGCGGAACTCCGATAGGTCCAGTTCGGCGCACTGGACGTGCCGGGACAGGTTGAACACGCAGAGGATGCGCTCGTCCCCCAGGCGGCGGATGAAGGCGAAGACCTTGCGGTTCTCCGGCAGCAGGATCTCCAGCGACCCGCGCCCGAACGCCTGGTAGCGCTGGCGCAGGGCGATCGCACGGCGCATCCACCACAGGAGTGAATTGGGGTTCTGTGTCTGGGCCTCGACGTTGATCGCCTGCGAGTGGTACTCGGGATCGATGATGACCGGCAGGAAGAGCCGTTGGGGATTGGCGTCGGAGAACCCGGCATTTCTGTCGCTGTTCCACTGCATGGGCGTCCGCACCGCGTTGCGATCCCCGAGGTAGATGTTGTCGCCCATCCCGATCTCGTCGCCGTAGTAGATGATCGGTGTCCCCGGCATGGAGAAGAGCAGCCCGTTCATCATCTCGATGAGCTTGCGGTCGTTGCCCAGAAGCGGTGCGAGGCGGCGACGGATGCCGACGTTGACCCGCGCCTGGGGGTCCTGCGCGTAGGCGCGGTACATGTAGTCCCGCTCCTCGTCGGTCACCATTTCGAGCGTCAGCTCGTCGTGGTTCCGGAGGAAGAGCGCCCACTGGCATTGCGGGAGGCGTGCTCGGGATCTCCGCCAGGATGTCGACCATCGGGAACCGGTCTTCCTGTCGGGCCGCCATGAACATGCGCGGCATCAACGGGAAATGGAAGGCCATCTGACAGATGTCGCCGTGCCCCATGTACTTCACCGCGTCCTCGGGCCATTGATTGGCCTCGGCAATGAGCATGCGGTTCTCGAAGCGCTCGTCGATGTGCGCGCGCAGCTGCCGGAGGAAGTCGAAGGTCTCGGGCAGGTTCTCGCAGGTCGTGCCCTCTCTGGCGTACAGATACGGCACGGCATCGAGGCGCAGCCCGTCGACGCCCATGGAGAGCCAGAAGTCGACGACATCGAAAATGGCCCGTCGGACGGACGGATTGTCGTAGTTGAGGCTCGGCTGGTGCGAATAGAAGCGGTGCCAGAAGTAGGCATCGGCCACCGGATCGAATGTCCAGTTGGAGGACTCGAAGTCCTTGAAGATGACCCTCGCCTCGGAGTACTTGTCCGGGGTGTCACTCCACACGTAGAAGTCGCGGTGGTTCGAACCGGCGCGCGCCGCACGGGCCCGCTGGAACCACGGATGCTGGTCGGACGTGTGCGCCAGGACGAGCTCGGTGATCACGCGCATGCCCCGCCGGTGCGCCTCACGCAGGAAGTGGCGGAAGTCGCGCAGGCTCCCGTAGGAGGGATGGACCTGCCGGTAGTCCGAAATGTCGTAGCCGTCGTCACGGAGCGGCGACGGATAGAAGGGCAGGAGCCAGAGGGCGGTGACGCCCAGGCCCTGCAGATAGTCGAGCTTCTCGATCAGACCCTTGAAGTCGCCGATCCCGTCGCCGTTGCCGTCGCGAAAGGAACGAACGTGCGCCTCGTAAATGACGGCGTCCTTGTACCAGGCCGGCTGGTCGCCCAACGTCTCGGGATCCGAGGCGCGTCGTTCCCGTGTCACCTCGGTGGTGGTCACGGGCTGACCGCCACGGGCCCGCGCTCCTGGCGGAGCGCCAGAATGTGGCAGGGCGCCACCGAGGGGTCGAGCGAGACGAAGTTGGATGCTGCCTTCCACGTGAAGCGGGCATCCGAGAGGAGGTCGTGGGCGGTGTAGGGGCGCTCGCCGGAGAGGCCCAGCTCGTCCGACGTCCACGGTGACCCACCCCGCCTGGGTGTGCCGGTGGTCGAGGTTGACGACGGTCAGGATGACGTCGGTGCCCTGCGGCGTCTCCCGCACCTTCGAGTAGGCGATGAGCTGATCGTTGTCGGTCGGATGGAACTCGAGGCGATCGTTGAACTGGAGCGCCTCGTGCTCGCGCCGTATCCGGTTCACCAACCCGACGAGGGCGGACAGGCTGGTCGGGCTCTCCAGATCCCAGGAGCGGACTTCGTACTTCTCCGATCCCAGGTACTCCTCCGACCCCGCCTCGCGGGGGACGTGCTCCTGCAATTCGAACGCCGGCCCGTAAATGCCGTAGCTCGACGACAGCGTCGCGGCCAGGACCAGACGGGTGATGAAGGCGGCCCTGCCGCCGGTTTGCAGTTCCTCGCTCAAGATGTCCGGCGTGTTCGGCCAGAGATTCGGTCGCAGGTAGGCGGAGGTCGCGCCGCTGGTCAGCTCCTTCAGGTACGTCTCGAGCTCCCACTTCGAGTTCCGCCAGGTGAAGTACGTGTAGGACTGCGTGAACCCGATCCGGGCCAGGTGCTCCATGATGCGGGGCCTGGTGAAGGCCTCCGACAGGAAGATCACCTCGGGCGTGCGGGCGCGGACCGACGAGATGAGCCAGTCCCAGAAGGCGAACGGCTTGGTGTGGGGATTGTCGACCCGGAAGACCTTGACGCCCTGTTCCAACCAGAAGAGGACGACGTCGCGCAGGGCCAGCCACAGGGCCTTCCACTCCGGTGAGGAGAAGTCGAGGGGATAGATGTCCTCGTAGCGCTTCGGGGGGTTCTCGGCGTAGCGGATGCTGCCGTCGGGTCGATGCCGGAACCAGGCAGGGTGTTCCTTGACCCAGGGATGGTCGGGGGAGGCCTGGAACGCCAGGTCGATGGCGACGTCGATGCCGCGCGCCGAGGCGGCCGAGACCAGCGAGCGAAAGTCCGCCAGGGTGCCGAGCGCCGGGTGGATGGCGGTGTGGCCTCCGGCGGCGCTCCCGATGGCCCAGGGGCTCCCCGGGTCGTCCGCTCCGGACGACGCCGCCCCGTTGCGGCCCTTGCGGGCCGTCACCCCGATGGGGTGGATCGGCGGCAGGTACAGGACGTCGAAGCCCATCTGCTCGACGTAGTCGAGCCTCGCTTGGACGTCGGCGAACGTGCCGTGGCGTCCCGCATCGGCCGCCGCCGAGCGGGGAAACAGCTCGTACCAGGAGCTGAACCTGGCTTTGGCCACCTCGGCGTCGAGGGAATAGGACTCCGAGCTGGTCCCGGCGCGGGGATCGATGAGATCCGCCATCACGGCGTCGAGCTGTTCGGAGAACACGACACTCGCCAGCGTCTCGGTGGCCGGCTCTGCCGACGTCCACGCCGCGAGGGGCGGGGGACGGCTCCCTCGAGCCCCCTCGGGCTCGACCGGAGGGCGTCGACGAGCGTCGTCAGCAGGTGGCGCTCCTGCGAACGGGCGCGTGCGCCGGCCCGCTCGACGATCTCGGCCCCCACCTGGAGCTCCAGCGAAAGGTCCTGTCCCGCCCTGCTCCTCTCACGCAACTCGTTGCGCCAGGTCGAGAACTCGTCGACGCGCGCCCGGACGGAGAATCGGTACAGCCCGGCCCGGGTGATGGGGAGCGTGGCGCGCCAGCGGTCGTCGAAGAGGGGCTGCATCGGGAACGTCACCCACTTGCCGTCGGTGCTGTGCCGGGCGCGGAGGTCGCACCGGATGGCGTCGTGCCCGTCGATGAAGGCATCGGCCTCCACCGTGACGAGCTCTCCGACGGTGGTCTTGGCGGGGCGCCGCCCGCCGTCGACCTGGGGCGTCACGGCGCGCACGACGGGTCTCGACCAGGTGCTGGGCAAGGGGCTTTGATCTTCTTCTGTCAATTGACGCTTGATGGCGAACCAGACGCCGGTCTCGAATCGGATCGGGCTCCGCACGCGTGGCTTCGCCATGCTGGATTCAGCACCTCCTCACGGCCGTCCCTACCCGACTGTCACCGGCCTAAACGGCAGGTGCCGGGCGCCGTCCGCCGCCGTCGCAAGAACCGATCGCCCGATGCGACGATCGTGCAACCTCTCGTGACGGGAACGTGACGGAGGTGACACCGCCGTGATGGAGATCGGCGGAACTCCTCATCGAAGCTCGGCGAACCCGTTGCGGATGACGACGCTGTCCCCGCACGTCGCCTCGAAGGCGCAGCGGTCCTCGTCGAGACGCGCAGATCCGCACCGTCAGGTCCTCGTCGAGGTAGGCCGGAGAGGCGAACTGCACGGCGAAGCGCCGCAGCCGGGACGGGTCGTCCGGGCACAGCACCCCGACCACGGCCCGTGCGCACAGCGCCATGGTGCAGAGCCCGTGGAGGAAGGGGCCGGCGAATCCACTGCGCCGGGCCGCCTCGGCGTCGAAGTGGTGCTCCGAGAAGTCGCCGGAGACCTCGGCGTAGCGGCGCACCATCTCCGCGTCGATGTGCACGACCTCCTCGGCCATGGCCTGCTCGGGGTCGCAGCCGTTCCCGCCGTGCGCGGGGAGGTCCGGTCCCGTCTCCTCGGCCGTGGTGCCCAGCAGCACCGTCGTCCACCACTGCTCGGCCACGAGCTGCTTCCTGCGCGTCGTAGGTCCGGTGCAGCAGCGTCACGCGCAGGTTGTCCTTCGACCTTCTGGCACTGTGCGTCTCGACCAGGCTGTGGAGCTCCTCGCCGGGCCGGATCGCCCGGTGCAGGACCAGATCGTGCCGGCCGTGGACGCCGCCGTGCGCTCCGGCGAAGACCGGTTCGGGGACGAGCTCGAAGATGGCGGCCATCTGCGGGGCGTAGGTCTGCGTGGCGATGGCGGTCGGGGGAACGGCCGTGCCGTCGAAGTAGGAGGCCGTGTCGTCCCGGGTGGTCGTGGCGAGGGCGGCCGCCATGTCGCGGTCGACCACCAGTGGGTACGGCCCCGCCCGGTCGCCGGACTGCAGCCGTTCCACCGCCATGGGCACTGATTCAAGCAGGCATGCGACTCAGCCTACGGATGACCCGTGACCCGGCGGAGCTCCGGCCGATCCGGCGGCTCCGTCGGCGCCCCGACCCGGCTCCGCGGCCAACGCCGCGAACGCCACCGGCGCCCCTTCGCCGACCCGCCGCAGAATGGCGGCGGCGCCAGGCGCTCCGCCGACGAGGTCGACGTGTCCACCTCGAGGTCGTACACGCCGGGATCGTGCACCGCCCGCTCCCAGCGCACGACGACGTCGGGGATCGACCCGTCGGGCCCGGTCGTGGCGTAGCCGCCGCCACCGTCGCCGCCCGGGTCCGCATCCCGCCGCGCCATGATCACCTCCACCGGGCACCGCACGCCCACGAAGTACGCCGGCAGATCCGCAACGCCGCGGCCGTCCGGATCAGGATGCCGAGCGGCTCGGAGTAGTCGTCGTGATGGCCGACATCGACCACGACGTTGCGGCCGGCCCGGCTCCAGGCCACGACGGCCGAGTACAGCGCGTCGAACAGCAGCACCACGGCTTCCTCGAGGTCCGGGCGCTCACCGCCGGGACGCAGGCCGATGCCCGGCCGCAACCGGGCCGGAGTCACCGCGGCGAACGCATCGACGCCCAGGTTGAGCCAGAGCTCGTCCGACGACCCCTGCAGCGCGGCGGCGATGCTCGATTTCCCCGAGCGCGGCGTCCCGTTCAGGACGACGATGGTCCCGGCCGCAGCGTCCGCCCCGCTCGCACCGGTCATGCCCAGATCTCCTCCAGGCTCTTGGCACCCACGTCGATCCTGTAGACCACCCCGTGCGGATGCCGGTAGGTCAGCGCCTCGTCGGGCGTCAGGCCGAGCAGGTTTCGCAGCAGCACCCGCCCGATCATCGCGTGCGACACGAGCAGCGGCCGCTGTGCGCCGGACGCCGCGACCGCCCGCAGCGCCGCCTCCGCCCTGACGTCCCCCTCGGCGTAGCTCTCGCCGCCCGGGAACCGCCACCGGTACTTGTCCAGGGCGCGCCGGGACATCTCCCCGGGGAACGCCACTTCGATGTCCTCGTCGCTGAGCCCGGCCATGGAACCGTGATGGATCTCCGCCAGTTCGTCGACCGTGACGACCGCCAACCCGAGGGCATCGGCGTACAGCTGCGCCGAAGACCGGGCGCGACCGAGCGGGCTCGAGAACACGGCATCGATCGGCCGCCCGCGCAGCCCGTTCGCCATCCGCTGGACCTCGGCCCTGCCGGCCGCCGTCAGCGGTGCGTCCAGTTGCCCCTGGCGCCGCCCGACCCGGTTCCACTCCGTCTCGCCGTGCCGGGCGAGAAAGACCTCGGAGAAGCCACCGGGAGCGGACGCGCTGCTCAGGCCGTCTCCTGCGCCGGCATGACCTGGTGCGCCGGCACCGGGTAGTTCGGCATGGCGCTGTCGGGCGCCGCCTCCAGGACCGACGTGCTGGTGCAGCCCTCGGCCAGCACGTTCGCCATCTGGTCCTTCGACGTGCTGGGCAGCTTGGGCATGCTCGGGTCGCTGCGCTTCGGGTGCAGCGTCGAGGTCAGGTCGCCCGCCGTGTGGCGGCGCCAGGCCGAAATGTTGGGTGCCTTCACCCCGAAGCGCTCTTCGAGGAAGCGCAGCTGCGAGGTGTGGTCGAACACCTCGGACGCCACGTGGCCGCCGCGGCTGAAGGGCGAGAGCACGAGCATCGGCACCCGGAAGCCCATGCCGATCGGCCCGGCCGTGCCGCCCGTGTCGTCGGGCAGCGGCGAGACCGTGAGGTACTCGCCGGGTGTCCCCTTCGGCGCCACCGGCGGTGGCACGTGGTCGAAGAAGCCGTCGTTCTCGTCGTACATGTGGAAGAGCACCGTCTTGGACCACACCTTCGGGTTGGCCACCAGGGCGCCGAGAGCACCTGGCTGGTGAACCACTCACCGAGGGCGGGTGGCGACGACGGGTGCTCGTCGTAGCCGAGGGGCGGGATGATCCAGCTGACCGACGGCAGCGTCCCCGACCGAATGTCGCTCACGAAGTCGTTGGGGTACAGCGGCGTGAAGGCCTTCTGGTAGAGCGGCGACGTCGGGTCCTGGTACTGGCTGAAGTACGGGAGGATGGCGTCGCTGATCACCAGGCCGTGTTGTTGAATGAACGGCATGCTGTAGGGGGAGCCCACCGGGTTGTAGACCTTCCAGCTCACCCCGGCGTCCTCCAGCACCTCGGGCATGGTGTCCCAGTGCACGCTCCCGATGGCCTGGGACGAATCGTTGGTGATGACGACGGGCCCTCCGGCCGCGCCGGTGGGCTCGATGGTGCCCGAGAGCGCCATGAGGCGGTTGGGGTGCGTCGGCCCCATGACCGAGCAGTGGTAGTTGTCGCACAGGGTGAAGGCGTCGGCCAACGCGTAGTAGAAGGGAAGGTCCGGCCGGCGGTAGTAGCCCATGGTGAGGACGCCGTGCTCGGGCCCCTGGTAGCTCCGACTCGCACGTGCGTGCTGACGAAGGCGTTGTTGGTGCCCTTGTTCCAGCTCGAGTGCTCCGCCGGCCAGCTGTGGTCGAGGTCGTTGGTGCACTCGCCGATGCCCGAGGCGGTGTCGAGGTGGAAGGGGAGCAGCGTCTTGTCGCGCCCGCCGGGCCAGGCCTGGGCGAAGTTCCCGAGCTTGTCCTTCGGGTGGTCGTCGAAGCCACGCACGCCGGGGTAGGTGCCGTAGTAGTGGTCGAAGGAACGGTTCTCCTGCATGAGGAACACGACGTGTTCGATGGCACCGAGGTCCGAGCCCGCCGGCTTGGTCCGCGCCGCGTACTGCGCCATGGCGGCGCCGGCGCCCTGCCCCCGGCTTGCCGCCGCCAGGACGGCGCCGCCGCCGGTCGCCAGCGCGGCGGCCAGCACGGTGCGGCGGTCGAAGCGCGCGCGGTCGAGGCTCATCGCTGTGACTCCTTCACGTGTCGTTCCTCACGTGGGCCCCCCGGCCCCCTGCACCTGCACTGCACACTGCACCTGCACACTGCACCCGGCCCGAAGCATCCGGCCGGCCCGACCCTTCGCCCTACGCGTCCCTCACACGGACTCGATGAGTGTCGGATCGTTGTTCCGCACGTTACCGATTCGCGGCCCGACGGGGTGGTGCACCACCGTGCCGGCCGGCGGGGGCCGCAGCAGGGCCCGCATTTCCTCGATGTCCTCGTTGGCCGGGTCGAGCCAGACGTCGAAGACGGCGGGGTCGAGGATGACCGGCATCCGATCATGAATCCCGTTCATGTCCGGCCCGGCCGACGTGGTGATCACGGTGCAGCTCCGGATCAGCGGGGCGTCCGGCCCGGCGTTCTTGTCGCGCCAGCGCTCGGCCAGGCCGGCGAAGGCCAGCGGCTGGCCGTCGGCCCGGTCGAAGTAGTGCGGCTGCTTGGCCCCGGTCTTGGTCTTGTGCCACTCGTAGAAGCCGTCGGCGGGGACGATGATGCGCCGCTCCTTGAACGCCTCGCGGAACGAGGCCCGCGTGGCCACCGTCTCGCCGCGCGCGTTGAAGAGGCGGCTGCCCGACTTGGCGTCCTTGGACCACCAGGGGATGAGGCCCCAGCGGAAGGACATGAGGATCCGCTCCGGCTCGCCGCGCCCAACCGCTGCACCCTGTGCTTCGTGGCGGCCGGGCCGGGCGGTCCCGCACCCCGAGCACCGAGTCGGTCGGGGCGACGTTCCAGCTGGGGGCGTGTTCACCGTCGTCGCCCTCGGCCAGCTTGGCGCCGAAGTAGCGGGCGATCTTGGCCGGGGGGGTGTAGAGAGCGAAGCGGCCACACATGCGGCCAGCATTGTGACCCAGTGCGGGTCGCGCCGGGCGCCTGGCCCTCTGAGCTGGCCCTTCGGCTCCCCGAGCGGGCGGCACACGGCCTCACTAAGGTACGAACATATGTTCGCTTTTTCTGCCGGGGACCCGTCGTCCCCCCGTTCCCGGGAGCTCCCCGCCGGGCTGGCCGACCGGGTCCGGCCCACCACGCCGGTGGCCGGTCGCACCCTGCCGGTGCCCCCGCCCCTGGCCCCGCTCTTCCCGGCCGGCTCGCTGCGGCGGGGCACCACCACCACGGTGACGGGGCCGCCCGGCCACGGCGCCACCACGCTGGCCCTGGCGCTCATGGCGGCGGCGTCGGCCGCCGGGAGCTGGTGTGCCGTCGTGGGCCTGGCCGACCCCGGGGTGGTCGCCGCCGCCGGCCTCGGGTTGGACCTGCGCCGGGTCGTCTTCGTCCCCCACCCCGGCAACGGCTGGGCCGAGGCGGCCGGGGACCTCCTCTCGGGGGTCGACGCCGTCCTGATCCGCCCGCCCGGGCGGGCCCGCCTGACCGCGGCGCGCCACCTGACCGCCCGCGCCCGCGAGCGCCAGGCCGCCCTCGTCGTCCTGTTCGAGGGCGCCGGCGCCTGGCCCGAGGGCGGCGACCTGGCGCTCTCGGTCGGGGCGGTCGAGTGGGAGGGCATCGGCCGCGGCCACGGGCACCTGCAGGGCCGCCGGGCCGAGGTGCGGGTCAGCGGCCGTCGCGCCGCCGGCCGGGTCAGCGAGTGCTCGCTGTGGCTGCCCGCCGGTTCGGGCGCGGTCGAGAACGCGGAGGAGGAGCCCGTGCGCACCGGACGGTCGGCGCACGGAGTGGAGCGGCCCGGGCCGGCGGGAGCCGGTCCCGGTGACGGGCCGGAGGCGGCCTGAGCGGAGCGGTGGAGGAGAAGTGGAACGGTTGGTCGTCATTTGGTGCCCCGGGCTCCTCGAAGAAGGGGCGGAGGGGGAGGAGGCCCGGCGGTTCGCCCGCGTGCTCGAACGGGCCGGCGAGCTCTGCCCGTGGGTGCATCCGGTCCGCCTCGGGGTCGGGGCGCTGCCCGCCCGCGGCCCGGCCCGGTTCTTCGGTGGCGAGGAAGCGGTGGTGGAGCGTCTGGCCGGCACCGTCGGCGAGGAGGCCACCATCGGCGTGGCCGACGGGCTCTTCGCCGCCATGCTGGCCGCCCGCTCGGAGCTGATCGTCCCGTCCGGCGGGACGGCGGACTTCCTCGGCCCCTGGTCGGTGGCCACGCTGGCCCGGCCCGACCTGGCCGTCACCCTGCAGCGGCTGGGGGTGACCACCCTGGCGCAGTTGGCCGCCCTCCCTGCCGCGAGCATCTCCGACCGCTTCGGGGCCGACGCCGCCGCCTGCCACGCCGTGGCCCGGGGTGAGAGCGGGGAACTGGTCGGGCTGCGCGACCGCGGCATTGAGCGGCGGCTGCGGGTGGCCCGGGGCGAGGATCCCGACCGGGGCCCCGACGTTCCGCCCCCGCCCTCCCAGCCCGGCTTCTTCGGCGGCGCCTCCGAGGCCGACAACCGGGCCGCCCGCTCCTTCGTCCGGGTGCAGGAGCGCCTGGGGATCGAGGCCGTGGTCATGGGCCGGCTGCGCGGCGGGCGGGACCCGGCCGGCCAGTCGGTGCTGCTGCCCTGGGGCAGCCCCGAGGTGGAGGCCGCCGGGGCCGGCGCGCCGTGGCCGGGGCGGGTCCCCCCGCCGGCACCGACCGACGTGCTGCGGGTGCCGCTGCGCGCCGAGGTGGCCGACGTGACCGGCCGCGCCGTCGCGGTGAGCGGGCGGGGCTTGCTCACCGGGGGCATCGAGCAGCTGTCGGTGGCCGGCGGTCCCTGGCAGCCGGTCCTGGGGTGGGCCGGCCCCTGGCCGGTCACCGAGCGCTGGTGGTCCGTGCGCCGGCGCCGGGCCCGGCTGCAGGTGGTCACGGCCGAGGGGGTGGCCCGCCTGCTCTGCACCGAACGGGGGCAGTGGTGGGTGGAAGCCGTCTATGACTGATGCCTGAGGCCTACGCCGAGCTGCACGCCCACTCGGGGTTCAGCTTCCTCGACGGCAGCAGCGATCCCGAGGAGCTGGTGGCCGAGGCGGACCGGCTCGGGCTCGAGGCGCTGGCGCTGACCGACCATCACGGCTTCTACGGCGTGGTCCGCTTCGCCGAGGCGGCGCGCCTGTGCGGGCTGCCCACCGTCTTCGGCACCGAGGTGACGCTGGCCCCGGCCAGTGCGCGCACCGGCGAGCCCGACCCGACCGGGACGCACCTTTTGGTGCTGGCCCGGGATCCCACCGGTTACGCGCGAGTTGTCGACCGTGCTGGCCGACGCGCACCTCGAGGGTGGGGAGAAGGGCAAGCCGGTCTTCACCATGGACGCGCTGGCGCGCGCCGCGGGGGACCACTGGCTGGTGTTGAGCGGCTGCCGGAAGGGGGCGGTCCCCGCCGCGCTGATGGAGGCCGGGCCCCGGGCCGCCTCCCGGGAGGTGGGGCGGCTGGTCGAGGCGTTCGGGCGCGCCAACGTCGCGCTGGAGCTGTGGGACCACGGCGATCCGCTCGACACGGCACGCAACGACGCGCTGGCCCGTCTCGCCGTCGAGTGGGGCGTCGACGCCGTGGCCACCAACAACGTGCACTACGCCACGCCGGCCGGCTTCCGGCTGGCCACCACGCTCGCCGCCGTGCGGGCGCGCCGGCCGCTCGTCGAGCTGGAGGGCTGGCTGCCCTCGGCCCCGGCGGCCTGCCTGCGTTCCGCCGCCGAGCAGTCCCGGCGCTTCGCCCGCTGGCCCGGCGTGGTCGCCCGCGCCGCCGAGCTCGGGCGCGCCTGCGCCTTCGACCTGCGCCTGGTGGCGCCGCGGCTGCCCGACTTCCCCGTCCCCGAAGGGATGGACGAGCAGGGCTACCTGCGCCAGCTGGTGACCGAGGGGGCCACGGCGCGCTACGGGCCGCCCGAGGCCGAGCGGGTGCCCGGCGCCTGGAAGCAGCTCGAGCACGAGCTCGGCGTGATCGGCCAGCTGGGCTTCGCCGGCTACTTCCTCGTGGTGTGGGACATCGCGCAGGTGTGCCGGCGGCTCGACATCTACTGCCAGGGCCGCGGCTCGGCGGCCAACTCGGCCGTCTGTTACGCGCTCGGCGTCACCAACGTCGACGCCGTCGACCTCGGGCTGCTCTTCGAGCGCTTCCTCTCGCCGGCGCGTGACGGGCCGCCCGACATCGACGTGGACATCGAGTCGGGGCGGCGGGAGGAGGTCATTCAGTACGTGTACGAGCGTTACGGCCGCCGCCACGCGGCCCAGGTGGCCAACGTCATCACCTACCGGCCGCGTTCGGCCGTGCGCGACGTGGGCAAGGCGTTCGGCTTCACGCAGGAGCAGGTCGACGCCTGGTCGGCCGGCATCGACGCCGGGCACGGGCGCGGCACGTCGTCGGCCGCCGCCGTCGAGGAGGTCTCCGAGGCCAAGGGCGGCGGGGTGCCGCCGCTGGTGGCCGAGCTGGCGGCCGAGGTGCTGGACCGGCCGCGCCACCTCGGCATCCACTCGGCCGGCATGGTGCTGTGCGACCGGCCGGTGGTCGAGGTGTGCCCGGTGGAGTGGGGACGGATGCCGGGACGCAGCGTGCTGCAGTGGGACAAGGACGACTGCGCCGCCATCGGGCTGGTGAAGTTCGACCTGCTCGGCCTCGGCATGCTCGAGGCGCTGCACCGCATGGTCGACCTGGTGCGCGACTTCTACGGGGTGGAGGTCGACCTGGGGCAGCTGCCGCAGGAGCACGCGGTCTACGACCTGTTGTGCCGGGCCGACACGGTCGGGGTCTTCCAGGTCGAGAGCCGGGCCCAGATGGGGACCCTGCCCCGGGTGGCGCCGCGCGAGTTCTACGACCTCGCCATTGAGGTGGCGCTCATCCGGCCCGGCCCCATTCAGGGCCACGCGGTGAACCCCTACATCCGGCGCCGCCGGGGTGAGGAGGAGGTCACCTACCTGCACCCGCTGCTCGAGCCGATCCTCCGGCGCACGCTCGGGGTCCCGCTCTTCCAGGAGCAGCTGATGGAGATGGCCGTGGCCATCGCCGGCTTCAGCGCGGCCGACGCCGACGAGCTGCGCCAGGCCATGGCGGCCAAGCGCTCCGCCGCCCGCATGGAGAAGATGCGGGAGCGGCTCTTCGACGGCATGGCCGAGCGCGGCGTGACGGGCGCGGTGGCGGACCAGGTCTTCGACGCGCTGGCCGCCTTCGCCAACTTCGGCTTCCCCGAGTCGCACTCGGTGTCGTTCGCGCACCTGGTGTACTCCTCGGCCTGGTTGAAGCTGCACTACCCGGCGGCGTTCACCGCCGGCCTCTTGAACGCCCAGCCCATGGGCTTCTGGTCGCCCCAGTCGTTGGTGGCCGACGCCCGCCGGCACGGGGTGCGCGTGCGCCGGCCGCACGTGAACCACTCCGAGGTGGGGGCGTCGCTCGAGTGCGGCGGGCCGGGAGAGGCGGTGCTGCGCCTCGGGCTGGGCTCGGTGCGCGGGGTGGGCGACGCGACGGCGGCGCGCATGGTGGCCGGCCGTCCCTGGGCCGGGGGCGAGGACCTGGTGCGGCGGGCGGGGGTGACGCAGACGCAGCTCGAGACGCTGGCCGCGGCCGGCGCGCTCGACCCCGAGGTGCCCGGGCGCAGGGACGGGGAGGGGGAGACGGAAGGCAGGGACACGGCGGCCTCCCGCCGCCGACTGGTGTGGGCCGCCGGCGCGGCGGCCCAGGGCACCCCGGACCGCCTGCCGGGGGTGGTGGTGGGGGCCGAGGCACCGACGCTGCCCACGCCCAGCCTCTACGACTCGGTGGGCGACGACCTGTGGGCGCTGGGGCTGGCGCCCGAGCGCACGGCCATGCACCTGGCCCGGGAGCGGCTCGAGGCCATGGACGTGCGGACCGCGGTCGAGCTCGAGGCGTGCGACGACGGCGAACGGGCGTCGGTGGCCGGCGTGGTGACGCACCGCCAGCATCCCGAGACCGCCCGCGGCGCGGTCTTCGTCAACCTGGAGGACGAGACGGGCCATGTGAACGTGGTCTTCTCCCGCGGCGCCTGGGCCCGCTGGAAGCACGTGGCCCGCCACACGCCCGTGCTGTTGATCCGCGGGCGCGTGCGCAAGGGTCAGGGTGCGGTCAGCTTCGACGCCGAGCGGGTGGAGGCTCTGGTGGTGGGGACGGCGGTGCCGGCCAGCCGGGACTTTCGCTGACCTGGCAGACTGGCAGCAACTGAGCAAGGGAGCCTTCGATGATCCGTCTGTCCGTGTTCTACCCATCGGCCGAAGGCACGACGTTCGACCACGACTACTACCGCGAGAAGCACGTGCCGCTGTGTGTGCGCACCTGGAATCCCGAGAGCGCCGAGATCGACAAGGGCATCGACGGCCCCAACGTGGCCGCCGTGCACCTGAAGTTCGCGTCGCTCGACGCACTGCAGCAGGCGATGGCATCCGAGGGCACGACCGCCATACTCGAAGACGTCGCCAACTACACGAACATCGCGCCCGTGCTGCAGACGAGCGAGATCGTCGACTGACCACGGCCTCCTGAAGGGAACTGCACCATGCTGCTCAAGGGCCTGAACCACGTCGCCGTCATCACCAACGACGCCACCCGCCTCAACGACTTCTACCGCGACGTCTTCGATGCCGAGATCCTCCGGGACGGGCCCGAGCCGCTGCCCGACCGGGAGGGCCCGCGCCTCTCCATCATCAAGATCGGCGACTGGGCCGAGCTCAACGTCTTCGAGATCGCGGGGAACACCGAGGCCGACCGCCAGACGCCGATGTTCGGCCGCGGCAGGCTGGACCACCTGGCCCTGCAGGCCGCCTCGATCGAGGACTTCGAAGAGATCCGCCGCCGCCTGATGGCCCGTCGGCGCGGCCGACGACTTCGTCAGCGACTTCGGGCCCATGCTCAGCCTCTTCTTCCGCGACCCCGACGGGCTCGAGTGCGAATGCTGTGTCGAGAACCCCGACGCGGTGCCCGGTGTCTTCCACGGGCCGGGCAACCGGGCGGCGCGCTACTCCTGATCAGAAGGGAACGGGCGCGTGGACGACGTCGAGGCGATCAAGCAGCTGAAGGCCCGCTACTTCCGGACGATGGACACCAAGGACTGGGCGGCCATGCGCCGGCTGTTCACCGACGACGTCGTCATGGACACGACGGACTCGGGTGGGGGTGTCGTCACCGGCGCGGACACCTTCATGACGTTCCTCGCGCAGACGCTGGACCAGGCCGTCACCGTGCACCACGGCCACATGCCCGAAATCACCCTCACGTCATCGACCAGCGCCACCGGCGTCTGGGCGCTCCACGACGAGATCGTGTGGCCCGACGGCACCCGGATGCGCGGCGACGGCCACTATCACGAGACCTACGAGCTGGCGGACGGGGAGTGGCGCATCGCGTCGTCGACCCTGACGCGCCTGCGCATGGATCTGACCGGGCCCGATTCGTAGGCCAGGCGCGGTCGCCGCTCTAGGCGCCGGTGGCGCCGAGCGCCTTGGTGATGTCGTCGATGGCGGCCTGCTCGGCCTCGCTCACGTCGACCCCGTGCTCGCGGTGGGCCGCGGCGACGTGCTGCGAAAGCGTGACGATGAAGCGACGGTACTCGTCGACCTCCTCGGGCGTGGCCTTGCCGTCGAGGAGGGCCACGGCGTCACGCAGGTGCTGCAGCCCGGCGGTCTTGACCTCCTCGGCGGAGTGGAAGTGGGTGTGGTCCCGTTCGGGCTTCGCCGCCACAATGTCGTCGAGCAGCTCGCTCTTGCCGTGCTGCTGGCGGGCCTCCGTGTAGGACTTGGCCATGGCGAAGGTCTCGCGGAACGATCCGCCCCGTTGGGCCGAGATGACGATCAACCCCGCGCTGGGCGGTGCCTCCAGGACCAGCTTCCATTCTTCGGTCGTGAAGTCAGACTTCGAGGTCATGGGTGCTCTCCGATCACGTGCTGCGGCGACACAGGCACCGTAGCGCCTCCCTCGCGGCCGGCGACCGCGCCGTTTCGCTCAGCTGAACTGGTCCACGTGCTGCACGCGGCCCTCACTCCTGGTGAAGAGCACGTCGTTGTAGCCCTGCCCGGGTCCGACCATCTCGAAGGTCAATGGCGGCACGAAGGAGAGGTAGAGCGCCCGCCGCCCTGCCGCGTCGGGGTCTGTCGGGGGTGGCGCCGCGTGCAGCGTGTGCCCGAAGTGCACCGTGACGTCGCCCGGCTCGGTGGTCAGTGCCACCACGGGGTGCCGGGCCGCCTCACGGGCGCTCGGCAAGCGGGAGGTGCCCCGATGTGATCCGGGGATCATTTCGAGCTGCCCGTTCTCCGCGGTGGCGGCGTCGAGCTGAATCCCCACGTTGAGCATGGGGCACTTGACCGAGTGGCCGCCCATGCCGCAGTCGCGGTGCCAGGGCAGGTCGGCCAGTCCGCCCGACGAGCCGGGCACCTTGATGACGACGCCGTTGCCGTCGAGGCGGTCGTGGGCGTCGCGCAGCTCGGGACCACCGAGGGCGGCGATGGCGAGGAAGCGGTCGATCGGCGCCGAGCGCAGCCACCCGTGCCGACGTCTCGTTGAGGTAGTTCACCCGGTTGCAGACCTCACGGCCGTCGACGGTCGTCCACCAGGACTTCCGGTCGTCGGGCCGCGCCCGCTCGACGGCGAGTGCGACGTCGGACGTCAAGGCAGCTGACCTCGCCGGCGTCGAGCACGCCGCGGAGGTGGACGAAGCCGGTCCGGTGCAGGAAGTCCCGGATCTCCTCCGGCGGGTCCCCGAGGGTGAAGCTCCGGTCCAGGTCGATGGCGCGGCCCGTCCTCGTCGTCGATGCGAACGGGAGTGTCGATGTCGAACAGCACCTGATCGCTCAGGGCCACCCGGAGCGGTGGCTCCCAGCGGGCCACCTGGCCGAAGCTGCCCTGGCGGACGGTCAGCTGATCGGCGTAGAGGAGGGCGAAGCAGGTCTTCAGCTCCCAGGCGAAGGCGGTCCAGGCGTCGGGTGCGAGCTCGACGATGGTGTGGGCGTCGGCCGTGCCCGGTTGCACGGAGAACGTCGTGCCGTCGGGCACGTAGGTGTACGCCCTCCCGTCGGAGAGCTGGAACGCCAGGGGGCGGACGACCGCGGCGTCGCTGTCGGAGAACACGGCACCACGCAGTGCCAGGAGCGCAGGCAGCTCCTCGCGGTGGAACCGGTCGAAGTCGATCGGCCCGAAGCGCTCCGGCGCCAGGCGGGTCATTTCGTCACCACAAAGGTCGCATGGGCGGTGGACGTGTTCCCGCGGTGCACGACCTTGCCGATGGTCCCGGTCACGTGATCGCTGCCGATGGTGCCCTTGAACTGCACCGTCGACGAGGACGGCACGCCGATGAGCACCGCCTTGACCGATTGGCCGCGGAAGGATCCGCGTCACTGCGCCGAAGGTCACGCTCTTCTTCGACTGCAAGTTGACGCCGGCGAGCGTCAGGGCGATGTCGACGGTGAACGGCACCCCGTCCAGCTTGCCCGTGACGTGCAGCCAAGGGAATGGTTGGCGGGAACCGATGTGCCGGGTTCGGCGTGGCCGGCACCGTGCCGGTGGCGACGATGGGCAGGCCCCGGGCCGAGCCGCTGATGGAGTTGATGGAGTCGGATTGACGCCGCTCTTCCCGGTCCAGGTCACCGTGGCCGTTCCCTTCCCCAGTGGCAGCGAGGTCAGCCGGGCGATCTCGGCCCGGACCGGCACCGAGACGAGCAGCAGGGCCCCGACGGCCAGTCCGCCGATGGCGGCGATGCGCACTCCTCGACGGGCCATCCGCATTCTCCCTCCGGGTCTGTCGACCGCAGGAACCGTAGCGTTCCTGCCGCCCGACGTCGCCGCCGCCCGACCCGGCGCGACCTCAGGAAGAGCAGGCCGCCGCGAGTCTCTCGATGGAGTCCGTGAGGCGCCGCACCACCGCTCGCATCGGCCACGAGCCCTTCCTCGTTCACCAAGGCGCTGGTGACCGGGACGGCCAGGCACGCCGGCTCGACGATGTCGGCCTGCACGTAGCCGAGCACCTTGCGCAGCGACTCGTGGGCGTTGGGCGCTCCCCGAGCGGCCACGTTGACCCACGCCACCGGTTTCTCGTACATCGACCCCGGCCGATCGTCCCCGACCGTCCAGTCGAGGAGGTTCTTGAAGGCACCCGGGAGCCCGCCGGCGTACTCGGGGGTGGAGAACAAGAGGCCGTCGGAGGCCCTGATGTCCTCGCGGAGATCGGCCACGACGGCGGGCAGACGATCGTCCTCGCGGTCGGGGTTGAAGGCGGGGAGCGCGGCCAGGCCGGCGTAGAGCGTGGCCTCCACGGAGGCCGGCGCGACCCGAGCGAGCGTGCGCAACGCGGCGGAATTGGTCGAACCCTCGCGGAGGCTCCCGGAGATCAAGAGGATCCTGCGCACGTCGGCCACGACGTGCACAACAGCACCGGGCCGGCTGACATTCCGCCGCACGGCGCGGACAGGATCCGCAGCGCGGCGTGCGCCGCTTGCAAAACTGGGCCCGATGACGTCCCTCGACCCGACGGCCTGGCACGACTTCTTCGTCGGAGCGATGGGCGCGTCGGCGGCGCTCACGGGCCTGCTCTTCGTGGCGATCTCCATCAACCTGGAGCAGATCCTCAAATTCCCCGAACCTGCCGGGGCGGGCGGCCGGGAGCCTCGGGGTGCTGGTCTCGGCCCTCGTGGTGGCCTGCTGCGGCCTGGTCCCACGGCAGAGCCATGTCGCCCTCGGCCTCGAGATCGCCCTGGCGGGTGGGATCGTGATGGTCCAAGCCGTCTGGGTGACGCTGCGCAACCGTGAGCAGGAGGGCGACACCCTCTCGTGGAGGGTGGAGCGCATGGTCACGCTGCTCCTCCCGGGCACCCTCTTCTTCGCCGGCGGCCTGAGTCTGATCGCCGACGGCGGGGGCGGGCTCTACTGGGTCTTCGCCGGGACGGCTCTCGCCTTTGTCGTGTCGGCGCTCAACGCGTGGGTCCTGCTGGTCGAGGTGCTCCGCTAGCGGCGGGCGACGTAGACCCGAGCGCGGCCGTGCTCCGTGGACCTCCGTGACCTGAAGCCGGGTGGTCAGCCCACGGAGACGACGAGTGAGGCAGTGACGGCGGACGATGATGCCCCGTCCGGGAGTGCCAGGCTGATGCCGGCTGTGTCGCTGTATTCGCCCCCGCCTCCGCCTGGAGCGGCGGAGAAGACGGCGATGGGATCACCCGGGCCGGCGCACGCGCGTGGCGAACTGCGCACAATGTCGGCTGGGTTCCCCGCCACAAGAGTGGTCGGATGCGGGGAGACGCACAGCCGGGTGCTCGCCAGTTGCGCGGCGTCCAGCCCGGATACCGCCTGCAGGGAGACGGTGGCCCGCCAACCGACCAGGGAACCCCTGGCGTCGTCGACGGTGATGGGGGAAAGTGAACCGAGGTGCTCGGGCCCGCTGACGGAGACCGACTCGACGGCCGGCGTCACGGAGAGGGAACCGGGCAGGATGGAGATGCCGATCGGTCTGCTTGGCCGGCACGCCCGGGCTGCCCGTCGCGTCGGCGACGTCCGCACTCTGCACGGCGGGAGCGAAGGTCGTCGTCGTCGTGGTCGGCGCCGGCGTGGGGGAGTCCGGCACAGGGCCCGGCGTCGCACCGGCGAGCCGCCGAGGGACACGATCTGCGAGTTGGCCGAGGCGGTCGCAGCGGCGTAGGTGGTCACGCCGCCGACGAGGAGCGAGCCCAGGACGATCGCGACGCCGGAGCTGAGAGCCCGGCGGCGGCGATGCGGGCGCCCGCTCGGAGCGTTGGTCTCGTTCGGCGACACACCACCTTGTCGCCATGATGCGGGTCTGCCTTAACGGGTGGCGGACAATGCTTTGCGTAAATTGTGTGCGCCGGGTTTTGCGTGCGTTGTGAATCCCGTCCGTCGAACGCGAGCGGGAGAGCAGCCTCAGGTGACGACGAGGCCCCGGCCCGTCACGAGCGGCAGGTCGAGCGCCGTCACGATCCCGGGCGCCGCCGCGATCACCGCCGGTATCGCGTTGACGAGCCGCATGGCGGTTGCCTTGAGCCCGGCCGTGTTGTGGTCGCCGTCCGTGCCCATGAGCTGCAGGTCGAGCGTGTAGTTCGGCTCCCCCTTGATCTCCACGCGGTAGCAGCCCTGTCCTGCGGGCTGGGGCCAGGTGGCGCCCAGGTCGTCGCGCAGCCGCGTCACGTGCTCGAGCACGACCACGGCGCGGTCGCCGACCATGCCGCGCACCTCGAAGTGCATGGCGGCGGTCGTCCCGGCCTTGACGGTGCCGGCGTCGACCTCGAAGTCCTCGGGCGCCGCCTCGCGCTCGTGCCATTCGGTCACGTCGGTCAGGGTGACCCCGAGTCCCGCCGCGATCTGGCGCACCACCGAGCCCCAGGCCATGGTGAGGACGCCGGGGGTGAGGATGAAGGGCACCTCGTCCAGGGAACCGCCGAAGCCCATGATGTCGAACAGCACCATCGGCTGGTTGTAGGTGGCGTAGTTGAGCACCTCGGAGCAGCGCACCTCTTCGATGCGCTCGCTCACGCCGGACAGGACGAGCGGGAGTGCGTCGTTGGCGAACCCCGGGTCCACCCCGTTGACGAAGATGGAGACGCCCGCCTTCTCCGCCGCTGCGATGATGGGCGCCGCCAGGGGATCGTCGGGTGCCGGGTACTGCAGCATGACCGGGCTCGAGGACACCACGTTGATGCCGGCGGCCACGAACCGTTCGAGGTCCTGCAGGGCCTCGAAGATCCGGTCGTCGGCCATGGCGGTGTGGACGATGCAGTCGGGCTTGAGCGCCAGCAGGGCGTCGACATCGCTCGTCGCCGCCACACCGAAGGTGCTCTCGAGGCCGGCCAGCTCACCGGCGTCGTGACCGACCTTGTCGGGGTTCGACACGTAGACGCCGACGAGTTGCAGGTCGGGATGGGCGTGGATGCCCGCCAGGGAATGGCGCCCGACGTTGCCGGTACTCCACTGCACGACGCGGTACGGCATGGACTGGCTCCTTAGAGGTCGGGGAGGGGGAACTCGAGGTTCGGCGACTGCAGGCCGCCGTCGACCTCGAGGATTTTGCCGGTGACGTAGGCGCCGGCGGGTGAGACGAGGTAGAGGATCGCCGACGCGATGTCGTCCACGTGGCCCAGGCGCTTCAGCGGCGTGGCCTCTTCCATGGCGGTGCGCAGCTCGTCACTCGACATCACGATGTCCAACGCCGAGGTGGCGGTGGAGCCGACGCCGATGGCATTGACCCTGATGCGCGGCGCCAGATCGCGCGAGGCCAGCCGGGTGTACTGCTCGAGCGCTCCCTTGACCGTGCCGTACCCCACGTAGCCGCGACCGGCCACGTGTCCCATGACCGAGGAGATGCTGACGATGGCCCCACCGGGATGGTCGCCTTCGAGCATGCGTGGCACGCCGGCCCGGATCAGGGCGTGTCCGGCCGAGACGTTGAAGCGAAAGGCCTCCTCCAAGAAGCGCGGTGACGTGTCGAGGAGCGGCCGCGGCATGGTGCCGCCCATGTTGTTGACGATGATGTCGAGCCGGCCGAATTCGTTGAACGCGGTCTCGGCCAGTGAGGCCATGAGGTCGAAGTCGGTGAGGTCTCCGGGCACGACGATGGCGCGACGCCCGACGGCCTCGACCTGCTTGGCCACCTCACGCAGTTGGTCCTCCGTGCGGGCCGCCAGGACGACATCGGCACCTGCTTCGGCCAGGGCCACTGCGGTGGCGGCGCCGATGCCACGTCCGCTGGCTGTGACGACGGCGACCTGGTCGGTGACGAGGAATCGATCGAGGATCATCCGGCGAATGTAGTTGGCCACCGCGCGATGCCGCGCCGGGCGGTCAGGCGGCACCGGATCATGCCTTCGCGCTGGCGTCACCGTTTCCGGGCTCGCGTGCGCCGATCCGGCCGACCAGGTCGGCCCAGCCCATCTGGTCCTCGAGGACCGGGAAGGGCTTGGGCAGGACCTTGGCCTTGACCTCGTCGGGCAGGCTCAGGTCGCCGCCTGTGTGCCCGACGCTGAACACGCGTTCGGGCCGCGCCCGCCCGACCATGGCGCGGCCCCACCGCCACAGTGTGGTGAAGCGATGGCCGAACCCGTTGAGGAAGGCCAGGTGCACGAACATCCAGACGATGAAACCGGGGAACCCGCTGAGCCGCAGGCCTTTCACGCTGACGATCGCCTTGAAGCGGCCGATGGCGGCCGCGCTGCCGAGGTCGCGGTACTTGAACGGAACGCTGTCCCCGCCCTTCAGCCGCCGTTTGATGGTGTTGGCGGCATGGAGGCCGCCCTGCATGGCCACCTCACAGACGCCGGGAAGGTTGTTGACGGATGCCATGTCCCCGACGGCGAAGACCTCGGGGTGCCCGGGCAGGCGTCAGATCGGGCAGCACCGCGATCCGACCGGCGCGGTCGGTCTCGGCTCCGGTGGCGTCGGCCAGCATGCCGGCCAGCGGTGAGGCCTGGACCCCGGCCGCCCAGATGACGGTGCCGCACTCGAAGCGGCCCTTCTCGCCGTCTGCGCCCTCGGTGTCGACCCCGAACGGATCGACCCCGACGACCCGGAGGCCCATCTGCAGCTCGACGCCCATCTTCTCCAGGTCGGCCCGGGCTCGCCCGGAGAGCTGGCCGCCGAAGGTGGCCAACGGCTCCTTGCCGCCGTCGACCAACAGGACCCGGACCGTGGCGGGATCGATGTGCCGGAAGTCCTTCGTCAGGCTGCGGTAGGCGAGCTCACGAATTTGGCCGGCCAGCTCCACGCCGGTGGGTCCCGCGCCGACGATGACGAAGGTCATCCAGAACCGCTGCAGCGCGGGGTCGCTGAGGTTCTCGGCGATTTCGAGAGCTCCGTAGACCCGGCGCCGCAGTTCCATGGCGTCATCGATCGTCTTCATGCCCGGGGCGATCATGGCGAACTCGTCATGGCCGAAGTACGACTGCCCGGCGCCGGCGGCGACGATGAGGCTGTCGTAGGCGAACTCGCTGGCCTCGCCGGGCAAGGCAGCGGTGTGCACCACCCGCCGCTCCAGGTCGAACCCGGTCACCTTGGACAGCACGACGGTGACGTTCTTGCGTTTGCGGAGCGTGTGGCGCAGCACGGGCGAGATGGAGCCGGGCGACAGGATGCCCGTCGCCACTTGATAGAGGAGCGGCTGGAACAGGTGGTGGTTCCGCTGGTCGATCAGTGTGATGTCGATGTCGGACCTGGCGAGCAAGCGGGTGGCGGGGAGACCCCCGAACCCGCCACCGACCACAACGACCCGGTGGCGTTGCGTTGCGCTCACGGCAGTTCCTTTCAGGCGAGTGCGTTGTCGGCGCTCATCAGAGCTGTGGCACTGCGGCGCGCTCTGCCTCAATGAGCCGGCCGACTGCGTCAATCAGTGCCAGGTGGGTGAAGGCCTGGGGGAAGTTGCCCAGGTGCTCGCCCGTCGCGGCGTCGATCTCCTCGGCGTACAGCTGCAACGGTCCGGCGAAGGCCAGCAACTTCTTGCACAGAGTCCGCGCACGCTCCTGCTCGCCGATCATGGCGAGAGCGGTGACCAACCAGAAAGAGCAGATGGTGAAGGTCCCTTCCTTCCCCTCGAATCCCGTGTCGGTGGAGTCCACCTTGTAGCGCAGGACCAGCCCGTCTTCGGTCAGTTCGTCGGCGATCGCCAGCACGGTGGCCCGCACCCGCTCGTCGTCCGCAGGCAGGAACTCCAGGATCGGGATCAGCAGGAGGGAGGCGTCCAATTCCTCGTTGCCGTAGTGCTGGCGGAAGCGGCCATTGGCGTCGACGCCCTGGTCCAGGATCTCGGCCTTCAGATCGTCGGCCGCCTTGCGCCACCGTTCGGCCCGCTCGTGATCCTGGCGGACGCGGGCCATGTCGGCGCCGCGGTCCATGGCCACCCAGCACAGGACCTTGGAGGCGGTGAATTCCTGGGGCTCACCCCGGATCTCCCAGATGCCCTGATCGGGGTTGCCTGCGTGGCTGATGGCGGACTCGACGAACCCGGACACACCCTCCCAGACAGGCTTCACGATCTGTGCCGCGCCCTGCCGAAGATGGATGTCGACGGCATCGAGGAGCATTCCCCAGACGTCGTTCTGGTGCTGGTCCCAGGCGCCGTTGCCCACCCTGACCGGGCGCGAGTCGCGCCAGCCCGACAAGTGGTCCAGGGTGGACTCGGTGAGGTCCTTGCGGCCGTCGATCCCGTACATGATCTGCAGGCTGAAGTCGCCGCCTCCCCCGGCCACCGCCTCGAGCACGAACGCGAAGTACTCGAGGGCCTCCCAGTCGAAACCGATCCGGTACAGCGAGCGCAACATGAAGGACGAGTCGCGGATCCAGGTGTAGCGATAGTCCCAGTTCCGGGCGCCACCGGGGGTCTCGGGCAGGGACGTGGTGGCGGCCGCCATGATGGCGCCGGTGGGGGCGTAGCTCAGGCCCTTGAGCGTCAGCGCACTGCGCTCCATGTAGCTGCGCCACGGATGGTCGGGAAAGTTGCCGTTGGAGAGCCAGTCCCTCCAGTAGCTGACGGTGCTCGCGAGTTGGGCTTGAGCCTCTTCCAGGTCTGCGGGCTGGCCGCCGGTCCATGACAGCGAGACAAATGCGCTCTCGCCCTTGTCGAGGGTCGTGCGCCCGTAGCACCGGGCGCCGGCCGCTCCGAGGCGGAGGGACGACGTCATGGTGAGCTTCGGGTCGCCGTCCGGGGGGCGACCGGTCATGACCTCGTAGCCGTCACCCTCGTAGTCCCACGTGCCGGTCTGGGCTCCGTACTCGAAGACGGGCACGGCGTTGGCCACCACTTCGACGTGGCCCTCGATGCACGTGGCCAGCCGAAGGAGGGTGCCCGTGGCGGCCGCATCGCCGGGGGAACGCCGATAGTCGGGCCGCCGACTCCCGTCCGGCACCCGCTGCACCACCAGGAGGTCCTGCACGATGAGCCACCCACCCGGGGTGTGCCACGTCGTCTCGAGCACCATGGTCCCGGGTATGTAGCGCCGCTGATGGGGCACGTGGGTGTTCAGGGGGGCGAACCGGAAGTTGCCGGCAGTGCGGTCCAGGATGGCACCGAAGACACTGGGGGAGTCCGGCCGGGGAAGGCACAACCACTCGACGGAGCCGTCCGGGGCAACGAGGCAGTTGTTCTCGCAGTCCGACAGAAACCCGTAATCAGCGATGGGCGGAAAGCTTTGGGCCACACTTACTTCAGCGTCATCGGTCACAGACTGAATCGTAGGGACTCAGACCTGAGTCGGCATCACCCAATTGGGATGAACTCCCTCGCTCGAAGCGACAGGAGCTCCACAAGTGACCATGAGGTAACAGGGCGAGTGACGATTCGGTAAACCGTCGGGTGATCATGGGTCGAAGGAGGTCGATCGCTTTCGGTCGTCGCTCTCGGTACGGTAGGACGTCGCTCGACGACCGCGCCCTCGGCGGGCGCGCCTGGAAGGTGAACATGACTGACGAACTGCAAGGGCAAGGTCGCAATCGTGACCGGAGGCAACACCGGCATCGGTCAGGCGGTCGTGGTGGCGTTGGCCGCGCAGGGCGCCAAGGTCGTCATCGACTACGTCTCCAACGAGCAGGCCACGGAGGAGCTGGAGCAGAAGCTGTCCGCTCTCGGCGAGACGGCGGTCGCCGTCGAAGCGGATGTGTCCAAGATCGACGACCTGCAGCGGATGGTCGACACGGCGGTCTCGAGCTTCGGCCGGCTCGACATCCTGGTCAACAACGCGGGCGTCGAAACGCGGACCTCCGTCTTGGACACGACCGAGGACCAGTACGAGAAGGTCCTGGCCATCAATCTGAAGAGCGCGTTCTTCGGAACCCAGATCGCCGCCAAGCAGATGATCGCACAGGGCGGGGGTGGTCGGATCATCAACATGACGTCGGTGCACGAGGACTGGCCCATGCCCGGGAACACGCCCTACTGCCTCTCCAAGGGCGGCATGCGGATGTTGACGAGGACGGCCGGCGTGGAGCTGGCGCCGCACAACATCTGCGTCGTCGGTGTCGGTCCGGGCGCAGTGGACACCCCGATCAACGCGCAGACGGTGGCCGATCCGAAGGCCCTCGCCTTGCTCAACAGCTCCATTCCGCTCGGCCGGCTGGCCGAGCCCGAGGAGATCGCCTCGGTGGTGGCCTTCCTGGCCGGACCGGGAGCCAGCTACATCACGGCCACGACGATCTTCACCGACGGCGGCATCATGCAGAGCAGCCCGGGACTCTGATCGATGGCCGACGATGTGGTGATCGTGGCCGGGACCTTCACGGTCGACCCGGCGCGGCGGGCCGAGTTCCTCGACGGGCGGCTGGAGTCGATCAGCGCGTCACGGGAGGACCGAGGGCTGCCTGGAGTACACCATGAGCGCTGATGCCGTCGACCCGGGCCTCGTCCGGCTCTTCGAGATGTGGACATCGCTCGACGAACCTGCAGGCGCACGTCCAACGCATCCGGTCGTCGCCGCCCGCCGAGGGCGGCGTGCCCGTCCTCGCCCGCGACATGAAGATCTACGTGCACGCCGAGGAACAACCCTTCGGCGCCTGAGCGGGCGCAACCGTCGTCGGCGGGAGCTCAGCTCGTCTCGGCCGTGGTCGGGGCCTTGGCCACGTCGTCCCCTCCGACCCTGCGGGACCGAGAGCCGCTTCCGGAAGACGTGGTATCCCCACGCCTGGTAGACGAGGACGCAGGGGAAGAAGATCACCGCGACCACCGTCATCACCTTGAGGGTGTACGGCGGACTCGCGGTGTTGTTCACCGTGAGGTTGTACGCCGCGTTGGTGGTCGAGATCATCACCCGGGGGAACAGCTCCTGGAAGATGGAGCCCACCGTCCCTGCGATGCCCACCGCGGCGGCGGTGAAGGCCCATCCATCCGCCTTGGCCGAGGCCAGCCAGGCAGCGGCGATCACCGCCATGAGGGCCAATGCCTCAATGGGCTTGGGCACGAATCCCGTGCTGAGGCCCACGTGCACCCAGGTCATGAAGCCGAAGGTCACGACGACCGCCAGGGCTCCGATGCCGACAGCGGCGCGTCTGTGCCCGGGCGTGCAGCTCGCCGGTCGTCTTGAGCGTCAGGTAGGTCGCGCCCATGAACAGCGAGAGCACCAACAGCGTGACGCCGGTCCACAGCCCGAACGGGGTCAGGAGGGTCCAGAAGCTCCCGGTGAACTGGTGGGCCTTGTTGATGGGGAGGCCGTGGAGCAGGTCGCCGAGGGCGACGCCGGCCAGCAGGGGGATCAGCGCGCTCCCGATGGTCAGTCCCCACCGCCACGTCGAGCGCCAACGCGGGTCGTCGAACTTGCGCTGGTATTCGAACGCCAGGCCCCGCACCATGAGGGCGACCAGCAGGACCACGAGGGCCAGATAGAAGGTCGAGAACATGGTGGCGTACCAGCTCGGGAAGGCGGCGAAGATCACCGCGCCGGCCACGATCAGCCACACCTCGTTCCCGTCCCACACGGGCCCGATCGTGTTGACGATGACGCGGCGCTCCGTGTCGTTGCGGCCGAGGAACGAATGCAGCATGCCGACGCCGAAGTCGAAGCCTTCGAGGACGAAGAAGCCGACCCAGAAGAGAACGTCGACGATGAACCAGAGATCTCCAAGTGTCACGGTGGGCTCCTAGTAGATGAGGGCCGACTCGTCCTCATCGGACGACTCGTGGTCAGTGGGCGGGGCACCGACGAGGACCGACTGCTTCTCATCGGACGACTCGTGGTCAGTGGGCGGCGTTCCGTCACCGTCGGGCGACGTGATTTTGGCGAGCGGGTCTTGCCCGAGCTCGCGGCGTCCGTAGCGGATCATCAGCCACGTATCGACGACGCCGAGGACCGCGAAGATCGCCACGAAGACGATGATGGAGATCCAGATGTCGGCGGCCGACACGGACGGTGAGACTCCGTTGGCCGTCTTCATGAGGCCCTGGACGATCCACGGCTGGCGCCCGTTCTCGGTCAACATCCACCCGGCGGTGTTGATGAGAAATGGGAGGATCACCAACCATGGTGCGATTCGTAAGAACCACTTCGCGTGTTCGAGCTTCCTGCGGTAGAGCAGCCAGCCGCCCCAGGCGGCGAAGAGGAAGACCAGCGTGGCCAAATAGGCCATGACGCGCATGGACCAGTACTGAATGAAGACGTTGGGGACGTAGTTTCCCGGGCCGTACTCCTTCTGGTACTGCTCGTTGAGCTGGGTGAGGCCCTCGCACCTTCCCGTTCGGGCTGTTGGTGGCGAGGATGGAGAGCAGGCTCGGGATCTCAATGATCTGGGTGGGTGTGTGATCGTTGTTGCCGCCACCGATCTGGAACGCCGAGAACGAGCAGTGACTGTCGCAGGTGCTCCACTGGGCCTCGGCGGCAGCGATCTTCATCGGCTGATAGGTGGCCTCGACCACGCCGAGTTCGCTGCCCACGAAGAGGGCGAGGATCACCGCCGGCAGCAGGACCGCCAGCGAAATCGCCGCAGCCCGCTTGAACGCCTCGACCTGCTGCTGCCGCCGGAGGTGCCAGGCGGCCACGGCCAGCATGAGGACGCCGCCCGTGACGAGGGACGCCAGCAGGACGTGGACATAGCTCCAGAGAAAGACGGGGTTCGTGAACAGCGCCCAGATGTTGGTGAGCTGGGGCTGATTCGTCTGGTGGTTGATGGCGTAGCCGACGGGGTGTTGCATCCAGGAGTTCGCCGCCATGATGAAGGCGGCGGACAGCATCGTCCCGGCCGCCACGAGCCAGATGGTGGCCAGGTGCGCCTTCCTGGAGAGCCGGTTCCAGCCGAAGATCCAGATCCCGAGGAACGTCGACTCCAAGAAGAAGGCGACCAGGCCCTCCATGGCCAGCGGACCGCCGAACACGTTGCCGACGAGGCGCGAGTAGGCCGACCAGTTCATGCCGAACTCGAACTCCTGAATGAGTCCGGTGACGACGCCGATGGCCACGTTGATGAGCAGGAGAGCGCCGAAGAAGCGGGCCAACCGGCGGTAGGTCTCGTCTCCGTTGCGGTACCAGGCGGTCTGCAGCAGCGCGACCAGGAAGGAGAGTCCGATGGTCACCGGGACGAAGAGAAAGTGATAGATGCTGGTCAACGCGAACTGCCAGCGGGCGAGGTCGAGGTTCACGGTTCGTCACTCCTTCGATCGGTGCGATCAATGCCAGTGTGGGTCGATTCGTCGGCGATGCCCGGTCGCGGGGACGCCTGTGCGGGCAGCGACGGGTCGCTCATGCGTTCCTCCCACCACAAGGTGGCGTAGCGACCACTCGCGGCGAGCAGGTCCTCGTGGGTGCCGCGCTCGACGACTCGGCCGGCGTCGAGGACGATGATCTCGTCCACCTCCTCCAACCCCGTCAAGCGGTGGGTGATGAGAAGCGTGGAACGGCCTTCGGTGAGGGCAAGCAGATCAGCGGTCAGCGCGTCGGCGGCCGGAGCGTCGAGGTGCTCACTCGGCTCGTCGAGGATGAGGACCGGGAAGTCGGCGAGCAGGGCGCGGGCCACGGCGACCCGTTGTCGCTGTCCGCCCGACAGGCGACGACCGAGTGGTCCCACCGGGGTGGCGAGTCCGTCCGGGAGGCCGGCCAGCCACGAGCCGAGCCCGACCCGGGCGAGGACGTCTTCCAGCTCGCCGTCGGTGGACGTTCGACGACCGATGCGGAGGTTTTCTGCCAGCGTCGTGTCGAAGAGATGCGGGCTCTGCTCGACCAGTCCGACGACCTGCCGCACGTCATCCGCCCGGTAGCGCTCCAGTGGGGTGCCGTCGAGAAGCGCTTCACCGGCATCGGCCGGGAGGAAACGCACCAGGATGTCGGCGAGCGTCGTCTTGCCCGCTCCGCTCGGGCCGACGACTGCGATGCGTCGGCCGGGCGTGAGCTCCAGGTCGACCCCGCGCAGTGCGGCGCGCCCGGCTCCGGGGTACGACGCCCAGACGTCGCGCAGCTCCAGGGTGTGGGGAGCCGTTCCGAGGTCGATCGGCCGCTGGGGATCCGTCACCACGGGGGTGGCGTCCATGGCCTCGAAGATGCGCCCTGCGGCGACCCGCGAGCGCTGCAGGGCCTGGGTCGCCGCGGGCAGGGGCGAGACGAGCTCGAAGGCGGCCAGGGGCACGAGGGCGAGGACGGCGAGCAGTGCGCCGTTGAGGGAGCCGCCTCCGACGGCCCGGACACCCAGCGTCAGGGCGCCCCAGCTGGCCAACCCGGCCAGTGCGGTGGTGAGCGCGAGCCCGATCCCAGTGGTGCCGGCTCCCCGCCGGGCGATGGCGCGCAGGTCACCGTCGGCCGCCGTGATGCGCGTCAGCTGGTCGGAGGTCCCGCCCATGACGACGAGCTCGGGTGCCCCTTCGATCAGATCGACCACGCCGGCGGCGAGCTCGCCCCGCGCCGTCGCCTGCTTCGCCTCGGCCCGGGTGGCGAGACGACCGGTCAGCCACGGCACCGCCGTTGCCGAAATGGCCAACGCCACCAGGAGGACCAGACCGGCCTGGGGGAGGAACCACCACAGGGCGACCACGGTGCCGGTGCCGACGAGAAGCGCGACCGCGAACGGCTGCAACACACGAAGCACCACGTCTTGCAATGAGTCGACGTCGTCCACCATGCGCGCCACCAGGTCGCCACGCCGGAACGCGGGCAGTCCGGCTGGTGCCAGCGCCTCCAGGCGTTCGTAGACCCGCACTCGGAGATCGGCCAACAGGCCCAGGGCGGCATCGTGGCCGACCAGTCGCTCTCCGTAGCGGAAGAAGCCCCGGGAGAGCCCGAAGAACTGCACACCGACGATGGCCAGCGTCAGCGACGCTTCGGACGGGTGCTGTGCTGCCCGCGAGATCAGCCAGGCCGACGTGCCCATCAGGGCGATCGATGCCCCGATGGCGGCGGCACCGAGAAGAGATGCCTCGGCGAGGCGCCGGCGTGCCACTGCGGCGATCCCCAGCGTGCGTGCCGTCGAGGCGGGTCGGCCCGTCATGCCGTTGCAACCAGAGACGGGAGGGTCACGACGCGGTCTGCCAGCGCGACCAGCGCCGGCCGGTGGGCGACGATCAAAGCGGTGCGACCCATCACCAGCCGGCGCACCGCAGCCAGCACGTCCGCCTCGGTTCCGGCATCGAGGCTCGCGGTCGGCTCGTCGAGAAGCAGCAACGGCGCGTTGCGCACGAAGGCACGGGCCAGGGACACGCGCTGGCGTTCGCCGGCCGACAGTCCAGCGCCCCCCTCGCCGAGCTGCGTGTCCGCTCCGAGAGGGAGTCGTGCCACCACGTCGGTCAGTCCTGCCGCCTCCAGGGCGGCAGCCAGCTCCTCGTCGGAGGCCTGGGGCCGGCCCAACCGGACGTTTTCCGCCACCGTGCGCGCGAACAGATGAGGCCGCTGAGGTACCCAGGCGATCTGCCGTCGCCAATCGGCCAGGTCGAGCTCGGCCAGGTCCACCCCGCCGAGGGTGACGCTTCCACCGTCGGGCAGTCGCAGACCGAGGATCACCGAAAGGAGCGTGGACTTGCCGCACCCGCTCGGCCCCGTGAGCGCGACGGTCTCGCCGGGCTCGACGGACATGGATGTGTCGCGGAGCGCCGGGCACACTGCGTCCCGCATACGTGAGGTCGAGCCCGGCCACCGCAATGCTGGTGTCGCGCGGCCGGCGCGTTCCGCCCGTCGGGGCGGTCCCGGGCGTCTCGAGCAGATCGAAGATCTCCGCCGAGGCCTTCAGCCCGTCGGCGCTGGCGTGGTAGTTCGCACCGAGCGCGCGCAGGGGGAGATAGGCCTCCGGAGCCAGGACGAGCACGAAGAGGGCGTCTTGGAACGACATGTGGCCCCCGAGAAGGCGGAGCCCGACGGCAACCGCGACGAGTGCGACCGAAACGGTCGCCAGGAGCTCGAGGATCAGGGACGAAAGGAAGGTGAGCCGGAGCGTCGCCATGGTGGCCGAGCGGTAGCGGTCGGTCACGGCAGCGATGGAGCGCGCCTGCGCCTTGGCTCGCCCGAAGATCTTCAGCGTGGGGAGCCCCGCCATGACGTCGAGGAAGTGCCCGGCGAGGCGCTGCAGAGCACGCATGCGCGATCGCCGTTCGATCCCGCGTGGTGCTCCCGACCAGTGCCATGAAGAGCGGGATGAGGGGAAGGCTCACGGCAATGAGGGCAGCGCTGACCCAATCGGCGCCGGCCACCACGCCGATGATGGTGACCGGCACGATCACGGCCAGGAAGAGCTGCGGGAGATACCGCGCGAAGTAGCCGTCGAGTGCGTCGACGCCGGTCGTCATCAGCACGCTGAGGTCCCCGGTGTCGCGACCCTCGAGGCCGGCGGGCCCGAGCGCGGCGACCTTGTCCGCAGCGGCGCGCCGCAACTCGGACTTGGCGGAGGCTGACGCCCGATGGGCAGCTCGCTCGGCCAGCCAGGCCAAGAGCGACCGGCCGACCACGGTCGCGGCCAGAAGGAGGACCGGAGTCCGCAGGGCGGTCAGCGGCCGGTGATGGATGAACGCATCGGCGACGATGGTGGCGATCAGCCAGGCTTGGGCGACGACCAGCAAGGCAGTCGCGCCACCGATGACGACGGCGAGAACGAGGAAGCGCCGGGTGGTCGCGGCGTAGTGCAGCAAGCGGGGGTCGAGGGCGCCGCCCCGCCGGGTGTCGGAGGACCGGTCCCGCCCCGTCGCCTGTCCCGTTGGGTCCACTCCGTCCCTTCGTGCTGTGTCGTGATCTGGCCGCGGACGCGCCAGCTGCGGACTCCGTCACCGGCATTCTTTGGGCTGACCGGTGCCAGCCGCTAGGGACATAGGTCCGGAAAGGGGTACGGACCTATGTCCTATTGCACCTCCGCCAGGCCACTGTAGGACTGGTCACCGAACAGCACTGTGATTTCTTGACGGGGCGCTTCGGGCGCACCAGGGTGGCAGGGTGTCCGGTCTCGGAGATCCGCCTGCCGCCCTCACCAACACCCACCCGTCGCTGCGTCACTGCTGGCATCCGGTCGCGCGGACGGGGGAGGTGCTCGAGCAGCCGCACGGCGTCATGCTGCTGGGAGAGCCCTGGGTCCTCTACCGCTCGGGTGGCACGGTCCGGGCCTTCGCCGACCGCTGCCCGCACCGGCACTGCCCGCTCACCCTCGGCCATTGCGAGGCCGGGGTGCTGCAGTGCGCCTATCACGGCTGGCGCTTCGACGAGTTGGGCCGCTGTGTCGAGATCCCGGCGCTGGGGGAAGGGGCGACGCTGCCCCCGGCCGCCCGGCTGACTCCCGCGGCGGCGGTGACCGAGGCGCATGGCATCGTCTTCCTGGCTCCGGAGACGCCCATCGCACCGCTCGGCGCCATCCCCGAGGCCGACGACGACTCCTTCCTCGAAGGGCGGCTCCCCACGCTGCGGACCCGGGGCTCGGCGGGCCTGCTGGCCGACAACTTCCTCGACATCGCCCACTTTCCCTTCGTGCACGCCGGCACGTTCGGCACCGATGAGGCGACCGAGGTGGCGCAGTTCGCGGTGGCCCGCGACGACTGGTCGTTCACCGTCGCCTACGAGCACCCCTTCGCCCACCGCGAGGACCCCGGCGTGGCGGCCGGCCTGCGCCCGCTGGTCCAGACGCGGCGCCTCACCTACCGGCTCAGCGCCCCCTTCCACCTGCGGCTGCGCATCGACTTCGTCGACGCCGGGGGCTCCAATGTCATCGGCTTCTTCATCCAGCCCGAGACGGACGAGACGTGCCGGTTGTTCACGACGCTCTGGCGGGACGACCTCGACGGTGACGAGGCGCGCATGGCCGAGGCCGTGGCCTTCGAGCTCGAGGTGCTGCAGGAGGACCTCCGCGTGCAGGAGGCGTACCACGACCTGGTGCTCCCGCTCGACCCCAGGGCCGAGGTCCACACCCGGGCCGACCGCGCCACGCTGGAGCTGCGCCGCGTGCTGAGCGATCTGGTGGCTGCCGTCGACGGAGGCGCCGCCCGATGACCGCCCTCACCGTGGTCGACCACCCCGTCCTGGCACACCGGCTGGCCCAGCTTCGTGACCGCCGTACCGGGAGCGACACCTTCCGCCAACTCATCTCGGAGGTCTCGGGCCTGCTGGCCTACGAGGCCCTGCGGGACCTCGGCACCGACGCCGTGACGGTCGACACGCCGGTGGCCGATGCCGCCCCGGCCCGCCGCGTGGCCGAGGCGGTGCTGCTGGTGCCGATCCTGCGCGCCGGTCTCGGCATGGTGCAGTCGATCCAGGAGATCGTGCCGATGACGGAGGTGGCCCACGTCGGCCTGCGCAGGGACGAGACCACGCTGCGCTCCGAGGTCTATCTGAACCGGCTGCCCCACGACCTCAGCGGCCGGCGGGTCATCGTGTGCGACCCCATGCTGGCCACCGGTGGCTCGCTGGGTCAGGTGTGTGGACTGGTGCACGACCGGGGGGCGGCCGAAATCGTCGCGTTGTGCATCGTGGCATCCGAGCCGGGCCTGGCCTCCTTCGGGGGTGACCATCCGGGCGTGCGCGTCTACTGCGCCGCCGTCGACGCCGAGCTCAACGATGCCGGCTACATCGTGCCCGGGCTGGGGGATGCGGGGGACCGTCTCTTCGGGCCACCGGACTGAGAGGGCTCCGAGCTCAGCCCTCCTGCATCATCTCAGGTGTACACCTTGGTTTTCTTCGGGTTGAAGCGCCAGATGTACAGACCGAAGGTGATCAACCAAATCGTCACCGGGTATGCAGCGAGGCGTTCCATCATCCCTTGACCGATACCGAACGACCTGTGTGACGCGAAGCAGAGGAGTGCCGCAAGCGCCACGCTGCTGAAGACGAGCATGGAGCGTCGCATCGACTCCGGCAGCGTGAGAACACCTCCGAGCACAAGGATGGCAACGTTGCCGATCGCAATGGCGAGGAATGCCCCGAGGATGTGCATGGTCCTGTTCTGGTTCTCGGGGAAGAATCCGACAAGGATGGAGCCGACACCCGCCAATGCCATCAATGTGAATCCGATCATCGCGGCTCGTCGTTCACGAGGGCTCCGGTCAGTGAACTCGTGATACAGCAGAGCCGAGCCGATCACCATGATCAGGCCGAGCAGGACGAAGCCGGCGTAGTTCATCAGCGCCCAACGAGGCGAGCACATTCCCGGTGAGCCGTAGCCCCCGCAGCTGGTGTCGCCTAAATCGCTGATTGAGTTCGAGACGAGGCTGTAGCTGGGAACGAAGACCCACGCGACGATGATCTGCACGACGAAGTAGAGCGTTGCGGCCGTGAAGATGACAGGACCGAGGGACGGATGGGCGTCATGCATGTGACCAAACCACATGGCGGTTCGGAACGTGCCTCGGTGTCGCTCGACCGGCACGCCATTCGTGGACCGGGTCAACCGAGGGTGACCAGTTCCATGACGTTGTCGTCGGGTAGCTCGCCGTCGACGACAGCGAAGACTTCGAGCTCTGCCAGTTCGACGTTCCCCTGGTAGCTGGACAGGAAGGCCGTGTCGGCGGCATCGCGTCCGGTGCAGATTCGCACCAAGCTCTTCCGGGGAGCCAAGAGCGTGGCATCAACGACGTACCATCTTCCCCCGATCGCCGCTTCGGCCACCGCGTGGAAATCCATTGGGTCCAGGCCCGGCGCATAGACCGAGGTCAGACGAGCCGGCACGTCGAGCGAGCGGAGGAGCGCGATCACGAGGTGCGCGTAGTCCCGGCAGACGCCGCGCCGCTGCAGCAACGTCTCGACCGCTCCGTCGGTCGGCCGGCTGCTCCCCGGCACGTAGGAGAGTTGTGTGCCGACCCATGACGAAATGGCCGGCAGGAGATCCTTCGGGTGTTCGATGCCGGCGAACTCCGCCTGCGCCATGGCCGTCAATCGATCTGACTCGGCGTAACGACTCGGACGCAGGTAGCAGATCTCATCGGCAGCGCTGACGACCGCTGCAGGGTCGCTGCCCGAAATCGTGGCGCTGTAGACGATGTCGACTCGTCCTGTCTCCGCTCTGAAACGGTGGACTCGTCCGGGCCCGGGGACCGCGACCTCGACTGCGTCGAGCGTCAACGTTGTCCGCCGTGATCGTCAGTGACTCTGCGGCCCGTGTCGGGTGGGCGGTAGCGATCTGCAGCATCACTTCCGCCGGTTCGATCACGTTGAGCGTCAATCGGGCGGCAACCGTTTGATTCACGATTCACCCTACCGATCCCGAGGCCGTCGCCCGAATCGAGGGCCGTGGTCTCTTCGGGCTCCGATTGCAGCCCTTGACTTTCCTACCGGGAAAGTCTTACACTTTCCCGGTAGGAAAGTAAGGAGTCCCCATGACCGTCCCCATCGGCGAATCAGAAGCCCAATTCGCGCTCAGCTCCATCGAACGGCAGCGCCAACAGGTCATTGCCGAAATCAACGTGCCGCCCTGGTACTGGTTCTTCCTCGCCGGCGGTTGGGTCGCTCCTCGGCATGTCCTGGCCGACTTCGCGCCCGGCTGGGCGACCATCGCCGCGACGCTGGTGTTCGGCGCGGTCCACGCCGGCATCTCGCCCCGGGTGCTCTCCGGGTCGTCGGGGGTCGTCGCAGCTCAGCATCCGGGGTGATCTCGTGAGCCGCCGCCTCCCGGCACTGGTGATCGGCTTCCTGCTCGTCATGACGGCGGCCACCGTCGGTATTGCCCTGGTGCTCAATGCCGACGGGGCGCGGCATGCCGCGACATGGGCCAGCGTGGTGGTCGCCCTGCTGGTCCTCGTCGGTGGGCCCGCGCTGGTGGGTTCGGTGCGCCGTCACGCCGAGCGCACCCACGGCTGACGTGGCCACCACCCCCCGCTTCGACGAGCTCATCCATCCGAGTACCAGGCTGTCGATCGTCGCCTTGCTGGCGTCGACCGACTGGGCGGAGTTCTCCTTCGTGCGGGACAGGCTCGAACTCTCCGATTCGGCCCTCTCGAAGCAGTTCGCCACCCTCGAGGAGGCCGGCTACATCACCATTGAGCGGACCGTGTCGAACCGCCGCCGGCGGGTCCGTGTGGCGCTGACCGATGCCGGTCGTGAGGCATTCGACGGGCATGTCGCCGCGCTGCAGGCCGTGATTCAGAACGCCCAGTCGCCCGTGTCATAGGAGATCAGCACCACGGTCACACCCAGCGGCAAGACTGCCCGACATGGCATTCGGGCAGCAGCAGGGACCACCGGCCACGGCGAGACAGACCCAGGAACTGCTCGACCTTCTCAAGGAGGCCGGCCACAGCGACTTCCGGGATGCACGCGGCCCCATGGGATTCACGCAACGCCAGGCGGCAGGCAAGTTCACCCGGGCCGAGGCCGACGAGCTCCTGGAGCGGCTCCAGAATGCAGAAACCGACGCCGCGGCGCCCGTCGAGGTCCCGATCTGGCGGCGTTCGGTCCAAGACGACGTGCTCGGTCAGATACCCGCCGAACGCCTCGCCATCGAACTTCGCCGCCGGGGCTGGACCGTGGAGGAGCCCTCGTCGTAACGGGCCTACAGCCCGATGTCCTCGTGCCAGACCTCGGGATTGGCCGCGATGAAGTCACCCAGCAATGCAATGCATTCCGCGTCGTCGACGAGCACGACCTTGCAGCCGTGTTCGGCCACCCACGTGTGGCCGCCTTCGAAGTTCCGAGCCTCGCCGATCACCACGGTCCCGATGCCGAACTGGCGCAGCAGGCCGCTGCAGTACCAACACGGCGAGAGGGTCGTGACCATGACGCAGTCGCCGTAGTCACGCCGGCGCCCGGCGGCCCGGAAGGCGGCCGTCTCGGCGTGCATGGAGGGATCGCCGTCCTGCACACGACGGTTATGGCCGCGCCCGAGCAGGGTCCCGTCGGAGTGGAAGAGGGCGGCGCCGATCGGGATCCCGCCCTCGGACAGGCCGTGGCGGGCCTCGGCCACGGCGACGTCGAGCATCTCGCGCACCAGCGCTTCACGAAGGGGCTCAGCGGGGGACATATGCTCCGGAGGAAGAGTCATGTCCACGGCCACCGATCGTACCTACACGACCACCGTGGGGAGCCAGGAGATGGAGCTCCCTCTCGTCGCGCTGTCCGACGAGCTGACCATTGCGCTTCTCATCACCGTCGACTGGGGCGTGACCTTCGCCGAGACGGCCGGCCGTGAGCTGGCCGAGCTGATGCGACCGGCCGAGCCCGACATCATCGTCTCGGTGGCCACCATGGGCATTCCGCTGGCCATCGAGGCCAGCCGTGCCCTCGGCCTGGACGACTACGTCATTTTGCACAAGACGCCGAAGATCCACCTGGGCGAGTCGTGGGCCGAGCCGGTCTACTCCATCACGACGGACAAGCCCCAGCGGCTGCGCATGGACCCGGCCCGGGTCGACGCCGTCCGCGGCCGCCGGGTGGCGGTGGTCGACGACGTCATCTCGACCGGCGCCTCGCTGTCGTCGGCTCTGCGGCTCGTCCGACGCATGGAGGCCGAGCCGGTCGTCATCGGGACCCTCATGACCGAGGGTGGCGCGTGGCGACAAGCGTTGGGTGACGACGCCGACCTGATCTGCACGCTCGGCTCCATGCCGCTCTTCCATCCCGACGGCTCCGGGGGCTTCGTCGAAGACTGGGACTGAGCCGGTCACACGGCCGGCAGCAGGCCCTCCTCCCGCAACAGCTGGTCTTGTGCGTCAGCTTCCTTGCGCACGGTCCGTGTGGCCAGAACGAGATAGACCACCGCGGCGACGCCCATGCCGAGGAACACGCTGAAGTCCCCGCCATAGCCGTAGGCGTCTCGGGTGTGGTACGTCACGAGGTTCAGCCACTGGGGCAGGTGGAACGTCGCCGAGAGCGCCGAGATGGCGGCGAACATGCCGATGAGCTGGGCCACGAGAGCCGGCCAGAAGACACCCCCCTTGCGCCAGTACAGCGAGGTCCGGCCCGTGTTCTGCAGCTCGCTCGGAACGTATCGGTACCGACGAAGGGCCCAGTCCACGAGATAGATGGCCGCCCAGGGCGCGATCCACACGATGACGATGTCGACGAAGTCCTCCAGGTACGTGGTGAAGGAGGAACTGAAGACGGCGTACATCGTGATGGCCAAGGCGATGACGCAATCGATCAAGACGGCCTGGTAGCGCTTCACCGGGATACCCATCGCCTGCATGGTCACGCCGGACGAGTACATGTCCAGGCTGTTGATTCCGAACAACTGCACTGCGGCGAAGACGAGGAAAACGACGACGAACCATGAGGGAATGGCGCTCTGGTGGATGAAGGGCTCGAGGGCTCCGTACGTCGACGAGGCCCCGATATGAACCACGAACGTACCGACGAGGGCGCCCAACGTCATGATGAGGATCTCGGGCACCGCCGTGCCGAGGAAGACCCAGCCCACTATGCCCTTCTTCGACGTGTTCGTCGGGCAATAGCGGGTGTAGTCGTTGCCGCACTCGGTCCAGCCCAGTCCGCTCAGGGCGATCGTGAAGGCAAGTGCCTCCATGAACCCTTGCCAGTCGCCACTCGTCTTGACGACGTCGAGATTGGCGTGAGGGATGGCGAAACCCAGCATGACGGCGAAGAGGATCACGAAAGGAACGACGAGCCAGCGCAGCGTCTTCACGATGGCGGCGTGGCCGAGGAACGGGAGGATCCCCTGAACCAGCACGGCCGCGACGACGAGGAAGATCTTGGCCGGGTCGCCCGGCGATATCCCGGACTTGACCATGAGTACCAGGCCGACACCTACGATCAGAATCAACCCCTCGACCTCGAAGCCGATCTGCGTGATCCAGTTGAAGAACGAGATCGGGCGCGAGCCGTTCGGCCCGAACGCGGCCCGGTTGCTGCCGAAGACGGTGGTCCCCGTGTTCGGCCCCTGCAGTGAGCACAGCCCGAGCAGGAAATAGGACAGATTGCCCAGGACGATGATGATGACGACCTGGGCGAACGTCAACCCGAACGTCATGAGGATGGCGCCGTAAATGAAGTACTCGATCTGGACGCTTACCCCGGCCCACATGCCGAAGATGTCCCTCGGCGTGGCCCAGCGTTCGCTTTCGGGGATGAAGTCGATCCCGTGCTGTTCGACCTTGAACGCATCGTCGACGTCCGGCTCATGAATGATGGCCAGATCCTCGGCAATCGCCACCGTCAGTACCTCCTCGTAGTCGCCTCTGCGAGGGCGCGGACGCCCCCGGAGGGCGACCAGAGGATGGGCCGACGCCCCGGCTGCCCCCCGGCAGCCTCCTTCGGTCTCACGTCCACGCACCCACCCGTCAGGTCCCGGCGCGCGTCCCTGGCGAGCGACCGAAGGTGTGTCGGCCCACACAATGTTGGACGGCGGGCCCCCTGGTCAAGTGGTTCCTGTGAACGGTGCGTGAACCACGTTGGTCGGGGGTGGAACGCGGCGGCGGGGTCGAACGCGGGTCGCCGCGAGCGCCTAACCGAAATGGCCCCAGTGGGTGGCGACAATGAGGAGGACGCCGGCAGCGGCGAGCGCGATCCCCGCCACGACGGTGCGCATCGTCCGCCACTTCTCCGGTTGTAAGAAGCTCTGCCGCCACCAACCACACGCCCGCGATCACGAGCAACAGGAATGCCACCTCGGCCAGCGTGACGCCGGTTTCGTGGCCGATGGCCAGCACCCGTGAGGATCGTATCCGTAGAACAGTCGAGGTTCCCTGGTGACCGGCGTTGCCCGAACCGGCCTCGGTCGCCGCGGGGGACATGGTCACGCACTTCTTAGGCGAAATCGCCCGATCGGGTGATTTGGCACCGGGAGGAATGGGGTATCGAGGTGATACACCCACGTCAGTCACGATGACGGGGTGAGCGTGAGCGGCTCCCTTCTCGCAGGGAGCCATGCTCCGCGCGGGCGGGCTACCGGCCCGATCCAGGGGCGTCGTGGTCACCTCATTCGCACGGGTGACTGCTTCGCGCCATTTCTGACCCCTGTCTTCCCGTCGGAATCGTGAGTCACCCCATTCGGGTGACGACGCGTCACCCCGGTTGTTGTGAAGGTAGAGGGCGATAGAGCCCGCAAATACAGAAGGAGCCCCACCATGCCTGACGACACTCCGGTTCTCGACACCATTGCCGCCATGACCGCCATCTCGGTGGCCGAGTGCGATCTGCCACCCGCCGCTCTCATGTTGGTCCGACTGGCTGCGCTGGCGGCCGTCGACGCCAGTCCTGCTTCCTACCTCCTCAATATCGGCCCGGCGGCAGAAGCGGGGATCACGCTCGAGGATGCGCAGAACGTCCTCGTCGCCATTGCTCCGATCATTGGGACGGCCCGCGTCGTCTCAGCCGGGATTCACATCGCCGAGGCCCTCGAGCTGGCTATTGAGGTCCTCGAGCCCTAACACCCGGTCTCGCCTGTCGATGGTGACGAGGTGACGTGCGACCGCCGCGCGGCGCACGGCCAGCTGTCGAACAATGGCTTTTGAATGATGCGGTTCGGCTCCCGGCGCCGGCTGGGGGCCGTTCCGCGTCACGAGCTCGTGCAATCCGACGGTCGCCAGACCTCCAGCGTGAGTGAGGTCGACCGGACCGCCTGTTGCTCAGCCCTCGAGCTCGGCCCGCATGAAGTCGACGGCCTTGTTCTGCATGTCGCGGGCCTGCTGTTCGATGAAGCGCTCGACGATCGGCCCGGCCCCGAAAATCTTGACCCGGGCGTCGAGGAGGAACGTCTCGAGCGTGCTGTCACCCTGACGGGCCAGGGCGATACGGCCTTCGATCTGGGTCTTGTTGGCCATGGTGCCCGGCGTCATGGTGAAGGTGGTCGTCGTCGTGGCCGGGTCGTAGGTGCTCACCTCGGTGGTGACCACCTCCTCGCCGAAAATTTTGCGCACGGGCCCGGGCATGTTGGGCCGCTGGCCGTAGCGCAGCGTGCGCACCAGGCCGCTGGTGAGGTCGCCCTCCTGCGACACCACCTCGGCCGAGGTGGAGCCGAGCGCGTCCAGGTGCATGCGGACGGTGAACTCGGGGTCGAAGTACTTGGCCCAGAAGGCCTCGGGCGCGCAGGTCCACGTGTAGTCGAGGGTGAGCTTCATGTCTGCAGGTCGAAGAGCATGTGGTGGCCGAGGTCCCCGACCAGATCGATCGTGATGTGCATGGTGGCGACCTCCCAGCGGCCCTCGGTGTTCGTGTAGGTGTGGCGGTAGCGGCCGGCGATGACCGGTTGGAGCGCCAGCTCGCCCGGCACGGCCTGGAGCACCGTGAAGTACGAGCGGCTGGAAGCCGACTCCCCGTCGTCGGCCACGTCGACCATCACGTTGGTCATGACGTGCTTCGTCTTGGGCGTCCCGTCCTCGTAGCGCCGGGTGGTGCGCCCGTAGAGGGCCTCAATGGCGTCGGCGCCCGACACGGCGTCGCCGAACCCCTCGAAGGTGAGGGTGGCGTTGGCGAAGACCTGGGCCACCCCGGCGAAGTCGCCGGCGTCAATGCGCTCGGCGTAGGTGTAGATCAGCTTGGTGATCGCCTCGGATGCCGTCTCCTGCACGGACGGCATTGTGGCACCGATCACTGGCCGAGGAGGCGTCCCATCGCTCCGGCCAGTCGGCTGGGGCGCCCGCGGCGGGCTTCGCTGCGGTCGGCCAGCTTCATGGTCCACAGCCCGGCGTTCACGCCGAGCCAGCGCAGGGGCTCGGGCTCCCACTTGGGTGAGATGTGCCCGACCCAGGGCAGCCGGGTCAGCGCCGTGTCGGCCCCGGTGATCAGGTCGGCCAGCGTGCGCCCGGCCAGGTTGGTCGTCGAGACGCCGTCCCCCACGTAACCCCCGGCCCAGGCCAGGCCCGTGGCCCGGTCCAGGCCGACCGAGGAGTGCCAGTCGCGCGGGATCCCGAGCGGGCCGCCCCAGGCATGGGTGAAGCGGGCGTCCGCCACCTCGGGGAAGAGCTCGGCCAGCGTCTGGCGCAGCAGCTCGTGCACCGCCGGCTCGCTGTCGAAGCCGGGGGAGATGGTGGAGCCGAAGTGGTACGGGGCGCCCCGGCCCCCGAAGGCGATGCGGTCGTCGGCCGTGCGCTGCCCGTAGATGATCATGTGGCGGTGGTCGGCGAAGGTGGCCCGGCCGTCCAGCCCCGCCTGCGCCCAGAAGTCCGCCCCGAGGGGCTCGGTGGCCACCATGAGGGAGTACACCGGCACGATCGCCCGCTCCAGCCCGGGCAGGGTCGGCGTCCAGGCCTCGGTGGCGCGCACCACGTACTCCGCCCGCACCGTCCCGCCCCGGGTGCGCACCGTCGGGGGATCGCCGGCCAGGCCGGCTTCGATGGAGAGCACCTCGGTGTGCTCGTAGACGTGCACCCCGTGGCGCTCGACGGCGTCCGCCAGCCCCCGGGCGAGGAGGGCCGGCTGCACCACGGCGCAGTGCGGCGTGAACGTCGCGCCGAGCACGCCCGCCGCGCCGATCACCTCACGCGCCTCGTCCGGTCCGAGCCAGCGCAGGTCGTCCCCGCTGAACCCGAGGGCCCGCGACTCGTCGACCTCGTCCATGGCCCGCGCCCGCTGGGCCTCGCTGCGCACCAGGTCGATGGAGCCGCCCTTGACGAAGTGGCAGTCGATGCCCTCGCTCGCCGCACTGGCGCCGACGATGTCGACCGTCTCCTGCATGGCGTGACGCATCGCCCGCATCGCATCGATCCCGTGCTGGCGGGCCAGCGCGGCGTCGGAGGTGGCGAACAGCGCGGAGCACCAGCCGCCGTTGCGCCCCGAGGCGCCGAAGCCGGCCACCTCGCGCTCGAGCACGGCGATGCGCAGCGAGGGATCGGCCTGCACCAGGGCGTGCGCCGTCCACAGCCCGGTGAAGCCCGCGCCGACGATGCAGACGTCGACGTCGAGGTCCTCGGTGAGCGCGGGGCGCGGCGGCAGAGGGACCGGGATGGCCTCCCACCACAGCGAGAGGCGCTGGTAGCCCGATGTGGCCCCCCCGCCGGCTAGCTCTTCTCCGCGCCCCATGCCGCCCGGGCTCCGGGTGCCGGTTCCGCCGCCACGGCGTGGTGCATGAGGCCCGCCCGCTTGCCGGCCTCGGTCAGCACCTCGCGCAGCGTGCCGGCGATGAAGTCGATCTCCTCCTGGCCGCAGATGAGCGGCGGGGACAGCTGCACCACCGGGTCACCCCGGTCGTCGGCGCGGCAGATCAGCCCGGCCTCGAACAGGGCGCCCGAGAGGAAGCCGCGCAGCAGCTTCTCGGACTCCTCGTCGTCGAAGGACAGGCGTGTCTCCTTGTCCTTGACGAGCTCGATCCCGTAGAAGAACCCGGCGCCGCGGACATTGCCCACGATCGGGAGGTCCATGAGGCCGTCGAGGGCGGCCCGGAAGGAGCCCTCGGTCGCCTGCACGTGCTCCAGGATGTGCTCGCCCTCGAAGACGTCGAGGTTGGCCAGCGCCACCGCACAGCTCACCGGGTGGCCGGCGAACGTGAAGCCGTGCAGGAAGGACGCGCCCGGCTCCAGGAAGGGCTCCATGATGCGGTCGGAGGCGATCATGGCGCCGAGCGGCGCGTACCCCGAGGTCAGGCCCTTGGCCACGGTGATGATGTCCGGCTGGTAGTCGTAGCGCAGTGCCCCGAACCAGTGGCCCAGGCGGCCGAAGGCGCAGATGACCTCGTCCGAGACGAGCAGCACGCCGTGGCGGTCGCAGATCTCGCGCACGCGCTGGAAGTAGCCCGGGGGCGGCGGGAAGCAGCCGCCGGCGTTCTGCACCGGCTCGAGGAACACCGCGGCCACCGTGTCGGCGCCCTCGCGCTCAATGGCCCGCTCGATTTCGTCGGCGGCCCATTGCCCGAACGCCACCTCGTCGTCGGCGAACAGCTCGGCCCGGTAGAAGTTCGTGTTCGGCACCTTTATGGCGCCGGGCACCAGCGGCTCGAACGGGGTGCGCAGCTCGGGGATGCCGGTGATGGACAGCGCACCCATGGACGTGCCGTGGTAGGCGATGGAGCGGCTGATGACCTTCGTGCGCTGGGGCTGCCCGATGATGCGGAAGTACTGGCGCGCCAGCTTCCAGGCCGACTCCACCGCCTCGGAGCCGCCGGTCGTGAAGAAGACGCGGTTGAGGTCGCCGGGGGCGTAGCTCGCCACCCGCTCGGCCAGCTCGATGGCACGGGGGTGGGCGTAGGTCCACAGCGGGAAGTAGGCCAGCGTGCCCGCCTGCTTGGCGCCCGCCTCGGCCAGCTCCATGCGGCCGTGGCCGAGCTGCGAGGTGAACAGGCCCGCCAGGCCGTCGAGGTAGCGCTTCCCGTGCTGGTCCCACACGTAGGCGCCTTCGCCGCGCACGATCACCGGCACCTCGTGCGTCTCGTAGGTCCCCATGCGGCTGAAGTGCATCCACAGGTTGCGCCGCGCCTGATCGCTCAGGTTCGAATTCTCCGGACTGGTGGTACTCATTGTTCCTCCGCTTTGGGTGCGGGACCGCTCATCGCGTGCCCCAGGTGTAGGTCTGCTTGGCCAGCTTCAGGTACAGGAAGGTCTCGGTCGAGCGCACGCCGGGAATGGAGCGCACGGAATCGTTGAGCACGTCCAGCAGGCGCTCGTCGTCCTCGCACACGATCTCGGCCAGAATGTCGAAGGAGCCCGCGCACATGACGACGTACTCGACCTCGGGCATGCCCGAGAGCTTGTCGGCCACCTTGCGCGACGTCGCCCTCGACGGTGATCCCGATCATGGCCTGACGGGTGAAGCCGAGCTGCAAGGGGTCGGTGACGGCGACGATCTGCATGATCCCCGACTCCCGGAGGCGCTGGACCCGGCGGCGCACGGCCGCCTCGGAGAGCCCGACCGCCTCGGCGATGGCGCCGTAGGGCTGGCGCCCGTCCCGCTGGAGAGCCTCGATGATGGCCCGGTTGGGCGCGTCCAGGAGTGCGCTCGTCGCCTGGGCCGGGTCGCCCTGGGGGCCTGCCTCCGCCGACTCCTCGGCGTCGGGCATGTCACACCTCTCTTCGGTCGCTGCTGCGGGGGGACAGCCCCGATCTGCAGAATTGTGTCATCTTCTACCCCCTAGTCAAGCAGAATTCGTCACATTGCCGTCCCAATCTTGCGGAAACGCTTGTTGAGGGTGTGATCTTCTGTGATCCTGTAGTCGACGGGCCAGGGAAGGAGAGGAACCGCATGCGGAAGCTGCAGAACTTCGTCGGGGGCGCCTATCGCGACGCCGAGGACGGGCCCAGTGCACCCCTGATCAACCCCAGCACGGGGGAGGCCTTCGCCGAGGCCCCCGTCTCGGGGGCGGCCGACATGGACCACGCCCTGCGGGTGGCGGCGGACGCCTTCACCTCCTGGAAGCGCACCACACCCTCGGAGCGCAGCCTCGCCCTCATCCGGATCGCCGATGCCCTCGAAGCGAGGGCGGAGGACCTGGTCCGGGCCGAGTCCGAGAACACCGGCAAGCCCTTCCAGCTGACCATGGACGAGGAGATCCCGCCCATGGTCGACCAGATCCGCTTCTTTGCCGGCGCCGCCCGCAACCTCGAGGGCCTGGCCGCGGCGGAGTACATGGCCGGCCACACCTCGTTCGTCCGCCGTGAGCCGCTGGGCGTGTGCGGCGCCGTGACGCCCTGGAACTACCCGATGATGATGGCGGTCTGGAAGTTCGCCCCGGCGCTGGCGGCGGGCAACACCATGGTGCTCAAGCCGTCGGACACGACGCCCGTCACCGCGCTGCTCATGGCCGAAATCATGGCCGAGCACCTGCCGCCCGGCGTCTTCAACGTCGTCTGTGGCGACCGCGACACGGGCCGGGCCCTGGTCGTGCACGAGACGCCGGCCATGGTGTCGGTCACCGGCTCGGTGCGGGCCGGCATGGAGGTGGCCGCGGCGGCGGCGCCCACCCTCAAGCGGGTCCACCTGGAGCTGGGCGGCAAGGCTCCCGTCATCGTCTTCGACGACGCCGACCCGGTCGCCGCGGCCGAGGGCATTGCCGGCGCCGGCTACTTCAACGCCGGGCAGGACTGCACGGCCGCCACGCGGGTCCTCGCCGGGCCCCGGGTGCACGAGGCACTGCTGGCGTCGCTCGTCGAGCAGGCCGAGGGCACGACCGTCGGCGGCATCGACAACGACGGCGCCGACTACGGGCCGCTCAACAACGCCAACCAGCTCGAGCGTGTGCGCGGCTTCCTCGAGCGCGTCCCGGGCCACGCGTCGGTGGCGACCGGCGGGGCCCAGGTGGGGGACCGCGGCTACTGCTTCGCGCCGACCGTCGTCGCCGGCCTGCGCCAGGACGACGAGCTCGTGCAGTCCGAGGTCTTCGGCCCCGTCATCACCGTGCAGGAGTTCAGCGACGAGGCCGAGGCCCTGCAGTGGGCCAACGGGGTGGAGTACGGCCTGGCCTCGTCGGTGTGGACCCGTGACCACGGCCGCGCCATGCGCATGGCGCGCGATCTCGACTTCGGGTGCGTGTGGATCAACACCCACATTCCGCTCGTGGCCGAAATGCCGCACGGCGGCTTCAAGCGCTCCGGCTACGGCAAGGATCTCTCCGCCTACGGGTTCGAGGACTACACGCGCATCAAGCACGTGATGAGCTACATCGAGGAGTAACGATGATCATCGGAGTCCCCAGCGAGGTCAAGACCGACGAGTGGCGGGTGGCGCTGACGCCCGCCGGCGTGCGCGAGCTCACCTCGGCCGGTCACACCGTCTACGTCCAGAAGGGTGCGGGCGACGGCTCGTCCATGCCCGACGCCGACTTCGTCCGGACCGGGGCGAAAATCCTCGACACCGCCGAAGACGTGTGGGCGGTCGGCCGACCTCGTCTGCAAGGTGAAGGAGCCGGTCGCGCCGGAGTTCCCCCTGCTGGGCGCGCGGAAGGACCAGACGCTCTTCACCTATCTGCACCTGGCCGCGTCGCGCGAGTGCACCGACGCCCTCGTCGACGCCGGCAACGTCGCCATCGCCTACGAGACCGTGCGCAACGAGGACAACACGCTGCCGCTGCTGGCGCCCATGAGCGAGGTGGCCGGGCGCATGGCGCCGCTCATGGGGGCCCATCACCTGATGCGGCCGGGCGGGGGCCGTGGGGTCCTCGTCTCGGGTGTGCCCGGCGTGCGCTGCGCCCGGGTCGTCGTCATCGGCGCCGGCGTCGCCGGCTTCGCCGCGGCCACCATCGCCGTCGGCATGCACTCGGAGGTGTTCATCCTCGACCGCAACCTCGACCGCCTGCGCGAGGTCGATCACCACTTCCGCGGCGAGCTCGAGACGGTCGCGTCCTCCGAGCACGCCATTGAGGAGGTCTGCGTCGACGCCGACATCGTCATCGGTGCCGTGCTCGTCGTCGGCGCCCGGGCGCCCCGCCTGGTCTCCGACGCGCTGGTCGAGCAGATGCGCCCCGGTTCGGTCCTGGTCGACATCGCGGTGGACCAGGGCGGCTGCTTCGAGTCGACGCGGCCCACCACGCACTCGGACCCGACCTTCGAGGTGCACGGCTCGGTCTTCTACTGCGTGGCCAACATGCCGGGCGCCGTGCCGCACACGTCGACCCACGCGCTGGCCAACGCCACGCTGCCCTACGTGCTCGACATCGCCAACCAGGGCTGGCAGAACGCCGTGCGGGCCAATCCGGCGCTGGCCGAAGGCGTGAACGTGGCCGACGGCCACGTCGTCTACCAGCCCGTGGCCGACGCCCACGGCCTGGCGTTCACGCCGCTGGCCTCAGCTGCTCGACTGACGCCACCCGGGAGCGCCCGCCCTCGTCGGGTACGGTGACACTCCAGTTTCAACGTCGAGCATCAGCAACGGTGAGGTCGGAGGGGACATGACGCCGCGGATTGCCATCATCGGTGGGGGGAGCGCCCACTGGACGCCCCGCCTGCTCCTGGACTTCGTCAACACGCCGCCGCTCGCCGAGAGCGAGGTCGTCCTCATGGACACCGCGCCCGACAGCCTCCCGGCGGTGCAGGCCGTGGCCGACCACATCGCCTCCCTCGGCGGAAGCGGCCTCGACGTCACGACCACGACCGACCTCGACGCCGCGCTGGCCGGCGCCCAGTTCGTGATCACCGCGTACTCGGTCGGCGGCTTCGAAGCCATGGTCCACGACCTGACCATCCCCGAGGCCCACGGCCTGCCCCAACCGGTCGGCGACAGCGTGGGGCCCGGCGGCATCGCCCGCGCCCTGCGGAGCATCCCCGTGACGGTCGGCATCGCCCGCGCCATGGAGCGCAATTGCCCCGACGCCCTCCTGTTCAACGTCTCCAACCCGTTGACCGCCCTGTGCCGCGCCGTCACCCGGGAGACGACCATCACGACGGTCGGGCTGTGCAACGAGCTGGTCGGGCTGACCTGGGCCATGAGCCTGCTCTTCGACGTGGCCATGCACGAGGTCGACCCGGTGGTCGGTGGCGTGAACCACTGCCCGCTGGTGACGGGCATGACCATCGGCGGCTCCGACGGCTTCGCCATGGTGCGGGCGCTCCTGGAGCGGCCCGTCCTCGAGCTCGACGACCCCATCTGGATGGACCCGCCCGACGGGAGCCACTGGCACAAGGTGTCGCCCGGCGAGAAGTGGACCAAGGGCGACGTCGTCTTCAACAACCGGCTGAAGTTCGAGCTCCTGCGCCGCTTCGGCGTGATGCCCGGCGCCTCCGACACCCACGTCGCCGAGTTCTTCCCCTGGTTCGTCACCGAGGCCAGCGGCTTCGGCGAGCAGTGGGGCGTCCACCACTACGGCATTGAGGGGCACCGGGCCGACAAGGAGGAGGACGAGGCCGACCTCGCCGCCCTGCGCGTCGCCACCGAGCTCCCGCCCTGGCCCTCGGGCGAGCTCGTGGCCCCGATTCTCGGTGCCATCGTCTCGGGCGAGGAGCGGCACTTCCCGGTGAACCTGCCGAACACGGGCCAGGTCACCAACCTCGAGCCGGGCCCGTGGTCGAGTGCATGGGCGTGGTGAACGCAGATGGCGTGGCGCCGCGGGACCGCGTCGAGGTGACACTCCATCCTCGGGGAGTGCCTGCGCCGCATCGTCTCCTCCCAGGAGCTGACGGTGGAGGCGGCGCTGCGCGGCGACCGCACCCTGGTGCTCGAGGCCATGCTCAGCGACCAGATGGGCGGCCGCCTGCCTTACGAGTCCATCGTGGCGATCACCGACGAACTCCTGGCCGCCACCGCGCCCTGGCTGCCCCAGTTCGCCCACTGAGCACGCGACGGTCGATCAGCGCTCCAACGTCGCGTAGCGCAGCTGCAGCGACTTGCAGGCGGCGCGCATGCCTGGACTCTCATCTCTCGACGACACGAGCACCCGCGCACCGAGATGCTCGGCTGCGGCAACGGCTTCGGAGCTGAGCGTCGACAAGCCGTGGTGTTGGGCTACCAGTTGACCCATTCGCCAGGCCAAATCTCGCATCGCCACAACCTCGAACTCGTCGGGCAGTGAGACCAGAGCACCGATGAGTGCATCACGTTCGTCCGGATCCCATCCACCGAGCAAGGCTCCGTCCTGCTGTCGGGCCGCGCTCTTGCACAGTCGGGCGTAGAAGAGGTTGGTCGTGGCCAAGCTGTCTCGCCGGATGGCACCCCTGAGCGCCGCGTCGGGCCCGGCCAGCCAATCACGAAGCAGGTGGTCGTCGAGGAGAATCATCAGCTGCGCAGATCGGGATCATCCTCGGCTGCGACTGCCTGGTAGTGCGTCTCAGCGGGAAGGAGCTCGTCGAGCAATCGGCCGCGATACCCGGCCGGAAGTGTCAGGACTCCGAAACCCAGGTCGAGAACGTCGACCCTGCCGCCCGCCTCGAGGCGCCAGCGCCGCCGGACCGCCGCAGGAAGACTCATCTGCCCCGATGACGACACTTTGAACGTCTCCGCGGAACCCATTCTCGAGAGACCTCCTACTTGGTAGAGTGGCTATCTCACCAAGTATAGGATCGATCTCGGAGTGATGACCATGGGTGAAACCGCGAAGCAAGTGCCCGAGCCGGTTGTCGTCGAGCTCCGGCGACGCCATGCCGCACGTTTGGTGACCGGAAAGGGTCTCGATCTGAACGACGCACGTGTGATGGCCGGCGCGTGGCGTTGAACGTCGCCCAACTGGAGCGATGCGCATTGCCCGCTGTGCCGATCTCGCCGGAGATGCAGGCGAGTGCGTCCTGCCGAGGCACCGTGTGACCGGACTGCTCAGCCGAGCTGGTTCCCGACCACCGAGACGAACGAGACCATCTCGCCGGGGTAACCGCCGAGGTTGTGCGTCATGGCCAGGCCGCGGTCGACCGTGGCGATCTGGCGGTCCGCCGGAGCCTCGCGCCGCATCTGCAGCCAGCACTCGAAGAACATGCGCAGGCCCGACGCGCCGACCGGGTGCCCGAAGGACTTCAACCCGCCGTCGGGATTGATCGGCAGGTCGCCGTCGAGGTCGAACGTGCCCGCCAGCACCTCTTTCCACGCCGTGCCCCGCGGGGCGAAGCCGAGGTCCTCCATCAGCACCAGCTCGGTCGGCGTGAAGCAGTCGTGCACCTCCGCCATGGCGAGCTGGCGCCGGGGGTCGGTGATGCCCGCCTGCGCGTAGGCGTCGGCCGCCGCCGCCTCGCACTCGGGGAAGTGGGTGTAGTCGTAGCCCGGGTCGATCAGGCCCGACCCGCTGCCCGCGACGAACGACAGCGCCTTGATGTAGATCGGCTTGTCCGTGTACTTCAGCGCGTCCTCCGCCCGCACGACGATGGCGGCGGCCGCGCCGTCGGCCACGCCGGCGCAGTCGAAGACGCCGAGCGTGCCGGCCAGCCGCGGCGAGCCGAGCGCCTGCTCCTTCGTGATCTCGCGGCGGAACTGCGCCCGTGGGTTGCGCGCGCCGTTGTGGTGGTTCTTCACCGCAATGGACGCCAGCACGTCGGCCATCGTCTCCTCGTCGACGCCGTACTTCTGCCCGTAGGCCGGCGCCACCATGGAGAACATCGCCGCCGCCGTCAGCGTCCGGGCCGTGCCGTCGCCCGGGGGGTTCATGGCGTTGAGCCCCTGATACCCGCTGTCCTTGACCTTCTCGGCGCCGACGGCCATGGCCACGTCGTAGGCGCCCGACGCCACCGCGTACACCGCGCCGCGCAGCGCCTCGGAGCCCGTGGTGCAGTAGTTCTCGACGCGCGTCACCGGCTTGTTGCGCAGCTGCAGCGGCCGGGCCAGCGTGATGCCGCTCATGCCGCTCTGTGCCGTCCCGAACCAGTAGGCGTCGACGTCGTCCTTCGACACGCCGGCCGACGCGAAGGCCTCGGTGCTGGCGTCGACGATCAGGTCGTCGAGCCCCTTGTCCCACAGCTCGGCGAACTTCGTGCACCCCATGCCGACGATGGCGACCTTGTCGTGAATGCCGTGCGAACCCATCAGGCCTCTCCTCCCGCGCCGCCCGCACTGCGGACCGGGCGCGCCTTCCAGAAGTAGTCGTGTATGCCGTCGGCGCTGAACAGCCGGCGGAAGGTCATCTCGACCCGGCTCCCGGCGCGTATCTCGTCGGGATCGGCGTCGGTCAGCTCGACCGGGTAGCGGCCGCCCCCGTCGAAGTCCACGACGGCGAACACGATGGGCGGGCTCGGCGAGTAGGCCAACCGGTCGATCGTCGAGGTGACGACGGTGCCCGTGGCGTCGGCCATGGCGACCGGCTCCATGTCGTCGACGGCGCCGCCCTCCATGGAGATCCGCGACGGCGGCAGGTGGACGGCGCCCGAGCTCCGGTCCTTCGAGCCGACGAAGCCGAACTTCCACTCCTCGTTCCGGTAGGCCGCCGTGCTCGACACCCGCGCCGGCTCGGGCCGCCGCGGCGGCTCCGGCTGCAGCTGCCCGCGCCAGGCCAGGAACTTCGAATAGGGGAGCGCGGCGCCGTTGGCGATCTGGTCGGCCACGGGACGGACCGGGCGCCAGCCCGCCAGCGCCTCCGTCGTGCGCAGCACCACGGCGTCGGCCCCGTCGGCCAGGTGCAGGGCGACCAGCGTCGTCCCGGCCGGCGTCCCCGCCGCTGCCATCGACTCGAGCGCCCCGGCCAGCACCAGCAGCGGGTGCGCCGTGCCGCTCTGGCCCACGCTCGAGGTCAGGTCGTCGACCACGACCGACTCGCCCAGTCCCAGCTTCTTCACCAGCCCCGAGACGGCCCGCCCGTGCATGCCCGTGACCACCAGGCGCCCGATGTCGCCCGACTCGAGCCCGGCCGTTTTCAGGGCCCTGGCCAGGGCGTCTTGCCCCAGCGCCAGGTAGCGGTTCTCCCCGAAACGCTCCTCCCAGAGCTTGGACGTGCGGTCGCCCGGCGTCCGCCAGCGGTCGGTGAATTCGTCGCTCGCCGAGGCCGTGGCCACCAGCTCGGCCAGGACCCCGGGCCCCTCGCCGACCAGCACCGCAGCCCCCGCATCGCCCCCGGCGGACTCGTCCGCGCTCGTCGGCAGCCCGTCGCGCAGGTCCCCGACGACGACCAGGTTGGTCCCCCCGCCGCGTAGCGCCGCAATTAAGCAGCCCACTCCCGAGCGCAGGGCGCCGCCGAAGTCGTAGGCGCCGACGTCCCCGGGCAGGCGCAATGCGGCCGCAACTGCAGTTGCGTTCGTCTTGTCCAGGTAGGCGGGCACCGAGGTGGCGAACCAGACCGTTTCAGGGCTGTGACCAGGGGCGGAGCGCAGGGCCAGCCTGGCCGCCTCCACCCCGAGCGTGGTCGTGTCCTCGTCGTGGGACGCCACGGCCCGGGTTCCCTTCCCGCCTCCGCTGCCCATGAAGTCCTTGATGTCCGACCGGGCCAACCGCCGATACGGCACGTATCCCGCTGCACTCAGGATGCCTCGCACGGGCGATGAGCCTAATGGCTGCCGAAAGCCCATCTGATGGGTCGTCAGATCCTGCTCCGGCCCGGCCCAGCGGGCAGACTGTCCCTCATGGCGGATCCGCCGGTTCCCCCGGGCCTCCCTTCGCTGCCACGGGAACCCGGCCTGCCGACCGAGCGGGTGGCCGACGCCGACCGGGACCGGACCGTGACCCAGCTCCGCGAGCACGTGGTCGAGGGCCGGCTGACCCTCGACGAGTTCTCCGAGCGGGTCGGCTCGGCGCTCCAGGCCAGCACCCGGGGCGACCTCCAGGCCGTCATGGCCGACCTGCCCGAGGCCGGCCCGGCCACCGGGAACCTGCCTGCGCCCACCACGGCATCGCCGAAGAAGCAGCGGCACTGGCACGTCGCGGTCATGAGCGGCCACAGCACCAAGGGCCGCTGGCGCATCAGCGGGAAGACGAACGCCGTGGCCGTGATGGGCGGCTGCGACATGGATCTGCGCAAGGCCGAGATCGAAGGCTCCGAGGTCGAAATCACGGCCTTCGCCTTCTGGGGCGGCATCGACATCATCGTGCCCGAGGGGTTCGACGTGGAGCTGCGCGGCTTCTCGTTCATGGGCGGGCGCGACCTCAAGTTGCGCGACGTGCCCATCGTTCCCGGCTCGCCCCGGATCGTCGTGAAGGCCTTCGCCGTCATGGGCGGGATCGACGTCAAGAGCCGCCCCAACCGATCGGGCAAGGACCTGGCCCGGGCCGCCGTGCGCAGGGTGCTCAAGAAGCCGGACCCGGACCCGGCGCCGAACCCCGCCGAACTGGCCGCGCTCGAGCAGAACATCCGACGCGACCTGCCGGCCGACGGCACGGTCACCATCCTCTTCTGCGACATGGTCGACTACGCCGGCCTGACCGAGCGCCTCGGCGATCAGGGCTCGCGCCAGGTCCTGCGCGAGCACCATCGCATCGTGCGTGACGCCATCGCCCGGCACGGCGGCCGCGAAATCAGCGTGCAGGGCGACGGCTTCATGGTCGCCTTCGGCGGCGTGGCCCGTGCCCTGCGTTGCGCCATCGACATCCAGCGCGCCGTCATGGCCTACGTCCCCGCCAACGACGGCGAGGCCATCGCGGTGCACATCGGCGTGCACACCGGCGACGCCATGGACGAGGGCGACGACTACCTCGGGCACACCGTCATTGTGGCCAGCCGCTTGGCCGACGCCGCCGGCGCCGGCGAAATCCTCGTCTCGTCCCTCTCCGAGCAACTCGTCCAGGGCTCGGGCGAGTTCACCTTCGACGGCCACCGCGAGACCAGCCTCAAGGGGATGGCACGACCGCAGCCGTCCGCCAATCTCGTCTGGACCGACTGAACGGGTGGATCCGCAAGACGCCTGGCGCGACGCCGGGCTCTACGACCCCGATGACGCCACGGCGGAAGAACGGCTGGCGGTCCTCGAGTACCTGACCGACCGCGGCGCCACCATTGAGCAGATGGTCGAGGCGGACCGGATGGGCACGCTCTACGGCGTGGCGGCCGACCTCGTGACCCAGGGTCGCAGCGAAGAGATCACCGTGGCCGACGTCGCGGCCCGGGCCGACGTTCCGTCCGCCCGCGTCCTGCGCACCCTGTTGGCCGCCGGCATCCCGGCCCAGGACGACACGGAGGTGCCGGCCGACCTCGTCTCGTTCATGGCCGCCTTCGAATTGGGCGCCGCCCTCATGGGGGAGGAGGCGATCCTCGCCTTCACACGGGTGCTCGGCGCCGCCGCCAACAATGTCGCCGAGGCGGCCATCGCCCTCTTCCTCGCCGAGCTCGGACCCGGCACGGGAGCGCGAGGGTCCCGACGAGCTGGCGCAGACGCAACTGGCCGAGGCCGCCACGACCGCCTTCGTGGCGGTGCCCGACGTCCTCGCCGTCCTGGTGCTGAACGCCTTCGAGCGGGCGCTGCGCCGGGCCGAGGCCGCCCGGTCCTGGCAGGCTTCCAACCCTCCCGCCGCCGGGACGGACGAGGGCCCGACCGAGGTGGTGGCCCTCGGCTTCGTCGACCTGGTGGGGTCGACGGCCTGGGGCCAGTCGATGCCGCTGCGCGACCAGAGCCTGGCCCTCGCCCGCTTCGAGTCGGCCGCCTGGACGGCCGCCGTGCTCGGCGGCGGGCGGGTCGTCAAGACCATCGGCGACGAAGTCTTCTTCGCCGCACCGACCGCCGAGGCCGCCTGCCGCATCGGCCTCGAGATCTGCCGGGCGGTGGCGGAGGACGACGTCCTGCCCCCGGCCCGCGGGGCGGTCGGGATCGGCCCGGCCTTTCCCCGGGAGGGCGACTACTTCGGGCCGCTGGTGAACCTGCTCGCCCGCCTGGCCAAGGTCGGCGCCCCGGGCGAAATGGTGGCGACCGAGGCGGTGGCGGTTCATCTATCACCCGAGGCATGGGATCTGCGCCCGTTGGAGCCGACCGAGCTCCGGGGCATCGCCGAGCCGGTTGCTGCGTTCGTCGTGGAGCGCCGCCAGCCCAGCGCCTAAGCTCCCGCTCGGGTTAACACCCCGAACGGACACTCGTTAACACCACGCCACCAGGACATCTCCCCCGGCACCGGGCACGCCGTAAACGGCGGGGCGTGTGGCTCGCCGCGCCGAATCGCCCATGCCTGCGTGGGCGCTCATCTCCATCAGCGTGGTCCCTTCGCCGGGGTCGTGCCCAGGCACCCCGCACCAGTGCGTGGCGGCAGACGGTCCCGCCTCTGGGCGTGAAGCGCCTGGCTGCGTCGCGCACCGCCATGCCACGTGAGCCCGGCAGGGGACCGGCCGCTGCCGGCCTGCCGGCCCGCGGCCCCTCCGAGGTGGGGAGACAAGAGACGCACAACCGGGCTGCCACCATTTTGCGCCCTCCGATGTAAACACTCCGGATTACTGTTAACCCTGTCATGGCGACGACCAAGTCCACCGTTGTAGGTATCCGGCTCGACCACGAGCGCCGCGCCTGGGTCGAGGCCGAGGCGGCGCGCCTCGGGGTCTCGGTCCGTGGCCTCTTCGAGGGGATGATCGACGAGGCCCGCTCCGAAGGCGTCGAGACGGCAGCGGAGGTCCCGGAGGATACCGTCGCAGCTCCCGCCTCGACGTTCCGCCCTTCGGTCGACGAGGTCCCCGCGTCGTCGGGTCCGGAAGAGTCGTCTGCATCAGAACCACAGCCGCGCGTTAACGCGCCGTCCTCCTCACCGTGGCCCGGCGTCGGGTCGGTGACGGGTTTGCCCGGCGGTCTGATCCGCGAGGCCTTCTCACTGTCGACGAGTCTCCTCGAGTTGGGTGGTCGCTGCGCGACCAAGCGACTCAGCAACTGCGTGTTAACGCGCCGCTTCGTCGGCCGCGCCTAGCAAACGCCTCCGGTCGCCCGGCGACCGACGTCGAGCGAAATAGTTGCACTCGCTGCTTGCTAATTGTTTCACGAGGAACACAGCGGTGCGCGCTGCAGCAACGGACATGGTGCAAGCGAAGCGACTGTTGCTTCCACTCCTCTTCCAGAGCAGAGATCCGATTCCGCACTGGTCTCACGTTGCGAGGTCACCGCGTCGATCGCAACACCTTGCGGGCGACGACACTCGGAACTCTGGACTGACGACATCGCTGTAGTTCGCTCGTGATCCAGTGTCCGGAGCGGATGCTGGAGAAACACGAGCGCATTGTTGTTTCCGCGACTGCGTGGGGCGGGATCCGGAGTCGCCGAAATCTCGACACTCGTGCGCGCCATACCGGATATCAGTTGGCTCTTAGTGCATTCGACTCGCAGATTGATCCGATCCGGCGGCTCGACCTGGACAATTCCCCGGCTCTGGGCCCAGGTGACGGTGTCGTGCCCTTCTTCATGAGCCGTCCACGGGATTCTCCGGAAGATCCCCACGGCGTAGCCCAAGCCGCGAGCGACCTCGAGATGCAGCTCCGCTCGCGGCCTTCGACCGCCGAGGTGGCCTCCGGCTTTCAGTCCAGCGGGGCCCGAAGTCGACGATTCCTCCGAATCGGAGACGACGCCGGGATGACGAGTTGGCCGGATCCGGGTGCGCACCCTCCAAACGTCGATCAACGCATGGCCAATTCGGGCGAACGAGCGATCGAGGGTCCTCTCCGAGGATGTCGTTTGCACGCCCGGAACAGGGAACACGCCCAAATCCGCGGACACGCTCGCTTTGCCCCCGATCTTCCCTTCTCGCTCACTCGCGCCTATCCTGTCCCGGTTCCCCTCGGCAGCCCGGCGGGGCAGGGGGGAACCGGCGTACCGAAAGGTACGAGGGGGCGGTTCCAGGGAGAAGTTGGTGCGAGGCTTTAGGCAGGGGAGCACCGGGGAGCGTGGCGCGCTCCGCCGGCGTTTACGGAGACAGCGCCCTCTTGTCGCGCGCATGTCGACGCTCCTCTCCGCCTTCCTCCTCCTCGTCCTCGGCTCTCTGGCCGTGGTCGGCGCCAGTGCTGCGAATGCCGACACCGCACCGCCGACGGTGACGTCCGTCAGCCCGGACATCGGTCCCGTCATCGGCGGCACGACGGTCCTCGTCCAGGGCACCGGGTTCGTCGACGGGTCGACGACCGTGAGCTTCGGCCTGCTTCCCGCCACCGCTGTCACGGTGTCCTCGCCGACGACGCTCACTGCGGTCGCACCGGCCAACGCTTCGGGCGGTTCCACCGACGTCACGGTCACGATCCCTGACCCCGACGTCGGCGCCCTCACCCCGACACTGACCTCGGCCGTGACCCCCGCCGACCTCTACGCCTACGGGCCTCCCACCGTCACCGCGGTCGTCGACGGCGCGGGTCCGGTGGCCGGCGGCAACACCGTCACCATCTCCGGTACCGGCTTCGTGCCCGGCGCCACCGCTTCGTTCGGCACCACGGCGGCGACCGACGTCACCGTGACGTCGGCCACCACGTTGACGGCCACCGTGCCGGCCGCCACTGCCGTCAGCACGACCGATGTCACCGTGACGACGCCTTCGGCCGACGGAGGCACGTCGCCCACGTCGGTCGCCGACCTCTACACCTACGGCGCCCCGACGGTGGCTTCGATCTCACCCGTCACGGGTCCCGCCGACACGGCGACGAACGTGACCATCACCGGCAACTATTTCTCGCCCGGCGACACGGTGGACTTCGGATCCACGCCCGCCGCCAACGTCGTGGTGTGGGGCTCCACGGTACTGACCGCCGACGCGCCGGCGACCCTGGGCGGTGGCGCCAACGTCACCGTGTCCAACGCAGTGGGAACGTCGCCGATCGTCGTTGCCGGCGCAATTCGCCGCCGGCGCACCGACGGTGACCGGCCTCTCGCCTTCGGCAGGTTCCGCCGGGGGAGGGGGCATCGTCACGGTCACCGGCGACGGCTTCGTTGCAGGGACCACGGTCACGTTCGGCGGCATCGCCGCCGACGGTGTGACGGTGACCTCGCCCACCACGCTCGAGGCCGGCGTCCCGGCCGGTGGCCCCGGATCGGTGGACGTCACGGTCACCACCCCGCAGGGCGCCTCGGCCATTTCGGTCGCCGACCTGTACGCCTACGGCCTGCCCGTCGTCACCAGCGTGACGCCCGACACGGCCACGATTGCCGGTGGCACGGCGGTGACGATCACCGGGTCGAGCTTCGTCCCCGGCGACGTCGTCTCGTTCGGCAGCGTGCCGGGCACCAATGTCAGCGTGAACAGCAGCGGGACGTCGATTTCGGTGACGTCGCCGCGCTGCGACCGCCGGCTCGGTCGACATCACCGTGACCAGCCCGGCAGGGACTTCTGCCGCCTCCATCAATGATCTCTTCGCCTACGGAGCGCCCGTCGTGAACAGCATCGCCCCCGACGCCGGGGTGCTCGCCGGGGGGAACGATGTGATCGTGGCGGGGAACGGCTTCGTGCCCGGGGTCACCGTCTACTTCGGCGATCACGCTTCCTCCTCGGTCACGGTCCTGGCCGGCGGCACCGGCCTCTACGCCGTCGCCCCGGCGGGAACGACCGGAGCGGTCGACATCACCGTCAGCTCGGACCAGGGCACGTCGGCCACGAATCTCCATGACGCCTACCTCTACGGCTCGCCCGTCGTGACCTCCGTCTCGCCGGGCACGGGGAGCTCGGGTGGTGGGACGTCCGTCACCATCACCGGATCAGGCTTCTCGCCCGACTCGACCGTGAGCTTCGGGCTGCAGCCGGCCACATCGGGGACGGTGAACTCGTCCACCTCCATCACCGCGGTGGCACCGGCCGCCAACCTGGGCGTCATCCCGGTCCGGGTGACCACGCCGGCCGGGATCTCGCCGCTGACCCCGGCCGACAACTTCGAGTACGACGACCAGCTGCAGATCTCCTGCGCCGCGCCGCCGGCGGTCAGCAGCTCGTGCAACAGCATCGACATGCCCTCGGTCAACCTCCTGGGGCAGTGGCAGAACGCGTCGGCCCCCGCCAACAGCCTGTACGTCACGGACGACCGCGGTGATGCCACGGTGGGTTGGTCGCTGAGCGCCTACGTCGAGCCCAGCGCGACCAATCCCAACGCGTGGTGCGAGGCCTACTCCGGATTCTGCAATGCCACGGCGGGCTCCGACTCGGCCAGCACCAACGCCAAGATCCCGGCCGACTATCTCTCGCTGACGAACGTCGGCTGTGCCCCGGCTGCGGGCAACGGCAACCCCTCACCGCTGGCGGGGACGGGTGGCAACTTCCCGCTCGGGCAGGGTGCCGTTGCGCTGTGCACGGCGGCGGCGGGGTCGAGTGCCGGATCCTTCAAGGTCGACGGCACCTTCTCGCTGCAGGTGCCACCCTGGGTCTACGCCGGCCAGTACGAGGCCACCGTCGTCTTCTTGGTGATGTAGCCCGCCGGCCTTCGCCGTCGGTCATCATCTCTGCGTGATTCCTCGTCGCACACGCCCGCTCTGGGCTCTCGCCGCGCTCGCTCCTGGCCGTGGTGGCGGGACTCGGGGTCCCGACCGCCGACCCGGCGGGGGCGGCCAGCAACGGAAGCTGGTCGGTCTACCCGACCACCCCGGCCGGCGGCACACCCCGTGTGGTGTTCTCGCCGAAGCTGGTCCCGGGCGAGACGACGGACGACTCGGTCACCATCTCCAATCTCTCGGCCGGCCCGCTCTCGTTCGAGCTCTTCGCCGCGGATGCCTTCAACACGCCGGGCGGGGGACTGTCGCTGCGGCGGAAGGTCGATCCCGTCGAGGGGATCGGGGCGTGGATCCACCTGGCCCATTCGGCCGTGATCGTTCCGGCCCACGCCAGCGCGGCGATCCCCTTCGTCGTCGTGGTGCCGACCAACGCCACCCCAGGGGATCACGTCGGGGGCATCGTGGCGGAGGAGACCACGGGCACGCCCTCCTCGCAGGGGAGCGTGCCGGTCAACGTGGTCCAGGCCGTCGGTGTCCGGGTCTATGGCCGGGTGACCGGGCCGCTCGTGACCCACCTCGGCGTGTCGAAGCCCCATGTCGCCGTCGACGGCACGACGGGGGCTCTCTTCGGCTCGAGCACCAATGCGGTGGTGACCGTGCGGGTCAAGAACAGCGGCAACGTGGTGTTAACACCCGTGGCGCACCTCAAGGTGACCAGCACATTCGGTACCACGACCACGAGAACCTTCTCCACCGGTCCCTTGCTCCCAGGCGAGTCGGTGGCGAGGCGGTTCACCGTCCCCGTGCGGACGACGGGCCGACTGGAGGCCCAGCTCAGTGCCGCCGCGTCGGGTGCCCGGGCCACCGCCAGCACCTCGCAGTTCAATCTGCCGTGGGGACTCATCATCCTGGTGTTGGTCTTGGTGGTGGGGTTGGTGTTAACGCTCGTGCTCCGTCGTCAACGCAGGCGACGGGCGAAGCGGGCGACCGAGCCGCCGGAGGTGAAGGAGACGGCGGCGGTGGGGAGCCGGTCGACTCGACGCCCGCACCGAAGTCGCCGAAACACGCGAAGAAATCCAGCTAGGACCGAGACCCTTCGGATCACCAGGGTCCAGGTCCGGCCCCATTCCCCAGGTGAGTGTCGAGGCCCGAGGAGCGGAGAATCGTGCCTTCTCCGGTGACCCGACCGGTGTTAACGGCACCCGCCTGGCACAGAGGCGGATTCCCAAGCGGACGAGGCTGCTGGCGCTTCAGTCGTGCTCCGATGTCGGGGTCGTGGGCCGCCCTCTGAAGGCGCAGCCCACGACCCGCAGACTCGGTGTGGCGAGGGTTACTTGCCCCCGAAGGTCTTGTGCACGCCTCGGGTGAGCATCTCCACCATCTCGCGTGGCCGGTAGTAGAGCGTCAGGATCAAGAAACCCAGGTCGAGCAGCAGAAGACCGCCCAAGAGCGTGTACCAGGTGTCCGGGCCGGCGCCGGTGAAGGCCAAGGTGCTCGCCGAGGTCGCAGCCTTGGTCGCTGCAGCTGTTTGGGCGGCCGTCGCTGCTGCAGCAGTCGTGGTCGTCGTCGTGGTGGTGCCCGAACCAGGCGTCGGTGCGGGCACGAACGAGATCGGCACGGTTTGCGTCCTTGCTTGGGGGCGTTGTCACCGAAGGCCAGGGTGCAGGTATCGCCCGCAGCCTGCTGGGCGGGTGTGGGCGGACACGGGTAGTCGGCGGCGTCAGTCGTCGGGCTTCCTCCGGAACTGTCCGCAGTGGGGCAGGCGGTGATCAGGTATTTCGCGCCGCAGGGCGGCCCCGCCGTCCCGGCGACGATCGTGAAAGATGGCGGACAGTTCCCACCAGCTCCGATGGTGATCAGTTGCGCCAGCAGTCGATGACGCCGGTGCAAGAGACTGGGACCTTCTGGCTGACAGGGCCGGGAGCGCCACGGTCGGCTGCCCCGTGTCGCTATTGCACTCGAGGACGTTGCCCGGGCGCCCGTGGTCCAGCCAGTTCCGGTGACGGTGACGACGGTGCCACCGTTCAGGCAGGTGGCTGGGGTAACGGTCATGCTGGGCGGTCCCGCCACCGTGGTCGGTTTCGCGTTGCAGGGCTGGTCGTCGTCGTGGCTGCCGTGGTGGTGGTCGTCGTGGTCGTGGTCGTGGTGGTCGTGCCGTGGTCGAGGTCGTGGTCGTGCGCCACCGCTGGTCGTCGTGGTGGTCGTCGCCGCGCTGGTCGTCGTGGTCGTCGGTCTCCGCCGCTGGCTGAAACTGATCGGCGCCTGAACCTGAGCACCACCCTGGGTCCCGAACGCGATCACGCAGGTGTCACCGGCTGTGACCTGGGCGGCCGTCGGCGGGCAGGGGTACAGCGCGGCGTCGGTAGCGGCGTCCTTCCCGGCGGAGTCCGTTCCGGTTGCAGGTGGTCCGACGGTCCCCTCTGAATGGTGAAGGCGGTCGAGGGCACGTTCCCAGATGCGTCCGTGCTGACGATCTTGAGCAGGGGATTCGTGCACCCCACCGGGGCGGCCTGAACACCGGCCACCTCAATGGTCGGCTGATTCGGGTCGTTGTTGCACTCGAGCATTGCGCCCACCGACGAAGCAGCGAAGCCGGAGCCCGAGACCTGGACGACTCGAACCGTTGCTCAGGCCGGTGTTCGGCGTCACCGTCAGTGACGCGGCTGTCGAAGCTGAAACGGCGAATGCCAGCTACGCCGACCATGCCCGAAACCAACAGCGCAGCCCCAGCAAGCGCGAGCTCTTGTATCTCTGCCAAATCGCCTCATGATTCCCCCCGGGTTTCCCCGTCCCCTCAGCCAAATAGAGAGGGTCCCCCACCCAGACCCGTTACAGCGAGCGTGAGTTTGGCCTCACAAACGGCCGTGAGTCAAGGCGCTCGGGCACCGCGTGACCAACGGCGAGGGTCAGAAACTTCCGGGCAAAGCGAGGCTGATGTGCTCGAACGCGGTCAAAAGGCAAAGGCACACGGCGGGCACGCCGAGCACGACGATCAGCCAGCGAAATCGCCGCGGTGAACGCCGCCAGATGAACCAGACGAGCGACGGCAGCGAGAACCGTTAACGCAGACCACAACACCACCGGCCAGGTGCTGCTGCTCGATCCGGTGAGTGAATCGCCCGGGATGGCGGCGATCTGCGTCCCGCCCTTGGGAACGGTTGTCGTGGTCGGGTGCGCAGGCACTCGACCTCTTTCCCGGACCGGGAGCGAAGTCGGCGGTCACCACCAGCCGCGTCGCTGCGCTGTAGCGCGGATTGCAGGTCGTGAGCGTCAGGGTGGATTGATTGGGCACGGTGTCCAACACGGCGACGTCGGTGGGATCGACGACTTGGGAGGTTGCAACCTTGTAGTGGAAGAAACCCTGCTCGGTCAGGATGTAGATCGAGTCGCCGGGCCCGAGTTCGTTGAGGTTGTAGAAGGGATGGGCGTAGGTCGTGCGGTGGCCGGCAATGGCGACGTTGCCCGGCTTCTCCGGGGAGGGGCGTGCCCGGATAGTGCCCGGGCCCTTGCTCGAGCTGCGCTTCACCGACGCCCTCGACGATGGCGTCGAGGAGTCCGATCTTCGGGATGGACAGCAGGCCGATGGGTTGATTCACCTGGGGATCAGGGAGTGTTAACGCGGTTTCGTGCTGCAGCGGAGGCAGGTGAAGCCGCTGTGCGCCCGTCAGTTGTGCCGCTGACGTCGGAAGTTGACGGTGCAGCTGTTGCGACAGCTCGGACTTCAGATGCGCCTGCGCATGCTCTTCGTAGAGGCCCGTTCCCCAGAGCTGATAGGCGACGAAGGCGACCAGCAGGACGCCGACGACGAGCACGCCGGCTCCGATCCTCACCACCACTCGGCCCGTTCGGGTCATGCCGGGGGAGTGTAGGAGGGACCCAGGCGAGGTCGGGTGTCGCGACCGATTGCCGGCGGACTCGCTTGCGCCGTGTGTCGCGAGGGCATCAGAAATATTTGACGGCGCGCGTGCAGGATCGAAGAACACAAAACGGTGATTCGGGCCAACGCGCGCTTGACGCGGATGGATTTGCCCCGTACCGTTCGCCTCGGTCTCAACGGGGGATGTCGGGCCGCTGGAGGAGCACGCTCTGGTGGAGTTCGTCTGAGCGTGCATCGGTTAGGGGATGCCGCGCTCGGGAGACCGCATGCGGCGAAAGGGGGTCGGGAGTTGCACATTTCCGATCGGGGAGTTCGCTGTCACTCACACACTGTGTTGAGTTCCACGCGCTCTGCGCAACGGAATGTGCTCTAACTACTTGGCGACGACTGTGCGGGGGGCCACGCGGCTTTCTGCCTTCACGGGAGCCCAGTTCGCTCGTCGCACATTCAAAAAAGGAGATCCATCTTGTTAGGCAAGAGAAAACTCGGATCCGCGATTGGGGCACTCGCCCTCGTCGGTGGATTCATGGGTGCCGCCGGAATCTCGGCGATCACCGCAACGGCGGCAGGCGCCGGGACGCCGACGGGTTCGTACACTTGTACGATCACCGACACGTCCACGGGCAACCACGTGACGGCCACCGGCCTCACGTACCCCGCGTCGGTGCCTTCGGGCACGTTGACCGGCGTCAGCCCCTGGCGACCCGATCAACTTCACCTGCTCCGGCCTCGGTGCCAATGAGTCCCTCGCCATCATTCAGGCGCAGGGTCTCGCGGCGCTGGACAACCCGGCGAACCGAGCAGAGCTACGCCGACATCGGGCACGGCAACCTGGGCGCGTCGGCTGACGCGGAGCGGGAACCTGAACTCGACGTCGACCACGCTGTCGACGTACGTCAACGGCGACACCAACGTCACCAGCCCGCTCAACCAGCTGTCTGCGAACTTGGGCGTCACGAGCTCCATCATGACGGCGGCCGACATCGGGACGCAGACACCGGTTGTTCTGTTCAGCGTCCAGTACGCGGCCGACCACGCGCCGCAGAACCCGACGCTGACCCCGGCCACGACCACCATGAACGCCAACACGTCGACGACACCGCTCGCGGTGAGCACGACGGCTGGTTACTGGTGGGGCGCTTCGGAGTTCGGTACCGGCGGAGCATCGCCGATCCCGGACCCGACGGTGCTCGTTGACGGAGCGACGCCCATCGCGTCGGCTGGCAACGCAGACGGCAGCAGCACGCTGACTGTGAGCCCGGCCTCGTACGCGCTACTGGCGCCACCTGGGTACGCCGACATACCCCGTGATGACGGGCAGCCTGGTCGTTCCTTCGGGACTGACCCCTGGCCTGCACAGCATCACGGTCATTGAGGGCACGCTGGCGGCCGGAAGCATCTCCTCCAGCTTCAACGTGTTCGTGCCGGGCGCCAGCGGTTCGACGGGGACTCTCCCGTCGGGCAACGTCGGCCCCAACACGTCGGCGACCATTACGGGCAGCACCGGGTGGGACCCCAACTCCTCCTCGGTGTTCACCGGGACCTGGGTAGCACCTGTTGGTTGTGCCGCAACTGCTTCGGAGCCGGCAACCAGCCTGACTCCGTCGCCCGCGCACCCGACCGACCTGGCCGGTACCGAGTCCTTCACTGTGAACACGTCGGACATTCCGAACAACGTCTTCAGTGACCCGACCTGTGTGCCGGGCGCCTGGACGCTGCACGTCGACCAGACGGTCGGAGCGACCACCGTGGCGAGTGCTGACTTCACGCCGATCAACCTGGTGGACCTCACGGCCACGTGCTCGATCGCCTCGACCGGCAGCTGCCTCGTGCAGCAGGGCCTGGGACAGGTTGTCATCGGTACGAACCTGACCGTCACCGAGTACGCGGCGACGCAGGGCATCGGTGCTCCTGGGCAGAACCCGAGCGCCATCCTGGTGAACCTGAGCCCAGTCACATTGGGCCCGGGCGTGTTCCAGGCTGGTCAGGGCGAGCTCAACACCGTTGAGGTGAACGACTCCCGAGGCACGCTTTCCGGTTGGAACGTGACCGGCATCCTCGAGTCCGACTTCATCGGCCCGAACGTCGGTAACGACAACACCATCCCGGCCGACTACCTCACCTGGAACCCGACGGTCAGCTTGACCTACCCGGGCAACCTCCAGGCGGGCGTGGTTCCGAACGGGACGGTGTCGCCTCCGACCTACGCTCCGGATGCTTGCGCTGCCGGATCCGCCGCAACGGGCACGAACAGCAACATCACGTGCCCCACGGTCAACGACAACGCCGGCGGCAACAACCCGGCTGGTGCGTTGAACTCCGGTGGTCTGACCTCGGCTGGTCCGCTCAACGGCAACACGCAAGAGCCATGGCCGAACACCAACGCCGAGGGCCCCAGTGGCCTCATCTACGAGGCGACCGCCGGTCCGATTGCCAACCTTGGAACCAGTGACTCGGGTGCCGCCGACTTCGGCTCGCAGCCTGCGCAGGTTCTCTGTGCGGCAGCTTCCGGTGGCGGTGGCGGTGCGTTCAACTGTGACGCTTCGCTGTCGCTGGCAGTCCCGCCGTACGTGGCCGCTGGTCACTACACGGCCACCATGGACCTGCTCACAACCGCCACCTGAGCGGATTGACAGGCCCTTGGGCCGACCAAAGAGGTCGGTTCTAGAGCAGTAACGTGATGGGGGGACGGTTTCGGCCGTCCCCCCATCCACGTTTCGGGGTACAGACCGGCCAGGGGGGCCTCACGAGCATGAGCAAGACCTACGCGCGCAGGGTGTCCATGATCATTGGCACCGTTGCGTCCACTCCTTCTGGGCCTGCTGGCACTGTCGGCACCCGCCGGAGCTGCGGCAGCCCCGGCAACCTCGTCCGGCGGCACCGCTGCCACATCTGGTCAGAACCAGACGCCGGCCTGGTCCTTCGTTCCGCTTTCGCAGTCCGCCAACTTCCTCTCCCGCTCGGCGATCCACCTCATTGCCGGGCCCGGCCAGACGGTGTCCGACACCGCGGTGCTGACCAACTACTCGTCACAGACGCTGAACTTCGACGTCTACGGCTCCGACGCCTACAACACGAAGCGTCTCGGGGTCTTCACCCTGAACCCTCCCAACGTCAAGGCGACTGACGTGGGCAGTTGGATCAACCTCCCCGTCAACCAGTACAACCTTCCTCCGAAGACGGCGACCGAGTTCCACTTCGAGGTCAAGGTCCCGATCAACGCCTCTCCCGGCGACCACGCCGGCGGCATCGTGGCGTTGAACCTCGCGCCGAACACCAATCCGCAGTCCGGCACCCAGGTGGCCGTGCAGCGCGGCGAGGGCATCGCGATCTATGTGCGGGTGCCCGGACCGCTGCACCCCGGCGTGGCGGCGGCCAACGTGGGCGCAACCTATTCGAGCTCGCCACTCGGCTTCGGCTCGAGCTGGGCCCAAGTCCACTACCAGGTCGTCAACACGGGCAACGAGGTGTTGAACGGCAAGGTCCAAGCGGTCGCCACCGACATCTTCGGGTCGACGGTGCACACCTTCAAGCCGGTGGCGATCACGGCCCTCATACCCGGCCAACGCGAGGGCGTGATCGAACCGAAATGGAACGGGCTCCCGTTCATCGGGCCCGTGCACCTCAAGATCATCATGACGACGACGGCGGTGAAGAGCACGGGTTCGGCCGACTTCTGGATCGTGCCGTGGCTCCTGATTCTCATCATCATCGTGGTCCTTGTCCTGGCGTTCTGGCTGTGGCGCCGTCATCGGAAGAAGAAGCGGGCGGAGCAGCAACCGCCTGACGGTGCGACGGAGACGGCGGCAGGCGCATCGGCGGAAGGCGAGTCCGGAGTAGCGGCGGAGGACGAGCCCGCGACGATCTCGTAGGTGGGGGTGCCAGGACGGCATGCCCGATGAACGGTTAGAGGCGGTGGCACCAGCCACGGAGAGGAAAGGTCACGTGAAGTTGATGTCGGAGCGGTCTGTGCGGCGAAGCTGGTCGCGTACGGCGTTAGTGGGGGCGGTGGCGAGCTTGTCGTTGCTCGTTGCCGCGTGTTCCTCTTCGCCGTCCTCGAGCTCTGGCCTGAAGCCGAAGCCCGGCAAGAACGGTCTCACGCTGTACGCGTACAAGACGACGTTGGGCCAGGCTGTGGGCTCCATCGCCGGCATCGTGGCCTACACGGACACGGCCGAGCACGCCGGTCACTTCGTCTGCACCAATTCCTCCTGCACCACGACCTGGCATCCATGGCTGACCGACGGGGTCACGGTCCACGCTGCGTCCGGGCGTCCAGCAGTCCCTCATCGGAAGCGTCAAGCGTCCCGATGGAACGACGCAGATGACCTATGGCGGCCACCCGCTGTACCTGTACGCGCACACCAAGAACGCCGTCCAGGCGAACGCCCAAGGTGCGGGGGGCGTCTGGTACGTGGTGGGGTCGGACGGCAACGTCATCAAGTGAGGAACGTTCGTAGTCGGCATCCTGGGAAAAGGGCTTTTGATCGCTGCCGGTTCGGGATTGCTTCTGGCGGCCTGTTCGTCGGGTGGAACTGCGCCGACGGGAAACGCTTCGGGAACGGGCACGCCAGTACAGAACCTCGCGGCGCACACGCTCAATCTGACGCGCGGCGGCCTTCCCGTCGTCCTGGAAGACCGAGTCGAGCACGGGGGGCAAGAATGCCGTGCGGTCGGCGCTGAATGCGTGTGTGGCCCAGCAGTCGAAGGCGCCTACCCCGGTGACGGCGGCCACATCATCGAACTTCCTCGACGGGACGACCGGGCGCGAGGTCGGATCGCAGGTCCAGATCTTCGAGTCTGCCGGCGGAGGCGACAGCAGGCGGCGGTCATCGCCGGGTCGTCAGCCGTGTCGTCGTGCTTGGGCCCGATGGTCCAGACGAAGCTCGCCCCGACGCTGCCGGCAAACGAGAAGCTCGTCAAGGTCGTGGCTTCTGGGATTCCCTCCGTGCTCACGACGACGCCCAATGCATTCGGGCAACGGGTCGTGGCGACCATCTCGTATCCGCAGAAGGACGGGAAGCAGGGCCAGACCGACGTCTACCTCGACGTGCAGGGCTTTCCCCACGGCACAGCGCTCGTGGAGGCGGAATTCGAAAGCCCCGGATCCGCCCCGCCGGATGCGCTCACGCACGGCGACGATGGGTGCGCTGCTGAAGACTGCCGGCGGGAGCTGACGGAGGATCTGGCCCGGTAGGGCTCCCGTTTTCTGGCAATTCCGAGAAAGCAGGACGCTGACCAGGCATCCCGGGTGTCTTTTTGGGATGCGACTTTGGAACGAATTTCAGAAAATCCCAGTTCAGAGCGCGGAAAAAAACCCAAACTAACGTTTGACGCAGCGTTGTGTTCTGGCTAGGTTCTCCCCGTCCGGAGGGGGATGTCCGGAGGGGGATGGGGGCGGCGAGAACCGTCCAGCTTGGGGGTGACGCTGTGCGTCACAAGGGGAACACTGGCAAGGGTTCGACCAACACGGTTCGTCCCGTAAGGATCTTCCGTCGCAGTTCTCGATGGATTCTTTGCGCTCGCACTGGTCCTTGGTGCCGTCGCGACGGGTGTCATCGCGCTCAGCGCTGAGCGCGACGCCGGCAGGCGCGGACACGCCCCCCGGGTACGTCGACATCCAGGAGGGCTGCTGGGCCATCTCGAGCGCCGGCGTCAACCAGGGCGCGACGAGCGACTCCGCCTTCGTCGGGACCTCCTCGCCGACAACCGTGGCGCCTGGTGGCACCTTCACCCTGAGCGTCGGCGACAGCGGCAGCAACAACGTGCCCGCGTCGTCAGGTGGCTACAACCTCTCGAGCCTCTACAACTCGTTCAACAAGTTCGACATCCCGGTTGGCACGACGATCGTCTCCGGACCGACGATCACGTCCCCGGGCTACTACTACAACCCGGCAACACCGAGCACGCAGACGCCGATCAACTACACGGCCTCGCTGCTGAGCGACGCCAACAGCCCGAGCGGCCAGGTCATCGATCTTTCCGAGACCACGCAGCATCCCGGGTGGCGACAACTACGTCCAGGCCACCATGAGCGTCACCTTGCAGGCGTCGAACAATCCGCCTTCGAACACGTACGCCCTCAACATGCTGAACGTCCCGCCCGTCGGCAGCGCCACGAACACCACCGATGCCGGTGACGGGTTCGTCACCGCGGTGACCGGTGTGCCGATTTACGGGAACGTCACCGCCACGCTGACGTGCTGGCCCTTCCCGAACCCGCAGCCCGCCGTCGTCTCGACGCCGGTCATCGACAACGTGCCGCCGATCGTGACGATCGCCGCTCCTGGTAACAACAGCCAGGTCGTGGAGAACTCGCACGTGGCCGCCAACTTCAGCTGCATCGACCCCCCGGCCTACGGCAACGGGATCGCAAGCTGCACGGCGACGAATGACGGCAATCCGCTCGCGAACGGCGCACTCATCGACACCAGTACCGCCGGTCCCCACAACGTTGTCGTGACCGCCATCAACAATTCCGGCTATCAGACCGTGCAGACATCGAACTACTCGGTCATTCTGCCGCCGTACGACTTGAATCCGCCGACGGTTTCGATCACCTCGCCGACGAACGGGCAGCAGGTGATCACCGGATCGACGATCAATGCCGCCTACTCATGCGCCGACACCGGGGGATCCGGCCTGGCCACCTGCACGGGAACGGTGCCCAACGGCTCGCCGATCAACACGGCCGCCGGCTACCACACCTTCACGGTGACCGCCACGGACAACCGCGGCAACCCGACCACCGAGACGTTCGGCTACTTCGCCCGCAGCTCGAACACGCCGACGGTCACCTCGTCGGCGGCTGTGAACGACACCTACACGTCGTCGACCACCAACTACAACTGCTCGCTGGGCGACAACTACCTGAAGTACTCGCTCCTCAACAGCGGCACGTCCACGGTCTGCCCGGCCTGGGGTGGCAGCATCAACACCCACGACCCGGTCGTGAACTGGAAGGTGACCGCTCCGGCCGCCAATGGCGGCCAGCTCGCCGCCGGTGACACGATCACCGTCGACGAGCAGGTCTTCAAGCCGGGCTGGACCGCGACCACGGGCAACATGGGCTACTACTCCGGTCCCTACTCGGAGAACCTGACGGTGGACGGCTCCCGCCGGGACCACCATCAACGGCCCGATCACCACGTCGCGACCGGGCTCAACACCTCGACCTATGGACAGGCGTCCGCGATGGGTGGTGCCGCCTGTAACTACGCCTACAACCTCACCCAGGCCGCGACGAGCACCTGCCTGACCAACGGCACCAGCACGTCCGCTTCGTCGACCATCGGTGGCGCCACGACGGTCGGCACCTACGCCGCCCCGACGGTCGGCACCCTGGCCGCGACGACCATCGCGTCCGCGTCGAACGCCATCAACGTGTCCGCCTTCACCGGCACTGCAACCCTGCACGTCGCCGCCGTCACCAGCTTCCCCACGGCGACCGGGAACCGGCTCTACGTGGCCACAAACGCCGGCACCGCCACGCTGAGCTACACCGGGACGTCGACCTCCACGACCACCTGCGGGTCGTCGCAGCAGCCGTGCTTCACCGGCGTGAACCTCGTGAGTGGTTCGGGGGCACTGGCAACGGGCGGGGCGGTCAACCGGGCCAACGCGCTCGGTGACATGAACTCCATCCTTCCGATCAGCGCGACGACCAACCTGCCCACCGCGGGCCGGGTCTACGTGGCCACGAGCGCCGGCACCGACACGCTGGCCTACACCGCCACCTCGACGACCGCCGCCACCTGCGGCACCACCAGCGGCTGCCTGACCGGCGTCACCATCGTGTACCGGCACCGGCACCGACACGGTGGCAGCCGGCGGCGCAGTCAACCGGGCCAACAACCTCAACGACATCAACGGCATTCTGCCGATCGCGTCGGTCAACGGTCTCCGCACGTCGGGTTCCGTGAACGTCCCGACCAGTGGCGGCCCCGCCGTCCTGAACTACACCGGCACCTCGACCACCGCTGGAACCTGCGGACCCTCGGCCTGCCTGACCGGCGTCACCGTGGGCTCGGGCAGTGGCACCGGTGGCAGCCGGCTCCGTCACCCAGGTCAACCCTGATGTCAGCACCTTCACCGGCAGCGGCATCCTCGAGTTGGCCTCGACCAGCGGCTTCAGCGCTCCGGGCCAGGTCACGGTCGCCACCAGCAACGGCACGGCGGCCCTGACCTTCACCGGCACCTCGACCACCGCCGCCACCTGCGGCGCGGCCGGTACGGTCGCCTGCCTCACCGGCGTGACCGACGCCAGCGGCTCGGGCATCGCGTCGCCGGGTGGCTCGGTCGAGCCAGACAATCCTGCAGAACGTGCCCGGCGTGGCCGCCTTCACCAGCTTGTCGGCGGGGGCCAGCGGCATCGACGTGACCACTCTGGACGGCTCGCAGAGCCTGCCGGCACTGTCACTCCCGACCGCCTGCCCGGGCACCGGCGCCGCGGGCGTCACCAACTGCTTCGCCACCTCGGGCACGCTCGTCCTCCAGACGAGCACCGGCCAGGCCACGGTGCACTACACCGGGGTCTCCGGCCTCAGCTTCACGGGCGTCAGCTACGTGTCCGGATCGGGCACGCTCACCGGCGGGAACCAGGTCTGGCAGCAGTCCCAGTGGGCCATTAAGGGTGCGCACACCGTCAACGGTGTGAGCGTCAGTGGCTACAACTGGTCGGTCCCGGCCTCGAACCAGAGCTCGTTCAGCGTCAACTGGGACGGCAGCTCGTGCCAGGACATCGACCGGGAACCCGGGCGGCGCCACCAGCGGCACCGGCGGCGTGGTCTGCGGCACGGACAACCAGGAGCAGGCCGGTATGGACGGGGTCTACATCTACCTGCAGTACGAGCTGGTCGTGACTGCTCCGGGAGCTGTGACCCTCCCCGGCCTGCCGGCGATCGGCGCCGTGGCCAACAACCCGTGCAACGGCACGCCACTCCTGACCGGCAACTGCCAGTCCTCGGCAACCTTCAGCACGCTGGCCACTGCGGCGCCCGGCATCAGCTTCACCGCTGTCGACGCCAGCGCCGCCGGCAGCCACGCTGAGCACGCCTTCGCAGGGAGCGCTCTACGCCTTCGGGCAGTCGGTCAACGCCGCCTACGCGTGCTCGGAGCCGACCGGAGGCGTCACCATCACGTCCTGCACGGGCGTGGAGGACGTCGGCACGCCGTATCAACAAAGCGTGGCGAACGGATCACCTCTCAATACCAGCGACCTGGTCCCGAACCAGATCCACACGTTCACCGTCACGGCGACCAACAGCGAGGGCTATGTCGCCACGTCGTACGCCACCTTCATCACATTGGCCAACCCGCCGGTCCTGGCTGACCAGAGCGCGACGGTGCAGTCCGGCGGCCAGGCCACGGTGCCCTTCAACTACTCCGGCACCTACCCGGCCGACCTGACGACGGAATCGATCACGACGCCGCCGGCACACGGCACCGCCGTGATCAACCCCGACGGGTCCATCACCTACACGAACGACAACAGTGCCAACGGCACCGACTCGTTCCAGTTCTCGGTGAACGACACGGCCGGCAACCCGGCGAACATCGAGACGGTGAACCTGACCGTCCAGGACCAGGTGAACCCGACGATCACCGTCGTGACGCCTCCGCCGGACAATTCTGGTTCGTACGCCTACCAGCAGGTGGTCGACGCCAACTACTCGTGCGGGGACAACGTGCAGGTCGCATCGTGCACGGCCTCCCAGTCGGTCGACGAAGTGGACACGCCTGTCGCAAACGGTGGCCCGCTCGACACCTCGAGCCTGATCGTCGGTGACACGCACTCGCTGACCGTGACCGCGGTGGACTGGCAGGGCAACACCACCACCAAGACCGTCACCTACAAGGTGGTGACGCCGGCGCCGGTGGCGAACGACGACACGGCGCACACGATCAACCCGAACGAGGTCACGATCCCGGTGTTGACCAACGACACCAGCATCTTCCCGATCGACACCACCACGGTGCAGATCGTCTCGCCGCCCACGTACGGGACGGCAATCCCGCAGGCATCTGGTGTGATTCGCTACACGCCGACGTCGGCGAGCACCACTGCCGTCACGAACGAGTCCTTCACCTACACGGTGGCGGACACGGACGGCCAAGTGTCGAACCCGGCCACGGTCAACGTGACCATCTACCCCGTTCCGGGCATCAGCGGCATCAGCCCGACTGCCGGCCCCCTGACCTCGGGCAACTCCGTGGTCATCACCGGTACCGGGTTCGCCACGGCGACCGCCGTGAACTTCGGCACCCAGCCGGCCGTCAGCTTCCACGTCGACTCCAACACGCAGATCACCGCTGTGGCCCCGGCCGCACCGGGTGGCGTGCCGGCGACCAACGACATCACCGTGACTTCCAGCGGTGGGACGACGGCGACGGGAACTGCTGACACCTACACCTGGGACCCGGTCCCGAGCATCTCCGGCGTGTCGCCTCCGCAGGGCGTCGCCGGCGGTGGTGCCACCATCACGGTGACCGGAACCGGCTTCACGCAGGACCGCGCCGGCCAGACGCACGTCTTCGTCGGCAGCAATGCGGCCACCAGCGTGGCGGTCAACGGAAGCGGCACGCAGCTGACGGCGACCGTCCCGGCGGCTTCGGCCTCCGGCACGGTGGACGTCACGGCGACGACGCCCGGCGGCACTTCGGCCACCAGCCCGGCCGACAACTACAAGTACCTCTACACCCCGCCCTCAGTGAGCAGCATTTCGCCGAGCGCCGGGCCGGTCGCCGGAGGTACGTCGGTGACGATCAGCGGGAACGCCTTCACGGGCGCCACCGGGGTCTCGTTCGGCTCGACCGCGGCAGCCAGCTTCACGGTGAACTCCGACGGCTCCATCACCGCCGTCTCCCCGGCCGGTACGCCCGGATCCAGGGTGGACGTCACGGTGACGGGTCCGGGAGGGACCAGCAACACGGTCTCCGCCGACCAGTTCACCTACGGCCCGCAGGTCACCAACGTGGCGCCCGCGACCGGGTCCACCAACGGTGGGACCACGGTGAACATCACCGGCTCCGGCTTCACCGGCGCCACGACGCGTGAGCTTCGGCGGCACGCCGGCGCTCTCGTTCACGGTGAACAGCGCCACGTCCATCACCGCCACCTCGCCCTCGGCGCTCGCCCGGTACGGTCGACGTGACGGTGACCACACCTTCGGCCACGAGTGCCACGTCGGCGGCTGACCACTTCACCTTCCTGGCCCCAGCACCCTCGGTGAGCAGCGTCTCCCCGAGCTCGGGCCCGGTCACGGGTGGGCAGTCCGTCACCATCACCGGTAACTACGTGACGGGCGCCACCGCGGTGAAGTTCGGAGGCGTCAACGCCGCCAGCTTCGCCGTGACGTCCAGCACGACGATCACCGCCACGACACCCGCCGGCACGGCCGGCACGGTGGACGTGACGGTGACCACGCCGGGTGGGACGAGCGCCCTCAACAGCGGTGACCACTACACCTTCGGTCCCGCCATCACGGGCGTCTCGCCCCCGACGGGCTCCACCAGTGGCGGGACGTCCGTGACCATCACGGGCACCGACCTCAGCGGTGCGACGGCGGTCTCCTTCGGGAGCACGGCGGCGCTCAGCTACACGGTGAACTCGGCGACCTCCATCACGGCGGTCTCGCCGCCCGGAAGTGGAGCGGTGAACATTCAGGTGACGACGCCCGACGGCACCTCGCCGACGGTCAGCGCCGACACCTACACCTACTCGGCGTCCGCCCCGACGGTGACGGCGGTGTCGCCCTCGAACGGCGGGGCGTCCGGTGGGACGTCGGTGAGCATCACCGGCTCGGGCTTCAGCGGGGCCACCGGGGTGTCGTTCGGCAGCACGCCGGCGACCAGCTACTCGGTGACCTCGAGCTCGACCATCACAGCTGTCGCCCCTGCGGGCACGGCCGGGAGCACGGTCGACATCAGGGTGACCGGGCCGGGCGGGACGAGCGGCGTGGTGAGCGCCGACCACTTCACCTACGGTGGCGTGATCACCCACATTTCGGTGTCCTCCGGCTCAACGGTCGGCGGCTCCTCGGTGGTCATCACGGGAACCGGCTTCACCGGGGCGACCGGCGTCTCCTTCGGGGGCACGGCGGCCACCAGCTACACGGTGAACTCGGCAACGTCGATCACGGCGGTCTCGCCGGCACACGCCGCCGGGACGGTGGACATTCAGGTCAACACGACCGGCGGTCTCACGCCGATCACGTCGGCCGACCAGTTCACCTACACGGCCACCAAGCCGGTGATCAGCTCGCTCACACCGAATGTCGGCACTCCTGCCGGCGGTGACACTGTGACGATCACCGGTACCGGCTTCACCGGTGCCACCCTGGTGAGCTTCGGCTCATCGCCGGCCACCAGCTTCACGGTGAACTCGAACACGTCGATCACGGCCACCTCGCCTGCGGGGACGGCCACGTCGACAGTGGACATCACGGTCACCGGCCCCGGAGGGACCAGCTCCACGACGACCGCCGACCACTTCACCTACGGGCCGGTCGTCACCTCGGTGTCGCCGAACTCCGGTTCGCACAACGGAGGCACAACGGTGACCATCAAGGGTGCGGGCTTCACCGGTGCTACCTCGGTGCAGTTCGGGTCCACCTCGGTCACCACCGGGATCACGGTCAACGCCACCGGTACCCAGATCACGGTGAAGGCACCGGCCGGCGCGGCCGGGGCCGTCAATGTGACGGTGACCGCCGGAGGCCACACAAGCCTGGTGAGCGCCAGCCAGACGTTCACCTACGTCTGATGAGCTAGGGGAGCGCAGAAGTACAGGTACGACGGAACCCGGTGGTTCGCCACCGGGTTCCGTCGTCACCTGGGTCGGGGGCTCAATCTGGGGCGGGAGCTGCGGTCCCATGCCGGTGTCGGCAGGTGAAATGATGTGTGCGCTGTGAGGATTCGACCGAAGGACAGGGGGGGCCGGGGGCCCCGATGGACGCGCCTCCTTTTCGCGGCAGCGGTGGTGTCGGGCGTCCTCGTGACGACGCCGGCTCTCGACGCCGGCGCCGCGCCGACGCCGGTCATCAAGGTGACGCCGAATGTGGCGACCGTCGGTTCCTCGGTCAAGGTCACCGGAGCAGGCTTCCCGGCCAACACCGACGTCGAGGCGCAGGTGTGCGGGAACAACGCGCTCAACGGGTCGGCTGACTGCATCCTCAGCACCTCGCAGGAAGTGTCGACGACGAAGAGCGGCATTTTCGAGGTGCCGGTGGTGGTGAGCCTCCCGCCCAAGCCGTGTCCGTGCGTCGTGATGGTGGTCGACTTCTCGTCCCCGACGACGCCGACGACGCCCCTCACCATTGTCGGCGCGCCCTATCAGACCCCGTCGGCCACCACGGTCCACAAACTGCAGGTCCTCAACGCCTATCTGACCGGCAGCGGGCCCTGGACGGCATGGTTCGGCGCCCCGCCGAAGCGCACGCTGGTCATCACCGTGCGGAACCCCAACAACGGGCCCTACGTGAACCCGCCGCTCGTCCTGGCCATCGGGAACGCGGGCGACACGACGACGCACGAGGCGACGACGCAGAACCTGTCGACGATCGGCGCCGACGCCACCAAGACCTACCAGATACCCGTCAGCTTCCCCGCCGTCTCGGTCGGTGAGCACCAGGTGGTCGGGATCGTCGGCAATGCCGGCCTGGCCAAGTCGTTCAAGGTGCAGACCTGGCTCTTCCCCTGGGGCCTCCTGGTCGTCATCCTCATCGTCCTGGAGCTCATCCTCCTCGCCATCACCCGGTACTTCCGGGAGCGCCGGCGCCGGAAGGAAGAGGCCGAAGGAGCCCTGGGTCAGCCCGGCGGCCTGGACGACGCGCCGCCGACCGGAGAGGTCCCTGCCGTGGGAGAGCCCGTGCCGGCCGGCGTGGGTGCCGGAGCGGTCGGTGCCGGAGCGGCCGCGGCCGGGGCAGCAGCGGAGCCAGCGGCGGGCGCCGTCCCACCCGAGCGACCGCCGCACCCGCCAGTCTTCTAATTGGGGCCTTTCCTGTCCTCTAATTAGGGGGACGTTCGGGGCAGGGCCTTCGGCCCGGCGGAAAGAGGCCGTCCCCGGGGTTGCGGCCTGGGAGGACAGGCGGGGTCTGCCCTATGATGTCGACCTAATCTGACGACCCGTCAGATCCCGTTTTCGTCGGTCCCGTGGAGGCAGCAATGGAGTTCGAATTCTCGCCCGAGCAACTGGCCTTCGTGAAGGAGGTCGAGGCCTTCCTCGACGCCAACGACGACCCCGAGGTCTTCGACGTGACCCGGGAGAACATGGCCCAGATCGTCGACACGCCCAAGCGGCGGGCCTTCATGGCCTCGATGGGCGAGCGGGGCTGGCTGGGCATGACCTGGCCCAAGGAGTACGGCGGCTCCGAGGGGGAGGGCGTCTACGAGTACCTCCTCAACGAGCAGCTGGCCCGGCGGGGCGGCCCCCAGATCGGCAAGGGCGTCGGCATCGTGGGCAAGACGATCATCCGCCACGGCAACGAGCAGCATGAAGGCCGAGTTCCTGCCCAAGATCCTGCGCAACGAGGTCGAGTTCGCCGTCGGCTACTCCGAGCCCAACGCCGGGTCCGACGCCGCCTCCATGCAGCTCAAGGCCACGCGTGACGACGGGGGCTGGATCCTCAACGGGCAGAAGACCTGGACCACCTCGGCCCACTTCGCCGAGTGGTACTGGGTCGGGGGGCGCACCGACCCCGAGTCCAAGCATGCAACGCCTCGATGCTGACGCCGGGCTCGCTGCTGAGCAGCGACGCCGCTCACCTGCACCAGGCCTACGACGTCGATGTCGCCGGGGCCATCGTGGCCACCCAGGTCGCCGCCCCGGCGATGCGGGCCGCCGCAGGCGGGACCATCTTGTTCACCGGCGGCGGCTGGGCGGACCACCCGGGCCCGGCCTGGGGCACCGTCTCGCTCGGCAAGGCCGCGTTGCGGCCGGCGGCGACCATGCTCGGTGCCGGCCTGGCGGGCGACGGCATACGCGTCGCCAGCATCACCATCGCCGGGCAGATCCGGCCGGGCACACCGTTCAGCCCGGACCAGATTGCAGAGAAGTACTGGTCGGTCGTGCCATCAGAGGGCACCTGGCACAGCGAATTCCGCTTCGACGGAACATGAACCGCCAGCCTTGCCCCACCATCTGGCCAGGACCGCCGAGGTCGACGACAACGTCACCCTCATCCCCCCGGACCAGCCGGTCAGGCTCGCGCCTGCGCAGCTCATCAGGGAGTTCACCCGCACACCGGGCGCACTGCCGGCCACGCTGCCGGCGCTGCCGCCCCCGGCAGGCTGCACTGGAGGAGACGTTGATGGAGGTCACCCGGGACGCTGCGGACGACCGGACGCCGGCAGCGAACGGGGAGCCCGCCGCGGCGCTGGTGGTGGGGCGGTGCGATGCGTGACCGCCGCCGGGCGCCGCGGGCCGTGGCTGCGCTGGCGGCCGTGGCCGGGGAACCTGACCGGCCGGCGCGGGGCCGCGCTGGCCCTGCCGATCCTGCTGGCGGTCGCGCTGAACGTCGCGGCCGTGGCAGGCCTCGCCGGCATCGCAGGCTTCCACGCCGTCTATGCGTCGCTGATCAGGATCCATTGGCCGTGGCTGGGCGCGGTGCCGGCCGCGCTCGCGCTGTCGGCGACCGGCTACTACGTCGCCTACCGGTCGGTCTACGCTGCCGAGGGCGGCTATGCGCTGAGCCGCCGCCAGCTCACCGCCATGGTGGCGGCGGGGTTCAGCGGATTGTTCTCCACCGGAGGAATGAGGCCCGACGGGCTGGTTCTCCAGGCCAGCGGCGCCAGCCGGCGCGAGGCGATGGTCCGCGTCACCACGCTGACCGGCATGGAGCAGGCGATGCTGGCGCTGTACGGGTGCGCGGCAGCCATCGCCTGGCTCAGCCTGGGCCTGCCGGGAGTGCCCATCAATTTCACGCTGCCCTGGGCCGTCATCCCCCTCCCGGCGTTCGCGGCGGCGTTCTGGCTGGCGTCCCACTACCGGGCCCGGCTGGCCGGCCGGGCCGGCTGGCGGGCCCGGGTCTCGGTGTTCCTCGACGCGGTGCTCCTGATCCGGGCGCTGTTCGCCCGCCCGGTCCGGCACCGCGGCGCGATCGCAGGGATGACACTGTTCTGGGCCGGCGACGCGCTGGCCGTCTGGGCCGGCCTGGCCGCGTTCGGCTTGGTGATGAACGGCGCCGCGCTCCTCGTGGGCTACTGCACCGGGATGGTGTTCACCCGCCGGGTCGCGCCGCTGGCCGGGGCGGGAACGCTGACGCTGATCCTGCCGCTGACGATCTGGGCCAGCGGGGCGCCGCTGGCCACCGCCATCACCGCCATCACCGCCTACCGCCTGCTGGGCGGACTGTCGGTGCCGCCCGCGCTGGCCAGCCTGCCCGTGCTGCGCGAGACATCCGCCAGGCCGAGGCCATGCCCGGCAAGCGCCACCGATCAGCGTTCCGGCGGCGACCGCGAGGCCGGCGATGCGGCCCCGGATGCCAGCGACGCTGCCTCGTAGCCCGGCCGGGAAGGCCGAGGTGAGCAGGGTCAGGCCGAGCGGGACGACGATCGCAGCCCCGGTCCCTGGGCTGGACCTGAGTAACCCCCTTCATATGAGATCGTTAGTCACCCAGTGGACCGCATCACCGTCACCATCTGGCCAGCAAGATCATCCCGAATCCTGCGGGGTTTCCATATGGCCGGGCAGCAACGCCAACGGTCGCCAGGGCACCGAAACCGAAGAGATGACCTGAACAACTTCGCTCCAACTGTTCAGGGTGACTGTTCGAAGCCCAGCTAGTAGAGGCATCCGGTACTAGAGATCAACTGAACGGGACATGTTTTGTCCTTTCCGCGCCGAGGTGGCGAAGTCCACGTGATTATGGCGAGTGATTTGGCCGATCCACGTTTAGCTGGCGAGTCGCCCGGACCAAACTCCCAGCTCCAACCATCGGCGTCGGCAGTAATTGACCGGACCGGACATGTCCGGTCCGGTCAGCGCGGCTGGTCGCGGTGGCACGGCAAGTCATCCTGGCCCGAGATCCAGTTCTGGCTCGAGGTCCAGGTCGATTTCTGCGGCAGGTTCGGCCTCGGGCTGGGCGCGGAATTTGTCGAGGGCTTCGGCCTCGTATCCTTTCTCGGCGTACCGTTCCGGATTCAGGAAGGCGTCCAGGTCGTGCCGCGCCCTCTCTGCGTGCACCCACGCGTCGTGGGAAGCACGGTGAGCCTCCTCGTACTCCGGGGACCACTCTGATGACGGGTCGAGAACCCCGAACGCCTCGTACTTGTCGAGTGCAGCCTGGGCTTCTTTCTCGGCGGCCTGGACGCGGGCCCAGAGTTCGTCTGTGGTTGGCACCTGTACCTCCATTGATGTCGCGCCGTCTAGGCTGATTGCCCGGAGCGGTGCCCGTAGCAGTGACGGGCACCATTGCCGTGACGCTCAACAGCAGCTTCGGAACGAACCACAACGCGGGAGTGTGCATCCATTTCGCGGAGAAAGTGCCATCACCGCTTCGCCGAAGTGGCCACTCGGCGCTCACCGTGACCGTGGCGGACCTCGAAGGGTTGACCAACGCCTTGGCGGCCGGGGACGGCGAAGCATCCAGTGCCTCCCCTACCTAAGCCGCGCCGGCCGACGACCCGGCGCATCCTTCGCCGAGTAGGACCCGGTCTGGTGAACGAGTAGCCAATCGATCACATCCTCGGAGCTCTCGGCAAGCTCGACGTCACGGCAGTGGCACCTGGAGCCGGTACGCCCCCCGGAAGTCACCTCCGGCCACCATCGAGCTGGATCCACCGGGGAACTCACGACAGTTAATTAGGCGCACTCACCAGTATCAAGCAGCGGCGGATGGCGTCTGCGCTGCTGAAACGGGCGGGCAGGGTGACCCCGAGGGTGGGAGCGGTCATGCTGATCGTCGGCCGGGACTGGCCAGTTCGGAGCCAGAGGAGGGTGGGCAATACAGGCCGCAGGTTAGACGGTGGTCCCGCAGATCGCTCTGATACCTCTGGAGACCGGGCGCGATAGTTCCGGACCGCTAATCTTCGCCCCGCATTCACCAGGATGACGGGCGACAGAAGATACCGTTCTGCGCGCCTCAAACGGACTGGACCGAGGAGGCTGTTCCAGTACAGAACGGCGGATCTCGCGTGTCGCACGACCGCGGTGCTGTCACCGTCGGTAACGAGGCGCCTTCCCCAACCCCGGCGGGGACGCCCCCCGACGCCAGGGGCTATCCTCTTGCGCTGCCTGCCGGTGCGCTGGCTGGTGATCCTAGGGGCGGGCCAGGCCGCTGATAACAGGTGGGCGGGGATCGGCTGGATGCGGGGCCCGCGCCCGGCTGCCGCGACGGTGCGCTCGTAGGATGCGCGCAGGGCGGCGGCGTCGGCGGGGTCGGTGCGCCACGCGGTGCCGGCCGGGAGCACCACGAAGTCCGGGTGGCGGACCCAGATCGGCACGTAGCGGATGAACGTGACGCGGGCTCCGTGGCTGTCCACGGTGATGGTGAGCAGCACGATCATCCCGTCCTGGGAGGCGGCCGGGCAGCAGGCGCTGGTCTGGTTGGAGATCAGGTTGCCTTCGCCGAAGACGACGAGCTTGCCGTGCAGGATGCGGATGGGCTGGACGATGTGCACGTGCTGGCCGACGACCGCGGTGATGTCGGGGGAGCGGGTGAGCGTGCTGGCGAGGGCGAGCTGGAAGCTGCTGGGCTGGGCGACATACTGATCGCCCCAGTGCAGGTTGACGATGACGACTTTCGCGCCGTCGGTGCGGGCGCGGTGCGCGTCGGACAGGATCTGCGCCGCGCTGGCCCGGTTGACCGACCAGGGGTGAGGTGAGGGGATGCCGTTGGTGAGCTCGGTGTAGGCCAGGAACGCGACGCGGACGCCCTTGACCGTCATGATCAGCGGCGTTTTCTGCGCGGCCGCCGAGGAGAAGGTGCCGGTGTGCGCCACCCCGGCGCGATCCAGCGCGCGGATGGTGTCGTCGACTCCGGTCTGCCCTTGGTCGAGAGAGTGCGTCGCGGCCGTGGAGCAGGCCCGCCACCCGGTCTGGCGGATCGCGGTGGCCAGTTCCGGCGGGGTGTTGAAGGTCGGGTAGCCGGTGGGAGGAGCCGGGGTCATCGGCGTCTCGACATGGCACAGCGGCAGGTCTGCGCCCTGGATGTAGGGCTTGATCTGCACGAACATGGGAGCGAAGTTGTAGTGGCGGCCACCGCCCAGGGCCCGCGCCCGGTCGAAGACCGCGGAATGGATCAGCAGGTCGCCGCTCGCCTCGACCACCAGTTGGACGCTGGGGCTGCCGCTGCGGCGGTGCTGCGGAGACGTCGCGCTGGGGCGGCCCTGGCGGATCGCGTTGCCGCCCGGGTGCCCGGAGGCCGTGCACGCGCACGGCGCGATGGCCAGCGCGAGCACGCCGACAAGCATGATCGCGCGCCGCCATCCCTGTGCACGGCGCGGCGTAGCGCCCTGAGTCACCGTAACGATCCTAGCCAGTGGAGCACCCCGAAGCGGCCCAATGAGCAGGTACACGGCCCAGATGCTGTGCAAGCCAGCTAACCTCGGGTGGTGACTTTTTGCGGCTTCCGCGCGATGCGGTCGGCCACGGTGGTCGCGAGCCCGGCCCGTGCCGTAGCCGTGCTGGCCGCGGCGGTCGCGGCCGGGCTCGCTGGCTGCACGTCACCGCTCCCCGCCGGCTGGTCATGCCGGGGCCGCCGCGAGCACTCCTGTCCGCCGGTCACCCTCACCCTCCCCTAGCGCGCCGTCCCGGCCGGCGAGTGCCTTCCGGCTGCTGCCCGCCCGCGGCCCGGGGCATCTGGCACCAGGGTCAGATCCGCGGGCGCTGCCCGGTGACGTGCTGATCGCCGACGAGGACAACCGGCGGCTGCTGCTGGTTGACCCGTACGGGCGGATCCGCTGGCTGTTCCCCAGCCCCGGGGACCTCGGGCGTGGCCAGGTGTTCGGCCCGCCCGATGACGCGTTCGTCTCCCCAGACGGCCGGTCGATCGTCGCCACCCAGGAGGAGAACCAGACGATCTCGGTGATCGACATCGCGGCCGGCCGCGTCACGCGCCGGTACGGCCATCCGGGGGTGCCCGGGTCCGGGCCCGGCTACTACTATCATCCCGACGACGCCATGCTGCTGCCCGGCGGCCAGATCCTGGTGGCGGACATCCTCAACTGCCGGATCCTGCTGCTGTCGGCCCGGGGCATCACCCGCCAGCTGGGTAGCACGTCGACAGCGTGCTCTCATGAACCGCCGCGTCAGTTCGCCCAGCCGAACGGCGCCTTCCCGCTCACCGACGGGCATTACCTCATCACCGAGATCCTCGGCGACTGGGTTGATGAGATGAGCCTGGGCGGCCGCGTGTACTGGTCGGCGCACCCGCCGGGGGTCCGCTACCCGTCCGATACGAACGAGGTGAGCCCGGGCCGCTACATCGTCGCCGACTACTCCTATCCGGGCCAGGTCGTCATCTTCACCCGCGCCGGCCGCCTGGTGTGGCGGTTCCGGCCCGTCGGCGCCGCCGCGCTCGACCATCCCTCGCTCGCGCTGCCGCTTCCTGATGGCAACATCCTGGTCAACGATGACTACAACGACCGCGTAATCGTGATCAGCCCGAAGACGAACCGGATCGTCTGGCAGTACGGTCACGACCGAGTCCCCGGCCGCGCCGCCGGTTACCTGGACAACCCTGATGGTGTCGACCTGGCGCCGCCGGACTCACTGCTGATGGCGCACGCCGTCACGATGGGCCGTCCCTGACCGCCCGGCCGCGGGGCGGCATCGGCATGTGCGAGCGTTGGACAGCCGTCCTACACGCACAGATCACCCAACTTTGCGCCCGTCCAGGACGGCGCTATCGAGCCTCGGCGACCACGCAGATCGGCGGATCTCGCGCGGCTTGGACGGTGCGATCAGTGATATCCGCGTCCAGGGCGATGCCCGGGCCATGGCGACGCTGCCTGGCGGCGCGCTCAGCGCCGGCCGGGCAGCGGGTGGCCGGCATCGGGGCTACCGGTGGGAGCGGCGCGGCCGGAACTTGATCCAGGCCAGGATGGCGACGGCCACCAGCAGCCACGGGGAGAACAACACGTGCAAGGCGAAGCTGAGCACGGTCAGGGCCACGATGGCGATAAGAGCAAGGACGATGATCCCGGGCATAGTGATCGGTCTCCGTTCAGGTCAAGCGGTTGGCTGGTCAGGGTTCAGCGGAAGCGGTCCCGGCGGCCGGCAATCCACGCCGCGGCGGCCGGATGGTCGTTGCCGTCCGCGGGGATCAGCAGCCAGGCGGCTATATAGAGCGCCACGCCGGCACCGGTGAGGAGAGCCAGCGCCGCGATGATGACGCGGACCAGCGTGACGTCCGCGTTGAGGTACCGGGCTATGCCGCCGGCCACGCCGGCCAGCATCTTGTCATCGCCGGACCGGCGCAGCTGGCAGGCTCGGGGTTGACCGGTGTCTGTGGTGGTTGTGTTCATGCTTCAAGCCTGCCGCCGGCAGTGGCCGCCGTCGATCGGGATCAGCCCCGGTTCGCACCCTGATGTGCACCCCCGACGGCATCAGGGTCATCCCTGACCGCGGTCGCCGATCCCGGTGTGGCTGATGTCCTGCCTGGCCCTTCGCCGAAGCGACCGGTCAGCCAGCGCGATGGGTATGCCCGCGGAAGCGTCCCTGATTCAGCCGATCACACTATGTTGCAACCCGCCGGAAACCGACGGAGTTGACTGGCGGAGATACGCGCCAGACCGCCGAATCGGAGCGCATGATTCAAGCTGGGGTGGCCAGTCAGATGAGTGTACAGATCGTTCAATTCTGGTCGCTGGACTAACGATCCTCGGAAAGAGGATGGCAATTAGTGCGCAGCTACGGAGAGTATCGACGTGCAAGAAGTCGCATCCTGGATGCCGGATTTCCTGGGCGGTCAGGAAAGATCAGTCGCCTGAGGTGTAAGAGCCCAGGCCCGCGAGGTATGTGGCGAGCAGCCGGCGGCATGTCGCATCCCAGCCTGGGTCGGATCGCCGTGGCTGGGCGAGCATCGCTCCGAACACGACGATCTCGTGCGGAGTTACGTCCCGCGTGATGGTGCCGTCAGCCCGCCCGCGGTCGATGATCCGCTGGATTATCTGGTGGACGTGCTTGCGAACGGTGCGGGTCCCCGGCCATGTCAGGGGCGGTCCGCCGTGCAGCGGCAGCACGAGCTGGTTGCGCTGGCTGATTGCCGCCTCGATGAACTGCTGGAGCGCCTCGGTGGCGGTCGTGCCGTTGCTTTCGGCGGCTCTGGCGTTGGCGAGCACCTGCTCGAACGATGCATGGGTGAGGTAGTTGAGCAGATCCTCGCGAGCGGGGAAGTGACGGTAGAGCGTGCCGACGCCGACTCCCGCGTCGGCGGCGATCGTTGCCATGGGCACGCGCGGGCCCTCGCGGTGTATTGCCGCGGTGGCGGCCCGGACGAGGGCCTGGCGGTTGCGGGCCGCGTCGCTGCGCGGTTCGCGCGAGTTGCTGGCGGCGACCACGCCTTCATTCAACCTCCATCGGACCTGGCACGTGCGTGCGATACACTCAACCGGACGAAATGATCCGTTTTCGGGGAGCTGGGGGTGGAGCCGTGCGTGTGCTGGCCATCGGCGCGACAGGACAGTTCGCCGGACTGGTCGTGCCGGCCCTGGTGTCCAGAGGCGTCCAGGTGAGGGCGCTCGTGCACGACCCGGCGAAACAGGATCGGGTCCGGGATGCCGGGGCTGATCAGGCCGTGGTGGGCGACCTGCGTGACCCGGTCAGCATGCGCGCTGCTCTCGATGGGGTCGACGGCGTGTTCCTCATCATCCCGGCGTTTGCGCCCGACTCGGCGGCGCTGGGTACCGGGGCCGTCGCGGCCGCGCAGGCAGCCGGGGTCTGGCGGCTTGTCTTCTCCGGCGTGTACCACCCCTCGCTGTCGCTGGTGAACCACGCGAGCATGCGGCCGGTCGAGGAATCGGTGTACCGCTCGAATCTCGAGTTCACCATCCTGCAGCCCGCAATGTTCATGCAGGGCCTCCTCGGCGGCTGGCAGTCAGCAGTCGAGCACGGGGTGTTCGTCATGCCCTATTCAAAGGACTCCGCGATGACCTTCGTCGATTACCGCGACGCGGCGGAGGCTGCTGCTATCGCCTTCACCACCGACGACCTCGTCAACGGCACCTTCGAGCTGGCGGCAGGCGGCATGGTGACCCGCTCCGAACTAGCAGCGCTGATGACCCGGTATGCCGGCCGGGAGGTTGTCGCCCAGGACGGCGACCCCTCCATCGCCCTGCAGGGCCTGCCCGATGCGTCCCTGAGGGACGGCCTGCACGCAATGTTCGCCGACTACACCGCCCACGGGTTCCACGGCGGCAACAGCCTGGCTCTCCGCACCATCCTCGGCCGTACCCCGCGCTCGCTGAACGACTTCTTCGCTGAGCTCGCCCGCTGACTGCCAACCGCACATCACACCGCGAGGAGAGACCATGCCGGATCAGCCGAATCCGATCCCGCCCGACGACCTGTCACGCAGGCTCACCATCGCGCGGCCGGACGAAGGTCAGGGCCTGCCGCACATCGGGCTCGTCGGCGACACCTACACAATCCTCGTGGCCGGCCAGGACACCGCCGGCCAGTACACCCTCATCGACATGCACGTCCCGCCAGGCGGCGGGCCGCCTCCGCACCGGCACGACTTCGAGGAGATGTTCACTGTCCTTACCGGAGAGGTGCGGGTGACGTTCCGGGGGGAGACCATCGTCGCCCGGGCCGGACAGACCGTCAACGTGCCTGCCAATGCGCCGCATTCGTTCACCAACGCCTCGGACACGCCATCACGGCTGTTGTGCATGTGCGCACCCGCAGGCCAGGAAGAGTTCTTTACCCTGGTCGGCCAGCCGGTCGCCACCCGGACTGAAGCGCCGCCACCGCTCAGCCCCGACGCACAGGCGGCATTTATCGCAAGGTCGGGGAGCCTCGCCCCTCAGTTCAAGACCGAGCTGCTGCCGCCGCCTGGTCACGACTAACAGGAGCCCGGAATTGACATTCACCATGGATGCTGAGGTGGCCGCGGTCCTGCAGGCGGCACTGGAAAAAAACGGCCCGCCGCCGACGCCGCCGGCCGGCGACGTGCAGACCCGGCGCGTCACGCTCGATGCGATGCTGGAGTACTTCAACAATCAGGCGCAGCCGCTCGCTGATGACGTCAAGATCACTGACCATGAAGTCACCACGGCAGATGGTGCCACGCTGCTGGCCAGGTGGTACCGGCGGCCGGCGAGTGACACCGGCGCCGCCGTGCTGTACCTGCACGGCGGCGGGATGATCATAGGCTCGGTGCCGATCTTCGACGGTCCCGTGTCGCGCTATGTGGCCCGGACCGGCGTCCCGATGCTATCCGTGCAGTACCGGCTGGCACCCGAGCATCCGCACCCGGTGCCCGTCGAAGACGCCTATGCCGGTCTGACCTGGCTAGCCGGCCACGCGGGTGAACTCGGCATCGACCCGGGCCGTATCGCGGTGATGGGCGACAGCGCGGGCGGCGGGCTGGCCGCCGGCGTCGCTATCCTGAGCCGCGACCGGCAAGGCCCGGCAATAGCCCGCCAGCTGCTTATCTACCCGATGCTCGACGATCGCACGACGACGCCCGACCCCTACATCGCGCCGTTCGCCGGCTGGTCCTATGACGACAACGCCACGGGCTGGAACGCCCTGCTGGGAGCGGGACATGAAAAGCGCGACGCCGGCCCTGCGGCCGCGCCAGGGCACCTGAAAGACGCACGCGGCCTGCCGCCGGCGTACATCGAGGTCGGCCAGCTCGACGTCTTCCGCGACGAAAGCCTGCGTTACGCGCTCACGCTCAGCCATGCAGGCGTGCCCGTCGAGCTGCACCTGCATCCCGGCGTGCCGCACGAGTACGACGCGATCGCCTTCGATGCGGACGTGTCGCGCCGCGCGCAAGCAGACCGCGGCCGCGTGCTGCGGAGCCTGTGACCCGGCCAGTCGCCAAGGGTCCACCTCGTGATCCTCGTCAACGCCCTCGCCGCCCGGGCAGCGCGGAACCCGGCGGCACGCATGAGCCGCCAGGTGCAATCCGGCCGCTAAGGCCCGGCTGACGTCCTGCACCTCGTCGACGTTGCGCGGCCGTCGGCTGGCGAGGGCAGGCCCTCGTCCGGGTCGTCGGTCGTTCGCCACGAGTTCGGTCGCCGGAACGTGGTCGATCTGGCGCTGCGCGATGTCCACCCGCTCACAGTAGGCAGGTACGCCGCACGGACGGGTGGCGGGTATCGCGGAGTCCATGGCGGACGTGTCCGACGTCCGGGTCGGCGAGATCCGATCACGCAGCGTGATTCAGTTCCCGACCCAGGCACTCCGGATCGTCAGCCTGGGACGGATGATCAGGCTGGGCGGCGCGGTGGATGAGCGCACAGATCTGCCTCATCTGCGTGCTCCTTATAGCCGATCGTCGCACGGTTACCACCCGTGCATAACGGCAGGGAGGATGGAGAGCAGAGCTTCCGACACGCGGCTTGCTTCCGTGGTTTTGCGGTGGTTTGGGCGTAGCGTCGGAGCCTGGGACCCGGCCTGACCCCCGATTCGGCCGACGCCGTTTCAGGTTGTCCTGTTACCGGCTTGTCGGCCGGGTCCCAGTCCTGGCACCCACCGGCGCTGCCGGTCTGATCTGCCCGGCCTGGGCAAGAGGCCGGGGTTCACGGGTCCGACGGCCAGCGGGTGCGTGCCATCCCTCAACCATGAAAGGGACGGCTATGACCATCGTAGAAGACGGGCGCGCGATCACCGGCGGCGTGGACACGCACGCGGACGTGCACGTGGCCGCCGCGCTGGATCCCATCGGCGGGCTGCTGGGCGTGCAGGAGTTCCCGGCCACCGCAGCCGGATACGCTGACCTGCTGGAATGGCTGGGCGAGTTCGGGACTGTCGCCCTGGTCGGCGTCGAGGGCACCGGTAGTTACGGCGCGGGCCTGGCCCGGTACATGGCCGGCGCCGGCGTCCGGGTCGTGGAGGTCGACCGCGCCGACCGGCAGGACCGGCACCGGCAGGGCAAGTCCGACCCGCTGGATGCGGTCAGCGCCGCACGGGCCGCCCAGTCCGGCCGGGCATCGGGCGCGCCGAAAGGCCGCGACGGGGCGGTGGAGGCGATCCGGGCGCTGATGGTTGCCAAGCGCAGCGCCCGCCATGAGCGGACCCAGGCGATCAACCAGGCCCGGGCGCTGATCGTGACCGGCCCCGATGAGCTGCGGACCCGGTTCACCGGGCACGGCACGGCCGCGCTGGCCGCCGCGATCGCGGCGCTGCGCCCCCGCCCGGGGGACGTGCCCGGCTACGCCACCCGCATCGCGCTGCGCGAGCTCGGCCGCCGCGTCCAGTTCCTGGACGCCCAGCTCAAGCGCCTCGATGAGCTCATCATCCCCCTGGTGACCACCCGCGCGCCGGGCCTTCTCAGCCTGCACGGCGTCGGCCCCGATACCGCCGCGCTGCTGCTGGTCGCCGCCGGGGACCATCCGGAGCGGCTGCGCAGCGAAAGCTCGTGGGCGCACCTGTGCGGCGTCGCCCCGATCCCGGCCTCCTCGGGGAAGACCAGCCGGCACCGGCTCAACCGCGGCGGGAACCGCGAAGCCAACAGCGCGCTGTGGCGGATCGTGATCACACGGCTGAAATCCCACCCGGCCACCCGCGCCTACGCCGAGCGGCGCAGCAAAGAAGGACTCTCAAAGAGGGAGATCATCCGCTGCCTGAAGCGGTACGTCGCCCGCGAGGTCTACCACCAGCTCCGCGACGGCGCCTGACGCCCGCAGCTTCCCGGGGCGGCCTGGCCCTCATATCGGCTGCCGCGCCCGTTGCTGGCCTTGATCCGATCTGCCGGCCGCCCCGGGGACCCTCTCTCGGCCCTGCTGGCCTCGTGACCTGATAACAGCCTGCCTTCCACTGCGGGCGACCCGCCGCCGGGCTCACCCGCGGCCACCCCTTTTCTTCCAGGAGGCATCACCATGAACGGCACCGCCATCGGCGTCCAGGAGCTGACCTGCCAGCTCCTGGACGCCGCCGACGGCATCCCCGCCGACACCGCCGCCGCCGGGCTGATCATCAGCCACGGGCACTTCCTGCACCGCGACGCCTTCCGCCGCACCATCACCGCCGGCACCAGCATCAGCACCGGCCAGCCGCTCGCCGCCATCAGCTGGGACGCCGCCCTGCACGCCCTGGAGGCCGGGCTGCTGCCCTGCGCATCCTCCGAGCAAGCCATCTTGCGGATCGCCGCCAGCCTCGGCGACCCCGCCATCCCTGTCCACCTGCGCACCGTCCTCGGCAACCTCGACACCCGCAACATCACCCTGGTCACCACTGCCATCACCACCGCCAACGGCTAAGCCCCGCAGCTTCCGGGCGGCCTGGCCCTCATAACGGCTGCCGCACCCGTTGCTGGCCTTGATCCGATCTGCCGGCCGCCCCGGGACCCTCTCTCCGCCCTGCTGACCTCGTGACCTGATAAGAGCCTGCCCTCCACCGCGAGCGGCCCATCCCTGTCGTGTCCGTCTCTCAGCAAACCCAGGACTCACCGATTCCCCAGAGGACCAAGAAGAACGCCTTGACAAACATAAGAGCATCGGATCTCGCGTCGACCAGCAGCACAAGTCGATCACGCTCCGTGACTTGGCCTTCGCGGAGTCGGTCCGCGGCAAAGGCGTCTTGGGCGGACGACGCCTGCGGAGATAGCGAGATTGTGGCCAGGTCTCCGCGGACGGTTACCGGGACGGCAGGCCGAGCGCTTCGGGATGGGCCCGGCGGTAGTGCTCGGTCAGGACCTCGCTGAGGCTGCCGGGCCGGTACGCGACGGTGCGGCGGCAGATCTGGCAGCGGGTGACCGGAATGTGGGTAACGGTCACAGGGAAACGGCGGGAACTGGACTTGCTCATCACCTCCATGATGCCAGTCCAACGAGACTGACCTTGCATCCGCCACGCTCATGCCCAGCGGCAGATTCTGCCGACGCCGTAACGATCCCATCTGACACCCTGTCCGCGGCACCCATAAGGGCCACCAGTGTCAAGAGGGCGTACGAACCTGGCCCGGTGACTACGCGCGCCGCCGGGCTGGGCTGACTATTCTTCTGGATCCTTCCTCGCAGGTGCCCGGGTCTTCTCGCCGCGCGGCCAGGGGTCAAGCTGGAGCGCCCGCAGCCGCGCAGCGGCGAGGACGAACGAGCTTGACGCCGGCGAGCGGCGGAAGATCATCGGGGGCCGGGGAAGGGTTCGGTTGCGGTTGGATTGTCAGGGTCGTGTGCTGGTTCCCGGTGTGGCTGGCGGAGTGGTCTCGCAAGCACCCATCCGGCGCCGCGCCAGCGTGCGGGCGGCTGCCATGACCATGTGTCCGGGACCGGGCTGCTCAGTCAGATGATCGAGCGCGGCGCTGGCGCCGGCTCATGCCGCAGGAGCGAGCGTGCCCGGGGCTTGGTGACCCTCCCGTCTTCACGGCCGCCGTAGCGGTGTGGTCGCGTCGGTGGCCTGCATGTCTGCCAGCAGGTGGTAAGCGCGGGTCAGCAGCTTGCGGGAGATCGCGATGGTGGCAATCTTCTTCCCGCGGCGTTTCGCGATGCTCGAGTAGGTAGCGGCGAACTGCGGAGAGCGCTTAGCGGTCTGCGCCGCCTGGTTCAAGACCCACCGCAGCCACGCCGAGCCTTGCTTGGAGATGTGCCCGTGCCGGATGGTCAGGTCCGAGCCGCGGACCGTCGGGGTCAGCCCGGCCCAGCTGGCCAGCTTGCGGGCGCTGCCGAACCGGCTGATGTCGCCGATCTCGGCCAGCATGACCAGGGCGGTGAACTCCCCGACACCGGGCAGCGTCCGGAGTACCTTGACTCGCGGGTCGGCCTTGGCGTGGGCGTGCAGCTCGCCGTCGATCCGGTCGGTCAGCGGCGCCAGGCCGTCGATGACCGCCAGGCAGTCGGTGACGATCTCCCGCGATGCGGCGGGCAGGTCGAGCTCGGCCAGCCAGCCGCGGCCCGGCCCGGTCCAGTAGCCGGCGGACCGGTCATAGCCGTGGTCGGCGGCGACCGCGTGGATCCGGTTGCGCAGCTGGGTGCCGAGGCGGACCAGGCTGATCCGGTGCCGGATCAGCGCGCGGAGCTGGCGGACCGGCTGCGGCGCGATCCACGCCTCCGGGAGCAGGTCCGCGCGCAGCAGCTGCGCCAGGATCGCCGCGTCGACCTTGTCGTTCTTCAGCCGCGCGGAGGCGATCGCCTTGCACCGCAGCGGGTGCACCAGGTGCCGGTCGAAGCCGTAGTCTTCCAGCAGATCGGCCAGCCAGCTCCAGCCGAACGCGGCCTCGAACGCCACCGGCGTCCCCGCGGGCAGATCCCCGATCAGCCGCAGGAACGGCTCCATCCCGTTGACCACGTTCTTGTTCAGCTGCACCTTTCCGTCCTCGGTGACCACTGCCACCTGGGAGCGCTTGCGGTGCACATCGATGCCGACGTAGACAGACATTGCCGGGTCTCCTCTCCCGAGCTTGGAATCTCTCACCCGGAGCGTCCTGCTACCGGGCTGAGCTTGGAAGAGGCCCGGCCCTTATAGGGTCAGATGAGTGACCGCGCTCACTGTGGATCGCGACGCAAAATTTCGAACTATGAGACATCTAGTATTCGGCTGGAGTAAGAAAGTCTTATGCCGGAATCATCGCCCTGGTGGGAGTTCGAGCAGTTCGTGCGGGCGGTTCTGCAGAAGACACCAGGAGTAGAGATACCTAACAGGGCTGAAACACTCTTCTCAAACCGCAGGATGAAGGATCAGGGTTTCGACATTGAGGCTATGCGTGATGGCCGTCCGCTTCTGGTTGAGATTAAGTCCCAGACGCCGCAGACCAGTGCTCGGCTGAACGACGTCGCCCGCCAACTGACCGATGCAGCGGCACGGTACGTGCGCGCCCCTGAGCGGAATCTGCGCCCAGAGCTATTGGTCGTCTTCCCTGGCGTCATTTCTCAGCGAAAACGAGAGTCGTTCCGCCAGGATGAAATTGAAATATGGGACGGGCGCGTACTCCGGCGTCGGGCGCGCCAATTCGGCATACAGGTACCGGACTTTGTTGCCGCGCTCGAAGGAGAAGAGAGCGCGGAGGATCGGGAACCTGGCCTTTGGGCTACTCGGCGCCATGATCGGGGGAACCTCATCAGGGCGGGCTGCGGCACCCGGAGTCGGACTAACTTTCCTGTTGACCGGTGGCGCGGGCGCCGGTGACGGCGGAGGATCTGGCGGCGCTGCAGACCGATGCCCTCTGGCCGGTTTCGTGCTGGCCCGGGCGGCGGCGGCTGTCGGACGGGACGATCGCCTCTGACGTCGTTATGCGCCCGGCAGGGGTTCTTTGCCGGCTGAGTCTGGGACGTGCTGCCCGGCGCGGCTGGACGGAAGGTTCGCATCGACGAGCGCGCTCCACCCAGCCGGGCGGGTACTGACGTCCTCGCAGCGCTCCTGAAGCCGGTGCAGTGACTCGCCATCGCCAAGCCGGAATGCCGCCTCCACGCGTGCGCTTTCCTGCACCTCGGGAAGATCCAGCACAGCATCGACCAGGCTCGCGCGGCGCCCGGGAGTGATGTGCCCCGGCTCGGCGCGCAAAGACACCCGGGCGGTGCCTCCGGATCCTTCGGAGGTGGTCACCTCGGCCGTGGCGACGGTGCGGTCATCATCGCTGACCTCGACGCGCTGACGCAGATCATGCCCAGCCATGCGATGCCTCCAGCTGCGGATTCCTAGGTTCATTGGTAAGGGCGCGGGCGGCGTGAAGCTGCCGGCCGCTGCTGCCCTTGCCTGCTGCGCCCTTCGCGTTCCGGCGCTTTTTGATCCCCATCCAGATCAGCATCCCGTGCCACCTGCGTTCAGTGCCTGCCCCGGCCGGGACCGGCACCACGGACACTGGGACATCAGCCTCGATGCCTGCCTCCAGGCTACGCTTGCAACCGATAACTAGCAATTCTTTTCCGGAAATTATGATAAACTATCGTCATGGCAAGCTGGGGTTTCCTGACCAACCACGCCCGGGCGCTGTTGTGCATTGCCCACGACCCGGGCACGCGCCTGCGCGACATCGCCGCCCGCCTGGACATCACCGAGCGCAGCACCCACGCCGTCATCACCGACCTGACCGCAGCCGGCTACCTCGTCAAGCACAAGGACGGCCGCCGCAACCGCTACCAGATCCAGGCGCACCTGCCCCTGCCCGAACCCGCCAGCCGGGAACGCACCGTCGGCGAAGTCCTGGCCCTCCTCACGGGCAACGACCGGCCCGGCACCGGACTGCCCCCGGCAAGTGACGCTAACGGCCGCCGCCCGACCCAAGCAGGGCTGAAAACTCCCCCGATGCCGGGCAGGCAAGCCGATGGGGCCCGAAGCGCGGTGCCTGACCCGCGCGCTGAAAGCCCCGACGCCGCACGAGCCGGTGACCCGGCTCGCTGAGCAGGCCCGCCGATCAGCGAGCAGATCCAGACGGCCCGGCGGGAGCGGCGGGTGCTGGCGCGGGTCTGCCGGGCCGCGTGGCGGCTGGAGCAGGCCGGGCGGGAACGGGCGTGGGCACTGGCCTCAGCCCCGCGCCGGGGGAGTGCCGATCCGTACTCTGGTCGGCGCGTGGCTGGTCAGGAAGGTCCAGTTTGCCACCCTGAACATGCCGCCAAATTCCGGAAATAAGTTGCTAGTTTTCAGATGCGAGTGTAGTGTGAGCGACACGCACCGGATCTCAGCCGCTGCGGGCGGCCAGCTACCCGGGGCTACCGGAGGAGCGCATGCCCGCCGGCCTGGTTCTCATTCATGGCCGTGCTCATGGCGCGCGCATTGCCGTGCAGCCGGCTGAGGCCGTCGGTGCCCGATGCACGCCGCCGGGCCAGATCCCTGGCCTGGCGGCTGCGAATGCGGCGGCGGTGACCCCCCCCGCCGCCGGCTGCTCGGCCCGCTGGAGTCGATGCAGCGCCATGCCATCATGCAGAGCCTGCCGGACTACCACGGCAGCAAGGCCAAGACAGCCGAATCCCTCGGGGTGTCCCCTGCCACGATCCACCGCAAGATCCACCAGTACGGGATCATCACCCCGGCCAGCTAACCGGCCATGCGACCCCGTGCCGGCTCAACCTGAGGACGGCATCATGCCACCGTCGCCGACGCGTAACCTGCCGCCCGAGCCCGCTGCCGCGCCCAGTCCGGCAACGATCCAAGCTCCCGGGCCCGGGCCTGGCACCCGGCGGCGAGCCGCCCGGCCTGGGAACAGGTGACCGGCGTGCGCTACCGGCTCGAGGTCCGCCTCACACCCGCCGATGTCGGCCAGCGGGTCGTGATCCGCTGGCGCCGGCCCAGCCCGGGTGACGGCGAACAGATCGCCGACGTCCTGGGCATTCTCGAGGAGAATGACCCGACTTCCTTCGCGGTCCGCACCTCTGACGGGGCGCTGGTCGTGATCCCGGCCGCCCGCGCTCTTGCCGGGAAGGCGGTGCCGCCAGCGCCGCAGAAGCGGCGGCGCGCCGGCCCCGCTCCTCTCTGACTCCGCGGCGGTCGCGCACACAACGAACGGGGTGCCGCCCCGCGCGGCAGGTCCCCGCCTTCCGCGACGCCCACGGCGTCAACTGGATTAGGACAGAAGACGGCGGCGTCATGCGCGCGGATAGCGAGATCCTGGCCGACCTCGTAAAGGCATTGTCCGGGACATCCCGGAACGGCGCACACCGCCAACGGCAGAGACACGAACTCACGAACCGCGGACACACCGAGACAACTGGCGGCCTGATGACCGGGCCGGAACACTACATCGCAGCTGACGAGCTCCTGGAGGACGTCGGGCATGCCCGGGACGAGGACGACGCCGCTCGCGTGCTAGGCATAGCCCAGGTGCACGCCACGCTCGCGCTCGCCGCCGCCACCGCGGTGGGGAAAAGGGATATCGACAACCGGGCATGGGTCGCCGCAGCCGGGACCGGGCTCAGCCGCCCGGGTCCCGAACCCGGGCCGCGCCATTAGGCAGAACCATCGCCCGGTCATATCTGCGCCCCGTAGCCTTCGCCCATGCCAGAGCACAGCGCCGGACCGCCCGGCGATGAGTCCGGAATCCGGCCCGAAGTCGTCCAGGCGATATTCTCTGCCCTGGTCGACATGGACCCCGGCAAGCTCGCGCCGCTCGAGGCGAACGGGATCAGGATCACCCCTGCCGAGCGTAAGCAGGCCGACGAGCTCTACCTCCCAGCATGCTCGCGAGCCGCGGTCAGCGGAAACGCTGGCTCGAGGCCGTGCAGGTGCTGATCGGCGACCGCAAGTTCTCCGAGTCCCAGCTGGTCCGACCTGTTCGACGGCCTCAGCCCGGAACGGGCCTCACGGCTTAATAAATAACCCCAGAGTTCCCTGAGGTCTCAATAACTTCTATAGCCCCTGGACCTGGGCTTTCCCCGCTTCAGCACGGCCGGTCTCACTGTTGAGGAAGTTTCAGGAAATATGAAGGATCATCGCCTGAACTGACTGTCTTGCAGTCCCGGTAAACCTATGCAGTCGCGCGCCCGAAGCCGGCAGCGGCCTGCCCGCCCGGGAGGCGATCATCGGGCGGCGGGGGCAGGAAGGACCCCGGCGGGACCCGGTCCCGGGGGCAGCACGACCGTGTCTGCCCGGCGTCCGCACGAACCCAGGGGCCGGATCCGCCCATCCCGCATGAATACCCCGCAGCTCTCCGTCACGGACCCTTGGGCTCGCCGGAACTCTGGGCAAACTTGGGGTGCTGGGACTATCTGGCCGGAATTGAACGCGAAGCCTCCCGCCGCAGGTCAAGGCGGCTAGAGCTCGGCTGGCTGGTGAGGTGACCGGCGGTGCTCGCGGTGCGACGGATTGGCCCCATCTGTAGGTCATCGGCCGGATACCACCGGTACTCTCCCGGAGAGATCATCGCTTTCGGTGGGCACATCACGTGGGGAGTCAGGTCAGCGACAGCGCGGCCGCCGGTACCCAGGACCGGTCCGGTGAGGCGGCCACGCTGCCTGTACCGCCGTACGAGCCGGTCCGTATTGTGCCGACCCGCCCTGATGGCTGGCCCGACTGGCTCGGCCGGAGGCCGGTCAGCTCGGCTGACCGCGGCAAGATCCTCAAGGAGCTGCAGGCTGACCAGGATGAGCTGAACACCGTCGAACGCCGGGACGGCCTCCCGCTCGCGCCGCTCTTCTCCTGCCTGACGATCGAAGGGTTCGGCGGGCAGGACGATCCCCGCACGGTCACCGGCTGCGGGCCAGCATCAACGTGGCCTGCCGGGTCGCCGCCGGTGATCGCCGGACCAGCTACCACGCCACTGACGAGCGCATCACGATCGGGATCGCCGGACCTGACGCCCGTGAGCGCATCGCCGGCCTGCACCGGCAACTGACCAGGATGGGCCGCAACCGGGGCTGGACGATCACCGAAGACCTGAACTGACCCGCCGCTGCCGGGTCAGCGGGCGCGGCGGCGGCCGAGCGGGTCGTTGCCTGCGGTGATCCGGGCGGAGGTCTCCTCACCGAGCCGGACGTAATGCCCAAGGGTGGCGAGGTGCTTGTGGCGGCTCTTGGCCTGGAGTTCGCGAGCGGACCTGCCGCTGGCGGAACTGGTAGAGAGCGCGCTGTGCCGCAACTGATGCAAGGTCCAGCCGGTGCCGTGCGGGTCGTGCAGCGCGGAGGCCTGCTTGAACAGGTACTCCGCGCGGGGATAGGACAGACGGCCGCGCCCCCTGACGGGGGTCGATGTCGGTCAGCGCCCTGGCACGTTTTCCCGAGGCTGGTGAGCGCCGGTCAGCCAGGAACACCGGCCCGGCGGTGCGGCCGGCCAGCAGCCGGGGCAGGAGCCGGGCGGTGGCGGTGGCCCAGTGCAGGTATTCGGTGTCGCCGCCCTTGCCGCTTGTCCGGGCCCGCCGGAACTCGGTGTCGAGGTCGCCGATGTCCAGGGTGAGGATCTCCCCGGCCCGGGCGGCGGTGTCATACAGCAGCCGCCACAGCACCCGCTCACGAAGGGCGTGCTGGTCGTCGGTGAACAGCGCTTCCAGCCGTGCCAGCGGGACGGCCTTGTCGCCCCGCTGGGTGATCTTCCGGCGTTCCAGGTGCCGGGCGGGGTCGGCGGTGATCCATTCCTGGCGGATCGCGTAGGCGGCGAAGGACCGCAGCGCAGCCAGGTGCTTGTTCCACGTCGCGGGTGCCCGGTCGTCCCAGCGGGACATCACCACGGCGTACGCCTGGGGGCTGGCCTCGGCCACGAAGGCGGTGCCGCCGGCGGCGGCCAGGAGGTGGGTGAGGGTCTCGGCGTAGGTGACCCAGGTGCCCGGCTCGTCGCGGTAGCGGTCCAGGAACCTGGCGACAGCGTCGCCGAGGGAGACGGCGCCGTGGCCGGCGCGTAGTGATGTGACCGGCAACCGGGGCGGCCTCCATCTGATGTGACACAGAACGTTAGGAAATCGCGGTCACGGTCACGGGACTGATCCGCAGGCCGCTGTGATCGCCAGGCCCTCTGTGTGACACAGAATACCTAATTCTGTGTCACAGGAAGGGGATCTCAGCGGCGGAGTAGCTGGTCAGGTTCGCCTCGCAGCGTAGGCGGCGTTCTTATCCGCGAGTTCCTGGATGACCTCGGCTCCGCCCGTCAGTTCCCCGGCCGCCTCGGCGAGTGCGGCGGCCCGGGCCGCCGGGTCGTCGAGGGTGGTGGCGTTGAGCATCTTCTCCAGGGCTCCGGCGATGAGCATCGCTGGGTAGACCATCAGCGGCAGTTCGGCGCGGCCCGCGCGGGAGTCGGCGGCCATGACCATCAGCTGGGTCGACAGCCGCAGCGCCTGGACGCGGACCAGGGTGAACCTGGCGTCGTCTTCCTTCTCGCAGTTCGCCCCGGTGCAGGCGAAGTCCGTGGCACGCATGATCCGGGCGGGTTCGGCTCCGGCGTCCGCCGCGGCGCCGGCCGCCATGAGGATCTGCATGTCGGCGGCCCCGGCCAGGGCGTGCGCCATCTCCAGCAGGAACATCTCGGCGCCGCCCGCCCGGTCGGCCTCGGCCGCGAACTCGGTCCCGGTGAAGGCGCGTTTGAGCAGCCCCACCTGGACCAGCGCGGTGACCAGGTCGGCGGGGTCGGCCATCTCGCCGAGGCCTTCGCGGATCTCGCCCATTCACTGCTCCTGGTCGTCGTCGGCGGAAGGGTGGCGCAGGTCCCGCAGCCGGCCGGGGAGTTCGGGCCGGTTGAACGGGTAGGTGCCGTGGAAGTTGATATGTTCCCACTGCAGCGGGGACAGGTGGGCCCGGATCTCCGGGCTGATCTCCATGCCGCCGGCCGCGAGCTTCTTCACCGCGGCGTCGATGTAGAGGCTGTTCCAGTAGACGATCGCGTTCAGCCCGAGGCCGAGCGCGCCGAGCTGGGTCCTCCATGCCGCGCTCGTAGCCGCGGCGGAGCTGGCCGAGGTTGGCGAAGAACACCGCCCGGGCCAGGCCGTTGCGGCCCTCGCCGACGTTGAGCTGGGCACCCATCATCCGCCGGTAGTCCTCCAGGTGGGCCACGTGCAGCAGGTGCATCGACTTGAAGATCCGGCCGTAGTGCGCGAACGCCAGGCCCAGGCCGGTGGTGCGGCGGCCGTCGGCCGTCATCATCCGGATCAGGTCATAGGCCCGCACCTTGCTGGTGACCAAAGACCCGGCAACCTGGAGCATCTGCGGCCAGTGCTGCCTGATCAGGGCGATGTTGACCCGCCGCAGGCCCAGCTCGCTCAGCCGGCCGTACCCGTTGGCCGAAGGCGTGGTGCGCTTGTCAGCCAGGCCGACGTCGGCGGGGTCGATCCACCACTGCTGGGCATCGCCGATGTCGGAGATCCGGGGCGCGAACTGGTAGCCGCAGATCGCGAACAACCCGAACACGATGTCGGAGTAAGAAGCGGTCTCGGTCGTGAGGATCTCCGGCTGCTCCCTGGCGTCCAGGCGGTGCAGGGCGTCCAGGATGAACAGCGAGTCCCGCATGGTCCCGGGGACCAGCAGCCCGCCGAGGCCCATCACCCGGTCGGACACCACCGCCAGCCAGGTGGCGCCCTTGGACCGCCTGGACTGCCCGAAGTAGTGCGGGTTCGGCCGCCCGTACAGGGAGCGGACCGGGACCACGAACCGCAGCCCGTCGGCGGAGGCGACCAGCCCGCCGCCCCAGTCCTCACGGTCGATGTCGATGCCGGCCTGCGCTTCGATCAGTTTCCCGGACGCCGCGCCCATGCCCTCGTGGTGGAGAAGCCCTTCTCCACCCCGATCAGCCGGTGCTGGCCGAGCGCGGGGTCCCCGGCCTTCACCACCGGTCCCAAGCCGAGGTTGCAGGAGCGGGCCACCAGCAGGGCGGCCAGGCTGATGTCCAGGTCCGCCCGGCGGGACGTCGACCCGGAGATATGGCCGAACGCGTCGAACATGCCGGTGTGGCCGTGGACCTCCAGCAGCAGCTCGGGGTAGTCGATGCGCGGCAGCATCTTCATCACCGCGTCGTGCGCGGCCTGGTAGGCCTCCGGCAGCGGGGCCGCCTCCAGCTTCGCCGGGTTCAGCCGCCCGCCCCTGATCGTGACGGCCGGGTTAGCGTCCAGGCTGCCGGCGAGTTCCCGGTACACCTCGCCCAGATCTCCCGCGAGCTTGCGCAGGTGCGCGCCGGGGTCGGCGTCCAGGCCGAGCGCGGTCAGGATGCTGCCCGAGTGCACGCTCCACAGGGCGTCCGGGATGAGCCTGGCCCGCGGATCGCCGGACTTGCCCGCGCCGACGGCGTACACGTCCTTGCTGCGCAACGCCGACCACAAGACCTCCAGCACGCAGAATGTGTAGGCATGCCGGTCGATCCGCCTGCCGCCCAGGCCGGGGTTGCCGTACACCAGCCGCCGCCACGAACCCGACACCAGCTCCTTGTGCGCCTCGATGTGCCGGGCCCCCGCATGCTTGCCGTAGGCCAGCACCCGCGGCAGGGCCCGCAACGCAGCGATCACCGGGGTGCCGGCGTCGGTACCGCCCCACGGGACCGTCTCGGCCAGCAGCTCCACGAACCCCCGCACCGAGGCGAACCTGCTCGTCAGCTCCGCCCGCCACGCCAGATCGGCGTCGTCCTGCTCGGCCGGAAGGAACTCCTTGATCACCGCGAGCGCGGCCTCCAGCTGCTCGATCGGCACCACCAGCTCGATCCGCGCGATCATCTTCTGCGCCGTCGTCACCCGCACAACCGGCTCCGCCCCTGCCGGGCCGGCCTCGCCCTGGGCGGGCTGGCCCGGCTGGGTCATCGGGGTGTCCAGTGCCGCCTGCAGCGCTGACTCGGCCTGCAGCGCGGCCTTGCGCAGCCGGGGCAGCGACTTCAGCTTCGCGTTCTTCTCATCCCGGTTCGCCTTCGCCAGCAGCTTCGTGGCCATCAGCAGATCGAACAGCAGCAGGGCATCATCGACCGACACGCCCTCCAGGTGCCGCATGGTCGCCAGCAGCGTCGCGACCCGCCGGGTGCCCTTGAGCTGCGCGATCTTCGGGGCTTTCGCGTGCATGCCGTACGCGGCGAGTTCCGTCAGCTTCACCGGGGCGACCCCGCCGGCGTCCACCGCTCCCGCGCCGAATGCCCACACCGCCGCCGACCGGTCCAGCGCCTCCTTCATGCCCGTCCCCGACACCTTCGCCACGGCGGTCCGCATCCACTCCAGCGGCGACACCTTCTTGCCCTCGGGCACGACCAGGGTGCCCAGCAGCTCCCGCCGCATCTCCAAAGGGGTCTGCTCGACCAGGTGGTCATTGATGGCCGCCAGCTGCCCGGCCCGCACGCTGGTGACCAGCGGCGCCAGCGTGGTAATCCCCGGCAGCAGCACCCGGCCCCCGATCAGCCACAGCACCGCCCGGTCGAACAGCTCCCGCCGCGAGTCACGGGTCTGCGCCGCCCGGGAGGCCACGAACGCCCGGACCTCCGCCTCGGCGCCAGCGAACTCCCGGTACCCCAGCAGGCCGCGGATCTCCCGCGCATGCTCGTGCTGGGTGGGCAGCCGCTCCGGATAGCTCTTGATGCACGACGGGTCCGCCACGCCCACCTGCTCGGCCACGTACTCCACCGCGACGTGCGGAACATCCCCCGGATCGGCCAGGAACGTGCCCAGCATCCGCACCGTCCCCCACTGCACCGCCCACCCGAGCCGGTTATGCGGCCCACGCTTCTTCGCCACCTCGGCCAGCGCCACGGCATCCAGGTAGAAGAACCGCTCCAGATCCTCCGGCGACGGATCCGTCAGGAACCTCCGGTACCGCGCCCTCTGATCCTCAGACAAATACTGAAACGACATAAACCGTGACGGTATGAGATCAGCGATCACCTGCCAGCCGGTACGCCCAAACCGGGATCAACTAGCGCAACCACACCACTCCATCGCCGTCTGACCTGCGGCGGGAGGCGTAGTGTGCATAGGGATTTAACACCCTCTTCTGGCTCAACTTGATCCAGATGCGTGGTAGGTGGTGCTCACCTCAAGGTCTACGATGCAGGTGTCCTGAACAATCATTCGCGCTATGCCTTGCGGACGGTCCCGGGTGCGGGTTCCGCCGGTTCATCCTTGATCAGCTTGCAGGTAGAGCTGATCCTTCAGAGAGCAGGCGACATGAGCGGCGGCTACGAGCTCCAGCGCACTGATGCCAAGGGTGAAGGCGTGTTCGCCACCCGGTCCTTCCAGGTCGGCGAGACCGTGATGGCCGGTGTCATCGAAGCCGAACTCGACCGCAATCACGCCCATGCCTCCCAGCTCAGCGAGAAACGGTTCGTGCTACACGGCGGGCTCATCGCCAAGGTGAACCACTCGTGCGAGCCGAACTGCGGAATCCACCTCAACGCCAGCGGCGCTCACGACTTCGTCGCCCGCCAGCCCATCACCGCAGGCCAGGAGATCACCTTCGACTACGCCATGCGCAACTACACGGTCGAGCACTTCGCCGCCCACTGCCAGTGCGGCTCGCCACGCTGCCGTGACCGCATCACCGGCTGGAAGGATCTCCCCTCCGAGCGCAAAGCGGACTACCGGGGCTTCGTCGCCCCCTACCTCACCGACATCGACAACCAGGACGCCACCGAACGGGCCGGTCACCTCGCACGGATCGAGCCAGGGCCGCCTCACCAGACCGGCCAGATCCTCAACGTCGCAGGCGAGGTGACCGGGTAAGTAAGTCCCGGCGCCCGGCAGCAACCGAACGCCAGTGACCCGTACCACGACCCTGGATCAAGTCCTGCAAGAAGCAGAGGTTGATTCCATCGGGGCCCTCAGCGTTCAATTCCGGCCAGATAGCCCCAGCACCCTTATTCAGTGCCCTGGTAGCGGTTGCGGCGGCCATCTTTCTGCTTGATCACGTACCGGGCCCGGCGAGGCCGGCGACGATGCCGCAGGCGCTGCGCTCGGTGATGCCCAGGCTGGCCGCGATGTCGCGCAGCCGCGCGCCGGGGTCGTGTGCGATGCACATCAGCACCCGGGCGTAGCTGGTCAGGACACTCCAGTTCGCCATGATCAAACAGCCTACTATTTATTCTAGTAACATATTGCTAGTTTTTAATTGCGAGTATAGGCTTAGGGGCAGCCCCAGGGACCGGCCGCCGAAGCGGCCGGCCGGAGCGGGCCATGTCCAGCGCCTGATCACCATCGCCTGGGCGGCGGGGCTGCGGGTGCGCGGCATGAGTTCGCTGGACCAGACCCTGGCCAGGCACCTGCTGACGTGAAAGCGGCGGACCACGAACGCCTTCACCGGCAACGACCTCAAGGTCCGGCCCTTCGCCGGACTCACCGAAGGATGAATCACGATGGAGATCACCGAGCACGAGCGGGTGCTGCTGGTCAACTCGCTTATCCAGACGATCAGCGAGCTCTACGAGCACGACGGGGATAACGGACCGCCCCGCACTCGGAGCGCTGCTTGCCCGCATGACGGCGGCCGGCCAGGGACCCGTGCGACGCGTGCGGGAAGCCGCATGAGCCGGCCCGCCAGGCAAGTGCCCGGGGATGACCGCCTGCGTGCGGACAGGTCACTTCCAGCGCCGTGCGCCGGCGAACCCTCCGCGCTCGTCCCGGCCGGAGCGCCGCCGCCGGGTCGGGCGCCAGGAGTTCCGCCGCGTACCCGGTGACCTCGTGCGAGGCTAGGCCGCCCACCGCGATGCGGCGGATGCCGCCGAGCCGGTCCTGGCTGGTGCGGCTGGTGATGAGCGCCGCGCTGCGCCCCCGCCCGGCTAGTGTCTCCAGGACGTCCGGGAGCTCCGGGCAGCCCGCCTCATCGCGGGGTGGCGTCGCCCCGCCAGGATCGGGCATGAACCGGACGGTCTTGAAGCTGTCCCAGATCAGCAGCCGGTGCTCTGCCAGCAGGTCCTGAACCGCCCTCCGGCGGTCATCTGGCTGCAGGGCCGCGAAGCCGGCGCCGAACACGGCTAGCCCGATCTCGGTGATCACCCCGGCCAGGCCGAAGGACGCCACGCCCGGCTCGAAGGAATGCCAGAACACGAACCGTGGATCGTCCATGCCGCCGGTGTCACGCCACCAGCGCCCGAACGCCTTCGCCAGCTCGGTCTTCTTGTGGGGTGCCAGAAGCCTGCCCGGCCTGTGAGCTGCAGCGATGCGCCTGTGGGGTGCCAGAAGTCGGCCTATGGCTGTGACCTGGCGCGATAGGTGCGGCGTGGCTGCTGGGCATAATGACCGGCCGTGTCGTTGCGTCCGCTCTACCTGATCTTCGTGCGGCTTGCTGGCTGGCTTGTCCTGCTGGGTCGTTCGCCGGCGTTCAAGGATGCGGAACTGCTCGTGCTGCGGCACGAGGTCGCGGTGCCGCGCCGCACCTAGCCGGGCCCGGTGGGACTGGGCCCCCGGGCGGTGCTGGCCGCGCTGATCAGGCTCCTGCCGGGAAGGCTGCGGGCGCAGGCTGGTCACGCCGGGCACCGTCCTGCGGTGGCACCGTGGCCTGGTCACCGGGAAGCGGGCCTATCCGCGCCGCGCGGGACGCCCAGTCCGAACGAGGTGTCCTTTGCCGGGCGGTGATAGGTGTGCAAGGCGGGAGCAGATCGAAGCGACAAGGCTGGACGCGGCCCGCGGGCCGTGACGGCGCGCCGTTGGCTGATGTGACCGCGGTGCGCGGCACGCCGTGCGCGTTCGCTCCCGGCGTAGCTGGGCACACTGCCCCGTTGCCCCAGGCCGGACGGGGTGAACCCCGCTGCCGGCCGGGAACGTTTTACTTGTGCGGCATTCGCGTGCGCGACGTCGCCCGGCGCGCGGGCTAGCATGCGAAGGGACGAGCAAGATTTCAGTTGCCTCGCCGGCCGCTCGGTGAGGGGGCGACGAGATGTTCGAGAGGTTCACCGACCGGGCGCGGCGGGTTACGGTCCTGGCTCAGGAAGAGGCCAGGATGCTCCACCACAACTACATCGGCACCGAGCACATCCTGCTCGGCCTGATCCGCGAGGGCGACGGCGTCGCCGCCAAGGCCCTGGAGTCGCTGGGGATCAGCCTGGAGGCGGTCCGCCAGCACGTCGGGGGATCACCGGCCAGGGCCAGCAGGCACCCTCCGGGCACATCCCCTTCACTCCGCGCGCCAAGAAGGTCCTTGAGCTGTCGCTGCGGGAGGCCCTGCAGCTCGGTCACAACTACATCGGCACCGAGCACATCCTGCTCGGCCTGATCCGCGAGGGCGAGGGCGTCGCCGCCCAGGTGCTCGTCAAGCTGGGCGCTGACCCCGGCAGGATCCGCCAGCAGGTGAACCAGCTGCTCCGCGGCTCCCAGGGCAAGGAGCCGGCCGCGGCAGGCCGCGCCGTCCGGGACGGCGCCCTCCGCCTCGCTTGTGCTCGACCAGTTCGGCCGCAACCTGACCGCCGCGCGCGCGCGAGGGCAAGCTCGATCCGGTGATCGGCCGGGAGAAGGAAATCGAGCGGGTGATGCAGGTGCTGTCCCGGCGCACCAAGAACAACCCCGTGCTGGTGGGCGAGCCCGGCGTCGGGAAGACCGCTGTGGTCGAGGGGCTGGCGCAGAAGATCGTCCAGGGCGAGGTGCCGGAGACCCTGAAGGACAAGCAGGTCTACACCCTGGACCTGAGCGCGCTGGTGGCCGGCTCGAGGTACCGGGGCGACTTCGAGGAACGGCTGAAGAAGGTCCTGAAGGAGATCAGGACGCGCGGGGACATCATCTTGTTCATCGACGAGCTGCATACGCTGGTCGGCGCGGGCGCGGCCGAGGGCGCGATCGACGCCGCCTCGATCCTGAAGCCGGTGCTGGCCCGCGGCGAGCTGCAGACGATCGGCGCGACCACGCTGGATGAGTACCGCAAGCACCTGGAGAAGGACGCGGCGCTGGAGCGCAGGTTCCAGCCGGTCCAGGTGGCCGAGCCGACGATCGCGCACACCATCGAGATCCTCAGGGGCCTGCGGGACCGCTACGAGGCGCATCACCGCGTGTCGATCACCGACGGCGCGCTTGTCGCCGCCGCGCAGCTGGCGGACCGCTATGTCAGCGACCGGTTCCTGCCGGACAAGGCGATCGACCTGATCGATGAGGCCGGGGCCCGGATGCGGATCCGCCGGATGACCGCGCCGCCGGGCCTGCGCGAGTACGACGAGAAGATCGCCCAGGTGCGCCGGGAGAAGGAGTCCGCGATCGACTCCCAGGACTTCGAGAAGGCCGCCGCGCTGCGCGACACCGAGAAGCAGCTGCTGGCCAAGAAGGCAACCCGGGAGAAGGAGTGGAAGGCCGGCGGCATGGACACCGTCGCCGAGGTGACCGCGGAGCTGATCGCGGAGGTCCTGGCGACCGCCACGGGCATCCCGGTGTTCAAGCTCACCGAGGAGGAATCGCAGCGGCTGCTGCGGATGGAGGACGAGCTTCACAGGCGGGTGATCGGGCAGGACGTGGCCGTCAGGTCGCTCTCGCAGGCCATCCGGCGCACCAGGGCCGGGCTGAAGGACCCGAAGCGGCCCGGGGGCTCGTTCATCTTCGCCGGCCCGTCCGGGGTCGGCAAGACGGAGCTGTCCAGGACGCTCGCGGACTTCCTGTTCGGCGATGAGGACTCGCTGATCCAGCTGGACATGAGCGAGTACATGGAGAAGCACACGGTGTCCCGGCTGTTCGGTTCCCCGCCCGGGTACGTCGGATACGAGGAGGGCGGCCAGCTGACCGAGAAGGTGCGCCGCAAGCCGTTCTCCGTGGTCCTGTTCGATGAGATCGAGAAGGCCCACCCGGACATCTTCAACTCGCTGCTGCAGATCCTCGAGGACGGGCGCCTCACCGACGCGCAGGGCCGGGTGGTCGACTTCAAGAACACGGTGATCATCATGACCACCAACCTGGGCACCCGGGACATCTCCAAGGGCGTCTTTGTCGGCTTCGGCACCGCAGGCGAGTCGCGCGGCTCGTATGACCGGATGAAGACCACGGTGCAGCAGGAGCTGAAGCAGCACTTCAGGCCGGAGTTCCTGAACCGCGTCGATGACACGATCGTGTTCCGCATGCTCAGCCGGGAGGAGATTCTCACCATCGTGGACCTGATGATCGCCAAGGTGGATGAGCGGCTCAAGGACCGGGACATGGGCCTGGAGCTGCTGCCCGCGGCCAGGACGCTGCTGTCCGAGCGGGGCTACGACCCGGTGCTCGGCGCGCAGGCCGCTCCGCCGCACGATCCAGCGGGAGATCGAGGACAACCTGTCCGAGAAGATCCTGTTCGGCGAGCTGAGGGCCGGCCAGATCGTCACGGTCGATGCGGAGGGCACCGGGCCGGAAGCGCAGTTCACGTTCAAGGGCGTGGCCAGGCCCGCGGCCGTGCCCGATGCGCCGCCCGCGGTGATCTGAGAACAAGGCGGCCGCTCCGCATTCAGGCCTGCCAGCCGCCGTCGGAGGTGAGGACGTTCATCGTGTCGCCGCTCCGGGCCAGGGTCCCTGGCCCGGCGGAACCCACGTCCGGCAGTTACATCTGCCGCCGGATAATGCGCGGCACCGCGATCACCATGAGCACGGCTACGATGACGACCGGGCCGATGAGGACCATGGGCGGCTCCCTCCGGTGACCCCGGGGCACCTTGGCCGCCGCAGGCGGCTGATCCCTGGTGTCTGCCCTCAGCCTACATCCGCAATTAGAAACTAGCAATAGATTTCTAGAAATCGTGACCATTCTTCAGGGTGACGAGCTGGAGTGTCCTGACCAGCCACGCCCGGTTGCTGCTGCGCATCGCCCGCGACCCGGGCGCGCGGCTCCGCGACTCGCGGCCGGCCCGGGCATCACCGGGCGCAGCGCCTACGGCATCGTCACCGACCTGACCGCAGCCGGCTACGTGGCGAAGCAGAAAGACGGCCGCCGCAACCGCTACCAGAGGCTGCGGCCGCGGACGTCGCGGCGGTCCTGGAGGATGACAGGTACTTCGTCCCGGATGCGCCCGGAGGCGGGGAAGGTGATTTTTGAGCCCGGCTTTGTGATCCGTGTTCGTGATCATCGGCCTGTCATGGCGTCCCCGTCCGGGCCCGGCGCGGCGTGCGCAGTGGCGGGGGTCAGCTGGCGGGGCGGGCTGGTTGCCTGGGCTGGGGCGTCCTGTCCGGGGGGAGGCGCGGGTCGTCTCGGGGGACAGTGGCTGTGAGTCCGGTTATGAGGATGCCGAGGCCAGCGGGACGCTGCACCGGGCCGCCTGCGGGCCGGCCTGGCTGGCGGCCACAGATCACCGGGCTTCACCGTCATCGCCGGGGCTGGCATGCTGTCAGGCAGCCAGTGCGCATGCCCCGGTGACCCGGGCTGCGGGGGTTCCCGCAGCCGGTTGTGCTGGGCAGCCGTGGCCTGATGGCTGAGCGGGGTGGCACCGCAGTAAATTCGCGTCCGCCCGGACACGACACGGCCGGGTGTTCGGCGTACTGTTCATGCTGGAACGTGAATTGGCCGCTGGGCCGGGACCCCGCCTTGCTGCTGAAGCAGGGAGGCTGCCCTATGTTCAGCGTGGATTTGAGTACCCGCGAATGCGACGGCCATGTTGTCGTCGCGTTGCGCGGGGAGCTTGACCTGGCAGATGCCGCGGATGTGGCGGCCGCGCTCGCGGCGGCCGTTGCCCGCGAGCCGAGGATCATCGTTGACCTGGCGGGCCTGGAGTTCATCGACTGCAGCGGCGTGGCGGCGCTAGCGCGGGGCCGCAGGCACGCCCGGCAGGCCGGGGGGGACCTGCTGCTCGCCGCGCCGCAGCAGCGGGTGCTGCGGGTTCTTGCGATCACCCGCCTGGCCGGTGAATTCTCCGTCCATGCCAGCGTGGAAGAGGCGGCCGGCAGCGCCGGACGCTCCCGGCGGGAGGCCGTGCCGGTGCCGCGGCGGCTCAGCAAGATACGCTGGCCGCGCCCCGCCGTGCGGTCAGGAACGCCAGCCCTGGGGAGCGGAGCACGGTAACCCGCGACAGCGGGCCGGAGGGGCGGGAGCGCGATCACCCTCCGCAGCCGCACGGAAGGGCCAGTGCCCATCCCGGGCGGCCCGGGTTCCCGGTCGGCTGCCCGCGAGGCGGCCGGGCCGGATCCAGCCGCCAGATCCGCTGCGCTGGCTGCGCGGATGGCAGGTAGCAGGCCGGGCAGGGTCTGGGGCCTGGTCGCGTCTGCAGGCCGCCGGCCGCGGCGGCCGGGTGTCGGCCGCGGATGTGTGCGCGGCGGCTGTGGCTGCGGTTGAGGTCACCGGCGCGTGGCTGAGTGCCGCGCGCGGTGCGGAGGCGGGTCACCTGATGCGGGTGACTGATGAGGTCAGCGAGCAGCTCGCCGAACTTCACCTGACCCTGGGGGAGGGCCCGTGCCTGGATGCCGCTGCCTCGGGCGGCCCGGTGCTGGCCTCGGATCTGGCCGGCGGGGAATCCGGGCGCCGCTGGCCGGTCTTCGCGCTGGCGGCACGTCAGGCGGGGGCGGCGGCGATCTTCGCGTTCCCGCTGCGGATCGGGGCGATCCGCGCCGGGGTGCTGGGCCTGTACCGGGAGCGGCCAGGCCCGCTGACCGCCTTCCAGCTCGGTGATGCGCTGATCTTCGCCGATACCGCCACCTTGCTGCTGCCCGGCGCCCAGGACCAGGCGGGGGGCGACCTCGCGGCACTGGCCGGCCCCGGTGGCCAGCCCGCGGACCTGGCATTGCGCCGGGCCGAGATCGACCAGGCCAGCGGGATGCTCACCGGGCAGCCCGGCGCCGGCATCGGGGATGCATTCGTGCGGCTGCGCGCCTATGCTTATGCACGTGATCTGCGGCTGACCGATGTCGCCCGCGACATCGTGGCCCGCCGCCTGCGGCTGCACCCTGACCCCTCCCGGGACGGTGAGGCGTGAAGCACTCGCCCGCTCGCCAGCGCGAACGCAGCCTGCCCCGGGCTCCCGCGACGAATCATGCCGCGTTTCCTGAGAGGGTGAACCGGAATGGACGGACAACTGCTGTCGGAAACGTTCGTTGAGCTGACCGACACCATGGTCGCCGGCTTCGACGTGATCGACTTCCTGCACGTGCTGACCGACCGTAGCGTACAGCTGCTGGACGTCTCCGCCGCCGGGCTGCTGCTGGCTGACCCGCGCGGGGAGCTTCGCGTGGTCGCCGCCTCCAGCCAGGCCGCCCGGCTGCTGGAGCTATTTCAGCTGCAGAACGACCAGGGTCCCTGCCTGGACTGCTTCCGGGCTGGCCGGCCCGTCGCCGCCGCCGACCTGGCCGCCGAAGCGCAGCGCTGGCCCCGGTTCGCCGCCGCCGCCCAGCAGGCCGGGTTCGCCGCCGTGCAGGCCCTGCCCATGAGGCTGCGCGACCAGGTCATCGGCGCGCTGAACCTGTTCCGCGCCGTCCCGGGTGCCTTGGCCCCCGCCGACATACGCATCGGCCAGGCGCTGGCCGACGTGGCCACCATCAGCCTGCTGCACGAGCGCAGCATGCGCCACAGCGACACCCTCAATGAGCAGTTGCAGACCGCGCTGAACAGCCGGGTCATCATCGAGCAGGCCAAGGGCAAGCTCGCCGGACGCCTCGGCCTGGACATGGACCAGGCGTTCAGCGTCCTGCGCGACCACGCCAGAACCCGCAACCTGCGCCTGTCAGACGTGGCCCTGGCGTTCATCGACGGCTCAGAAACCCTTGCACGCACAGGCGCTGCTCACGAGCACCCCGCACGGCGCGACCGGTTACCTCCAGGCTGACCTGCGTGATCCCGGGGTGATTTTGCGCCGGGCGGCGGAGGTGCTCGATTTCGGGCAGCCGGCGGCAGTCCTGCTGCCTGGGGTGCTGCACCTGATCCAGGACTCCGAAGACCCGCGCGGCATCGTGGCCCGGCTGATGAAGGGCGGGCCTGAGCCTGGCGTTCGATGCGGGGTCATCGTGTGACCTGCTGCTGACCAGCGTCCTGGCCGGGCAGGAGCCGGTATCGGGGGAGCCGCTGTGTGACCCGGAGCGGTGCCAGACCGGGCGGGCTGCTGCGCTGGGCCATCACCGGCAAGCTTCCCGTGATCGGGTACGTGACGGTGCCGGACACGGCCCCGCTGCTGAGCCAGGCCCAGCTGGCCCTGTGCGTGCCGAGAACCTTGTCCACGTCATGCGACCAGGCGGTATTCGTTGATCATGCCACTGATGCGAGCGTGTCTCCGGACGTGGTATCGCTCAAGATCGACCGGTTCGGGTAGCGGTTTCAGCGGCGCGGCGGAGTTCAGGGAACGGTGCGGCCGGTGCTGGTTATGGTGGGTTTCGTACTGGCACAGGATCCGGCGCAGGTGGGCCTGGTTCCAGATGAGGGTGCGGTCCAGGAGCTCGCGCCGGCATCCCCCGATCCAGCGTTCGGCGATCGCGTTCATCCGGGGCGTCCGCACGTTGCACAGCACGGTCCGGATCCCGGCACCGGCGAGGACCGCGTTGAACGCAGCCGTGTAGTTCGAGCCGCGGTCGCGGATCATGAACTTGTTGCGACACGAGGTCGCACGTTGTGAGTGAGCTTGTCGAGGAGGTCGGCTTGATGCCGGTGATATAGCTACAGGTCTGTGTTCGACCTGTCCCCGCCGTGACGTGCGTGGCCGGTTCCTGGCCGGCTGGGTGCGGAGCTCACGGGAAAGCCCAAGGGCCGCCGTCCCAGCCATGGCGGTCACAGGTGAGGGGAAGGACCGGAACAGGGCGACTGTCAGGGAACCCTTGCTGATGCCTCGTCACTGATACATCCCGGGTTGGGCTGTTGTACCGGGGTGCCAGGGGCCGGCCGTTGAGAGGCGGCAGGCGGCGGCCGCGGACAGGTCGACGGCCAGCGAACACCGCCGTCCCCGGGGTATAGAGGGCGCCCGGCCCGGTCCGGGTCTCATGCGTGCGGAACGTGGAAACCTCGCCAGGGTCCGCCCGGCAGGCACGGGTAGGTGCAGGCCGGTCGGTAGGCCGATCGTAAGAGGGGCGGAAGCCCCTGGCGGGACAGGGTGCCCGGGAAGCGAATGCCGGCGGCCGAAAGGCAGCAGGAAGGCGGGTGCCGCAGGGCCGGGTCTCCTCCCGGGAGGTGCTCGTATAACTGGCCGGATAGCGAGCTTGATGCTCGGGCCCGCAAGGGCGCTGACGTGGGCAGGTGAGCCTTTGAGACGAAGCGAGCGTAAATGCCGGAGCTGACGGGCAAGTTGGGCACTTCGGTGAACGGACCTGAGGGCCTGTCCTCGTTCGGTGGTGGCGCCTGGGATTGTGTGGACTGGCGGTTCCATGAGGAGCAGGTACGGCGGCTGCGCGGGCGGATTTTCAAGGCGGTGCAGGAGGGTGACTGGCCGCTGGCCAGGAACTTGCAGAAGCTCGCGCTGCGGAGCTGGAGCAACACGCTGGTCAGCGTGCGGCAGGTGACGCAGCGTAACACGGGACGGCGGACCGCGGGAATCGACGGGCTGGTCGCGCTGACCAGCCAGGCCAGGGCCGAGATGGCGGTGCGCGTGCACGCCAGCATCGGCTCGCACCGGCCGTCCCCGGTCCGGCGGGTGTACGTGCCGAAAGCCAGTGATAAGGCAAAAATGCGGCCGCTCGGAATTCCGGTTCTTTCGGATCGGTGTCATCAGGCGCGGGTACGTAATGCGCTGGAGCCCGAGTGGGAGGCCCGGTTCGAGCCCAGGTCTTACGGGTTCCGGCCCAACACCATAGAGTTAGGCGTCTTCAGTTCGGCCTAGCTGCTTGACCTGGCGTTTTACGCCGGTTTGGAAGTTGAGGGGGACTCCCGGTAACCGTTGAGTGTCGAAGTCGCCGCTCACCAAGGAGTCCCGGGGTGCAATCCTGCCTTTCTTTCGCTGACGCCGCAATTCGTTCCGGGCGGTTCCCGTACGACGGGACACCGTTGGGGACCCTGGCGATACCGGCCGCCGACCTGCTGGTTCACAGTGCCCGGTCGGTGACCGTGGCCGGGGCGGCACCGAAGACGGGCGAGGAGACGGTGTTCTCCCGGCCGGTCCTGACCGCGCCCGCGTTCGTGAAGCGGGACCGCACGGTCCTGGCGGACGCGTGGCTGCCGGCGGTGGCCCGGCTCGGCATCCTGGAAGCGCACCTCGGCGACGGCGTGATCGAGAAGATCGCGGAGAAAGCCCTGCGGAACGGGCGGCTCCCGCTGCGCAAGCGCCGCCGGCTGATGTGCTACCCGATGGCGATCAGGCTGGTCATCGCGATGACCCTGCTGCCCGGCTGCTCCTATGCCGAGGCGGCGCGGGTCCTGGCGGGGCTTCTTGCCGACGTCCCGTTCACCCTGGACTGGCACGTCCCCACCGGGAAAACCGTCGGCGAATGGCGGCTGCTGATCCCGGCGGTGATCCTGGAGGAGGTCTTCTGGCACGCTGCCGGTCCCCTCATCGGCGACGATGAGCCGTCGGCGGTCATGCTGGCCGGGATGCCCGTAAGCGCCGCCGACGGCATGCTGGTCAACCTGGCCGACACGAAAGAGAACCGGGACTACTTCGGCACGACCGGGACCGGCGACGGGTCCTCCCCGTTCCCCCAGCTCAGGGTCGTCGCGCTGACCGCCCGCGCCGGCCGGGCGATCCTCGCCGCCGCCATCGGGAAGGCCTCCGACGGAGAGCAGACCCTGCTGAAGACCCTCGCGTCCGAGCAGCCCGGGCGGTTCGCGCACCGGGTCACCATGTTCGACCGGAACTTCCCCGGCCATGACCTGATCACCGCGATCCTCCTGGCGGAAGGCCACGTCATCGCCCGTGTCAGGGGCGGCATCTCCCTCCCGTTCCAGGACACTGAGGACCAGGGCTGGCTGGCCGACGGGTCCCGGATGAGCTGGCTGAACGCCCCCTCGGGGAAGAAGGAGGACCGGCTCCCGGTCCGGGTCGCCGAGCACTCCGTCCTCCTGACCGGCAAGGACGGGGAAGAAGTGTCGGAGACCTGTACCCTGATCACCACGTTCCTCGACGAGGTGACGCTGCCGGCCGCCGCCATCCGGCAGGCCTATCCCGCCCGGTGGACCGCGTCGGAGACCACGTTCGGCGAGGACAAGGCCACGATCACCGGCGCCGGGAGGCGCACCTCCGGCCCCGTGCTCCGCTCCGGCTCCCCGCGGCTCGTCCTGCAGGAAGCCTGGGCCTGGCTCGCCGGCACCCAGCTGATCCGCGCCAGCGAGGCCGCCACCCTGCGCAGCGAGGAAGCCGCCGCCCGCGCCCTGCGCCGCGCCGGCGCGAAACCGGTCACCGCCGATGAGGAATCCTTCACCGCCGCCTGGCACCACGCCGTCCGCTCAATGGAAACCACCCAGGTCACGGCCACCTCGTCCCTCGCGGCGCTCGCCGCCGCGGCCGACTCGGCCGCCCGCGCGCACCTGCACGCCCTCAACGTCCCCGGCCGGGACCGGCACTCCCCGCGCGAGCAGAAAGCACGCCCGAAATTCCCGCACACGTCCGCGACCAAGCAGACCGTCACCGGGAAATACCAGGTCATCGTGTACGCGCCCGGCCGCTCCTGAAGCCGCGCCCCGTCCCCGCGACCGGAAGGGGGAAATTCCGCCCCGCGGCCCGTGGAACCGCGCGCCAGACCCGCCGCGACACGCGGGCCACTCCCATACCCGCTGCAATAGCCAAACGGACGCTAAAGAACACACGGAACACGGGGACTGCAATGCCCCGACAGGGCTGAAACACCTAAAGGTGATGGTGTTGGGTTCCGGCCGGGCCGCGGCTGCCATGACGCGATAGAGTCGTTGTTCAGCACCTTGTGCGGGAAATCCAGGCGGGTGTGGATTCTTGATGCTGATCTGGCAGGCGCGTTCGACAGGATCAGCCACGGGCACTTGCTGGAAATGCTCGGCGGTTTCCCCGCGAGGGATATGATCGCCGGGTGGCTGAAGGCAGGGATTTTCGAGGCTGGGAAAGGGTTCGCGCCGACCGGGGAGGGAACTCCCCAGGGCGGTGTTATTTCGCCTTTGCTGTTGAATATCGCATTGCACGGGCTGGAGGAGGCCGCAGGCGTCCGATACCGGGGCGGCATTCATGCCGGAACGGTGAAGGACGGCTGCCCGGCGCTCATCAGGTACGCCGATGACCTGGTCGTATGCTGTCATTCCAGGCAGCAGGCCGAGCAGGTCCGGGCACGGCTGGCCGGGTGGCTGGAGCCGAGAGGGCTGGCTTTTAACGAAGCCAAAACCCGGATCGTCCCCGTTACTGAGGGGTTTGATTTCCTCGGATTCAATCTCCGCCTCTACCCCAACGGCAAGCTGCTGATCAAGCCGGGCGCCACGGCCATCAAGAGGTTCCGGGAGAGGCTTGCGAAGGAGTTCCGCGCACTCCGCGGGGCCAACATCGCAGCGGTACTGGCGAAGATTGTCCCGATCACACGGGGCTGGGTCGCCTACTACCGGACCGTGGTGTCGTCCAGGGTGTTCGCTGCCCTGACCGATTACCTATGGAAACTCACCTACAAGTGGGCATGCTGGAGCCACCCGAACAAGCCGAAACGCTGGATCACCGGCCGGTACTTCGGGAAGTTCAATAAGTTCAGGAACGACCGGTGGGTATTCGGCGACCGGGACACCGGCGCCTACCTGCCGAAACCAGCCTGGACCGACATCGTGCGGCACACCCTGGTCAAAAGCGGGGCATCACCCGATGACCCCGCCCAAGCCGGATACTGGGCGCAACGCCGCCGGAAGGTGAAACCCCCGCTGGACACCTGCACCGTGCGCCTGCTGTCCAGGCAGGACGGGCGGTGCAGCCTATGCGGGGAGAACCTGCTGACCCGCGACCAGCCTCCGCAGTCCCCTGAGGGCTGGGAACGCTGGTTCCTTCAGGTCACCAGGAAGGCGATCAAGGCGGACTACCTGGTCCACCACGACACGCCCAGCGCCGCACGCAGCAACCGGACACACCTCGTACACGACACCTGCCACCGGAGCAGAAACCAGCCCCGGACGGCAAGAAACACCGTAATGCAGCAGACGAACTGAACCGCCCTAGCGGCTTGCCTGGGCCGCGTGCGCGGGAACGTGCATGCGCGGTCCTGAGGGGGCCTCGGTGCAGCAATGCACCGGGGCTACCCGGCACCCGGTGCGCCTGCTCGCCCAGATCCATGATCAGGTTGCGGGCCTGCTGGGCGGTCCACTCCCCGGTGGGATGCAGGGTGACTCCGAGGATGCGGATGCGCCTGGTGGCGTGCTCGATCACGGCCAGGACATAGGCCTGGGTGCCGTCGAGCAGGTCGGCGGTGAAGAAGTCGCACGCCAGGATCGCCTCGGCCTGGGAGCGCAGGAACTGCGGCCAGGTAGGCGCAGTCCGCCGCGGCGCGGGGTCCATCCCGGCCTTCTTCAGGATTTCCCATACCGTCGACGCTGCTATTTTCACTCCCAGGCCGGCCAGCTCACCGTGGATCCTGCGGTAGCCCCAGCCGGGGTTCTCGCGGGCCAGCCGGAGGACCAGGGCCTTGATGTTCCGGCGGGTGGCTGGCCGCCGGTCTTGCCGCGCTTGGACCTGGCGGTCCAGCGGCGGCGGACGATGTCGCGGTGCCAGCGCAGGATCGTGTCCGGGGTGACCAGCAGCCGCAGCCCCTGGCGCCGCGCTTTCGGTATCACGGCGAGCAGGGTCGCGAGCAGTGCCCGGTCCGCCCAGTCCAGTTTCGGGCGGCGCGGCTGCCGCCGTTGCAGGACGGCGAGCTGGTGGCGCAGGAGCAGGATCTCTGCGATCCTCCATGCTTCCTCACGCCGGGACAGCCGCAGCCATGAGATCATCCGCGTGATCAGGAGGAAGACGAACCGCAGGCACATGACCGGTGATCATCACGGCCGGACGGCAAGGAGAGCAACGCTGCTGGTCACAGCCGCGGATGAGATTCTCGGCACGCACAGTGGCGCCGAGAACCCGGACGCGGCGGGTGCCATGCTCGATTGCGGCCAGGACGTAGATCTTCGCGCCGTCGAGGAGATCGGCGGTGAAAAAGTCCAGCGCCAGGATCCCCTGTGCCTGCGATCGCAGGAACTCCGGCCAGCCCGGCCCGTCCCGGCGCGGCGCCGGGTCGATCCCCGCGCTCTTGAGGATCTGCCAGACCGTCGACGCCGCTACCGTGATGCCGAGCCCGGCCAGCTCGCCGTGAATGCGGCGGTACCCCCATGACTCGTTCTCCCGGGCCAGCCGCAGCACCACCGACCGTACATTGCGGCGCACCGGCGGGCGCCCGGAGCGACTGCGGCGCGCCCAGCGGCGACGAAGGATGTCCCGATGCCAGCGCAAGATGGTGCCGGGCGTGACGATGAGCCGCATCGCGGCGAGGCGGTCTATCGGCAGCGTCCCGGCCAGCAGCGCCAGCCATGCCCGGTCTGGCCAGGTCAGCCGCGAATGAGCCCGCGGCCGCTCACGCAGGGCGACCGAGAGCTGATGGCGCAGCATGAGGATCTCGGCATCCTTCCACCACGACTCCCGGCGCGACAGCCTCAGCAGTGACACCGCACGCGAGACGATCAGGAAGATCAGCTTCAAGCCCACAAGCCGAGAATCGTCGCACCCTCCGCCAGGTCGGCACCGCGTACCTGCCCAGGTACCAGACGCGGGCACCGAGCCGACGGCGAGATGAAGTACATCTGCCCAGGTGGCATAGATTTTCGGCACGCACAGGATCAGCGTGGCGAGGACCGCGCGGTCGGCCCAGTCGAGCCGGGGGCGCGGATGGGCGCGGCGCAGCACGGCGACCTCGTGCCGCAGCACGAGCAGCTCCGCGTCCTTGGAGGCCGATGACCGGCCGAGCAGGACCAGCCAGCCGCAGAGCCGGACGAATATGTGATAAAGCAGGCGCAGGGACACAGATGATCATGATGCCCTACGGCTGACGCTCGTCATCACTGCAGCTCACAGGGCACGCAAACTTCTGGCACCCCACAGGGTCATTGGTATGTGGACGTCTGGAGGTCCCAGTTCTGTTGTGGGTACTTCCAGGCCTGCCGTAACACCCCCGTACCGACCCTGAGCTGCAAGATCCATTATCGGCCGTTACCGAGCATTATCGCCCAGTCCGGGCATCTGTTTACCAACCTGCCCACCAGCCGCCTGTCACAAGCGGCTCAAGGACGGCCGGGCGCTGCGAATCGAGACCGTCATCAATTCACCAGTCGGGGCTGCTCTTCATCTGGCGGCTCGCCGAGCCAGTAGCTCTCCTCGGCGGGTTCCCTGGGAGCCGGGATGGTCAGCGAGCCGTCCAGCATGCCGGTGTCGTACCGGGACTGGCCGCTCCACTCGGCAGGGGGCTCGCGGCGGATGACATCCAACGCGACGAGGTGTGCGTAGCGGAGGTGGTGGCTGACCTGGACATCCTTGGCCCAGCAGGCGGCCGTCAGCAGGTCGCGCGCGGAGCTGAAATCGACGGCGCTGATCCCGGCCCGGCACCATAGGTAGACACGCTCCCCGAACGGCTGGCTCCTCGTCATCCAGATGACGGGGAGCTTGCCATAGCGGGAGTGAATCCACCCCTGGACGCAGCCGGCGCGGACGCGATGCGGCGTCACGATGCACCACATACGCGCCGCGAGGAACCTTCGCCCTGGCGCGAAGCAGGCGGTGATGATGAGCAGGGCCACGAGCCCAGCAGTCAGCCACGCCGCGGTCGCGGTGCCCAGCGCCAGCCACGCCGCTGAGAGCCCGGCTGCCCCGGCCAACTCATAGCGCCAGCGCCATGCCGCGACGATCGGGTTGGCACGAGCGATGCTCCCAAAGGCGTACTCCCAGCCGGCCTGGGCCTGCCTGGCACTCCGGGGAAGAGGTGACGGCATCATCTTGCTCACCCCCGATCCGCTGGGGGCGGCTGGGCGAGCGTGATCCGCCCTGTTCCGCCGCAGTGGCCGCATGCCTGGTCATCGAGGCCAATGCCGGTGCCACCACAGACCGCGCAGAGGCGGAAGCGGTCGAACCGCGGGTCCCAGTAGGTCCGGGCCAGCCCGCCGTGGCGGGCCGTGATCTGCCAGCCGTGCTGCCCGGCGCGCGCGTCCTCGGCCTGAAATAGCCGGTCGCCGACTCTCCTGATCAGGAGGGCCAGCCGCCCGGTCACCCGGGCGGCGTAGCCGCCCTGGCCGGAGGCCATCCCAACTTTGCTCATGCAACCAGGAGAGCGCGTTGGGAGCGCGATGTAACCGTACCAACTAATTACGTAATTAAAGGGATCGTTCGCCACCTATATACTTCAAGGTCATGGCACCCCGCGGGCGCCCGGTCGAGCGTCCGGCGCATCTCTCTCCGGAGCAGCGCAGGCTGGCCCAGATACAGACCAAGCGGTGGCGCGAGCAGTGCGGGGTTAGTCAGCGAGAGATGGCGGCCGAGATCCATGTCAGCCTGGCCAGTTACCGGCCATGGGAAAGCGGCCATGATGAGCATGCCGGGCCCACCCGCCTGCAGGCTGAGCAGTTGGACGGGGCGCTCCGCCGGTTGCTGGGAAGCCAGTATGTGGAGGGACAGACTTTTGACATATGGGGCTGGCCTAGGCAGCGGGACATGAGCTATGACCAGGTGGTCGAACTGCTCCGCCTAGCCGGATTCGATGTGCCTCGGCTGCAGGCAAATGCCCGGCCTCCCGCCGGAGTCTGCTGGGTGCACAGGGCGCGTGAGCCCAATCTGGTGCACGGCGTCTTCTCGCTAGCGGCAGCAGCGGCCACGCGAGCGGGGCTCCCGGTGCATCTGCTGCTCGATGATCTGGCTTTGAGCGATGGCAGGAACCACGCCCTGTGCGACGAACTCGACTCCCGGATAAGGAGCTGGATCGCCTTCGCGTCTGGTGACGACGCGAAACTGCATACAAAACTCTACTCCGAGGTCCTGACCGAGCCGTACCTGTACGAGCGGGGCTGGTCGGCCATCAACGACTACCTCAACCCTCGCATCGGCGTGCTCGATTTCCTGGTGGCCAGCAAGGTAATCTCGCCGCTCCAGTACACGGTCAACGCCGAGGAAAGCGTCCTGGACCTGCTGCGGAATGCGGAGCTGCACGGCGCTGAGAAGCTGCTCACGCCGCTGCGGAACTGGCTGGTTTTCGAGAAGGAGATCCCGTCAATCCTCGCTGGGTCCCCGGGCGGCATGGTCAATACCGTCATTACCCTCGGCGGCGAGGATGAGCGCAAGCTCTGGGACGCATTCCACCGTGGCTGCTCCGACGAGCTGTCGGCGCGGGTCCGGCACATCTATCTCCGGCCCATCCCCATGCCCAGCTACAGGTCGCCGTGGCAAGAACGGGCGCTCTCCGCGGGGACCGATCGGGCAACGCTGACCACCTTCCTGGCCAACCGGACGCCATCCGACCGGGCCGACCTCCTCGAGTGGCTGCTCCGGTCAGCCATCCGGTTGCCGGCGTCACTCAACCCCGGCTTCGCGGAGGGGCTGGACCCCGTCCTGCGGGATGTGGATGCCCTCTTGAGGGGATCCATCGCTGAGCTACCGCCGCCGACCGTTGCCGCCATCGCCAAGGCGGTGGTTGAATGGCTCGACGTCTGATAGATTGCCTGGATTTGCGCACTTACCGGGCAACCGGTAAAGGGCTCGCAGCGAAATTGTTACCCGAGCAATGCCAGTCAATGGTGTCCTTTGCCGATGGGGGCGCGCTAAGCTCGCGTAGGCTTTTCGGGCGGCCCGCCTCGCTCTCGCGGTCGCTCTGTCAACGTACTGATCAGTAGGCAAGGCGGGGAGCAGAGTGGCGCAGCGCCTGTTGGGCACCGCATCTCATGACCTGGTTGAGCTGTCACCGGGTCATAACCTAAAGTCTGTCGACGTGTACGTTACGTCGCAGTGTAATCGTCGGTGCACCTATTGCTTCCTGCCATCCGATTTCTTCGCCTCGCGCGTACGGATGAACGTCGAAGCCTTTTCAGACGTGGTGGCGTGGTGCATTCGGTACAGCGTTAACGAGATCACCTTCCTCGGCGGGGAGCCCTCGCTTCACCCATCCTTTGCGGAGATGGTCTCACTCGCCAGCAACCGGGGCCTGGACGTCCGCGTGGTGACGAATGGTGCTCGCCAGTTCCAGCGGCTGATGGGAAGTGGCCTCATCGGCCTGCATAACCTGAGCCGGGTCGCGGTCAGCCTTGACACCCTGGACGAGACGGTGCAGGACGCGTTCCGCGGCCGCGGGGCCTTGCGGGACGCCATGGACACGATCCGCCTGCTGCGCGGCCAGGGCGTCCTTTTCGACATCAATGTCACCGGTGTGCGGCCGGTGCTGGACGGGCTCGACGGACTGATCCGCTTCGCCGAGGGTGCAGGCTGTCGGCGCGTCAACGTGCACTGGCCGTCGAGCATCGGGCTCGGGGCGGACCTTACTGCCAACCAGATACCGGACCGTGAGGAGTGGCAAAACCTGGTCCGCATGGTCGCGGAACGCGTGGAGATACGACCCGACTTCTTCGTCGAGATCGAACGTGGGTTTCTTACCCAGCATGACCCGCTCATCGGGTGCGCTCTGGACGATTTCTCCAACTTGCAGATACTCCCGGACGGCAGGGCCTACCGCTGCGGCTTGCTGGTTGACCAGGCGGCCATGGCATCACTGACCATGACCGGTGACCAATTGCGGCTGACTTGCCCTCGCTTCGGGGAAGAGTTGCTGAAGTCACCGGCGGTCTCGGGGTGCGATACCTGCCCAGTCATACAGGCAGATGGCCGGCGCGCATGCATCTACGACAAGGTGAGTTCGGCCCAGCTGGCGTAATTCTGTCTCTAGCTCCCGGGTTCCGCAGTTCGTAGTCACACGTCGGCGTGAATTAGGTATTTGAGCTATCGGAATGCGGTGATAGCCCGTTGGGTGCCAAAATTGGGCCTGCCCTGTGACCTGGTACAATAGGCGGGCACGGCCGTGCGGCATGATGGTCAGCCGTGTCCTTCCGTCTGCTCTACCTGATCTTCGTACGGCTCTGCGGCTGGCTGGTCCTGCTCGGCCGCTCGTCAGCGTCCAAGAACGCCGAACTGCTAGTCCTGAGGCATGAAGTCGCCGTGCTTCGCCTCACCAGGCCCAGGCCCCAATGGCCTTGCTTTAGGTGACTTGCCAGGGGTAGAGCAGGTGGAACTCGATTTTCCGGACGACGTTGGTGACGCTGGGCTCGCCGGGCTTGCGAGCGGGGAAGTCGCCGGCTTTTCTTGGATTTCCTGGGGCTTGTGGGGTGTCAGAAGTGCGCCTAGTCTGTGAGCTGCAGCGATGGGCCAGGACCAGCCGTCGGGCATGATGAGCGACCATGTCCTTGCGCCTGCTCTATCTCATCTTCGTCCGGCTCTGCGGCTGGCTGATCCTGCTCAGCCGGTCATCCGCCTGCAAGAACTACGCCGAACTGCTCGTGCTGCGACACGAGGTCGCCGTGCTGCGACGGACCAATCCGCGGCCCCGCCTCGACTGGGCCGACCGCGCAGTCCTCACCGCACTGACCCGGCTCCTGCCGGCAAAGCTGCGAGCCCACCGGCTGGTCACCCCCGGCACCGTCCTGCGCTGGCACCGCCGCCTGGTCACCCGCCACTGAACCTACCCGCACCGCACAGGACGACCTCCGGTCAGCGCCGAGATCGCCGGACTGATCGAGCGGCTCGCCACCGACAACAAGGGAGGTGCCAGAACTGTGCCGGTAGCCGTGACCTGGGCTTTTAGGCGGTCCGCTCGTATTCGTTGAGGAGGCCGCCGAGGACGGGCCGACGCTTTACTCGTTCCTGGGAGAGATCGGCTACGAGGTGGTTGGGCCGGGGTGGCTGGAGCTGGAGGGCGCGGTGCGGTCTTCGCCCGTTGTAGTGCCAGGCATATTCGGCCATCACGCTGCGCAGGTGCCGTTCACCGAAGATCAGCATCCGGTCGGTGACCTCCGTCCGGGCGGTGAGCACGAACCTTTCCGCATAGGCGTTCGCACGAGGACTCCGGGGCGGAATTTTAACCGCTTCGATGCCGGCATCGGCTAGGACCGCGTTCGAACGGCGCGCTGAACTGCCCGGCCCGGTCACGAATGAGGAACCGGAAATCAGCGGCGCGTTCGCCGAGATCCATCAGGAGATTCCGGATCTGCTGGGTGGTCCATGGCCCGTCCGGGTTGGCGGTCACGCCGAGGATGTGCACGTAGCGGGAGCCGACCTCCATCACAAACAAGACGTACAGGCGCTGGAGGGTGACCGCGCAGTCCACGTGGAAGAAGTCGGTGGCCAGCATCGTCGCGGCTTGCGCGCGCAGGAACTGCCGCCATGTCGTGTCGGTGTGCCGCTTGGGCGCCGGAGGGATCTTCAGCGCTTTCAGGACCCGGCGGATCGTGGAGGCGCTAACCCCGTGGCCGAGTTTGAGCAGCTCGCCCTGGATCCGCTGGTATCCCCAGCTGCTGTTCTCGGCGGCGAGCCGCCCGATCAGCGCGGCAATCTCTGCGCTGGCTGGCGGTCGTGCTGCGCCGTGAGGATAGGTCCATTTCCTGGTGACCAGGCGGCGGTGCCACCGAAGGACGGTTCCTGGGGTGACCAGGCGGTGTGCTCGCAGCTTCCCTGGCAGGTACCGGATCAGCGCGGCCATGACGGCTCGGTCGGCCCAGTCGAGCCGGGGTCTGGGCCTGGTGCGGCGCAGCGAGGCGACCTCGTGCCGCAGGACCAGCAGTTCGGCGTTCTTGGACGCTGACGAGCGGCCGAGCAGGACCAGCCAGCCGCAGAGCCGACGAAGATCAGGTAGGGCAGGCGGAGGGACACGGCTGACCATCATGCCCTACGGCCACACATTGCCGCAGGTCACAGGACCGGGCCATATTTTGGCACCCGACAGGCGTGCGGCAGGGCCGGGAAGCTGTACCGGCTGCGCGGGTACACCGCGGCGGGCCTGTGCGTGCCGAGAATGTCGTCCACGGCTCTGACCAGCAGGGTTGCTCTCTCGGCCGTCCGGCCGTGATGATCACCGATCATGTGCCTGCGGTTCGTGTTCCTCTTGATTACCCGTGTCGCAGCGTGGCTGCGGCTGTCGCGGCGTGAGGAGGCATGGAAGGCTGCGGAGATCTTGATCCTGCGCCATCAACTCGCCGTCCTGCAACGGCGGCCACGCCGTCTGCGGCTTAACTGGGCAGACCGTGCCCTGCTCGCGGCCCTGCTCGGCGTGATACCCAAAGCGCGCCGCCGCGGCCTGCGGCCGCTGGTTACCCCGCACACGATCGTGCGCTGGCACAACGACATCGTCCGCCGCCGCTGGGCTGCCAGGTCCGCGCACGGCAGGACTGGCCGGCCGGCGATCCGGCGGAACATCCAGGCCCTGATCCGCCGGCTGGCTCGCGAGAACCCCGGATGGGGGTACCGAAGGATCCACGGCGAGCTGGCTGGCCTGGGCGTTAACATCGCAGCATCGACCGTGTGGGAGATCCTCAAGGCCAGCGGCATCAATCCCGGCCGACGGCGGACCGGGCCGACCTGGCCACAATTCCTGCGCTCCCAGGCCGAGGCGATCCTGGCGTGCGACTTCTTCACGGCCGACCTGCTCGACGGCACCCAGGCCTATGTCCTGGTCGTGATCGAGCACTCCACCCGGCGCATCCGCATCCTCGGCGTCACACTCCATCCCACCGGGCAGTGGACCGCCCAGCAGGCCCGCAACCTCCTCATAGACCTCGGCGAACAAGCTGACCGGATTAAGTTCATGATCCGCGACCGCGGCTCGAACTTCACCGCCGCGTTCGACGCAGTCCTTGCCGAGCTGGCATCCGGACCGTGCTCTGCAACATCCAGACGCCCCGCATGAACGCGATCACCGAACGCTGGATCGGCGGGTGCCGCCGCGAGCTCCTGGACCGCACCCTCATCTGGAACCAGGCCCATCTTCTGCGAAGCCTGCGCCAGTACGAGAACCACCACAACCAGCACCGGCCACACCGCTCCCTGCACGGCGCCGCGCCACTGAAACCACTACCCGAACCCGTCAATCTTGCGCGGTACCGCGTCCGAAGACGGGCTCGCGTCGGTGGCCTGATAAACGAATATCACCTCGTCGCATGACATGGACGACGTTTTCGGCACTCACAGGTCACAGCCTCACTTCACGACTTTGCCGTGTCCCTGCAGCTCACCCCCAGCCTCTCGGCGGCGGCCCGGACCGGCCCCCCTGGCTCGCATCTCCTGAGGAGGATCTCTCGCAGGAACTCCACCGCGGGTAGATCGGCATTTGGCCCCCCGACCTCATGCTCAACTCCATTCCACTCCAGCAAGGTTGACTTGACAATCGTTTCGCACGCGACACCGAGAATCTCACGGTCAAGCAGAGTTGCCATCGTGTCGTAGTTGTCGCGGTCGGCAATGCGCCATTCCATCAGCAGGAACAAGCCGTCAGACCTGTTAGGGATCGGCTTTTCCGATGCCTGGTCCATGCGGACGATATGCTTCCGAGCAAAGCCGGGAGGTCCGCTTCTCAAAGCCTTGTTAAAGGCCAAGAACTCGTTTGGGCCCGCATCCTGCGAGGGGCAGTACTTAAGCAGGCCCTTCCGCGTTGAATGACTGTCACTAATCAGGACAACGGCAAGCTGGGCCTGCGTGTTTCCACCACCGAGCCACTGCACCAGCCTGATCGCGCATTCTGCGCTTTCGCACCAGGTCGACAGGGCTCCGAACTCCTGGTCAGCCAGGTGTTCCCTCAGCCTGGAATCAAGCATCGACCTGACCCCCCAATACCGTGAGCCCTCCGGAGCGGACGAAGATTTTTCAGCCTACCGCCAAGGCCAGGGCCTCCACATGGTCTCATGATCCCGGTCGATGGTCTGTTGGGGCCCGGCTCGTCGGCAGTACGGTGCGGCTCACCGGATGAGTCGAACAGTTCGTCAAGGTCCGCCAACAGCACGGAACCCGCGGCACGGAGCGAAAAGCACGGTCGTTCGGGATCTATGAGAGCGGAAATGAGTGCGGCGGCCAGGCGCGGTACGGCGGCGAGCTTGCGGCACGCCCGCTTGGGGCTCGCGAGGTCCGCCTTGTCACGAGGCGTCCTCGCCGGTCACGCTTGAGCTGCCATGACCAGCCAGGTCACGAAGGTAAGACAGCGGTCTGCGGGACCGTCCCGCCCACCTCAAAATGTTGGCGGAGTCAGATTTCGTCGAAGAAACTGGGCCCGGAAGCCTACCTGCGCAACTTGCTGTCGATCCTCAAAGGCAACTACCCCCGCAGCTGAGAGCCCAGGTAACGAGTCAAAGCGCAGAACCGGCACCGCTCATCCCCTCACCATAGACAGGCCGCAGTTCCCGCGCGCCTTCGGCATCGAACGCGCCTGCCAGGCCAGCGCGCTTGACGAGCCGGCCCCACCGCTCTTTCCGGCCATGAGCACGAGCAATCGCCCTGCCGCTGGGCAGCGCCCCGTGCTCGTCCCGGTTGGCCAGGGCCCAGTGCCACGCCTGCCATGCCAGATCGCTACTCGCACGCTGGCCACTCCCGTCGCGCTGATGCTGGCTGACCAGCGTCAGCCCACCGGTGGGTTTGCGTCCCGCCCTCGCTGGCCGCGGGCGCTGCAGCTGCCGCGCCCGTTGGTCCTGGGTGCCCATGTCAGCCGCGCTGCGGCGTACCTGGCGGGTCAGCAGCTCATACGAGGCCGTCAAGGCGAACGAGGGCCACGCTGCAATCACGCGGCCGACCAGGGCCGCCCGGCCACCGCGACATTGGCGGCCAGGCTGGCGACGCTGCCCACGACCAGCAGTGCCCACGGAAGCGCCCCACCGTTGCGGCCGGATCGTGAGTCGGCCAGCAACGTCGTGGACGCGGCCACGATCATCCCGTCCACTGAAAGCGGTGTGAGCGCCGCGACCCAGCCGGGCTGCCCGTGCCGCGCTACGAGCATGTGCATGTGCAGGTAGGACACCGTGCCCGCGATCAGCGCCAGCAGCGCCACACACCCGGTCGTCGTCCGCCTGATCCAGCCGTCCGCCCGCCCGGTCACCGCTGCCCCCCGAGGACCAGCTCACCGGTGATGGCAGGCATGTACGTACCTGGCGACTCGCTCCTCGGACACATGGGGTTACCGACAGAACTGCCGGTGTCGTACCGACAGAACTGTGGCGGTGACCTGATCTTTAGCCTGACGCCAGGCTCTGACACCGGCGCTGGTCGCTGTCTGGCCTGGCCGGGGGTGGCGGCGGGCCTGTTGCCGGTGCTGCGGGCTGGCTTGAGGCGTGGCTGACCTGCCGGGTTGCTGGTATCGAGGTGGCGGGGGCTGCTGGTGCGTGTCAGCCGTCGGGGAGGTAATCGCGCAGGCTGGTCCGGCGCCGCCGTGCCCGGCGGGTGATGCGGGCCTTGTCGCGGGCGGTGAGGGCCCGCCAGGCGCGGATCTTGCGGATGTTCGCGGCCATCAGCAGCAGCGCGGTGAAGACCGACTGGGCGGCGATGCCGCGGACGCGGCGCCGTCCGGGCTGGGCGAGGGCTTCGTGGGCGGGGTCTTTGATGAGCCCGTTGAGGCCTTCGATGGTGTTCCGCAAGGTGGCGTAGGACCTGTGCCAGGCGGGGGTGCCGTAGGGCAGGTCCTGGCGGTACCGGGCGCCGGTGTCGGGGGCGATGGTGATCGCTGTCTGGGTGCAGATCCTGGGCGGTTCGGGAGGTGGCTGGAGGACCTTGGCGCGCCCGTCGCGGGGTGAGCGCGAGGCCTGGCGCAGCGGGCAGATCAGCCCGGGGCGGCGGCCGGCGGCGGGGCAGGACAGCCGCTGGTAGCCGTCGGTGTCGGGGCTGTCTTTGTGCTTGAGCTGGTAGGGGCGGCGGGCGGTGATCTGCTGGTCGTAGAGGTCGCGGGTGATGGCGTGGCCGCGCAGGCGGGTGGTGGCGGTGATCAGCGGCCCGGGCAGGGCGGGGCAGTACCAGGTGCCTTCCACGAGGATGGCTCCGCCGGTGTTTGCCTGGATGCCGAGCTGGTCGGCGCGGTAGTCCATGACGGGCTTGTAGCCCAGGGCCCGGGCCGGGAGGTGGAACCGTGCCGGGAGGGCCTGGGTATAGGCGCGGTCGTAGCCGAGCCAGCCGGCCTTGTGGCCGCGGGCGGCGATGGAGGCCAGGACCCGGGCGCCGGTGCCGCCGGGATCTTCGCCGGGCCGGGCCAGGGCGAGGCCGGTGGCCAGGCTCGGGCAGCCGTGCTGGGTGCCGGGCGGCCGGGCCGTGGTGGCGATGGTGGCTTCCAGCGCCCAGCAGATCTTGCGCAGCGGCCTGCCCTTGTCGTCCTCGCGTTCGCGGTGGTCGCCTTCGCGGACGTACCAGCCGCCGTCGGGGTCGCTGGCGCATAGCCCGGTCCGCTTGGAGGGGCCGCGGGAGAACAGCGGGACCGGGGTGGCGTCCAGGCCGGCCGAGCCGTCGGACGCCGCGCGCTCGGCGTCGGTCAGAGCCGAGATGCTGGCCTCCAGCAGCGCGTTGATGAACGCCTCGAGCCGGCCGCGGGCAGCCTCGGCCTGGGCGTGGGTCACCGGCCTGGTGCGGGCCTTGAGGTCCGCTTGGCTCAGCCGCCGGTTCTTCGGCAGCGCCGAGGGGTCCATGGCCGAGCAGATGGCGGCGAAGCAGTAGCGGACCCGGCGGTAGGCGGCCAGGAAGGCCCGCTGGGTGGTGACGGTGCCGGTGACCTTGAGCAGGCGGCGGGACGCGGGAGATAGCTGGCAGAACAGCAGCCGGGTGGCCTCGGTGAGGAACAGCGGCCGGTCATCCAGGGCCAGGCAGGCAAGCGCGGTGAGCACCGCGCGGACCGGCAGCGGGCGGGGGCGGCCGGTGGCGCGGGCCAGCGCGGCCTCGATGACCGGGGCCTTGCCGGACCGGTCGGTCAGCTCGGCGGCGAAGGCCACCGTCTCGTCGCTGATACCGCCGCCTGCGGCGGGCAGGGTCAGGCCGGCGCCGCTCATCACGAGTTCTCCGCGCGGCAGCGGGCGCGCAGGGCGCCCTTGGAAGAGCTGATGCCCGCCACGTGGCGGGCGTAGCGGGCCAGGGACCCGGCCTCGGCGATCCCGCTGATGGCCAGCAGCACCCCTACCGGGGTGCCCGCGGCCAGGTGACCGCAGATGAAGGCAGACCGGGCCCGGCGCAGCGACATCCGCGGCGCCGCCGGGTCAGCCGCCAGGCCCAGGGCGAAATCGGTGACGAAGTTCTTATAGCCGCGATCGGCCGGGCCAGGGCGGAACACATGCCCGCTGCCCGCACGGCGGGCCAGCTCCCAGGCGCGGCCGGCGTAATCCGCAGTGACCGGCACCACCCGCACGGCCGGCCCGCTGACATGAACCGTCACCCGGCGGCCGTGCCGGGCGACATCACCGCCGCGCAGCGCCACCAGCTCGCCGGGCCGCAGCCCCGCGCCGATCCCGAACACCACCAAAGCCAGCGCCGAGGCGCGTTTCGGCGGGTCGCGCTGCGCGGCCGCGATCGCGGCCAGCTCCGCCCGCTCACCCGGCGAGTACGGCGCCGGCGCCCTCGCGCCCGGGAACGGCGTCGGCCGCTGCCCCGGCGGCCCGTGCCCGGCTTCGGCGAGCCGGTACAGCGCCGACCGGTACGTGCCCCGGGTCGCCGAAGCCCGGCCCGCCAGGCCTGCCACGCAGAACGCCTCGATCACGTCATAATCCAGCAGGAACTCCCGGCTGCCCGGGATCCCGCGCGAATCAGCGAACCGGGACAGCCCGCGCAGCGCGGGGCCGGTCACGCCGCCTGCCGGCAGCACGCACAAGCCCGCTGCGCCTTCCCCGCGGGTCCCGGCCATGCTTGAAATATAGTTACTTCAATCATGAAAGCGGGGGATGCCGCCGGCGCGGCGGATAAGGAATCCTGTGACCATGGACGACCCGGACCGCCGGCACCAGCAGATCCAAGCCGAACTCAGCCAGATCGGCCTGGTCCTGCCCGGCTCGCTCACCGACCGCACCACCCGCTGCCAGCGCACCGGATGCCACTGCCACGCCGACCCCCCGCAACTGCACGGCCCCTACCCGACCTGGACCCGCAAGATCAGCGGCCGGACCATCACCAGGACCCTCACCCCCGAAGACGCCGAACGTCTCCGCCCCTACTTCGACGCCCACCGCCACCTGCGCCAGCTCATCACCGAACTCGAAGCCATCTCCATCCAGCTCGCCGGGCAACCCAGGCCACCACACGCCCAGCCGGGAGACCAGCCCGCCTAACGCGGGACCAGCACACCGGAAACCCGCCAAAACTACTGGTCAGCGAGTTCTGTCGTTGACCCACATGAATTCCCCATATCCGCCTGTTTGCGGGCATGGCGGATCGCCACCCGCGTGCAGGCTCCCGCCAGCGCCGGGCGATCGGCGTTCCGTGCTTTCTCATCCTTCCTGGTCAGGGCTTTGCAGCCAGAGTTAGCTTGCCTTTACGGTGACGGTCTTGGCAGTCTCGGGGACGAGCGCCTGCAATGCATCGGCGGCCGGGTTCCAGGTGAGGGTGATCTCGTGCTCGCGCAGGTACCCGATCACCTCGCCTGGGCTTACCGTGCCCGATACGTCGGCTCCGCCTCCGGCTCGGGTCCGGCGCCGGGCGCGCGTGGCGGGGGTGGTGAGAAACAGATGCAGGGCGGGCAGGTGCGGAAGCAGCTTGTCCTCGCGGACATAGGTGTTCTTCGGCCGGGACGGGTCGGGCGCCATCGCGCTGGTACGGCCGTGCCGGCACCGGTACGCGGCTTTGCCGTTGGACCAGGCAGATTCCATCCGCCGCCCGCACACCCCGCAGGCAAGCAGCCCGGCCAGCAGGTACCGGCGGAGCACGGGCTCATCGTGCGGTACCGGGCCACGCGAGGCGTTGATGTCCTGCGCGGCGACGAAGTTGTCCTCGCTGACCAGGGCGGGGTGCGCGGGCCGGCGGGAGATGACCCATCCGTCGGGCAGGTTCCACCGCTGCACGGACTTGTGCCCGAGGGTCACGTTGGCGGGGTCGGCCAGCTCGGTGTCGGTGCGCTGCTGGTTCCACACCTGCCTGCCCGTGTAACGGGGATTCTCCAGGATCGTGGTGACCGTGCCGAGTGTCCAGCCCGCGCCGGTCCGGTGCGTGTTGCGGCCGGGGTCGGCCGCGGACGGGCACGGCACCCCGGCCTCGTTCAGCGCCCGGGCGATCCGCGCGACCGAATGCCCGGCCAGCCGCTGCGCGAAGATCCACCGGACGGTCGGCGCGGTCGCCGGATCGGGGTCCAGGCGGTGCGCGCGGCGCCCCCACGCGGCGTGCGCCTTGTTCGGGTGCGGCCCGGCATCAGCGAGCCGGTACCCGTACGGCGGACGGCCGCCCAGGTAGCGGCCCTGCTCTCTGGTCTGGACGGCCATCGCGGTACGGACCCGGATCCTGGTCCTGGTGATCTCCCGCTTGGACGACAGGCCCAGCCCGGTCATCGTCTTCTCATCATGCTCCGACGCGTAGTCGACCCGGCCGCCCACCTCGGGCATCCACAGCTGCACGCCGTAATGCTCGAACAGCGGCGCCATCGCCGCGTACTGGCTGCCGTGAAACGCCCGCTCGTACTCCCCGACCACGACCGCGTCCCACCCCCGGTCCGGATCCGCGAGCTGAGCGACCAGGGTGGCGGACTGCGGGCGCCGCGCCCACGCCACCGTCCGGGGCTCGCCCACATCGAAGAACTCCGCCACGATGACCCCATGGCCGCGGACCAGAGCCTCGGCCTGCTCCCGCTGCCGTGCCCGCGACGTCAAGACCGAGCATGTGGATAAGCCAGAGCCCGCCTCCCCGCAGTCCCGGCCTGGCCCACACGGGAACCAGCCCAGCCAGCGGATCGGCTGGCCCCGGGCCGGTGTCGTGCACGTGGATGAGAATCCGGCCGGATCCGGCCCAGATCCGCGCGGTCACCGGGGGCCCGCCGTACCGCCACGCGTTACTGACGGCCTCTCCGACCCCGATCATCAGCTGCTCTAGGGCCGTGTCGGAGATTCGGCCGCCGCCGATGATGGTGAGCGCGTGCCGGACCCGGGCGGGTGACGGATCGCTCATCACGAGGGCGGGGACCGAGTCTTCGAGCGGATCGGGATCGGGCGGCAGAGGCTGGAAATCCGCAAGGTCCTGGTACTGGCGGCTGGCCAGGTACTGGCCGGAGGGCAACACGATGCGGGGGTGGGTCCGCGCGGCGATGTCCAGGACGCGGGGCGCGGCGGTGGTGGCGTCGTACAGGCACCGGCTCCAGACGGGGAACCGGTCCCAGACGGTGTTGGCGGCTGATTCGTAGCGGTCCCATCCGACGAATCGGCCGCCATTGCCCTCGTGCGGCACGTCCCCGGCGATCCGGATCTGGGTGGCGCCCGTGGCGGTGAGCCGCGCGAACATCTGCCAGTAGGAGGCGATCGCCCTGGCTGGCGTGGCGTACAGGCTGTTGTCGGCGATGAAGGTGACGGCGTCCGGATCATAAAGCCACGACCGCAGCAGGCTGGCCTTGCGGTCGTCGTAGCCGAGGATGACCGGCTGGCCCGCGGCCACGCCTTCCTCCACAAACGGGACGATCAGGGCGCCGAACTCGACGTCGGACCGGTAGAACCCAACCTCATGGAACCGCCCTGGCCGACTGATCGATTCCGTCTCCACCTGCGTGGCCTTTCCGGGCCCGGTGCCAGGCGCTGCGACCGGTCCTTGCTGCAGCAGGGACCGGGGTCGGCACCCGGCCGGTCATGCTCGCCGGAGAAGACGGCCGCCCCGGGTCAGATGGTCCCGTGACTTCCGGCATCCAGCAGGGCATGACGACGCATTTTGACAAGTACGTTGCACGGTAGCGCGTGGTCAGCGGCGGTCCTCCGGCGGGGTACCGGTCCGTGCTTTCGTGCCGGCCCAGCCGATTGCCCGGCGACGTGGCAAGCGGCATCGGACCGCGGCTGCGCCCGGGCAACCGGAAGCGAGGAAGACCGCTGCGCGCTGCCCCGTCCGCGTAGATGTGTCAGCCGTATTGACCTAACTGCGCTGCGGACTGGCCCGGCGTGCGACGGACGGGCATCCCAAGGCTGAGCCCGGCGCAGACGCCGGGCCTGCGGCGCCGCAGGCACCGCCTTGATCTAAGAACGGGTCGCGTGGGGACCGCCCTAGCGGGCGGCCCCGCCCGCTGGACGTGCACTTCCACCCCCAGGGACAACCGATATGCGCGTTCTGCGGCGAGACCGGATCGGCGGGCTGATCCATGAATATTCGC